>CAWHQY010000017.1:0-339567 GCA_963831505.1 uncultured Alphaproteobacteria bacterium | reverse complement strand
CCCCCTTCCCCAACAAGGTCTACGCTCTTGACCTTGCCAATGAGAACAAGATCATCTGGGCCTACGAACCGAAGCAGGATCCGAACGTCATCCCCGTGATGTGCTGCGACACGGTGAACCGCGGCGTGGCCTATGCCGATGGCAAGATTTTCCTGCACCAGGCCGACGACAAGCTGGTCGCGCTCAACTCCAAGAACGGCAGTGTCGAGTGGACTGCGGTCAACGGCGATCCCAGCAAGGGACAGACCGGCACTTCTGCGCCGATGGTCGTCAAGGACAAGGTCCTGGTCGGCACCTCCGGCGGCGAGTTTGGCGTCCAGTGCAGCTTGACCGCCTACAACATCAAGGACGGCAAGCAGGCTTGGAAGGCCTATTCGGAAGGGCCGGATGACCAGATCCTGGTCGACGCCGACAAGACCACGGCTCTCGGCGAACCGATCGGCAAGGACTCGAGCACGAAGACCTGGGAAGGCGATCAGTGGAAGATCGGCGGCGGCTGCACATGGGGCTGGCTCGCCTACGACCCGTCATTGAACCTGGTCTATTACGGTTCGGGTAACCCCTCGACCTGGAACCCGAGCAGCGGCCGGGCGACAACAAATGGTCGATGACCATCTTCGCGCGCAACCCCGACACCGGCATGGCAAAGTGGGTCTACCAGATGACGCCCCACGACGAGTGGGACTATGACGGCGTCAACGAGATGATCCTCACCGATCAGTCGATCGACGGCAAACCGCGCAAGCTCTTGACCCATTTCGACCGCAACGGTCTCGGCTACACGCTCGATCGCGCCGACGGCGAACTGCTGGTCGCGCAGAAGTACGATCCGAAGGTCAACTGGACCTCCGGCGTCGACATGAACAAGAACTCGCCGACCTACGGCCGGCCGAAGGTGCTCGACGAATATTCGACCGACAAGCAGGGTGAGGACCACAACAACAAGGGTATCTGCCCGGCCGCGCTCGGCTCCAAGGACGAGCAGCCTGCAGCCTACTCGCCCGACACACAGTTGTTCTACGTTCCCACCAACCACGTGTGCATGGACTACGAACCGTTCAAGGTGAGCTACACCGCAGGTCAGCCCTATGTGGGCGCGACACTGTCGATGTATCCGCCTCCGGGTGAGACCCACATGGGCAACTTCATCGCCTGGGACGGCAAGACGGGCAAGATCGTCTGGTCGAACAAGGAGCAGTTCTCGGTCTGGTCGGGCGCCCTCGCGACCGCAGGCGGCGTGGTGTTCTACGGCACGCTGGAAGGTTACCTGAAGGCTGTCGATGCCAAGACGGGCAAGGAACTGTACAAGTTCAAGACCCCGTCCGGCATCATCGGCAACGTCACGACCTACGAGCACGCCGGCAAGCAGTACATTGCCGTGCTGTCCGGTGTCGGCGGTTGGGCAGGTATCGGCCTCGCGGCCGGCCTCACCGATCCGACTGCAGGTCTCGGTGCCGTCGGTGGCTACGCAGCGCTGACCAACTACACCGCCCTCGGCGGAGCACTGACCGTGTTCGCGCTGCCGCAGCAGTAAGCTGACGACCTCATTCCGGCGCGTGGATTGATCCCACGCGCCGGGTGATGTGGCATCGACGGTCGAGGATAAGCTCTTGCGTATTATTTGTTTATTGGCTGCAGCGGCGATTCTGGTCGCTGCCGGTGGAATTGCCTTCGCCGACGGCTCGGGCGATCCGGCCGCGGTCAAATCCGAAGACGGGAAATACCTCGATAAGGAGGGTAACCCGACCTACAAGATCCAGGCCGATGGCACGGTCGATTGGTACGCCTATTCCGGATACCGCCGCTATCACTCCGAGTGCCATGTCTGCCACGGGCCTGACGGAATGGGATCGAGCTACGCGCCGGCGCTGAAGGATTTGCTGAGGACGATGAGTTACGGCGATTTCATCGCCACCGTCGCGAGCGGCCGCAAGAACGTCACCACGTCCCAGGAGAACGTGATGCCGGCCTTCGGCGATAATCCGAACGTCGCCTGCTACATGGACGACCTCTACGTCTATCTGCGCGCCCGGGCCAATGACGCGCTGGGACGCGTGCGCCCGGCGAAGCACGAGGAGAAATCAAAGGCCTATACCGATGCGGAAAAATCCTGCATGGGGCACTAAGACATCGAACGAGCGCAAGCCGAGTAAGCGAAACAGGACTAAAAGATGAAGACACGCGCCGCCGTCGCCTTCGAGGCAAAGAAACCACTGGAAATCGTCGAGCTCGACCTGGAAGGGCCGAAGGCAGGCGAAGTACTGGTCGAGATCAAGGCGACCGGCATCTGCCATACCGACGCCTACACGCTCGACGGTCTCGACAGCGAGGGCATTTTTCCTTCCATCCTCGGCCATGAGGGCGCGGGTATCGTTCGCGAGGTCGGCCCCGGCGTCACGTCCGTGAAGCCCGGCGACCATGTGATCCCGCTCTACACGCCCGAATGCCGCCAGTGCAAAAGCTGTCTCAGCCAGAAGACCAATCTCTGCACGGCGATCCGCGCCACCCAGGGCAAAGGCCTGATGCCGGACGGGACGTCGCGCTTCAGCCATAAGGGTAAGACCATTTATCACTATATGGGATGCTCGACGTTCTCGAACTTCACGGTGCTGCCGGAGATCGCGGTGGCGAAGATCCGCCAAGACGCTCCCTTCGACAAGAGTTGCTATATCGGCTGCGGCGTCACGACCGGCGTCGGTGCGGTGGTCAACACGGCCAAGGTCACGCCGGGCGCTAATGTCGTCGTATTCGGGCTCGGCGGTATCGGACTCAACGTCATCCAGGGCGCCAGGATGGTCGGCGCCAACAAGATCATCGGCGTCGATATCAACGATTCGAAGGACGAATGGGGCCGCAAGTTCGGCATGACCGACTTCGTCAATCCGAAGAAGGTCTCTGGCGACATCGTCGCGCACCTCGTCACCCTGACCGATGGCGGCGCCGATTTCACCTTCGACTGCACCGGCAACACCACCGTGATGCGCCAGGCGCTGGAAGCCTGCCACCGCGGCTGGGGCGTCTCCGTCGTGATCGGGGTAGCCGAAGCCGGCAAGGAAATCGCGACGAGGCCGTTCCAGCTCGTCACCGGCCGCGTCTGGAAAGGCACGGCCTTCGGCGGTGCCCGCGGCCGTACCGACGTACCGAAGATCGTCGACTGGTACATGGACAAGAAGATTCAGATCGATCCGATGATCACCCACGTGCTCAAGCTCGAGGAGATCAACAAGGGTTTCGACCTGATGCATGAAGGCAAGTCGATCCGCTCGGTCGTCGTCTACTAGTCAGAACATCAAACTCAAGGAGGATAGGCCCATGAACGTTCAAATCCACCCATCGATCGACAACGGCGTGAAGAAGGGCTCGGGCAGCTTCGGCGGCGGAACCCTGGTCTGCAAATGCAAGGACAAGCCGGTCAAGATCGGCATCAAAGGCGATGTCGCACATAATCATGCCTGCGGCTGCACCAAGTGCTGGAAGCCCGAAGGCGCGACCTTCTCGGTGGTCGCCGTGGTCCCCCGGCAGAATGTGACCGTGCTTGAAAATGGCGACAAGCTGCAGATCGTCGATCCGTCGGCGGTGATCCAGCGCTATGCCTGCAAGGCCTGCGGCGCGCATATGTATGGCCGAATCGAGAACAAGGGTCATCCGTTCTACGGCCTCGACTTCGTCCATCCGGAGCTGTTCCAGGAATCCGGATCGGCGGCACCGGGGTTTGCAGCGTTCGTCTCCTCGGTGATCGAGTTGGGCGTCAAGCCGGAACAGATGGACGCAATCCGCGGCCGGCTGAAAGAGCTGGGCCTCGAGCCTTATGACTGCCTGTCTCCGGCGCTGATGGATGCCATCGCCACACATGTGGCGAAATCCAAGGCTGCCTGAATATCCAAGGCTGCCTGAAAATCCAAGGCTGCTTGAGAGGGCTGCCTGAGCAGAACGGCATCGGCTGCGAAATAAGAGCGAGACGCGCGGCATTCCGATTCCGCGCGGATTGCCCGGTGTCGCATGAAACCATGATGTCCGGCGGAGTTTTTCCGCCGCATCGCGGGTCAAGATCGCACGCTAACTCGTCCTACCTATCTACCTGGCGTGCACTGAGGTCCTCGTGCGTGTTTCCCGGCGCGGCCCTCCTTTTGCCAAACGTAGAGTGCAGAACACTCCTCTGTGAAGCATCTTTGCCGGCGCTTCTGATAACATTCGATCACTCACGCGATTTAACTCAAGGGGGGAAGGCCGAACCATCACAGGTCGTGCAATGAAGTCTGTCCGCCTTGCGCAGCGCGATCGACGCGGCCAAGCGATGGATGCGAGCAATGAGAAATATGTTCTGGCTTGCACCCGAGAGGACATCAACAGCTTAAAAAGAGCGAGGAAACGATCATGATCAAGCTGAACATCAACGGTAAAGAGCAGACCTGGGACGGCGATCCGGACCTCCCGTTGCTCTGGTTTCTCCGCGACGAAGCGGGACTAACCGGCACCAAATTCGGCTGCGGCGTAGCCTTGTGCGGCGCGTGCACCGTCATCATGGACAAGGAGGCCGTGCGCGCCTGCATCACCTCCGTCTCCGACGCCGCCGGCCGGCAGATTACTACCATCGAAGGTCTCCACCCCACCGGCGATCACGCCGTTCAAAAAGCCTGGCGGCAGGTCAATGTTCCGCAATGCGGCTTTTGCCAGGCCGGACAGATCATGCAGGCCGCCGCCCTGCTGGCGGAAAATCCAAAACCCTCCCATGACCAGATACGCGAAGCGATGGCAGGCAACATCTGCCGCTGCGGCTGTTACCAGCGCATCGAAAACGCCGTGCATCTCGCCTCGACGGGAGTGTGACCATGAACATCATCGCAAATCCGGACAAGCTCCGCGGCTTTGAACGGCACCTCGTCAAGGTCGAGAACGTCTCGCGCCGCAACATCCTGAAAGGCCTCGGCATCGCCGGAAGCTTCGTGCTCGCCGGACCCGTGCTGTCACGCCCGGCCTTCGCCTACGAGACCGGCGCCGGCCAGATGCCGCACGGCGTCGTGGTCGATCCGCGCGTCTTCGTCGCGATCGCGACGGACGGCACCGTCACCATCGTGGCGCACCGCTCCGAAATGGGAACGGGCGTGCGCACGAGCCTGCCGCTGATCGTCGCCGAGGAGATGGAAGCCGACTGGAAACGCGTGAAGGTGCAGCAGGCCCATGGCGACGAAGTCAAGTTCGGCAACCAGGACACCGACGGATCGCGTAGCACGCGACACTATCTGATCCCGATGCGCCAGATCGGCGCCTCCGCCCGTGCGATGCTCGAAGGCGCGGCCGCCAAGCGCTGGGGCGTGCCGGTAGCCGAGGTGAAGGCCGCCAATCACGAGGTGGTCCACGCTGCGAGCGGACGCCGCATCGGCTTCGGCGAGCTTGCCGCCGACGCCGCGAAGGAACCCGTGCCGGCCATCGGCAGCGTGAAGCTCAAGGACCCGAAGGACTTCCGCTATCTCGGCAAGGGCGAGATCAGCATCGTCGATCTCCGCGACATCACCACGGGCACGGCGCAATATGGCGCCGACGTCCGCCTGCCCGGCATGAAATACGCCGTCATCGCGCGTCCCCCGGTCACCGGCGGCAAGCTCGTGTCGTTTGACGGCGCCGATGCGCTGAAGATTTCGGGCGTCGAGAAGGTGATGGAGGTCAAGGGTTGGCCGTGGCCTTCCAAATTCCAGCCGCTCGGCGGCGTTGCCGTGATCGCGCGCAATACCGGCGCGGCGATCAAGGGCCGCGACGCCTTGAAGATCGTGTGGGACGACGGCGCCAACGCCAAGTACGACTCGGTCGCCTACCGGGCCGAGCTCGAGGAAGCGACCCGCAAGCCCGGCCTCGTCGTACGCAAGGAAGGCGACGTCGAGAGTGCGTTGAAGAGCGCCGACAAGGTGATCGTCGGCGAATATTACGCGCCGCATCTGGCCCATGTCAGCATGGAGCCGCCGGTTGCGGTCGCCGATGTCAAGGACGGCAAGGCCGCGATCTGGGCGCCGGTGCAAAGCCCGGGCGGAACCCGCGAGGACGTCGCCAAGACACTCGGTATTACCGAGGACAATGTGACCGTCAATGTCACGCTGCTCGGCGGCGGCTTCGGGCGCAAGTCGAAATGCGACTTTGCGCTGGAGGCAGCACTCCTCTCGAAAGAGCTCGGCGCGCCGGTGAAGGTACAGTGGACGCGCGAGGACGATGTCCGGCACGATTTCCTCCACACGGTTTCGGTGGAGCGGATCGAGGCCGGCCTCGACAAGAGCGGCAAGGTGATCGCGTGGCGGCATCGCAGCGCCGCGCCCAGCATCGGTTCGACCTTCGGAGCCGGGGCCGTGAACCAGCTCGGCCTCGAGCTCGCCATGGGATTCGTCGACATGCCGTTCGAGATCGCGAACGTTCAGTGCGAGAATCCGGAAGCGGTCGCCCACACGCGTATCGGCTGGTTCCGTTCCGTCTCGAACATCCCGCGCGCCTTCGCCGTCCAGTCGATGGTCGGCGAGCTCGCGCATGCGACGGGCCGCGACCAGAAGGACATGTTGCTCGAGCTGATCGGATCGCCGCGGATCCTGAAGCTCGACTCGGTCAAGGACTACTGGAATAACGGGGAGCCCTATGACAGCTATCCGATCGACACCGCGCGCTTGCGGCGTGTCGTCGAGCTGGTCGCGGAGAAAGGCGAATGGGGACGGAAGGTGCCAAAGGGCCACGGCCTTGGCATCGCGGTCCACCGCAGCTTCGTCAGCTATATCGCGACCATCGTCGAGGTGGCTGTCGACGATAAGGGCAAGCTCACGGTGCCGAGGGTCGATACCGCGATCGATTGCGGCACCTATATCAATCCGGAGCGCATCCAGTCGCAAATCGAAGGCACCGCGATCATGGGGCTGAGCCTCGCCAAATATGGCGAGATCAGCTTCAAGGACGGCAAGGTGAAGCAGAAGAACTTCGACGACTTCCCGGTGGTCCGGATGGACGAAGCACCGCTGATCACCCACGTCCACATCGTGCCGCCCGCCGCCGACACGCCGCCAAGCGGCGCCGGCGAGCCCGGCCTGCCGCCGTTTGCACCGGCGCTGATGAATGCGATCTTCGCCGCCACCGGCAAGCGCATCCGGGCCTTGCCGATCGGCAAGCAGTTGGAGACTTGAACGTCCGAGGTTCGCCCCAAAGGCATCTTGCGACAGCAAAAATGAATGCGGCGGACATCATGTCCGCCGCATTCTTTGCTTTCCGTCAATGAGCGACGCGCCGCTATTTCTTGAGCGCGAAGACCCAGACCACGCCGCCCTGCGGCACGTTGTTCTCGAATCCGGGCGTCTTGCCGGCCAGCGCATCCTGGATACGCTGCGCATCGACGCCCCAGCCCGATTGTATGGCGATGTATTGCGTGCCGTCGACCTCGTAGGACATCGGCATGCCCATGATTCCGGAATTGGTCTTCTGCTCCCAAAGCAGCTCGCCGGTCTTGGCATTGAAGGCGCGGAACATGCGATCATTGGTGCCGCCGGCGAGGACGAGGTCACCGGCGGTCGCGGTCACCGAGCCGAACAGCTGCGATGTCTTGAAGTTGTGCGACCAGACCTTCTTGCCGGTCGCCGGATCCCATGCCTGCAGCTCGCCGAAATGATCGGCGCCGGGGCGCGGCGTCAGCCCGATGTCTTCGGGCTTGGTTCCGAGCCAAAGCTCGCCCGGCTTGAGCGGCACCTTCTCGCCGGTGAACCCGCCACAGAAATTCTCGTTGGCGGGAACGTAGACCAGCTTGGTGTTCTGGCTGTATGCCGCCGACGGCCAATCCTTGCCGCCCCACAGCGACGGACAGAACTCGACCCGCTTGCCGATCCCCGGCTTGTGGGCGGGATCGACGATCGGCCTGCCGGTTTCCGGCTCGATGCCCTTCCAGACGTCGGTGTAAACGAAGGGCCAGCCCGCGACATAGTTGATGCGGTTTGGCTGTCGTTCCAGCACCCAGAAGATCGCGTCGCGTCCAGGATGAACCAGGCTCTTGAACGATCGGCCGTCGCGCTGCATGTCGATCAGCATCGGCGCTTCGACCTCGTCCCAATCCCATGAATCATTTTGATGGTATTGGTGAAAGGCCTTGATCTTGCCGGTGTCGGGATCGAGTCCGAGCACCGAGCTGGTATAGAGATTGTCGCCCGGATGGGTCGCGCCGGGCCAGGGCGCCGCGTTGCCGACGCCCCAATAGATCGTCTTGGTGTCCTTATCGTAATTGCCGGTCATCCAGGCCGAGCCTCCGCCGGATTTCCAGTCGTCGCCTTGCCAGGTGTCGTGGCCCGGCTCACCTTCGCCGGGAATGGTGAAGGTCCGCCACAGTTCCTTGCCGTCATTGGCATCGAACGCGACCACATAGCCGCGGACGCCGAACTCGCCGCCCGAGCCACCGACAATGACCTTTCCATCGACGACCAGCGGCATCAAGGTCAGATACTGGCCTTTCTTGTAGTCCTGCACCTTGGTGTCCCAGAGGACCTTGCCGGTCTTGGCGTCGAGCGCCACGACATGGTCATCCGTCGTCGCGAGATAGAGCTTGTCCTGCCACAAGCCGACGCCGCGGCTGGTCGGATGCAACTGGAAGAGATCGTCGGGAAGCTGGCGCTTGTAGCGCCAATACTCGTCGCCGGTCTTCGCATTCAGCGCGATGACCTGCCCCATCGGCGTCGCGACGAACATGACGCCATTATTTACGATCGGCGGCGCCTCGTGGCCTTCCACGACGCCGGTGGAGAAGGTCCAGACCGGCGTCAGGTTCTTGACGTTGGACGTATTGATCTGGTCCAGCGGGCTGTAGCCCTGCCCGTCGTAAGTCCGGCGGTAGAGCATCCAGTTACCGGGTTCGGGATTTTCGAGGCGGCTTGCGGTGACTGGACTGTAGTTCTCGATCGGCCCCGCGGTTGCGGCGGTCGCGATCACGCAGGTGAACGCAACGGCGCTTGATAGCAGGCACTGCTTGATGGTCATGGACGCTACCTCCCTGTTTTGTATTGTTTGGTCTGCAGATATCCAACTGACGCCGCCGTCGTCATCCTGTTTGCTGGGCACCTACCTTTCCGGCAAAAGGCGCGGCGACCGCCAATGAATCGCCGCTTATCGCCAAAGGCAACGCCGCGAGGCGTCGAGGCGCCGGTCCGAACACGACTTGAGCGCTCGCTCGCGCGTCGTACTCGGAATTGTGGCACATGCATTTGAGCACGTTGTTGTCACTTGTCTCGCCCTTCACCCAGGCGGTGACCGGACATCCTGCGTGGGTACAAATTGCCGAGTAAGCGACGATACCGTCGGCCGAGCGCGCCCGCGTATCGTCATCCAGTTCGGCGGGATCGAACCTCATGACAATAATCTCGTTCAATCGGGAACCGTCTCGGACGACTGCCGTCTTCGGATCTTTCGGCCACGCATGTACCGGAGGCCCACCGAGCGTCAGGTCGGATGGCTTGACGATCTGTCCGGCGTTCGGTCCCTCGGAGACCACCAGGAGGTCATCCTTCTGCGGGCGTTCGTCGCCGCCGGGATCGTCCTGCGCCCTGGCGGACCGGCCGGCGGCGAGGCCGGCGCCCGCGGCGAGCACCGACGCCAAGAGGAAGCGCCGCGTCGGAACTGCACAGGCCGTGAGAACGTCGCGTTCTGCCTTGTCGGACTCAACTTGCGATGCAACGTCAGGCATGCGCCATCACGCCACGCGACTCCGTCAAAAAGAGGGCAATGGCTGCGCTTGATTCAATTGTCTTCGACGTTGCGAGAGCCGGAGTCTTGCATGCGCAATTATTCACGGATGCAGTTTCGCAGCGCAACGGTATCAACGGCAACCAACCGAAGCTCCGCCGGTGACCAACGTCCACATCGTGACGGCCAAAGCCGACACGCCGCCGAACGGCGTCCGTGAACCCGGCGTGCCGCAGTTCGTGCAAGCGTTGATGAACGTGATTCCTGCAGCCATCGGCAGCGCATCCGGGCATTGCCGATCGGCAAGCCACTGGAGACATAGGCGTCAGGAGTTGTCTCCGGGGACAGCCTGGTGGGCAGAGATAAGTGCGGCCGACATCGGGTCCACCGCATTTTCTTGCTTGAGAATGACGGATCTCGCCCTTGAATCCTGTGAATTCCCGGCTTTTCCCGTATTCGCACGGGGCCCACCTGTGAGGCTGCCCATCATTTGGCATAAACGCTGCATGGTAAAATGAGCCGAATCATTCCTTGAGGACGGAGATTCCATGCTCGTTACCCTCGTCGCCCTGCTGTGCAACGGCCAAGTCTGCCTGGAGAAGGTCGTCACCAACAGCGATCAATCCAGTATCACCATGATGGAATGCCAGGTTCACGCGCAAGCGGGCATCGCCGAGTGGCTTCAGAACGGTCCGTACCGGTCCTGGAAGCTGCAAAGCTACAAGTGCATTGTCGGCAAATACATTCCCAAGAGTCAGGCCTGAGCCGGCCAGCTCATACATTATAGTCGCGTTCAGGCGCGCAGTGAGCGCGCCGTAGTTCGACTGCACGAAATCCGACAGGCCGACAAGCCGCTTGCGTCATTCATTGGAATGTTGTTGCTGGCTGGGCTTACGCTCCGGCCGGCCGGAATTCGGCGGCCATGGCGTCGTCCACACAACCAGCGCAGGCTTGGCTGCCTTCATCGCGGGAGGCGCGCGGACAGACCCGAGAATGGCCAGCAAGAAGCTTCGACCCTCTCCCGATTTGTTGTTTCAGCTCGAAAGCACGTTTCTCGCAAACGGCTATCGCGCGCTGACCATGGAGAAACTCGCCGAATCCTGCAACTTCTCGCGGCGAGCCACTCTATTTCTATTTCGGCAGCAAGGCCGAAGCCTTCCGGGCGGTTATTCGGTTCCGCAACGAGGTGGCGCTCAGCACGAGCTTCGCAGCCGGACGACGACTTTGGGCCGATGGCGACCATGCGCTGGATATCCTGGCCGAGATTATCAACATCCGCTACGGCGACACCCGCCGCATCGCCAATGCCTCGCCACACGTCGTCGAATTGAATGCCGAAGTGTTCACCCGATGCATCGATATCGTCCGGGACGTCGCGCTGATCTTCGAGGCCGATCTGGCCAAGCTGATCCTCGAACTGCAAGGCGGCGGCCTGATGCATCTTCGCAAGGGTGTGACGGCCAAACAATTGGCGCAGGCGCTCGCCAACGGCGCGCGCGGCGTCAATCAACGCCTGCCGCCGGTCGCGCCGGAAGACCTGACCGCCCACTACCATGACATGTGCCGCTACATCCTCTATGGCGGCACGGAATTGCCGGTCGCGCGCAAGCGGCCGAAGCCGGCGAGGCGCCAGGGGGAGACGCGGCGAAGGCGGAAATAGAGCGCAGGTGCGTGCCAGCCGGGGCCCGGCCGCCCGGGGACCTTGTCTTGAAGGGGCTTTCAGGCTCTAATCGGCGCCAAGGCCAGCTTTTCAACAGGCCTCCTCGCACGCTTCGATGCCGCAGCGTGCTCCCGGCAACGGCTGCCACACCCATTCGCGAAGGGACGGTGGCGCTCGGCATCGAGACATTGGTCCTTCGCTTTCGCGCGGAGGATTTTCATGAACCTCGACCCCTACCGGATTGCCACGGAGCCCTATTACGAGCCGCTCGGCAACGAGATCGATGCGTTCAAGGCTGCCTATGCCGAACGACTACCCGTCATGCTCAAGGGACCGACCGGCTGCGGCAAGACCCGCTTTGTCGAGCATATGGCCTGGCTGCTCGGAAAGCCCCTGATCACGGTGGCGGCGCACGAGGATATGACCGCGGCCGACCTTGCCGGGCGCTATCTGCTCGAACCGACAGGAACAGTCTGGCACGACGGACCGTTGACACTGGCGGTTCGCTTCGGTGCGATCTGCTATCTCGACGAAATCGTCGAGGCGCGGCAGGACACCACCGTCGTCATCCATCCCTTGACCGATGCACGGCGGATTTTGCCGCTGGAGAAACACAACGAGATCGTGTCCGCGCATCCGGACTTCCAGCTCACGATCTCCTACAATCCCGGCTACCAGAGCGCGGTGAAGGACCTGAAGGAATCGACCAAGCAGCGCTTCGTCGCGATCGATTTCGGCTATCCGCCCCCGCCGACGGAAGCCGCGATCATCGTCCGCGAGAGCGGCACGGACAGCGACCTCGCCGGCATTCTGGTGGCGATCGCGCAGCGTTCGCGCAATTTGCAGGGACACGGCCTCGACGAAGGCGCTTCCACCCGCATGCTGATCCATGCCGGGAGAATGGTCCGCGCCGGGCTGCCGCTGGAGGCCGCCGTGCAGTCCAGCATCGTGCTGCCGATCACCGACAATCCTGATATCCGCGCTGCGCTCAGCGACGCCATCCAGGCGTGCCTGCCGTGAACGCGGCCAAGCAGCCGATCGTGCTTCACGTGTTGTCTTCGGCAGAGGATAGCGCGACGCGCCGGCTGCATCTGTTGATGCGGCAGCGCGAGACGCTTCGGCCACTGTTCCGCGCCACCTGGGATGACCTCTCCCACCATTTCGATGAGACCGAACTCGATGCCTGGGCCGGCGCGGTGCTGCAGCTCGCCAACGTCAATGCGGGCCCGGCCTGCCTGGTCGCCTATTGGGAAGCGAGCAAGGGCGGTGCCGCGCGCGAGGAGATCGCGCCGCTGCTCGTTGCCGCGCAGATGGCCGCGGATATCTGCCGTCATGCCGGCGCACGCGCGGCTACATCGGCGTTGCAGGCCTTGCCAGTCGCCGTCCGCGCCTTCGGCAGCGGTCCTGCGCTAGCCCGGTGGTGGCGGGTGATGGACCAACTGGCGCGGCAAGCCGCGGAGTCGGTCGAGCTGGTCGCCGCCCGCCTCAATGAAACGCTGGCGCCCGGCACGATCGACGCCTTCGAGAATTTCGTCGCCGCCGGATTGCGCGCCGCGTCCGGCAGCAAGGCGCGGCGCATCGCTTTCTTTTCGCTGGAGGATGATCTCGCCCGCCGCATGATCGCCCGCGATCTCGGCAGCGTGAGCTTCCCCGAAGTCGAGATTGAGCTGAAGGCCTTCCTGACCGCGCTGTGGGGGCGCGCGCCGCTATTGCGTGGCTTCTCCACCGACAATAACCAGGTGGCGCAGCGGCGCACGTCCATTGCGGGCCCGCTGATCCGGCTGCCCGAAGTCTATCGCGGCGTGCAAGGCGATGCCGCCCGCACCCTATTTCGCGCGGCGGCCGCGCACGCCCATGCTCATCTCGTGCTCGGCCAGGGCCTGTTTCCGGTCGGCACGCTGAAACCGCTGCAGATCGCACTGGTCAATCTCATTGAAGACGCGCGCATCGAGACGCTGGCGATGCAGCAGTTTCCTGGCCTCAGGCGGCTGTGGTCGCCCTATCACGTCGCAACCCCATCCGGCGTCGTTGCCGCGCCTACGCTGCTTGCGCGCCTCGCACGCGCGTTGTTCGATCCCGCCTACGCTGACGACGATGCCTTTGTCGGCAAGGGCCGCGCGATGTTTGCCGCCGCCGCGCCACGCATCGAGGATCCGGCAATCAGCCGCGAGATCGGCATGCTCCTGGGCAATGACCTCGGCCAGATGCGTGTGCAATTCAACGTCAAGACCTATGTGGTCGAACCGGTCTATCGCGATGACGGCCTGGGTCTGTGGGATTTTGGCGAGAACGCGCCGCCTTCAGGCGAAGTCGTGGAATTGCCAATCGAGGCCGTCAAGGTCGAGCAGCGCGAGACCGACGAGCGTGATCACGCCGGCAACGAACATGAGGAAGAGCGCGCGGAGTTCGGCGGCGCGCGTCCGGTTGCACCCGATCAGCGCGGCGTCGTGATTGCCAGATATCCGGAATGGGACAGCGCGCACGGGATCGAGCGGCCGGAATGGACCGCGGTCCGGGAGGTCGCGCCGCGCCTGGGCGAGCCACGACTGATCGAGGAAGCGCTCGATCGGGCGCATGTGCTACGCAACCGCATCGGCCGCCTGATCCGCGGCGTGCGGATCGGACGCAAGATCCGCCTCAACCGGCAGCACGAAGGACATGATCTCGATATCGACGCCGTGCTCGACGCCGGCATTGCGCTGCGCACCGGCCGCGAGCCGGACCCGCGGGTGTTCCGCTCATCGACGTCGGTCTATCGCGACCTCGCCGCGCTGTTATTGATCGACGTCTCCGAATCGACCCGTGACCGGCTGCCGTCCAGCGCCACCATTCTCGACGTGGAACGATTGGCTGTCTCCATCCTTGCCGAGGCGATGGGCAAGCTGGGAGATCCGTTCGGCCTGCTCGCCTTTGCCTCCGACGGCCGCGAGGACGTCAGGATGACCAGCGTCAAATCCTTCGAGGAGCCCTATGACGGCGCCTGCAAGGCGCGGCTCGCCGGATTGACGTCGGGGTTGTCGACCCGGCTCGGCACGGCGCTGCGCCATGCCGGCCGCGTCATCGGCGGCACGCGATCCGCCCGCAAGCTCGTTATCGTGTTGACCGACGGAGAACCCTCCGACATCGACGTGCCTGATCCGCTTGTGCTCGTTGAAGACGCCCGGCGCGCCGCCGTCGGGCTGCATGCCGCGGGCATCGATGCCTATGGCGTGGTGCTCGGCCAGACCGGCATCTCGGCGGCGTCGCGGATTTTCGGCCGCGGCAAGACCATGATGGTCCACCGCATCGAGGATCTTCCGAACCGCCTGTCGGAGCTCTATTTCCGCCTGGCTCGCCTGTAGGCCGCATGAGCGCAGCGACATGCGGGACAGGTCGGCCCGGGTATCGCTACGCTTACCCGGGCTACGACGCTTTCAGCCGCCAAACGTCTCGTCCTCGACGCTGATGCGGACCCGGCGCGACCAGATCAATTGGCCGAGCCGCACCACGTAATTCTCTGCCCGGCCCTGCATGGCCACGAACAGCACGTCGCCCTCGAAGCGCACCCGCCAGCCGAGATTGCCGATATGGTAGCCGAGCTCGATGGCATCGCTGATCGAGCGCGGCTGCAGGCGAAGCCAGCGCTGGCCGGCCGCGCGCACCACCACGGCGCTGTTATCGTCGAGCAACAGCACGGCGCCATCGAACAGCCGCTCGTGGCGCGGCAGCGCGATCGCTACGTCCTGTCCGCCGCGCGTGGTGGCGGTCAGCTCCTGCCGGTCGAGATGATCGGGCGACAGGCGGAGCTCGTCAACGGCGTTGCGAAGTTCCAACCGCTGGAGCTTCTCGGAATAGGCCGGCTCGAGACGGCTGCCGATGATGTGGCCGATGCGGAGCATGGCTGGCCTCGCTCATCCCGTCAGCAACTGCTTCAGCTTGGCATCGATGAAGTCGACGTCCTTGGGATTGGTGCCCGGGCCGCCGGCGAAGTGGCCCCAGATCGAGGGCACCGGGATGAACTCCGCATTCGGCATGTGGGCAACCTCGAACTGGCTGTCCTCCGGCGGGAAGTAGAGGTCCGTCTGGCCCGGCATGACATAGGCTTTCGCCTTGATCGCTCCGAGGGCTGCCTTGAAGTCGCCCTTGTAGAGCTCGTTGTCGCTGATGTCCCCGTTCTGCCAGGTCCACAGCATGGTAAGCAGATTGTTGGGATCCTTCGGCAGGAAGAAGCCTTCCCAGAACCCGACGAGGAAATCTTCCAGCGAGGAGTAGCCCATGGCCTCCAGATCAAGCTTCTCGCGATAGAAGGCCTGCGAAAAGCCCCAGCCGGCATAGACGCGCGCAGCGGCGCGCAGGCCGCGCGCCGGCTTCTCGGTGTACCAGCCTTCCTTCCAGACCGCATCCGCGGTCAGCGCCGCCTTCACACCCTCCAGGAAAACAAAATTGTGGCGCGAACATTTGGCCGAGCCGCAGAACGGCGCGATCAGGTCCATCATGTCCGGGTAGAGCGCACCCCAATGGAAGGTCTGCAGCGCGCCCATCGACCAGCCGGTAACCAGCCGGATGCGCTCGATGCCGAACTTCTCCGTCACCAGGCGATGCTGCGCGCGGACGTTGTCGCAGGCCGTCACTTGCGGAAAGCGCGGGCCGTTATAGGGCTCGGGCGTGTTGCTTGGCGAAGACGAGAGGCCGTTGCCGAGCATGTTCGGGATGATGATGAAGTACTTCCTGGGATCGAGCGCCCGACCCTCGCCGATCAACCACTCATTGTCGTAATGCTGGCCTGAATACCAGGTGGGGTAGACGATGACATTGTCCTTGGCCGCGTTGAGCGTGCCGAAGGTCTTGTAGGCCAGCTTGCAACCGCGCAAGGTCAGGCCGCACTGCAGTCTGACCTCGCCGAGATCGTAGATTTCATAATCGAGACTCACGATGATCTCCCTCTTGTTCCGAGTACGGATGGAGCGGGACCGGCGCTCAGGTTGAGAGCCGGTCCCGTCCTTTCAGGACTTCGCCAATGCCAGGCGGGCGCTCGTCGATTTCGCGATGACGTAATAGGCGATGCTCGCCACCACCGCGGCCGAGATCGCGGTCGATAGATACGGTAGCCATTCCTCGACAATGAAGGCGCAGACCGAGCCCATCGCCCAGGCGATGAACGCTTGCGGCCGCCAGTCCGCGTCGATCTGGGAGTTCGGCCGGAACAGATACTGATCGACCAGGATGATCGCGCCGATCGGCGGAACCAGGATGCCGAGCAGCGACAGCCACTGGATGAAAAACGCCCAGACATTGCCGGCCGCGACGACGATGCCGAGCGCGCCCAGGATGATCGCCATCAGGCGCATGTGCGTGCCGAGGATGCGCGACCAGCCGGTAGCCGCATTGTAGAGGCAGTGCGAGCAGACCGAGCCGAGATTGATGTAAAGAAACAGGAACGCCAGCACGCTCAGCCAGGCCATCTGCTTGCCGTTCATGTAGCCAAACATGTTGTCGGCGCCGAACGGGTTCGCGTTGGGCACCGCAAGCGCCGCCGTCATCACGCCGCCGACCAGCATCGCTACCAGATTAGCGAAGGGAAACGCACTGAACGTCGCAAGCAGGGAAGCTGATGGAGTCTTGGCCCAGCGGTTGAAGTCGGCGGTCACCGTCCCGGCATCGATAAACAGCGCGAGCACCACCGTGAGGCCCACCCCCATCGACATCGTGGCCGCACCGTTATTGCCGGCATAGGCAAAGATCGCCGATGCCGAATGCGTGGACGCCGCGTCGAACGCGACCCAGACACCGAGGATGACGAACAGCGGCACCGACACCAGGCCGATATAGTGCAGCCCCCTCACGCCAATGAAAGTGATACCGATATAGAGCAGCCCGGCAACGATCGTCATCGCGACGTAATTGAGCCCGTAGGTCGAGCTGACGAGCGCGCCGGTGATGCCGGTCTGCACTGCGTACCAGCCCAGCAGCAGCGTCGACAGCAGGCCTGAGGCGAACACGTAGCCTTTCTTGCCGAAGACGATGCTGGCAATCAGGGCGAAGTTCATGCCGCGCTTGGTGCCGATCAGGCCGAGCAGCCCGACATAGGCGAACATCATGAGATTGCCGACGATCATGGCAGCCAGCGCCCGCGAGAAGCCCATGCCGAGTACGAGCAGCGAACCGGTCATGGCGCCGGTGATGATCATGGGAAATCCGAGCCACACCAGGGTGACCGAGAACGCGCTGCGGCGCGCGTTCGCCGGCACCGGCTCATGCTCATATTCGCTGCCGAGGAGATGATCGACCTGATCCTCGGCAACATGGAGGCCATCCGTTACGGAGGCCGGCTTGGATACACTGCTTGTCATGTGCAACATCCTTTGATGAGTGGGATACGATGGGCGCGCGATCTCTCATTCGCCGCCACAGCAGCGGCGTCGGCAAGGTCTGTTGTTGTTCGCTTGGGCTTCGATCTACGCGGTACGATCCAACGTCAGATGACCGACCGAGAGTCCGAACATCCTCCCCACTCCACGACGCCGGCGGTGCGACCCGCCGGCGTTGTGTCCGGCATTGCGGTCAGCGATGAGCGACCTTCTTGTTCGGAATGCCCTCGATCGGACATTCCTCGGTGCCCACCGTGGTGCGCGTAAAGGATTCGACCATCTCCCGCGTTCCCTCGGGATCGGCGATCCACTTGGCATAGAACTCGTAGGGACAGGCCGCGACGCCGCGATCGCCCTCGCCCGAGTTGATCATGCCGGTGTAGCCGCGGTGCACCAGCTTGAAGAGGTGGTTCTGCGACTGGCCGCTCTTGCGGGCGTCGCGGATCAGCGACTTGGAGAGCTGGGCGTACTGCACGCCGTAATCCTCCTCGCCGCATTCGCCGAGCGTGCGGCCGTCGAAGCCGATGATCGCCGAATGGCCGAAATAGGAATAGACGCCGTCGAAGCCCGCGGCATTGGCGACCGCGACATAGACGTTGTTGGCCCATGCCATCGCCTTCGCCATGATCACCTGCTGGTCCTTGGCGGGGTACATGTAGCCCTGGCAGCGGACGATCAGCTCGGCGCCCTTCATGGCGCAATCGCGCCAGATCTCGGGGTAGTTGCCGTCGTCGCAGATGATCAGCGAGACCTTCATCCCCTTCGGGCCTTCCGAGACATAGGTGCAGTTGCCGGGATACCAGCCCTCGATCGGGACCCAGGGCATGATCTTGCGGTACTTCTGCACGATCTCGCCCTTGTCGTTCATCAGGATCAGCGTGTTGTAGGGCGCCTTCTTCGGGTGCTCCTCGTGCCGCTCGCCGGTCAGCGAGAACACGCCCCACACCTTGGCCTTGCGGCAGGCCTCGGCGAAGATCTCGGTCTCGTCGCCGGGCACGACGGAGGCGGTCTCGTACATCTCCTTCGAGTCGTACATGATGCCGTGGGTCGAATATTCCGGGAAGATCACGAGATCCATGCCGGGCAGGCCGGTCTTCATGCCGACGATCATCTCGCCGATCTTGCGGGCGTTGTCGAGAACCTCCGCCTTGGTATGAAGGCGCGGCATCTTGTAGTTCACGACGGCGACGCCGACCGTGTCGTTGCTGGAAGAAATATCACCGTGAAGCATGGGAATGCCCTCCTGTTGTGGTTGGTTTAGGTGTTTGCCGATCAAACGGCCATGTGACGCTGGACAAGGTCGTCGGTTAGCTTATCGATCGGTCCCGATGCCGCGACGTGGCCTTTTTCGATGATAACGAAGGATCGTGAGGCACGCCGGGCGAAATTCACATCTTGTTCGACGAGGATAACTGTAATGCCGTGCTCGTTGTTGAGGCGCATGATCACATCCTCGATTTGCTCGACGATGTTGGGCTGGATTCCCTCGGTCGGTTCATCGAGCAGGACAATTTTAGGATCGGTCAGCATTGCGCGCGCAATGGCGAGTTGCTGCTGTTGTCCGCCGGACAGGTTGCCGCCACGGCGATTGAGAAGTTCCTTCAGCACAGGGAACAGGTCGAACACCTTGTCGTCGAGCACCCCGGCGCGGCCGGGGTTGCGGCGGGCAAAAGTGCCAAGTTTCAGATTTCTCGCGCACCGTGAATTGCGGTAGAATGCCCCTGCCCTGCGGCACATAGCCGATGCCGTGCCTGACCCGATCATGGGTCGGGGTCGCGGCAATTTCCTCACCGTCGAGCCGGATGCTGCCTTCCGTCCTGTCCATCAGCCCGACGATCGCGCGCAGCAGCGCGGTCTTGCCGACGCCGTTACGTCCGAGCACGCTGAGGAAGCCGGCATCGCCGACCTCCAGCGTGACATTCTGCAAGGCGCGGCTATTGCCGTAGAACGCGCTGAGATTTTCGATCTCAAGCATGACCGAAGCCCCCCGACCCAAGATAGGCCTCGCGCACCTGGGGATTGGTCTCGATGTCGCTGACGCTGCCTTCCGCGAGCAACTTGCCCTGGTGCATGACCGAAATCGAATCGCCAATTTCCTTGACGAAGCCCATGTCGTGTTCGACCACGATCAGCGTGTGCCGACCCTTCAGCCGGTTGAAGATTTCCGCGGTCTTGCGGGTTTCCTGGATCGTCATGCCGGCGGTCGGCTCGTCCATCAGGATCAATTCGGCGTTCTGCGCCATCAACAGCGCGATCTCCAGCCACTGGGTCTGGCCATGAGACAAATGGGCGGCAGGCGCCTCCATTTGGTCGATCAGACCGACGAAACCGCAAAGGTCTTCCAGGCCGGCGGTGTCGTCGTTCTGGGGCGCGCGCATGAGATTGGCCCATACCCCCGGGCTCTTGCAGTAGGCGACTTCCAGATTCTGGCGCACGGTCAGTTCCCGGAACACGCTCGGCACCTGAAATTTACGGCCGACGCCGGAGCGCGCGATCGCATACTCCTCGAGCGTCTCAAGATGGTTGCCATTGAACAGGATCGAGCCGGCGGTCGGCTTGACCTTGCCGCAGATCAGGTCGAGGCAGGTGGTCTTGCCGGCGCCGTTCGGCCCGATCAGGCAGCGCAGTTCACCCTTGCTGATGGTCAGGTCGAGTCCGCTGACGGCCATGAAGCCGTTGAAGCTGACGGCCAGATCGCGCACGACCAGATGGGTGCTCATGCGACCTCCTCCGGGCGGCTGGATTTCACATCGATCGTTTCGTTCCGGTGATGACCGTTGGTGGGCCAGATTTTCGCCAACAACTGGCTCATCAGGCCGGCGAGGCCGGAGGGCAGGAAGAGAACGACCAGCACGAACAGGACGCCCATCACCAGGGTCCAGGTGTCGAGAAAGGTTTTCGATTCCGACAGAGCTCCCTGCACGCCGGTGACAAGCACCGCGCCGAAAAAGGCTCCGGGCAGGCTGCCGCGGCCGCCGACGGCACACCAGATCACCACCGACAGGCTCAGCGGCACGTTGAGGAAGGTCGGCGACGCGAACTCCATCACGATCGTGTAGAGCATGCCGGCCAGGCCGGCGATCGCCGCCGAGATCGCCATCACGGTGATCTTGTAGCCGGCAACGTCATAGCCGAAATACTGCACGCGACCTTCCTGATCGCGAATGGCCTGCAGGATCAGGCCGAATTTGGTGCGAGAGAGCACGTAGCCGAACAAGAGGGCGACACTGCAGACGGTAGCGATCAAATAGAATGTAGTGCGATTGTACGCGTCGAACACGATGCCGCCGATGGTCAGCTGCGCTAGGTCGGTGATGCCGTTGAAGCCGCCGGTATATTGCTGCTGGTCGATGATCAGCAGATTGACGACGACCAGCATGGCCAGCGTCGTAATCGCCACGAATACGCCAGTGACTCTTCCGCGGAACATGAACCAGCCGACCGCAGCCATCAGCGCCGACGGCACGACGATGCCGGCGATGATCGCGAACGCCATCGAATAGAAAGGCGCCCAGAACCAGGGCAGCTGTTGGACATTGTTCCAGACCATGAAATCCGGCAGGCCGTCGGCGCCGGTCTGGACCGGAATGGTCCGCAGCTTGAGCGCCATGGCCATGCAGTAGGACCCGAGGCCAAACGGGAGAGCCTGGCCAAGGTTCAGGATGCCGCCATAGCCCCACGACAAAGACAGCGCCATCGCCAGCAAGCCAAACACCAGATAGCGGCTGTATTTGCTGATCAGAAAGTCGTCGACCAGCACATAGGGCATCACATACATCGCGGCGATCAGGACGACGATGCCGATCAGTTCCGGTTGCCAGAAACCGGTAGCGCGCTGGCGGGAAGCAGACTGGCGAGGCGTGCTCATGCGCGCACCCTTGCAACGAACAAGCCTTGGGGCCGGAAGCGAATGACAATGATGATCAGGATCAGCACGATTGCCTTGGCGATGGTGTCGTTCTGTAGGAACGCAATCCCGCCTGTAACCTCGCCGAGCGAGAAGGCGCTGATCACCGTGCCGAACAGGCTCTGTACACCGCCGAGCACGACGACCATGAATGCATCGACGACGTAGCCGGTGCCCATTTCGGGTGAAACGCTTTTCAGTGGCGAGATGATCGCGCCGGCAAGTCCGGCCAGGCCCGTGCCATAGGCGAAGGTCAGCGAATAGACCCGGTCGGCATTGATGCCGAAGGAGGAGGCCACGCCGCGGTCCTGCACGACCGCGCGCAGCTTCAGTCCGAAGGTCGTGCGGTAGATGATGAACCAGCTGATCAGGAACAATAACGCAGCGACGACGAAGATGAAGATGCGGTAGGCGGAGGTCTCGACCCCGAGGATCGACACGCTGCCGGCCATCGATGGCGGCAGCTCGACATAGCGCAGATCGCCACCAGCGCTGAGCCGGATGACCTGCTGCAGCACGACGCCGATACCCCACGTCGCCAGGATGGTATCGAGCGGCTGGCGATACAACCGGCGCAGCAGAATGCGTTCGACCAGCCAGCCGAACAGTCCGATGCCAACAAAAATCAGCACCAGACCCGGCAACAAGGACACTCCGGCATAAGTCTTCAACGCCCAGGCGGCGTAGGCGCCGATCATGACCATCTCGCCATGGGCAAGGTTGATCACACCGATGGTGCCATAGATGATCGAAAGGCCCAGCGCGACCAGCAGCAGGATCGATCCAATGCTGAGACCGATGAGAGACCTGCGAGCACGCTTGCATCACCCTGCATCCACCGCGCGGCGCCAACCAGCCGCCCGGACGAGAGGCCGATCAGATCTTGTTTTGCCTCCAGTCCTTTCGAGTGCAGAACTGGTTCGGATAGGCCGCATAAGGCATCGGGCTTCAGCCAATCCTTGGCCTGGACGATGATCTTGCCCTGCCCGTCGGATTTGGCCTGCGCGATGTGCGGCCAGAACAGGTGTGCAGGTTGTCCGGATCGATCTTCACATGGCCGTTCGGCGCATCAACTCCTGCCCCTTCACGGCCTCGCGGATCGTCTCGGGCGTCACCTCGGCCGCCTTTCTCCACCGCCTGCTTCCAGAGGAAGACCTGGAAGTAGCAAGCTTCGGACACGAGATGAGTCACCTTTCGGGGCCCCAGCGTTTCTTGTAGCGGCGACGAAGTTCTCGTTGCGGCGACTTGTCAACCTCGAAATACGGAGACGAGGTGTAGTGGCCGACCGCCTATTCGCCCCCATGGCCGCGATCTCGTTCTCCGAAGTGGTCAACCTTGCCATCGGCAGCTTGTCGGGATCGAGGCCGGCGGCCTTGTACTCGCCGATAGAACGCCACGACGGAGTTGCCAACCACGGTCGACAGCATGACGTCCGGCCGCTGCTCACTGATCTTGTTGACGACCGAGCAGCACTCGGAGTGGCCGAGCGCGACATATTCCTCGTTGATCCACTTCGGCGCCGTACTTCTCGATCAGGATTTTGCGCAATAGACCTTCTCTTCCCTCGGATAGATGTAGTTCGATCCGACGATGAAGAACTTCTTCTTGCCCAGTGTCTTGATGATCCAGGGGATGAAGTTCGAACGCTGCTGGTTCGGCACGGCGCCCGTGTAGACGACGTTCTTCGAGCATTCGAAACCTTCATAGTAGGTCGGATACAAATAGAGATTGTTGCGCTTTTCGAACACCGGCAGCACCGCCTTGCGGCTTGCCGAGGTGTAGGAGCCGAACACGGTCGGCACTTTGTCCCGGATGACGAGCTTGGAGGCCTTTTCGTTGTAGGTTTTCGGATCGGACGCGCCGTCCTCGGCGATCGCCGAGATCTTCATGCCCTTCATGCCGCCGGCTGCGTTGATCTCGCTGATCGCCATGATGGTGGAGTTGTGCAACGACTTCTCGATGATCGAGGAGACCGCCGGTCAATGAGAAGAGAACACCGACCTTGATCTCGCCTGCCGCCTGCGCGCCGGTTTGGACAGACCCACGGCGAGGTGATCACCGTGCTGCCCGCGAGCAAACCATTCCTGAGAAACCTGCGTCTGTCGATCGCCATAACTCCGCTCCCCATTGTGTGCGGGCGCACGAAGCAACCGTTCGCGCCGAAGCACGTTGTCCCGAACCGAAAAGTTTCCAGATCAGACCGATCACCGAAAACGCGACTGCGTCGGCGGCAATTCACGGTCCGCAAAAACAAAAAAAGCCCGACAGATCCTCGCGGATCTTTCGGGCTACCTAGCCGACGCCGAACCAGCAACATCGATGGTCCGGCAAACTGTCGCAGGAAAGTTTCTCCCGCAACTTTTAAAAACTAATCATCTTTCGGACGGTATTGCAACAGCTCATTTGCGTGGATGATGGCAGCCGCCATATCGTCCATCGACAAGCGCTTCGACATCGCCTGACGCCGGATGCTTTCATAGGCGTCAGCTTCGTTCAGCCCCTGCCCATCCATCAGGATCGCTTTTGCTTTTTGAATTCGCTGGATGCCCGCGAGCTTGCGCTCCAGCTTGCGCATCTTTCTCTCGGCTTCGCGCCGTTCGAGCCAAAGCGAACGGGCAATGGTGATGTTGGTGAGAACACCGAAGGGACGGATCGGCCGCTCGATCACGGCGACTGCGCCCGCTTCCAGCACGAGCTGCAGTGTCGACGGATCCTCGTAGCTCACGACCGCAATCAGCGTCGGCCGATGCCCGCCATCCGCTTTCAACAGCCGCTGGATTTCCGCGCGCACGTCGTGCTCGATCGCGAGCAGCACGATGTCGGCGCCTTCGGACCAGCATTCCGGCACCGGCCACTGCGTTTCGACCATGCATCCGATGCGGCGAAGGTGTTCGACAAGACTGGTGCGCTCGCTGTCCGGCGGGTGCACGACGTGGACCCGCAAGCCCCGCAGATCACGAAGAATTTGGATTGCCACGTCCAGTTCTCCGCCGCGCGATGCTCAGGGGTGAAGAAGCTGCAGGTCGTCGATAGACCAGTCGTCCAGGCTCTGTACCACACAATAGGGGTCCGGCTTCACACGCACCCCGGGATTCCAGACGGTTTGAAACCGGCCGTTGCGATCGAGCCGCGCGATTCGCGGCCAGAGATAGGTGTGATTGTTCTCCGGATCGATCCGCACCCTTCCTTGCGGCGCGTCGAACTCGGAATCGCGCAAGTTCGTCAATACCTGTTCGGGGTCATCCGTCCCGCATTTCGCAACCGCCCGCATGGCGAGATGAAGCTGGAAATAGGACGCCTCTGCGCCCGCCGTAACAGGCGCGTCCACCCCGTATTTCTGCTTGAAACTCGCAACGAAACGGCGCGCCGCGGGCGAAGACAACGTTTCGAAGAACGGCGCCGCGGTGATGTGGCCTTCCGCGGCCTCGGCTCCCATTTCGGCGACTTCGGCTTCGCTGGTCGTGAGACTTGCAATCGGCATGCGGGCGGGATCGAAACCGGCGGCGCGATAGGCGCGATAGAGCGTGGACGTTCCGCTGCCAACCACGGTCGAGAAAATCACGTCCGGCGGGGTCTTCTTGATGCGGGCAATGACGCGATCGAAATCCGTGTTCTCCGGATAGAGCGGGACGTAGATTTCGTCGAGCACCTTGCCCTTGCCCTGGCTGACGAAGTCGCCCATCACCCGGTTCGAACTCGTAAGGGTAAATGTAGTTCGATCCGACGAACAGAAAGCGGTTGCCATAGGCCGACAGCAGGAATTTCGCCAGTTGCAGCGAGTTCTGGTTCGGTGCGGCGCCGGTGTAGATGCAGTGCCGGGAATACTCGAAGCCTTCGTAGAGGGTCGGATAGAACAACAGGCCGCGATGTGCTTCGACCACCGGCAGCACGGCCTTGCGCGTGCTCGACATGTAGCAGGCGAACAGCAGCCTGACGCGGTCGACCTGGAACAGGCGTTCGGCGAAGGCGCGGAACTTCTTCGGGTCGGAGGCCGGATCATACATCACCGGCTCGATCGGACGGCCGAGCACGCCGCCGCCGGCATTGATCTCCTCGATCGCAAGCAATGTGGCGTTAAGCTGTGTCCGCTCGATCCCCGACGTCACGCCGGTCTGTGAAAACAGCACGCCGACGCGCCAGTTACCGCTATTGTCTTCGATCAATGCCATGCAGCCGTATCGCTCCCTGCCGTCGGCGGTTATTGCAACCAGAACGGAGAAGCTTATTACCGAATTGCGGGGATTGGGAATATGGCTGTCGGTCAAAATCACCATACCGGGAATATTGGCGATTGCCGAAGACATCTTGAGCCGCCGCCGGCGAGATCGGCGACGAGCCTCTATACCATGTTGCTTACGCCGGCCGCTTGAAGCAGACGTTTCATGGCGCCGTATTGGTAGCCGTTCACTCATGGTCTCTGACGGGCAGTCCTCATCCGCGGCGATAGCAAATGACGATCGTGTCGTCGCGACCACGTGCTCGCGTGATCGCAGCCCGGGGCGATCGGCCTGACCGATTGGGACCACCGCTAGACCGCCTTGGTCAACGCCCCATCGATGATCAGGTTGGTGCCCGAGATGCGGCTCGCGACCGGGCTCGCCAGGAACACCACGCCGGTGGCGACCTCCTCCGCCGTACCCATCCGGCCGGTCGGATTCAGCGACATCGCGGTCTTGAACAGATCGGGCACACCCTTTTCGATGTTCTGCCAGATGCCGCCTTCGAAATAGGTATTGCCGGGCGACACCGCATTGACACGGATGCCCTTGCCGACGAGCTTGTGGGCCAACCCCTTGGCGTAGTGGATCAGCGCTGCCTTGATGGCGCCGTAGGACCCCGCGGCGAAATCGACCTCGAAACCCGACACGCTCGAGACGATGATGACCGAAGCCGATTTGGACTTCTCCAGATAGGGTTCCGCAGCGCCGACCGAGTTGACGGTGTGCATCATGTCGGTGCGGAATGACTTCTCCCAGGTTTCCTCCGTGTCGCCGACGGCAAGCGCGCTGACATTGCACACCAGCGCATCGATGCCGCCTAACTGCGCGGCCGCGCCCTCGACCCAGCCCTTCAATGCCACGGGGTCGGCGACATCGATCGCCTTGCCCCATGACTTGACGCCCTTGGCGGCGAGCGCCTTGACGACGCCGGCCACCTCGTCGGAGTTGCGCGCACAAATCGCGACATTGGCCCCCTCGCTTGCCGCGAGCTGGGCGATCGCAAGGCCGATGCCCTTGCTTCCACCGGTCACGAGAATGCTTTTGCCCTTCAATCCAAGATCCATCGCTGCCTCCGCCAGATATTGCGGCCGACTGGCGCGCCAGCCGGCCGCGCCATGCGCTACATTTTCGTCCAGTCGCCCGCGCCTTCGAACGCGGCGGCGGCGCGATAGATCGTCGGCTCATCGTAGTATTTCCCGATCAGCATCAGCCCGATCGGCAGCCCGTCGCTCATGCCGCAGGGAATGCTCATCGCCGGATGCCCCGTGGCATTGAATGGCGCCGTATTGGGGACCATCTCGAAAGCACGCTGGATGTAGAGCTCACGAGGCGCATCCGGCGGCGGCAGCGGCGTCGCCTTCATCGGCAATGTCGGCATCAGCAGCAGATCGTAATTGGCCAGCGCCGAGTCGTAGGCGGCGCGCAGCTTGCGGTTCAGGTTCTGCGCCTTTGCGTAGAAATGGCCGCGATAATGCTTGTTGAAATATTGCCCGAGCAGCATCGTGATCTTGAGGCTGTCCGACAATTCGTCCGCACGGTGCTTCCACCCCGAATGGGCGTCGAGCAGCGTGACATTATAGAGACCGCGCCAGTTGGTCCCCATGCCATTGCCCTTCATCATGAACTCGGTGGCGCCTTCGGCGGCGATCGGCAGCCAGATGGCGGGCGCCACGAGATGCATCGGCACCGAGATCTCGTCGACGGTGGCGCCGAGTTTCCGCAGGAGATCGGCCCCTGCCCTTACCTTGGCGTCGACGTCGGCCTCCGAGCTCGGATGCCCAAAACCTTCCTTGACGATTCCGATGCGCAATCCCTTGACGCCGCCGCCGAGCGCTTCCGTGTAGTTCGACACCTTCGGTGTGCCCTGCCGCGGATCGAGCCCGTCGGCACCCGCCAGCACTTCCAGCAGCAGCGCATTGTCGCGCACGTTGCGCGTCATCGGCCCGGTGTGATCGATGGTGATCTCGATCGGCATCACGCCGGTATAAGGCACGAGACCGAAGGTCCCCTTCATGCCGTAGGTGCCGCTGAACGCCGAAGGGATGCGGATCGATCCGCCCTGATCGCCGCCGATGGCCATGTCGACTTCGCCGGTCGCTACGACAACGGCGCTGCCGGAGGACGAGCCTCCGGACGAATAGCCCATCTTGTGCGGATTGTGCACGGCGCCGGCCGCGCAGGTATGGCTGCCGCCGGAGAAGCAGAAATATTCGCAATGTGTCTTGCCGACGATGGTGCCGCCGGCATCCAGCATGCGTGTCACGATGGTGGCGTCGACATCGGGCGTATATCCTTCGAGCGTCGAGGCCCCGTTCATCATCGGCACGCCGGCGAGGCTGACATTGTCCTTCACCGCAATCTTCTTGCCGGCAAGCTTGCCGCTCGGCGCGCCCTTGACCTCCGTCTTGACGTACCAGGCATTGTACTTGTTCTCCTCGCCTTCCGGGCGATAGCCGGGTGTCCGCGGATATTTGACGGGTGGAACATAATCGGCCATGGCATCGACGGCATCATAGGCAAGGTAGTTCGCCTGCATGAGCGCGTCGTACGACTTGAGCTCCTCATCGCCCATGGTCATGCCGAGATCCTCGGCTACGCTGCGCAATTGCTCGAGAGTGGGTCGTCTGACTGCCATGGCTGTTCTCCCTGTGAACGCGTCCCGGATTGACCGGTTCAAGCTGTGATTCCGATGAATTCCCCGACAAGACTCGCGTTGTGAAGATCGTCCGGCTGCACCTCCCGGGTGATCGTTCCTTTTTGAATGATGAGAATCCGGTGCGAGAGCGCCGCGATGAATTCGAGGTTTTGCTCGACCAGGATGATGGTGAGCCCGCTCCTGTCGCGCAGCCGCAGCAAGGTCTCCACGATCTCGTCGATGATCGAGGGCTGGATGCCCTCGGTCGGCTCGTCGAGCAACACGAGGCGGGGCCGACCGCAAAGGCAGCGCGCAAGCGCGAGCAGTTGCTGCTCGCCGCCCGACAAAGCGCCGCCGATCCGGTCGAGCAACGGCTTCAGCCGCGGGAATTCCTCCAGCACCGTTTCGATGGTCTGCTTTTCCGACGCGGCCTGCTTGCTGCAGCCCATACGCAGATTGTCGTAGACGGTGAGAGCGGGAAATATCTCGCGGCCCTGCGGTACGTAACCGAACCCGAGGCGGGCGCGGCGGCAAGGATCGAGCGAGGTGATGTCGTTCTGGTGGAAGCGAACGTGGCCTGCGGTCGCCGGCAGAAATCCCATCAATGCTCTCAGCAGGGTGGTCTTTCCCATCCCGTTATGGCCGAGGATTCCGACGAACTCGCCGTCGGCCACGGCGAAGCTGACGCCGTTGAGGATCGGGATCCGGCCATAGGCCGCGCGCAGATCATGGATTTCGAGCATCATGCGGCCGCCTGCTTGCCGAGGTAAATGTCGCGCACCAGCGGGTTGCGCATGATGTTCTCCACCTGATCCTCAACCAGCACGCTGCCCTGATTGAAGACCGTCACCTTCCTGGCGATCATGCGGATGAACTGCATGTCGTGTTCGACCACGATCAACGCCTTGCTGCGGTTGATCTCGCGGACGAGCTCGGCGGTTCTCTGCACCTCCTCATGCGTCATTCCGGCGGCGGGTTCATCCAGCAGGATCAGGTCGGGATCGGTCGACAGCACGAGGCCGAGCTCGACCCACTGCCGCTGGCCATGGGCAAGCTGGCCGACCAGGCGATCGGCCACCGAGGTCAGGCCGAGGCGCTCCAGCATCTCCTCGGTCATTATCCTGGCCTTGGACTTCGGATGAATGCGGCTCGCCGCGAGCCAAATGTTTTCTCGCACGGCGAGACCGTCGAACACGCTCGGCACCTGGGTCTTGATGCCGATGCCGAGGCGCGCGATCTCGTGGGCGTGGGCGCTGGAGATGTCCTGCCCCCGGAACAGCACGCGGCCGTGACTAGGCGCAAGCTGGCCGGTCAGCATCTTGAAGAACGTGCTTTTCCCGGCACCGTTCGGCCCGATCAGGCAACGCAGCTCACCCTCGTCGAGCGCGAAATTGACGTCGCGCACGGCACGTACGCCGCCGAAATTCACGCCGAGATCGATGGTCTGGAGAAGCGGCGCCGTCATCACCCTACTCCGCCGCATTCGGTTCGAGGTGCTCGCGCTCCGCAGCCTGGCCGGCGCGCCGGGGCAACAGCCATTGCCCCAATTCGGCGAGCGTCGGCACAAGGCCCTTCGGCACCAGCAGCACGAACGCAATGAGAATCGTGCCGAGGATGAGCGGCACATTGGCGAATATCTTCGCCCACCAGTCGGAGCCCGCCGGCTGGTTGGCGCCCAGCGCCGTGCTGAGCCACTGAATGCCGATGCACCCGACAATCGGTCCGATCAGCGTGCCGCGGCCGCCGACGATGACCCAGATGATGATCTGCGCCGACTGGGAGAGACCGAAGATGTTCGGGCTGACGAAGTTGCCCCAATTCGCGAACAGGCAGCCGGCAAAACCGGCCAGCGCGCCGCCGATGGTGAAGGTGGCCAGCTTGTAGGCCCGGGGGTCATAGCCGAGGAGCTCCGCACGTCGCTCATTTTCACGGATGCCGACGATGATCCGGCCGAAACGGCTTGCCAGCAGCATACGCAATCCGAAATAGGTCGCCAGCAATGAGAAGGCGGAGAGATAGAACATGCCCTCCAGATCGATCACAGCCTTCTTGTTGCCGGGGACATTGATCGGGGGAATTCCCGGAATGCCGTTGAACCCGCCGAGCCGCGCTACGCCAATGTGGAATTCCGGCCCGGCCGTGGAATTCACGGAATTGAACAGGATCAAGGTCACCGTCAGGGTGATGACCCCGAGATAGACCTCGCCGATGCGGCCGTAGAACATGAAATATCCAAGCAGCGCCGCAAACGCCGCCGGCAGAATGATCGCAAGCAGGAATGGCAGCGTGCTTTCGCCGAAATTGAACATCGCGATCGCGTAAGCGTAGGCGCCGAGACCAAAGAACGCCGACTGGCCGAAGCATAGAATGCCGCCATACCCCCAAACCAGCGCCAGGCTGAGCGCCAGGATGGCCATGATCAAATAGACGGTGATCTCGAGCACCGTGTCGAGCTCGGCCAGACGCGGCGTCAGGACCATGAAGAGGATTCCGACGATGCCGACCAGCACGAGGCCGAGAATGTTGAGCGCGCGTGTGTTCACAGGCCTCTCCGGAAGAAGCGGCCCGTGATGCCCTGCGGCAGCAGACGGATCAGAACAATTGCCGTGGCAAGCAACGCAACTTCACCGAACACCGGCGTCGTGACGAAGGTTGCGATCTGGTTGACCGTGCCGAACAGCGCGGACGCGGTGACGGTTCCGCTCAGAATGGCAGCGCCGCCGCCGATCACGGTGATGAAGGATTTTGCGACATAGGCGACGCCAATAGTCGGAAAAACGCCCGACACCGGCGCGAGCACCGCGCCGGCAAGGCCGGTCAAGGCGGCGCCGATGCCGAAGGTGACCGCGTAGACCTTGGGCGGATCGACGCCGAGCGCCGCTGCCATGTTGGCGTTCTGCATCGTGCCCCGCGCGATCAGGCCAAGGCGCGTCCAGCGCAACACGGCGAAAATGCCCACCAGCACGGCGATCGCCACTGCAATGACAAAGAGTGTGTAGGTGCTGATACGATAGGTGCCGATCTCGAAGCTGCCGAGCGGCGCCGAAATGCCGACCGTCGTGTTGCCGAAGATGGCGGTCGTCAATCCGACCAGGAACAGGCTGAGGCCCCACGTCGCGAGCATGGTGTCGATCATGCGGCCATACAAGAAGCGGATGATGGCGCGCTCGACGACGACGCCGATAACGCCGACCACAATCGGCGCGATCACCAGCATCGAAACCCAGATGTTGATGCCGTGGCTGGTTGCGACGATCGCCGCATAGGCGCCAAGCATGAGGAATTCGCCGTGTGCGAGGTTTATCACCCGCATCATGCCGAAGATGATGGCCAGCCCGACGCTGATCAGCGCCAGGCTGGCGATCGCGTAGAGAACCTGGATTGCCAGGAGAGCAACGAGATCCACGTTCACCTTTCCCAAGCAAGATCCAAAGAAGTCCGCTCCCTTCAGATCTTGATCACATACTGCTGATTGTCGTCCGGATTCTTGATCAGATTGCACACTGCCGCGGTGTCGGCGGGTTTCTGCTGAGCGAAATCCTCGAGCACCTTCAGTTTCTTGTTGCTGACTTCGGCGATATGAACGTCAAGCACGCAATGATGCGTCGGCGGATCGATCGTGACCTTGCCGGACGGCGCATCGATGCTGATGCCGGTTTCCAGCGCGTCGATGACCTTCATCCGGTCGATGCTGCCCGCCTTCTTGACCGCCTCCGCCCACAGCCGGAAGCCCTGATAGGTTCCCATCGCGAGCTCGGTGATGTTGGGGTAGTCGGCGCCGAACCGCTTGTGGAAGCTCGCCACGAAGGCCTCGTTGACGGGGTTCTTGAGATCCTGGAAATAATTGTAGCAGATCAGCATGCCGTCGCACTCTTCCGGCGACAGCACGATGTGCTCGTTGCCGACCGCGAAGGTCGTCGAGGCCATCGGAATGCTCTTGCGCATGCCGGCCGCCGCCCATTGACGGTAGAAGGAGATATGCGCGCCGCCGACCAGCGCCGACCAGACGAAGTCGGGCTTCGCGGCCTGGATCTTGGAGATGGTCGGGCCGAAATTCGTGACATCGAGCGGGAAGAAGTCGATCGACGACACCTCGCCGCCATTCTCGGTGACATATTTCTTCACCCATTGCGATGTGATCTGGCCGTAATTGTAGTCGGCCGCGATGACATAGACCTTCTTGCCCCACTTCTTCATGGCGTGAGGCACGAGCTTCTCGACGGTCTGCGCCGGCGTCACGCCGGTGTCGAACTGGCCGCGGTCGCAAACGCCGCCTTCATACTGGGTGTTGTAGAAATAGAGCGTCTTGAAGCGGTCCAGCACGGGGCGGATGACTTCGCGCGAAGCCGAGGTGATGCCGCCATGCACGACCGCGACCTTGTCCTTCAACGCCGCCTGTTGCGAAAACTGCGTGTAGAGCTGCATGTTCGACTGCGGATCGTAATTGATCAGCTTGATCTGGCGCCCGAGCAGGCCGCCCGCGGCGTTGGCCTCCTCGACCGCCAGGGTCAAAGCATCGACCATCGGCTTGCCGTAGATGTCGAGGCCGCCCGAGAGGTCGTGGATGCCGGCCACGCCGATCGGATCCTCGGCCCATGCCGTGGAGGCGAACATGCCGGTGGCGGCCGTGGCGGCCGTGCTTTGCAAGAACGTTCTGCGGTTCAGTTTCATTGCCCTGGTTCTCCTCGCGTTGCCGATTGCCTTATCAAGTCAGGTATTTCTTCAGGATCGACGCTCCCATCGTGTATTTCGGGTCCACCATGTTGCCGAGCCGGATTCGACCGGCCTGGCTCAGCAGCATGTACGCGTCGATTTCGTCAAAACCGTAGTCGGCGCTCATCCAGCGCACCAATTCGCGATAGGCGATGCGCGCCGCATCCTCGAGCGGTCTCGCGCTACCGATGGTCATCATGAAATCCGCGGTCTCGAGCCGCGGCCAGGCGAAGCTCCAGCCCTTGATGACGTCGATCTGCAAGGTGACGGTCGCGCGCTGCTCGATCGCAACGCCAGACAGCTCGCCGTCGCCCTGGGCGGCATGGCAATCGCCGACATAGAGCAGCCCGCCCTTGGTGTGTACCGGAAAATAAAGGATCGAGCCGGGCGCGACATCGGGCAGGTCCATGTTGCCGCCATGGTAATCCGGCTGCAGGGACGAAATCGCCTCGATCTCGGGCGATACGCCGATGGTTCCGATGAAGGGCTGGTAAGGCAGCGTGATCTTGTCGTTCCAGCGTACGCCATTCTTGTCGACATGACACTTGCGGACGCGCTCCGGCAGCGGCGGATTGAGCATGGCGGTGGCTGCGGTTCCGACCAGGCCGCCGAATTCGGGAATGATGCAGGTGGTGCCCGCCGGCTGCTCGCCGCGCGTCTCCACGGCATGGATCAGGACGGCCAGGCAATCGCCCTTCTCGACACCCTTGACCGAGATCGGCCCGCACTGCGGGTTGAGGAAGGGAAACTGCAACTTGGCAGTCGGGCTGTCCTTTTCGCTGGTGATGACGCCGCCAAAGGCGTCTTCGGTTTCAACCGCGACGACATCACCCGGCTCGATGGAAAGGACCGGCTTTGCGTAGGGGCCGTAGACGTAATGAAATGCGCCCTGCGCCGCGATCGAGAGCTCATGACGCTTGGCGACTTCGCCCTTCGCCACGCCGCGCTTCGCCATGATCGAGGATTTGAGCCAGGGATCTTTGATCATCGCGATGTCCTCACTCCTTAGTGGCGCCGGCTACGCATCATCGGCACCTAGTTCAACTTCCAGTCGCCGCCGGCTTCGATTGCGGATGCGAGCTGTATCAGCGTCGCTTCCTCGAAATGGCGGCCGACCAGCATCATCCCGACCGGCAGCCCGTTGATACGCCCGATCGGCACGGTGAAGGCAGGATGGCCGGACACGTCGAAGGAGCAGGTATTTGCCTGCATATTCAGTGCCACATCGATGGCGGTGCCAAGCGGAGCATCGGCGGGCGGAATGGTCGTGGCCGTGAAGGGAATGGTTGGCATCGCCAGCACATCGAACTTTTCCAACGCCTCGTCGTAGGCGCGGCGCAGCAGTACCCGCAGATTCTGCGCCTTGGAATGATAGCGTCCGTGATAGTTGCGATGCATGTATTCGCCGAGCATCAGCACGAGCTTCACGGTCGGCGAAACGTCGTTGATCCGCGTCCCCATGCCGCGGGCAAGCGCCTCCTGCATGGAGACGGGATAGTATCCCTGCACATTGTTGCCGACGCCATATCCCTTCAGCATCATCTCCGCCGCGCCTTCCAGGATGATGCCGCTCCAGACATGCGGTCCGTCGAGGTGCCACGGCACCGAGATTTCCGCAGCTTCGACGCCGGCCTTGCCCAGCGCCGAAATCGCCTGCCGTACCTTGTCGTTGACCGCGGGATCGCTCTCCGGATGACCGAACCCCTGCTGCAGGATGCCGACGCGCAATCCCTTCGCCGGCTTTTTCACCGCCGGCATATAGTCGCCGGTGCGCGCCGCGATCGTCCGCGTATCCCAGCCGTCATGCCCGGCGATAACCGTGAGCAGCCGCGCGACGTCCTCGACGCTGGCGCACATCGGACCGCAATGATCGACCGAGTAGCTGATCGGCATCGAGCCTGTCGTGGGCACCAGACCCCAGGTCGGCTTGAGCCCATAGACGCCGCACCAGCTCGAAGGCGTGCGGATCGAGCCGCCCTGGTCGCCGCCGAGCGCCATCGGCACTTCGCCGGCGGCCACCAGCGCAGCACTGCCGCCCGACGATCCGCCGGCGCTATGGGCCGGATTATGCGGGTTGCGGATCACGCCGCTTGCACAGGTATGGCTTGCCCCGGAGAAACAGAGATCCTCGCAAGCGGCCTTGCCGGCGACAGTGCCGCCGGCATCGAGGATGCGCGTCACCACCGTGGCGTCGAACTCGGGCACATAGCCTTCGAGCAGCGCGGAGCCGTTCATCATGGGAACGCCGGCCACGCAGATGTTGTCCTTGATCGCAACCTTCTTGCCGCTCAGCAGGCCCTCGCGGCCCGTCTTGATGTCCGTCTTCCAGTACCAGGCGCCATAGGGGTTTTCGGCAGGAGAAGGCCGATAGCCCGGCGAGCGCGGCGGCACAGGTGCCAGCGCTGGAGCAACGAGTTCCTCGAGCTTGCCATAGGAGGCGAGCGGCCCCTTGAAGGCCTCCTGGTAAGCGGCAATCTCGTCCGCCGTGAGCACAAGGCCAAAATCCGAAGCGAGCCCATCGATCTGCTCCAACGTCGGAAGACGAACCGCCATGCCTACCCCCTTGTACACAAACGCAAAAAGCCACCCGTGGCCCGCAAGGGCTCCGAATGGCTGCAATGCCGTCGTTATCGATGGTCGCGTAGATTTACGGTGCAGGGCGAAACTTAAGCGTTCGTCACTCAGACGGCGTCGGCTTCGTGAGAACTCTTTCGCCTTGCACGTATTTACGTACGAGAGGATTGTGTCTTAGCCTCGCTGGGCTTGTCAATCAGACGCTGGCCCCTTTTTTGTGCGGCGCAGCCCAAAACGCGCGCAAGCCGCGCCGCGTACGGATGACAAATCGACGCTCTTGCGATGAGATCATCGTCGCTGCAATTTTTGGATTTGCTTGATGACCAAACCATGCATCCCTCTCGGCCTCGTGTTTTCCCGATCGGGCCCCTACGCGATGATGGGAGGCGAGATGGAGAAGAGCGCGTTGATGGCGGTCGACGAAGTCAACGCGAGCGATGCATTCGATTTCACCTTCGTGCCACATCTGCGCGATCCCGGCGGCGTCGTCGCCGCCTACCACACGGCGTGCGACGATCTGATCCGCGCCGAACAGGTCCAGCACATCGTCGGCTGCTATACCTCCGCCTCGCGCAAGCAGGTCATTCCCATCGTCGAACGCACCGAGCGTCTGCTTTGGCATCCCGCGCGATACGAGGGCTTCGAAAGCAGCGACAACGTCATCTATGTCGGCGCCGCGCCAAATCACACGGTGGTGCCGCTGATCCAGCATATGCTCAAGCATATCTCGGCCGACGTTTTTTGCGCAGGCTCCAACTACGTCTGGACCTGGGAAACCAACCGCGTCTTGCGCGAGATCGTGAGCAACGCGGGCGGCCGCATCATCGCCGAGCGGCTGCTCGAGCTCGGCGAAACATCGGTGGACCACATCGTCAGGGAAATCATCGAACGAAAGCCGCCCGTGGTATTCAATACGCTCGTCGGCGAATCCAGCTACGTCTTCATGCGCGCGCTGCACGCCGCCACCGCCCGCGCGGGATTGTCGATACCCATGCTGAGCTGCAGCCTGTGCGAGCCGGAGCTCAAGCTGATCGGATCTGCGGCCGCCGCCGGTTGCATCACCTCCTCGGCCTATTTTGAAAGCATCGAGGACGACGAAAACCGCGCTTTCGTCACCCGCTGGAAGGCGCGTCACGGCTCTGAAAGCAGCGTCTCCGTCGATGGCCAGTCGACCTATACCTGCGTCATGCTGCTGGCCCGCGCCATCCGCCGGGCCGGCTCCGCCGATGTTGCCTCCGTTCGCCGGGCGGCCGCCAATCACCGCTACGATTCCCCGCAAGGTCCGGTCTGGGTGGATCCCGACAATAATCACTGCTTCCTGACGCCGCGCCTGGCGCGCTCAGTGCCCGGTTGCCGGTTCGAGATATTCTGGGAAGCCGATACTCCCGAACGTCCCGATCCATACCTCTCCAATCTCGATCTGGCGTCGATCGGGGCCAGGTTAGAAACTGCAGATGCAGTCACGAGGCGAACGAACCATTTGCGTGTCATCAAATGAGCAAACCATCTCCTTTCTCCGTTCGCGGCCGCCGCGCCCTCATGGTCATGAAAGACGAACGCGAAATCTCGACCGTACGCCGGCAGCTCGATCGTTTGGGCATGTCGGTCATCGAGACCGACCCCGATCAGGCGTTATCGCCGCAAGAGCCCGTTGACGTGATCGTGCTGGACGCGGACAGCATCCCGATCAAGTCGGACCATCCCCCGTCGCTGAAGATCAATGCGCCAATCATTGCGCTGATCGGAACCGAGACGCCAAGCCGGCTGAAATGGCTGCTTGACCTGCAGCCGGCTTCCTTCCTGATCAAGCCATTGCGTTCCGCCGGCCTCTACACCGCGCTCGTGGTCGCCTTCGATTGCGCGCAGCGGCGGGTGGAAGATGCCGCCCATGTCGAGAAGCTGGAAGAACGCATTCGCTCCCGCCGTCTCGTATTCGGCGCGGTTTTGCAGGTCATGCGCAGCCACGCGCTTTCGGAAGAAGACGCCTTCGCGCTGATCCGGCAAACAGCCATGCGATACCGCACGACCATCGAGCAATTGAGCACGGAGATCCTTGCGGTCGGCGGCATGCCGAACCGGACCGCGCGCTCCGCCTCATAGTCAAAGGCTCCGCGCGAACTAGAGATCGAGAACCCGCTGCACGCCGGCCTCGTTCATTCCTGACCATGCCGCGGCCAGCGAGCCCGCGAGATCGATCGCCCTGCAGCCCGATTCCACCACGACGACATCGAAGTCATGACGACGCGCGTCGATCGCGGAGTAATAGACGCAGTAGTCGGTTGCGAGACCCGCCATAAAAATCCGCCGCAAGCCCCGCTCCCGCAGATAGCCCGCCAGTCCCGTCGGCGTGCGCCGATCGTTTTCGTAGAACGCGGAATAGGAGTCGATGTCGGCACGGAATCCCTTGCGGATGATGAGCTCCGCGCGTCCGGTCAGAAGCTCGCGATGGAAGTCCGCGCCTGGCGTGTCCTGCACGCAGTGGTCCGGCCACAGCGTTTGCGGCCCATAGGACATATCGACGCTTTCAAAGGGAGCCCGGCCCGAATGTGACGTCGCAAAGGAGCTGTGACCTCTGGGATGCCAGTCCTGAGTCAGCACGACATGCTGGAAACGCCCGGAAAGCCGGTTGACCACCGGGACGACATCGTCACCTTCGACCACGGCCAGGCTTCCGCCCGGGCAAAAATCGTTCTGCACGTCGATGACGAGCAGCACGTCGTCGGATCTTGTTTGCACCATTCAGGCTCTCTATCGGCTCCGGGGACTGTACCCGAAAGCCAGAAACCCGCCAGCCGGCAACCATGGCGTCCAGCAAGCTAACCTACCCATTTCGCGGTTTTTGCGATCGGTCAGCCAAGTTGACCATTACCTTCCTTGCTCAGTGAATGCACGCAGCGAGTTGCGCATCGCAACATGCAAAATGAGACTGCCCGTTAAGCAGCGGGCGCCGCCGCTACAGCGCGCCGTCTCCGTCATCAGCTAGCTTTCTTGCGGCGATGCCCCGGCCCCATCAAGGCGGCCATGGAACGATCCGGCACGACAAGGGAGGAGTCCGATGTTGAAAAGCTGTGTGGGACTGGTCGCGTTGAGCAGCCTGTTGCTCTCGAGCGCGGCCTTCGCCCAGGACAAGATCAAGGTTGGCGTCACTGCAACCCTCGAAGGCACCTACACGGTGCTCGGCGAGGACGGCATGCGCGGCCACCAGACTGCGCTCAACGTGTTGGGCAAGAAGGTCGGCGACAAGGAGCTGGAATTTGTCGTGGCCTCGACCGACGCGACGCCGGATTCAGCGGTACGTGCCGTGCGAAAACTGATCGAGCAGGACAAGGTGCAGATCCTGCTCTCGCCGCTTTCGGGCGATGAAGGCATTGCGGTCAAGAACTTTGCCAAGACGCATCCGGAGCTCACCTTCATCAACGCCGCATCCGGTGCGCAGGAAACGACCTATGTCGATCCGGCGCCGAACTTCTTCCGCTTCAACATGGACGGCGCGCAGTGGCAGGTGGGCCTGGGCAAATACGCCTATGAAACCAAGGGCTATCGCAAGATCGCGACCATCGGCGAAGACTATTCCTTCATCTACACCCAGGTCTTCGGCCTCGTGCTGGAGTTCTGCGGCGCGGGCGGACAGGTCACCAACCGGCAATGGGTGCCGCTCGGCACCAAGGACTTCGCCTCCGTCATCGCAGCGCTGCCCGACGACGTCGATGCGATCTATCTCGGCCTTGGCGGCGCGGATGCCGTCAACTTCCTGAACCAGTATCAGCAGGCCGGCGGCAAGGCCCATCTGATGGGCGGTTCGATCATGATCGACCAGACCATCCTGTCCTCCAAGGGCAACGCCAAGAATGCGCTGATCGGCACGATCGCCGCCAGCGGCCAGGCCGATACCTGGGAAGACCCGGGTTGGCAGAAGTTCGTCAAGGCTTACCAGGACTCGTTCCCGCCGGAGAAGCGGTTCCCGAGCCCATCACTCCTCGCCACCAACTACTACGGCTCGACGATGGCGCTGATCCTGGGACTCCGTCAGGTCAATGGCGACCTCAGCAACAACCAGGCCAAGCTGAAGGAGGCGCTGGCCAAGCTCGAGATCGACGCGCCCAACGGCAAGATCAAGCTCGACTCCAACCGCCAGGCGATCGGCACCAACTTTGTCACCGAAGTGGTGGACGACGGCAAAGGCGCCTTGTTCTCCAAGGTCGTGAAGGTCATCCCGAACGTCAACCAGACGCTCGGTTATGACCCGGCCGTGTTCGCCAAGATCGGTCTGCCGGGCCGGACCGTTCCGGAATGCAAGAAGTACTGACCTTCTCGCGCCTTTGTGGCCCAACTGCGGGTTGACCGCGACAATATCGTCGCGGCCGGCCCGCCTGCGGCTCTTGCAATCCCTCCCGGGATGATCAACGCTGGCCGAAAAGAGAAGAACATCCATCGGGAGGGAGGGCATGAGCCGAGCGCTTGCCGTCTTCCACGGCCGGTTTGGTCGCGCGACCGTCTATCAGTTGAACCGCCCGTTCAACATGCATGCCCATCGCGAGGGGCACCTGATCTTTCATGTCGGCGGAACGCCGGCCCGGATCGATGTGAGCGACGAGCGATGGCTGCTCGCCGAAGACTCCATGGTCGCCATCAACCCGTGGGAACCGCATAATTTCGTTCCCACCGACATGGGTAATGGTGCGATCTTCTTCGTACTTTATGTCAATGCGGAATGGTTCGCCCCCGATGCCGCACGCGCGCACGGACTGCGGTTCGGCCGAACCTGCTTCAAGCGCACCGCTAGTCTGGACAAGCACATCAGGCGCACCGCGGCCCTGGTTTGCGGCGCGCCGTCGCTCAGCAGTCTCGACTGCGAGCTGCGGCAGCTGATCGACGGCTGCTACGAGGAAAGCTGGCAAGCCTCTGAGCCCGCACAGGAAACGCGAACAGCCGCCGCGGCCGTCACGGATTTCCGCGTGCGCAAATCCATCAAGCTGATGTCGGAAAGCCCGGGCGCCGAGCTCGAGCTGGATTTGATCGCTCGGGAATCCGGGCTGTCGCGGCCGCACTTCTACCGGCTGTTCCGCACCCAGACCGGCGTCACCCCTCACCTCTATCTCAACACGCTGATGATGGAGCAGGCCCTCGACGCGCTGGTCGCGACCGAAGCGCCGATCGCCGATATCGGCTTCGATCTCGGCTTCTCCTCGCAAAGCGGCTTCACCCGCTTCTTCGCCGCCAATGTCGGGATGGCGCCGACCGAATACCGCCGCGCCGCCAAGGTGTTAAGGCCCTGACGGCTAGCTTCGAAAAGATACTGACGATCAAGTCCTCCCCTTGCGGCGTCGCTAGGATGCCAAAACGCGCGTAATCCAAATGGCCAGGCAAAACGGCCGAGGCGCGCCCGGGAGGACATCATGGCGACGGCGGGAAATGCCGCCAGTTTCTGGGCATTTGACCTTAAGCCCCGGGCGGCGGGAGGACAGGCGTGAGCCGGTTCATCGAACGCCATCCGGCCTGGGCGCTGATCGTCCTGATCGCGGTCGCGCTGCTGCTATGGCTCGTCTTTGCGGTCTGGCCAGCAGGCCTTGAGGAAGCGATCGGCCGGAAGAAAGTCTTCCTCAACGCCGTCTTCAACGGCATCACGCTGGGCGGACTCTACTTCCTGGTCGCGAGCGGTTTCACGCTGATTTTCGGCCTCATGCGCAATGTCAATCTGGCGCACGGCTCGCTGTACCTGTTCGGCGGCTATGTCGGCTACGCCATCAGCATCTGGACCGGCTCCTGGATCCTCAGTTTCATCATCGCGTTCATCGCAGTTGCGCTGGTCGGCGTCGTTCTGCAGATCGTCGTGTTCCGGCGCATGGAAGGTCAGGACCTGCGCCAGACCATGGTGACGATCGGGCTCTCGATCGTGTTCGCCGACCTCATGCTGTGGGCCTTCGGCGGCGATTTCTACCAGATCCAGACCCCGCACTGGCTGATCGGCCCGATCGAACTGCCGTTCGTGACCGCGGTCAAATCGTCGGGCGAAGCCGTCTATTTGCAATATCCGCTGGTGCGGCTCGTGATCTTTGCGGCATCCGTGGTGATCGGCGTTGTGATGTGGCTCGCGCTCAATCGCACCCGAGTCGGCATGATCGTGCGCGCCGGCGTCGACGACCGTGACATTCTCGCCGCCACCGGCGTGCGTATACAGATCGTGTTTGTTGCCATCTTCGCGCTCGGCGCGGGACTGGCCGGCATCGCGGGCGTCGTCGGCGGCACGTTCCAGTCGATTTCGCCGGGCGAGGATACGCGCTTCCTGCTCGCTTCGCTCGTGGTCGTCATCGTCGGCGGCATGGGCTCGATCCCGGGCGCAGCACTTGGCGCCGTGATCATCGGTCTCGCCGAACAGCTCGGCTCCGTCTACATCCCGACCTACGCGATCGTCGTGACCTTCCTGATCATGGTGCTTGTGCTGGCATTGCGGCCGCAGGGCCTGTTGGCGAGGCGCTGACATGTCGATCACCCAGGAAGCACCGGGCGCCCGCCTTCACGCCAAGCCGCCGGCAGCTGTCAAGCCGCCGGCAGGTGTCAAGCCGCCGGCAAGCATCAAGCCGCCGGCATCCGCCGCGCAGCGACCGGCGATGGCGTGGGCGGAATTCGATAATCCCGCTGCCTGGGCCGTCGCCGTGATCCTCCTGATCATGCCGCTGATCGCCAACGGCTTCTTCCTGATCGAGATCTTCGGCACGACACTGATCCTCGGCATCATCGCCCTCAGCCTGATGTTCCTTGCAGGTTATGGCGGCATGGTGAGCCTGATGCAGCTCACCATCGCAGGCTTCGCCGGCTACATGGTCGCGGTGCTCGGCGTAAGCGGCAGCGCCAATATCAGCCTCGGCTGGCCGTGGTGGCTGGCGACGCCGGTGGCACTTGTGCTGGCGACCGCGTTCGGCACGCTGGGCGGCGCGCTCGCGGTGCGGACCGAGGGCATCTACACCATCATGATCACGCTCGCGATCGGTGCGGCCTTCTACTATTTCACCAATCAGAACTGGGCGATCTTCAACGGCCACACCGGCATCAATACCGTCGCCACGCCGCATTTCTGGGGCGTCGACTGGCGCTCCGACATCCCCTTCTATTACGTCATCCTGGGAACCGCTGCGCTTTGCTATTTTGCGGTGTTGTATCTATCGCGCGCGCCGTTCGGGCTTGCCTTGCAGGGCGTGCGCGACAACCCGCGCCGCATGGCTGCACTCGGCTTCAACGTCAACGCGCACCGGGTCGCGGCCTATGCCTTCGCGTCCTTTGTGGCTGCACTCGCCGGCGTTCTCCAGGTATGGAACTACCGGCAGATTTCACCGGGCTCGGTCGCGGTCGAGCGCTGCATCGATATCCTGATCATCGCCATCGTCGGCGGCATCACGCGCCCGGTCGGGCCGTTCATCGGCGCCTTCATCTTCGTCATGCTGCGCACCTTCGCGCTCGATTTCCTGGTCCATGTCGGGCTCGACGGCAACCGCTTCCGCCTGCTGATCGGCGTCGGCTTCCTCGTGATCGTGTTCTGGTCGTCAGATGGCGTGATCGGCCTCTGGGAGCGCTGGCGGCGGCGCGCCACCAAACCCGAGATGCGTCCCGGCGGAGGCCACGGCCATGGATAGCGTCGCGCAGCGACTTTCCACGGTTGGGGCCGGCGCCGCGCTGGAGCTTCGCGGCGTGACGCGAATGTTCGGCGCACTCGCCGCACTGACCGATGTGACCATCACCGTTCGCCCCGGCGAACGCCGCGCGGTGCTCGGCTCCAACGGTGCCGGCAAGACCACGCTGTTCAACTGCGTGACCGGCGACTTTCCGCCTTCCTCCGGCACCATCCGCTTCTTTGGCGAAGACATCACCCACTTCCCGCCCTATGAGCGCATTCGCAGGGGATTGCGCCGCACCTACCAGATCTCGGCGCTGTTTCCCGGGCTCACCGTACGAGACAATGTCTATCTCGCCTGCTGCGGGGTCTCGCGCGGGCGTTTTTCCCTGCTTCGGCCGCGCCCCAATGATGCGCTGATGCATTCGGCGGATCTCCTGATCCAGGCAGTGCATCTGACCTCGGTCAAGGAGCAGCGCGTGGCGGAGCTCGCGCACGGGCAGCAGCGCCAGCTCGAAATCGCGCTGGCACTTGCCGGCGCACCGCGTTTCGTTCTGTTCGACGAGCCGGCGGCCGGGCTCTCGCCAACCGAGCGGCGCGAGCTGATCGAGATCCTGACCTCCCTGCCCTCCCATATCGGCTACATCATCATCGAGCACGACATGGACGTGGCGCTACGCGTCGTCGAGAGCGTCACGATGATGCACAACGGCCGCATCTTCAAGGAAGGCTTGCCGCACGAAATCGAATCCGATCCGGAAGTGCAGGAGCTTTATCTCGGAGCCGGTCATGAGTGACATCCGCCGCTCCACACCCGCGCTCGAAGTCAGAGGGCTCGACGTCTATTACGGGCATTCACATGCGCTGCAGGGCGTCGACCTCACGCTGGAGTCCGGCGTGTTCTCGGTGGTCGGCCGCAACGGCATGGGCAAGACCACGCTGTGCAAAAGCATCATGGGCCTGCTCAGGGCAAGCGGCGGCTCGATTCGTGTCCGCGGCGAAGACATCACCAACCAGTCGCCGGCGCGGATCGCGCGTCTCGGCGTCGGCTATGTCCCGCAGGGCCGCCGGCTGTGGCGTTCGCTCAGCGTGGACGAGCATCTGCGGCTCGCCGCCGGCATCCGGCGCGGGCCCTGGAGCGTCGAGCGTATTTACGAGACATTTCCGCGCCTGGCCGAACGGAAGAATAACGGCGGCGGCCAGCTTTCCGGCGGCGAGCAGCAGATGCTTGCAATCTCTCGCGCGCTTCTGACCAATCCGCATCTGCTGGTCATGGACGAGCCGACCGAAGGTCTCGCACCCGTCATCGTCGCCCAGGTCGAGGAAATGCTCGTGAGCCTCGGCGAGGAAGGCGACATGTCGGTGCTGGTCATCGAGCAGAATATCGGGGTGGCGACGGCGATTTCGAAAAACATCGCCATCATGGTCAACGGCCGCATCAACCGCATCATCGGCTCCGGCCGCCTCTCGGCGGACCGCGATCTGCAGCAGCGGCTGCTCGGCGTCGGCGTTCATGCCGAGGCAGGGCTGGATGTCGAAGCCACGGAAGCAAAGCCCGAAGCCGATGCGGCGCCGCAACGTGCGCCGGGTTCGGCGCCAATCCGGCTCTATGTCTCCAACCCGACCTTGCCGACGCGATGGTCGCAGCCGGTCCCGATCGCGCGGATCGAGGCAGCGGCGCGAACACTGTCGACGGGAGCGACACGGCTGGAAAACGCCGCGAGGCAAGGACGAGCGCCGGCCACTCAACAGACATCGGGACCTCCCGTCGTGCTCGTCGTCGGCACGCTCGACACCAAGGGTGCCGAGCTCCGCTTTATCCGCGACATTATTGCCGAGAGCGGGCTGCGCACCCGCCTGGTCGACGTTTCGACGAGCGGCAAGCTCTCGACCTGCGACGTCCCGGCCCAGGAGATCGCGCTCAACCACGGCCGCGGCGGGTCGGGCGTGTTCGGCGCCGACCGCGGCGCCTCGGTCGCAGCCATGGCCGAGGCCTTCGCGAAATGGCTGCGCCGCCAGGGCAACATCGCCGGCATCATCTCGGCCGGCGGCTCCGGAGGTGCGTCACTGGTGGCGCCCGGCATGCGTTCCTTGCCCATCGGCGTGCCGAAGCTGATCGTTTCATCCGTCGCTTCGGGCGACGTCGGCCCCTATGTCGGACCGGCCGATATCACCATGATGTATTCGGTCACGGACGTTCAGGGGCTCAATTCGATCTCGCGCGCGGTGCTGGCCAACGGCGCCAATGCGATGGTCGGCATGGTGAGGGCACGCCTCGACGAGCGCGCATCCGGTCCACGCGATGCAATCAGCACCCTGCCCTCGATCGGCATCACCATGTTCGGCGTCACTACGCCCGCCGTGCAAAAGATCGCCGCCGATCTCAAGGACGAATTCGAGTGCCTTGTGTTCCATGCGACCGGGGTCGGCGGCCGCTCCATGGAGAAGCTGGTCGATTCCGGCCAGCTGGCCGGCGTGATCGATCTCACCACCACTGAAGTCTGCGATCTCCTGATGGGTGGCGTATTTCCGGCGACCGAGGACCGCTTTGGGGCGATCATCCGCAGCCGCGTTGCCTATGTCGGTTCGGTCGGCGCGCTGGATATGGTGAATTTCGGCGCGCCCGAGACCATCCCGGAACGCTATCGCCAGCGCAAATTCCACGTTCACAATCCGCAGGTCACGCTGATGCGGACCACGCCGGAAGAGAATGAACGCATGGGTCGCTGGATCGGCGAACGACTTAACCAGATGGACGGACCCGTGCGCTTCTTCCTGCCCGAGGGCGGCGTCTCAGCGCTCGACGCGCAGGGACAACCGTTCTGGGACCCCGAGGCCGACGCAGCGCTGTTCCGGGCACTGGAACGTACCGTGCGCGCGACCGGCAATCGCCAGATCATCCGCGTCAAGCGCAACATCAACGATCCCGAATTCGCGTCTACCATCGTCAACGCGTTCCGGCCCCTGCTCGGCCGCGCGGGCGGTCGGCGCAAAGTGGCGAGGTGACCCATGGCCAGGTTTGAACGCAAGGCGATGCTCAAGAAATTCCGGGACATGGTGGCCCGGGGCGAGCCGATCGTCGGCGGCGGCGCGGGCACGGGCCTGTCGGCCAAATGCGAGGAAGCCGGCGGCGTCGATCTCATCGTGATCTACAACTCCGGCCGCTATCGAATGGCCGGTCGCGGCTCGCTTGCGGGCCTCATGCCCTATGGCGACGCCAACGCGATCGTGCTCGAAATGGCGGGCGAAGTGCTGCCGGTCGTCACGAAGACGCCGGTGCTTGCCGGCGTCAACGGCACCGATCCCTTCCGCGACATGGACATCTTCCTCGATCAGCTGAAGGTGCTTGGTTTTGCGGGCGTGCAGAATTTTCCGACCGTCGGTCTGATCGACGGCATCTTCCGCGCCAATTTGGAGGAAACGGGCATGTCCTACGCACTCGAGATCGAGATGATCTCGATGGCGAATGAAAAGGACATGCTGACCACGCCCTACGTCTTCAGCGAAAAGGAAGCCGCCGCCATGGCGATCGCGGGCGCCGACATCATTGTCTGTCACCTCGGCCTGACCACGGGCGGCGCGATCGGCGCCCAGACCGCGCTCAAGCTCAAGGATTGCCCCGCGCGCATCGACGCCTGGTCGGAGGCCGCGCTCAGCGTCAATCCGGACATCATCGTTCTCGCGCATGGCGGCCCGATCGCGGACCCCGCCGACGCCGATTTCATCATGAAGAATACCAACAACTGCCACGGCTTCTACGGCGCCTCCTCGATGGAGCGGCTGCCGGTGGAGCGGGCGCTGACGGAGCAGGTTCGCAAGTTCAAGGCCATCGGCGCGCGCTGAAGCGCCGGGACCAAGGGAGGAGAAGATGTCGGGGATTCTGGCTGGTCAATTGATCCTCTGGTTGATCGTCGCGATCATCGCGATTGTCATCGGCGTTTACATCGTCAACTGGCTCTACCACCGCTCGTCGAAGGAGGTCTCCTTCGTTCGCACCGGCTTCCTCGGCGAACGTGTCGTGATCGATGGCGGCGCCTTCGTGCTGCCTTTCATCCACGACTACACGCCGGTCAATATGAACGTGTTGCCGATGGGCATTACGCGCGCGAAACAGGACGCCGTCATCACCCGCGACCGCATGCGCGTCGATATCGAAGCGGATTTCTATGTCCGCGTGCAGCCGATCCGCGAAGCCGTTTCGATCGCCGCCGCCACGCTCGGACGCCGGACGCTGGAGCCCGAACAACTGCATGCCCTGCTCTCGGGCAAGTTCATTTCCGCCATCCGCTCGGTCGCCGCCGAAATGACCATGGAGCAGATGCACGAGCAGCGCGGCGACTATGTCGCCCGCGTCAAGGCGGCCGCTGCCGAAGCGCTGGCCCAGAACGGCCTCGAGCTGGAATCGGTGGCGATCACCGACCTCGACCAGACCGACCTCGAATATTTCAACCCGTCCAACCGGTTCGACGCCGAAGGCCTGACGCGGCTGATGGAGGACATCGAAGCCAAACGCAAGCTGCGCAACGATATCGAGCAGGACTCGATGATCAAGATCCGCACCCGCAATCTCGACGCCGAGCGGCAGGCGCTGGATATCGAGCGCGAGAGCGAGACCGCCCGCCTCGAACAGGAACGCGACATCGAGATGCGTCGCGCCCTGCAGCGCACCGAGGTCGCGCGCGAACGTGCGTTGCGTGAGACCGAAGCCGAACAGGCCCAATTCACCGCGCGCGAAGCCATTGAAAAAGCGCGCATTGCCAATGAACTCGCGATCGCAGAAGCCCGTATCGCTTCCGAGCGCGAAACCCGCCAGCGCGAGATCGAGCGTACGCGGGCCGTCGAGGAAAAGGAGCTGCTGGCCCGCGAGGAGATCGAGAAGGCCCGGATCGCCAACCAGCGCGCGGTCGACACCGCCCGGATTGCCTCGGAGCGCGAGGTGCGCCAGCGCGACATCGAGCGCACGCGGACGGTCGAGGAAGCCGAGATCGCCGCGCGCGAGGCGGTCGAGAAAGCGCGGATCCAGCAGGACCGCGCCGTCACCGACGCCCGCATCGCCAACGAGGAGGAAACCCGCCGGCGCGAGATCGAACGGACCCGCGCGGTCGACGAAGCCGAGATCGCGGCTCGCGAGGCGACCGAGAAGGCCCGAATCGCCCAGACCATGACCGTCAATGTCGAGCGTATCACCTCCGACGAGCGGACCCGGTCGATGGAAATTCAGCAGGTTCGCAATGTGCAGGAGGCCGAGATCGAGGCGCAGAAGGCGGTGGAAGCCGCCCGCATCGCCCGCGAGCGGAGCCTCGCGGCCGAGCGCATCGGCGCCGAACAGGCCACGCGGCAACTCGAGATCGAGCGCAATCGGACGCTCGAAGTCGCGGGCATCGCCGCGCGTGAAGCAACCGAGGCCTCCCGCATCGCCCAGGAAGAACGCGTCCGCGCGCTGGAGATCGCGCGCAATCGCACGGTCGAGGAAGCCGACATCGCCTCGCGTGAGGCGATCGAGGCGGCCCGGATCTCGCAAGAAAAGGTCATCGCCGCCGAACGCATCCGTGCCGAGCGGGAAACAAGGGGGCTCGAAATCGCCCGCACCGAAGCGATCGAGGCCGCCGAGCTCAAACGCCGGGACGCGATCGAGCGGCAGCGCATCGATGTCGAGCTTGCGCTCGAAAGCGAGCGCATCAATTCCTCCAAGACCCGCGAGGTCCTCAACATCGACCAGAAGAAGGCGGTCGAGATCGCCGACGAGGAGCGCGTCATCGCGCTCGCTGCCAAGCGCTCCGCGCGTATCGATGCCGATCGGCAGGTCCGGGAAGCCGAGATCAATGCGCGCAAGGAAGTCGAGACTACCGACGTCTCCCGCGAGCAGGCGCTGGAGGCGGCAAGGATCGAGCGCCGTCGCGCGATCGAACAGCTCGAGATCGCAAGGTCCCAGTCGCTGCAGGAAGCGGAAATCGTCTCCCGCGAGGAGGTCGAGCGCGCCCGCATCGCCTCCGACCGGGGTCTCGACGAGGCCCGGATCGGCCGCGAGCGCGAGTTGCGCAAGCTGGAAGTCAACCGCGAAAGGGATGTCGAGACCGTCTTGATGGAGAAGGCGATCGCCATTCACCAGAAGTCGCTGGAGGAGTCCGCGGCGAGGGCGGCTGCCGAGGGAGCGCGGATGCACGCGACCGAAGCGGCCGAGCGCGTCATCACCGCCCGCGAGAGCGAGATCGCGAAACGCCGCAAGACCGTCGAGATCCTGCTCGCGGAGAAGCAGGCCGAGGAGACGCGGATTGCCGCCGAGGCCGAGCGTGTCCGTGCCGCGGTCGAAGCCGAGGCGCAGCGGTTGCTCAATGAGGCCGAAAACGTGCTCACCGACCAGGCGCGCTACTCGCTATTCCGCCGCAAGCTGCTCGACCGGATCGAGGGCATCGTGCGCGAGAGCGTCAAGCCGATGGAGAAGATCGAGGGCATCCGCATCCTCCAGGTCGACGGCCTCAACGGCAATGGCGGCGGCGGCAATGGCGGCCGCAGCGCCACCGACGAAGTCATCGATTCGGCGTTGCGCTATCGCGTGCAGGCTCCACTGATCGACTCGATCCTTGCCGACATCGGCGTCGAGGGCGGAAGCCTCTCCAAGATGCCGGGCCTGATCCGCGAGGCGCGCGACATGCAGGGCATTCGGGACTCCTCGCGCAAGGGCGGCGGCGACAGCAAACCCGCCTCGCCTCCCGCGGCCGGCACCGGCACCGGCGAAGCGCCCACCGAACGCGGTCCGCGCAAGAAGGGATCGTAACGCGCCATGGCCCGGGTCTACGTGTCCACCGTCGTCAATGCGCGCAACGACCGCGTCTGGGCGCGCGTGCGTGACTTCAACGGCCTGCCGAACTGGCATCCGGCGATCGCCGAAAGCCGGATCGAGGGCGGCGAGCCCGCCGACAAGATCGGCTGCGTGCGCGACTTTCGCCTGCGCAACGGCGACCGCATCCGGGAAAAGCTGCTTGGGCTCTCCGACTACGACATGTTCTGCACCTACTCCATCCTGGAATCCCCGATGGGCGTGGAAAACTACGTTGCCACGCTGCGGCTCACCCCTGTCACCGACGGCGACCAGACCTTCCTCGAATGGACCGCCGAGTTTGATTGCGCGCCGGAGCGCGAAGCCGAGCTTGTCGGTAATATCGGCGGCGGCGTGTTCCAGGGCGGCTTTGACGCGCTGAAGCGGGCGTTTGGAGGCTAGTGTGCCGCATATCGTCAAAAGCACGATCCTGAATGCTCCGACCGACGCGGCGTGGGCCGTGCTACGCGATTTCAACGGCCACGACCGCTGGCACCCGGCGGTTGCGACCTCTACGATCGAGCGCGCACAGGCCGCCGACAAGATCGGCTGCGTGCGCCGTTTCAAATTGAAGGATGGCTCGGAGCTTCGCGAGCAATTGCTGGCACTCTCCGATCTCGAACAGACCTTCAGCTATTGCCTGCTCGACACCCCGATCCCGATGTTCAACTACGTGGCCCATGTCCGCCTGCTGCCCGTGACCGACGGCGACCGCACTTTCTGGCATTGGGAATCGCGTTTCACCACCCGCCCCGAGGACGCCCGGCGCCTGACGGAAATGGTTTCGGAACAGATTTACCAAGCGGGCTTCGAGGCCATCCGGGCGCACCTGAGCGAGGCCGCATGATCGTGGAGATGCATTGATGTCAGTCACGGTGAGGACGTTCACGAGTTCCGGCGATGCGGCGGCAGCGCTGTCGTCCGACCGCGGCGCCCGCTATCTCGGCGGCGGCACGCTTGTCATGCGTGCACTCAACGAGGGCGACATCTCCATTTCGACCATCGTGCGCGCCAGCGACCAGGCACTGATGCGTATCGACGCGTCAGGCCCGCGCGTCACCATCGGCGCGGGCGTCACCTTCGCAAGAATATTGGCCGAGCGCGAGCTGGCCTTCCTGCACGCCCCTGCCCGCTCCATTGGCGGTCCTGCGGTCCGCAACATGGGCACCGTCGGCGGCAATCTCTTTGCGCCGAATCCTTATGGAGACCTCACCGTCGCCCTCCTCGCGCTTGACGCCGTGGTATCCGTGCAGGGCGGCTTTGGCGCCCGCGACGTGCCGATCGAGGAATTTTTGCAATCGCGCGAACGGCAGGCCGGCACGCTCGTGCTTTCAGTCTCCTGCCAGAGGCCGCTGGGCGCCGATGCCTTCCGCTATCGCAAGATCGCCCGCATCAAGCCGAAGGGCGGATCGGTCATTACGTTGGCCGCGCATCTGCCCGTCAGCAGCGGACGCGTGCTGGGCGCGCGGATCGCGCTGGGATCGATGGCGCCGATCCAGATCCGCGCCAAGGCGGCCGAACGCGCCCTCGAAGGCCGGCCATTGGATGCTTCGACCATCGCCGCCGCTGCGTCAGCGGCGGTCGAAGGCACCTCACCCGCGGATAATGCTCTCGCAAGCGGCTGGTACCGGCGCGAGATTGTCGGCGTCCATCTCCGACGTCTGTTGTCCGGTCAGGAATAGGATCGTCATGGCCAAGACCGCCCTGCAATTCCGTCATAATGGCCGCGACGTCGCGATCTTCGTCGATGGCGGCACCAACCTCCTCGTCGCCTTGCGCGAATTGATCGGCGACATGACGCCGAAATTCGGCTGTGGCCAGGGCGGCTGCGGCGCCTGCAGCGTGCTGGTCGATGGCGAGTTGCATCTTTCCTGCCTGACGCTTGCCGAGTCCGTCGCCGGCCGGTCGGTCGAAACGCTTGATGGCATCAAGGACGGACCCAACCTGCATCCGCTGCAACGCGCCTTTGCAGAGAACTTCGCCGCGCAATGCGGCTACTGCACGCCGGGCATGTTGATGGCTGCGAAGGCCCTGCTCGACCGCAATCCACAGCCAAGCCGCGATGACGTCGTGGAGGCGATCTCCGGCAATATCTGCCGCTGCACCGGCTACGAACCCATCATCAACGCCGTCCTTGCCGCCGCGTCTGGCGGCCGGGCACGCGCGTAAAGGAAGACGCCATGCTGGAATTGCGCAAGGACATCTTCGCCGACGAGCGCGACGATAATCTGAAGGAAATCGGCAAGGGTACGCAGCGGCAGGACATGCTCGGGCATGTCACGGGCACCTCGACCTATTTCGACGATCACAAATTGCAGGGCATGCTGCACCTGAAGGTCGTCCGCAGCACGCATTCCCATGCGCGGCTGCGCCGCATCGATACGACGGAAGCCGAACGTTCCCCCGGCGTGCGCCGCATCATTCGCGGCGCTGATGTGCCGCGCAACCTCAACACGCTGCTCAGCCTGATCAATTTCGGCAAGGACGACGAGCCATCGCTGGCCGTCGACAAGGTGCGCTACAAGGGCGAGCCGATCGTCGCCGTCGTCGCCGACAGCCCACGCGAGGCCCATGAGGCGATGGCCAAGGTGCGGGTCGACTATGAGCCGCTGCCGACTGTGTTCGATGTCGAGGAGGCGCTAAAGCCCGGTGCGCCCGTGGTCAACGAGACCTATCCGAAGAACACCTTTACTTATTACGACGTCTACGATCACCAGAAGCTGCGCTTCGGGGATGTCGAGCGCGGTCTTGCTGAAGCCGATCATGTGCTGGAGCAACGTTACCAGATGTCGCCGATCGAGCACGCGCCGACCGAGACCAACGGCTCGATCGCAGCCCCCGACACCAACGGCCGCTATGTCGTCTATACCTCGACGCAGGCCCTGTTCTTCTCGGTCGATACCTGCGCCAAGATCCTGGACGTACCTTCCAACACCTTCCATTTCATCGGCGGCACGGTCGGCGGCGGGTTTGGCGGCAAGGTGGACACGCTCACCGAGCCGCTTTGCATCCTGGCCGCCATGCTGACCGGGCGCCCGGTGCGCTATGTGTTCGGGCGCGAAGAAGAGATGCAATACGGCCCGCCCCGCGGCGCCGAGCGCATCTACATCAAGGATGGCGTGATGCACGACGGCCGCATCGTGGCGCGCAAGGTCCGCGCCTATTTCGACAGCGGCGCCTATACCCGGCTCTCAAGCTACGCCGCGGTCAAGTGCGCCGCGCATCTGCCGGGTCCCTACACCGTCCCGAACGTGTATGGCGACATCTATTGCGTGTTCACCAACCGCACGCCGGCCACCGCCATGCGCGGCTTCGGCGTCACCGCCATGGATTTTGCCATCGAATGCCAGATGGACAAGCTCGCTAACCTCGTCGGCATGGACCCGATGGAGTTTCGTATCCTCAACGCCTATCGCGACGGCGACATGAAGGCGCATCGCCGCGAGGCCAAGAACACCGCGCTGATCGAATGCGTCCAGGTCGCCGCCGAAAAGGCGAAGTGGCCGCTGCGCGAGGAGTTCAAGCGCGCCTCCTCCCGCAAGGACGGCGGCGGCAATCGCGCCGTCGTACCGCCGACGCCGCGCGAAACCCGTCCGCAGCCCGCCATGGCTTCGCAGCAGCGTACCAGCTACGACCGCGCGCCTGCCGCCACGCGCGAGCCACCGCCGCCCGCGCCGCCACCTTCTCCGCCGCGGCCGCCGGCGGCGCCGTCGCATGGCGCCACCCGCTTCTCCTCCGTCTTCGGCACCAGGAGGCGCTGACCATGACCAGGCATCGCGGGCGCGGCATTGCGTCGGTCAATTACCCCATCGGCATGAATCTGGGCGGCGATCCCAGCCAAGCGCTGGTGCACTCCAACCCCTCAGGCAAATTCACGGTGGCTCTGTCATCGATCGATCTCGGCCAGGGCATGAAATCGGTGACGCGGCAGATCTGCGCGGAGACGCTCGGCGTCCCCGTGGAGGACGTCTATGTCGACACCGCCGATTCCGATACCGGCCCGCATTGCATGGGCTCGTTCGCCTCGCGCGGCACCCATCGCGTCGGCAATGCGGTGATGGCCGCGGCCAAGGAAGCGCGCGGCGTGATGATGGAGGCCGCCGCCGAAGAGCTGGAGGTCAACGCCGCCGACCTCGAGACCGACGGGCGCGGCAACATCCATGTCAAAGGCGCGCCGCACCGCTCGATCTCGACCAAGGACGTGGCGATTGCCGCGCAGTTCAGGCAGGGCAAGACCATCTCGGGGCGCGGCATCTTTCTGGTGCCGCTCTCCAACGTCGACCCCGAGACCGGCGAGATGTCGCCCGCCACTTGCTACGCGCATGCGTGCCTGGTCGCGGAGGTCGAGGTCGACGACGAGACCGGCGAAGTGGCGATGGTGCGGATGGACAGCGCCTATGAGCTGGGCCGCGCGCTCAACCCGAGGCTGGTCGAGCAGCAGCTCGTCGGCGGCGCCTGGATGGGCGTCAGCCACGCGCTCTACGAGACGCCCGAGCCCTATTATCCCGACCCAAGCCATGGCCCGCGCGACTTCGTCGAATATCTGATGCCCGGCCCCGGCGATATCTGCCCTCACGACATCGCCGTGCTGGAGCGTCCTGCGGCCGACGGACCGTTCGGCGCCAAGGGCCCGGGGGAAATGTGCGCCAATCCGGTGCTGCCCGCCGTGGCGAATGCGATCTTCAATGCGGTCGGCGTTCGCATCGACGATTTGCCGATCACGCCGGAAAAAGTCTTGCGCGCAATCAAGGCCCAGGGCGGCGCGCGTCCGCAAGCGCGACGCTGAGGGTCTCGAGATGGCGGTCCGCGGCACCATCGTCGGCATCGACAGCCCCGAGGCGCTGGAGAAGGCGCTGCGGGCCGCCTATTATCTGGCGGACGAGGGGCTGGCGACCGCCGCCTATCTCTCGCTCGCGCTCGGCAAGCCGCTGCTGCTCGAAGGCGCGCCGGGCGTCGGCAAGACCGAAGCCGCGAAAGCGATCGCCGCCGTACTCGGCCGCCGGCTGATTCGTTTGCAGTGCTACGAAGGCATCGATGCCTCGGCCGCGCTCTATGAGTGGAACTATCCGCGCCAGATGCTTGCGATTCGGCAGGCCGGCGAAGAGAGCATCGACATCTATGGCGAGACCTTCCTGATCGAACGGCCGATGTTGGCTGTGCTCCGTGCGCCGGACGCGGCCGTGCTTCTGATCGACGAAATCGACCGCGCGGACCAGGAGTTCGAGGCCTTCCTGCTGGAGTTTCTGTCCGACTTCCAGATTTCCATTCCCGAACGCGGCACCGTACGCGCCGCCGAGCGGCCGGTGGTCGTGCTGACCTCGAACCGGACCCGCGACCTGCACGAAGCGCTGCGGCGGCGCTGCGTCTATCACTGGATCGATTATCCGACCGCCGAGCGGGAGGCGCGCATCGTGATGATGCGGGCCTCCAGCGTCGCCGAGCAGACCGCGCGCGCCGTTGTCGCGGCCGTCGGCAAGCTCCGGCGGGAGCCGCTGAGCAAGGCGCCAGGTATCGCCGAAGCGGTGGATTGGGCGGAGGCCGCGACGCTATTGCACAAGGGCGGCGCACGCTGGCCAGACGCGTTCAAGCGGTCCATCGGTGTTGCGCTGAAGGACGAGGAAGACCTTCACTTTATCGCACCCCGGCTCGACGCGCTGATTGCGGAGGCGGCCGCGTGAACGACGAACTTCAGCTGCCGCGTGCCGCGCGTGTCTTCATCACCTTTGTGGCCCTGCTTCGCGCCAACGGGTTTGCCGTCGCGCCGGAGCAGACCACGGCATTCCTTGCCGCGATCGAACTGCTCGGGCCCCGCAGCCTGGAGCACATCCGCCAGGCCGGGCTTGCGACGCTCGCCCCGCCGCCGGAGCGGCGCGCGACCTATGACCGGCTGTTCGACATCCACTTTCGCGGCAGCGAGGCGATCGAGCATGCGGAGGGTGAAGACGAGGAGACCGTCCGCCTGCAGGAGGAAGGGCATGGCGAGGACGAGCCGCCACTTGCGGACGAAGCCAATGAATCCGGGCTGGCCGCCGCCCGCGCCGAAGCGCTGGTCGAGCGCCGCTTCGCGCACGGCCCGACCGGCGATGCGCTGCGCCGCCTCTCCCGCGAAGCGCCGGCGCGGCTGCCGCGGCGACGCGGCCATCGCCGCATGCGCGCCCGCCGCGGACCCTTCGCCGATCTGCGGCGCACCCTGCGCGACAGTGTCCGCAATGACGGCGAGGTGCTCCGGCTTGGACAATTGAAGCGGAGACTACGGCCGCGCAAGATGTTGTTGCTGATCGATGTCTCCGGCTCGATGAAGGCACGGACCGAGGAGAACATGAAGCTGGCCCACGCCCTGCTCCAGGCGGTCCACAATACCGAAGTCTTCACCTTCGGCACCCGCCTCACCCGTGTCACCCGGCCGCTGCGCCTCAAACGCCGCGAGCAGGCGTTGACCGCGGCGGCGCATCTGGTCAGCGACTGGGATGGCGGCACGCGAATCGGCGACGCCCTGCAAGCCTTTCTCGCGGTGCCGCGCTTTGGCGGCTATGCGCGCGGAGCCGCTGTCATCATCATCTCCGATGGATTGGAGCGTGGCGACGTCTCCGCTCTGCGCGACGCGGTCGCGAAGCTGTCGCGGCGCGCCTGGCGCGTCAGCTGGCTGACGCCGCTCGCCACCGGACCCGGCTTCAAGCCGCAGACCGAGGCGCTGATCGTGATCCAGCGCTTTGTCGATGATCTCATCGACGGCAGGTCAAGCGCGTCGATCGTGTCCCACCTGTTATCGCTTGGAAGGAAAGCCGCGTGACCGAGTTCGTCGACGCACATCATCACATCTGGCGTCAGGCGGACCTGCCTTGGCTGATCGGACCGATGCAGCCGCGCATCTTCGGCCCCTATGAGCCGATCCGACGTGACTATCCGATCTCGGAATACCTCGCCGATCTTTCAAGTTCGGGCGTGACCAAATCGGTTTATGTTCAGACCAACTGGGCCAATGACCGGTTCGAGGACGAAACGGCCTGGGTGCAGCAGACAGCAAACCAGCATGGCTGGCCGCACGCCATCGTGTCCTTTGCCGATTTCAGCGTCGAGGACGTCCGCCCGCAGCTCGACTGTCTCGCCAAATATCCGCTCGTTCGCGGCGTGCGCATGCAGCTGCACTGGCACGAAAACCCGCTCTACCGCTTTGCGGCAGGGCCGAACCTCTGCGCCGATCCCAAGGTCCAACGCAATGTCGCGCGGCTTGCCGACTACGGCTGGAGCTTTGACCTGCAGGTCTTCGCACCGCAGATGGCAGGCGCCGCAGGACTCGCCGAAGCCTGTCCGAACGTGACCTTCATCCTGCAGCACGCAGGCATGCTGGCAGACCTTTCGCCGCGGGGCCGCGCCGCCTGGCGGGCCGGCATGGAAAACCTGGCGGCCCGCCCGAACATCGTGTCAAAACTCTCCGGGCTGGGCACGTTCATCCACCGCAATGATCCCGCGCACATCGCCGAAATCCTCAACGACACAGTTGCGATCTTTGGCGCCGAACGCTGCCTGTTCGGCTCGAATTTCCCGATCGAGAAACTCTGGACGACATATCGCGAATTGGTGGACGCCCATCGCGCCGCCGCCGCTTCGCTTCGCCCTGACCAACGCGATGCGATCTTCGGCAACACCGCCATGCGCGTCTATTGCCTCAAGCCATAAGAAATGGGAATTGGGAGGAAGTCATGCCGTTGGAAATCAAGATTTTGGATTATGGCGATATCGAGCTGGAATTGAGCTTTCTGGTGCTCGGCCGCGATTGCGGCCGCACCCGCCGCGTGCTGACCCTCGGCTTCCTGATTCTCGGCGGGCCCTATCCGGTCGTGGTCGATACCGGCTACCGCTCCAACCAGATCATGGAGACGCTCGGCATGCGCGGCCTGCAGTTCCATGAGAACATGATCGAAAACCAGCTGGCGCGCCACGGCGTGCGCATGGGCGACGTGCGCTTCGTCTGCCACACCCATCTGCACATCGACCATGCGGGCAAGGACGATCTGTTCCCGATGAACACCACGGTAGTGTTGAATCGCCGGGAACTCGAATATTCCGTCTCCGGCCTGATGCATCCGCAATATCCGGCGCCCGACATCAAGCACCTCGTCGACCGCCTGCACACCAAGAGCGCACTGCGCTTCCTCGACCTCGAGCTGACCGGCCCCGTCGAGCTGATGCCGGGCGTCTATTGCGACGCCGCCAACGCCCATACCGAGGGCTCGATGAACATCCATGTTCACACCGCCGACGGCATCGCCACCATTTGCGGCGACGTCATCTATGATATCAACGACCAGATCGTGACCCCCTTCAACGAGATCCAGGACGCCGAGCCGCGCACGACCGGCAATCACGGCACCAGCAAGCGCGCCGAAAAGGCCGCGATCAAGAAGCTGCTCTCCAATTCGCGCTATCTGCTTCCGGTTCACGACCGGCCAGCCAAGATCGAAGGCGGCAACGTGGTCGGCCGGCTCCACGACCAGGTGCCCGGCCCCGTGGTTCAATCGCTGCCCCAACGCAACTGGTTCCCGGCTTGAACGCAAAGGACGGTGCGATGACCCATGTGACGCTGCGTCCGGAATTCGAGAGCCTGGTCGACCCCTACGCGCCGGTCGGCCAGGTCGGCACCGGCTTCGACTTCACGGAAGGCCCAATCTGGCATCCGGCCCTGCACTATCTCCTGTTCTCCGACATGCCCGGCGACGTCCGCCGGCGCTGGGACGCGCGGCGCGGCGTGGTCGAGGTCAAGCGTCCCTCGAACAAATGCAACGGCATGACCTATGATGCCGAGTTGAACCTGATCGTCTGCGAGCACGCGACATCATCCCTGATCCGCGAACGGCCCGACGGAAGGCGCGAGATCATCGCCTCGCATTTCGAAAACCAGGAACTCAACAGCCCGAACGATGTCTGTGTGCATTCGAGCGGCGCGATCTATTTCAGCGATCCCTGGTATGGCCGCATGCCGGTCTATGGCGTGGAGCGGCCTCGCCAGCTCGGTTTCCAGGGCGTCTATCGCGTGCCGCCAGGCGGCGGCGCACCGAAGTTACTGGTCGACCGTTACCTGTTCGAGCAGCCAAACGGCCTCTGCTTCTCGCCCGACGAGCGCACGCTTTATGTCAACGACACCGTGCAAACGCTGATCCGCGCCTTCGATGTCGAAGCCGATGGCTCGTTGTCCAATGCGCGGGTACTCGCAAGCGGCATTCGCTCCGAGCTGGAGCCCGGCGTTCCCGATGGCATGAAATGCGACCAGCGCGGCAATATCTGGGTGACGGCGCCCGGCGGCGTCTGGGTCTATTCGCCAGGGGGCGAACTGCTCGGCAAGGTGCGCGTGCCCGAGCCGGTCGCCAATCTGGCCTGGGGCGGGCTCGATTTCCGCACGCTCTATCTGACCGCGACGCACTCCGTCTATGCGATTCCGACCAAGGTCGGGCCGCGTCACGAGCCCTACATGAATGCGCGGCCGTCTTCCGCCGGCACGGGGGCGGCTCCTGCCTCAGCCAGGGCGGCACCCATTCTCTCCGGCCAGGACATGCAGATCGATCCGCGCCGCTGCGCCATGATCATCCAGGATCTGCAGAACGACGTGATCATGGACGGCGGCGCCTTTGCGGAGTCCGGCGCGCCCGCGCATGCAAGGCAGCAACGGGTGATCGACAATGTCCGTCGCCTCGCCAGCGCCGCGCGGGCGCGCGGCGTGGTCATCATCCATGTCTGGTTCGTCGTCGAGCCGGGCGCCCCCGGGGTCACGTTGAATGCGCCGCTGTTCGAGGGGCTGGTCGACAGCAAGGCCATGGTTCGCGGAAGCTGGGGCGCGGCGCCGGTGCCGGGGCTCGAGCCGCAACCCGGCGATTTCATCGTCGAGAAGATGCGAATGAGCGCCTGGGAAGGCACGCGGCTCGAAACGATCCTGAAAGCGACCGGCCGCGACATGATCGTCAACACCGGCGCCTGGACCAACATGTCGGTCGAGCACACCGCCCGCACCGGGGCTGACAAGGGCTATTTCATGATCGTGCCGGAGGATTGCTGTTCCACCATGAATGCGGACTGGCACAACGCCTCGATCAACTTCGCGCTGCAGAATGTTTCCGTCGTGACCAACACCGACGCGGTCGTGAGAGCGCTCGGCTGACAGGGCCCGCCATGCCCAAGCTCTTTCACCTCAACTGCTCGCCGCGGGCGGACTCGGCATCGTCGGCCGGCGCACAGGTATTTGTCGATCGCTTCAGGAAGGCTCGGCCTGACTGGGATATCGATGTGATGAATCTCTGGCGGGAACATCTGCCGGAGTTCGAGGGCTATGTGCTCGAAGCCAAATATGCCCGGATGAACGGCAAGGCCTTCACCGACTCGCAGCGCGATGCGTTTGCAGTCGCCGAACGCATCGCCGTCCGGCTGGCGCTCGCCGATCGCGTGCTGATCTCGACGCCGATGTGGAATTTCAGCATCCCCTACAAGCTGAAGCAATGGTTCGATGTGATCGTGCAGCCCGGGCTGACTTTCCGCTTCGATCCGGCGCAGGGCTATCAGCCCCTGCTCGACGATCGGCCGACGCTTGTGATCGTCGCGAGCGGCGGCGATTTCGTCACCGGCATGAATCGCGGGCGTACCGACATGGCGACGCCTTACTTGCGCGAGGCCCTGCGCTTCATCGGCATCGGCAATGTGCGCTTCGTGCCGATCGGACCGACGACGGGGCCGGCGGAGCCGATCCGCGCTGCGCGCGAAACCGCGCATCGGCGCCTCGCCGAGCTGGCGGCGCGGTTCTGAGAACTCCGGTGCTGCCGCGGATCTGCATTGAGCAGCGCTGCATGCCGGCGTTCGCGGAAATGCATTGAAGGCCGCTGACCCGGCTCAGACACAGCTAGTGGCTCTGCACAGTGATTTTGACAGGTTGCGTCCGGCGATCAGATTAGCTCAGGCAGGTGTTTCGGATCAACGAGTACCTCGATGCTGCGAGGAGTTCTTGGCTGCCGTCTGATGAGGCCGGCGCGTTCCAGCGTCAGCACCATCTGGTGAACCGAAGGCGGGCTGACGCGGAAATATTCCTGCATGTCGGTTTCCGCCGGGGGTCTGCGGTGCAGCCGCGTGTAGAGGTGGATAAAGGCCAGGTACTGCCCCTGCTTGGGCGTGAAGGGTTTTGCCGAAGGACTCACGCCGGCCATCCGATTCAGTTGTTCTTGCGCGCCTCGAACACGGAGGCACGCCATGAATGTACGCTATCGGGTCGACCTCAGCCAAATCGAGCGCACGGAACTCAGGGCGCTGCTCAGCAGCGGCAAGCATGCGTCGCGCAAGCTCAAGCGAGCACAGATCTTGCTGGCCGCCGATGCCGGTGCCGGCGACGAGGAGATCGCAAGGAGCGTCGGCGTGGGCGGCTCGACCGTGTACCGGATCAAGCGCCGCTTCGTGGAAGGTAATCTGGAGCGGGCGCTGTGCGACGAGCCGCGTCCCGGAGCGGAGCGCAAACTCACGGGCAAGCAAGAAGCCTTGCTGGTGGCGACCGCCTGCGCCAGCCCTCCGGAGGGCCGTGCCCGCTGGACGCTGGAGTTGCTGGCAGGCGCGATGGTCAAGCTCACCGAACACAAGAGCCTATCGCACGAGACGGTTCGGCGGCGCCTGGCCGAAAATGGCCTCAAACCCTGGCGCAAGGACATGTGGTGCATTCCGCAGGTCGATGGCGAATACGTCGCCCGCATGGAGGACGTCCTCGACCTCTACGCCGAGGCGCCCGATCCCAAGCGGCCGGTGGTGTGCGTCGACGAAAGCCCGGTGCAACTCATCGGCGAGGTACGTCAGCCCATCCCGGCCAGGCCGGGTCAGCTCGAACGTTACGATTACGAGTATCGTCGCAATGGCACGGTCAATCTCTTCGTCCTCCTCGACGTGCATCGTCCCTGGCGCAAGGTCAAAGTCACCGAGCGGCGAGCATCAGAAGATTACGCCCAATGCATGCGCGATCTCGTCGACATCCATTATCCCCGTGCCGAGATCATCCGGGTCGTCCAGGATAACCTATCGACCCACTCCGCCGGCGCCCTGTATCAGACGTTCCCGCCCGTGAAGCCAGACGGATCTTGCGACGGCTCGAGTTCCACTACACCCCCAAGCACGCGAGCTGGCTAAACATGGTCGAGATCGAGATCGGCGTCCTGCGCGGCCAGTGCCTGGATCGCAGGATCGACGATCCCAAGTGGCTGCGCCGCGAAATCACCGCTTGGCAACGGAAGCGAAATGCCGCCCGCTCCCGCATCAAATGGATGTTCACAACAGACAAGGCCCGCGCCAAAATGGGCCGCGCCTATCCGTCCACTTCCAAAGAGTCATAATCACCCGCCCCGATGGAAAACAGGTGTCCATAGCTTCCGGCGGCACTGTCGATACCGTTCGATCGCAGCAAATGCCAGACCATGCACTGATTGCTTGTCAAGACTGGCAAGCCTGATGCCTGTTCGAGCTTGGCAATCACGGGAGCAGATTTTATCGCGGTGCAGCTGATCAGGCAGCAACTTGCGCGCGGGCTGACGCAGTCCTTGGCCCATTGAAGAATCCTTTCGGACGACAATTCGGCCATCTCCGTATTCGTATGGATCCTCAGGCAGGCGCTGCCGTCGACACGAAAGCCGTTCGCCTCAAGGAACGTAATCTCGCGCCGGTGGACTTCGTCGATATAGGGCGTCAGCAACGATACGCGTGCGGCCTTCAGGCAGCGCAGTGCCTCGATGATGGCATCCGCAGTGGTAAAGCATTTGATGCCTGAAGCCGATCGGATGCGTTCGCGGATGCTGTCCGCCAGTTCGGGTGCCAATGTCGACACCGCCGTGCAGTGAAACACGATGACATCCACCTCTGCATCCGCCAACAGCTCGGAGGCGGCCTCGAGCCGGTCCAGCATGCGCATGAGCTCCGGCTTCGAGCTTCCTCGCAGCGCCAGCCGCGTCACCAGCATCGAAACCTCGGGCGGCAGCATGGCGCGTATCTCGGGCTCGGCGACCGAATTTCCCGACGGAACGAGCACGCCGGCACGAAGCCGGCTGCCATAGTCGATCTGCGGCATCGCGGCTCCCGTCATCACTGTCTCGAACCAGCCACGGCGAGCTCACGTTGCGCCGTGCGAAGATAGTCCCGGTTGATGTAGTCGGCCGCCGACGGCTTGACGCGATCGGGGACCGCACGGATCAGCGAGCTGATATCGATGAGCGCCTGCACGGCGGCGTCGCTGGCATCGCCGTCGATGGGGAATATCTCGTGCTTCACGTATTCGTCCCAGGCACGCTCCGCATAACTCTCGGAAATCCCGGTCTCCGCGATCGCAATCGGCGTCACGCCGCTGCGATTGGCAAAGAACCATTGATGCGCCCTCACGAATGCGCGCATGAATGGCCGGACGATGTCGGCATAGGATCTGGCCCAGCGACTATCGACATTCAGTGAGGTGAACTGGAAATGCGGGACTTCCAGGCGAGGCTCGCACAAGCTCCGAAAGCCCTGGTCGATCGCCATGTGGTTGAGCGGTGCGCCCTGCAGGCCCGCGTCGATCTCGCCTGACTGCAACATCTCCCATCGCGCGAGGATAGGGCCCACCGCCCGCAACTTATAGTCACGCGGATATTCCAGTCCGCGCGCGGCCAGAAGCTTGATCACGAGCGACGAGCTGCCGGCCTCGATGGACGAGACGCCGACGGTCTTGCCACGCAGATCCTCGAACGTCCTGATGTTCTTCCCCGTCACGAACGAGAACGGAAGGCGGTTGACGTTGCCACCGATGATTTCCAGGGAGCCGCCGGCCGTACTGTCCAGGACCACATGCTCGGTAATCCCGTAGCCGAGCTGGGCGCGGCCATCTCGAATGCGATTGGTCACTTCATCGACCCCCTCATGGAGTTCGATGGCGACGTCGAGCCCTTCCTCGGCGAACATGTCGCGATGCTTCGCAACCCAAATCGGCAGATTGAAGTAGTTTCGCGAAACAGCGGCAAACGTCAGCTTCTTCATCGACCTGGTCCTTCAAATATCCGATACCGCCCGGCCGACCTCAACCTTGCGCGCGCGCTGCCTTTATCGCTTCCCAGATGCGCGCAGGCGTCGCGGGCATGTCGAGATGCCGCACGCCCAGCGGCGTCAGCGCGTTCATCACGGCGTTCATGATGGTGGCGGGCGCAGCGATCGCGCCAGCCTGGCCGCTTCCCTTCACGCCAAGGCGGTTGGCGCCGCTTGGAAAGGCGGGTATCAGGCTGCCCTCGAACGAAGGGACGTCGCCCGCTCGCGGAAGCGCATAATCCATCAGCGAGCCCGAGAGGATCTGGCCGGTGTCCGGATCGAACAGCGCCTGCTCAAACAAAGCCTGGCCGATACCCTGCGCCACGCCGCCATGTACCTGGCCCAGTGTCAGACGAGGATCGAGCAGGCGGCCAAAGTCATCAAAAATAGCGTAGCGGTCGAGCGTCACTTCTCCCGTCGCGGCGTCGATTTCCACTTCGGCGACGTGGCACCCGTTGGGAAACGTATAGTGGTCGCAGAGATGTGTCGCCTTGTACGCGAGACCCGGCGCAGCATCGTCAGCGGTCCCCTGTTGCGAGGCGCGCGCCACCTCATCGAGACTGATCTCCTGTCCCGTTGCCGCCACGCGCAACGTGCCCGCCTCGTAGCCGATGCCGTCGACGCTGGTCTGCAACAGGCGCGCGGCAAGCCGCCTTGCATTCTCGATCAGGCCTTCGGCCGCGAGCAGCAACGCGGTTCCGCCCTGGTGCATGGAGCGCGCCCCGCCATGGCCGCCCCCGCTGCCGAGATCGTCCGTATCGCCCTGCCGAAACTCGAAGCGCTCGATCGGCAAACCAAGCGCATCGGCAGCGATTTGCGCATAGGTTGTCTCATGGCCCTGGCCATTGGAATGCGTCCCGACCTTCAGAAGAATCTCACCTCCCTCGCCGAACTGCAGTTCCGCCACTTCGTTCGGCTGACCGCGCGCGGTTTCGAGAAAGCAGGCATAGCCGAGGCCGCGGAGCTTGCCCCGCGCACGCGAGCCTTTCCGACGCGCCTCGAATCCTTCGGCTGCGGCGACTGCGAGGTCGATGGCATGCGCAAAGCTGCCCTGCTCGACCGATAGTCCCATCGCGGAACGATGCGGAAAGCGACGAAAGATGTTCTTGCGCCGCAGTTCCAGCGCATCCATCCCGAGCTCGCTCGCGGCGATGTCGATCAAGCGCTCGATCAGATAGTTCGCTTCGGGCTTTCCGGCACCGCGATAGGCGTCGACCGGCGTCGTGTTGGTGAAGACGCCCTTGGTCCGGAATGCGATCAGCGGGATGTCGTACACGCCACCCATCGCGCTGCCCATCGCCATGGTCGGCACGATCGGCGCTACAGTCGAAACATAGGCCCCCATATTGGCATCGACCGTGGCTTCGAGCGCCAGAAACTTGCCATCTGCGTCGAGCGCCAGGCGAGCCCGGAGCAGGCTGTCGCGGCCATGCACGGAGGCGACGAAGTCTTCGCTACGGTCCCCGATCCACTTGACCGGACGGCGCAGGCGGCGCGCCGCCCAAAGCACCAATACCCATTCCGGATAAAGAACGTTCTTCATTCCGAAGCCGCCGCCGACATCGGGAATACTGACGCGAAGTTCTTCACGCGGGAGCCGAAACACCTGATCTGCGAGCAGATCCCGGATCGTGTGCGCTCCGGCCGCCGAGGCGGTCAGGTGCAGCCGGCCGTTCGAAGCGTCGAATGTGCCGATCGCACCGCGCGTTTCCAGCGGGGCGGCCACCACGCGGTTGTTCACCAGCTCGCATTCCACGACATGGGCGGCACCGCGGATAGCCGCCTTTACCGGTCCGGCCTCGCCGCGCTGGAATTCAAACGCGACGTTGTTTTTGGCTTCCGGCCAAATCAACGTGCTTCCGGGCAGAACGGCTTCTGTCATCGAAATCACCGGGTGCAGCGGATCGTAGTCGACGACGATGGCATCGAGAGCGTCGCGTGCGATTTCGGCGCTTTCCGCAACCACGAACGCTATCGGCTCCCCGACATGGCGAACGACTTCGCGAGCCAGCGCGTGATAGGGCGGGACAACAAGCGGCGTCACCATCGGGACATGGGTCGCCGCACACGGCAAAGGGCCGATATCATCGGCAGCCAGATCGGATCCGGTCAGAACGGCGAGGACGCCCGGCATCCGACGCGCCATATCGACATGGATCGCAACAATGCGCGCATGCGCGTGCGTCGAGCGGACCACCAGGCCGTGAAGGACGTCGGGCGCGGCCAGATCGGCAATGTAACGACCGCGCCCCCTCACGAAGCGCTCGTCTTCAAGGCGATTGATGCTGCGGCCCAGCAACGGCTCGGTCATGTGACGTTGTACGGAACGAGCGGCCTATAAAGGCAGCGGCAGCGATACGGGTGGGAATACGGCGCCATTCTTGGCCCTTACTGTTCGTCGAAGAGATAGCCTTCCGATCGACAACCGGCTTCTCCGCCGGTCAACCGGCGCATTTTGCGATGGCTTCGGACGTCACACAGAAGTGCTGTCTCATTTTCTTCGCCACGCGTCAAAAAAGCGAAATACCACTGTCATGTCGCGAGCACAATCCCGACACGATCCTCCTCGCGTCGATGCGCTCCGCCGCGGTCATTCACAGCATTTGATCGCGTGTCACATTTTTTTCGTCGTGCTGTAGCCCGGCTCTGAAAAAGTCCGCGCGCTCTGGTTGTTCACCGCAGCAATCATCTCTTTATCTTACTCAAGCTTCAATGGGGAGAATCCCTCAATGCGTTTGTCCAAAACTCTCGGATTCGTCTCGGTCCTCGCCCTTGTATTGATGGGTGCAGGCGCCGTTGCCGAAGACGATCACGGCCGGTCCGACGATTTCCATTTTGGCCGCGATCGCGATCATGATAATGACCACGATCACGGCGGCTTCCATGGGGTGCGCACCGCGACCCCGATCAAGCATGTCGTCGTGATCTTCCAGGAGAATATTTCCTTCGATCACTATTTCGGCACCTACCCGCACGCCGAGAACCGCCAGGGTGAAACGCCCTTCTACGCGAAGCCGTTCACGCCCGTCGTCAACGGCCTCAAGACCCCGCTCGACGTCAACAAGGGCTTTTCGCCGCTGAAGGGCGTCGACCTTCTCAACAAGAACCCCAACAGCATCTCGACGAACCCGGTTGCCCCCAATAATAATGTGCAGAACGGTGCCGGCGCCTCGAATCCCTTCCGCCTCGCGCCCGCACAGGCGCTGACCGCGGACCAGGGCCATAACGAACAGCCGGAGCAAGCCGCCTATAATAACGGCCACATGGACGGTTTCCCGGCGTTTGTCGGCGTTGCGGGTCCGCCGCCGGCTGGCATCGGCACCAAGGCGCTGGTGATGGGCTATTACGACGGCAACACCGTCACCGCGCTGTGGAATTACGCCCAGAATTTCGCGATGAGCGACAACAGCTACTCGACGCAGTTCGGCCCGTCGACGCCGGGCGCGCTGAACCTGATCTCGGGCCAGACCAGCGGTCTCGCCAACTCCGTCAATGTGATCAATGGTTCGGGCGTGCTGCTTCATCCTACTCACGAAGCGTTCGGTGACGCCGCCCACACCGCGAGCAATATCACCGAGATCGGTGACGGCGATCCGATCGGCGACGTATGCTCGAACCCGGCCATCGATCAGGTGACAATGAGCGGCCGCAATATCGGCGACATGCTCAACGACAAGGGCATCACCTGGGGCGCCTTCATGGGCGGTTTCGACCTCACGGTCGTCAACGCCAACGGCACCACCGGTTGCGCGCGAGAGACCAATCCGACCGCGCCCGGCACGCCGGCGTTCACCTCGGTCGACTACATCCCGCACCACGCGTGGTTCCAGTACTATGCGTCGACTTCGAATCCGAAGCATCTGCGGCCGAGCTCAGTGCAGGCGATCGGCCACAGCTTCGTTCCCGGCACCAAGACGCCGGAGCCGGCCAATCACCAGTATGACAGCAACGACTTCTTTGCTGCACTCAAGGCCCACAATTTGCCGGCGGTCAGCTTCCTGAAGGCCCCCGCCTTCCAGGACGGTCACGCCGGCTATTCCGATCCGCTTGACGAGCAGACCTTCGTCGTCAGCGTCATCAATGCCATCCAGCAGAGCAAGGAATGGGAAGATACGGCCGTCATCGTCGCCTATGACGACTCCGACGGCTGGTACGACCACCAGATGCCGCCGATCGTCAACACGTCGGCCAATTCGGCGCTCGACGTGCTCAACGGTCCGGGCAAGTGCAATACCAGCAACGGCTTCCAGCAGGGCCGCCCGAACTCCGAACCAGGCGCTCAACGGCAGCTTCGGCCAGCCGGCCTGGGGACGCTGCGGCTACGGCACCCGCATGCCGCTGCTCGTGGTTTCGCCCTTCGCCAAGCGCAACTTCGTCGACCACACGCTGACGGATCAGTCGTCGGTGCTGCGGTTCATCGAGGACAACTGGCTGAACGGCGAGCGTATCCAGCCGGGCGGGTCCTTCGACACGATCGCAGGTCCGATCGACCACATGTTCGATTTCGACCATCGTGACGAGGATCATCCGCGCAAGCTGATCCTCAATCCGAACAACGGCTCAGTCGTGGCGAATTTCGGCCACTAGAGCATGAACCGGAAAAGTGTGTGGCGGTTTTCCGAAGAGATCATGCTCAATCAAAAATCTAAAGCGCGATGACGATTTAAGCCTAATCTAATCGCGCTTTCGGCCACAGGCTCATCGAGTGAGGCACGTCCCCGGTTTCAAGCCGGGGACGTTTTTTTGGGATGCCGATATTACTGCTTTCGCCGCGAGGCGAGCGCCTTGCCCAGCGCAGCATAATGGGCGTCATGGACTTTCGGATCGAACAGCGACCAATGCTCGGCGTTGTACAATGCCGTCGGGACCGCGACCTTCATGCGGTCGCGATAGAGGGCGAAGTCCGCGGCTGCATCGCCGAACCGCCCCTCGGCGGCGGCCATGTCGATACGCCGCAAGGCAATCACCTGGTCCTTCAGCGCCTGACGCGCCAGCATGCGTTCGCCGAGACCGTCCGCCGACACGCTGGTGTCCTTGCGGTCGGGATATTGCTCGGTCAGCTCGCGCAACTCGCCGCCGATCGTGTCGACCGCGAGCGCAATCACGTCCACGTCGCGATTTTCGATCGCCGTTCCCAGCACGCTCGCGAAATCATTGAGCTCCTTCATCGTGGCCGTGAAGCCTTCATACTCGTTGGGCGACATGCCGGCGCCGGCCGCCTGGAGGTAGGTCACGAGATCCTTCTGGTCCCCTTCCGACAGTCCGAGATCGAAGCTGCGGTTGAAATAGGCCACGACCTTGTCATAGCTGTCGAAGCGCCCGTCGTGGAAATAGGGCGCGTTATAATTGGCGTTCATCAGCGTCGGCGTCTTGAACAAGCCGCCCGAACCGATGTCGTGCTGCTGGTGATCGACGAACGCCGCCGACGGGACATGGCAGCCGGCGCAACTGAGCTGCGGATTGTGCGGGAATGATTTGAAGAACAGCGCCTCTCCTCGTTGCTCGCTGTCCATCGCCAATGCCGTCAGGCGGCCGCCCGGACCGAGATTCGGATTGACCAGGAAGTCGATGTCCTGGATGTAGACGACGATGGCGTCGAGGACCGCGGGCGAGGGCTCCGGACCCGCGAACTCGCCGACGATGACGTTGTGAACGAAATCGCGCAGCGATGCGATGCGGCCATCATGGCCGTAGGGGCTGAGGAAGCGCGCCCCGCGCAGGCTCGGAATGCGGACGGGATCGAACACCTGGTTGTCGGCCTTCGGATTGAACAGCGGCCCCGTGGTATCGAAGGTGCCCGAGTGCCCCGACATTTTGGGCATATAGAATTTGGCGTTACCGGCGCCGTTGACATGGCAGGTTCCGCAACTCATGCCGGCCTGTCGCGCCACGCTTCCCAGAATGCCGGGCGAATTGAAAGCGAGATCGCCGAAATTGACCAGATAGGGCTTGCGGCCGCGGTTGAGCTCGCTGTGGAAGGCCTCGCGCGGCTTGACCAGCGCATCCTCGTTGCGTTCGGTGCCGGCGGGCAGCACCGTCTGGCTGCCATCGAGCGGAAATGCCGCAAGCCGGTGGCCGGCGATAACGGCACAGCCTAGCGCGGCCGCGAGCATCCAAACGCCTCTGTTTGCCATTTCGGGGAAGTCTCCAGCGTCGCGGGAAGCGCGTGTCACGCGAGTGCAATATTGTCGACTTCCTTTGCCGATTTGTGACGGGTCGGTTCAGGGACTCGGGGATCCGCTGTCCTTCTCCTCATTGACCCAGACGTCGCTTTGCTTGATCCGCTCGATCAATGCCTGGGGGTTGAATTTCCGCGCGTTCGACGGAAGCTCGAAGGACGACGCCGATTGCGGCTCATCCTTGATATGTTCAACGGTCAGGACCGTGCCGTCGTCGGTCTTGATGCGCAGCGGGAATTTGCGCTCGCGGTCGATCCAGCCGGCATACCCCTGCCCCGAGCCGGAGACGGCACGAAAAACGGTGGTATTGCGGCCGTCGATCGCCTCTTCACCATTGCGCTCGCAGCGCCAATCGCCCTCGTCCACCACGCCGGCGACGCGCGCCATCGCCTGCCATTGCCGGCACGGTTCATCCGGATCGACCGACACGAACAGGCGGGTGAGCCGGCTCGACTGCCGGGCGTCCATGTAGACGCGCGCGCCGGGCCGCACGAAATAGGCCGATCGTTTCGCGGCATCGGCGAGGAAGAAGCCATCAGCAAATTCCGGCGTCTCGATCCTTACCCTCCCGTCAAGAACACGCAGTTTTCCCGCTGGCACCGTTGCGCCGCCGCCTTCCCTGACGATCTCGGCGGAGAATTGCTGCGCTTGCGCCGCGCCATGACCACCCACGAAAAATCCGCCAAGCGCCAGCAGGCCGAACCGAACCGCCCGGTGCAAGCGGTTAAACGTCACGCCATCGACCATATTCGACATCCACCGTGGAAATTTCTGCCCGAACGCAAGAAGAAGCGACGCCGACCGAACCGCGAGGTCCGATCGGCGCCATTTCAGGAGATCACGCTATCTCGAGCAATCACTCGAGGTAGGAGATGTCGACCGCCTTCTTGTCGAAGTCGAACGCGTCGAACATGTCAGAGAGCGCCGGGCTGTTGGTCGGCACATACTGATTGTTCTTCGAGACCGTCGGGTTCGGCAGGTTGTCGCGGCTGCGATTGGTGAGCGGCTTGAGTGCCCAGTTGCGCTCGATGAACTTCAGCAGCGAAACGTGGTCGGCATAGCCGTGGTTGACCTTGCCGCCGGTCGAATAGGGCGACAGGATCAGGGTCGGGATGCGCGGTCCGTCGCCGAAGAAGTCGATCGACTGGGTATAGCCGGAGTCCCAGTAGCCGCCGGCTTCGTCCCAGGTGATGAACACGGCCGTCTCCGCCTTCAGCTTCGGATTGTCGTCGAGTGCACCGAGGATGTTGGCGACATAGGCTTCGAACAGATCGACCTTCGAGCTCTGCGGATGACCGTCGAGCAGGCCGTCCGGCTTGCCGAACGACACCGAAGGCAGGTTGTTGTTCTGGATCGCCGTGACCAGGTCCGCGGTATCCTTGACATGCGCCGTCCGGACCGCCGGATTGGCCATGATCGAGGTCGCGTACTGGAACGGATTGCAGATCTGGCAGTAGGCCACGCCGAGCGCATGCGCCGGATCGGCAAGCGCCGCCGCCGTCAGGTTCGGATTGGTCGGGTTCGCGGCGACCGCGGCATTCCAGAGCACCACGGCGTCGTTATACGCGCCGCCGTAATAGGCCCACGAAATGTTCTTCTCGATCAGCGAGTCGCCGATGGTCTTGACGGTCGACGGCGGAACGACGGTTCCACCGGCCAGAGCGCCGTTCGGCAGGTAGCCGGGGTTGACGTTGTTGAGCATGTAGAAGTGGTGCGGCTTGCAGTTCGGCTCCGCCGCGTAAGGCAGACCATTCAGATAGCTCACGATCGGCTTGACGCCAGGCTGGAAGATGTCCGAGCAATTGCTCCAGTTGCCGTCGACCGTGTAGGTGTTGATCGATCCCGCTTTCGGATTCGGATTGGCGATCAGGTTGGCCGGCGGTGTAAGCGGATTGCCCTTGCCGTCGCTCCAGAACGCCGCGTCGCCGGTGCCGAGCATGAAGTGGTTGGCGCCGGTGCCACCATGGAACGACTGGTGGAAGTTGTCGCTCAGGGTGAAACGGTCGGCGAGCTGCTTCAGGATCGGGGCCTGCTCCTGCAGCGTGTTGTAGAAGCCCATCGAATTGCCCTGGCTCTTGTTGGTGGCCGAATAGGTGGCCATCACGAAGGGGAACAGGTCGTTGAGGCAACCCGAATTGTTGTTCTTGTTCGCGTTGGCCGCGCTGCAATCGCCTTGCTGCCAATCCTGGTAGAAGCGGTGCGTCGTGTCGCCGGTGTAGTCGTCGTCAGAGAGTTGCGGCCCCTGCAGCAGGAACGGACCCGCCAGGTTCGGAACGCCGGGAACGCGCGTATCCAGGGAGTTGGTCGCAATACCGCTGGCGCCGGTGGTCAGGATGTCGAGGTCGCTCGGATCCATGTCCTTCTCGACGCTCGCTTCCGCGATGGTCTTGAACGGAGGCGCGGTGTCGCTCTGCGCCATCGGAGTGCCGGCGGTGTTCGGCTGCGGCATCGGGTTGGTCGGGCTAAAGGGCGTCTTCGCAATCGCCGGAGCGCCGACATAGTAGGAGGGCTGGGCCGCGGCCGAGAACTGCTGCGCCTTGGCAAAGTTCGGGCCCGGCGAGCCGTCCTCGTTGACGATGCCCTTCGACAGCAGGTTGGAGATGGTTTCGCCCCTGCCCTTCGGCTTGTACACACCGAAGGTGTGATCGAGGCCGCGGTTTTCACCGATCAGGATGATGACGTGCTTGATCGGCGAAGCGGTCTTCACGCTGTGGGCGGGATCGTTGTTGCCGCCGTCGTGATCGTTGTGACCGTTGTTGCCGTGGTCCATTTGATGGTTGTGACGGTTGTGATGGGGACGCTTGTCCCAATCGCTACGGCCGCCGTAGTTGGCGGCGTAAGCGGCCGTCGTCACCACGATCGTCGAAGCGATGCATAGTGCCGTGGTCGTGCGCCATTGTTTTTTGAAGTTGAAAGTCATTTGTCGACCCCAAATAGTTGTTGGTTGTTGGTAACGTCGCGGTACGTAGTGCATCAACATGACGCAGGAATATCGGTGTGATGAAACCGCGATAAGAGTTCTAAATGTTTCCTGATTTTTTTCTGGGCGCGATTTTTGCTAGCGAATTTTTCAATCGCTGCTCGAAATCATCTTCGTGAAATTTTTCGCAGCGCGCGTCGATCGCGACACCAATCATGCGGCATCGCGATTTCGAAAAATCGTGTTTGCGATCGACAACGCCCGCATCGCCCGGCGCCGGTGTCGCGCCGAAGCCGCGAATCATCTCGCGCTTGTCCCATACGCTTACGGCGGCATGCGTCTCGATTGCATGACCTGACGAAGGGCGCCGTAGTGTCGGTCATGCACCGCCGGATTGAAAAGCGACCACGGCTCGGCGCCGGCCAGGAGCGAAGGCACGGCAGCGGCCATGAGGTAGCGATAGCTCCTGTAATCGGCGGCGGCGTCCGCGGTGCGGCCTTCGCCGACCGCCATGTCTATCCGCCGCAACAGCAGAACGATCTCCTTGAGCGCCCCGCGCGCGCCGACGCGCTCCTGCTCGCCGCCTGACACGCTGGTGTTCTTATGATCGGGGTATCGCTCGGTCAATTCACGCAATTCGCCGCCGATGGTTTCGACCGCAAGCGCGACGACTTCCTTGTCGCCGGCGGGAATGGCGGTGGCCAGCACGGTGGCGAAATCGTTGATCTCCTTCAGCGACGCGCCGGCGCCGTCGCGCTCATAGGGCAGCGTACCGTCGCCTACCGCCGTGAGATAGGCCACGAGGTCCTTCTGTTCCTGCGCGGTCAGGCCGAGATGGAACACCGAATCGAAATGCGCCACCACCTGATCGTAGGTGTCGAAGCGGCCGTCGTGAAAATAAGGCGCATTGAAATCGGCGTTGCGCAGCGTCGGCGTCTTGAACAGCCCGCCTGAGCCGACATCGTGCTGCTTGTGATCGACAAAGGCGCCCGAGGGAACGTGGCACCCCGCACAGCTCATGCCCGGATCATTCGGGAACGGTCTTGAGAACAGCGCTTCGCCGCGGCGTTCCGATTCGCTGATCTTGCCGACCAACCGGCCGGCCGGTCCAAGGCTTTGATTGGGCAGGAAGTCGATGTCCTGGATGTAGGCGACGATCGCATCGACAATAACCGGCGACGGCTCGGGCCCCGCGAACTCGTTGACGATCACGTTGCGCACGAAGTCGCGCAACGAAGGCATGCGGCCGTCGGCGCCATAGGGCGCGAGATAGCGCGCGCCGCGGAGACTTGGAATCCTGACGGGATCCAGCAGGGCGTTATCCGCTTTCGGATTGAACAGCGGTCCGGTTGTGTCGAAATTGCCCGGGCGCGTCGACATCTTCGGTATGAAGAATTTGGCATTGCCGGCGCCGTTGACATGGCAGGTGCCGCAACTGAGCCCGGCTTGCCTCGCCACGCCGCCGAAGATCGACGGCGAGCTGAATGCCAGGTTGCCGAGATTGACCAGGTAGGATTTTCGCCCCGAGAGCTCGGACCGGAAAACCTCGCGGGGCCGGTCGATCGCGTCCTCGTTCAATTCAGTCTTTGCCGGCAGGGCCGTCTGGTCGCCATCGACCGGGAAGGCCATGACGCGTGCCTGCAGGCCGGCAATCACCAACACCAGCGCGACCATCGCTGCGCTCGAACGACGAAAACTCATCGCGATTGGGCCTCCAGCGTCGGCCGATGCAATCCCAATTTGGCCGAGGCCGCCTGCAATGCGACCACCAGTTCCTCGCTGGTGCGCCGCAGCGCGCGAATATCGACATGCGGCAAGTCCGGCGCCTTGACGATGGTCTTGAGCTGGTCGATGCGCGCCGTTACCGAGTCGTTGAGTTCGGCGTCGACCGTCTTGAGCGCGTCTGCAAAAACCGTGCGGTAGGCAAGATCGATGCCGGCCACGTTGTTGCGCATGTCGTCGAGCGAGGTGCCGCTGATGCGGGATTCGCCGCCGTCGGCCTTGCTTTCCCCGACCTCGTAGGCGAGCCGCACCGTGCCGTCGAGCAGGCCCTGCGGCGTCAGCGGCATATCTGTGAGCTTGCCATGAAGTTCGCCGAGATGGGCGACCAGCGCATCGGTGTCGCTCTCGACATCGGTTTTTCCGCTACCGAACAGTTTTGCCTCGATGGCGTGGAATCCGCCGTCGGCGTTGGGCCAGGCATCGATCTGCGCATCGAGTTCCGGAACGAAGCCGGCGGTGAATACCTCCGAGCGCTCCCACCCGGCGCGGGCCGAAAGCCAGGCCTTCTTGGCGCCCGCGAGGTCCTTTGCGACGATGCACTCGCGCAGGTCCCGCGCGCCCGCCAGCGCCGAGCCGATCCCCTCGATCATGTAGGGGCGATAGCGCTCGGCCGCATCGTCAAGCGGCGTGGCGTTTGACTGGCGCAAGCCGCTCGCCATCGCGAGCACGACAAGGCACAGCACTACTCTCGTCCCGAACATCAACGCCCCCAATACGCGAAAAAGAGCCGAGGAGAGACCGCAGCATCGCGCGCGACGCCACGGCAAGCGGCACGCAAATATTGTCGGGTTGTTATGCCGTTTTGTGACGAGATGGTTTTGCGCCACGGTTTCCTGACGAATAAAAAAATTTTGGCTGTGGAATAATCATTGTAGAAACAAAAACACGAGAGCGGCGCGCGCCGCTTCGCGACAAAATAATTTCGTCAAGCAAACTTCATATTGTGCGCAGGGCGACACGCCGTCGTCATTGGCACAGAGTTGTGGCCTTCTCCAACGCGCGACATGCCAACCGACACCGATATGTTTCAGTTTGCAGGATTTTTCGCGCCGCTCTGCCTGCTTTGCGGCAGCCTGGCGGTGATCGATCTTCGCCGTGGCATTATCCCCGACGGGCTCAACCTCTCGGTCGCGGGCCTCGGCCTGGTCAAGGCGGTCGTCACAGGCGGCGCGATCGGCGGCGTCGGCGCCGTCACTGAAGCGATTGCCGTCGGAATCATCTTCTGGCTCTTCCGCCGCTTGTATTTCGCTTTGCGAAAAATCCAGGGGCTGGGACTCGGCGACGTCAAATTTCTCGCAGCCAGCGCACCATGGGTCGGCATCACCGGCCTTCCCGTGCTGCTGTCGATCGCCGCGCTCACGGCGCTGATTGCCATTGGCGGTGCGCAACTGGCCGGACAGAATCTGACGCGCGAGACTTCACTCCCGTTCGGTCCCTTTCTCGCGCTCGGTTTGCTGTCGGCGCTGGCCGCGCAGCAATGGCTCGGCGTGGGCTAGAGCCAAGGCCAGGCGTTCATCGGCTCCTCGCCACCGGCGACGGCGCGCCAATCGCGCCGACGGGGATCAACTGCACTTCCCCGCTCGATTGTCCGCCCGGCGGCGGTAACGTGAGCACGGCGGCCTGCTGGTCCTTCTCGAGGGTCACTTGCCGGCCCCGGATCAACAGCAGCTTCCAGCCCTGATAATCCTCGCCTACCTTCAACCGCAGGGCCTCCTTGGTCGATTGATCCAGAAAGATGCCAAAACTTTCCTCATCGCTGGCGATGGTTCCGACCAGCGAAAGCGGCGGCGGCGCGACCTCCTGCTTTCGAGGCGGCGCAGGCGGCGGCGCGGGTGCGGGCTCCGAAGCAAGCACAGGGGGCGGCGGCCGGCGCGACGGCGAGAAGATCGGTCGCTCCCGCGTGCCCGACAACCGCGTGAGCGGTATGGCCCACAACGGATTGGCGCTCAGCGGCCGCTCGGGCGCGGGCGGCGGCGCGACGACGCGAACGGATGTCACCGGCTCGGCCAATGTCGAGGCTGCCGGTCCGCCCAATCGCGTCTCCTCGGCAAGTCCGGCATCGAGCGCGTCGGTCGCGATCGTGGTCGCCGCGGCCGCCGCGTGAAGCGACAGCGCAAACCAGGCCAGGGCGATCGTGGTGCGGCTCATTTGGCACCTCGCCATTGCCCGGACACCGCCAACAGAACCCGCAACTTGCCTGGCTGCGAACCGGGCTCGGTCGTCGCGGTCTGCAGCACCAGCTGGTCGATGAACAAGAACGGCATCCCGGCCTCGAGATCGTAAAGCAGCTGCTGCAATTGAGGCTGCTCGATTTCGCAGCTCGCGATCATGCTGAGGAAACCGGGTTTGCCGGACGTGTTCTGCACATCGAGCTGGGTCGAGAGAACATTGCCGCCAAATTTCACCACGGCACCCGCGACCCGCTGCAACAGCGTTGCGCCTGCGATCGTCACCGTCGCGCCTTCGAGATAGGCCGACCCCGACGGCATTGCCGCGTCGCCGGGCACGCCGCGTTTGGCGGCCGCCCTGTGCCCTTCGAGTTGCTCCAGCATCGCCGCAGATGCTGCAACCTCGCCGCGCTGGTCCGTGATATCGGCGATAGAAGTCACCAGCGTAAACAGCAACATGACGACCAGCGCGAGATACGCTACGGCCGCCAGGAGCGGTGACGAGGTGACAGCTTTTCGGGTCGAGGAAAATACGCTCACGTGCCGGATCCGAAATAAGCGGTGATATGGGCCTCGATGTGGAAGCGCTCACCGGCCTCGTTCGGCGCATGCGTGGTCGGCGCAAAGAAGGTGGCACGGGTGAACTGCGGCGACTGTTCCATCAGCCGGATCAGGGAGGGCGCATCCTGCGTCATGCCGACCACCTGAACCTTGTCGCCCTCGATTCTCAATTCCGTCACATAGGTCGAATCCGGCAGCGCGCGCGAGATCGCCTCCAGCACCATGATGCTAGACGGCGTGGTCTGCTTGCGTTTCGCGAGCAGGCCCAGGTCGGATTCCGGACCATTCGACCCGAGCCGCAGGGCCGCGCGGCGTTGCGAGATACGTTGCTGCAGATCGCCAAGTTCCGACTGCAGGGAGCTGCCGAGATAGGCGCCGAGCAGGAGCGACGCAGCGGCGGCAACACCGGCCGAAAGCAGGATTGCGCGCAGCAGCCGCGGGACGTTGACGGCCGCCCCTATCCTGCTGCGCATGGCCTGGTCCATCAGCGTGATCGATGCGGACGTACCGTCGGAAACCGGCGCGAAGATCGTAATGGATGCAGCGTCCAGCCTCTCGGCGAACCGCTGCAAGGGATTGACCTTCTGCTTCGAGGTTGCTGCAAAAATCACCTCGATGCGGTCGTTCGGGGCCGGCGCGGGAGAGCTCCAGCCGAACACGGCATCATTGACGGTCCATGGCGTCAATCGATCGATCTGGGCCCGGATCATGCCATCGAGGAAATCGGCCGCCTTGCCCGGAAAATCGAGCCGATGCGTCATGATGCGGTCTGGACGCAATTGCGCCTCGATGCGGCTTCCCCGAAACGCGGCTTTCCAGTCTGGGGACAGCGGCGGCAGAGGTGTGCCGCTTTCAAGGTGGAAAAAAAGATCGGGCAGCCTGATCCCGCTTTTTGCCGAACCGGCACTGGCGGTGAACGCACCGTCGTCCCCTTCGACAAGCCGGATCCGCTGCGAGCGTACGAAGTGGCCTGCCACGGCATCCACCGCGCGGCTCACGGCGTCGATCCATTCGGTCAGGAACTGCCTTACATCGGCGATGATGGCCATCACGACCTCCGGCGCACGGGTGACAGGTCGCGGGGCTCGACATCGTCCTGCCAGGACAAGACGCGGTAAGGTTCGGCCTTGTCGCCGAGCACGATCACGACTTCGGAAGTCGCGCGGCGACCGTTGGCAAAGCCGATCGTCGTCTCGACGCGGTAACAGGGACTTTTCGCCATGGGCATCTCGCTTTTCTGCGCCGCGGATGGATCGGCGCTTGCAAGCCATTCTGCAGCAGCATTGCCGCCCTTGCTGAAGGCCGCCATCACCTCGGGCGCCGCAATGGTGGCATCGACATCGGACGATCCGTTGAACACGGTCATAAACGGCAGGGCACGGTCGACCAGCGCGGGCGAAAGACCCGCGATCAGCGCAAGCTCGTTGACATGCGTAAACAACGACTGTCGCGGCGAATAGCCCAGCGCCGCATAGCGCGCCTCCTCGTCGTTGGCGCCGCCCGGAACGGGACGGGTTCGCCATGCGACGATGCGCTCCGCGTCTTCCATGGCCGCATCCCTGCCGGCACCGAGTCCGGCGAAGAATGCCGCCAATACTTCCTTCGGCGCGAAATTGAGATCGATGCGGGCCGCCTCGGAGGTGAAGTTCACGCTGACATCGGCGTCATCCATGCGGAAACGGAACGACCCCCGCGCCGGCCTCCTATCGTCACCTGCCAGGATCAACTGATAGGCCGTGAGCTCGACGCCGGCCGACGCCAGCGCTTCGTTCTGCAGGGCGGCATCGCCAACCGCCATCGCCCGCGCGGACGCCGACAGATAGAGCGCGAAGATCATCGCCAGCGACGAAAGCGCCATGAGAATCCAGAGCACGGCAACGATCACGAAGCCGCGCTGGGAGGCCATTGGATGTGCGGATGGGAGCGTCACTGTCGGCCTCCCTGACCTGCCGAAGCGGTCATGGCGGTCTCTCCCGGCGCATCTGCCTTGGTCTTGTCGTTGCAGTTGCCGTCCGGCCGCGTGCAATCGCTCGGCAATTGGGCATGGACCGGCACGATGGTCGAGACCGAGAGTACGCGCTGGCTCGCCGCATCACGCACCGTCAGCTTGATCATGGCAGGCAGCCTGTCGGCCTCGCGCCAAGTGTTCTTCCAGGCCCGATCCGGCCCCGCATAGGCGAAAGACAACCGGAACGGTGCACGCAACAGCACCACGGGATCTCCGAAGTGCAACTGCTCGGACAATGACGAGCCGATTGGCAGCGGCGCAAAGCGCGCGCGCGAGCGCACCGTGACAAACTCGCGGCGATCGGTGGCCTCGCCAAGATGCACGACATCCAGTCCCGCCCCGATGTTGGGCCCGATCGCCGTGCGCACAAAAGTGATCGACAGCTCCGATCCCTCGAACAAGGGCCGACGGGATTGGCGGTTGGCGGGGACATATTCGGCCGCGGAAAGATCTTCCGCAATGCGCTGCAGGGCAATGCCGATTGCCTCGCCACGCTGAATACGGCCGACCCCCCGGTTCCAGTTCGGCAGCCATTGCGCCGTGATGCTGGCAAGCGCCGACAGCACAAGGCCCATCAGGACCAGCGCCACGATGGTCTCGATCAAGGTGAAACCACCCTCACCCGCGCGCCGCCGATCAACCGCCGCAACCGTCATTCGGACGCCCTCTTCATCAAGCGCACCGTGCGAATGTCCGAGGTCGCGCCACCGGGAGCGCTGACGCGAACCCTGACAAATCCGGGTACCCAGGCCACATCGGAATTCGGCACCGCCCAGCCCCCGCCGAGCGGCGTGACGTCGACCGTCCAGCGATAACCGTCGGCCTGCCCCGACAAAGTTCCTGGCTGAAGCGCATCGCGGCGCGGAATGGCCGCGGTCATCGCCGTACGTGTCGCCTGCATGAGCGCGACATGCCGCTCGAACGAGCGCACGCCGCGCACATTGGTCGCCATGAGCGACCCGATCGCGACGATAACGACGGCGACCAGCGCCAGCGCGACCAGCACCTCGATGATCGTGAAGCCGGCGTCACGCCGCTCAATTGATCGCGATGTCACGGGAAACAATCTCGACCCTCCCGGTCAGCCAGTTGACGCGGACCTCAAAGCCCGCGTCGAAACGCGTCAGCGCGATCGTGCCGCCGCACGACGTGCCGTTGGCAAAAAAGCGAATGCTCGAAAGCGCCGCCTGCCGCCGACAGGTCTGCGGCAGCACGGCGTCGAAGCGGACGTCATCGGGAATCCGGATCGCCGCCTGCGATGCTCCGGAACGGATCGCGCGCGCGCCGGCATCCACCAGGGTCGCGACGCTGGTCTGGCTGCGGATGGCAGCCTCACGATCTGCCTTCAACAGCGTCGCCGCCTGCAGGGCATAGGCCTGCAGGCGCGAGCGCGAGGTCTGGTGCGGCACGAACGGCATCAGCACGGCCGCAAGCAACGCCATGATCGCGAGCACGCAGACCATCTCGAGCAAGGTGAAACCCTGTTCCGCAGCGTCACTCATTTTTTGCATGCAGGCTTTCGAGCGAGATGTCGGCGGCTACCCCGCTGCCGCCCTCCTGGCCGTCGGAGCCGTAAGAGACGATGTCATAAGGACCGTGCTCGCCCGGCGAGCGATAGACGTAGGTGTGATTCCAGGGGTCGTTGGGGACGTTGCCGCCCTTCAGATAGGGTCCGTTCCACGCAGCTATTCCCGGCGTCGGGCGAACCAGCACCGTCAACCCCTCGGCGGTCGAGGGAAACCGGCCGGCGTCGAGATAGAACAGATCCAGCGCGCTGGCAAAGCTCTGCAACTGGATCCGTGCTGCCTTGACCTTGGATTCGCTGAGATAGTTGAGCACGCGCGGACCGATCAGCCCCATGATGAGGCCGATGATGGCGATCACGACCAGCATTTCGACCAGCGTGAAACCAGCCTGGCTTTCAAGCCGTCCGCCGCGATGTGAAGCGGCTGTCCGTTTCGAGCTTCCGATGAAGTATCCGCCGATGGCCTCGAGCGATATCATGATGAACCAACCTTTGGTCTAGCCGACCAGTTGCGTGACCGACAGCAGTGCTGTCATGACCGACACGATCAGGCCGCCCACGACCGTGCTGATAGAGATGATGGCGAGCGGCCCGACAATGCCGACGATGCGGTCGAGGCTGCGCTGCAATTTCGCTTCATAGAATTCGGCGACGCGGCCGGCCAGTGCCGGCAATTGCCCGGTCTCCTCGCCGAGCCGCAGCATGCGTACCGCCATCGGCGGCAGGCTGTTCGCGACCGCAAGCGCATCGGACAGTTTGCCGCCATGGCGCACGCGGTCCGCCGCGGCGCTCCAGGCCTGCTCGTTCCCCGTCACCGCCATGATGTCGACGAGGATGCGCAAGGTCGCCGTGAGATTGACGCCGCTGCCGAGCAGGACACCGAGATTCCGGCAAAAAAGGCTGCTGCGATAATACTGAAAGACGGTGCCGATGCCGGGCAGACGCGACATCCAGCCCACGATCGCCGCCCGCGTGGCAGGCCGCCGCAACAGCCACCACCCTCCCGCGATGACTGCCGTGGCCGTCAGCAGCGCGGCGCTCTTGTTGGCGCGAAGAAAGTCCGACAACTTGATGAAGGCGCCGAGCGCCGTATCGGATTTGCTGCCGAAATCCTGCAGCACGCTGGAAAACTGCGGCAGCACGAAGAGAATGAAGAATAACATGACGCCGGCGGATGCGAGCAGCACAAATGCCGGGTACTGCATCGCATCGGTGAGCTTGCGCCGCATCTGCTCGGATCGCGCCCGCTCGGCGCCCAGCATTTCCAACACCTGATCGAGCGTGCCCGAAACCTCGCCGACACGGATCAGCGCGGCATACATCGGAGGAAACAGCGCCGGATGGCCGGCGAGCGCATCCGCAAGGCTTTCGCCCGCCAGCAGCGAGGCGCGGAGCTTGCCGACCACCGGCCGCAACCGGCCCACATCGGCGTCACCCGCCAATAATTCGAGCGCATCGTCGAGCCGCGCCCCGGCCCTCAACAACAGTGCGAGATCCCGCGTGAAGGTGGTGATCTCGGCGGCACTCGGCCGGCCGAGCAGGCCATAAGCGCCGGAAGCCGAAGGCGCGCGCTTGTCCTCGATGGTCTCGATCGGCAGCAGCTTCAGATATTCGATGCGGCGCGCCACCTCGTTCGAAGTCGGCGCGGAGATCGTGCCGTTCACGATCTCGCCGTTCTGTGTCAGGGCCCGGTAGCGGAAATTTGGCACGCTCTTCACCGTATGGTCGTGACACGGAGAATTTCAGCCGGCGAAGTCAATCCCACGCGGCACTTCGCGATGCCGTCGTCGAGCATCGTCGTCATGCCGCCGCGGATCGCCATCTCGTCGATCTTCAGGCCGTCGGTCTTCTCGCCAATCAGTTCACGAAGCCCGCTGGAGAGTTCCAGAACCTCGAAGACGCCGAGGCGGCCGCGATAACCGGTGCCGCCGCAACGTTCGCAACCGCTGGGCTCGTGGATCACGTCGCCACAACGGAATCCGAACGTAACAAGCCTTGGATCTTCGGCCAAATCGTCATCCTGGAGAACCCGCGATGACTTGCACCTTTCGCACAACTGGCGCACCAGCCGCTGCGCGATGACCGCGCGCAGGACCGAGCGTAGCAGGTAGCCTTCGACGCCGAGATCGAGGAGGCGCGGCACGGCGGCCGCGGCGGTCTCGGTGTGCAGCGTCGTCAGCACGAGGTGGCCGGTCAATGCCGCGTGAACCGCGACATGCGCGGTTTCGGTGTCACGGATTTCACCGACCATGATCACGTCCGGATCCTGGCGGACGAATGAACGCAACGCTGCCGCAAACGTCAGGCCGATCGCCGGCTTGACCTGCGATTGGTTGATCCCGGGGATTTCATATTCGACCGGGTCCTCGATCGTCAGAATCTTGCGGATCGGCTCGTTCAGGATCGACAGCACCGTTGCGAGCGTGGTGGTTTTGCCGCTGCCGGTCGGTCCCGTGACGACGATCATGCCGTGCGGCAATTTCAACAGCCGCCGGAGCGTCGTTTCGTCGGGCGAGGAAAATCCCAGCTTTTCGACGACCAGCAATCCGCGATCCTTCGGCAGGATGCGGATGACGGCCAATTCCCCATGCTGCGTCGGCATGATCGCGACGCGAATGTCGATGTCGGCGCGCCCTGCCCGCAGCCGCGCCGCGCCGTCCTGCGGCAGCCGCCGTTCGGCAATATTGAGATTGGCCACGATCTTGATGCGGGAAATCACCGCCTGCGGCAGCACGCCGGCAGGCGCGGAAACCGGCCTCAGCAGGCCATCGATGCGCATGCGCACGACGAGGCCACTTTGAAATGGCTCAATGTGAATGTCGCTCGCGCGCAATTCGACCGCCTTTTCAAGCAGATCGTTGACCGCCCGCACCACCGGCGCGCCGCTGGCGAGATCGCGCAGGCTCTCGATGTCGTCTTCGCGCAGTTGCACGGGCGAGGCGTCACCGGCGTCCGCTTCGTGCTGGTCGAGACGCCGGTCGAGAACGACAGCGAGGTCCTCTGACGTCGCCACCTTGACGGCGACCGCCGCGCCAAGCACGATTTGGGCCGCTCGCTGCGCGGCCTGGTCGGTCGGGTCGGCGACCGCCAGCACGGCATAACCATCCGGCGACCGATACGGAAAGACCAGCGTCTCACGCAGGAAGCGTGACGAGAACGAGGCGGCGAGCGGCACCGCGGACATCATATCCTGCAACGTTACCCGCTCGAGCCCGTGAAAGTGCGCGGCCGCCTCGGCGAACTCGTTCGCGGACAGATCGGCAAGCTCCCAGAGCTTGGCGGTCCCACCCGGCCCAGTGGGGTCGCCACGTTCGCCGATCGCCGTCAAATGCTTGCCTTGACGAAGATAATCCACGAATTGCGAGGATAAGTCGCTGGCCATTCGTCGTTCCGGTCACGCAAGCTTTTTAAAGGACGGCCGGCGCATCACGGACCGTCGCAAAGGCGATGCGCGCAGTTGCCAGCAATCGTGACGTTATTGACCCGAAGTATGACAGTTGTACGAAGCCCTCCGCGCGACAGCGGTTCAAAAAGATTTTAGCAACCGATATTCGCCGCCGCGGAATAAAGGGCCAGTGTGTTCTCAAATCAACGCACGCCGACCGAACGCCGCCGATCATGTAATCAATTTATTTCTGTCATGTTCGATCGCTAAGTATGCGGTCCCGCACGGATCGCACATAACGATCGTCAAGATCGATCTGTGCACCAATAAAGTCGAAGTGGCGAAAGTCCATGGTACGCGTCGGCAGGCTGGGCCGGTATCCAACAATCCGTCGCGGCGTCTGCGCTGCCTTTGTACTCTCGTCGCTGCTTCTGCTGGCGTCCTGCAACTCTGCCACCCTCGGCACGAGCGTCGACGGCTCCCAGCTCGACATCACGGACAAGGTCCGCTCGATCGACCTGTTGCCGCGCCAGCCGCAATCGATGGGCGCCGCAAATGCCGCGTCCGGCCGCAACCGCGCCGGCAACGCCGCAATCTATGAAGGCGCCGAGGTGACCGCCGTCTCGGACGAGCGCCCGCAATTCTCCTCGAGCGGCAGCGGCTTCGACCTGAATTTCGAGAACACCCCGGTTGCCACCGTCGCCAAAGTGGTGCTCGGCGACATCCTGCAGGTCGGCTACACCATCGATCCGCGAGTACAGGGTACCGTCAGCCTGGTTTCGGTCCGGCCGGTGCCGAAGTCCGACATTGTCTTCGTGCTCGAAAATGCCCTGCGGCTGAGCGGCGTCGTGCTGCTGCACGACGCGTCCGGCTACCGTCTCACGCCCCTGGGCGATGCGGTCGGAGCCGGTCGGATCGATGCCGCGGCGGCCAACCCGGAGCCTGGTTTCGGTGTGTCCGTGGTGCCGCTGCAATATGTCTCCGCCCAGACACTTTTAAAGCTGATGGACAGCTTTGCCACGAAGGCCGGCACCGTGCGCGCAGATACCACCCGCAACCTCCTTCTGATCCAGGGCACGGGCGCGGAGCGCCGCACCGCGGTCGATACGGCGCTGAGCTTCGATGTCGACTGGATGCGCGGTCAATCCGTCGGCATTTTCCCGATCTCGAGCGGTCCGCCGGCTCCGATCATCGCCGAGCTGGAAAAGATCGTCGATTCCGGCGAAAACGGCCTCAGCCAGAATGTGATCAAGTTCGAGCCGGTCGCCCGTCTCAACGCGATCATGGTGGTGACCAAGCGTCCGGACATGCTGCGCACTGCCACAACATGGATCAAGCGGCTCGACCGTGCGGATACGGCGCGAACCACCGTGCATGTGTATCGCGTGAAATACGGCGAGGCGCGCCAGATTGCGCGCGTGCTGACCGAAATGTTCCTCGGCGGCTCCGGCTCGTCGAACCTGCTCGACAGCGCCGACAACCAGGTGGCACCCGGATCCGGCACATCCATGACGTCGAGCGCCGATCGCCTGTCGCTTACCTCCAACAATCCCGCCGCGAACGGATTCGCCGCGCGCGGCGGCGCGGGGACCGCCGCCGTCGCAGGTCTCGGCGCGGCGAACGCGACCCTCAACGGCGGTACAGCCGCGCTCGACAGCGGACGGGGCGCAACGTCGGGCAATGGTCAGCCCATGCTGCAGGATGTGCGGATCACCCCGGATATCGTCAACAATTCGCTGCTGATCTACGCCGATCAGGCCAACTACCGGATCATCGAGTCGACCCTGCTCCAGATCGACCAGCCGCAGTTGCAGGTAGCGATCGACGCCACGATCGCCGAAGTGACGCTCAACAACACGCTCTCTTACGGTGTCCAGTCCTACATCACCGGCCAGAATCTTGGATTGCGGCCAAACTCCGGATCGATCCTCAACACCCAGGCAACGCAGGGTCCTGCGAGCGCCGTCGATCCCAATACGGGCGCGGCCTCCATTGCCGGGTCCGTCACCAACGCCTTCATCAACCGCGCCTTTCCGGGCTTCAACTTCCTGATCGGTTCGGAGACACAGCCGAGCTTCATCCTCGACGCGCTGCACGCCGTCACCAACGTCAAGGTGCTGTCGAACCCCTCGCTGGTCGTGATCAACAACCAGGTGGCGACCCTGCAGGTCGGCGACGTCGTGCCGGTATCGACCGGCAGCGCCACCGTGCTGACGACGAACAACACCGTGGTCAACACCATCGACTATCGCAACACCGGCATCATTCTGCGCGTCTCGCCGCGCATCAGCGTCAACGGCACGGTGCGGCTCGATGTCGAGCAGGAGATCAGCAACGTGCCGCAGACCAGCGCGGGCAGCCTGACACCGACCGTCTCCCAGCGCAGGGTCAAGAGCTCGATCTCGGTCGCAACCGGCCAGACCGTGCTGCTGGCCGGCCTGATCAGCGAGCAGCAGAGCGGCGAGCGGAACACGATCCCCGTGCTCGACCAGATTCCCGGCCTCGGCGACGCGTTCGGCCATCAGTCCAACGGCACCAAACGCACCGAGTTGATCATCTTCATCCGGCCGCAGATCATCCGCGACGGTTCGGATGCGCACGTCGTTGCCGAGGAGCTTCGATCGAAACTGCGCGGAAGCATCGCCACGACGACGACCAATGCACCAGTCACCACCAGCTTCCACTGACGCCGGCGTCCGCGCGTCGATCCGGCGCGCCGCGCGCGTCCTTCTGCCCGCCGCGCTGGTCGTCGCGCTTGTCGGCATCGCGCCTTGCCCGCGCATGCCGATGCGCTCGGCCGCGGCGTCGGCGGCGTTCGACCGCGGCGACTACGTCCGCGCCGCGCAGGAGCTGTCTCCGCTGGCGGCGCGGGGAAATCCCAGGGCCCTCGGCCTGCTCGGCTTCATGTATGAGCATGGCTTCGGCGTGCCGCAGGCCTATGAAGCCGCCTTCGACATGTACTGCCGCGGCGCCATTCAGGGAAATCCATTCGCCCAGGCGATGCTGGGGCTGATGTACGACAAGGGACACGGCGCGCCTCAGGATTTCATCCAGGCCTACAAATGGCTCGACCTTGCGGCGGCCCGCACCCGCGGGCGCGAACGGGACGCCTATCTGAGATTTCGCGACGCGGTGGCTTCCAAGATGTCGCGCGACGAGATCGTCGTGGGACAACGGCTTGCCTTGAGCTGGCTGCCCGGAGCGCCGGTATCACCCTGAAAAGAGGGCGCGACCCCGAAAGTCCGGCTCAGGGCCGCGTCTTTCCGCGGCCGCTTTTTTCGCCGGCGCGGCGCAAGGCTTCGGCAAGCGCGCCGTCGCCGGATTGCACGGCCGGCTTGCGCGGCGACGGCGCTTTCGTAGAGGTGCGGGAACCGTCCCGCGAAGATCCTTTCGCCTCCTTCTTGCCGGTCTCGTCGTCAAGACGCAGCGTCAGCGCGATGCGCTTGCGGGCCACCTCGACCTCCAGCACCTTCACCTTGACGATGTCGCCCGGTTTGACGACCTGGCGCGGGTCCTTGATGAAGGTTTTCGACATCGCCGAGATGTGCACCAGCCCGTCCTGGTGCACGCCGATATCGACGAAGGCCCCGAATGCGGCGACGTTGGTGACGGTTCCTTCCAGGATCATGCCGACTTTGAGATCCTTGATCTCCTCAACGCCCTCCTTGAACACCGCGGCCTTGAACGCGGGACGCGGATCGCGGCCGGGTTTTTCCAACTCCTGCAGGATGTCCGTCACGGTCGGAAGCCCGAACGTATCGTCAACGAAAGACTGCGGCTTCAGCTGACGCACGATCTCGCTGTTGCCGATCAGCGCCTTGATGTCGCTTTTGGTCGAAGCAAGTATCCGCCGCACGACTGGATAGGCTTCCGGATGCACGCCTGAGGCATCCAGCGGATCATCGCCGTCATTGATGCGCAGGAAGCCGGCACATTGCTCGAACGCCTTGGCCCCCAGTCGCGGCACGTTCTTGAGCGCCTTGCGCGATTTGAACGCACCGTTCGCGTCGCGATGCTGCACGATGCTTTGCGCGAGGCCCGGACCAATGCCCGACACGCGCGCCAGCAGCGGGGCGGACGCCGTGTTGACGTCGACGCCGACCGCGTTGACGCAGTCCTCGACCACGGCATCGAGCGAGCGCGCCAGATGGCTTTCGCCGAGGTCGTGCTGGTATTGGCCAACGCCGATCGCCTTGGGGTCGATCTTCACGAGCTCGGCGAGCGGATCCTGCAGGCGCCGCGCAATCGACACGGCCCCGCGCAGGGTAACGTCGAGCTGCGGCAATTCCTCCGACGCAAAGGCGGAGGCCGAATAGACGGAAGCACCGGCTTCGGAGACGACGATCTTGGTCATCTTCATTTCCGGCAGCCGCTTCACCAGTTCGGTAGCCAGCTTGTCGGTTTCGCGTGACGCGGTGCCATTGCCGATCGCGATCAGATCGACGCGGTGCTCAATCGCAAGTTTCCCAAGGATGGCCAGCGTCTCATCCCATCGCCTCTGCGGTTCATGCGGATAGACCGCGGTGGTGGCCAGGACCCTTCCGGTCGCATCGACGACGGCAACCTTGACGCCGGTGCGGTAGCCGGGATCAAGCCCCATGGTGACACGCGCTCCGGCCGGTGCTGCGAGCAAGAGATCGCGCAGGTTCGAGGCGAACACGCGCACGGCCTCCGTCTCTGCCGCCGTCCAAAGCCGCATGCGCAGATCGATATTGATGTGTACTTGAATCCTGGTGCGCCAGGCCCAACGCGCGGTCTCCGCCAGCCAGTTGTCGCCGGGACGCCCCTGTTGGGAAATGCCAAAGCGGTTCATGATTTTCAGCTCGTAGGAGCTGAGAACACCAGGCGCCAAAGGCTGCGCTTCGGGCTGTATCTGCAGATCGAGAATTTCCTCCTTCTCGCCGCGGAACATCGCCAGGATGCGGTGCGACGGCAATTTGTGCAGAGGCTCGCTGAAGTCGAAATAATCCCTGAACTTCTCCCCTTCCGTCTTCTTGCCTCTGCGGACCGTCGACGCCATCCGCCCCTGCGACCACATCTCCTCGCGCAGTGCACCTTTCAGATCGGCGTCCTCGTCGAAACGCTCGGTCAGGATGGCGCGCGCTCCCTCGAGCGCCGCAGCAATGTCTTCCACCCCTTTTTCGGCGTCGACGAAAGCGGCAGCCGCGGCCTGCGGATCTTTTTGCGGCTGCGTCAACAACATCTCGGACAGCGGCTCAAGGCCCGCTTCCCTGGCGATTTCGGCCTTGGTGCGGCGCTTTGGCTTGAACGGCGCATAGATGTCTTCGAGGCGCCCCTTGGTGTCGGCGGCGAGGATTGCGGCCTCAAGGGCAGCGTCAAGCTTACCCTGTTCGCGGATCGAATTGAGAACGGCAGTGCGACGCTCCTCGAGCTCGCGCAAGTAGGTCAGCCGCTCTTCAAGAGTACGCAATTGCGCATCGTCGAGCGCGCCGGTCAGTTCCTTGCGATAGCGGGCAATGAACGGAACCGTGGCGCCGCCGTCCAGCAACGTGACGGCGGCTTCGACCTGCTCATCCCGGACACCAAGCTCCTGGGCAATCTGCCGATGAATCTTTGCCACGCAAACTCCCACTGAACCGCTCAGAAGCAACCGGGTTGCCGGCTGCGGGGACGCCGCTTATGGACCATGTTCGAATGATTCATCAAGCCGAAGTGTGAAACGAGTGACCGGACTGACGGTCGGGCGTGGATCCGAGCGGCTCTCCGATTCTGGTGTTGTTGAATAACATGCGCGTCCAAGTCGATTTCACGCACGACTTCCGCGTCGGCGGACAGCAGGCCAAACATACCGTCGATGAGATTGAACCGAAATGGGCAATGCTGCCGGCGTTGCACCGGGGCCCGCGCCCGCCACATCAAGCGTCTGAGGTTTTCGACGTCATTTTCAATGGCTTAGACGTAAAGAACGGCTTGGACTGACTGCGCTCATGGAGCCCCAGCGGGCACCCGATGCCCCGCTTCGACCAGGCGACAAACGCGGCCGGGAGGCCGGTCGCATTCGCGCATTTTTTGCGTTGGCGCGATCGGATCGAGACGGCTCGCTGCAATGCCAGGCAGGGCATCCGGCGTTCCCGGTGCGATTCGATGTGACGGCTCGTGCGCCGCCGCGAAGAAGATGGATATCGCAATCGCGACCCCGCAATTGCGTATCAAGGCGAGCAGGAATCGGGACACTTGTTCCTCCCTATCGGTTGGATCGTTTTCTTGCGAAGATGGATCGGTCGTTCAAACGTGCAGGGCTTGTGACGCGATCGCATGGCGGCCCAGCGCGCCGAACCGGGCCTCCAGGCGGACGCCTCCCCTAAATTGCGTGCCGGCACTCCTGCCGCCATTGCGCCGGCGTTTTCCCGGTGAAGCGCTTGAACACCGTTGAAAAATGGGCCTGCGCATTGAAGCCGGCGGCGAACGCCACCTCTACAAGCGGCATTCCGGTCTCCGTCATGACAGCCTTGGCGCGCTCGATCCGCTTGAAAAGCAGGTACTCGCGCGGCCTGAAACCGGTCAGCGCACGAAACTGGGCGGCAAAATGCATCTTCGAGAGACCGACTGTCGCGGCCATGTCGCCAAGGCTGATCGCTCTGTCGATGTTGAGCGCAATATACTGCTCCAGCCGCTTCATCCGCCATTTTGGCAGCGCCCAACAACGGCGCTTGGCTTGCTGGCGTCCGATTGCGCGCATGACGATCGCCTTGGCAACGACCCTCGCGTATTCCGGCTGGGACCGGTGAACGTTTTCCTCCAACAGCGATCGGCCGAGCGCCTCGGCCAGGGTATCGCGGAACGGGGAGAGTTCGCACGGCACGAAATCATCCTGGTCGACAGCAAGGCCCTCGTCGCGCAACAGGCGATTGGCGACATGGAAATGAAGAAAATCAAACGGCGGCGTGACGCGCATTTCCAATCGCTGCCCCGGTGCGCTGACGAGAATTGTTCCGGGAGGCAACGAACGCTCAAACAACCGCTTCGATTGAGTCGATAGCGACATCCGGGTGGTCCTGAGCGACAGCGCGACGATGTGATAATCGTCCGGCGTGACGGAGCATTCGGTGCGCTCGCCGCCGTGGGTCGCGGTCCAACGCGACAGCACGATGTCGGAAGCGGCACTCGCCGTGCCTTGTCCCTCGATCGGTTCGCGGCATCGCGACTCCTCGGATATAGTTCCGTTCATCCCGACGGGGTCGAGCGTCAGGTGCGGGGCCAGATCGGCAATCTGGTGGCGGGCCTCGAAACGTGCATCGGTGAGCATGAATACCTCCTGTCAGGGCGCCGCCGGCACTGCCTTGCTGGCAGCCACACGCGGGGTCGCTTCGATGGATCAATGCTACCCGTCGGCACGAAGGAGGCGAGTTAAGTTCCGTGAAATGCGGAAACTTCACAGCAATTTACATTGCTCTCAACAAACTGATATTATTCGTAAATTTTCCACTTTCGCGCGCGTCAGGAGTTGTGTTCAGGCTCGAGCAGGCAGCTTCTCGCCGCCTATTTGCCGGGACTGGCCTGGATGGCGCCGACGAGAAGCTGTTGAGCCTTGGCAAGCCGATCGACCAGTTCGCCCGAGACGGCGTAACGCGCCAGCATTTCCCGCGCCGGATGAAACGCAATCACGGTTTCGCCGCGATCGGTTTGGCGCACGAGCACGCGCAGCGGCAGATCCAGCGCCGCAGCCGGAGCGGCTTGCATAAGCGGGGTGCCGCCCCGCGCGTGCCCGTAGATCAGCACGACGGATGGCGGCAAACTCATGCCGACCTCCTTTGCGCCGGCTGCATGGTCGATCAGGGCGAATATGTTCATGCCGACCTTCTCGATCGTTTCCACCAGAAGACTGACCGTTTCAGAATGGGCCAGGCTGCTCGTGTGTTCGACATAGTCACTATTCCGCATAATAGGCTTTCTCTTACATCAATCGGCCCTAGCCCATCGCGTTGCACCGTTCCCTCGCACCGACCGGAATCCACACGCTCAGGCAAAACGATCGCAATGCTGCCTGCGATGAGGCAACGGCGTCTTGCAAGAAGCGTCAGATTTTCAAAATCGCACGGCAGGTTCCTTCACCGGCGGGAGTGACCTTTGCCGCCGCGACCGTGCAATTCAGGTAGAACACGGCGGCCTCGAAAGACCCGCCAGTGACGCCGAGGCAGAGTGGGCATGCAACTGCCGGCGGACAACCGCTGCAGAATGTTCTGAAGCACGGGGGATGCGGCGCTCACCGAGACCGCACTCGCGTCCGATTGCACGGATCGGACGCTGCCCCGGGGCGCGCGCCCCGCGATCTTCTCAGCGACCCGAAAGCTGAGCCATCATCGACTTTGCATTTTTCAGGTCGGAGGCCTCAAAGCCCTCGGTGAATTTCCCGTATGTGGAGGCAAGTGCGTGGTAGGCGTCGTCGGGACGGTCCTGTTCGGCCCTCAATCGTGCAAGGCTGATCGCCGACCTCAACTCCCAGAACAGCGCGCCCTGACCGCGCGCCACCTCGAGCGCCTTGTCGAAGGATTGCCCGGCGGCCGCAGCGGAACGACACTCGCCCGGGTGCAGCAGCAATTCGCCCTTGATGCGCAGCAATTCGGCCTGGTACCATCGCTCATCCCTCGCCTCGCATCGCGCGAGCGCTTCGTCGACGGTGGCAAGTCCCTGCGCGACTTCGCCGGCCTCGCCGAGACAGGACGCCAGTTCGCCAAGAGGAAGCAGGAAGCGCGGCAAGAACCGCGCCTCGCCCGCCAGTTCGAGCGCCTTGCGTAGCACGGGCAATCCCGCGGCAACGCCGGCGCGCCGTGCCATCACCATGCCCCTGAAAGCACGCGCCCAGAGATTCCACAGGCGTATCGGATGACGCTCGGTATGTTCGATCAGCAACACGCCATAACGCTCCGCCGCATCGAAATCGCCTGCAAGGAAAGTGAGCGGACAGGCACCCTGCCCCAGCACACTGCAGAATGTCAGGGCATGCCCACTGGCGCGGCCTTCCTCGATGTTGCGCTCGACCACTTGCATGGCCTGATCGGCCAACCCGATCAGCCACAGGATGCGGGCCTGGAAATAGTGCGCCGACACCCGCAAGTCGAAGCGAAAGCGAATGACCTGCGGCTTCGGCGTCAAATCGGAAAGCCGCGATAATGTCCGCGTAATATGATGATGCGCGAGATTCTGGTCGCCGAGGTAATGCAGCGTTGTGGCAAGAAGGCGGTCGGCCATCATCAGGTCGACGGAGTTGCCGGAGCCCGCCACGGCGCCGGCGAAACGATTCGCGAATTCGAGTGCCTTTCGAAACTCGCCATTGTTGAACTGATCGATGCACAAACCCCACAACGCGCGCAGCTGGTAGTCGCTGTCGCCGAGTTGCTCTGCGAGCTGCAGGGTCGCAGCCCAGGCGGGGCCGGCCTCGCGGGCCCTGCCCACGCCGTACATCAGCGACCAGCCGCGCGCCGCCGACAATTGCATGCGCAACTTCGAGGCATCCCCTGCAGTTTCGTCAAGTCTGGCCAGCGCCAATTCGGTACGTTCGCGGCACTCCGCAAGCAGCGACAATTGCACCCACAAGGGTACCGCCGCAGCCGTCAACGCCGCGCCGATCCGTGCATCGCCGTTGGGTGAGAACGCCCAATCGAGGCTGGCTCGCACATTGTCGATGTGCCGGCCATAGACGGCGAGCCATTCCGCCTGCGGCCTCAGCTCGCTTTCGGCTTCCGCATTGGCAAAGAAGCCGCGATAATATTCGGCATGACGGCGGGCGGCGTCGGTATATTCTCCGCTGCCGTGCAGCTTTTCCAACGCGTAGGCGCGCGTGGTGTCCAGCAGACGATAGTGCGGCTGGTCGCCGCGAATATCGGCGGCAACGAGGGACTTGGCCACCAGGTTGGCAAGGTGATCGGTGACATCCATTCCCGTCGGGTCGCCGGCGACCTCGACCACCGCGTCGAGAAGAAAATCCCCCGCGAATATGCCGAGCTGTCGCAGAACCCGCGCCTCGGCGTCCGGAAGCAGATCATAGCTCCAGTCGAGGGTCGCGCGGAGCGTCTGCTGTCGCGGCAGCGCCGTACGCCGGCCGGTCGTCAGGAATTTGAACCTGTCGTCCAGAAGCGCCGCGATCTTCGGTGGACCCAGCATCACCGCGCGCGCCGCGGCAAATTCGATCGCAAGCGGAATGCCGTCGAGCCGCCGGCAAATGGCGGCGACTGCGCCAAGATTCTCCTCGTCGCGGTCGAAATTCGATCCCAGCGCCGATGCTCTGGTCATGAACAACTCTACAGCAGTGTGTTCAAGCACCGTATCCAGCGCAATCCGGAATTCGGTCGGCACGCCGAGCGGAGGAACGCGATAGACATGCTCACCGTCGATGCGCAACGCTTCGCGGCTGGTCGCAATGATGGTGGTGGCGGGGCAGCGGCCCACGATCGTTTCCGCAAGATTGGCCACGGCGTCGACGACATGCTCGCAATTGTCGAGGACGAGCAGCAATGGCCGGGCTCCGATCGCGCGCGCGATGGATCCGGCCGAAATCTCCTCGCCTTCCAGTTTGATGCCGAGCACGCCAGCGACGGCGGAAGGAACGAGTTCGGGCTTTGAAAGCGAGGCCAGTTCGATCAGCAACCGGTCGGCCTTCAGGCCGGCCGGCGGCGATCTGGCCGTCTCCAGCGCGAGCGCCGTCTTGCCGATCCCGCCCGGCCCGACAAGGCTAACGACTCGATAGGCCGACAAAAGCTCCCATAGATGAGCGAGCGCAGCAGCGCGACCGATGAGATCGAAGGTCGTGGCGGGAATGTTGGTCGACGGCGATAATTCGGGTGCGGCCGGTGGGGCCGGCGCATCGACATGCCGGATTCGCCACGTTCCCAGCAGGCGGTATCCACGACCGACGGTTGTGCCCAGCATGTCGCGATCGGGGCCGAAGGCCTTGCGGATCGCTGCGATGTGCACGCGAAGTGCGCTCTCCTCGACAAAGACCCCACGCCACACCCGCTCGGTCAGGTCGTTCTTGGAGACCAGCTCGCCTTCTGCCTGTACTAATTCGGCAATAATTTCAAAGGCCCGCCCCCCCAGCGGCACCGGCACTCCCATTGAGCGCAATTCTCGTTTCGCAAGATCGATTTCCCATCCCGCGCAAGCGTAGACGGGTCTTTGGCCTGACCCGGCCGTCATCGGGAGCGCCCCACACAGTTTTCTCTATTTCTCCCCAGCTTACCACCAACCCCTTCGAAAAGCACAAGCTGCCAGGGGGATCATTGACTGGAAATCCCGAGCCGTTTGCCGGGGGACGAAAAATGGCCGATGGGTGGGGGCGGCAAGCGGATTCTCTTGCCGCGCTGGCGTTCGACCAACGCTACAGGAATCCGATCGAGAGCCAGGGTATTGCTGCGACAATGGCTATGCCGATCAACAGCGCGATCATAGCCGACGATCGGGCGCAGCCCCCTGTCCGGGTTGACACGGCCGATAGCGCAAGCGGCGTAATTGCCGCCCCCAAGAGGTGGCGCGAAAAGACCGATCCCCATGGCAAGGATCACGACAACGGAATAGCGCACTTCGTGAATGCCAAGCTGCCGCGCAATCGGACATCAGAGGTTTGTTCGTATTGGACCCGTTAAGCGCCAGATGCGGTCACCGGGCATGTACGATTGAGCGAACGCATCGCGGCCACGGGCCGCGGGGGCGTTCAAATTTCTCTGCGAAGTTCAGTTCGCCAGCGGATCGGGCCGAAACTGGATGTGCACGGCGCGCGGCATCGAGCCCTTGCCGCCTTCCTTGAGCCAGGGCGTGCGGTCGCCGTTCGTGCTCCACAATCCGCGGCCTTTCCAGCCGCCGTTCGGATCGTCGATCCGCCCATCGAAGCCCTTGGCATAGAAGCTGAGCGGATAGGGAATCCGGATCGTGATCATCTTGCCGTCCTTCAGGGCCACGAAGCCGTCACCGAGATTGGCGGTGGACATCGGGATGTTCTCGCCCAGTCCGGACGTGTTGTGCTGGTCGACCCAGGTGTAATAGCTCGAACTCGGCGCTGTTCTCGCCGACGCCTTCGAAACCGGGGCCGGGATACTGATACGTCGTCCAACCCTCCGGGCAATGATTGCCGGTGGCGTTCGGCCCGTTGAGCGGGCCTTTGCACTTGCGGCGGTCAAAGCTGCCGAGTTGACCGCTCGATAACGACGCCCAGACCACGCCGTCCTTGTCGATATCGCCGCCGCGGATTCCGAACGCAGGTGCTGGAACATTGTACACTTCCGACAGTCCGGTCACCGGGTCGAATTGCAAAAACCCCGGCGTGCCGCCGAAGATGCCGACAGTGTACCAGATCGAGCCGTCGACCGGCGACGGCATCACCGCGTAAGGTCCCGAACCCGGCACGATCCGCTTGTCCTTGCCGGGGTCGAGCGGGGCGTTGGGCTCGACATAGTCGTCGCGCTTGCCATTACCGTTGGTGTCGAGCACGAACGGCGACCAGCCCTGCGACTTCGCCGCATCGCCGGTTTCGTCATACATCTTGGTGTTGATCCAACCGGCAACCGGGCCGGTGCCGCTGAGCCACAGCGTGTCATTGGCGTCATAGCCGAACTGCAGGTGATGGGTGCCAAAGCAGGTGTTGATGAAGCTGTACTTCATCGTCTTGGGATCGAGCATCGCCACCTGGCGTGCCGACTTCTCCAATGGAAACACCTTGGCGGATGGATGGTCGGAACCTTGCTTGCAGAACGCCGGATTATCCATGCCGCGCACGGTGGCGGAGAGCCAGAGCCGGCCTTTCTCGTCGAACATTGAGTTGTGGTTGTTGGCTCGCGTATCCCAGAGCTTTTGCTCGCCCCAATAGGCCGACGGCTCCAGCGGCTTGACGCTGGCGGCGTGTCCGGGACCCAATGATTCCGGCATCTCGGGATCTGCGACCGGCATCTTGAAGAACGACACTTTGTTCGTCCTTGGATCCAGGATCGGCATCCTGTCGGTCGAATATTCCGGCGAGCCGTAAAGCGGGCCATAGGCATTGACCGTCGGATTGCGCCGGTCTGACGAAATCAGATCGTGCAGGTATTTGTCGGGCGTCGACCACTCCCAGGAAGTGATCACAATATTGCGTTCGACTCCTTGCGGACGTGGCGGCTTGGCTTTGGGTAGCTCGCCCTTGGCGACGCGGTCGGTCCAGTCGCCGAGATATTTGAAGGGGGCGCCGCCGAAGTTCCCGGCAAGCTGGTTGGTCATCTGCTCGCCGGATTGCCCGGATTGAACGCGTCGCATCCAGGCAGCTTCGCCGGAATCGAACTTGCCGAAAGCTGCGGGAACCGTGCGGGTAGCTTCCTGGCCGAGCTGATGACAGCCGATGCAGCCGATGTTCTTCATCTGCTTCAGCCAGTCAGTCTGCGTCAGCTTTTCGGGAATGCCGCTCTTGCCGCCGAAATCGCCGGCGGGCGGGATTTTCATCATCGCATACCAGTAGATCGCGGGATAATAATGCGCCGCCGCCGCTTCGTTCGGCGCCGGCACCGCAGTTTGATCAAGAAGCTGGCCCGGCCTTGCGGTGAGCTTGGCCGAAATCGACGAGACCATAGCCGCGCACCCAGACGCTGTAATTCGCGGCCGGCAGATCGGGGATGAGGTAGCGGCCCCGATCGTCGGTGACCACGACGCGCGCGAACTTGGTCGGCAGGTCGGTCGTTTCGGCGATCACCCAGACCCCAGCTTCGGGGCCTGCCGTGCTGGTGACGGTGCCGCCGATATCTGTGGGCCCGACCGTTACGGTCTGCTGTGCATAAACTGCGGTGGGGATTGCAATTGGCAGCGCCATCAAGCCGGCAAACGTCGTCAACCGAGCAAGCGCTTTGGTCATGAACATGGCTCACCTCCCGGCATTGAACCGGCTCTGTGGCCAGCTTACCGTCGCCGCCATTCTAGCAAAAAGTCGGCAGCCTCCAAAGGCTTGAATCAGATTTTTACTGACGTCCGCGCATGGCACTGGCTGACGCAAGCGGTTCGTCGGACGTCCGCTTCGCGCCTTGCCACTTGGTCAGCAAGAGAGAGTTTGATCCTTACCTGAACCTTCGCCCGGGCTCCGAGCGCTGCCAATTCGCCAAGCTCCGCACGTGAACCGCCGAAAGCCCCGCGAGTCCCGCGGTCGAGTGTGAATGGCGGACGCGTCGAATGGCGTTCACCGAGCCGCGCCAGGTCCGCATAACAGCGGCGAAACGCAGGGCCGGATTTCCATAACGCGCCGCAACGCGCATGTTCATTGGCCAGGGTTTTCGCCGGCCGCCCGCACGATGTTGCATCGACGTGATCGCCTGGCAGACTGCGGCTATTTGCGAAGCGACGCGATGTACGCGGCGAGATCGGCCGCTTCCACCCGGCTCAGCGGGAAATTCGGCATCTTGGGATGCGGATCAAGCAGAAAGAACGCCAGCTTTTCGGAACTGAAATCCGGCTTGCGGGCAATTGTGGCAAACGGAGGAACGTCGGCATTTGCTTGCCTCTGATCACTGTCAACCACATGACAGGTGGCACACCAACGTTTCGCAAGTTCCGCGCCATGGCCTGCATCGGCGGCCATGGCGGCTGAGCCGGTCAGCCCAACGGCGACGACGAAAGCTACGGTGTGGCTTAAGCATTTTTGCACGGATGATACCCTTCGCGAGGTCACGGAAGGAATTACCCGCCTGTTTTTGATGTGAGTCAATACTAGGCCGGCTTTAAAGCCCAGCATCTTGAACCAGATCTTGTAAAAAAGCTCACCGAGAGCGATTGCGGCAATGATGCAAGGTTAGCCGCAGCCTCCGCTCGCGATATCTGTAGCTTAACCGCAGGACGCGACAAATCCGATGCATGACCGGTCAGTATGGGAAAATATTTCGACCGCGCCGTTTGACCGTGATCTTGAGCTTGCCGTAATTGAAGGCGGCTCTTTGCATGCGTTGGTGTTTGCCTGCCGTCGTACCCTGGATGGCTGGACTAAAGCACAAACGCAGGATCGTGTTGTCGTGAGCCCCACGCATTGGCGTCCTTGGGCCGCTAACGAATAGGTTTTACCTCCGGTTTTGCTTGCCAGCGCAAGGGCCAATTTGGCCAGCGGCGGACAGACGATAGCGAGTGGGCCCTGGCGCCAGCCCGCGATGACTATCCGGCCATGGCTCGGTAAAAGATGCGCTTGGTGATTTCCACGATCGCAAGATACGCCAAGGTCGTGCCGATCAGAAAGACGAGGAACAGTGGCGGCGGCGCCACGAACCCGAACCACCGGCCGACAGGGAGCAAAGGAAGAGCGATCGCGATCCCTATGACCGCAAACGCCATTGCCGCGAGGAACAGACGCGGCCTGCTCAGAAAGAGCGGCCGCCGCGTCCGGATCGCGAAGACCACCAGAACCTGGGTCGTGATCGACTCGATGAACCAGCCTGTCTGAAACAGCGTCTCGCCAGCGCCGAACAAATACAGCAGAACATAGAATGTAAGAAAATCGAAGATGGAGCTGATTGGCCCAAACACCAGCATGAACCGTTCGATGAACCTGACGTCCCATTTCACGGGACCGGCGATAGCCTCCTCGTCGACCCGATCGAAAGGAATCGCGATCTCCGAGATGTCGTAGAGCAGGTTATTCAGCAAAATCTGGATCGGGAGCATGGGCAAGAAAGGCAAGATCAGCGCCGCGCCGGCCATACTGAACATGTTGCCAAAATTCGAGCTCGATCCCATCAGGACATACTTGGATACGTTCTGAACCGTGCTCCGCCCACAGACCATCGCGTCGCGCACGACAGAAAGGTCGTGCTCGAGCAGGATCAGATCGGCCGCCGCGCGCGCGACATCGGCGGCGCCGTCAACCGATATGCCGACATCGGCCGCGTGCAGCGCTGGAGCGTCGTTGATGCCGTCACCCATGAAACCTACGACATTGCCGAGCCGCTTGAGCGCCAGCAATATCCGAAGCTTCTGCTGCGGGTTCACGCGACAGAACAGGTTAACCCTCGTCAACTGCCCGAGTAGCGCCTCGTCGGAAAGATTCGCGAGGGCGTCGCCTGTGAGCACTCCAATGACCGGAACTCCGATCTCCGCGAAGACGTGGCGCGTCACCAGTTCGTTGTCGCCAGTCAGCACCTTGACGGAGATCCCGGCCGCGGTCATGGCCTGAATAGTGTCGCCGGCGCTTGCTTTCGGAGGATCCAGGAAAACGGCGAAGCCGGAAAAGACAAGGTCGCTCTCGTCACTGACCGCGGCGGTCGCATGGCTTGCATCGACCACGCGGCTGGCGATGCCCAGGGCCCGGAAACCCTGAGCACCGAGTTCGTCAAGGGTAGCCTCGAAGGAATGGCGCGTCTCAGGGTCAAGCGGCAGCACCTTGCCATCCGCATCCTCATATCGTCCCGACAGCCGCAGAAGGTCCTCCGGCGCACCCTTTACAATCAAACGGCGCTCGGCGCCGTGCTCGACCAGCACCGAGACACGCCGTCGCTCAAAATCGAACGGAACTTCGTCGATTTTCTTCCACTCGGCCATGTCGAACGGATGGGCCGAAAGAATTGCCTGATCCAGTGGACTCTTCATCCCGGTTTCAAATTGACTGTTGATATAGGCATTGGCAAACACGGCGTTGCTCTCCCTCCCCCGCCCGTCGATTGCGCGCATCAGCTTGATGGTGGCTTCGGTCAGCGTTCCGGTCTTGTCCGTGCACAGCACGTTCATGGCGCCGAGATCATGGATAGCGGAAAGACGCTTCACGATCACCTTTCGCTTGGACAACTCCATCGCCGAGCGCGCAAGCGTAACGGTTACGATCATCGGCAGCAGTTCAGGTGTCAGTCCGACAGCCAGCGCCAGCGCGAACATAAGCGACTCCAGCACTGGCCGATGGAATGAGATGTTCACCACCAGCACGAACAGCACCATCAAAATGGTAAGACGCATGATCAGCAGACCGAACCGGCGTATGCCGACCGCAAACGCGGTGGCCGGCGGTTTTTCCGCCAGGCTGGTCGCGAGATGGCCAAGCGCCGTTTTGCTGCCGGTCCGACAGATGACAATCGTCGCCGTGCCGCTGATCACCGAGGTGCCTGCAAAGATGGCATTCGACGCGCCGGCGGGATTTTCCGCGCCCGACGGGGCGTCGCTGCACTGCTTCTCGGCCGGGTATGGTTCGCCGGTCAGGAGCGCCTGATTGATGAAGAGATCCCGGCTTTCCAGCAGCCGGGAGTCCGCGGGCACCAGGTCGCCGGCGATAACCTCGACAACATCGCCCGGCACAAGTTGATCGATCGGCACCGACAGGCTGGCGCCGCCGCGTCGTACGGTTGCGTGTACCGCCACCGACCGGCGCAGCGCCTCGACCGCATTCTGCGCGCGGACTTCCTGGACGAAATCAATCGTCATACTGATCGTCACGATGGTGACGACGATCAGGAAGCTCGCAATGTCTCCGGTCGCCGCGGACAGGCCACTCGCCACGAGCAGGATGATCACCAGCGGGTTGCGGAAGCGCGAAAGAAATTGCAGCCAGAGCGGCGATCGCTTGACGACGGCGGCGTCGTTGGGTCCGAAGGTTTTCAATCGCGACTGGACTTCCGCGGCATCAAGGCCCGCGGCGGTCGTCCCGAGCCGGGACAGGAGCCGATCGACCGGCTCCTTCCATATCTCGTCCGCGCCGGGTTCATCGATTGCAGTGTTCATCGTGACATCCTCAGAGGCGCGTCGCCGCGCATTCAAAACTGCTCACGCGGCAGGAGCCATCATCAGACCTCCATCTGGCGGAGCTTACCGCACAGATTTCCGCTGCCGGCGATCCGGCTTCCGTTATTTCAACGCGGATCGAGAACCAGCCTCCGGGTTCAACAGCGTCCAGGCATGACGGGCAATCATCAGATCTTCATCTGTCGGAATCACCCATGCCGAGGTGCGGCTGCCCCGGCGCGTGATCATTGCCCCGCCGGCTAGATTTGCGCTTGGATCCAGATCCACGCCGAGCCATGCCGCGTCCTCGCAAACGCGGCGCCGAATTTCAGCGGCGTGCTCCCCTATTCCCGCGGTGAAGATCAAAGCGTCGATCCCACCGAGGGCGGCAGCCAAGGAGCCCAGTTCGCGGCCGATCCGGTACACGAACAGAGCGACTGCCTCCTTTGCCGACGGATCGTCGCTGGCCAGCAGGGTCCGCATATCGTCGCTGATGCCGGAAACACCAAACAGTCCGGACTCGTCATAGAGAAGATGGGTCACCTCGGTGGCGGTCATTCCCTTCTCCTGCATCAGGTAGAGAGTAACACCCGGATCGAGGTTGCCGCACCGGCGGCTCATTACGAGGCCATCGAGAGCTGTAAAGCCCATGGTCGTTGCTACGCTCTTGCGCTCATGGATCGCACACAAGCTTGCGCCGCTGCCGAGATGGGCCACGACAACGCGGCCGTCGGCGGCTGCGGGACCAAGGATGTCGGGCAGAACGGTTGCGACATATTCATAGGAAAGGCCGTGAAACCCGTACCGCCGGATGCCTTCGGCGGTCAGCCGCCGTGGCAGCGCGAACGCGGTGGCGACCTCAGGCTGCGTATGGTGAAAAGCCGTGTCGAAGCACGCGATCTGCGGCAATAAGGGGTGAAGCTTTGAGAGCGCGGAGATGGCGGCCAGGTTGTGGGGTTGATGGAGCGGCGCCAGCGGAATGAGGCGGCGCAGCTCGGCGGTCACCGCCGCGTCGATAACAACCGGCGCGGTATAGTGTGACCCGCCATGCACCACCCGATGTCCGGCCGCGACCAGTTGATGGTCCTGAAACTGGTCTTCCAACCAGCGCAGAAGCGCGGCAAGCGCCTCTTCATGGGTCGTGCCTTCCGCGAAATATTCATCGACGAGCGAAGCGCCGGTGCGGTCTCTCGCGGTGAAATGAACGCGGTGCCCGATACCCTCGCACTCACCGTCGCAAATGACGTCCGGCCGGCTCGGGCTAATGTGACCCGGGAATACCGAGAACTTGATGCTCGACGAACCGGCATTCAGGACGAGGACAGCATCACTCACGGTTTCGCCCCCTTGTGACGCGCCAGCAGCAAAAACGGTCGTGCAGCCCAGGAAACTGGCCTATCGTGCTCACGTCTTCCAGCACCAGTCGCGGACTTCCGGCATGTCGTCGCCGTGCTCGCCGATATAGAGCTTGTGACGCTCCATGGCGGTCCAGTAACGCGCCGTAGCCTTTTCCACCTGGTCGCTAAGTCTTGGAATGCGCCGGATCGCGTCCAACGCAAGCTGATAGCGGTCGAGATTGTTCAGCACGACCATGTCGAAGGGCGTTGTAGTGGTGCCTTCATCGCGAAAGCCGCGAACATGAATATTGTCGTGGTTGCGCCGCCGGTAAGTCAGCTTGTGGATCACCGCCGGATAGCCATGGAAAGCGAAGATCACCGGCCTGTCAGTCGTGAACAGCTCGTCAAAATCGCGATCTTCGAGACCATGCGGGTGCTCCGATTGTGGCTGCAACACCATCAAGTCAACCACGTTGACGACACGGATGCGGATGTCCGCGACGTAGTCGCGCAACAGCGAAACGGCCGCCATTGTCTCCAGGGTTGGCACATCTCCGGCACAGGCCATCACCACATCGGGGTCACCGGCATCATTGCTGGCCCATTGCCAGATACCCGCGCCGACGGTGCAATGGCGAACGGCAGAGTCGATGTCGAGCCACTGCCATTCGGGCTGCTTTCCGGCGATGATCAAATTGATATAATTGCGGCTGCGCAAACAGTGATCCGCGACCGACAGCAGGCAATTTGCGTCGGGCGGCAGATAGATGCGCACGACGTCGGACTTCTTGTTTGCGACATGATCGATGAAGCCGGGATCCTGGTGGGAGAAACCATTGTGGTCCTGCCGCCAGACATGGGAGGTCAGCAGATAATTCAGCGATGCGATCGGCTTGCGCCAGGAGATCGCGTTGCTGACCTTCAGCCACTTCGCATGCTGATTGAACATCGAATCGATGATGTGGATGAAGGCCTCGTAGCAAGAGAACAGGCCGTGGCGTCCGGTAAGCAGGTATCCCTCGAGCCAGCCCTGGCACATGTGCTCACTGAGCATCTCCATAACGCGCCCGTCGGGGCTGAGATCGATATCGACCGCTTCGACATCGGCCATCCATTCCTTGCCGGAGACTTCATAGACGGCTTCCAGCCTGTTCGATGCGGTCTCGTCCGGCCCGAACAGCCGAAAATTCTGCTTGCCGAGGTTGAGCTTCATGACGTCGCGCAGAAACGCTCCGAGCACGCGTGTCGACTCCGCTGTGACGCTGCCGGGCGCAGGGACTGCCACGGCGTAATCACGGAAGTGGGGCATCGAGAGCGGCTGCAGCAATTCGCCGCCGTTGGCGTGCGGGTTGGATCCCATGCGGCGCTGGCCGGTCGGCGCAAGCTCGGCAAGCTCCTCGCGGAATTTGCCGTGCTCGTCGAATAATTCCTGCGGCCGGTAGCTCATCATCCAGTCTTCAAGCTGCTTGAGGTGTTCCGGTTTCTTGAAATCCGCAATCGGAACCTGATGCGCGCGCCAGGTGCCTTCAACCTGTTTGCCATCGACGAACTTCGGGCCGGTCCAACCCTTCGGCGTGCGGAACACGATCATGGGCCAGCGCGGCCGCTTCAGGCATTCCTTCTCGGCGCGGGCGCGAGCGGCGCTCTGGATGCGACGAATCTGGCTCAGAACCCTGTCGAGCGTCCCGGCAAGGCTTTGATGCACGAGCGCGGGATCGTCGCCTTCGACGAAATGCGGATCGTAACCGTAGCCGCGCAACAGCTCCGTCAGTTCGTCTCGGCCGATACGGGCCAGCACCGTCGGGTTGGCGATCTTGAACCCGTTCAGATGAAGGATCGGAAGCACCGCGCCATCGCGCGCCGGGTTCAGAAACTTGTTGGAATGCCAACTGGTGGCGAGCGCGCCTGTCTCCGCTTCGCCATCGCCGACGATACAGCTGACGATCAGATCCGGATTGTCGAAGGCTGCGCCATAGGCGTGCGCCAGCGAATAGCCGAGCTCGCCACCTTCATGAATGGACCCTGGCGTTTCCGGCGATACGTGGCTGGGAATTCCGTAAGGCCAGGAGAACTGGCGAAACAATCGCTGCAGCCCATTCCGGCTGCGCTCGATCGCCGGATAACGCTCGGTGTACGATCCTTCGAGATAGCTGTGCGCCACGATGCCCGGGCCGCCATGGCCCGGACCAATGACGTAGATCATGTTCAGATCATTGTCCTTGATCAGCCGGTTGAGATGGACATAGAGGAAATTCAGACCTGTCGTTGTCCCCCAGTGACCGAGCAAGCGCGGCTTGATATGTTCGAGCCGGAGCGGGGTCTCGAGCAGCGGATTGTCTCGCAGATAGATCTGTCCGACAGAAAGGTAATTCGCCGCGCGCCAATAGGCGTGCATTTTTCGGAGAAGCTCGGGTGACAAGACATCGGGCATCACGGTCTCCAGAATTGATCGCGGCTCTCTCAGGCGTCATTTGGCACGCTAAGGCATCGATACGAAACTCTCGCGACGGTCAGGTCTCAATCTTGTTCGGACGCAGGCCGGACCGCTTGACGCAGCTCCATCAGTGTCCTGCGCATGCCGTAAAGCTGATCGACCAAATTCAAGATCACGCCCACTCCTTCGTCATTCACGCCAAAGTCCACCTGCAGTTCGCGGATCAGCCGTGCTCGGGCAATATCGATATCGGAGAAGTTCAGATCGTGGGACGAACGACTGGGGATCAGCCACTCCGCCTCGATCCAGGCATCCAGCGTTTCATGCCCCATGCCGGCGAGCGATAGAAATTCCTGTTTGCTGAACTTCATGGCGTCACCTCGTCACGGGGATTGTACGTCTTTCCGCTTTCCCAGCTTGAGACGAATGCCTCAAGCTCCTGGTTCGGCGCTTTGGGAAGCATGACTTTCAACTTGACGAATTGATCGCCGTGACCGCCGGCATGCCTGGGGGCGCCCTTGCCCCTCAGACGCAACGTGGTCCCGGTATTTGACCCTTTCGGTACAGCCATTGTTACTGCACCCGTTGGAGTAGGAACCTTGATCCGGGCACCGAGAACGGCTTCCGTGAGGGTAACCGGCAATTCCAGATAGACGTCATCGCCCTGGCGCGTGAAGAACCGATCCGGCTTGATTTCGACTTCAATGAGAGCGTCCCCGAAGCCGCCCTTGCCCGATCCCGGCGCACCCTTGCCGCGCAATCGCAGAACTTGACCGTCAGCGATGCCGGGCGGGATGGCAACATCGAGCGTGCTGCCGTCGGACAACGTCACCCGCTTGTTCGCGCCGGCAATCGACTCAATGAATTCAATTGGGAGCCTGAACTCGAGATCATGCCCGCGCCGGTTTGCTTGCGCCCGGGCGCTGCGTCTCAACAGGTCAGCGAAAGCGTCTTCCGACTCCACGAAATCCGCGAAACCGGAATTGTCCGTATAAGGATGATCCTGTTCCGATGACGCGTAATCCCGGTAATAACTCTGCCTGGGCCGTTCGGCCCCCGCGGCATCAATCTCGCCATTATCAAATCTCTTGCGCTTTTCAGCGTCGCCTACCAGATCATAGGCACCGGCTACCGACTTGAATTTCTCTTCCGCTTCCGGATTGCCAGGATTCAGGTCGGGATGCAGCTTTTTTGCAAGCTTGCGATAGGCTTTCTGAATATCATCTGCTGAAGCCGTAGGAGTGACGCCTAGAATTTCGTATGGATCTTTCAATACCGGCTCCGCGTCATCGCCCCCAACGACGTCACCTTTGCAACGCCAAGATTTGCAACTTCAAGAGCTGCCTCCGCTTCGCCAGGGCTGACCAAGCGAGCGCAATTCGCTTCTCAAGTTTGCGCCAATTTCAGTCTTAAGGTCGGCGACCTGAATGTGCAATGGGCCGCTCCTCTTGTTTCGGGCCGCCGGAGCCGATGAGCGCCTTCAGCGAATATCGCGCCTGCGACTGTCATGCCCCAAGGCGCTCTCGATGGACCTCTTCAATGTATGAACCGCATCGTATATGCGCGTCAACGCGCTCCACGATGATGCTCCCTTCGGCTGCACGTGTGTCGGACCCGGCGATTAGGTAACTATCGGAACCAAATGCTCGCTTTCGGAACGCTCAATCATCCCTGCGCCATCGCGCCGGCCGCTTGCAATGCGGCGATTTTTTCAGGAGGAATGCCCCAATCCGCGAGCGCCTGCCGACTGTCGCGTCCGGGCGACGGCGTCGATCGACGAAGCTCGGATGGGGTACGAGAAAAACGCGGCGCCGGACTCGGATGTCGCAGGCCATCGAACATCGTATAGACGTCGCGGGCCTCCATCTGCGGATGCTTAGGCGCCTCGTCGATCGTCAGCACAGGTGCAAGACAGGCATCTCGCCCTGCGGCAGCCACTACCCATTCATCGCGCGTTCGCATGGCGAAGATCTGCGCAAAACGCTCGCGCATTTTTGGCCATGCCGGACGATCGTTCTGTTCCGGAAGGTTTTCGCCGGCGAGGCCCATCACCTTGACGAGGTTGGCGTAGAAATGCGGCTCAATGGCTCCGACCGCGACGAACTTGCCGTCCCTAGTCGTGTAGCTCCGATAGAATGGCGCGCCGCCGTCCACGATGTTGTCGGTACGCCGCTCGGTCCAGCTTCCCTGCTGGCGGAAGGCCTGGAAGGCCGACATCAAATGAGTGACGCCGTCGATCATGGCGACGTCGATCGTTTGCCCCCGGCCCGACTGGCGGGCTTCCATCGCAGCCGCCAGCAGGCCGACAACCAGATAAAGAGCCCCGCCGCCAAGATCGGCGACAAGATTGAGCGGGGGCGGCGGCGGGCGGTCGCCGTCGCCGAGGCAGTGCAGCGCGCCCGTGAGGGCGAGGTAGTTGATGTCGTGGCCTGCCTCTTGAGCGATCGGCCCTTCCTGCCCCCAGCCGGTCATACGCCCATAGACCAGACGCGGATTTATCGCGAGGCAGGCCTCGGGACCAAGCCCGAGCCGTTCCATTACAGTCGGCCGAAATCCCTCTATCAGCGCGTCCGCCTTTGCCACGAGATGAAGCACCGATGCGACGGCCTCCGGTTGCTTCAGGTCCAACGCAACCGAGCGTTTGTTACGATTGTAGAAGTCGAAACGCGGCGGCAGGTCGGGCTCGGTTCCTGGTCTGGCGATGCGATCGATGCGAAGGACATCGGCGCCGAGATCGCCGAGCAAGGCTCCTGCGAAAGGCGCCGGGCCGATTCCTCCCATCTCGACGAGGCGAAAGCCATCCAATGGACCGGTCACGATGAAATCTCCTATCTTCGGAAACGGGAAGGCGTCCTCAGCGATGGAACCGGACGGCGGTGTCGATATCTGCGCGACCGACGCGGGCGGCGTTCGCCTTGATGTCAGAGTCCTCGTAACCGAAGGAAACGCCGAACAGCAATTTGAAATTGGCGGGAATGCCGAGCTGCTCGCGGATGATTTCTGGAAACAGTCCGAGCGCGCCCTGCGCGCAGGACGCGATGCCGCGCGCGATCAGTGCCAGCATCAGGGTCTGCGCATACATACCGATATCGGCCGCCTCCCGCGTATCGAACGGCTCCGGCATGAAGATCAGGACAGCGTGCGGCGCATCGAAGAAGGCGTGGTTGCGGATATAGGCCATCTTGCGGCCGACTGTATCGCTCCGCGCCACCCCCATTGCGCCGTATAGTCTCTGCGCCGCGTCCACCTGGCGCTCGCGATAGACGCCGGTGAATTTGCCGTCGGCCGGCCAGTCCGGCTTGATCGGCTCGTCGCGCATCCCCGCCACGACCAATGCCGCGCGCAGCCGCTCCAACGCTTTGCCCGATACGACATGCGGCGTCCAGGGCTGCACGTTGCAGTTCGATGGCGACCATTGCGCAAGTTCGAATACTTCGCGCAACGTCGCCTCCGGAACCTCGTCAGGCAGAAAGCCACGCACCGAGCGACGGCGCCGGATCGCGTCGTCGACATTCAGGCTGGGCCGCTCATGCATGCTCATCATTCTTCCTCGATCAACGCGACACCGCGCTTCGCATAAGCGCGCGCCAGGTAGCGCCCGACGCGCGCCGCGTCCGGCAACACCCCGGTGCCGAGATCCCCGCGCGCGGCGACGCCGGCGCTGCCGACCGCGCCGCGGAACATCGCAAACACCTGATGGAATCGCGTGAGGCGCTCCTTCGCGCCGGACAATTCGTAATAGAGTTCAAGGTAGTCGCGCTCGGACGGAATGCCCATTTCCTCCAGTCGCAAGCCGAGCAACCCGCCATTTTCGTCAGGCGCCATCAGCCAGGCCTGGCTGTTGAAGGCGAGATCGACGAGGGGATGCCCGAGTGTCGAGAGTTCCCAGTCGAGCACTCCGACAACCCGCGGCTCTGTTGCATGGAACATCAGGTTGGCGATGCGGAAGTCGCCATGACAAAGCGCGACGGTCTCGCTTTCCGGCAGCCGCTCGGCAAGCCAGCGCACCATTTGGTCGAGCGCCGGGTTGTCGTTGTCGCCGCGGCGGAATTTCGTCCATTGCTCCGACCAGCGTTTCAGCTGGCGCGCAAAATAGTTTCCGGGCCTGCCGAAGTCGCCCAACCCAAGCGCCCGGTAATCCAGTCTGTGGATGGCGGCCAGCGTGGCACACATCGAACGGAAAAGCTCTGTCCGCTCTCCGCGGGCGAGTCCGGGCGTCCCGAACTCATTGAATATCCGGCCGTCCAGCCATTCCATGAGATAGAACGGCGTGCCAACGATCTCCCGATCCTCGCAGTATCGGTAGGGCTTTGGCGTCGGGACGGAGCTGCCTTGCAGCGCCGTCAGGATGAGGTACTCCCGGTCGATCGCATGCGCCGACGGCAGCACATTTTTCGGTTGCTTGCGCAGCACTGCGCGCCACTCGCCGCGGGAGATGAAATAGGTCGGATTCGACATGCCGCCATGCGTTCGCTCGACCCGCGTCGGATCGGCGCCGCCGAGCCAGTCCTTCAGATACGCGTCGAGCCGGGCGATGTCGAAATCGATGCCACGCTCGATCGCGGTCGACGCCACCGTCACCGGCTGGCCTGCTTGCCGCTGAAGTTGAACAGATATTGCGCGACGCGCCGCATCTGCACTTCCTCGGTGCCCTCGGTGATGCGATAGCGGCGATGGTGGCGGTAGATGTGCTCGAACGGTAGCGCGCGGCTGTAGCCCATGCCGCCATGCACCTGCATCGCCCTATCGGCCGCCTCGCAGCACAGCCGGTTGGCGCGGTAGTTGCAGATCGAGACCATGTCACTGATTTCCAGTGGGTTCTGGCGGTCCATCTGCCAGGCCGTGCGGAAGATGAAGTTACGCACCAGTTCGTATTCGGCCCACAGCTCGACCAAAGGAAACTGAACCGCCTGCTTCCTGGCGAGCGGCTCGCCAAAGGCGACACGTGTTTTGGCGTATTCGACGGCCTTCAGGATGCAGTAACGCGCAGCGCCCGCACTCGCCGCCGCCTGGCGAACGCGGTTCTCGTGCACGAAGCGCTGCGCCACAACGAGGCCCTCGCCTTCCCTGTGCAGGATCGCGCTGTCGGGCACACGCACGTTGATCAGATCCGTCTCCGCGTGATCGCTGGGCATATTGAATGTCCAGTGATTGTAGAGAACGTTGTGGCCGGGCGTGTCGGTCGGGACGATGAAGGCGGTGACACCTCTGGCTTCGCCCGGCTTGCCGGAGGTCCGCGCAAAGACCAGATTGCCGTGCGCCCGGGCGACCTGGCTATTCCAGCGCTTGCGGCCATTGATGACCCAATGGTCGCCGTCGCGCACGGCCGTCGTCTCCAGCCAAGTCGCGTCGCTGCCGTGGCCAGGTTCGGTCAGAGCGAAGGAGAGATGTTTTTTTCCGGTGATGATCCCCTCGATATAGCTCTTTTGCTCCTCGGTGCCGTAATCGGCGAGCGCCGGGATGATCGGGAAATTACCGACGATCGATGATTCGTCTTGCAGGTCGTTGTGCAGGCCCAACCCTCTGGCCGCGAGGTGTTCTCGGATCGCCGCAATCGCGAGGTTGGAGGCGGCCTGGCCGCCGCATGACTTCGGCAGGCCGTAGCGCAGGTGCCCCGCTTTGTCCGCACGGCGTTCCATTTCGCTGATCAGCGCGCGCCATTCCGTGCGCGGACGTCCGTCATCGTCCCAGTCGGTTCGCGCATTCTCGCGGCGATGATCGAAGAACTGCATATGATCGCGCTCAAGCGGCTTGATCTCGGACTCGATAAAGGCATCCAGCTCGGCAAGCTTGTCGGTGATCTCCCTTGGCAGTTCGAAGTCCATGGCGCCTCTCCTGGTGCTCTGTTTTCGTTGAAAATCGTTTCTAGAGCGCGATCCGCCCGTATGGGTGGGTGCTGCTGACGCCGCCGTCGACCGAAAGCAATTGCCCATCCACATAGGAGGAATTGTCGCTCGCCAGGAACGCCGCCGCGGCGGCGATCTCCTCGGAACGCCCCGGGCGCTTCATCGGCGTGACGTGACCAAGCTTGGCTTCGACGCCGCGCGCGCGGGCGTCCTCGAACACCTTGCGCGTGAGCTGTGTTTCGACCAGTCCCGGCAGCACGGCGTTGACGCGCACGCCGGTGCCGGCAAAGGCGTTGGCTGCCGTCTGCGCCAAACTGTTCACCGCCGCCTTGCTCGCGCTGTAGGAGATGGCGCCGGCATTGGCGCGCAGCGAGGCGGCCGAGGACGTTAGAATGATCGAGCCGTAGCCCTTGGCAGTCATGTGACGTCCGGCATATTTGATGGCAAGGAAGCAACTGATGGTGTTGATGCGGTAGACTTCCGACCACTCCTCCACCGTCTGCTCCAGCAACGGCGTGTTCGTTCCGGTAACGCCGATATTTGCGAAGAAGATTTCGAGCCCGCCGAATTCCGACACGCAGCGCGCGACCATCGCGGCCACGTTCACTTCGACCGCAGCATCCGTGATCAACGCCGATGCAATGCCGCCTTCGCCGCGGATCGTTGCCGCCGTTTCCTCGGTATTGCCGGCCCGGCCGACCACCAGCACGGAAGCGCCTTCGCGCGCGAAACGGATCGCGCTGGCGCGGCCGATACCACTGCCGCCGCCCGTCACGACCGCGCGCTTGCCCGCTAGTCGGTTCATGGGTGCTCTCCTATCTGGCCGGGATCGTCCACCCGCCATCGGCGGTCACGACGGCGCCCTGGATGTAGCTAGCGTCGTCGCTGGCGAGGAACGCGGCAAGGGCCGCAATTTCTTCCGGCTCACCAAAACGCCCCGCGGGCATCTCGGCCTGACGCGTTGCGATCGTCACTTCATCGAATTGCGCAATCGAAGCCGGCGTGCCGATCATGCCCGGCGCGATGACATTGACGCGGATCTTCTTTGCGCTCAGCTCAATTGCAGAAGCGCGGGAGAGGCCGACAACGCCGGCTTTCAGCGCGGAATAGGCAATCGAATCCTTGGCCGGGTTGAATGCGGACACCGAACTCAGGTTCACGATCGAGCCGCCGCCACGGCGCTCCATCTGTGGAGCTGCCGCTTGCGTGGTCCAGATCAGCCCGTGCACGCCGACCGCGAACATACGGTCGACCGTCTCAAGCTCGATCTGCGCCAGCGGCTCGAAGCGAGCCCAGACCGCATTGTTGACCAGGACCGCAACCGGCGCGGCAAAGTCGCTTTCGATCCTGGTAAACAGCGCGTGGACATCGTCGCGCTTACCGACATCGACGCCATAGGCCCTGGCTTCAAAGCCCTTGCTCTTCAAACCGTCGACGGCAGGCTCCAGACGGCGCGCGCTGACGTCGACGCAGGCAACGCGACCGCCTTCCTGGCCGAAGCGGTCGGCGATCGCAAGGCCGATGCCGCGCGCGGCACCGGTGACCACACACACGCGACCCTGGAGGCGGCAATTCATGCGCTGGCCTTGTGCGGCGGTTCGGCGAAGGCCTTCGCGATCTCGCGGAGTTGGAATTTCTGCACTTTGCCCGCCGGGGTTTTTGGCAAATCGGCGACTATCTCGATGCGTTCCGGCCAGTATTGTTTCGCGACCTTGTGCTCCGCCATCAGCGCCTGCACACCGGCCAGATCTAGCGTCTGGCCGGGACGCAGCACGACGAATGCACAGGCGCGTTCGCCCAGCCTTGGGTCCGGATATCCGACGATTGCGGCGGCAAGCACGGCGGGATGCTTGAACAGCAGGTTCTCGATGTCGAATACCGGCACGTTCTCGCCGCCGCGGATGATGATGTCCTTGATGCGGCCATCGATACGGATATAGCCCTCGTCGTCCATATAGGCCATATCGCCGGTGTCGAACCAACCCTCGGCGTCGAACGGCTCCATATCCCCGCGCTTGTAATAGCCGAGGCACATCTGCGCGCCGCGCACCTTGAGCAGCCCCTTCTCGCCGACCGGCGCCGGCGATCCGTCCATGCGAAGCACCTTCACCGCGACGCCCTCGAGCGGACGACCGTCCGTCTTCGAGGATTTCTCGAGCGCACGCTCGGGCTCGGTCAGCGTGCTCGACAGCGATTCCGTCATGCCCCACAGCGAACAGACCTTGAGATCAAGTTCGCGGTAGACGCGATCGATCAGCGCGGGCGGAATTGGCGCACCGGCGCAAAGGAATTTGCGCAGCCGTTCAGGCTTTGCCGCGCCACCAGCAACCGCCTCGCACATGTCGGCGAGAAACGTCGCCGCACCAGCCGAATAGGTGACGCCTTCGTTGGCCATGATCGCGATGCCGCGCTTCGGCTCCCACACATCCTGGAAGATTATGGAAGCACCGATCTTGAGGCCGAGCAGCATACCCGCCGCGAAGCCGGTCATGTGGCCGAGCGGCGAGCAGACCAGCATGGTGTCATTGGAGTTGAGGCCGAAGCGTCCGGCGAGTGCGATGTTACAGGCCAGCAGCGTATTGAGGCAATGCATCACGCCTTTGGGTGAACCGGTGGTGCCCGACGTGAACATCAACACCGCCATCTGGTCGGGGGAAAGCGCGCCGATCTCGCCGACCGGGGGCGGGCCGAGACGTTCGCTCCCCGATAGGAGCGCCTGGTTGAAGCTGTTCGCCCCCTCGCCGTCGACAACGATGATGTGCTGAAGTTTCGGCAATTTGGGTTGCAGCGCGCGCGCCATCGTTTCGTGGTCGAAGCCGCGGAACAGCTTGGGTACGACCAGCAACTTGGTTTCGGCGAAGCCGAGCATGTAGCCGAGTTCGTGTTCGCGAAAGATCGGCATCAGGGGATTGACGACGGCGCCGACCCGGAAGGCGGCCAGCGCAATGACCGCGAATTCCCACCAATTCGGAAGCTGGACCGAGACGACATCACGCGGGCCGATGCCGAGGCGCTTCAAGGCGGCGGCGGCGCGCGAAATCAAATCGCCGAGTTCGGCATAGGTGAACCGCCTCGCCTCGCCACGATCGGCGCGGTCGGCGAGCAGGGCCAGCTTTCCCGGCGTTGCCGCGACGGTCTGCTGGAGAAATTCGTCGAAATTCTTGTCGACCCAAAACCCACCGTCGCGCATCGATCGCGCATGGGCGACCGGATCAAAGCGATTTTCGCTCATGCGTAACCTCCATGTCGGTTCAATGTGGCGCTTGACGGCCTTTTCGTTAGCTAGTGTACTAGTTTTACAATGAACCGCAACACCAAAATAGGCGGTCGCATACGCCCATAAGCCTGTGCCGTATGCCGGTTCGCCGGAATGCGTACGGTAGCGCATAACCCAGGTGGGACGAATATGATAAACGTGTGTCCGAACACGCGATGACCGACGGAGATGCACAATGAAGGCGGCAGTTCTGGAACAGCGCGGCGCCGACGGCGTGAGTTGGCGGGATTTTCCCGATCCGGTCCCCGCCCCTGGCGAATCCGTGCTCAGGGTTGCCGCATCGTCGCTCAATCGTGTCGATCTCTACATGCGCGACAACGGCGCCGGGATCACGCACGCGTTGCCGCAGGTGATGGGCGTGGAAGCCGCGGGCGAGATCGTCGAGGCCGAGCCGGGGTCCGGGTTGAAGCCGGGCATGAAGGCCGTCCTGTTTTCGGAGGCGTATTGCGGCCGATGCCGCTACTGCCTCGCCGGCGACCAACCGTTGTGCGAGAACGTGAAGATCATGGGCGAGCATCGGCATGGCGGCTTTGCCGAATATATCGCGATGCCGAGCCGCTGTTTTGTGCCGCTGCCCGACAATGCCGACCTGGTCGCGGCAGGTGCGCTGATGACCGGCCACCTCACCGCCTGGCGAATGCTGTTCGGCAAGAAGACATTGCAACCCGGCGAGAGTGTCCTGATCGTCGGTATCGGTGGAGGGGTTGCGGTCGCCTGCCTGCAACTCGCCAAACTGGTGGGCGCGCGGATCTTCGTCACCTCGTCGAGCGACGCCAAGATCGAACGCGCCATCGCGATGGGCGCCAGCGGTGGTATCAACTATCAAAGAGACCGGGTGTCGAACGCGATCCTGCAAATGAGCAATGGCGGCGTCGACATGGTGATCGACAGCGTCGGCGAAGCAAGCTGGGGCGAATCCCTCAGATCGCTGCGGCGCGGAGGCCGGCTTGTCACCTGCGGCGCGACGACCGGCTCCAATCCTCCGGCCGACCTTCAACGCGTGTTCATCCGCCAGCTCGAAATCTACGGATCGACCGGCGGCAGCGTTGGCGAGTTTCGCCAGCTGCTCGACGTATTCAACCGTGGTTTGGTCAAGCCCGTCGTAGATGAAACGTTTGAAATGCCGGACATACGTCGGGCGTTCGACCGCCTCGCGTCTGGTGCGCAGTTCGGCAAGGTGTCGCTGGTGGCGTGAGACAGTCCGGCGCCGGTGTCGGAACTAGAACGGAATGGCTCTCCTTCGAATTGTCATCCCGTTTCTAGCCTTTGGCTTGAGCATGATCTTTTCGGAAAACCGCTGTACACTTTTCCGGATCATGCGCCAGATCCGGGGCCGGTCACATTTTGCAGGCGGGATCGACCGGCGGGATGATGTCCGGGCCCGGTTCGATCTTCTTGATCTGGTAGGCCGCTTTGCCGTCCGGACCAGTCACGATCTGACTGATAGCCATCCGCCGCACAGCCTGATGATCACCCGCGCGCATCTCGACGTCACCAAGCGCCGTTTCGGCCTTGAGGCCCGACAAGGCTGTCCGCACCGCGTTTACGTCGGTCGAATTCGCCTTCTTGATTGCGGCGGCTATCAGCTGGATTGCAGCATACTGGTCAGCACTGGTGTAGGGCGGCAATTCGCCATTGTACTTTTCCTTGTAGGCCTTCACGAAGGCTTCGGGCTGCGCGCCGGGGAAGCCGGGAAGGAAGCCGATGTTCTGATAGACGCCGAGCACCGTATCGCCCTGGGCGGGTAGCGTTTGCGGAATCACGAAGGAATTGCCCAGCACCATCTTGTACTTCTTGAAGAGGCCGAACTGCTGCTGCTGCTTGGAGAGATTAATGGCGTCGCTGCCGAAGATCGTCACGAACAGACCGTCAGCCGGTTCTGCGCCTAGCTCCGAAATCTTGGTGCCGAAGTCGGGCGTTCCGGACGGGGCGAACAGCGTCTTCCCGATGGTTCCGCCTTGCGAGGCAACCAAAGCCTTGAACTTGTCAGCGGAATCGCGCCCTGCGGCATAGTCGACCGCGATGATGTCCCACTTCTTGACGCCCTGGTCCTTCAAAAACTCCCTGAATGCCCCCATGATCATCGAGTCGTTCGCATTGACCCGGAAATAGTTCGGCGAGCATCCCTTGCCCGTCAAGCCATCGGCATTAGCCATCACTTCGACCATTAAGGCCTTCAGTGCGGGAAGTTTCGCTTGCAGCGCTGGAGAGACTGACGACGTGTCCATTCCGGTAATGAACATCGCCCCATCCTTCTGGACGGCGCGCGTGGCGCCGTCCACGGCGGTGTCCGGCGTGCCGGGATATGTAATGAAAACCGCTTCCAGCTTCCGGCCGGCAGCACCGCCGGCCGCGTTGATCTGTTCAATCGCGAGATTGGCAGCCTTGGTCTGGGTTTCCTTCAGGCCGGCCAGCGGCCCGGCGTCTATGAGCAACACGCCGATCTTGATCGTATCGTCGGCGCGACCGATGGTCGGGGCGGCCGTTGCGATTGCGATAGCCAGTGCTGCCGAAATCATTCCTGAGCTGCAAAATGCTTTTCTCATGCTTCTCTCCCTCGTTTTCTGATTCTGATCACAACGCCATCAGCGCCTGGTTCTCAGGCGCACCGATCGTCGGTGTCGGTCCTGACCCGACAACTTCTCCCTTAGCCAAGATTATGAATTGATCGGTCGCACGCTTGACCAGGTTCAGATGCTGCTCGACGACCAGCACCCCCGTTCCGGCGCTACGAATCGTATTGAGAGCGCCGACCAGCCCGTCGATGAGGACGGGTGAAAGGCCTTCCGACGGTTCGTCAAGAAGGATCAGACTGGGATTGGCCATCAGCGCGCGGCCAATCGCCAGCATTTGCTGCTGCCCACCACTCAGCATGGTGCCAGGTCGGTTCGAACGCTCCTCGAGCACCGGAAACAGATCGTAGACGGCTCTCAGGTTCCAGTACCCGGCCCTGCCCGTCGCCTTGCTGAGCAGCAAATTCTCCTTGACGGTCAGATTAGCCAGGATACGGCGCCCCTGCGGCGCGATCGAAATACCAAGCTTTGCAGCCGTATAGCCGGGCATGCGATCGACCCTGCTATCATGCACCCAGATCGCGCCCGAGATGATGTTGGTCTCGCGAAACACGGAGAGCAGCAGCGTGGATTTTCCCGCACCGTTGCGGCCCACCACGGCTACCGACTCGCCCTCATTGACCGTGAGATCGACGCCGTGCAGTACCGTCGAGGCGCCATAGCCGGCAACAAGCTTCTCGATGCGCAAGACGTTCATGCCGCGGTCCCGAGATAGGCAGCGACGACGCGATGGTCGGCTCGGACTTCGTGGGGCGTGCCGGTTGCGAGATGCCGGCCAAGGTCGAGCACGGTGACGGTGCCGCAACAGGCGAATACGGCGTCGACATCGTGCTCGACTACCACAGCCGCGATTTTGCGCTCGCGCACGAGGTCGCGCAGATGCTCGAAGAGGCGGAGTGTTTCTGCCGCCGACAGGCCAGCGCCCGGCTCGTCCATCAACAGCAGATGCGGTCGGCCGATCAAGGCCAATGCGACGTCCACCCGGCGCTGCACGCCATAGGCGATGCGCCCCGCCTTCTGGTCAAGATAATCGGCCAAGTCCATCACTTCGATCACATCTTCGAGCCGGTCGTCGCCGAGGTGTTGTGCGACGAGGTGAAGCTGCTCATGGACCGTGAGATCCTGGAAGATGCTGGTGCGCTGGAACGATCGCGCCATGCCCTGCCGGCGCCGCCAAGCCACCGAACGCCGCGTAATATCCTCGTTGCGATAACGAACGATTCCCGAAGTCGGACGGCGGCGGCCGCAGACCGCATCGAGCAGCGTGGATTTTCCGGCTCCATTCGGTCCGATGATGCCGTGCAGCACGCCGTTGTCACGGACCTCGAGATCGACCTCCGTCAGCGCCCGGACCGAACCATAGCTCACCGACAGTTTCTCGATCTTGAGCATGTCAGGATATCTCCCGCCGCCCGCTCGGCACCCTCGCTCGCACCGCGCCCCACAATCCTCCGACGACGCCGCGGGGAAAGACGACGATGAACAAAACGATCGCGATCCCGGTCAACAACTGCGTGAGCCCGCGCGCGCCGAATTCATCCTGCGCAAAGGAGAAGATTAGCCCGCCGAGCGCCGGCCCCACGGAGCCTGCAATGCCGCCCATCAGGGCTGCGACCAGCGCATTGGTGCTGACCGAAAGCCCCAGGCTTTCCGGTGACACAAAGCCGGCGTTGAGCACGTGCAGGAGTCCAGCGACAGCGGCGACGATGTTGACAAGCACATAGGCCGTCAGGCGCGGCAGATAAGTGTCAAATCCCGAAAATCGCATCCGTTCCTCGTTCTCGCGCACCGCACGCAGAACCGCGCCGAGACGCGAGCGGCCGATGGCCCAAAGCGCCAATCCGGCGAGCCACGCCGCTGCCCAGACCATCAGCCAGAAGCGTGCAGGGTCGGCGAAATCCGCTGACTCCATCCCGAATATCGAACCCTTGAAGCGGACGACCAGGCCATCGGCGCCCCCGGTATAATCACGCAACCCTTCCAGCAGGACGGCGTGGCTGATCATCTCGCCGGCCGCCAGCGTGAGCATCATGAAAGCGAGCGGGTTGGTGCGCACGATCAGCGCGCCAAGGACGGTGGCGTAGATCACGATGATAAGGATAGACACGCACATCGCCATTGTGGGCGTGAGATTCCATTCGCCGAGCGCGATGGCGAACAGCAAGCCGGTTCCCCCGTAGATGCTTGCAGCACCGAGCGCGACGAGGCCGGCCTGGTTCATCAGGAAGGCGACGCTGAGGGCGAGCATGCCCAACAGCAGGCCTTCATTGGCAAGCCGGAGCACGAAGTCGCCGGCGATGCGCGTTGGCGCGACCGCACCGACCGCGAATACGATCGCCACGGCAGCAATCGTCAGCGGTACACGCAGGGATGGACCGCCAAGCGCACCGATCGCGGCGGGGCGCGCGCTTGCTGCGGTCGTTGTCCGGTTATTCAATTGAGCACCCTGCCGCGTCCGATGCCGCGGGGCGCGATCAGCAGCACAACCATCAGCAAGATATAGGGAACGAGCGAGGCGAAGTTCGGCAGGAACACCGATCCGGCAACCTGCACGAAGCCGAACAGCAGTGCCGCAACGATCGCGCCGCCAATGCTGCCAGTGCCGCCGATGACCACAATGATCAGGCAGTCGACAATCATCGTGACATCCATTCCGGGATCGATCGAAAGATAAGGACCAGCCAGCACGCCGGCGACGCCGGCGAACGCGGCGCTGAGGCTGGTCACCAACAGACTGAGCCGGTCGGCGTTGATGCCCATCATGCGCGCGACCGATGGATCCTGGCTCACCGCGCGCACATACAACCCCGAGGGGGTGAATCTCAGCCAGAGCGCCAGCAGCGCGCATGATCCGAGACCCATCACGATCAAAAAGATGCGATAGACCGGGTAAGACAAATTCAGAATCGTGACCGATCCGGACAGGATTTGCGGCGCATCGACGCTGCGCGCTACGCCGCCATAGAAGAAGATAATGATCTGCCCGAGGATGATGCCGAGGCCCAGCGTGACCAGCGCGACCTCGATGTGCGACCGATTTTGCAATGGACGCAGCGCCAGATATTCGAAGGCAATCCCAAGGAGTGCGAGCAGGATCGGAACCACGATCAACGCCAGCCAGAATCCGCCAACGAGTGCGATCGTGTAACCGAGATAGGCGCCGAGCATGTAGATGGCGCCATGACCGAAATTGATGACATCGCGCAACCCGTAGATCAGGGCAAGGCCGCTTGCGAGCATGATCAGCAGCGAGGCAAGCGCCAGCGAGTTGGCGATCAACAGGGCGATCACGCTTGCGCCCCCTCGTCATGCGTCAACGGATGAGATGCATTCTTCCGCTGCGCCGCCACTCCAAGCGCCTGCTGCCGCAAAAGGGCCTCCCACGTTGCCATGAGGTGTCTGCGCCGCGATCCGACCGCATGCGAGCCACCGATCACAATTTTTTCTCCACCCTATCGGGCAGATCCGGGCCAGCCCGTATTTTAGTACACATGTTTATCATATACTTCTATTACCTGCAAACTCAAAACCGTCTATGGGCGTGCGCTGCACTGCCGCACTAACGCCGTGGCGCCAGGACTTGCTTGGGAATTGGTACGCCTGCGCAACGATATGTGGGCAAGACGATCCGAGGAGCGAAATCGCCATGAATCTCCAGCACGTCATCGCGCGGCGCTTCGAGCCGACGTATCAGTCCTGGGATTGGCGGGACGCAGCGCTATACGCGCTCGGGCTGGGCATCGGCGATAATCCGCTCGACGAGGATGAACTCGTCTACGTCTATGAAGGCCGCGATCAGCACGCCGTGCCCAGCATGTGTGTAACGTTGGGCTGGCCACCGCTCTGGATCGCCGACCCTCAGACCGGCATCGCCTGGACCCAGGTCTTGCACGGCGAGCAACGCTTCGAACTTTATCGCCCGTTGCCCGCTCAGGGCTCGATCCGCGCCGATCATCGTGTGAGCGCTGTTGCAGACAAAGGATCGGGACGTGGCGCGCTGCTCTATTTCGACACCGAACTGTTCGATACAACCACCGGCGAACGGCTGGCGAGCCTGCGCGCGACGGATTTTCTGCGGGGCGATGGCGGCTGCGGCAACTATGGCACACCGCCGAACGTTTTGGCCGGTCTTGACGTCCATGCGCCGCCGATCGCCAGCATCGACTACCGGACATCCGGACAAGCAGCCCTGCTCTATCGCCTCGTGAGCCGGGACTACATGCCGATCCACGCCGACCCCGTGATCGCCCGCAACGCCGGGTTCGACAAGCCGATCTCGCACGGGCTGAATACGATGGGTCTGGCCTGCCGCGCGATCCTGAAGCTTTTCGCGCCGAGCCGGCCGGAGCGGCTTGTTGCCATGGCGGTACGGTTTGTGTCGCCGGCTTTCCCCGGCGACACAATCAGGATCGAGACGTTCGAGGGAAGCAATGCAATCTGCTTCAAGGCGTGGGCCGTTGAGCGTCAGGTGCTGGTGCTCGACCGTGGAGAATGCCGGCTTGCGCCGGAATAGTCCCTCGAGGGCGGCGGGGTGCTTCAACTATCGAGCGCATCCAGATCGGCCATCGCCGTCGTCATCCGCCCGATCATCGCGATCGTCGTATCCTCCGGCTGCATGTTCGGCAATAGTGGCGAGTGACACAGCGTGATCGTCCACATGGCGAGCGCATGCACGATCTGCTGGCGGTAGCGCTGGAAACTCACATCGAAGTCCGGTTTGACGCCGGTTTTCTCGGCAAACCGCTCGATGTAACGCGTAAGCAGGTCACGCTCCCAGTTACGGCGGTCGTCCAGCGTCAACGAGGCCGTCACCGCGTAGGCGAAATCACGCGACCAATGCCCGCGCGAAAGGCATTGCCAGTCGCACAACCCCATTTCACCCGCACCTGTGCGATACCAGTTACCGATGTGCACATCGGAGTGAATGAGCCCTTGCGGCTCACTGTCGTGAAGCGCAAGCGCGCGCATCGTTGCCGGCCAGACATCGTCGCGGCGCGCCAGGACTTCGGCTGGAATAACGTGGGCGGCGGCATCAAAGGCCTTGCGGGTGTAATACTCGGTTCCCATTTTCGCCGAACCGATGGTGAACCATCGGGGATAGCTGGCGAGCCACCGGTAGCGTTCCGCCAGCGTCGGATCGCCGTAGAAGCGGCCATGCAGAGCTGCCAGCAGATCGATCATGTCGTCGGCCATGGCACGCGTGACATACGTCTTGTGATTGCAGAACGTCGCGGATTTCGTTGCAACCAGATCTTCCAGCAGATGAATCGCCGCAAACGTCCGCCGATCGTAGGCCGAATGATAGCACAGCGGGGCTTCAATCTCGAGCTGAGGGCGGATCTGCGTAAAGAAGCTCCCCTCCACGCGCGCCGTGCCGTTGAAACCGCCGATCATGCGCGTGACGATGCTCGGCAACGACTTGGTGAAGATCGATACCGGTAGTCCAGCGCGACGTCCTTCCTCGTTGTAGGAAACCGTCAACTGATGACGTTCGTGCGTGCCCGCGCTCGCCGGCTTGACCTCGACCTGCGTAACGATGGCTCCTGGGGTCTTGTTGCACAATACGGCCGTCAGCCATTCGGCCGTAACGGCATAGGGCGAACACGGCACATCATCGAACCGCCGCGCTTTTGGCCGCGCCAGGCGCTCATAAGCGACGCGGCCTCCGATTTTCAGCGCGGCAAGGGCCGTGTCTGTTGATTGCCCCATCTATCCAACTCCCCGTTAAGCTGAGCAAACCTCAACCGACCACGCGTTCCCGCCGCAACTCGCTGATGGCTTCCAATGACAAACCGATTTCGCCCAAAACATCATCGGTATGCTGCCCCAGCACCGGCGGCGGCCTGCCTGCACGACGTTCCGCGCCGTTGATCAGAACGGGGTGACCGACGCCCTTCAACTCGCCCGCGGTCGGGTGCGCGTAATCGACAAGGATGCCGCTCGCCTTGGTGTGCGGGTGATCGAGCAATTGCGCAATCGAATTGATCGGCGCGCAGGGGACGCCGACGGCTGTCAGCGCCTCGTTCCAGTGCGCGACGGATTCTTGCGCCAACGCGGCCCGGACGTGATCGAGGGTTTCCTTGCGGTGCGTCACGCGATCAGCATTGGTCCGGAATTTCGGATTGTCGACAATCGCGTTCAATCCGGTGACTGCGCAGAACTTGCGCCAGAGATTGTCGTTGGCGACGCCGATCATGATCGGACCGTCGGCCGCCTCGAAGGCCTGATAGGGACAGAGCGATTCATGGCTCGAACCGCATTTCGGCGGCTGCACGCCACGCTGCCAGAAGGTCTGGAGATTGTAGCCCAGCAGGCCCAGTGCGGTTTCAAACAGGGAGACCTGGATCTCGCCGCCCTTCCCGGTTTTTTCCCGCGCATACAGCAACGCGAGAATGCCGCTGAAGGCATGCACGCCGGTCATCTGGTCGATCGGCGAAATCGGACTGCGGATATAGCCGCCATCCTCGTCGCCGGTCATCGACATGACCCCGCAAAAAGCCTGCAGGATCACGTCATAGCCCGGCGAGTTCTTCAGCGGCCCCGAGCGGCCGAACCCGGAGATGCTGCAATGGATCAGGCGGTCGTTCAGGGTACGTAGCGTTGCGGCATCGATGCCAAGACGCTCGGCGACCCCGGTCCCGAAACTTTCGATGGCGACGTCGGCGGATTTTGCCAGCGCATGAACGATCTCGCGTCCCTTTTCGGTCTTCAAGTCGACGGCGATGCTGCGCTTGTTGCGGTTGGCACTGAGAAAGACCGTGCCAAGGCCGGGCGCCGGAAACGGCGGCCAGCCGCGCGTTTCGTCACCCTGGCCGACGGTCTCCACCTTGACGATGTCGGCACCGAGATCACCGAGATATTGGGCGCACAGGGGACCCGCCAGGACTTTCGACAGGTCGAGGACACGGACGCCGGTCAGGGGTTTTGACACTGCTGTTCTCTCGATTGGAGTTGTGCACGCGGCAATAGCGGAGAAGCCGGCGCCATTCAGGCGCCCGGTTGGGCGGAGGAGAAAGCCCCTGCCATATAGGCGGGAAAGCCATGCTTCGTGACCAGCAGATAATCCGCGGCGCGGCGCTGATCTTCGGAGAAGGTGGCCCGCCACTGGTCTGCTACGACATACACCCGCGCCAACCGTTCGCGCAGCGCGCGTTTGCCGTCGGTAACAGGCTCCGCCTCCAGCCAGAACGCGGACTGTGCAATGACGCCATCGAACGCCGGTGCCTTGTTCGGTCCATGAAAGCCGGCGCGGGCGAATGCCTTTGCAAGCGCTGCGTCCACCGTTCCGCCGGCATGCAGCGCCTCCGATACCGCCGCAACGGCCTGCTCGACGGGCGCAGGGATGCCGCCGGCCTTGCGAAGGCGATCATGATCGAGCCGGCCAAGAAACAACGTCCTGATCATGTTGCGCGGCTCGCGGCGCTGGATGAGTTTCGAGAATATCTGCATCTCGGTGCGGATCGCTTGATCAAATGGCTGCGGCAATCCCTGGGCGACGCAGTCGAGAATGGCGAGCGGCGCTGGATAATGCCCGAGGGTTTCGGCCAGAACCCCTTCACGCTTCCGCGCGATGATGTCGGCCACATCATCCACACCGGCCGGCCGCCAATCGGGACGGTCCCAGGGTTGCGACGCCGACGGATGCGACAGCACCCATCGTTCCGCCGCCGCCACTTCTTCGCCGGCAGGAACCAGTTGATCGACCACGCCGGCGGCGATCGCGGCCTGCCCAGACAGCCGCGCGCCTTCCAACAGGACCGGAAGCGCCTTTTCGATTCCCGTCAGTCGCGGCAGCCGCTGGGTTCCGCCGCCTCCCGGCAGCAGCCCGACCAGAGATTCCGGCAAGCCAAACGCAACCTTGGGATCATCGACCATGACCCGATGGTGGGTAGCCAGCGCCAGTTCGCCGCCACCGCCCAGCGCCAAGCCTGCGATGGCGGCCGCTACCGGTTTACCCGCGGTTTCGATTCCGCGCAGCGCCTGACTGAGACGAAAGAAATGGTCGAATGCCACGCGATCGCGCGTCTCGACCGGCGCAGCCATGATCATGTCGTAGGCCGATCCCAGCTCGGCGAGATCGGCACCGGCACAGAATGCCGATGACTTTCCTGAACGGATGACGACGCCCTTGACGTCGCTTTCGCGGAGCCACCGGCTAAAGGCGGCGAGTTCGGCGATGGCTGCGTTGGAGAACACATTCATGGGACGCCCGGGCATGTCGAAAACAAGATGCAGGACGTTATTTTCGCTGCGTTCCGCCCGGAATTGCTGCAACTCTCCCAGTTCGTCCATGACAATCTTCCCCGTCGTCACTTTATGACCTATAGCATACCGTATATCTGCGTACTAGTTTAAACGGACGGTTTTGCCGCCGGGAAAAACCCCTACTGCAGTTGCAGCGATGATGCCTCCGGATGCCCGCGAAAGTCCTGGCATGGGAGCCATCGACCGCCGATGCAAAAAGCCCGCCGCGCCAGCTTGCCTTTTACCACCCCGGAACATATAGTACACTACCTAACTAAATTGACGTGGACGGATGTCGATGATCGAGCGAACCATATTCCGCGAAGAGCATCATATTTTCCGGAAATCGGTGCGGCGCTTCGTCGATCGCGAGATCGTGCCGTTTCATGCGCAATGGGAAAAGGACGGCATAGTGCCGCGGGAACTGTGGCTCAAGGCCGGCGCCGAAGGCCTGCTCTGCTGTACCGTGCCCGAAGAATATGGCGGTATGGGCCTCGACTACCTCTTTGATGTGGTCGTATTCGAGGAGTTATGGCGCTCTGGCGCGAGCGGCCCTGGTTTTCTAATTCACACAGATCTGGTGGCGACCTATCTGCTTTCCTTTGGAACCGAAGCGCAAAAGCGCCAGTGGCTACCAAAGATGGTGTCGGGCGAAGCGATCGGCTCGCTCGGTATGACGGAACCGCATGCGGGCAGCGACCTCAAGGCGATCCGGACCCGCGCCGTGCGCGATGGCGATGATTTCGTCATCAACGGTCAGAAGGTATTCATCTCCAACGGTCAGCTCTGCGATTTCGTCGTGCTGGCGACCAAGACCGACGGCAATGCGGGCGCCAAGGGCGTGACGTTATTCATCGTCGAGAGCAACCGGCCGGGCTTTCAACGCGGACGAAATCTCGAGAAAATCGGCATGAAAGCCCAGGACACGTCCGAGCTGTTCTTCGAAAATATCCGTATTCCCGCCACCAACATGCTCGGACAGGAGGGCAAGGGCTTCGCGTTGATGATGACGAAGCTGTCGCAGGAACGGCTCGCCCAGGCGATCCGGTCGGCCACCGTCACCGAGACCGTTCTCGACTGGACCGTAGAATACACCTCGGACCGCAGCGTGTTCGGCCAGAAGCTCGCGAACTTCCAGAACACGCAGTTCAAGCTCGCCGACCTGAAGACCAAGGCAACGGTCGCCCGCGTCTTTACCGATCGATGCATTTCGCTTTTCATGGAAGGAAAGCTCGATCCGGTCGACGCCGCGATGGCCAAGATGTTCACCTCCGAGCTTCATTGCGAAGCAGTCGATGAATGCCTGCAACTGTTCGGCGGCTGGGGTTATATGACGGAGTATCCGATCGCGCGCGCCTATGTCGACGCCAGGATCGTCAAGATCGCCGGCGGATCGATCGAGATCATGAAAACCATCATCGCCCGCCAGATGTTCGCGCAATGTGGCTTCGCACTGGCCAAGAGTGGTTGATCGTGGTTGATCGCGGTTGGTTGCGCTGGCCGGCGGGCGCCAAAGGATCCCGCAGAACAAACGGACGACCAAAGCGTCGCAAACCAGGGGAGTGAGATTTGAGAGGCTTATCAGGCAAGGTAGCGATCGTTACCGGCGGCGGTCAGGGCATCGGGCGCGCCATCACCCTTCGGCTTGCGGAAGAAGGCTGCAAGGTCGCGATTTTCGATATCAATCCCGACGCGGGGCATGAAACGGCGAAACTGGCGCCGAAATCGGCGATCACGACCTACACCGTCGACGTCGGCGACCGCGCCTCGGTGGATCGCGCGGTCACCCAGGTCGAGGCTGACCTCGGACCGATCTGGGTGCTCGTCAACAACGCCGGCTGGGACCGGCCGATGCCGTTCCTGAAGACCGACAGGGATCTCTGGGACAAGATCATCCGTATCAACCTCTATGGTCCCCTCAACACCCATCACGCCATCGCGCCGCTGATGGTGGAGCATGGCGGCGGCCGCATCATCAACATTGCATCCGACGCCGCCCGTGTCGGCACCAGCGACGAGGCGGTCTATTCGGCCTGCAAGGGCGGGCTGATCTCCTTCACCAAGTCGATCGCCCGCGAACTGGCGCGCAAGAATGTGCTGCTGAACGCGGTGTGTCCGGGTCCCACCAATACGCCGATGATGGCAGCGGTGCTTGGCGAGGGCGAACAGGCGGTAAAATGGAAGGACGCGATGGTGCGCGGCATCCCGTTGAAGCGAATGGGCGAGCCCGATGACTATGCCGGGATCATCGCTCTACTGGCGTCCGAAGACGGGAAATTCATCACCGGACAGGCCATCTCGGTCTCCGGCGGCATGAACATGATCTAGCAGATGTGAGGTTATTACAATGTTCGATCCCAGCAAATTCACCGACGTCATCTACGAAGTCCGCGACCGTGCCGCCTGGATCATCATCAACCGGCCCAAGGTCTACAATGCCTTTCGCGGCCAGACGCTCGAAGAACTGATCCAGGCCTTCCAGCTTGCCGCGAACGACCGCACCGTCTCGAGCATCGTGCTGACGGGCGCGGGCGACAAGGCCTTCTGCACCGGCGGCGACCAGTCCGCGCACGAAGGGCAATATGACGGCCGTGGCGTTGTTGGACTACCCATCGACGAGTTGCAGGGCCTTATCCGCGACGTTCCCAAGCCCGTGATCGCGCGCGTCAACGGCTTTGCGATCGGCGGCGGCAACGTGCTGGCCACGCTATGCGACCTGACGATTGCCGCCGACACCGCGCAATTCGGGCAGGTCGGACCGAAAGTCGGTTCCGTCGACGCCGGCTGGGGCACCGCCTTGCTGGCCCGTCACGTCGGCGACAAGAAGGCGCGCGAAATCTGGTTCATCAATGACCGCTACACCGCCGAGCAGGCGCGTGAAATGGGCCTGGTCAACAAGGTTGTTCCAGCCGCCGAACTCGACGCTGCCGTCAAGGACTGGACCGACAAGCTCGCCCAGCGGTCACCTACGGCAATCGCGCTGGCGAAGCGCTCCTTCAACGCCGACTCCGACAACATTCGCGGAATCAGCAACCTCGCCCTTCATGCTTTGAAGCTGTTCTACGATACGGCGGAATCCAAGGAAGGCGTCGCCGCTTTCAACGAGAAGAGGATGCCGGACTTCCATAAATTCACCTGATTGCCGGTCCGGCAATCGTGTTGCGGCGCCGATGGATTTGCTTTCGGCGCCTCGCTCCGGCGAAGCCTGAACGCAATTTGCAAAGGGACATATCGTGGCACGAAAGGTCATCATTTCCTGCGCAGTCACGGGCTCCATCCACACGCCCTCGATGTCGCCTCATTTGCCTGTGACGGCAGCAGAGATCGCCGAATCGGCCCTGGGCGCGGCCGAGGCCGGCGCCGCGATCGTCCACCTTCACGCCCGCAATCCGCAGGACGGCCGCCCGGACCAGTCGCCCGAGGCGTTCGAGCCGTTTCTTCGCATCATCAAGCAGCGATCCAATGTGGTCGTTAATCTGACGACCGGCGGCTCCCCCTATATGACCGTCGAAGAGCGGATCAAGCCGGCGGCGACCTGGAAGCCGGAAGTCGCCAGCCTGAACATGGGATCGATGAATTTCGGCCTGTTCCCGATGCTCAAGCGATACAAGGAATTCAAATACGACTGGGAGCCCGCGATGCTCGAAGGCTCCCACGACCTCGTCTTCCGCAACTCGTTCAAGGACATCCGTTATGCGCTGGAGACGCTGAACAGTACCGGCGCGCGCTATGAATTCGAGTGCTACGACACGAGCCACCTCTACAATCTGCATTACTTCTGGACCGAAGGTTTGGTGAAAGCCCCCTTGTTCATCCAGACCGTGTTCGGTCTGTTGGGCGGCATCGGCGCACACCAGGAAGACGTCATGCATATGAAGCGCACGGCCGATCGCCTGTTCGGCGACAATTATCGCTGGTCGGTGCTCGGCGCGGGCCGCGCACAAATGCCGGTCGCGGCGATCGCAGCCTCGATCGGCGGCAATGTGCGGGTCGGCCTGGAAGACAGCCTCTGGATCGGCGCCGGCAAGCTCGCGGCATCCAATGCCGACCAGGTGACGCAAGTCCGAAAGATCATCGAAGGATTGGGCCTGGAGGTCGCGACCGCCGATGAAGCGCGCGAAATTCTGGAGCTCAAGGGCGGTGACAAGGTCGCATTCTGATCCGCCATCGGTGGACATGATGTGGCGGCGTGATCGTCCGCACGAATAAACGGGAGACGATTCGATGCTGCCCCATCGCAGGGTTTACGACGAAGAGCACAACCATTTCAGGGAAACCGTGCGCCGCTTCACGGCGGCGAAGATCGCGCCCAATTTCCAGCGCTGGGAAGAGGCCGGCATCATCGACAGGTCGCTGCTCAATGCCGGCGGCACGGCCGGGCTGCTCTGTCCTCAAGTACCGGAAGAATTCGGCGGCGCCGGCGGCGACTTCCGGCACAATGCGGTCGTGATCGAGGAGCTCAGCTACTCCGGCTTCGCGGGCCCCGCCACCGACTTCTCCGTGCACAACGACGTCTGCTGCGGCTACCTGCTCAGCTACGGAACGCCCGAACAGAAGCAGAAATGGTTGCCGCGCATGGTCTCGGGCGAAACCATCTGTGCCATCGCGATGACCGAACCCGGCACTGGAAGCGACCTGCAGGGCATCCGCACCCGCGCCGTACGCGAGGGCGACGAGTATGTGATATCGGGCCAGAAAACCTTCATCACCAACGGGCAGATGTGCGATCTGATCATCGTCGTGGTCAGGACCGCGCCAGAGGGTGGTTCGCGGGGAATGAGCCTGATCCTGGTCGAGACCGACAGGCCCGGATTTCGCCGGGGCCGGAATCTCGAGAAGCTTGGGCATCTGTCGTCAGATACCAGCGAGTTGTTCTTCGATAGCGTGCGCGTGCCCGTCAGCAACCTGCTGGGCGCAGAAGGCGGCGCGATGGGCGCATTGATGAGCGAACTACCGCAGGAACGCCTGACCATTGCGTTGCATTCGATCGCGGCCGCCCAGAAGGCCTTTGATCTCACCAAGGATTACGTCCAGCAGCGTAACGCCTTCGGATCGCCGATCGGCAGTTACCAGAATACGAGGTTCAAGCTGGCCGACATGAAATCCGATCTCGCGGTCGGCTGGGCCTATGCCGATCAGTGCCTGGCCGACCACATCAATCGCGAACTGACGACCTACGCGGCATCGACAGCAAAGCTCTGGATCACGGAAATGCATGGCCGGCTCGTCGACCAATGCCTGCAGTTCTTCGGCGGCTACGGTTTCATGCGCGAGTATGAGATCTGCCGTCTCTACGCCGATGCGCGCGTGCTGCGAATTTACGGCGGCACGTCTGAAATCATGCGCGAACTGATTTCGCGCAACCTTTGAATTCTCTCAGTAGCTCTTCGGCAGTTCGAGCACCTTCTCGGCGATGAAGCTGAGGATCAGCTGTTCGGTGATCGGCGCCAGCCGCGTGATGGAGACTTCGCGGAACAACCGCTCGACATGATACTCCTTGGCATACCCAAAGCCGCCATGGGTCGCGATCGCCTGCCACGCGGCGTCGTGGCCCGCGCGCGCGCCGAGGAATTTAGCGGCGTTGGCTTCGGCGCCACAGGGCTTGTCCTGATCGTAGAGCCAGGCGGCGCGCATCGCCATTTGCCAGGCTGATTCCAGATACATCCAGTTTTCCGCAAGCGGATGCTGAATACCCTGGTTTTGGCCGATCGGCCGATCGAACACCACGCGCTCCCGCGCATATTTTGCCGCCCGGCGCAGCGCGTCCTGGCCGATACCGATCGCTTCGACCGCAATCAGGATGCGCTCAGGATTGAGGCTGTGCAGGATATAGGAAAAGCCCTTGCCCTCCTCGCCGATCCGGTCGGACTCCGGGATGAACAGCCCGTCGATGAAAATCGCGTTGGAATCGACCGCCTTGCGGCCCATTTTCGGGATACGATGAACATCGATCTTGGACCGATCGAGGTCGGTATAGAAGATCGTGATGCCATCGGTCGGCCGCGCACAATCCTCGTATTTGGTCGTTCGCGTCAGCAGCATGATCTTGTTGGCGACCTGCGCGGTCGAAGTCCAGACCTTCTGGCCATGCACGAGATAGCCGCCAGGTACCTTCTGCGCGAAGGTCTTGATGCGGGTCGTGTTGAGTCCGGCATCCGGCTCGGTGAAACCGAAGCAGCATTGGTCTTCGCCGGCGACCAGCCGCGGGACCCACCGCGCTTTCTGCTCCGGTGTGCCCTTCACCACGATCGGATGAGGCCCGAACAGGTTGATGTGCACCGCCGAGGTCGCCGACATGGCCCCGCCATGGCTTGCGACTTCGTGCATCATGATCGCGGCCTCGGTCACCCCGAGACCGGAGCCGCCATACTCTTCCGGCATGGTGATCCCGAGCCAACCGGCGTCGGCCATCGCGCGATGAAACTCGAATGGAAACTTGCCGTCGTCGTCGCGCGCGAGCCAGTATTCGTCGCCGAAGCGTGTGACGACGGAGCGCACGCCCTCGCGAATGGCCGCGTGATCGTCTGACGGCTCGAACTCGTTGGCCAACAAGCTGCTCATGTGACGTCCTCCCCGACTGAGGCGAGCGCGCGTTTCGCCGCGATCAGATGCGGCATGTCGTACATCTTGCCGTCGATCCCGAGCGTTCCCGCATCGGGTTGGGCCGCGAAGGCCGCCACGACACGGCGCGCATGCGCCAGATCGGCCTCGGACGGGGTGAAGCAGGCATTGATTGTTGCAACCTGGGCGGGGTGAATGGCGATCCGCCCGACAAAGCCGTCGCGGCGTGCGATCTTGCAGCTTTCCGCCAGCCCTGCCTCATCCCTGAAATCTCCATAAAGCGTGTCGAGCGCCATGACGCCCGCGGCACCCGCGGCAAACAGGCATTGCGCCCGCGCCATCTGGTAGGGAAACGTCCAGCTGCCATCGGCCTCCTTGTTGGACAGCGCGCCGAACGCCGCACCCAGATCCTCCGCGCCCCACGTCATGGCGATCAGGCGACGGTTCGGGGCTGCATAGCCGACAAAGCCGATCATGGCGGCCGGCGTCTCGGTTGCGACCACCAGCAGCTTCACGTGACCCGGCTTAACCCCGGCGGCGACCTCAAGTACGTCGACGTAATTCGAGATCAGCTCAATGTCCTGCGTGCCATTGACCTTCGGGATCAGGATGCCGTCGAGGCCGGGCCGGACAATGGCCGCGAGGTCGCCGAGCGTCAGCCCGCTGCCGAGCGGATTGATGCGTACCAGGAACGCCCAGTCGTGCGGCGGGCCGCCCAAGAGATCCTTCACCATATCGCGGGCGAGCGCTTTGCGTGGCGGCGCTACGGCATCCTCGAGATCGAGAATAAGCGCGTCGGCGCCGACGCCGGATGCTTTCGCGAACTTGTGCTCGCTGTCGCCAGGCACGAACAGCAGGGAACGTAGTCTCATGCGGGGCGCCTCATCATCAATCCGATACGGCGGCAATAGGCAACTTCCTCATTGTGCTGATTGAAGCCGCGATGCTCGAACGTCACGATTCCCTGGGTCGGACGTGACTTGCTCTCCCGCACCGCAAGAACCTTCGTCTCGGCCCTGATCGTATCACCGGCGAAGACGGGACGCGGAAATCTGGTGTCTTCCATGCCGAGATTTCCAACGGTCGTGCCGAGGGTGGTGTCCTGCACCGAAAGGCCAATGACCAGGCCGAGCGTAAAGATCGAATTCATCAGCGGCTTGCCGAATTCGGTCGATTTGGCATATTCGTGGTCGATGTGCACGGCCGCCGGATTATAGGTCAGCGCCGAGAACAATATATTGTCCATGTCGGTCACCGTTCGTCTGATCTCGTGGACGAAGGTTTGCCCGACCGAAAACTGTTCGAAATAGAGTCCCGCCATCGCGTATCCTCGCCTTGGATGTCGCCTCGCCGGCGCGTTCCCTTGCCTGTCGTCCTCGCCTACATCTAGCGCACGGCATAACCGTACACAAGCGTACGAATTGTGATCGACGCCGCGCGGCGAGTGTCACGGCGCCTTCTTCAATGCCTCCGGCAGTTTGGAGCGATGAAAGCCCTCGAAGGCAACGCTGCGATGATGCGGCTCAAGTTTCCATGTGGTCCGCGCATTCGGCGTGCCGCCATCAACCCGGAGGCAGGAGCCCGTGACGTAGGCCGCGGCCGGCGACAGCAGGTACACGATGGCAGCCGAGATTTCGGCCTCGGTTCCGAACCGCTGCAGCGGAACGCCAGCCGTGAAGTCATGCAACTTCTTCTGCATTTCGGGCGTGTAGGTGTCGAACCCGCTGGACACGATTCCTCCGGGAGCGACCGCATTGACGCGCACGCCCGAAGCGGACCATTCGCACGCCGCCGTTTCGGTAAGGGTCAGCATGCCGCCACGCGCTGCGCCCGAATGGGCGAACTCGGGCCAACCATGCCAGATGTCGGCGATGATGTTGACGATGGCTCCGCCATTGGCCTCCATCCAGCGGTTGTAGACCTCGCGCATGAAAATGAACCCGCCGGTCAGGTTGCTGCGGACCACCGCCTCGAAACCTTTGGTCGAGATCGTTTTCATCGGTGCGCGATATTGGCCGCCGGCGTTGTTCACGAGTCCGTCGATCCGGCCGTAGGCGCCGAGTACGGCGTCGATCGCGGCGATCACCATCGCCTCGTCGCGGATATCGCAAACCTGGGTCAGGACCTGCCCGCCGTCCTCCTCGATTTCCGCCTGCACCTCCGCCAGTTTTTCGGCCGTGCGGCCGAGGATCGCGACGTTGGCGCCGAGGGCCACAAGTTCGTGTGCGGTGCAACGACCGATCCCGCTGCCGCCGCCCGTGACGATGATCGTCCGTCCCCTGAAGAGATCCGGCCTGAAGACCGACTGATACGGCATCGCGCGCTCCGAATGGATGGGCCAGCAGCCGGTTGCCAAGCCGACCGAAAAATTAGTACACTATATTATGATATGGCGTATTCTCTTTCGCAAGTCCTTTGCGGAGACGCCATCGCTCCCGCCATGCGCGTCGCGACGGAACCCTTGAAGGGCGACAGACAGACCAATGGGAACGGCCGACCCTATCGCAATCAACACCGCACCATGACATCCTGCCGTTACGGCGACGAATGATGCCTTTGGGGAACGCATGAGATGGACAACTTCACGACTATCACTGTCGAACAGCGTGATGCGATCGAAATCCTGTCTCTCAATCGGCCGGATGCCCTCAATGCCGTGACACCCGCGATGGCCGACGAGTTGATCGCCTATTTTTCGGGCCTTCACGACCGCCCGACCACCCGCATCGTGATTTTCCGCGGCAACGGACGGGCGTTTTGCGCTGGCGCCGAACTCGGTTCGGATGCGTTCGCGGCCCCCGGCGCGGGACGGCCACAGCGGCAGCTCGCCATGCAACAGCGCTACTCGCGGATCATCCGGCTGATGCGAAGCTGCCCGCAGCCGATCGTCGCATTGGTTCAAGGTGCGGCATGCGGCGCCGGTTTTTCGTTGCTGCTTGCCTCCGACGTTCGCTTTGCGACGCCGGCGGCGCGGATGAACGCTGCCTACATCCGCGTCGGCGTCGGCGGCTGCGATATGGGATCGGGCTATCTGTTGCCCCGGCTGATCGGCCTCTCCGTGGCTTCCGAACTGCTCCTGACCGGGCGCTTTCTCGGAGCGGACCGGGCCAAGGCCGTCGGCCTTGTCAGCGACGTCGTTGCCGATGACAAATTGCTGGAAACCGGGCTCGCATTCGCTGTCGAAATGACCCACGCCTCGCCGATGGGTCTGCGCCTGACCAAGCAGACGCTGAACGCGCTGATCGACGCTCCCGGCATCGATGCCGCACTGATGATCGAGGACCGTCAGCAGGTAATGCTGCTTGAAACCAGCGACCATCAGGAAGCCGTCGCCGCATTTCGAGAGCGGCGCGACCCGACGTACAGGGATCAATAGATCGCTACTTGCCCGCAAATTTCGGTTTGCGCTTCTCCTTGAACGCCCGCATGCCCTCCTGGGCATCCGCCGTTCGCGAGATCGCAGCCAACGTCTGTGCTTCATCTTCCAACTGACTTTCGATGGAACGATGGAGCGTTTGCAAAAACAGACGCTTGATACCGCCATAGGCTTCGGTGGGCCCCGATGCCAGTTCGCGCGCGATCTTCTCGGCTTCGGCAACGACCGCAGCGTCGTCCACGACGTAGTCGACCATTCCGGCAGCGAGCGCGGCATCGGCGTCCATAGTTTCCGCCAGCAGGAAAAACCGCCTGGCGCGAGCGACCCCGATGCGCCGCGTCACGGTTGTGGTCGATCCGCTGTCGGGCGTGAAACCGATCTTGGCAAATGCGGATGAGACACGCGCCGATTTGCCGATCACTACCAGATCGCCCGCAGCCATCAGCGAAACGCTGCCGCCCGCAACGTTGCCTTGCACCGCCATAACGACCGGCGCTCGCATGCGGACCATTCGCACGATGGCTGCATGCAGCTCCGCCGTCCACGACTTGATGGTCAGGGGCAGTGCCGCGCCTCGGGACGCGAGGGCGCCGAGATCGCCGCCGACGCTGAATAGCCTCCCACGCGCGGAGATCAACACCGCGCGGACGTCGTCGCGTTCGCTCAACTCAGCCATGCAAAGATTGAATTCGTGACAAAAGTCGCCGTCGATCGGATTGCCGCGGTCAGGTCGATTGAGGACAATATGCGCCAGTCCGTCGTCGATAGCGCATTCGAAGCTTTTTGTATCGACTGCCAGCCCCATTGTGCTTCTCCCTGTCCGTTCGGATTTTATTGGAATTGCATTGCGACAGCCGGAACACGCCGGCTTTTCCTTTGCCAGCCCTGCGTCAGGCCGACCTGCCCTGCTTCTCCTTCCGCGTGGAAGCCTGAATGGCTTCGCGCGCTCGTTGCCAGTCGTCATGGGAAAGCTTCGAAAGCCCCGCGAACGTGCTCGGCGCCGCCAGATGGTGCCCACCGTCGATGCTGATGGTGTCGCCGGTGATGTAACTGCATCCGTCCGACATCAAAAAAAGCATGAGATTGCGCAGTTCATCCATCTTCCCGAAGCGGCGTAGCGGTACTTCGTCCGGCTGCGTTGCGCCGACGCCGGTCTCCGCCAGCGGATTGAGCTTGTCCCAGGCGTTTTCGGTCGGAAACGGACCGGGCGCTACTGCATTGACGCGAATTCCCTTCGGTCCCCATTCGACCGCCAGCGACATCGTCATCGCATGGACCGCGGCCTTGGCCATCGCCGCCGGCACCACGTACGCCGATCCGGTCCAAACCCAGGTCACCAGGTTACTGATGATCACACCGGGAAGGCCCGCGGCGATCCAACGTTTCCCGCACCCCTGCGCCGCATAGAAGGAGCCGTCCATGATTGTCGACCGGATTGCTTCGTAACCACGGGGCGAAAGTGTCTCGGTTGGAGCAAGGAAATTTGCGCCAGCGTTGTTCACCAGGCCCGTCAAGGGTCCTGTGGTCCAGATCTCCGCCATCATTTTTTCGATGCTGTCGGGATCACGAACATTGGCGACCAGCGCGTCAGCTTGTCCGCCCGATCGCGTGCGAATTTCGCTGACCGCCAACTCGAGAACTTCCGACCGCCGGCCGCAAATGAAAACGTGCGCGCCATGGGCGGCGAATCCTAAGGAAATCTCCTTGCCGAGGCCCGTGCCACCGCCGGTCACAAGGACGCGCTTTCCCTTGAGGAGTTCTCGGTCGAACATAACCAAATCCCGCTATTCGAATCGCCGACCATTGCCTGAACCAGGCGGCTTGATAAAATTGATACACTAATGTACTTGATATGTAAATCGTCCGCTTTCAAGCTCGCCGACGGCTCGCGTGCTGAATCCAGCCTGAAACCGCTCATTTTAAATGGTTTCGAGACACACCACACGGGGCGAACCGCCACCTCCAATCCGCCACCACTTCGTTCTTTTGAAAATACGCTTGTGTATGGTATAAGTTGGATCGCCCGCATCGACACGTCGTCGGCATCAGGATTCTTGCACCAAGGAAAGAAATTGAAATGGTCGACCTTCCCGATTGGGACCTCCGACTAGGCTATCTGATCCATGATGTGTCCCGGCTACGCCGCATGATGTTCGATCGCGCCCTCGCCCCGCTTGGCATAACAAGGTCGCAATGGTGGGTGCTTGCTTTCATTTCACGAAAAGACGGACTTCCGCAGACGCAACTCGCAAACGAGCTTGACGTCGGCAAGGTTGGTGTTGGGGCGCTGATCGATCGCCTTGAGTCTTCCGGCTTCGTGCTTCGACAGGCAGATCCGGTCGACCGCCGCGTCAAGCGCGTCTTTGTCACCAAGCAGGCCCGCGGCTTCCTGGAAAAGCTTCGCAAGGAGACCGACAAGTTCAATGCCCAGATCGCCCGCGGGATTGACCGGAAAGCATTGGAGGCGACGTCGGACGCATTGCTTGCCATGAAGCGCAATCTCCTGGCGATGTCTGACGGAAGCACGCTCCCGGGCAATCGCGAGGAGGAAGATTTCGGCAAGAAGAGCAAACCGCGGAAGAGCAGGAAAGCGGCGTAGCCGTCGTCACGCCGGACCGCGGGTGCGCCATCTTGGCGGGTTGGTACACGTCACTTCTTTTCAATCTTTGCGGTCTCGACGATCTCGGCCCAGCGTCTGATATCGGCTTCCTGAAAGGCGCCGAGTTCCTGCGGCGTCGAGGGAAACGGCGTCGCACCAATGGTCACGAGATACTTTCTCGCTTCGTCGGGCTCCGCTTTCAGGACGGCGAGTGCTGCAAGGTTGCCGTCCGCGCCCGGCTTGTTTTCGACCACGACAGTGGCGTTCGTTACAGCGCGGATGCTTTCGGCCAGATGCCGCGTCACGCTGTCGGTCGCGCTGCCGGGCGGGAACGGCACGATCAGCGTGATGCGCTGGGAGGGATAGGGTTCGACCGCCGCAGCCGGCAAGGCCGCGGCCGACGCAGCCCCTTGCTCATATAGTACACATATGTACTGTCTTCCGGCGTGGTGACGCAAGGGACCGGTCAGCCGACTGACGCCTCGCGTTCGTCAATCGCGCAACCCCGACTCGGCTGGAAAGCTTGGCTCATGAAGAACAATCGCAATCGTCAGGTCATCCTGAAATCCCGGCCGGCCGATATCCCGCAGGCCGAAAATTTCGAAATCACCGAGGCCGATGTTCCTGATCTGCGGGATGGCCAAATCCTGGTTCACAATATCTATCTCTCGGTCGAACCCGCCATGCGCGGCTGGGTCAGCAGTGTCGCCAATTATTCGGAGCCGGTGCGGATCGGCGAAGTGATGCGGTCGTTCGCCGCCGGCGAGGTGTTGCAATCAGCACATCCCGACTTCAGGCCAGGCGACAAGGTCATGGGAATGTTCGGGTGGCAGGAATTCGCCGTCGTCGGCCCTGCCGCCGTTAGTCGAAAGATCCGGGAAGATGATCTTCCGCTCTCGCTCTCATTGGGCGTCGCCGGCATCAATGGCCTGACCGCGTATTTCGGGCTGCTGGATGTTGGCCAGCCGCGTCCGGGCGACACTGTGGTGGTGTCGACGGCGGCGGGTGCGGTGGGCTCGGCGGTCGGGCAAATCGCGAAAATCACCGGTTGCCAGACGGTCGGCATCGCCGGCGGACCGGCGAAGGTCACCCAGTGCCGCGAACTGTTCGGCTACGATGCCGCGATCGACTACAAGAGCGGAGACCTCGCCTCTGCGCTTGCCGCATCCTGCCCGAACGGCGTCGACGTTTATTTCGATAATACCGGCGGCGCGATCAGCGACACCGTCCTCCGTCATCTCGCCGTCGGCGCGCGCGTGGTCATTTGCGGAACCGCTTCGGTTTCAAGCTGGGATCCCTGGCCGCACGGGCCGCGCGCCGAGCGTCATCTGCTGGTCAAGCGCGCACGCATGCAGGGCTTCGTCATTTTCGACTACGCGCCTCGGTTCGAAGCGGCCCTTGCTCGCCTGGCACAGTGGATTCGCGATGGACGATTGCGTTATTCCGAGGACGTGTTGGAAGGCATCGAACACGCGCCGGGGGCGATCGCCGGTCTTTATCGCGGCGAGAATACCGGCAAGCGGCTCATCAGGATTCGCTGACGGCGGACCGCAAGCAATGCTGCCATTCCGGTATTCGTAAGGTGTCCTCACCCACGGTTCATTGGCTTTCCGAGATGCCCGGCTTTCCCATCAGGGATTGGCAACAGAATTTCACCGCGAATCCGGCGTTCAAGGCTTATATTGACGCGCACCTCCATTTTGGGGATCCGATGAAGGCCAGGCCGCTCAAACCAGATACCCGTTCAGCATCGGGCGGGAAATCGTCGGAAGACCTTGCCCGCAGGCTCAAGCTCGACAAGGGTCTCGGCTTCCTCGTGCGTCTTCTGGATACCCGCGTCAATGTCCTCTACGAGCAACTGACTGCGCAGAATGAGATTACACCGAGGCAATTCGGCGTACTGCTGACGCTCTATCAGCAGGGAACGCTGACGCTGACCGAGCTGGCCGGGCACATCCGCGTCGACCGCAGCACGCTCGGCGAAATGATCAACCGGATGGCGAAGCGCTCGCTGATCAGCAAGCGCAACAACGGCAATGACCGCCGCTCCGCCGAGGTGCTGCTGGCGCCCGCAGGGAAGTCCGTCTTGCTGGCACTGGTTGCCGGCGCGGCAGCGCTGCAGACCGCCTTGCTGGCGCCATTGGCAGCCGAGGACCGCGCCCAGTTCATGCGGTGCATGAAGCTCGTCGCGGAACCAGAACCCGCCGGTCCCGAAGACGACTAGGCGCACGTAGCTATTCTGCCTTCGGCCTTGCCTCGGCGGACGCGAATAGTTATTACGTATACGTAATAAACGGGATGGACCTTCCTGGAGGCGCGTTTGAAGCTGAGAGATTATCTAAGCGTGCCTTATCTTCTGGAAGCCGAAACGGTCGAGGTCGCGCCGGGGTCGTGGATCTGCCGCGTCACCTATCCGGAACTGCCGGGCTGCAGCGCCGAATCTCTCGTCCTGGAGGATGCACTTCATCTGCTGGAGCGAAAGCGGATCGAGATGATCGTCCGCATGATCGGCGAAGGTCACCTACCCCCGGTACCGCGCCCGCCTCTCGGCGATTGCGACCCAGTCTGGGCAGCCAGACAGGCCGGTTTTTCCGACGAAATGACTGCCCTGATAACTGACCATGAAAGGAGCACAGATGCTCTCGCCCCAAGATAATGAAGCACTGGTTCGGGTCGGCCCCGAGACGCCGATGGGATCGTTGTTCCGGCTGTTCTGGATTCCTTTCTTCTTCTCAAAGGACCTTGTCGTCGACGGCCAGCCGAAGCGTGTGATGCTGCTCGGCGAGGACCTGGTCGCTTTCCGCGATTCACAGGGGCGCGTTGGACTGATGGCCAATGCCTGCGCGCATCGCGGGGCGCCGATGATGTTCGGCCGCAACGAGGATTGCGGTTTGCGCTGCGTCTATCACGGCTGGAAATATGATGTGACCGGCGCGGTGACGGACATGCCGGCCGAACCGGCCAAGAGCCGGCGCAAGGACAAAGTCAAGATCACGGCCTATCCTTGCAGGGAGCGCAACGGCATCGTCTGGGCCTACATGGGCTCGGAAACGACCGAAATACCGGCGCTGCCGAATGTCGAATGGAATTCTGGTTCCCGCCGAGAATGTCGTCGTCTCGATGCGGGTGCAGGAATGCAATTGGCTGCAGGCACTGGAAGGCGAAATCGATTCGGCGCATGCTCCTATCCTGCACGGCCGGATTGACTCCAAAGGCCAGGTGAACGAGTGGCTGGCCAAGCGAGACCTGCGGCCGACCTTCGAATGCATCCGACAGGACTTTGGCATGAGCATCGCGGCGAAGCGCCAGCTCGGCGACCAGAAGCTCTATTGGCGCGTGAACCAGTTCGTGATGCCGTTCTATTCGCTGGTACCGCCGCAATCGAAATTCCCTGACCTCAGCGGCCACGCCTGGGTGCCGATGGACGACAACCACACGCTCTGCATCTTCTTCTCCTATCACCCGTCCGAACCGCTGCCGGCCCGTACCCGTGAGCTGTTCGAGGAAGGCCACAACGGCCGGGAAACCGGCCATCCGAGCAAGCATGCCTTCGTCAAACGCGACGCCACCGTGCCCTACGCGGACTACTGGACCAAGTTTACCCGCGAGAATGGCTATCAGTTCGACTATCAAAGCCAGGTCGATACCTGGTTCTCCGGCCTGCCCGGTCTTTGGGTTCAGGATGGCGCCTGCCAGTCCGGTATCCGTCCGATCTTCGACCGGACCAAGGAGCATCTCGGCTCGAGCGATACCGGCATCGTCATGACCCGGCGGTTGCTGCTGGAAGCGGTCAGCGCCTATCGCGACCACGGCGTCAAGCCGAACGGGGTCGGCAATCCCGAGACCTTCATGGTGCGCGCGGTCTCGCTGACGTTGCCGGAAACGACGTCATGGGTCGATTTCGGCCGACAGCACATGGCGGCGAAGCTTGGCGCCGATTTCGGTTACGCGCTGTAGATCGAATGCACCGTCACCGACTTACGATCAGGGCGTCGGCTGCCATCACCCCGCCGGCCGAAGCCATCACCGGGTTGACGTCGATCTGATCGATTACATCACGCAGATCGTGCGCGAGTTCCGACAGCCGGCAGAGCGTGTCGACCAGACTGTCAATGTCTACGCCAGGCTTGCCGCGAAATCCCGTCAACAAGGCATGGCCTCTCAGCGACGCCAACATGGCGCGCGCGGCCCGCTCATCGACGGGGGCAAGCCGCACTGCGCTGTCGCCAAGCAATTCGACGAGGACGCCTCCCAGGCCGGCCGCAATCAGCGGCCCGAACTGACGATCGTTTTTGACGCCAAGGACGAGCTCGACGCCTGAAGACGCCATCTGCTGCACGCTGACGCCGTCAATCCGCGCCTTCGGCGCAAAGCGCGCCGCCGATGCAAGGATCTCCGCGGCCGCCGAGCGAACATCCTCTGGCGTCGACAGTCCCAGCCTGACCCCGCCGGCTTCGGTCTTGTGCTGAATGTCGGGCGATACGATCTTGACGGCCACCTGACCGCCGATCCGGGTTGCTGCCAAAGCGGCCTGTTCAGGATCGGCGGCCAGAATTTCCCGCGGGACCTGAATGCCGTAGCAGGCGAGTACCCGCTTCGACTCCGTCTCGGACAGCGCCGGGCCACGCGCCCGGGCCGGCGTGAGGATGGCTCGCGCCGCCTGCTCAGCCGACGGCGGCGATCGCCGCGCAGATGCGCCCTGCTGACGGGCGCGATGTTCGTGCCAGTCGAACCAGGCCCGCAATGTCGCAAAGCATCGATCGGCGGATCGGAACATGCACACTTTGGGATCGGCATCGAGAAGCTCGCTGCCCGGCCCCTGGTACCATTCGTTCATCCAGAGCACGGCGAGCGGCCGGTCGGTGCGTGCGGCCGCCTCGACGATGGTCGGCGCTCTGGCGCCGCTGGAGGCGGCATGCGCGAAGATCATCGGCATCACCAGCGCGCTGAATCCGGCATCGTTCAGGAAGGCGTCAAGGCAAAATCCGAACGTCTCCGACGTCTTCAGCACTTCGGCGGTGAGATCGGAGGGATTGGCGACTGAACCGAAATCCGGGACGACCTCGTGCAGCGCGCTGGCGGTCTTCGCTTCCAGCACCGGCAGAGGCACCCCATGGGCTTCGGCCTTGTCGGCGCAGATGACCGCGGCGCCGCCCGAGGTCGAAAGGATTCCGACGCCTCGGCCTCCGCTCGGAGCTTTCGTTCTGGCAAAGAACGCGACGGTCTCCAGCACCGCTTCCAGATTGTCGATCGCGATGGCGCCGGCGTCTTCGAAGGCGGCCTGGTACGCAACAACCGAACCGACCATCGTTCCCGTATGCGACATCGCGGCCTTGCTCGAGGTCTCGCTGTTGCCGGTCTTGTAGACGATCAGCGCCTTGCCGGCATCGCGCGCTTTCCGCGCGGCGCTGAGAAAGCGCCCGCCGTCCTTCACACCCTCGAGCAGACAGACAATCGCCCTGGTGCCGTCGTCTTCGGCGAGGTAGGAAATGAAATCGCAAACATCGACGTCGCAGGAATTGCCCGCGGCAAGATAATGCGAGAACCCGATGCCGCGCTCCATGCCTTGCAGTACGGTGTAGCCCAGCGCGCCGCTCTGCGAGACGATCCCGATCGGACCGCGCTTGTGGCCCATGCCGACATAATCGGGCATGAAGTTCAGGCCGGCCCCGGAGCGCGTATTGGCCAGACCGACACAGTTCGGTCCGACCACGCGCACGCCGGTACGATGTGCAAGGTCGATCAGGCGTCGTTGCGCTTCGATGCGGTCCGGTTTGGCGGTTTCCGCAAAGCCCGAAGCGTAGACAACCACCCCGCCGGCCTTGGCCGCGGCGGCAGCTTCGATCATGCCTTCGACCATCGGCCGCGCAACGCACAGCACCACGCAATCCGGGCTTTCAGGCAGCTCTGCCAGAGACGGCACGCAGGGCCGGCCCAGCAGCGTCTGGTATTTCGGATTGATCGCGAAGACCTTTCCGGTGAAGGCCGCCATATTGGAGAGCGTGCGTTCGCCGAACGAGCCGCGCGTTTCCGACGCGCCGACGACGGCAACAACCCTGGGATTGATAAGGCGCTCGAGATCGGCTGCGCGATAGAGCGGCCGCTTGAATGATGTCATTTGTCCTCACAAGATCCACGCTATGGGTCGTTGGCCGATTACGGCGTGTTGAACCCCTTGAGAACCGGCTTGGCCGTTGCTTTTTCAGGTGGCCACACCGTCACCAGCTTGTCGCCCTGGAACTGCGTCACCGTGGTATCGCGACCCTTGTTGCGGCCGTTTTCGTCGAATTCGAGAAAGTCGGACGAGGTGATCATCTCGTCCTTGCCGACCTTCACCTTGTGCAATGCATCCGCAATGTCCGCCGGCGTGAAGCTCTTGGCGGCGTCGAGCGCCCTGATCGCCACCAGCGTTCCGAAATAACCGAGCGCCGAATTGAGGGTGAGCGGCTGCTGGAATTTCTTTTCAAAGGCGTCCGCGGTCTTTCGCGCCGCCGGCAGGTCGGCGGAAAATGGCGTCACGGCGAACTGCCAGGCAACCAGGTTGCCGATCTCCGGCCGCAGCTTGGGGTCGCCCGACATGCCGCCGGTGCCGATCACGATGGGATGGAAGTCGAGTTGTTCATAGGCCTTTGAGACCAGCACGCCGGCACGGAAATATCCGACCTGAATCACGACCGCGGGCTGCGACGCCTTGAGCTTCAGAACGGGTTGCAACAGGTCCTGCGCCGATGCGCCGTAGTCGATGAACGACGTCACCGTCAGGTCCTTGCGCTTGGCCAGTTCGACCTTGAGCTGCTTGCCCATCTCGATGCCGTATTCATTGTCCGGGCAGAGCACCGCGACGTTGGTCAATTTCGGATTGATCTGGTGCACCATGTCGAGCGCCCGGAAAATGCCGGCGACATAGTCGCCATCGATCAGCGTCGTCGACCAGGTCCACTTCAGGCTGCCATTACTCAGCGATTCCTGCTGCGGAATGGCATTGATATGCGGAATGCCGTATTTCTCTGCTACCTGGGACAAGGGGATTGTCTCGTTGGAAGTCCCGGCACCGATCATCAGCGCAACCTTGTCCTGGTTGATCAGCCGTTCGGTTTCGCCGACGGCATTGACCGGCTTGCTCTGCGAATCCCCTTTGACCAGTTCAATCTGGGCGCCACCGTGATTCTTGAGACCGCCCGCCGCATTGATCTCCGCAATCGCAAGCTCAGTACCTCGCATGCCGTCGCCGCCGGCAACCGCACCCGGCCCCGTCAGGGCATAGACCGCACCGATCTTGACGCTATCAGCCGCTTTCGCATCGATGACCGACAGCAGTACCAGTGCCGAGAGAAGCAAGCCCGTTCTGCGTTTCATTTACGTCTCCCTGCATTTTCGTTTGTGTCAGATTCCGAGATAGGCCTGTTTGACGCGCGGATCCGCCGCGAGGCTCGCGGCCGGGCCTTGAATCGCGAAATGGCCTTGCTCGAGAACATAGCCGTGGTCGGCAACTTCGAGTGCCAGCGCGGTATTCTGCTCGACGACCAGGATGGTCACGCCCTCCGCCACCAGCCGCTGTATCGCGACGAAGATTTCGTCGACGACGATCGGCGCGAGGCCAAGGCTGGTCTCATCGAGTAGCAACAGCCGGGGCGAGGCCATCAACGCACGCGCGATTGCGACCATCTGTTGTTCGCCGCCCGACAGCGTGCCTGCAAGCTGCGCGCTGCGCTCGCGCACTTTTGGAAACAGTTCGAACACCGTTGCGAGGTTTTCCCGGCGCCGCGCCCGGGCCACCGGCGACGACGAGCCGACCAGTAGGTTTTCAAGCACCGTCATGTCCGGGAACAGCCGCCGCCCCTCCGGCACCTGGACGAGCCCGGCCCTGACAATGTCCTGCGGCGGCATCCCGACGATGTCGCGTCCGTCATAGCTGATCGTCCCCGATTCCGCGGGAATGATCCCGGATATCGCACGCAGCAGCGTGGTCTTTCCGGCACCATTGGCGCCGATCAAGGCGGTGATGTTGCCGGCCGGGATCGAGAGATCTATCCCCCGGAGCACCGGCACGTCGCCATAACCCGCGCATAGACCGACAACCTCAAGCAGGGCCATGACGCCTCCTGCCGAGATAGGCCTCGATCACGGCCGGATCGGCTGCGACCGCGGCGGGCAGCCCTTCCGCGATCATGCGTCCGTTGGCCATCACCACGAGACGGTCCGACAAGGACATGATCGCGCGCATGACATGCTCGACGACGAGCAGCGCGATACCCTCGCGTCTGATATCGGCGAGGATCACCATGATCTCGTCGATCTCGGCGGGCGTCAGTCCGGCCATCACCTCATCGAGCAGCAGCAGGCGCGGACGGATCGCAAGCGCGCGGGCAATCTCCAGCCGCTTCTTTTCCGGAAGCGACAGGTTTCGCGCCAGCGCCGGCGCCCGATGGTCGAGCTTGACGCGTGCCAGCACCGCCATCGCTTCGGCGCGCTGGATCCGACGTCTGGCGATTCGGGCCGACCACGCCGGCGACGACATTTTCCAACACGGAGACGTCGCGAAACGGCTGGACGATCTGGAAGGTGCGGCCAATTCCCAGTCGCGCCAGGCGATGCGGGGGTTGGCCGGTAATATCGAGACCGTCGAATGAGATGACGCCCTTTGTTGGACGAATGAAGCCGGAAATGGTCTCGAACAGCGTGGTCTTGCCGGCGCCGTTCGGTCCGATCAGGCCGACGATCTCATGGCTGTCGAGTTCGAACGAGACCTCGTCGACCGCGCGCAAGCCACCGAACCAGCGCGAGACCTCGCGTACCTGCAGCAGCGGCCCGCTCACTTCGACCTCCGCGATATCGAGGCCGACAGCAGACCCCACAGGCCTTGCGGCGCGAGCCGCATCATCAGAATAAGGATGACGCCGTAGACAATGAGATGAACGCCGGCGAGCTTGCCGCCGAGCAGGCTGCGCAGGAGTTCGATCAGCGGCACCAGCAGGACCGCGCCGAGCAGCGGTCCGAACAGCGAGCCCAATCCGCCGACAAAGGAAAACAGCAGGGCGTCGATCGAAAGCGACACCCCGAGCACGGACTCCGGATCGATGAACAGCACGTAGTTGGCGTAGACCGGCCCGACCAGCGCAGCCAGCGCGCCGCTCATCGCGGCAGCAATCACCTTTCCCTGCACGACATCAATACCCAGCGCTGCGGCCGAGCGTTCATTCTCCCTGATCGCCAGAAAGACATAACCGAGGCGCGAGCGATCGATGGCGAGGATGGCCGCCGATACCACGCTCAGAACGCCGAGCGCCGCATAACAGAAGCCGAGTTTGGAGCCGAACTGAAAATTAGCGAAGTCCGGCTTGGAAGGGATCGCAAGACCATTCGCCGCGCCGAGAAATCCGACATTGCTGACGATGTGCAGCGCGATCTCGGCCAGAGCGAGCGTGACCAGCGCGAAATAGACCCCCGACAATTTGCGCCGAAAGACCGTGTAGCCCATCAACGCGCCCAATCCGGCGCCGAGGACGGCGGCGACAATCAGTCCGATCCAGGGGCTGACCGCGAATTTGAGATAGAGCGCGGTCGAAACATAGGCGCCCGCGCCGACGAACAGCGCGTGACCAAGCGACATTTGGCCGGCCATGCCACCTAGGATATTCCAGGCCAGCGCAACCGAACCGTACAGCGCCACCAGAACGAAGATGTGCTGCCCGTAGATCGACAGCAGCGGAGCGATCCCGGCAAGCAGCGCCACAGCCAACCCGAGTAGCAGTGTCGGTCTCACAGCCGGCGCCCTCCCAGCAGTCCCTCCGGCTTGAACAGCAGAAACAGAATGAAGATCGCATAGGTGATGATGAAATTGATCGACCCGCCGGTCGCGAGACCACCGACCGCCTCGACGATACCGATGATAAATCCGCCGATCAGCGCACCTGCGAAATTACCCATTCCTCCGAGCACCACGACGATGAACGCGGTCAAGGTGAAATTCGAGCCGACGCTGGGGCTGACATAATTGAACGGCGCGATCAGGGGGGCCACCAGTCCGAGCGAACCGACGCCGATACAAAACGCGAGCAGATACATCCGCTCGACGTCGACCCCGCTCATCAGCGCGGCATCGCGATCTTGTGCAGAGGCACGAATCTGCCTGCCGAGTTCGGTCGATCGTAGAAACCAGTATAATCCGAGACAAACCGCGATCGAGACGCCACTCGCAATCAGCGCCGCGGCCTGGACGAACACATTGCCCAATCGCACGACGTGCCCGGACAGCACCGACGGAATAGCATGCAAATCCGCGGTGAAGAACGCCAGCATGGCGTTCTGCAGGATCAGAGACAATCCGAGCGTTACCACGATCTGGTTGTGCTCGGGCGCCCGGATCACCGGGGCCACCAGCAATTTGTACGTGAAGGCGGCGGCCAGCGTGACCAGCGGCAGCACCAGCACCAGCGCGAGATAGGGATCGAGCCCGAGCAGCGTCGCGCCGAGATAGGTCAGATAAAGCCCGACGGTCAGAAAATCGCCATGCGCGAAATTGACGATCCGCAGCACGCCAAACGTCATCGTCAGCCCGACCGCGACGACGGCATAAACGCCGCCGAGCAACAGACCGTCGGCGAGCGCCTGCGGGAGAAGCGGCAACAGATCCATCAGGCCACTGCTCCGCCGCGCCAATGCTGCCGCCTGTCTGCGCCCACGACGTCGTCCCTCTCCGCCGTTTGTTGTCGCGCCTGTTTGGAGCCGGCGGTGCTCCATGCGGGCATGGCCGGGCCGAACCAGGCCGGATCATCGCCCAAGAAGCTTCATGTTCATTGGACAGACCATTGATGCATTTCAGCAAGAGTTCGTCAAGAATGTTCGGTTCTGCTGTCCCTCGCGGTCCCATTGGTATAAAGGACTAGCGAACCAGCTTCCGCGCATGCGTCAGAGGTGAACGAAACCGTGACCAGGAAGACGACGATCGCCGCAGCGGCGACGGCCCGGGCCAAAAAGCGCCCTGCCGTCCGGCGCCCCTCGGCCAAGGCTGCCGACGCGGCAGCGAAGGACCGCTCGCAGCCGCGATTCGCGCCGATCCGCACCAAGCGTGTGTTCGAGGAAATCTGCGAACAGGTTCGACGCGAGATGGCTGCGGGGTCACTTCGTCCCGGCGACAAATTGCCGCCGGAACGTGAGCTTGCCTTGAAACTCGGGGTCAGTCGGGCGGCGGTGCGCGAAGCCTTGCGCAGCCTCGAGATCGCCGGCGTCGTCGGCCTGCACAAGGGCGCGCACGGCGGCGCCTTCATCCTGAAAGGCGATCCCGATATCGTCACTCGGTCGATCCGCGACATGTTCCATCTCGGCCGCATCTCGCTCGACAATCTGACGGAAGCCCGCACGCTGGTGATGCAAACGGCGATGGAGCTTGTCTGTGAGCGGATTCGGCCGACCGCGATAGCCGCTCTCGAGAAAAACGTCGATCGCCTCACCACGCTTCCCGCTTCCGGCAAGGCCTCGGAGCGCGTCGCGATCAGCGCGGAATTCTACCGCCTGATTTCGCAAGCCACCGACAACACGGTGTTGCAGGTCATCATCGAAGCCCTGACCGAGATCGTGCTGCAGCAGGTCGAACAGTCGAATATCGAATTCTTTCCGAACCTGATCGCGCACCGGCGCCGGCTGGTCGAGCATATTGCGAAACGGCGGGTGGACGACGCCAAGCGGGAAATGACCGAGCATCTGCAACGTCTTCGCCGCCATCTGATGCGCGCCGAGCGGACGGCGGCCGACAACAAGGCGGTCAGCGCGCTGGCTGAGGAAACCTCGCGATAGTCGGCCTTTGAGCCGCAGCCAGACCGAGCGACGATCCGTGCATCCTCTGTTTATTCCGGAAATGGCTTGCGTTGAGCCGGTCTTGGGCGCGGCCGTCGCCATGCACCACCGGCCGCCATGCCATGCGATCCGCCGTTTGACATTCAAACCGGGCTGCTCCTAGTATGGTCTGACCAATAGTCCTTAAGCAAAGAATGCCGAAAATGACCGATCCCGATTGCTCGATGGCTGAACTCCATGCCGTGTTGCTGGCGCGCGATCTGCGCGATGGCGAAAAGGCGATCGTCGGCACCAACAGCGACGTTCAGGTCGCAGCCTGCAACCTCGCAAGGTGCCGGCAGGCGCCGACACTGTGGTGGGTGTCCGGGCCCGGCGGCATGGTCAATTGCAATGAACCGGTGATCCGCTCGACCGCGCGCACCGAGAACATCGCCTGGAGCGAAGCGATGATGGACCTGCCGCAGATGGTCGATTTCATCGACTGGAAAATCCACTTCTTCGATTTCGCCATCCTGGGCGCCATTCAGGTCGACCGGTTCGGCAATATCAACACCGTCTGTGTCGGGCCGCACGACAAGCCCAGGCTGCGCGGCCCCGGCACCGTCGGCATCAGTGCCCTGTGCGCGCTGGCGCGACGCTTTTATGTCGTGATGGCGCGGCACGACCGGGGCAGCTTTCCGGAACGCGTCGATTTCCTCAACGGACCGGGCCATCTCGACGGCGGCGCCTCGCGCACCGATCGCGGTCTGCCTGAAGGCGGACCAAAACTGGTGCTGAGCCCGTTCGGCGTCTTTGATTTCGAACCGGTCTCGAAACGGATGCGCGTGATGTCGCTCAACCCGGGCGTCACCCTCGATCAGGTTCAAAAGGCGACCGGTTTCGAGCTCGCGATCGACGGCATACTGCCGGTCACCGCGATGCCGACGGCCGAGGAACTGCGCGTGCTGCGCGAGAACGTCGACTCGACCGGCGTGCTGCGCGAGCGGCGCCGCGTGTAGCTGAACAACACAGGCTGCAAAGAAAATTCAGGGGAAACGTCCAAGGGAAATGTCCATGTATCTGACCGAAGAGCAGACCGGCTTTGTCGACAGCATCCGGCGAATGGTCGAGCGGCATATCACGCCGATTGCCGCAGAAATCGACGAGTCCGACCGCTTTCCCGAAGAGCTGGTTCCAATTTTCGGCGAGATGGGCTTGCTCCAGCAATGGGTGCCCGAAGAATATGGCGGCCCGGGCGGAAACCTCACCCTGCTGTGTCTAGCCAAGCACGAGATCGCAAAGGTCTCGATGGCATGCTCGATTCTGGCGGGCCAGAATTCGATGGGAATGGTGCTTCCGGTGCTGCATTTCGGCACCGAGGAGCAGAAACGCCGGTTCCTGCCGCTGGCGGCCAAGGGAAGGACCTTGACGGCCGTATGCATGTCGGAACCGCATTGCGGATCCGACGTCGCAGCGATGAAAACCAAGGCTGTGCGCGACGGCTCATCCTATGTGATCAACGGGGAAAAATGCTTCATCACATTCGGCAGCGTGGCGCACTGGGTAATGCTGTTTGCCCGCACCTCGGAGGGCCGCGGCGTCGACGGCATCAGCGCGTTCATGGTCGATACCAAGACACCGGGTTTCAAGGTCGGCCGCAACGAGCGCAAGATGGGGCTCGGCGGCGTGCCGAACGTGCAATTGTTCTTCGAGGACATGCGCGTCCCCATCGAAAACCGGCTTGGCGAAGAGGGCCAGGGCTTCAAGGCTTGCATGCATATCCTCAATCTCAACCGGCCAACGGTGGCGGCCGCGTCGATCGGCCTCGGCCAGGGAGCGCTCGACGCGGCGATCGCCTATGCCAAGGAACGCAAGGCGTTCGGCAAGGCGATTGCGAGCAACCAGGGCCTGCAATGGATGATCGCGGATATGGCGATCCAGCTCGAGGCGGCCCGCGCGCTGCTGTTCGAATGCACAAGGCAGGTCGACATGGGCGACTTCAGCCAGCTCTCGATGATGGCCTCGATGGCGAAATGCTTCGGCAGCGACGTCGCCATGAAGGTGACGACGGACGCAGTCCAGATCTTCGGCGGCGTCGGTTACCTCAAGGATTATCCGGTCGAACGGATGATGCGCGACGCCAAGATCAACCAGATCTGGGAAGGCACCAACCAGATCCAGCGCATCGTGATCTCCCGCCACCTGCTTGGAAGAGAAGCCTGATGTCCAAGATCAAAAGCCTTTCCGACGCGCTTGACGGGATCGAGGACGGCGCGACCATCGGCATCGGTGGCTGGATTTTCAATTCGCAGCCGATGGCGCTGGTTCGCGAGCTGATCCGGCGCAACAAGCGCAATCTGCGCCTGGTACCGGCTCCGGGCAGCATCGCGCCGGACATGCTGATCGGCGCCGGCTGCGTCGCCGAAACCGGCTGCGTGTTCATCAGTTTCGAGCAGTTCGGCCTTGCACCGCATTTCCGGCGCGCGGCCGAATCCGGCAGCATCAGGATTCACGAGCTGGACGGCCCGGCCATCGCCGGGGGCCTGCGCGCCGCCGCTTGCGACCTGCCCTACGGCCTGATCCCGGACATGTGCACCGATCTCCCACGCGTCAATCCGCAGACCTATCAGCCGGTGCCGCACGCGCCGGGTGAGCGCACGATGCTGAAGGTACCGGCCATTCACCTCGACGTCGTGCTGCTTCATGCGCCGCAGGCCGACGAACTCGGCAATGTCCAGTATTTCGGCCCGGTGTTCTTCGACGTGCTGATGGCGCAGGCGGCCAAAAAGGTCATCGTCTCGGTCGATCGTATCGTGCCTGTGGATGTCATCCGGCGCGACAATCGCTTGACCAAATTGCCCTCGGCATTCGTTCACAGCGTGGTCGAGGCGCCGTTCGGAGCGCATCCGACATCGAGCGGCGGGCTGTACGAAGCCGACGACGATCACCTCGCGGAATATGTCCGGGCAAGCGGCGGTGCCGCGTCGTTTACGAGATATCTCGAAACCTATGTCGTCGGCGCTGCCACGCAAGCCGACTATCACAAGCGTATCGGCAGCCCGCGATTGCGCGAACCGGCGAGCCGATAATGCCCGGACAGCACGCATCGCCAACGTCGCGGCCAGGCCCGTTGCAGGGCATCCGGGTGCTCGATTTCACGGCCATGCTGGCGGGCCCGCACTGTGCCCGCCTGATGGCGGACCTTGGCGCCGAGGTCATCAAGGTCGAGGGGCTGGAGGGCGATTTGATCCGTGCCCGGCCGCCGCTGCGCGACGGCAACAGCACGTATTTCGGCGCCCTCAATTGCGGCAAGAAGAGCGTTGCGATCGACCTGAAGAGCAAGTCCGCCAAGACGATCATCCATGACCTCGCGAAACTGTCTGACGTGGTGGTGGAGAATTTCCGGCCCGGCGTGATGGCGCGGCTTGGCTTCGACTACGCCACGCTGGGCAAGCTTAACCCGAAACTCGTCTATTGCTCGATTTCCGGCTATGGGCAGTCGGGCCCGGGCGCCACCCGCGCCGCCTACGCGCCGATCGTTCACGCCGCCAGCGGCTACGATTCGGCAAACCTCAGCTATCAGGTTCAGCAGGATACCCCCGCCTCAACCGGCATATTTGTTGCGGACATCCTGTCCGGTGCTTACGCGTTCGGCGCGATCCAGGCCGCCCTCGTCCATCGCGAGCGCACCGGACAGGGACAGGCCGTCGACGTGTCGCTGATGGACTCGATGCTCAATCTGATGGTGTTCGAGTGTCAGGAAGCGCAGTTCCCGATCGAACAAAGACGTCCGGTCTATGCGCCCATGAAAACCCTGGACGGTCACGTCATCATCGCGCCGATCAGCCAGAAGAATTTCGAACAAATGGCGGACGCCATGCAGCGGCCCGACCTGAGGGCGGATGCGCGGTTCTCGACAGGCACGGCGCGTGTCGCGCACTGGACCGAGTTGATGACCATCATCGAACAATGGACCGAAAAGCGTACCGGCGTCGCGATCGAGGCTGTCATGGATGCCAACAGTGTACCCTGCTCGCGCTTTCTCACCGTCGGGGACGCGATGAAGGATCCGCAGCTATCCGAACGCGGCAGCCTGTCCCGGATCAAGGATGGCGCCGGAGAGTTCCTGGTTCCCAACGCGCCGTTTCAGTTCACGATGCCGACGGCGGCCGGTCCGGCCGTGTCCAGGCTCGGGGCCGACAGCCGCGAGGTGCTGTCGGGCTTGCTCGGGCTCACCAACGAACAGATCGAGGCGCTGCAAAACCAGGGCGTTCTTGGTCGCGGCTGATCAAACGGAGATGTGGAATCCGCCGTCGACGGCGATGTGCTGGCCGGTGATATAGGATGCGCCGTCCGAGAGCAGAAAACACACGGGCTTGACTGCCTCTTCCGGCGCGGCCCAGCGCCCCATCGGAATCCGCGCCAATATGCCGTCGCGGAATTTGTCGCCCCTGATGGTCTCGGTCATCGGGGTTTCGACCACGCCGAAGCAGACGGAGTTGGTCCGCACGCCGAACTTCGACCATTCCTTAGCGGTCGACATCGTCATGCCCAACAGGCCGCTTTTCGCGGCGGCATAGTTGATCTGGCCGATTGAGCCGGCCCTTCCGGCGTCCGACGAGATGTTGACGATCGACCCCGGGCTTTCGCGCCCGGCCTTACCTTGCGCAAGCATGACGCGGCCGACCGTCTGAGTCCACAGGAACGCCCCGGTCAGATGAACCGAAATCACTTCGCTCCATTGCTGCAGCGTCATCTTTTCGATCATCGCGGGCCTTGTAATGCCGGCATTGTTGACCAGGCCGTCAATGACGCCGAGGCGCGCCTTGACGTCGCTAACGGTCGCTTCCGTGAAGGCCGGGTCCGCGACGTTGCCGACATAGGGCAGCAGCCGGCCATTCATCGTCGCCGTGAGCGCGTTGAGTTTGTCGCCGTTGAGATCGACGCCGATCACCCGCGCTCCGAGGCCGATCGCCAAACCTGCAATCGCCTGACCGATCCCCTGCGCTGCGCCGGTAACGACGATCGTCTTTCCTTCCAGTGACATCACATCCTGCATGGACCAGTCTCTCCAGGGCCGCCGCCCGCAATATCGAAGTAGCCGTCACTACCCGGCCGGCACGGACCTAATCCGAGAGTATCTTGAGATCCTCCAGCGAGATCATGTCACCTATGCCGACCCATTGCTTGCCGTCGAACTGCGTCAACTGCAAATTATGGAACGCGTCGTAATTGTCGGGCGAGTTGTAGACCTTCACGCCATTCAGAATCAACGGCGGGGTATATCCCTTGAGGTTGATCGCCTGCTTGAGCAGGTTCTCGCGCGTCAGATTTTCGCCGCACTGTTTCAGGACATGCTCGATCGCCGCAGCATTGTTGTAGCCGGGAATGGCGGTCGCGTCGTCGAGGTTGAGGCGCGGCATGTATTTTTGCGCGAACGCCTTGTAGTCTTTGATGCCTTCGTCATCGGCCTCCGCGGGATCGGTAACATTCTTCTCCCAGCGCGCCGTGATCAGCCCCTTCGCGTTGTCGAGGCCGGCGGGAACCAGGGTCGCGCCGACCGAGGCTGAATTCGAGTTGATGATGAACGTGGGTTGCCAGCCCAGGCTCGCAACCTTGCGGATAGCCTGTGCCGCGAATTTCGACGCGCTCAACTGGACGAATACATCGGCGCCACTGACCTTGCATTCGACAATCTGGCTTTCGATCGTGGGTTCGGTCATCTCATGGCTGATTTCCTTGACGATCATCTCCGACGCACGCGCGCCCAGGCCGATCTTCAGCCCGCGCAGATAGTCGCGGCCAAGATCGTCATTGACGTATTGAACCGCTATCTTTCCGTTCGGCTTAGTCTTCAGGAGATACCTGCCGAACACCGCGCCCTGCGCGACGTAGGAAGGATAAAACGGAACGATCCAGCGGAAGTTCTTCGGATCGTTGAATCGTACCGCACCGGAGGTAAGGAACAGGCTCGGCACGCCTTTCGCATTGAGATATTTGGACACCGCCGCATTTGGCGGCGTGCCGAGAAATCCGGCGATGGCGAAGACCTCGTCGGATTCGACGAGCTTGCGGGTTTGCTCGACGGCCTTCGGCGGACTGAATGCGTTGTCGAGCGAGATCAAATTGATCTTGCGGCCATTGATCCCGCCGCGGTCGTTGACCATTTCGAAATAGGCGCTTTGCGCCTGACCATAGACGCCGTAAGCCGATGCCGGCCCGCTGTAGGGCGAGGTGGTACCGAGCTTGATTTCGGTGTCGGTAACGCCGACATCGTAATCCTTGGCAGACGCATTTTTCGAACGGCCAAGCGTCAATGCCGCGGCACCGATCCCGGCTATGGCAGAGCGACGGGTGATGGATCTCATGGCGAACTCCTTGTTAGACGACCGCGTTCATTCCAGACAAATCGTTGCCTCGGCGCGCACCGACGGCAGCCAGGCGCTGTCGATGTCGGCGAAATCGCGATCTGTCATTTCAATGGGCGCCGAGAATGTCAGCGCATCCATGTGGCCGTTGAGTACCGTCGGATAACGCCATTCCGCTTTCGCGACCGTGCGTGCACCGGCACGAAACTCGACCGCCAGCGGCTGCGGCGCGCTCGACCCGTGCCCGCTCTGATAACCATCCCCGATACAGTAGATTTCGAACTGGAAGCCCCTGGGAGTGCGCCGCTGGATCGCGATTTCGATGTCGAGCAGGCCGAAGACGGGATCGGTCTTCGCACCGTCCTGATAGAAATAGACAAAGGCTATCCGGCCGTATTTGCTCTCGCCCCGGCTTGCATCTGACGGCACCTGTGCATCGCTACGACCGGGTGTCCGCGGCGGCGCCTGGCCGAGCAGGCACATCTGTGGAAGCGACCGGCACTCAACCACGCGCCTGGCTCCCCTGCACTGCCGTGGAAATCGACGCCAGCTTCTTCACGCGGTGAATGCGGCCGAGAAAGCCGAAAGCGTTGTCGGCCAGAACGGCTTCGTCAGCCAGCGCATGTCTGGCGAAGGCGCCCGGCTGCTTCTGCCTTATGGAAAACGGATAATCGGAACCAACGACGATATGATCGCTGCCGACCGCATCGGCCAAAAACGACAGCGATGCCGGATCGTAAAGAATCGTGTCGTACCAGAACTGGCGGGCCAGCTTCGACGGCGGCTGCGTCATCTGGCCCTTCAAGCCGAGCGACCAGCCGAAATCCATTCTCGGCAGTATCCACGACAGCGCCCCGCCGCCATGGCTGAGCAGGATCCGCAACCCTGGAAAACGCTCCGTGATCCCGGCCGCGAGCAGCGACACTGACGCCAGCGCCGTCTCCAGTGGAAATACCGCCGTTGCCGCAAACTCGGGGCTCGCCGCAACGCGCTCCATTCCGGCGGGGTGCAGCGGATGCACGAAAATTCCGAGATCCAGCGCTTCGGCGGCCTCATAGAGCGGAAACAAGGTATCGCTCCCGAGCGCCGTTCCGTTGATATGCGTGCCGATCTCGATTCCGGCAAAACCCAGCGTCTTGACCTTTTGCAGCTGGTTCACGGCGCGCGGCACATCCTGCGCACAAACCATTCCGATTCCGGCGAAGTTGTCCGGCGCCTGCGCGATCATGGCCGCGATCTCGTCGTTCATGACATCGGCCAAATATTCAGCGTCGTCAGCGGGCAGCCAGTGCGACAGCAACTCCGGCATCGGCGACAGCACCTGCATGTCGGTGCCATCTTCGACCATGTCGGCGAGGCGATCGCCGACGTTCCAGGAGCGTGCATCGATTTTTCGGAACACCTTGCCACCGATCACAACCGCGGCGCCGTCGCCCGATGGTTCGACGCTCGGCCACCGCCGGTCCCTTTTTGGATCCGCAGCCAGCCGCGACGGCACAACATGGGTGTGAATATCGATCACAGCGCCCACTGCGTCTCTCCCTGTCGCTTTTTGCAAGCTTATGCGCCGAACGCTCGGCCCGGCAGTTTTTACTTTACAAACAGGATTGATTGTTTCTAACTTGGTGTCAAGACGTCTTTTGAAAGCGTCGACGGCGGCCCGGCTCGGCCCGCCGCAAGGGAGCGAACGCGGTGAACCTGTCGAAGACACGCGTCGTGATCGTCGGAGCCGGACAGGCCGGAGGCCGCGCGGCCGAAGCCTTGCGGGGGGCCGGCCATGTCGGCCCGATCACCTTGATCGGCGAGGAAGCCCACCTTCCCTATGAGCGGCCGCAGCTGTCGAAATCGATCCTGCTCGACAGCGAACCCAATCCGGCCTTCATCCGTGCCGCAGGCGACTGGGCCGAACTCGACGTTACACTGTCGACGTCCTCACGTGTCGTCACCGCCGATATCGAGCGGCGCGAGATCGGGCTCGAGGATGGAAGGGTCTTTGCATTCGATCGGTTGCTGTTGGCGACAGGCACGCGCCCCCGCAGGATGCCTGAACTCGAGCGTAGCTCGCTGCCTGTCAGCTATCTCCGCTGCATGGACGATGCGCTGGCACTGCGGCGTGCGCTGCAACCGGGCAGGAATGTCGTTCTCATTGGCGGCGGCGTCATCGGCCTCGAGGTCGCCTCCGCGGCGGTGGCCCGTGGCTGCCATGTCGTCGTCCTCGAGAAGAAAGCCGCGGTGCTGCCCCAGGTCGGATCGCCGGCACTGAGCCAATATGCGCGAGAGCTTCACGCGACCAGGGGTGTGAAGATCATGTGCGGTGCTTCCATCAAGCAAGCGACCGCAAGAGGGATCGAACTGGACGACGGAACGATCGTACCCGCCGATATCGTCCTTGTCGGCATCGGCGTCGAGGCGTCGGTCGATCTTGCTCACCAGCTCGGCCTGAACAGCGACCACGGCATCAAGGTGGACACGTCGGGCGCGACCGCCATCGACGGCGTTCACGCCGCCGGCGACGTCGCCGAGCAATGGAGCCGCTGTCACGACCGCTGGATGCGGCTGGAAAACTGGGCCAACGCGCAAAATCAGGCCATCGCCACCGCGAAAAGCATCGCGGGCGAAGCCACAGCCTATGAGACGCCGCCGTGGTTCTGGTCCGATCAATATGACGCCAATATCCAGATCGTCGGGCATCCCGGCGGCGGCGATGAAATCCTCAGGGGAAACGTCGCCGATGGACGTTTCACGGCACTGAGCATTCGCGACAGCGAAGTCATCGGCGGTGTCACCGTCAACGCCGCCCGCGATATGTCGGTCCTGCGCCGTCTCGTCGCGTCGCGAAAGATGATTGATCGAAACGATCTCGAGAACCCGAATTTTGAATTGAAGCGCTCACTTGCCTCATAGAAAGGATACGCCATGAACGCGGATAACGCTCACCCGGCCCTTTTGGTGGATCCGGCGCAACGGATATTCAAGGTCGCGCGCCGCAACTTCGTCGATCATGAAATCTACGAGGCGGAGAAGGAAAAGGTCTTCGACCGTTCCTGGCTCTATCTCGGACACTCCTCGGAATTGCCGAAGCCGGGAGATTTCATCAGCCGCTCGGTCGCCGGCCGCAGCATTCTCTTTACGCGGGACGCCAAGGGGCAGCTTCGCGCTCTGTTGAATACGTGCCCGCATCGCGGCGCGCAGGTTTGCCGCGAGCGCAAGGGCAACGCCAAATCGTTCCAGTGCTTCTATCACGGCTGGGTTTTCGGCGCGGACGGCAAGCTGCGCAGCCAGCCCGGCGAAGAGTCGTATCCGGAGGGTTTCAAGGCCCGCGATACTTCGAACATGCAGGCCGTGCCCCGCTATGAAAGCTACCGGGACTTCAATTTCGTCTCGTTCGATCCGAACATCATTCCGTTGACGGATTACCTCGGCAACGCCAGGGAATATCTCGACGTCATCTGCGACCAGACCGATGCCGGCATGTCGATCGTGGCAGGCAGCCAGGAGTACTCGATCCGCGCCAACTGGAAGCTGCTGACCGAGAACAGCATCGACGGTTACCATGCGATGACGACGCATGCGAGCTACTTCGATATTCTGATGAGCTCGACCGACAACATGAGTTCGGGCACGGGAGGCGGCTTTGGCTACGATCTCGGCAACGGCCATGCGGTGCTTGAATATGCTGCGCCTTGGGGCCGGCCGGTCGCGCAGTGGATCCCCGGCTGGGGCGAGGCCGGCAAGACCGAGATCGCCAGGCAGTACGACAAGCTGGTCCAACTCTACGGCAGGGAGCGCGCCGATCGGATCGCACTGAAGAACCGCAATCTCTTCATTTTTCCGAACCTCGTTGTCAACGACATCATGGCCCTGACAGTCAGGACCTATTTTCCCATGGCTCCCGATTACATGGTCATCAACGCCTGGGCGCTGGCACCGAACGACGAAACAGCGTGGGCGCGCAAATACCGCCTCAATAACTTCCTCGAATTCCTTGGCCCCGGCGGATTTGCTTCTCCGGACGATGCCGAAGCGCTTGAGCATTGTCAGCGCGGATTCAAGAATTCGAAGGAAGCCTTGTGGAACGACATTTCGAAGGGCATGGGCAAGGACAAGCCCTCGCACAACGACGAACTTCAGATGCGTGCATTCTGGACCCAGTGGAACAAGCAGATGTTTCCCGCGCCGATCCCCCACATCAAGGGCGTAGCCGCCTGAGGAGCCCGCCATGCATTCCGTAACCCGTTCCGACGTCGAGGACTTTCTGTTCGCCGAAGCCGACTTGCTCGATCAATGGCGGCTGCCGGAATGGCTGACGCTGTTCACCGACGATGCCAAGTACGAAGTGCCCTGTACCGATCTGCCTCCCGATGCATCGCCCGACACCAACCTGTTCTACATCGCCGATGACCGCGTCCGGCTCGGCGAGCGCGTGAAACGGTTGATGAAGCGCACCGCGCACGCCGAATTTCCCCATTCGAAGACAAGCCGGATCGTCGGCAACGTACGAATCCACGCGCGAAGCGATGAGGAAATGGAAGTCAGTTGCGTATTCCAGACGCTGCGGACCAAGGACGGCACCACCGATCTCTATTTCGGGAAGAGCAATTACCGGCTGACGACCAACGGTGACGGCCTGCGCATCAGGGAAAAGCGCTGCCTGCTCGGCAGCGAAGGCCTGCGTCCGCACGGCCGCATCAGCATCGTGCTCTAGAGGAAAATGGCGATCAGATGAATACGCGATTTTCCGGCCAGGTTGTTGTCGTCACCGGTGCGGCAAGCGGCATCGGCGTCGTTATCGCCAGGCATTTTGCCGATGCCGGCGCACGCCTGGTGCTGTCGGATGTCGACGAAAAGGGTCTAAAATCCGTCGCCGAGAGTATCGCAGCATCCGGACGCGATATGCCTGCGGTCAGGGCTGGCGATCTTTCACAGGAAGCCGCTGCCGGCGGCGTCATCAAATTCACCGTCGAGACCTACGGAACCCTCGACGTACTCGTCAACAATGCCGGCGGCGGCATTATCAAGCCGTTCCTCGACCACACACCCGATACGCTGCGGACGACAATCGACCGCAATCTGTGGACGACGCTATGGTGCACCTGGCATGCCGTTCGCATCATGAAGGCCAAGGGATACGGCCGGATCGTGAATATCGGCGCCGACTCGGTCCGCAACGGACTTTGGGACCACGCTGCCTACAATGCCGCAAAGGGCGGTGTACATGCCATTGTGACGGGGCTGGCCCGTGAGTTTGCCAGGGACGGGATCACGGCCAATGTCGTGGCGCCCTGCATCGTGAACACGCCACAGGTCCAGAAAGCCACCCTGATGTCGCCCCAGGCCCTGCAACGATTCGTCGATGTGGTGCCGATGGGACGGGCTGGCGAAATGGACGAGGTAGCCTCGATGGTCTGCTATCTGGCGTCAAAGGAAGCGTCGTTCGTCACGGGACAGGTCATCAGTGTCAACGGTGGCAGCACGATGTTATGAACGACGTCATGACCCAAAACGTTTTGATCGGTACCATCGCAGACTTTCCGGATGGCGAAATCCGACCGGCCTCCATGCCGGACGGAACCACTCTCGCCATCTATAACGTGGATGGAACGATTTATGCGACGTCCGATCTGTGCACCCATGGCGAGGCATCGCTGTCGGAAGAAGGCACCCTGATGGGGAAGATCGTCGAATGCCCCTGGCATTTCGGCACCTTCGACGTGACCAGTGGCAAACCCGCCGGCATGCCGTGTACGGTTGCGTTGCAGACGTTCGCCGTCAAAATCATCGAAGAAAGCGTCTATGTCGAATTCTAGAGACCCAAAGCAGACGGGACCGCGCCTGTCTGGAACGCTGCAGAGCCCTGCTCCAAGGCAAAAGCTTCGGTCGCGTCGGGAAAGTTCCTCCGAGCCCAAATATGCGCCGCGCCGAACCCAGGCGGAACGCAGCGAAGCGACGCGCAAGCAATTGCTGGATGCAGCGAGCAAGCTCATTCGCCAGAAGGGTTTCGGCGGGCTGCGGACCATCGAGGTCGCGAGCGTGGCCGGCGTATCCCGCGGCGCCCTGATGCACCATTTTCCAAGCAAGCACGCCCTTGTCGTGGCGGTACTGACCCACGTCAATGAAGTTACATTCGCGCAAAGTACACGCCGCGCCCAGCTCGCGCGCGGCAGCAGAGATCCGATCGCGGAGATCATCAAGGACGCGCAAGACTTCTTCCTCGGCGATTACTTCTTCATCGAGCTTGCCATCGCGATGAGTGATGAGAGCACGCGCCGCCTCCGGAGCGAAACGCACCAGTTCACCCGGCAGACACGCTTCTCCATCGAGGCCGCCTGGCTGGATACGCTGATATCCTCGGGCATCCCCAGACAATTGGCCAGCGACGTGCTCTCTTTGACCCTGAGCGCCGTGCGCGGATTTTCGGTCCGCATGCTCATCGAGAACGATCCCGAGCAGTTCACGCGGCTGATGAATGTCTGGCGCGGCATCATCCATCAACATTTGGCGGCGGCGATACCGGGCAAGCTTCGCAAGGGTCGAAGGTCATGAGCGCGGAATTGTCGTCGCGTAGTCCGGCCGTGCAGCTTTGCTATGTGAGGCTTGCGGTTGCCCAGCCGCAAGTCGCGGCGGCCTTCGCCACCGAGGTCCTCGGCCTTCAGCATGTTCCCAACGAGCTGGAGCCGTTCCTGTTTCGCTCGGACGAGCGCTATCACACGCTCTGTCTGGCAGGCGGAATCCAGCGATCGAGTATCGGTATCGAGATTACGGATGAGCCCGAACTCGATCGGGTGGCGAGGGATATGGCCCGTGACGGCTTCTCGGGACGCGAGGCGACGACAGCGGAGTGTGCCAAACGCTTCGTTCGCCGCGCCCTGATCGTCGAGGATGCCACCGGCAACGAGATCGATCTGGTCCTGCGGCCCGCCCTGAGCGGCCGCCGCTATTTCCCCAGCCGTGATGCCGGCATCACCGGATTGCAGGGCGTCGGGCTTCGCAGCACCGCGATCAAGGACGACCTCAGGCTATGGACGGTGATACTGGGCGCGAGGGCGACCGACCGCGTCGGCGAGGTAACCTATCTCGGCATCGACCAGAAACATCACCGCGTGGTGCTCTATCCTTCGGACAGAGCGGGCCTGGTCTATGTTTCGTACGGCGTCGAAAGCATGGATGCCGTCATGCAGAACAATTATTTCGTTCAGGAACGCCAGATCAAGATCATGCATGGACCGGGGCGCGAGCCAGCATCGGGCCAGATATTCCTGCGGTTTGCCGGCCCTGAAGGATACGTTTTCTCTTACGGCTATGGTTTGAGGGATCTCGACGCTCGTCATCGTCCCCGGCAATTTACGCTGGAAGCGTCCTCGCTGTGCGAGTGGGGAAGCGAGTGCACCGATATCGCCGAATTGCGGGCGACGGGGGCCGGATGATGCAACCTCTGCAAAGGAAAGCCAAATGATCGAGCTCAAGGACCTTTCATATGTGAGGCTGGGCGCGTCCAACCTCGATGACGCCGAAAGCTTCGCAACCAGATGCCTCGGCCTGCAAGTCGGCGAGCAGTCGGGCAAGGCTCTTTATCTCCGGTCTGACGATCGGGCTCATACGTTGTGCTATTTCGAAGGCGACCCCGCCGATCAGACCGTCGGGTTCGAGGTGGAGGACGAAAGCAGGCTGGGCGCCGCCGCCGCGACGCTCGATCAGCTCGGTCATCCCGTGCACGCCGGCACGCCGGCCGAATGTGCATTGCGCAAGGTCAAGGCGTTTATCGGCTTCAAGGATCCCACCGGCAATCAGATCGAACTGGTGGTCCGGCCTGAACGCAGCGGCAAACGCTATTTCGCATCCAGGGATGCAGGCATAACCGGCTTCAGCCATGTCGGCCTTAGCACGACCAATCCGACGCGGGACGAACAGTTCTGGACCCAGGTCTGCAACGCCCGTGTCAGCGACCGGATCGGGGACATCGCGCTGATGCGCGTCAACGCCATTCATCATACCATCGCGCTGGCGCCGGGACGCGGACCGGGCATTCATCACGTCAACCACCAGGTTGAGAGCAACGACGACGTGATGCGCTCCTTCTATCATCTGTCGGGCCAGCGTGTGCCGATCGTGTTCGGCCCCGGCCGGCATCCGACCTCGGGCGCGCGGTTCCTGTACTTCAAAGGGCCGGACGGCATGGTCTTCGAATATTCCGTCGGCGTCGACGAGATCGAAGACGAGGCCACGCACCGGCCACGGCAATTCGGCTTCGAGCCAACCAGTCTCTGCATGTGGGGCTCCAGGTCTGCTGGCATGCCCTTGCCGAAATCCTGAAATCGACGATCACACAAATCATCCGCCGCAAGAAGCGGAGCGGGTCAGGGCGAAACAACATGGATCTAGGATTGAACGGCCGCACGGCGATCGTGTGCACGCAAGTCACATTGAGCTACTGTCTTCGACCGGCAAGCGTGATCCCGATGAACTGACATCGCTCGGCACCGAATATCTCTGCAAGATCGCGGATGGCCCGGCTATCTCAATGCGTTTACGATGTACACGACAACCTCCGGACTAGCCGTCGTATTCGTTGTGGTGGTTCGGAGACCGAGGGCGACCCAAGCCATTGCGGACACTTGATGAATGCCGTTCTTCTAAACAGATACACAGTTCCAAGAAATAACTTTCGGATCGTTGCGTAACTCCCGCAAAATTTTTCGAAGACCGATTAACATGCCGAAGTTGCCTTTACGCCTGACCGTGCGCCGATTTGACGGCGGGCCGATCAACGTCGCCGCTCGCCTGCTTCGGCAATTTGTCGACGAAAACTACACTTTTCGGCCGCTTGTAGCGCGCAATCAGGCCGCCTACGAAGTCGATGATCTCGTCAGCGGTTGCCGCCTTCGATGATTGCAGCACGCAGACCGCCTTGACCGCCTCACTCCATTGCGGATCGGGCACGCCGATCACGACGACATCGGCGATCGACGGGTGTTGGCGAATCGCGTTCTCGACCTCGGCCGGATAGACATTTTCGCCACCGGTCTTGATCAGTTCCTTTTCCGGCGCGCGACCAGCGTACCAAAGATAGCCGTCGGCGTCGAAATAGCCCATGTCGCCGGTATGGTGCCAGCCGTTGCGGAAGGTGACGGCCGTGTCGGCTTCCAGATTCCAGTATCCTTTGAAAACCGTCGGACCACGCACCACAATCTCGCCGACCTGTCCGGTCGCCTTCGGGCGGTCGTCGGCGTCTACCACGGCGATGCTGCGCCAGAACAATGGCCGGCCCGCGGACTTGGGACGATCGCGATACGGCGATAGCGTCGCCAACCCCGACGTCTCCGATTGACCGAACGTGACCCAAAACGTTGCGTTGGGGCACTCGCTCTCGAAACGCTCGATGGTCGCCGGCGTATCCAGACCCATCACGGCGCGCAGCGATGACAATTGCCCGGGTTGAGCCTGGTCCAGGATACTGCCGAGCATTGGCGCGAACTCGGACATGACCGTGACTTTTTCGGCGGCGATGTCGCGGGCGGCCTGCGCGGCATCGAATTTCGCGGCTATGACGCTGGCGCCGCCGGCCTGCTGCAGGGTCAGCATCAACCCGAGGCCCGCTACATGAAACAGCGGCAGAGCGCCCAGATTGACATCGCCCTCGTCAAGCCCCCACGCCTGGACCAGCGAGCTCTGTGCCGTCAGCATACCCGTCTGCGACAGCAGGGCGCCGCGCGGACGGCCGCCAACAGCGGCGGTGTGGATGATCACGAAACCAGCGTCCGCATCGGCGCCGGCCGGCCGATGATTCTCATCGGAGGCAGACAACACTGAGAAGGGAATCAACGCCGGGTGCGCGGCGCCGATGCCGAAACAGTGCCGCACCGAGGGCAGCGATCCCTTTAGCGCGACGACCGTATCGTGATAGTCCGCACCGGCAACCATGACGACCGGCGCACCATCGGCGAGGACGTAGCTTATCTCCTCCGGGTTCAAACGATAATTGACCGGCAGCAGGATCGCGCCGAGCAGCGCCGCCGCGCCGACCAGATCGACCATCTCAAGGCAGTTCTGCGACAGGATCCCGAAACGATCGCCAGATTTCACGCCGAGGCGTGCGAGACCACCCGCCAGCTTCTCGACGCGCCGCAGGTAGTCTGCATGCGTCACGCGCTTCCCCTCGAAGATGAAGGCCGTACGATCGGGAAAACACTCGGCGTTGCGGCGATAAACATCGCCAAACGTGAAGCTCCTTAAAGCCATCAAATCATTCCTGAGAGATGTCTGCGGCGATTTCGTCGATATTGGCCTGCGCAGCCGCGGGAGATCGCAGGCATCGCCTCGTCCGCGTTCAGCGGTGCGATACGGTCCGCGATCGGTCATTTCAGCCATGCATGGTCAACCCACCCGACACGCTGATCGTTTGCCCCGTGATGTACGCGGCATCGTCACTGAGCAGGAATGCGATCATGCCTGGATAGTCATCCGGTTGGCCAAGACGCCGCAGTGGAATCGCCCGGGCAAGTCCTTCGGCGATCTTGCCGCCGGCCGGTGAGCTCTTGGTGAAGGCGTCGAACAATGGCGTATCCGTGGGGCCAGGGCACACCACATTCAAAATGATGTTCTTTCGCGCCAGCTCTCGGGCCACCGTCTTGGTGAACGAGATCAAGCCACCCTTGCATGCCGAATAGACCGCCTCTCCGGATGAGCCGACCCGGCCCGCGTCGGACGCCACATTCACCACTCGTCCAAACCCACGTTCGACCATGCGCTTGACCACGACGTGATGCAGGTTGAGTGGTCCGTAGAGGTTGATACCGATGACCTTGTCCCAGAAGGCACGATCGGTCTCCAGAAAGGCCACCGGGATGTCCCAGCCGGCTACATTGGCAAGCAGCTCAACCGGCCCTGCCGTAGCTTCGAATTTGTCCGCCGCGGCAGCGACCGCATCCCGATCGGTGATGTCGACCTGAAAGGCGAAGACGCGACCGCGCTTGCCGGCGCAGAGACGAACAGTCTCCTCGGCACCCGCCAGATTCTGGTCGAACACACCGACGACGCAACCTTCCTCGGCCAGTCGAAGGGTCGTCGCGCGCCCAATCCCACTGGCCCCGCCGGTCAAAATGACCCGTCGCCCATCAAGTCCGCGCATATCAACCTCCCATACTCATTTTTCATTACGCTTGCACAGCTTTTTCATTACGCTTGCACAGCGCCGTTAGCGGATACTTTCGCGCCGTCGACGTGACGTCAATGCCTACGGTCGCCAGCAAGCCGCCTCACATCAGCGACCCTGAAAATTCGGGCTTCGCTTCTCGCGAAACGCCTTGATCCCTTCCCGTGCGTTCTCGCCGGCGGTTGACGAAGTCTTTTGACTGCGCCAATAATCGCGCGCACAAGGCGCTTTGAACATGACTCCGACACGGCGGTCTTTGTTGGTTTCCAAATCCCAGAAGCGCATTTCGACCTCCAGGCGAAAAGCAAATTCTCGATCCGATCCGGCATTGAAACGCGAGGGCGCTTCGCCGGAAACGTCGGCGAGCTCCGTCGTCCCGACTTCCAAATCAGAAAAGTCACGCGATTCGATTTTGAGTGCCGCGGCCAAGCTATTTCGTCGCCAGGGTTATTCCGCCACCACGTTGCGTCAGATCGCGGCCATGGCGGAAATCAAGGCGGGCAGCGTCTATTACTATTTCGATTCCAAGGAGCAAATTCTCGACGAGGTCCTTCACCTCGGGCTGTTGGGTGTGTTCGAAGCCGTCAAGAAGGCCTTGCGCGATGCAGGCGAGGTTTCGCACCGCCGCCGAATTGGGCTGGCGATCGAAGCGCATCTGGTGGCCCTTCTCGAAGCCAGCGACTTCACATCCGCGAACATTCGGATCTACGGTCAATTGCCCGAGGCTCTCAAGAAACCGCATCGTCCCCTCCGCAGAGCCTACGCAAAATACTGGGACAGGCTCTTTCTCGACGCGCGTCGCGCCGGAGAAATCCGGGCCGACATCGAGATCGTTCCCTTGCGGATATTCGTGCTGGGCGCACTGAACTGGACGATCGAGTGGTTCAGCCTCGACAGCAAAGACGCCGTCCTGAAGCTGGCCCGACGGACCGAGCTGTTGATCTTCGACGGCGTCAAGAAAGCATAGCTCTAGCCGCCTTCGCTGCCTGTTCATCTATCTGCCCTGCCAGATGGGCTTTCGCTTCTCGGAAAATGCCCTTGGCCCCTCGATCGCATCGAGGCTGGCATAGGCTTCGACGTGAAGCCTGTCGGCTTCGACCAGCCCGTTCGCACACCCCAGATCCATTGCTGCGAGCACACTCGCCTTGGCCGCCTTGACCGATAGCGGCGCGCCCTCAACGATCACGCGTGCGAGCTGCAACGCCCGCGCGCGGACGGCATCAGGAGTGTCCTCTAGGTAATTCAAGAAGCCGTGGTCGGCGAGCCGCTCGATCGGGAGCGTCTCACCTGTGAGGACCAGTTCCATCACGAGCGGCTGCGGCAGCATCCACAGCAACGGCACGGCCCACGGCGAACCACGTCCCATCTTGACCTCGGTGATACCGGCGCGCGTCCCGCGAAGGCCAATCCTCAAGTCGGACTTGATGGCCAACAGCATGCCGCCCGCCATCAGCGATCCCGTCATCGCCGCGATGATCGGCTTTGACACCTTGCGCATCGCGGTCTGCATCGGGTCGCGGATCAACGTTAAAATGTCGACGCCATCGCGTGCCCTGATCTCTGCCGCCTGCTTGAGGTCCATGCCGGCAGAAAACACCCCGCAATCGGTGGAGGTAAGTATCACTACCCTGGCCTGCGGCTCCTTTTCGACACGCTCCCACACATCGGTCAAGGCATTCATCGCCTCAACCGACAAGGCGTTCTTGCGCTCGGGCCGGTCAATCGTCACAGTCACGATACCATCATCCAACGTACAGCGGACGGGTTCACGCTCGGACATCGTCTTCATCTTCCGCAGGTTTCTAACATCTGTTAGAATACTGCCGAACCGTTCGAATACAACCGGTATTCAATCAATCGAGACCATCATGCAGCCAATGCCCGCCATGCGTTTCGCACCAGATCTTCTGAAAGGCCAAGTCGCGCTCGTGACCGGAGGGGGAACCGGGATGGGCCGTGCCACGGCGATCGAAATGGCGCGCTGCGGCGCAGACATCGTGCTGCTCGGCCGCCGTGCCGAACCGATTGAGGACTGCGCCAGAATCATACACGACCTCGGCCGCAAGGCCATCGCGATCCCTGCAGACATTCGCCTCCCTGAGCAGATCGAGGGCGCGATGCAGCGCATCAAGAGCGAATTTGGCCGGCTCGACATTCTCGTCAATAACGCCGGCGGCCAGTTCGTTACACCGGCGCGCGAGCTCAACAACAAGGGCTTCGAGACCGTGATCCGCAACAATCTGATCGGATCCTGGCAGATGACCAGGGCCGTCGCCGATCACTTCATGCTGGAGCATGGCGGCTCGATCGTCTTCGTTACGGCCTGCGTCCGTTCCGGTTTGAGCGGCTTCGTGCATACGGCGGCGGCACGTGGAGGCGTGCTGGCGATGATGAAGACGCTGGCGTTCGAGTGGGCGGAATTCGGCATCCGCCTCAATTGCGTCGCGCCAGGGACGGTCAAAACCGAAGGCATGGACCATTATCCGATCGAGCCGGAGCAATGGCTCAAGCTGAATCGAAATATCATGGGTCATATGGGCGACGTCGGCGACATTTCGGCCGCCATCATTTTCCTGAGCTCGTCGCTCGGAAAATTCGTCACCGGTGAAGAATGGTACATCGACGGCGGCGAAACGCTGCATCTTGCCCATGACGCACGCCAGATGATCGATATGGTGAAATTTTCCAACCGCGAATCCGCCGTCCCAAAAGTCAAGTGAGGCCGTTCACCTAAAGCGCCTGCCCGATCCGCACGCCCTCGTCCACAGCACGCATGGCGTCGAGCTCGGCAGCTTCCTTGGCGCCGCCAATGATGTGGACGTCAATGCCGAGCGATCGCAGTTCGTCGAACAGAGAACGGTTGGATACCTGCCCGGCGCAGATCACGATGGTATCGGCCTCGATCAGCTCCGGCTTGCCATCGACCAGGACATGCAATCCCCTGTCGTCGATCTGCTCATAGGTGACGCCGGCCATGATCCTGACGCCGCGCTTGGCGAGATTGCTGCGCAGGATCCAGCCGGTGGAAACCCCGAGATTCACACCCGGCCGCGTCGCCTTGCGCTGCAGCATGGTGATCTCGCGCGGACTTTGCCGTGGCGCCAGCGGATCGCCGTTCAGGCCGCCGGCCTCGGTAAGGCTGGCATCGACGTTCCATTCGGCCTGGAACTCCGCCACATCCATTCCGCGCGCCTTCGGGGCTTCGCCCGGTTGCGAATGACAGAGATATTCAGCGACGTCGAACCCGATGCCGCCGGCTCCGACAATGGCCACGCGGCGGCCGGCGTTTCGCTTGCCGCTGAGCAAATCGGCATAGGACACGACCTTGGGATGATCGATGCCTGCAATATCCGGCATGCGCGGATGCACGCCCGAAGCAACCACCACAGCGTCGAACGCCTGCTTCCTGAGATCTTCGGCGCCGGGCGATGCATTGAGGCGCAACTCGACGCCGCTGTTCGAAATCCTGCCGCTGTAGTACCGCAGCATCTCGTCGAATTCGGCCTTGCCGGGAATGGCGCGAGCAAGATTGATCTGGCCGCCGACGCGATCGGTGGCTTCGAACAGCGTGACCTTGTGTCCCCGACGGCTCGCTTCCGCTGCTGCCGCAAGCCCTCCCGCCCCGGCGCCGATCACGGCAACCCTGCGGGACTTTGCCGCAGGCCCGTCATCGAATTCGGTTTCGCGGCAGGCGCGCGGATTGACAAGGCAAGTGGCCCGGCGATCTGAAAAGATCAGATCGAGGCAAGCCTGGTTGCAGGCAATGCAAACGTTGATCTTGTCGGCATTCCCTTCCCGTACCTTCCTGGCAAAATACGGATCCGCCAGCATCGGGCGCGCCATTGAGACCAGATCGCTGTCGCCCGCCGCGAGGATCGCCTCGGCGACATCAGGCGTGTTCACGCGATTGGAAGCCACCACAGGAATACCGACAACCCGCTTCAGCCGCGCGGCGGCAAAGCGCCAGGCGGCGCGCGGTATCGGATAGGCGATGGTCGGAACCCGTGCCTCATGCCACCCGATCCCGGTATTGAGAATATCGGCGCCGGCGGCTTCGACCCGGCGCGCCAGCCGATCGATCTCGTCACCGGTCGCGCCGCCCTCGACAAGATCGGCCGCGGAAATGCGATAGATGATCAGAAACTCCGGGCCAGTCGCCGCGCGCACGCGCTTGACCAGTTCGACAGGGAGCCGATGGCGGTTCTCCTCGGACCCTCCCCACTCATCGCTGCGGTTGTTGGTGCGCAGCACCGTGAATTCGTTGATCAGGTAGCCTTCCGATCCCATGATCTCGACACCATCGAAGCCGGCCTCCCCAGCCAGCACCGCGCAGCGGGCGTAATCCGATATCGTCTGCTCGATCTCGGCGCCGCTCATGGCGCGCGGCGGAAACCTGTTGATGCGCGAACGGATGTCGGATGGGCCGAGACATTCCTGCTGCCGCGCATAACGGCCGGAATGAAGGATCTGCAGGCAGATCTTGCCGTCATGCCGGTGAACCGCCTCGGTGACGCGCTGCAATTCCTGCGCCTGCGCACGCTCGGTCAGGATCGGTCCGCCTGGCTCGATCAGGCCCGCGGTGTTCGGCGCGTAGCCGCCGGTGATGATCAGGCCGACCTCGCCCTTGGCCCGTTCGGCGAGAAACACCGCCATCTTGTGCAACCCGTTCTCCTCCATATCGAGGCGGGTATGCATCGAGCCCATGATCATCCGGTTGCGCAACATCGTTCGGCCAGCCCTGAGCGGCGACAACAGATTTGGGTAGTCCGACATTCCGGAATGGCTGGTCATCGGCAAGGCTCACGATTGCGTAATTTCTAACACTTGTTAGACTGGATAAAAATCGGGCCGAATGCAAGCCGTCGGCCTTGTTCGCGGGGAAATCGTCATGGACTACGCGCTCAGCGAGCAGCAGCAGGCGTTTCGCGAGACCGCAGCACGATTTGCGCGGCAGAAGCTCGCTCCTCACTACCAGAAACGCGCCCGGCAGGACCGCATCGACCGCGCGATGCTCAAGGAAATGGGCGATCTCGGGCTGATCGGTGTCGACCTTGCGGAAAAATATGGCGGCCTCGGCGAGAGCAGCGCCACCGCCGGGGTCATCATCGAGCAGATCGCCTATGGCGACTTCAACGCCAGCTACGTTCAATTGCTGGCTTCCCTGATGGGTGGGATGATCGCCCAGCACGCCTCGCCCAGCATCGCGGACGAATGGCTGCCGCGCGTTACCCGCGGCGAAGCCATCATCGGCCTGGGCCTTACCGAGCCGCGCGGTGGGTCGGATGCCGCCAACCTCGTCTTGCGCGCCGAGAAGTCCGGTAACGGCTACCGCCTCAACGGCGAAAAGACCTCGATGAGCTTTTCGGACCAATGCGACGCGGCCGTCATCTTTGCACGGACAGGCAGCGTCGCAGACGGCGCCCGCGGGGTCAGCGCCTTCTTTGTCGATCTCAACCAGCCCGGCATCACCCGCACGCATTTCGACGACATCGGCACCAGGCCGGTCGGTCGGGGCTCGGTCTTCTTCGACGACGTGTTCATCCCCGCCGAATGCCTGATGGCCGAGGAAAACAAGGGCTTTTCCAAGATCATGGCCGGCTTCGACTACAGTCGCGCCCTGATCGGCCTCGAATGCATCGGCCCGGCCCAGGCGTCGGTCGACGAGGCCTGGCAATACAGCACCGGCCGCATCGCCTTCGAGCGGCCGATCGCCCAGTATCAGGGCGTGAGCTTTCCGCTCGCGGAAGCCGAAACCCAACTCACCATGATGAGGCAGCTCTGCTTCTACACGCTATCGCTGCGCGACCGGGGGCTCGCCCACACCGCCGAGGCCGCGATGTGCAAATGGTACGTGCCGAAAGTGACCTGTGAGATCATCCACCAGTGCCTGCTCACCCACGGTCATTACGGCTACACCACGGATCTGCCGTTCCACCAACGCTACATCGACGTCATGGGCCTTCAGATCGGCGACGGCACCGCGCAAATTCAAAAACTTGTCATTGCCCGGGAGAAAGTCGGGCGGGTCGCGGTTCAATACGCGAGGCAACCCGAAGGAACCGGGACTTCGAAATAGGCGCGAGCCTATCCTATCGCCCACCGTCGAAAGCAGCGTCGCGGACCGGCACCCGTTCGATACTGGACTGCCATAGCTTCGGATAGGTCGCTCGAAAATCCTGCAGCAATTGTTCGATCGGCGGATCGGCAAACCAGCCGCGGTCATTCACATACTCCATGTGCCGCTGGCTGTTGGCGTCGAATTCGTGAAACAGCGCGTCGCTTTTACCGTCGAAGACAAGCTGCCTGACGCCGAATCGCTCGCACATCTCGGTGTTGAAAGCCGGCGTCACCTTGAATTGCCGGCCGTCGAGCCACACGGCGACATAACCGTGATAGATGAACAGGTCGGTTCCCATCAGCTCCGCGAGCTTCGGCGAATTCAGATGATTGCGGACATCGGCAAATCCGACGGCTGCCGGAATGCCGGCCGCGCGCAAGGCGGCGGTCAGCAAGATTGCCTTGGGCACGCAATAGTTCGTCGGTTTCCCGACAATCCGGCTGGCGCGGTATTCGTCCGCGGTCGTGCCGATGTCGAACGGATTGTATCTGATCCGATCGCGGACCGCATCGAACAGGCGAATAGCCTTGTCGGTTTGCGATAGATCGCCCGCACCTTCCAGGCTGCTCGCAACGAATTCGCGGACCTCGGAGGAACTGCTGTCGACAAACCGCGTCGGGGCCAAAAACCCGGAAGCGCTGGAGTTCATTTCCTCCTCCCGTGCATTCCCATATTTCTAACAAACGTTAGAATCAAAAGATAGCGGCCCATTGACCCAAAACGCACCGAGGCGTTAGCTTCCACGCGATACGCAAGGCCGCTGCAACGCGAGACAAGACCGTTCATGAGCGACACCACGCCATATATCTGGACACCCTCGCCGGAACTGGTGGCGCAAAGCAATCTTACGGCCTTCCTCCGTGCAACCGGCCATCAGGACTACGACGATCTCGCGGCAAAGGCTGAAGCAGATCCTGCATGGCTGATGCAGGAAGTCTTCAGATTTTGCGACGTTCGGTTTTATCGCAACTACGACCAGATGCTGGATGTTTCGAGGGGGCAAGCGTGGGCACGATGGTGCGTCGGCGGCACCACCAACATCGTGCTGAATTGCCTCGACAAGCACCGCGGCACGGCGGTGTGGGATCAGACGTTCCTGGGTTGGGAAGGCGAAGACAAGCGCGAACGCCGTTCGCTGACCTACCGCGAATTCGACCGGGATGTCGCCCGGCTCGCGCAGGGGCTGCGCGACGTCGGCATCGGGCGTGGCGACGTGGTCGCCATCTACATGCCGAACCTTCCCGAGACATTCGTCGCGTTCTTCGCGATCCTGAAACTCGGCGCAATTGTCATGCCGTTGTTCTCGGGCTTCGGTCCTGCGCCAATCCAGTCACGCCTGAACCATGGTGAGGCGAAAGCGGTGATCACCGCTGACGGCACATGGCGGCGTGGCGCCCCGGCGCCCCTCAAATCCGTGCTCGACGCCGCCCTGGAAGGCGCGCCGACGGTGCAACACGTGATCGTCACCCGTCGCGACGGCCTTGCGATCGACACGCCGATGCGGAAGGGGCGCGACCTCTGGTGGGACGACGCCGTCGCAGGCAAGGACTCAACCATCGAAACGGCCGAGATGCAGGCCGAAGACCCCGCCATCCTGCTATACACCTCCGGCACCACGGGTGAACCGAAAGGGTGCGTCTGGACCCATATCGGCTTTATCGGTTCGATGGTGACCCGCGACATGATCATCTGCGGGGACTTCAAATCGTCCGATCGCTTTTTCTTCTTCAGCGACATGGGCTGGATGGTCGGCGCGATGTGCGCCTGCATCCCGAGCTTCGCTGGCGGCAGCCTGCTGATCGCGGAAGGCACGCCCGATTATCCGGACACCGGACGCTTCTGGCGCCTGATCGCCGACCATCGGGTGACTTACCTTGGCGTATCGCCGACGATCGTGCGCAGCCTGATGCGCTATGGACGGGAGATCGACGAATACGATCTGTCCAGCCTGCGGATCACCGCCTCCGGCGGCGAAGCCTGGACCGCGGCGCCCTGGCTGTGGTTCTTCGAGCACGTCTGCAAGAGAAAAATCCCGATCGTCAACATTTCGGGCGGCACCGAAGTCGGCGGCTGCATCTTCACCGGCACGCCCAATCATCCGATGAACCCGGGCTCGTTCTCTCGGCCGGCACTCGGCGTCGGCGCCGACATCGTCGACATGAGCGGGCAGCGCGTGCCCGACGGAACGGTCGGCGAACTCGTGCTGCGGCATTCGTCGATCGGATTGACCAAGAGCCTCTGGAAGGCCGATGCGCGCTATATCGAGAGCTACTGGAGCACGCTGCCCGGGCTATGGGTGCATGGCGACTTCGCGATGCACGGCAAGGACGGGCTCTACTACATTCTCGGTCGCTCCGACGACACCATCAAGATTTCCGGCAAGCGCACCGGTCCGGCGGAGCTCGAAGGCATCCTGATCGCGACCGGCAAACTCGCGGAAGCCGCCGTGTTCGGCATTCCGCATCCCGTCAAGGGCTCTGCGATCGTGTGCGCCTGCGTGCCGATGCCGGGTGTCGAGGGTGACCGCAGCCTCGCGGCCCAGTTGTCATCGGCCATCGTCACGGGAATGGGCACGTCGTACCGCCCCGAGACGATCCTGTTTGTCGATGACCTGCCGCGCACCCGCAACCTGAAAATCATGCGCCGGGTGTTGCGCGCCGTGTTTGAGGACAAGGACCCCGGCGATCTCTCGGCGCTGGCCAATCCCGAAGCGGTCGACCGGCTGCGCGAGAAACTCGCCGCGATGTAAACCGCACGGAAAGGCCGGGCCAAGCCGGCCTTTCCGAACCATGTTTCGCGGCACCGAACGTCAGATCGGGCAGTCCTGCGGGAACACCGGCTTGCGCTTCTCCAGATGCGACGCCAGTCCCTCCCGCGCTTCAGCGCCGGTAAAGCCAAGCATCTCCAGCGCGGTCGACGTGTCGAACAGCGGTCCGTTGACGCGAAGCCAGTTGTTCAACGCATATTTGGTCCAGCGGATTGCGCTTTGCGCGCCGGTTGCCAGATCCTCGGCGGTTTCGAGCGCGACCTTTTGCAGGTCGGCGTCCTCGACGCATAGCGAGACCAGCCCGATCCGCTCGGCTTCGGTCCCCGACAGCGGTTTGCAGGTCAGCAGATAGTATTTTGCCTTGGCAAGTCCGCACAACAGCGGCCAGATGATGCAGGCGACATCGCCGGCTGCGACGCCAAGCCGGGTGTGACCGTCGACGATACGCGCGGATTTACCGCAGATCGAGACGTCGGCAAGGATGCCGACGACGAGGCCCGCGCCGACCGCGACGCCATTGATGGCCGAGATGATCGGCTTGTTGCAGTTGATGACGTTGTAGACGAGGTCCTTGGCCTCTTTCCACGTTGCCATGCGCGCGCTGGGATTGTCGAGAATGCTCTTGATAAGTTCGAAATCGCCGCCGGCCGAAAACGCCTTGCCGGCACCGGTCACGATGACCGCGTTGATGTCGGGATCGTCGTTGATATCGCGCCAGATATGCGTGAGCTGGGTATGGGTCTGCGCATCGACCGAATTGTAGGTCTCAGGCCGATCGAATGTCAGCCGCAGGATTCGCTTGGATGGATAATCGATCTTCAGGCTGGTGTAGGCGGCATATCGGTCGGACATGGGCTCTCCCTTTTTGCTGACGGGCCCATCCCGGGCCCTCCGATCGCTTGCGCGCAACCGGCCGGATTGTTTCGAACAGGTGTTAGAATTTAGGTTTGATCGGATACCGCCGCAAGCGTATAGTTTTACGCAGACAGAGGGACGCCAAACAAAGAAGCGCCTTTGGGAGTGAACGGAAAATGACTGGCGAATTCGACGGCGCCGCTGCAGCCGGTTCAGGTCCCACGGTTGGCGAATTGTTCCGCAGTCGCGCAAAGATCCAGTCGACCGACACAGCGATCGAATATCGGGGCCGGCAGGTCAGCTACGGCCAGTTGCTTAGCCGCGTTGAGGGCTTAACCGCGATGTTGTCGGCGAGCGGCCTGCGCCGCGGCGATCGTGTCGCCTTGTTGTCGCGCAATCGGCCCGAATACATCGAGATCGAATTGGCGGCGGCCAATCTGGGCGTCATCACCGCCTGTCTGAACTGGCGCCTGTCGCCGCGCGAGCTCGCCTATTGCGTCGAACTGGTGTCGCCGAAGCTCGTGATCGTTGAGCCGGACCTGGCGGGCAACCTCGTGACGTCCGCGGGCGAGCCCTGGCAAACCCTCGAAATCGGACCGCAATACGAATGCCTGTTGCAACAGCAAGCCGATCGCGAGGCGCAGATCGTCGCCGAGCCTGAAGACGGCCTGGTGATCCTCTATACCAGCGGCACCACGGGCCTGCCGAAGGGTGCGGTGATTTCACATCGCGCGATGATCGCACGTTCACTGGTGTTCAGCTCCGAACTGTGCATTTCGCATCGCGACAGCTTTGTCGCCTGGGCGCCGATGTTTCATATGGCCTCAACCGATCACAGCCTGTCGACCCTGCTTCGCGGCGGCACGGTCGTGATGATCGATGGCTTTCAGGTCGAACCGCTGCTGGCGGCGGTCGAACGTCACGATGTCGGCTGGCTGGTCCTGATCCCCGGCATGGTCGAGGCGTTTGCTGCCGCGCTGAAGGTACAGGCCACAAAGGTGAAAGGCGTCCGCGTCTGTGGCGCGATGGCAGATCTGGTCCCGCCGCATGCCATCGCCGAGGTGACGGAACTGCTGCAGGCGCCCTATCTCAACAGCTTCGGGTCGACCGAAACCGGCCTGCCTCCCGCCACACGCGCGCTGATTGCGCCGGGCCACATTCCCGAGCGGCTGTCGAAGCAGCAAAGCGCATTCTGCCAAGTCAAGCTCGTCGATCCCTCCGACCAGGAAGTCGCACCGGGCATGCCCGGAGAACTCGCCATGCGCGGCACGACGTTGTTTTCCGGCTATTGGCAGGCCCACGACACCAATGCAAAGGATTTCCGCGGCGGCTGGTTTCACATGGGCGATGTGTTTCGGCGCAATGAAGACGGCACTCTTGATTTCGTCGATCGCGTCAAATATCTGATCAAATCCGGCGGCGAGAACGTCTATCCGGCCGAGATCGAGCGCGTTCTGCTGAGTGACAGCCGCGTCACCGAAGTTGCCGTCGTCAGGGCAACGGATCAGAAATGGGGCGAGGTCCCGGTCGCCTTCGTCTCCCGCCGCGATGACAGCATCACCGAAGCCGATTTGCTGGAACTGTGCCGGCGCGATCTCGCATCGTACAAACGGCCCCGGCAATTCAACTTCATCGACTTCTCGGAATTTCCCCGCTCGACCAGCGGCAAGGTCCAGCGCCACGAACTGGAGGCGAGACTCACCAAAACCGTCGGCGCCGGAATCCCTTCATGAGCGATAGCGGACTGCGCGGCAAGGTCGCGGTGATCGGGATCGGAATGTCGCCGGTCGGCAAGGTGCCCGGCAGAAGCCCTCTGTGGCTTGCCGCCGACGCGGCAAAGAAAGCGCTGGCCGATGCCGGGCTTGAAAGACGCGACGTAGACGGCGTGCTGTCTTGCCACGCCTTTGCCTCGCCATTCCATCGCTTCAGCGTGGCGTTCAGCGAATATTTCGGCATTCAACCGACCTTTTCGAACACCCTGCAGGTGTCGGGCGCGACCGCAGCGACGATGTTCAATATTGGCGCCGCCGCCATTCATGGCGGCCTTGCGAAGGTGGTTCTTGTGGTCGCCGGTGACAGCCTCATGACCGGCCTGACACCGGACATGGCGCTGCGTTCGCTGACGGAGAGCCGCGACCAGCAATATGAAATGCCGTTCGGCATTCCCGTCGCGAACACCTTTGCGATGACCGCTCACCGCCACATGAAGGAATTCGGCACCACGGCCGAACAACTGGCCGAGGTCGCCGTGGTCCAGCGGCGCCACGCATCGCGCACGCCTGGCGCGCAGCAAACCAAGCCAATCACGGTCGACGACGTGCTCAATTCGGGTTGGGTGACGACGCCTTACCACAAGCTCGATTGCTCCCTGATCTCGGACGGCGGCGCGGCCTTCATTCTGACCTCGGCAGAGCATGCCAGGGGGCTCGGCATGGCAAAGCCGATCTACATTCTGGGCGGTGGCGAATGCTACACCCACGAACACATCTTCCTGATGCCGTCGCTGACCACCACCGGTGCTGTCGAATCCAGCCGCAGAGCCTATGAGATGGCGGGATATGGTCCGAAAGATATGCACGTCGCCGGCGTCTATGATTGCTTTACCGGCACCGTGATCATGATGCTGGAAGACCTCGGTTTCTGTCCCAAGGGCGAAGGCGGGCGCTTCGTCGCCGACGGGCAGATGACCTATGGAGGCCAGATCCCGTCAAATACCCATGGCGGGCTTCTATCGTTTGCACATCCCGGAATGCCAGGCTCGCTGTTCCATTTTCACGAAGTGATTGCGCAATTGCGCGGCCAGTGCGGCGAACGCCAGATAGGCGGCGCGGAGCTTGGTCTGGTGCACAGCCTCGGCGCGGGCTTTGCGACCAACGCCACGACCATCCTGGGCACGGAGAATTCGCTGTGATCTCGACCGAGGACGCCAACAGGAAGCCGGTCCCGACCCCCGACGCGGATTCCGCCGCGCTGTGGCGCGGCCTGCGCGACGGCGTGCTGCTGTTGCAGCACTGCGGCGATTGCCATCACGTGCAATATTACCAGCAGGGCATGTGCCGGCAATGCGGCAGCGAAAACCTCTCGCATCGCGCTGCGTCGGGTCGCGGCCGTGTGCATTCGTTCAGCGTGGTCCATCGCGCGCCGGGGCCGGCCTTCAAGGCCGATACTCCCTACGCCGTGCTGCTGGTTGATCTGGAGGAAGGTCCCCGCATGATCAGCAGCTACACCGGCGGCGGGGCCGAAGAGGTCACGTTCGATATGGAGGTGATGCTCGTCTGCGAGCAGATCGACGACAATACAACGCTGCCGCGTTTCCGGCGGAGGTAAAACAAGGACGCTCGGTCCAGCGATTTCCCGCCGGAGAGGCGTGCAATAAGCCCCGGTTCCATTTTCTAACAAATGTTCGATTTCTAACGATTGTTAGATTGAAATCCGGCGGGCTTCTACCTAAACAGGGCTATCCATCGTGAACGGAGCCGATCCATGGACTTTGATCTTACGCACGAGCAGCGGCAGATCCTTGGCTATGGCGACACTGTCGCCAAGAAATTCGATCGCAAGTACTGGATGGAATGTGCCGACAAACACGTGTTTCCGGAGGCGCTCTACCAGCAGATCGCCGAGGACGGCTTCGTCGGGACCATGGTGCCCGAGGAGTATGGCGGCGCCGGCCAGGGCATGGTCGAAATGCATCTTTTCCTGGAGGGACTGTCGAATAACGGCATTCCGCTGTTGAACCTCGTCGTCGGCGCGGCGATGAGTCTTGGCTTCATCGCCAAATACGGTTCCGAAGCCCAGAAGAGGCGTTATTTGCCCGATGCGTGCAGCGGCAAGACGCGTTTCTGCTTCGCGATCACCGAGCCCGATGCCGGCAGCAACACGATCCGCACCACCACGATGGCGACAAAGCGCGGCAACCGCTTCGCGCTCAACGGACAGAAGACGTTCATCACCGACGCCGATGGCGCCGACCACGCGCTGGTGGTGGCCCGCACCACGCCCCACACCGACGTCGCGAAGAAGACCGACGGCTTCACCCTGTTCGTCGTGGATCTGAAAGCGAAGGGACTGGAGAAGCAATACATCCCGGTCAGCATTCCCGCGCCCGAAACGCAATGGCAGTTGTTCTTTGACGATGTCGATCTCGGTCCGGAGGATATAGTGGGCGAGATCGACAAGGGGTTCAGCATCCTGTTCAAGAGCCTCAATCCGGAGCGGATCCTGGTCGGCTCGATCTGCTGCGGCCTGGGTCGTTATGCGCTGAACCGCGCCGTCGATTACGTCAAGGAGCGCAAGGTCTTCAACAACGTCCCGATCGGCGCGTATCAAGGCTTGCAGCATCCCCTCGCGAGCGCCCGCACCGACGTCGAGATAGCCTCCCTGATGACGTTGAAGGCCGCCTGGACCTTCGATCAGGGCCGCGAAGCCGGCGAGTTCGCCAATATGGCCAAGCTCGCAGCTGCCGACGCCGGCATCAAGGCCGTGGATACCGCCGTGCAGTGCCATGGCGGCAACGGCTTCACCCGGGAATACGGCATCTTCGACATCTATCCGCTGGTCCGTCTGCTGAAGACCGCGCCGCTCAATCGCGAAATGATTCTCAACTACATCGGCGAGCATGTGATGGGCTTGCCGCGCAGCTATTAGGTTTCGAACGATGGCCGTGATGAAGTCCGACGTTTCGACGGCGAGCGAGGAATACCGCCGCAACCGGCTAGCCTATGAAGCGCGGATCGCCGATCTGCATGCCCGCCGCGCGGCTGCAGTCCTCGGCGGGCCGGAACGCGCGCGGCGGCTGCACAAGGAACGCAAGCAGCTCCTGCCACGCGAGCGGATCGCCGCCTTGATCGATCCTGGCTCGCCCTTTCTGGAGTTCTGTCAGCTTGCAGGCGAAGGCATGTATGACGGCGTACCGCCCGGCGGAAGCATCATCACCGGCGTCGGCATGGTATCGGGCCGCGCCTGCATGATCATCGCGAACGATGCCACGGTGAAGGGCGGCACCTATTACGGAATCACATGCAAGAAGCACGTTCGTGCCCAGCGGTTCGCATGGCAGCACCGGCTGCCCTGTGTCACCCTGGTGCAATCCGGCGGCGCCAACCTGCCGGATCAGCCCAATATCTTTCCCGACGAGGGCCAGTTCGGTTCGATCTTTTACAACCAGATCCGGATGTCGAGCGAAGGCATTCCGCAGATCGCCATCGTTCACGGACCGTCGACCGCGGGCGGCGCCTATATGCCGGCGCTCTGCGACGAAACCGTCATCGTGCGCAATCAGGGCGCGATGTTCCTGGGCGGGCCCCAGCTCGTCTACGCCGCCACCAAGGAAGAAGTCGGGATGGAAGCGCTCGGAGGCGGTGAGATGCATAGCCGCGTCAGCGGCGTAACCGATCACCTGGCCGAAAGTGACAGCCATGCCATCGCGATCACCCGCGACATCGTAGCGCATCTCGGCGAAATTCCCGCGCAGCGCTGGGCGGTGACCCCGCCACGCCCGCCGCGTGCGGATCCCGACGAAATCTACGGGCTGATCAGCGCCGACCCGCGCGTGCCGACCAACAACCGCGATATCGTCGCGCGCCTCGTCGACGACAGCGAGTTTCACGAGTTCAAGCCGCTGTATGGCGATACGCTGGTCACCGGCTTTGCGCGCATCATGGGATTTGAAATCGGAATTCTGTGCAACAACGGCGTGCTGTTCTCGGAGAGCGCGCTGAAGGCGACGCACTTCATCGATCTCTGCTGCAAACGCAATATTCCTCTGCTGTTCATGGCCGACGTCACCGGCTTCATGGTCGGACGCGAGGCCGAGGAAGGCGGCATTTCCAAGCATGGCGCCAAGATGATTACCGCAATGGCCAGCGCCAACGTGCCGAAATACACGCTGATCATCGGCAACGCCTACGGCGCCGGCTACCTCTCGATGTGCGGCCGCGCCTTCAGGCCAAACGCGATGATGATGTGGCCGAACGGACGTTCCGCAATCATGGGGCCCGACCAGGCCGCGAATACGCTCGCCATGGTCAAGGACGAAGGCCACAAGCGTGAGGGGACGAGCTGGACCGAGGAGGAGCGCGAAGCCTATCGGGCGCCCGTGCGCAAGACCTTCGAGGATTTTGCCAACGCCTATAACTTCGCACGCAACACCTGGTGCGACATGGTGATCGACCCGCTCGAAACCCGCAACGTGATGGCCTTGTTGCTCGATCTGGCGGGCCGCCTGCCGCAGCGGGACACCGACTTCGGCGTGTTCCGGATGTGACGACAGAGGATTTCGCCGGTGTTCAAGAAAATCCTGATTGCCAACCGCGGTGAGATCGCCTGCCGCATAGCTCGAACCTGCTGGCGACTGGGCGTCGATGTTGCCGGCGTCCATTCCTCGGCCGACGCCGGGTCGTTGCACGTCAAGACGATCGGCGAGTCCTACCTGATCGGCGGTGCCCCCGCAGGCGAGAGTTATTTGCGGATCGACGCCGTGATCGCCGCGGCAAAGACCGCCGGCGCCGAGGCCATTCATCCCGGGTTCGGCTTTCTGGCGGAGAATGCTGAATTTGCCGGCGCCGTCGAGGCGGCGGGACTTGTGTTCATCGGGCCGACAGCGGACGTCATCGAACGGCTGGGCGACAAGGCATCCGCCAAGCGCGAGGCCGAAGCGGCCGGCGTGCCGACCGTGCCCGGCAGCAAGACGCCGAGCGAGGACGCCGCAGCCATCGCCCGCATCGTGCATGAACTCGGCCTGCCGGCGATGCTGAAGGCGGCGGCAGGCGGTGGCGGCAAGGGCATGCGTGCCGTCTCGCATCCCGATGGTCTGGCCGGCGAAATCGAAGCCGCCATGCGCGAAGCCAAAAACTCGTTCGGCTATGCCGGGCTGATCGTCGAAAAGCTGATCGAGCATGGACGTCACATCGAAGTGCAGATTGCCGGGGACGGCAAAGGCAACGTCATTCATTTGTTCGAGCGTGAATGCTCGCTGCAACGTCGGCACCAGAAGCTGATCGAGGAAGCCCCGGCCGCAAATCTCGCCGCGGACCTGCGCGAGCGGATGGTGGCCGACGCGACGCGGCTCGGCGAGCGCCTGAACTATCGCGGCGTGGGCACCATCGAATTCATCCTGAGCGGCGACAACTATTATTTTCTCGAGGTCAATCCCCGCCTCCAGGTCGAGCACCCCGTCACCGAGATGGTGACCGGCATCGATATCGTCGAGCTGATGCTGCGAATTGCCGCGGGAGACGGCTTGCCGTTTACGCAACGCGACGTCAGGTGCACGGGACATGCCGTCGAGGCGCGGATTTGCGCGGAGGACCCTGCCGACAACTTCATGCCCTGCACGGGAGACCTGGCTTACGTCGGTTTCCCTGATGCGGACGTTCGGGTCGAAAGCGGCGTCGAAAGCGGATCGACCGTCTCACCCTATTACGACTCCATGCTGGCCAAGCTGATCACGCATGCCGAGACCCGCGACAAGGCCCTCGACAAACTGTCTCGCGCGCTCGACCAGACCTCCATCTTCGGTATCACGACCAATCAAAGCTTCCTTGCGCGTCTGATCGAATTGCCCGAGACCCGGAACGCCACGTTCCACACCAGGTTGATCGACGAGCAGATCGATCAACTCGCGGGCAAGACGATGGGACCGGGCGTCGAGGCGCTGGCGCTGGGAGCTTATTTCTGGATGATGCGGCAACGCCCGCCGGCGACGGGCAATCCTTCGCAAAATCCCTGGCTGTCGCGCGAAACCACGGCCTGGCAGATGTCGGCCGGTGATGACGGATTATCGCCGATCCCGATCCTGCACCTCGAGTTGGCCGGTGCCAGCGCGGAGATCAGGTTTGCGCCACGGCAAGCTGATGGCAGCATGATTATCCGCGTCAACGACGATAAACTCTCGGTCAGCCTGGTTGCGGCCGAGGGCGACAGCGTTACCGCAGTCGTCGGAGGTCGTCGTGAAGCCGTGCGTATCCGCCGGCACGATCAGACATTGTTCGTCCACGATCGCCGTGGCGTGCATACGCTGACGGCCATTCCGTACCTGACCTATATCAGCGCGGCCGCGGAGACGAGCGGGGAACTGCGCGCCCCGATGATGGGGATGATCCGGAAGGTCAACGTCGCGGTCGGTGACCGGGTCAAGGTCGGCGACGTCGCAGCCATCCTCGAATCGATGAAGATGGAACTGCGCATCAGCAGCCAGATCGACGGCGTGGTGTCGGCGGTGAATTGCCGCGCGGGTGAAACGGTCGAGCGCAATACGGTCGTCGTGATCGTGGAAGCGGACGGGCGAACCTAGAACAACGGGAGTGCGACATGCGGTTGGGAGCTGTCAATTACGAAACCAGGGGCAAGGTCGCTCTCCTCACGCTCGACGAGCCCCACAAGCTCAATGCCCTGAGCGCCGGTATTCGTGAAGGAATTCTCGAAGGACTAAGGAAGGCCGACGCGGATGACGCCATTCGGGTCGCCGTCATCACGGGCAGCGGCGACAAGGCGTTTTGCGCCGGCGCCGACATTGGCGAATTCGATTTCGATCCGGAGAAGGCGCGCAGCTTCCTGATCGCCGCGATCGAGGTGCTGGCTGCGCCGGAAAATACCCGCAAGCCCGTGATAAGCGCGGTCAACGGCATTGCCTATGGCGGCGGATTCGAGCTCGCCATTGCATCGGACTTCATCATCGCATCCGACCGTGCGAAATTCGCTGTACCGGAGATCAAGCTGGGCCTGCTGCCGGGATTCGCGATCGTGCGGCTGCAGGATATCGTTGGCCGCGCCAAGGCCAAGGAGATGAGCATGCTCGGCGATCCCATCTCCGCGCAGGAGGCCTGCCGGCTCGGCATCGCGCTTCGCGTAGTACCTCATGCCGATGTGCTGGCGGACGCCCTCGCCTTCGCCGACCAGATCGCCTCGAAGCCCCGGCTCGCGGTGCGGATGGCGAAGTCGTTCTACAATCGAGGGTTGGGCGGGGACGACATCCGTCACGCGATCGACGGCTTTCCATTGCTCTTCATGCATGAGGATGCGCGCGAAGGCGTCGCCGCGTTCCGGGAGAAGCGCCAACCCAAATTCAGCGAGAAATAGCGCGACACCCGGCGGCGTTTTTCCGGCGAACACCTCGATCAAATCGACAAGCCGCCGCACCCCATGCAGCTTGCAAGGAAATCCAACGTTCGTTAGCTTCGCACGATAATCGACAAGAAAAATTGGCCGGCCTTCAAACGCTAAGCCAGGACGACCAACGCGTGGAGGAGGCAATTTGTCTTTTGCTGGTGAGAGCGCCGGTCCGGTATTGCAATGCCAATCCGTCGAGCGACGCTTTGGCGGCATCGTGGCGCTCAACGGCATCGACATGCGGATCGAGCGCGGCGAAATCTTCGGCCTCGTCGGCCCGAACGGATGTGGCAAGACCACCCTCACCAATGTCATCACCGGCTTCTATCCGCCGCAGCGCGGGAGCATCCTGTTCAACGGACGTGACATCACCGGACTGGCGCCGCATTACATCGCCTCCCTGGGAGTGGCGCGCACCTTCCAGAACCTTGCGCTCTTCAACGGAATGAGCGTGCTCGACAATATTCTTCTCGGCCGTCACATCCACATGAAGCCCAGCGTGGCGCGCACTGCGCTGTATTGGTGGCTCGCCCGCCGGGACGAAACGGTGAACCGGGCTGCAGTGGAAGACGTCATCGATTTCCTGCAACTCGAGGGCGTGCGCGACGAGCTCGTCGACGGGATTCCGATCGGCCTCAAGAAGCGGGTCGAATTGGCGCGCGCACTGGCCGCCGAACCGAGCTTCCTGATCCTCGATGAGCCGATGGCGGGGATGAACCAGGAAGAGAAGGAATATATGGCGCGCTTCATCCTGGATGCTCGCGACGAGCGCGGCGTCACCGTGCTGCTGATCGAACATCATATGGACGTCATCACCGGCATCTGCGATCGCATGCTGGCGTTGAACTACGGCGCGATGATCGGCAGTGGCATTCCCGCCGACGTCGTCGCTGATCCGCGGGTCGTCGAGGCCTATATCGGGGACGCGCATGCCGCGCGCTGACCAGACCGCGGCCTGGAATTTCGAGGCGGATACCACGCTGATCCGCGTCCTGGCCCGCAATGCCGAAGTCTTCCCTGACCGGGTGGCGATGCGCGAAAAAAGCAAGGGCATTTGGCAGGAAACGACATGGCGCGAGTTAGCGGAAATTGTGCTCCGCTGTGCCGCCGGTCTCGAGGCGCTCGGGTTCAAGGCCGGCGAAGTCATGCTGGTGCTCGGCGACAACCGGCCCCGGCTTTATGCCGGCATGCTGGCCGCAGGCGCGCTCGGCGGCTATGCGATGCCGGCCTACCCCGATGCGACGCTCGACGAAATTCGGCATTTCGTCCATGAAGCAGGAGCACGGTTCGTGCTCGCGGAGGATCAGGAACAGGTCGACAAGACGCTGGAGCTGCGCGACCACGGCGCAGCGATCGACCACATCGTCTATGACGATCCGCGCGGCCTCGTACCTTACGAAAATCCGGGCCTGACGTCGTGGGACGTGGTGCAGGACAAAGGCACCGAACGCCTCGCAGCCGACAGCGATGCGCGGTCGGAACTCGTTGCCCGCGCACGCCCCGATGACCCCGCGGTCTTCGTGCATTCGTCCGGCAGTACCGGCAAGCCGAAGGGTGTCGTGCTTTCGCATCGCAACCTGCTGGCCGGCGTTCGAAACGCTTATCGGGGCAAGGCATTCGATTTCGGCGAAAGCATTCTCGCCTATTTGCCGATGGCCTGGATCGGCGACTTCGCGGTGACGATAGGCGCCGGTATCGCCCTGCATTTCACGATCAACATCCCGGAACGTCAGGAAACCGTGTTGCAGAACCTGCGTGAGATCGCGCCGACATTCTATCTCGCCGCGCCCCGCAGTTGGGACAATCTGCTGACCGCCATCCAGGTTCGCGTCGAAGATTCCTCGTGGCTCAAGAAACGGGTTTACGAGTTCTTCATGGCGTCGGCAATTGCCGCCGAAAAGCGCAAGCTCGACGGCAAAGACCCAACTTTGAAACAACGGCTGCTGGCCCCGCTCTGCGAATTGCTGGTGTCCGGGCCGATCAAGGACCAGTTTGGCCTCACCCGGTTGCGAGGCGCCTTCACCGGCGGCGAGGCCATGGGCGAAGATACGTTCGTTTTCTACCGCGCGCTCGGAATCAAGCTGCGTCAGCTCTACGGCCAGACCGAAAGCAGCGCCTACAACGCGATCCAGAGCCTGGACGAGGTCCGGCTGCATACGGTCGGACGCCCGCTACCGGGCGTCGAACTCAAGATCAGCGAGTCCGGTGAAATCCTGATCCGCTCCGGCAGCGTCTTCAGCGGCTACTTCAAGCAGGAAGAGGCCACGCGCCAAAGCCTCGAAGACGGCTGGCTGCATACCGGGGACGCCGGCTACGTCGAGCCCGACGGACATCTCGTCGTTCTCGGACGCCTGTCCGATGTCGTGCACACCGCCAAGGGCGAGCGGTACATACCCAACTATATCGAGAACCGCCTGAAGTTCAGCCCTTACATCAAGGACGCCGCGGTGCTCGGACGCGGCCGCGACACGCTGGCAGCCCTGGTCTGCATCGACAAGGACGCGGTCGGCCTCTGGGCGGAACTGCGCGGAATCTCCTACATCTCCTATGCCGATTTGTCCCAGAAACCGCAGGTGATCGAGCTCATCGCCGCCGCCGTCAAGCACGTCAACACGACACTTCCGGATGGACTGCAATTGCGTCAGTTCGTTTGCCTGCACAAGGAATTCGACCCCGACGACGGGGAGGTCACGCGAACCCGCAAGATTCGCCGCAACGTCGTCGAGGAACGCTACAAGCCCATCATTGAGGCGATCTATGATCGAAAGCGCACCGTCCTGATGAAGGCACAGATCAGCTACGAGTCGGGCGAAGTCGGCGTGATCGAACGCACGCTTTCGGTGCAGGAGGCCTGATCATGGATTGGGCACTGTTAGCCGAGTTGGCCGTCAATGGCGGCTTGGTCGGCCTGATGTATTCGCTGGTCGCAATGGGCATCGTGCTGATCTACAAATCGTCCTCGGTGCCCAACCTGGCGCAAGGCTCGATGACCATGCTGGGAGCCTATGTCGTGCTCGCCTTCGCCAACAATGCCGGCGCGCCGATCTGGCTTGCGATCGTGCTGGCGATGGTGACGATGTTCGGCGTCGGCATCGCCATAGAGCGCGTCGCGCTTCGCCGGCTGGCCGGCCGGCCGATCATCATGATCCTGATGATGACACTTGGGTTGGAAATCCTGCTCCGTGCCGGCTCGATGACGATCTGGGGCGGCACCGGACGCCCGATGCCGCTCGGCATCAGCGATGATCCGCTTTTCCTGGGCCCGATGCTGATCAATCGCGCCTATGCGGTCGGCGCTGCGGTCGCCATCTTGATGTTCGGCCTGTTCATGCTGTTCTTCCGAACCCGGATGGGTGTGGTGCTGCGCGCGATTTCGGATGACTACACCGCGGCATGGTCGGTGGGAATTTCCGTCGAGCGCGGCGTGGCACTCTCCTGGGCGATGTCGGCGGTGGTGGCGACGATCGCGGGAGTGCTTTGGGCGTCGGTGCAAGGCGTCGACCAGTCATTGGCGCAATTGCTGCTGAAAGGGGTGACGGTCGCCGTTCTCGGCGGACTGGACAGCATCGGCGGCGCGTTGCTAGCCGGCATATTGCTCGGCATCGTGGAAGGCGTGGCCGCCAGCTTTCTCGATCCGCTGCTCGGCGGCGCCAGTCGCGACCTCGTCGATGCCGCGATGCTGATTCTCACCATCATGCTTCGACCGCACGGCCTTTATGGCCGCCACGACATCGAGAGGATCTGAGTCCATGCTGTTCAGGCAGGCTGGCATTTTTCATACGGACTATGCCGCCGACCGGGCGCTGTTTCCGATTGCTGCCGACCGCTGGATGATCGCCATTCTGCTCGCGTTCGGCCTTGCAGCGCCGCTGCTCGTGAATTCGCTTTATCTCAGCAGCTACCTGCTGCCCTGGCTGGTATGGACCGCCGGCGCGCTTGGCCTCAATCTCATTCTCGGCTGGGCTGGACAATTTCACCTCGGCTATGCCGCCGTGATGGGGATCGGCGCCTATGCGACCGTTCACGCCAACAAGGCCGGCATTCCCTGGGAAATCGCCATCGTTCTCGGCGGCATGACTGCGGCGATCATCGGCATTGGCTTCGCTTTCGCCGCGTTGCGCGTCAAGGGCCTGTATCTGGCGCTGAGCACCCTCGCCTTGCAATTCGTCATGGATTGGACGATCTCGCACGTTCCGGCGATCAGTGGCGGCACACAGGCCACGCTGCAGGCGCCGGACATCCGGTTGTTAGGTATGCCCGTTACGTCGGATGCCGGGCTCTATTACGTGGCGCTGGTGTGGTGCATCCTGGTGACGTCGTTCATGCTGAATTTGCGGCGTACGGCGCTCGGCCGCGCCCTGATTGCGGTTCGGGAAAAAGACTTCGCGGCGGCGGTCATCGGCGTCAACAGCTTCTACTTCAAGCTGGTGGCCTTTTCGACCTCGTCGTTCATCGGAGGCGTGACCGGAGCCATCCTGATCGGCACATTTTACCACGCCGTCACGCCCGAACAGTTTTCCGTCGATGTTTCGATACAGGCGTTGGCGATGGTGATCGTCGGCGGGCTGGGCAGCATCATAGGCAGTTATTTCGGCGCCGCTTTCATTCTGCTGATGCCGGGCGCCATGAACAGCTTGATCTCATGGGCGGCGATACGTTTCGGATTCTCGCTCAGCATCGAGACGTTGGCCCATCTTCCGCAAGCGCTCTACGGCGCGCTGATCATCGGATTTCTGCTGGTCGAGCCGCTGGGGCTCGGAAAGATATACAACAACGTGCGCGACTATCTCCTTGTCTGGCCGTTCGGCTACGTAAAGAAGTAAAACAGGCATGGGCACATCGAACACCCCCACCGCGGCAAAGGTGCTCTCGCTGAACAACATCGAGGTGGTTTACGACCACGTTTCCCTTGCGATCAAGGGCGTGTCGATCGACGTGCCCGAGGGCGGCATGGTGGCGCTGCTGGGTGCCAACGGCGCCGGCAAGAGCACCACGCTAAAGTCGATCAGCGGGTTGTTGGTCGCCGAACGAGGCGAAGTCCGCCGCGGCGAATTGCAGTTTCTCGGCCGCAACATCGGTGCGCTATCACCGCAGGAACGGGTCAAACTCGGAATAGTCCATGTGCTCGAAGGTCGACGGGTGTTCGAGCATCTCACGCCCGACGAGAACCTGGTCGCGGCGTCAGCGGTGCGCAGCCGCCACGATGCGGCCCGCAACAAGGAGCTGGTCTACAGCTATTTTCCGCGACTGCACGAACGTCGAGCCGTCGCAGCCGGTTATCTCTCCGGCGGCGAACAGCAGATGCTCGCGATCGGCCGCGCCTTGATGACGCAACCGAAGCTGCTGATGCTCGACGAACCCAGCCTGGGATTGGCGCCCTTTCTGGTGGCAGAGATCTTCCAGATCATCAGCCGTATCAACCGTGAGGAAGGGCTGTCGGTCTTGCTTGTCGAGCAGAACGCGGTGGCGGCGCTCGAGATCGTCTCACACGGTTATCTCATCGAGAGCGGCCGCATCGTGATGCACGATACCGCGGAAGCCTTGAAGAAGAATCCAGACATCCAGGAGTTCTATCTTGGAGGTGCGAAAGGCAAGAGCTTCCATGACATCAAGCACTACAGCCGGAGGAAACGCTGGCTGACGTAATTGCAGGCAATCCAAGCATAAGAAAACCTACTGGACAAACACGGCAACAAACCACGACGATCAAAGGGAGGACCCAAATGAAGTATTTATCCATTATGGCTGGGCTCGCATGGAGCGCCCTCACTGTCATGCCGGCGGCAGCAGCCGATCCAATGCGTTTCGGGCTCTGCTACGATCTCACCAAGGCCTACACATTCGTGACGCCGCAGGTCGCCCAGGCCGCCAAGGATTATGCCGACCTTCTCAATAGCAAGGGCGGGATCGAAGGCCATCCGGTCGAGATGATCGTGCAGGACCATGGTAACGAACCGCAACGCGGCATCGAATGCTACGAAAAGCTGAAGCGCGACGGCGTCATGGTGTTCGACATGCTGTCAACCCCGGTTTCCCGCGCGGTTCTTCCCCGCGTCATGAAAGACGGCAATATCATGATCCAATCGCTCGCCGGACGTGGCGACGCCGTCGATGGCGACGTCTTCAAATGGGTGTTCCCGATCGGTCCGACCTATTGGGGCCAAGCCTCGAACGACATCGAATACATCAAGCAGAAATCGGGTGGACAACTGAAGGGCGTCAAGATCGCATTTCTTTACGTCGATTACCCGTTCGGACAGGAGCCGATCGGCATCCTGAAGACCCTGGCCGCCAAGGAAGGCTTTGACCTTCAGTTGTTTCCCTATCCGCTTCCGGGCAACGACCAGGCCTCGGCCTGGACTCAGATGCGTCGCTTCGCGCCGGACTGGATTGTCAGCTGGAGCCTGTCGAACATGCATGTGATCGCATCGCGCGAGATGAAGCGCAACGGTATCGCTCTCGACAAGTATATCGCCGTCAACTGGATGAACGAGGTCGATATAAACAACATCGGCGCCGAGGCAGCCAAGGGCATCAAGCGCGGCACCAACGTCGCCGGCGGGTCGAACCATCCATTGATTCAGGAGATCATCAAGGAACTCTACGACAAGGGCAAAGGAAACGGCGATCGCAAAAACCTCGAGGACGTCTATTACAACACCGGTCTTGCGATCTGGTCGATCGCGGTCGAGGGTGCCCGCCTCGCAATCAAGAAAGATGGCTGGCCGTTGACGCCCGAGAAGATCAAGAACGGCCTTGAAGGCATCAAGGACTATAACGCCAACGAAATGATGGCTCCCGTCACCGTGACCGCGCAGGACCATGGCGGTGGCGGCAAGACCCGCATCGAGATGTGGGACGGCAGCAAGTGGGTGCCACAAACCGAATGGATCGCCGCATTCAAGGACGACGTGTGGAACGTGGTGAAGGCCCAATCGGCCGAATACGCCAAATCCGAGACCCAAAAGTAGCTCTCGATACGCGCCAGGCGTTGCGACGAATTATCTCGTTGCCGCGCCTGGCGCGACGAAAGTTCATCCCGAACGGCCGTTGTTCACCTTGCGCTTCACTCGTGTAACGGCAGTCATTTCAGTGAGCCGACCGAAAGCCTGCAGCAGCCATGATAAGCCCTCAAAGGCGCTTGGCGACTTCTTCGAGCATTACCTCGGAGGCGCCGCCGCCGATCGACTGGACGCGGGCATCGCGTACCATCCGCTCGATCGTGCTTTCGCGCATGAAGCCGATGCCGCCGTGAAACTGCAGGCAGTCATACATCACGGCATTCACGAGGTTGCCGCAATAGGCCTTGGCCATCGAAACTTCGCGGGTAACGTCGTGGCCTTGCGCGTCGCGCCAGGCGGCGGCGTAGACCAGCTGGCGCCCGGCTTCGACTTCGGCCGCTCGCATCGCGATCCTTTGGCGAATGCCCTGTTTCTCCCATAGCGGTGCGCCGAACGCCCGCCGTGTCTTGAGATAGGTGACGGTCAGGTCGAGCGCGGCCTGCGCTTCGCCCATCGCCATCGCGCCGATGACTGTTCGCTCGTTCTGAAAATTCTTCATGATCGCATAGAAGCCGGCCCCCTCTTCGCCGAGTACGGCGTCATGAGGCACAAGGCAGTCCTCCAAAATAAGCTCCGCCGTATCGGACGAGCGCCATCCGTGCTTGTCGAGCGCGCGGCCGACGCGGAAGCCCGGCGTGCCCTTCTCGATGAGAAACATGGTGATGGCCTTGCTGCCGCCGTCGATCGCGCCAGTCTTCGCGGCGACACAATAGAGATCGGCATGCACGCCGTTGGTGATGAACATCTTCGCGCCGTTGAGCACATAGCCTTCGCTCGTTCGCCGCGCGGTCGTCCTGATCCCCTTCACGTCAGATCCAGCATCGGGCTCAGTTACGGCGACCGCACAGATCGCTTCGCCACTGACGATCTTGCGCATCCAGCGAGACTTCTGCGCCTCGCTTCCCGCGTTGAAGACGTGCACGGAGGCCATATCGGTGTGCACAAGCGCCGTAATGGCGACGCCGGAGAACGTCGACTTTCCAAGTTCCTCGGCAAAGACGACGCTGCCGAGCGTGTCCATGTCCGATCCGCCGTAGATCTCGGGATAGCGGATGCCAAAGAAACCGAGTGTACCCATTCGGCGCAGCACCTCGCGCGGCACAAAACCCTGCTCCTCCCAGGCCTCTCCAAACGGCTTAATCTCTTCCTTGACAAAGCGCCGCACCTGATCGCGCAGCATTTCGTGTTCTTCGGTAAAGAACGGCGAGCGCGCATTCGATCCATGGTCCGCTCGCGTGGCGACGTAATCCATGTGCCCTCCTTCGCGCGAGCCTGATCCGACTCTGTCGGGGTGCCGGATTTCCGGCTTAATCACCTAGCATAAGTTAGGTAGATTATCCCAAGTAAACATCGATCTGAAATCAATAAACAAACCGGCCGACCTGACGGTCTTCGACCGATAAGCTTTTGCATTCAAGATGGCAGCGGCTTCTCTCATCCGGATTGCTCGCGCAATTAACGGATAAGGTTTGTTACATTTCACGATCTGCGAGATACGGCGGTGGTTCGCTTGGCGATTGCCGGCGCCGGCGTGCCGCAGATCGTGGCCGTGACCGGCCACTCGTTGAAGGACGTCGAGGCCAACCGACGCACCACCAATCATCAGATCCCGAATCATGGTCACCCATGGATTCAGAACTCATCGTAAATGGCAACTGTAATGCTAAGAAATCCAATCGTACCTGTACCCGTATGGCCCACGGTAGTTAGAACGCCAAGGTAGCGCGGGCACGAGGGCGCGCGAGATTTCTTCCACCGCTGTGCCCTCACTGCCCCCGGAGTCCTACGGGGACAATATCAGTTTACCGCAGGCCAGGCGTCGGAGATGATGGGGCGAAAGGCGTAGGAGGCGTCCCGTGAAGTCACCTGTCGTGAAGCGGTCGGTCGTTGTCGGTGGCCACAAGACCAGTGTCAGTCTGGAAGCGGCGTTCTGGAACAGCATGAAGGAGATTTCGAAGGGGCGCGGCTTGACGCTGTCCGAGCTGATCGGGGGGATCGACGCCGACCGCCAGCAGGGCAATCTGTCCTCAGCGATCCGCCTGTTCGTGCTCGACCACTTCAGGTCCCGCGCACCGCACCTAGCGCCGATTAGAGCTGAACACGCGTCGCCACACTGACGCACAGCATTGGCATGCGGCACGGTTCGGGAGTGCAAGCCCGGCTGGGATGAAGCCGCAAAGATCGCGCGCGTCCTGCGCCGCGCCTCCGTCTAGGGTTCACGGTAGTGCGAAAGGCAAACGCGAGGTACCGGTCCCGAGCGAGGCCGCCTTCGTCCTCAGACACCTTTGACGAAAATCTAGAACGCGGACCCTCGCTCTCAACGCGCCCCGGGAAAAACCAAGAGACCCTTCGCCCGGGGGCTTGATCTACCAGTAGACCAGCGAACCTGATGTCCGCTTCCAGGGGACAGGCGGACATCGCAAGGCTGCGTCGAAGCGGTCGACAATGACCCTGAGCAGATTTCAGCCAAAACTGAGCGATTTTATACAGACTCGCGCTTGGCCTGATCCTAACCTCGCTTGGCAGCGAGCATCACTCGTTTTCGCGCAGCCATCCCTCGCTATCTCAAGCGCTTCCGAGCGCGATAGGACCGTGAGGCGTTATGCAAACAACCAATTTCAGGGATCAGTTCACCAACATCGCAGATGCTTGTGCGCTGGCTCAAGCCATTGTCGACACTGTCCGCGAGCCTGTTGTGGTGCTCGACAAAGGCTTGCGCGTGATAGCGGCGAGCCGGTCCTTCTATTCACGTTTCAAGGTCAGTCCCGAGGATACCCAAGGCCGGCTTCTCTACACGCTGGGCGATGGACAATGGGACATTCCGAAACTTCGCGTGTTGCTGGAACAAATTATCCCCGAGCACGGCGTGATGGAGGGTTATGAGGTTGAGCACGATTTTCCTCATCTCGGGCTCCGTACGATGTACTTGAATGCTCGCCAGGTGTTCTACAAGGAAGGAGCCGAAACCACCATTCTGCTCGGCATCGAGGATGTTACAGAACGGCGCATCCTGGAGCATGAAAAGGACAGTTTGTTGCGGCAAAAGGAAGTCATGCTTGATGAAATGCGGCACCGAATTGCCAATAGCCTGCAAATCATTGCCGGAATCATTTTGATGAAAGCGTCGAGGGTCCAATCCGAAGAGACGCGCGCCCATCTGCAGGACGCCCACAAGCGCGTCATCTCGATCGCTGCCATCCAAGAACAGCTTCATGCGCCAGGAAACGCCGGGCGCGTCGACATGTTGCCGTATCTCGCTGGGCTGGCCACGATCCTATCAACCTCGATGATTGGCGACAACCGGGAGGTCATGATCAAAGTGGTCGGCGAAGGTGGCACTGCCACTTCCCGTGAAGCTGAGAGCCTTGGCTTGATCGCCACCGAACTCGTCATGAACGCGCTGAAGCATGCTTTCCCGATCGAAAAAAGCGATGGTCGGATTGTCATCGCGTATGACGTCGATGGGACAAACTGGAAACTATCGGTCGCGGATAATGGGGTTGGCAAGCCCGACGGCAGGTTTGCTCAGCCTAAAACCGGGCTTGGAACGGGCATTGTGAGGGCGCTCGCTCAACAGCTCGGTGGCAAGGTTGAGACTTTAGCCGACACTGCGGGCACGACTGTCTCGATAACTCACGCCACGTTCTGGACGAAGGACAACCGGGCCGCATAGGTAGGAGCAGAACAAGATGTGATGTCTGTTCGTGGCACGAAACGGACCTCCCAGGGATATCCGCAGTTTGATCGCTATCGGGGGGCAAAGCGGACATGGTGGGGAAAGTCGATTTCGGTCGCTAATGACCCCGAGCGACATTGGCCAACCGCCACTCATCAATCTCGACGCCCGAATTTGCGGGTCCATCCCAGCCAGCGCCGCCGTATTGCCCAGCGCTATGCCGCCGGTGAGACTATGAGGATGCTGGGGATGACTTGGCTGTGGCGAAGCCACGGTCTGGCGGGCGCTACAAAAGCGAACCTTTAGGCAAACCGGCCACGGCCTGAGACAAGTCTGACAATTAGCAGCAGCACAATTGCGCCAATGGCTGAATAGATGATTTCCGAAACAATTCCCGTACCAAGGTGCAGCCCTAAGCGAGGAAACAACAAGCTGGCCACGAAAGCACCGATTACGCCCACGATGAGGTCGCCTACGAGCCCAAAACCAGCGCCTCGGACGATCTGGCCAGCCAGCCAGCCTGCAACGATACCTACGAACAGAATGACTAAAAGACTTTCACCGGACATGTGCATTTTAAAATCCTCAGGCCGACGCGCTTCTCACACGACAAGTCTGGAGCAGAAGCAAAGTTCCTTCCCGCTCTATCATACCGGCAACAAATCTTTAGCCGTTGCGGCGGATTTATAAGAACACGCCCTAGTAGATACGCGCAGAGATGCGCCTGAAATAAAGTCTACCCGTAGAGATAGAGCGCTGTTCAGACGGATATCGATCCGCTTCAGTGCGGAGATGCCCCGTTCTAGCCCCCATGTACCTGCCAGGTCGCTAGTGGTGTCCCCCAAGCCGGAGGGGCGGAGCCGAACGACGAACGGAGCCCAGCTCCTGATCGGCATCGACGGCCGGAGCGCGCAGGCCCGGCGCTTCCGCGACATCCTGCGCGGCTACCAGCGCGAATTCGAATCGGCCTCCGACGACGAGCTCCGCTCCGTAGCCATGCTCGCGCTGCGCCTCGAAGAGATGCAGGCCCAGCTCGTGCGCGGCGAACGCGTGGACGACGTGGTCATGGCGCGGATGGTCCGCGTGCATCACGAAATCATTATCGCGCTGAGGGGTAGCGGCCTGCCGGATCTGTCCGCCGTGCTCTGCCCCAACGATGACGAAGAGGGCGATTTCGCATGACTAGCTCAAGCGTACAACACCAACCAAAGGAGACTGAAATGTTCGATCGTTTGCGTGCGGCAGTCGGAGGCGCAGATGCCATCGTTGCCGCTGGAACCAATGGCGCGCCGCTGACGCGCATCCCTTCCAACGTCCACGAGCCGAAGGTGAACCGCCCCCTTCCTTCTCCCAATTTTGGATGTGCTCCACCGTCACGCCGGCACCCTTGGCGGCGCTGTCAGGGGACAGCTTCACTCGCTCGCGCGCCCAGCGGAGGACTTCGCGATTGAACGGGACCTTGTCCTTTTTTGCGGCGCTTGCCATGGCTGCCTACCTTACCGCAAATGGTAAACTTAATTACCCCTGTCACGGTCCATCCAGGTCACGGCACGCGCCCCGCCGACGAGTCTGATCGGGGACGCCAAGGGGTTGCTACCCCTCCGCGTGGATGCCCATCGGCGGGGCTTCCGCCGCGATGCTGGAAAGCCGAAGCGCGCCGTTCCTGGCCGCTGAATTTGGTTATTTGCCCTTCGCCGCCAAATAACCTTCCGTGAACCGAAAGTTCTATTTTTCCAGCGATTTTAAGGACTTGACTTGGTGGGCGCACCAGGGCTCGAACCTGGGATGCGCTGATTAAGAGTCAGCTCGTAAACAAGCAACTACAGGTACTTAGGTGTAAAAATCGGACTTGAGGCACCAATTTAGATCAATAGGTTACAGGCGAATTGTAAATCGCAGGAAAACAACTTCGTGACCTGCACCACCTGCGCCCCGAACGTAAGTAGCGAGCGAAATAATCAGCAATAAACACAGACGCCTGTTTGAGCCTAAACAGAGAGCTGCACGCTGCGATTACAACATCTTGGTCGAACGGGCAGACCGAAGGTCAGATCACCACGCTCAAGCTCGTTAAGCGTCAGATGTACGGGCGCGCCAAGCTCAACCTGCTACAGGCTCGCTTGATAGGTGCTACATGATCACCGCTGCACCAAAATTGCGTCAGAGCCCAATTTTGACCCCCTTGAGCGGCGTGGGTTTGGTGGTAGCTCGTCTCGTCGGAGCTGGCCGGGATTGCGGAGACGAGACGAGCGCGGATTGCATGATCGTCGTCGCGGCGTTTGAATTGCCAGCTGTCATTGCCGGTCTCGACGATGTCACAGTGATGGGTCAGGCGATCGAGCAGCGCGTCCGCGTAGCGACCCAGTCCTCGCCTCAAGCCACTCGCGAAGTTCTGCCATGTTGGCCCTTGCGGAGTTTCACATACATTTGTTGTGCTTCACGATGCTCGCAAGCACTGCCTCGGTCAGCAGTTATTGGCCACTTCTGTCTCCAACGCATGGAGACATTTGGTCGATGCACGCTGGACCTCAACGCGATGTTAGTTGAGATCCGCACGTAGGCTCATCCGTAGCGTTCCGATGATCATGATGTTTCGCGGGTGGCCAAGCCGTCGCGCTCATGCCGGCGTCGTCAGCGCGAAAAGCGTTGCGATTGTGGGTCATGCAGATCGCTGAGCGCGTCACCTAGAGCGGGATTCTGATCAAGTTGAACCGTATCCTGCGGCCCGGAAGTAGTTGGCGCATTCGTCTGGACGCGAAGCGCGGTGGATGGCGTCGCCGATCGCGTGCCGGAGGGTCTCGACGCGTCCTGGCGGCGGCTTTGCGCAGGCTCGATTTGAGCTTGGCGTAGGACTGCTCGATCGGGTTGAGATCGGGCGTGTAGGGCGGCAGCAGCAAAAGGCTGGCGCCGCGGGCCTCGATCGCGGTCGCGCACGCCTGCGACCTTGTGGGCCGGCAGATTGTCCATCACGACGATGTCGCCGGGTGTGAGCGTCGGCGCCAGCACCTGTTCGACATAAGCGCGGAAAGCGGCGCCGTTCATCGCGCCGTCGAGCGACCATCGGCGCGGTGAGGGCGGTGTGGCGCAAGGCGGCGACGAAGGTCGTGGTCTTCCAGTGGCCGTGCGGGACCGCGGCGCGGCAGCGCTGGCCGCGCGGCGCGGCCGTAGAGCCGCGTCATGTTGGTCGTGGCGCCGGTCTCGTCGATGAAGACCAGCTTTTCGGGATCAAGCTGCGGCGCGTGTTCGCGCCAAGCCTCGCGTGCCGCCGCGACGTCGGGCCGGTCCTGCTCGGCGGCGTGGGCGCTTTTTTTTGAAGGTCACGCCGTGCCGGTCGAGAAAGCGCCAAATCGAACTCGGTGCAAACGAAGCTGCCCGCTCGGATGCGAGCATCTCGGCGATCTCAACCAAGGTCATGTCCGGCTTGGCCTCGATCGCACTCATGATCGCCTCATGGTGCTCTTCGATGCGCTGGGAGCGCTGGTCGCCGCCGAGCCGCTTGGCTTTGGTCGCGCCGTTCTCGCGCCATTCCTTGACGAAGCGCACCGCGCTCGCAACCGATATGCCGAACCGTTCCGCGGCCGCATTCCGAGACATTCCACCTTCAACCGCTCGAACCACCCTGATCCGCAAATCCTCCGACAAAGGCTTGACCATGCGTGCTGGCCTCCTTGCCCAGCACGCAGTGTAAATCACAATTCCGTCCCCGATGGGAATCCTCACAATTCAAATTGTCGTTTTGCTCTAGCCGACTACACTCTCGCTAATCGTGCTTGAGGCCTTGCGAGGGTCGCCCGCAAACGACGCCAATCACGCGCTTCGCTTCGGCGCGCTGATCTTCACGATACCTTCGTGAGACGTTCGTGGCGGCGGCATGGCTGATCTAGGCAATCGCAATGCAACAATGTAATTCGGCGAGCTCTCGTGACTCCGCCGGCTCAAACGATTGCAAATCTCTCGCAGTGCCGATCGCTCGATAACTTCGGGATGGGAACGTTGGCGCGGACTTATGCGCTTGAGAGCGTACAGACTAATCGTCGCGTAATGCTGTTGCTCAATATCCACTTCTGGGTTTGTCGGGACCGCGAAGGGTCCCGACAAACCCGCTGACCTTCATCTACTGGGCGCTTCTTCGAGGTTGCCTACCGCGCGGCGGGCGCGCGGTGGCTGCTTCTTGCCAGGCTCGCGAGAGCTGACCGGACCGACGGCTAGTTGCCGCCCGTATAGGTGATCGTCCAGATCACGCCAGACTTCGCCACAGTGTAGAAAGGCGTCGGCATCTGGAAGTTGGTGTAGACCTCGCCGTAATCTACCACATACATCGTCTTGCCGTCGTTGCTGAAGACCACCCTGTTCGGGCGCTCCAGTCCACCGCGGTTCTCAGGCTTCTGATAGGCGTTCGGCCCGGGATCGATGTTCTGCGCAAATTTCGACCATTTGACACCCGTCGGCTCGAGAAATTCTATCCGCAACACCAATGGCCAGGTCGGGATCAGACTCTCCGGGCCGGTGTCCAGGATCCCGTATACCGCCCCGAACAGATTGTTGTTGGCGCCGAAGTTCGACGCGCTCCACGCGATCCCATCGATCGGATTGTTGGTATCCCATTCCAGTACCGGGTTGATGTAGCCGTTGGGATTCGGATTGGCGACGATCAGCGGCACGCCGCGGTAGCCGTCGACGTGGCGCTGGAAGTGGTAGGGACCGGGGGCTTTGATGAACGGCTTGTCCCCGATGTAGAGCTGCGGGTAAGGGCGGTCGACCGGGTTACCGAGGTAGGGAAGCAGAGAGAAGCGCTTGTTGGAGACGAAGTTCATCCCCTCCTTGTCGGGGAACCCGCCGTCCTGACCTTTTTCCGTCACGATCCAAAGTTTCTCTGCGCCATTGGCGACGCGGCGATGGCCGACATCGTTGGCGCCATTGTCGGAAACCGCGAGCGCGTTCTCCCATTTGGTTCCTTTTGGCCCGAAGGCGACGCCGGACTGGTTGCGGAAGCCCATGGCGTAGACTTCCATCTTTTCGTGCGGATAGATGCCGTCGGCATCCTTGTCGCCCAACTTCACCCGCATCACGGAGCCGCCGCAGGGAACCTGCGCCTTGACGACTTGGCCGGGCTTGGCGGGTACGCCGACCGGCATGAGCGCACCGGTCAGCCGGCCGTCCGACGAGCGGACGTTGAGGCCGGTGTGAACGATGTCGCGGCAGACCGGATCGTGCGGGGTCGTCCCTAGGCCATCCTTGTGCTTGACCCAGAATGGATCATTCGGGATGTCGGTCCAGCCATGATTGTCGGGATCGGCAAAGCCGCTGTTGCTGGGAAAGCCGAGCGCAAAATACAGATAGCCGTCCTTGCAGGTAATGCCGCCATTGCGGTGGTCGCCAATCGGCAGATCCTTGATGATGAGCTTGAGTTCGCCGCCGACGCCTTTCATCTCCCAGATCTTCTCGCCGTATTCCGGGATATACATCGTGTCGTTCTCGGCGCAGTAGCCGATCTCGTTCATGACAGTCTTGAAGATGTCGCGACCGACTTCTTTGATCAGGTTTCCTCTCTTGTCGAAAATCTTGACGTGCGGCGGATCGAGCGTGTCGATCGTGTTGAACGTCTGGCCGGAAATGGCGACCCACAGATTGTCATCCTTGTCGACGGCAGCGGAGGACGGCGTGTCGAGGCCCGCCTTGAATACTCCTACCTTGTAACCTGAAGGCACCACTACCTTGTCGGGATTGGGGGTGACAGGCGTGCGCTTCACCCAATCGCCCGCCTGGGCGCTACCCGGCTTGGCGTCCATATCGGCCTTTGCTCCGACGGCTGGCAGAACCGCGACAAATGCAGCCAGCATCGTCCACGTCAGCATTCTCATGCGTTCCTCCTTGCTTTCGGTTTGTTTCCCGGTGGTCCGGGTCTTATTGGAGTGAATGACTCACTCGACGACGAAAGTTCGAATAAATGCGATAACGTCCGCGATGTCCTGTTCCGTCAGCGTCGTCCTCCAGGACGGCATGTATGCGCTCTTGCCGACCGCGAGGCCTCCTTCGGTTATCACGGCAGCCAAATATTCGTCGGGCACGGTCTCGATGTAGCCTTTGCGGGCAAGCGGCCCGACATGTGGCATGAAGCCCTTGCCGCCACCCCTGCCGTCGGGGCCGTGACAGCCCTGGCAATATCGCAAGAAGATCGTTTCGCCGTGCCGCGCATCACCGGCCGCAACCGCCGCAGATAGCGTGACCGGCGACACCGACGACACGACAACTGCCAAGCAGTAAAACAGCGTCGCCCGCGCGCCATTCCTCCGCATTTGCACGTGCTCGTTTTGTTTTGTTTGTTCTGACGCTCGTTCCTGCTGCCGCCGCGGCCTACGGTCACCCGGGCCCGAAACGACTTCAGGTCGTCCTTGCATCCTCACCTTGCTACTTCAGTCTAACCTTAGGTCCGCCTGCAGGCCAGTAAATTTGCTAATTTCCCGAGCCGGAGCAGATGGAGTCGTCACCACGAGTAGTAGTCGTATAAAAGACGTGCCGCCAAACTTCAGCTAATGAACAAATCGTCCGCTGAATGTCCAGGCCGCTCGATACGCGGCGTCTGACCGCCGCGCAGGACCGAATTGCCCTCGTATAACGTCCTCTGGTCGATCGCCGCCGGCGCAAGCCAATGCTGTTCGTCCATCTCGCCGTTCAATCCATAGGCGGCCAGCGCGTTGGCGTAGACCACCCGATGAATGGCATCGGGGCCTATGCCACGCTGCGCCATAAGCCGCGCCGTCTTGGCAACGGCTAGCGGGTCCGACACGCCCCAGTCGCACGCAGAATCGACGATGATCCTCTCGGGGCCGAAGCTCTCGACGACAACTCCCATGCGATCGCTTCCCATCTTGGTCTGAGGATAGATCGAAAAGGCGCACCAGTAGCCGCGATCAAGCACCTCGCGAATCGTCTCCTCGTTGTTATGGTCGATCACGCAGCGTGTAGGGTCGAATTCATGCTCTTTCAGCACGTCCATGGTGCGTAATGTCCCTGCCCGCTTGTCGCGGTGCGGGGTGTAAATCATGATCGGCAGGTCGAACTCCTTCGCCAGTTCGATCTGTCTCCTTAGCGCCTTGTCTTCCAGGGGCGTCTGTTCATCGTAACCTAGCTCGCCCATGGCAACGACGCCTTCCTTGACGAGAAAGCGCGGCAACATCTCCATGACCGCCTCAGCCAGATGCTCGTTATTGGCTTCTTTCGGATTCAGGCCGATCGTACAGTAATGCCGGATGCCGAACTGACCGGCGCGGAATCGCTCAAAGCCGGAGATCATGGCGAAGTAGTCCGCGTAGCTTCCGACATTGGTGCGGGGCTGCCCAAGCCAGAATGCCGGCTCGATGACTGCGACAATGCCGGCCTTGGCCATTGCTTCGTAGTCGTCTGTCGTGCGCGATATCATATGGGCATGAGGATCGATGATAATGCCCTCATGCTGATTTCTCGACGCACCGTTCGACCCGTTGTGCGGTTGATCTTTCCCGACAGCCGCGAGGCGCTGTACGTCGGCGAGCAGACGCGCGAGCTTCTCGGCGGTCAACGGGCCATTGCAACAGGGACAAGCGATCGTCTTGTCTGCCATCAGTTCCTGAAGCGAACCTGCGTCGCAGGCGAACATTCCACGAGGTGATTCTGTCATTTGTCCAGAGCCCTCACATAGGCGATGATCCGGAGCATTTCATCCTGCTTCGTGCCGCGGCAATGGAACGACTGCATCGCGCCACTGGCCGCACCATAGAGAATAGCAAACATCCCCGGGTCCGTCAGCACCTGTTTAGACCACGTCCTTGCCGACTATCGTGGGACCGATGCCGGCACCATCAGCACCGTGACAGACGATGCAGTTTGGTGTGTACAATTCCTTGCCATTGGCGATCGCGTCGGCATCACCGCGATAGCCGTTGATCCCCGTTTCCTTTAATTTTTGACGACCGGCGTTTCAACCTCTCCGGACTGAAGCTCGAAGATCATGGCCGAGTTGTCCCGCGGGCTCGAGGCGCCGTTGAAAGGAAGCGACGCGTAGTGGACGTAGCCGTTGTCCTTGAACTTTGGGTGGAATGCGACCGATCAAGAGCCCCTGCTCGACAAATCCGCTCTGCACATCGGTACCAAGCGGGTTAAAGTTGCTCAGATCAATAAATGGTTCCGGCATTACCTGCCGCTCCTGTCAACCACTGTGACGCGACCGGCGCCGCTCGACCACAAATATGCGCCCGGAATCGTCGTTCGCGGCTGTAACGTCGACGGATAAATCCGTCAGCGTCAACTTCGGAGCGCCCGCTATCTTTCCCCCGGCTTGCGCAACATCGGCCGGCGTTGCCGGCACCTGCTGCGCAGACGCGACGGGCATACCCAAGCATAAGCATGCTGCCGCCCAAAAGGCGGCGAGCGTCGAGTTTTCATATTGGTTGACTCCTGTTCGTTTCCGGCCGGCTAAATTATTGGTTGGATGTGCGGCCAAGAACAATCCTGGGAGCTTTTATTCGAGCTGCAACCTTAGAAAAGCCAAAGCTGAAACGGGGTAGTCCAAGACAGGATCGGGACAATATCCAAGATTGAAAGGACAAGACCGAAAGGAACGGCCGCGCCAGCCTCACGTGAGTTCCGCGGTCCACCTTGCTTACGCTGACATCTTTCGATCAGCACAGCCTATCGCCAGGAATGTCGCCACGATCAATAGAATGGCTCCATTAACCGCATGCAGACCGATTCCGGTGGTCAATCGCCCTTCCAGCGCACGATGTGCCAATACATACTGCAACGCAACCTGGGTCATTGGGATGGTTGCAAACGCAGTGCGCCAATAGCGTGGCCGACCGCCAAGGAAGGCGAGGATTGGAAGTGGCACGACGAGCCACTGAAATATTCCAATCCATGCGTTGTGATAAATCCACCATTCGGGATTCGTCACCGCGGCCATCCCCGCAATGAAGAATTGGATCAAAACAGCAAGGGACAGCAACGCTGACAGGATTCTCAGAGCGAGACGCGGCAATGTCTCGCTCATGCAAGCGACGTCCAATCGATCTTCTCCGTTACCAGATACGATTGGAGATCCGTAAGCTGATTTCTCAAGCCTTGCTGGCCGAAAGCGGCATCGACGCGTTGTGATGCAGGTTGCTGCAACGCCAGTGCCACCGAGAGCCGTTCCCTCTCCCCACCCGTTTCGAACGCACGGACCAGCGCGCTAATCCCTTCGGCGTCCGCATGGGGAGCGACGCAACGCCAGACTTCGGCGCTCACGGGCCGCCTGGCTGCCCATCTCTCCTGGGCAAGATCGACCAGCATGCGCGCCAACCGAGGATTGCCGCGTTCGTCGAGTTGCTGGATCGGCCACAGACGCGAGCCGATGAAGAACGCCTTTACGACCATCTGATTCCAGGCGTCTTCGCTGAAGAATTCGACGGGATATGGATTGCGATGGGCGACCGCCTCGAAGACCGGCTTCATGCCCGATCGCACCGCCTCCCGCGCTCGCGGCTCCAGCCGTTCAGCGGCCGGATAGACCGGAAGTCCCCTGCAAAGAGCGATCAATTCGTTGATTTCGGCCGTGCTGCAGAACGCGTCGAAATTTGCGGCGAATGCCGCGTCGTCTCCGCCGTAGCTCGCTACCATCAACGCGCTGCGTGCCAGCTGATCGATGCTCCAGTCGCTCGGATCGAGTCCCGCCCGCAATGCCCTCGCCCGCGCCCTGTCATCTGGGGTCAGCGACAGATCAGCCTTGCCTACGCGGCGCGGCGCAAGACCGATAGCTGCAGCGAGCACATTGCCGTCGGGCGCGACCCTGACATTCTCGATGGCGCGGCGAAACCAGGACGTCGCATTGTCGCTAACCGCACGCGCAATCCACTCATCAGCCAAGGTGAGAAAGCCCTCGCAAACCGTTGCTGCGACATCGTCCCTCCCATTGTGACCAGAATTACTTGTCAAGGCCGGCACCTCACGTACCTGGAATCGCCGCTTGGAAGAGCCGCGTCAGAAGGTAACCGCTCGCGCAGACGCAGGTAAGAACGATACCGCCCCCATGCAACGCCACAGCCAGGGCATCGACCAGACAGATGGCGGCGATCAGCATCGAAACCGCGCGCGGCACCGCATCCGCCCTGGCGCGTCGCGCTAGCAGTCGTACGGCGGCGATATCCGCCGCGCACAACAACAGGGACGCGACGACAACAGGCCCCCCGGTCGAGACACCGGACAAGGCAAGCAGGAGAGGCCCGGCCAGGATGGCAAGCGGCCACAGGCGGCCAACCTGATTCAGGTTTTCCTGCTTTGCGGCGTAGGTCAGTCCAATAACATGTGCGGCAAGCGCGATCGCGCCGACGATCAGGGCCGGAAGAACGTTACCGCTCACCGCTGCGCCAGTGCCCAAATACACCAACGCCCTGCACAGGCCCATGATGACCGGTGCAAAGCGGTTACCCTTGTGCCAGACGTCGTACAGAACGATGGCGACTGCCAACGCCAGACCCCAGATCGCGGTAAAAGGACCGAACGGCACCAGCAACGCAACCCCCGCCGCAAGCAGCGCAAATCCGATCGCCGAGACGGTGGCTGCGCCAATGTCACCGGCGTGAATCGGCCGACCTGGACGCTCCCTGGGATCGATCTCCTTGTCGAAGAAGTCGTTGAGATACATGCCGCCGACGTAGAATGCCGTCATGGCAAGTCCGACGGTCGCGATATCGGCAACGGTTGCGGCCGTATTGGCAATCGTTGCGCCTGCAATGACATTGGTCCACACAGTCGGTAGATTGGACACCCGACCCAGCCTCAACAGGGTCTGCGCGCTGGGTACTCGCACGACGGCGGTATTCATCCCACGAGTTCCTGGCGGCAAAATGCGATCTCGCGCGCGATGTCTGCCGACTTCGAACCGGTTCGAACGTTGTCGGGGAGAACATCCCAGGTGTAGGTTTCGACTTCCAAGTGGGACGAGCGAGTCCGCTGGCGCAGCGCCGCCAGCGTCGCGACGAGATCGCTGCGCGTGGAGCTGATCTCGCCGAGATCGGCGAGGAAAACAGGGACGTGGCAATGGATACGCCACTCCCCGTCGGCCTGCCCTTCGCCGAAGGCAGCGACTGCGTCGGGCAGATCAACATGACGCGATAGGTTGTCATCACGCCGGACGATGGATTGATGCAAATAGACTCCGTCATTGTATCGCATGACGGAGTTGATCAGATCCTTTGTCATCGCCGGGACGCGCATGGCGGCCGAAAGTTGGATTTTCGGGATCGCGATTCCTGCAGCAAGCAGACGATCCAGCGCTGCGACCGTATCCTCATATTCAACCGAGCCGTGGCAGACATCGTAACAAATGCCGAGATGGCGGCGCAGCAGACTCTCGGCCTCACCGCGGTCAACGCCGACGATGGTGCCTAACGTATCAAGCGTCTCCGGCCTCAAAAGCGCACCTTCGAAGAAGGCTATGCTCTCATCCGTCGTTTCGAGGAAACAACAGGGCTCGGGCTCGAGGGCGAGTGCAATGTGTTTGCCAGTGCGGCGCTTCAGGTCCACGAGATCAGCAACCGCCATCATGAGATTGCGTGCCATCGCCGCAACGGCCTCGCTCGACCGGCCGTTCGGTTTGAAGGCGCCCGGGACCGTCGAAATACTGCCCTCAATCCCGTCGGGAAGGATTCCAGCAAGGACCGCAGCACTGTTCGCCGTGAATGCAACACGCTCGCGGTCGCGCCAATCAGGCAGATAGACGTCCTCCTTCACGCGGACGCCGTGAAACGGCCCGAAAGGAAAGGCGTTAATAGTGAAAACGTACGCGCCGAGCGCCGACAGTTGGTCGCGGAACGCAGCTAGTGTCTCCGGCTGCTTTACAGTAGCAGCAGCTTCGCCGGAAAGCCGCAGTCCGATGCCCATCGGCTGGCTCGGGGCGATGGTCGATTTGATGGCCGGAACATACTCATCAAGACTTGCCCGAATTTCCTGCCAGCTCTGGCCGGCATGGATGTTCGTGCAATAGGTCAGATGAACGTCTCCCGAAAGCTGGTTGAGTTTCATCTCAATCACGCCCGTTGTTCAAGCCAGTCAATACAACTGCCGACAATTCGTTCGTCCATCTCGTGCACTTCCACGCCACGGCCGATTTCGGCGAGGAGCGTAACGGTCAACTCGCCACCGAGATGTTCCCGGAAATCCGCGAGCCCCTTCAGCACCAAAGGCGCGCCCCGCGAATCGCACTGCCGCAGCTTGTCGTGCCACAAGTCGAAACCAAGCCGTTGAAGAAGACCCACGACACGCTCGTCCTCGCCCGCGGCAAGACGGCCGGACAAGACTGAATAGCGCGTGTCGAGCGCAATGCCGATCGCCACGGCCTCGCCGTGATTGAGTTGATTTTTCGTCAACTGCTCGAGCTTGTGCGCGGACCAATGACCGAAATCCAGCGGACGCGCCGACCCCATTTCGAACGGGTCGCCGCCAAGCCTGATTTGGCGCATGTGAAGCTCGGCGCTGCCCCTGATAAGATGATCAAGATGCGGCCGGGAAAAGCGGACAAGCGCATCCGAATGGGCTTCGAGCCACTCGAAAAACTTGCCGTCGCGTATCAAGGCAACCTTAACGGCTTCGGCCATGCCTGCTCGCTTCTCGCGCGGCGGCAGTATGTCGACGAATGCGCTGTCATTGATGATCGCCCAGGGCGGCGCAAAGGTGCCGATCAGGTTCTTTAGACCGAACAAATTGACGGCGTTCTTGACGCCGACGCCGCTGTCATCCTGTGCCAGCACCGTAGTCGGAAAACGAATGTGGCGGACGCCACGATGAAAGATCGTCGACGCATAACCGACCGCATCGAGGACAGCGCCGCCTCCGACCGCAATTACAAAGGAGTGCCGATCGATCGCGCGTTGCGAAAGGATCTCAAGCAGGTTGGGAGTGGTTTTCGGATCGTTCTTGCAGATTTCGCCTCCCGCGACCGGTACAAGTCCGACCAGATCGATGCTTCCGGCGTGCGCCGCAGCGTAGTTTTCGATCTGCGAAGCAAGATCCGGAAGCGATGCCAGGACACCTTCGTCAACACAAATCAGACATCTGTGCCGCTTGCAGGGTTCTCGCCGCGACAGCGCATCAAACAGGCAACGATTTCCGAGCGCAAACGCATCGCGGGTAAAGACCACTGGATATTCATAGCTGACGCTGAACGTCTGCAGTCGAACGTCTTCGGTGCTTTGCGAGGGCGTATCGAGCATGGCATCCTCCCACGCGGCGCCCTCGTTCTTGTGGTGCAGACGGCGCCGGCGAATGGTCACGAAACGATCCGCGGCTCGCCTGGAAAACCGCCTCTCGCTTCCCATTTTATTGGACAGCGTGCCATTATGCTTGCCAGTTTGGCAAGCCGTTTCGCTCGGTCCCGCTGCAATGCGACCGAAGTGACGGAAATTGTTCCGGCTCAGCAGGCGGAGGCAGGCGTTGAAGGCAGTATTGGCGATGATCGTGGTCGGATTGACGCCACGGCACCTGGGACCTTTGACGCCAAGACTTTCGGCGCTTGCCCGCGAAGGCGGTATGGCCGCACTTGATACTGTAACTCCCGCTGTCACCTGCAGCGTACAGGCAAGTTTCATGACGGGGCTCTCCCCGCGAGATCACGGCGTCGTGGCGAACGGCTGGTTGTTCCGCGATCAGATGGAAATCTTTCTGTGGCGCCAATCCAATCGACTCGTCGGCGGCGAGAAGATTTGGGAGGCCGCCAAGAAGCGTAATCCCGCTTTCACCTGCGCCAACATGTTCTGGTGGTACAACATGGCGTCGAGCCATGATTTCGGCGCCACCCCGCGCCCTATCTACAAGGCGGATGGTCGCAAGCTGCCCGATTGCTACACCGTGCCAGGTCAATTACGGGATCAACTGACGGAACGATTTGGACCATTTCCCCTATTCCAGTTTTGGGGACCAGGGACTTCGATCGTCTCCACGCGCTGGATCGCCGACGCGAGCAAGTTCGTGATGGCCGAGGCCAACCCAACCCTGACCCTCGCCTACCTTCCGCATCTCGACTACGATCTACAGCGCTTCGGCCCCGATGAAACTCATCCAAATATCCGGCAATCGCTGACCGAAATTGACACCGTCGTGGGCGACCTCGTCGACGCGGCACGTGCCAGCGGACGCTCAGTCATCATTCTGTCGGAATACGGGATCACCCCCGTCGATCGGCCCATCCACATCAACAGGGCGCTTCGCGACGCCGGCCTGTTGTCCGTGCGAGAAGAGGACGGCGGCGAGTTGCTCGATCCTATCGCTTCCAAAGCCTTTGCCGTAGCCGACCACCAGATCGCGCACATCTATCTGTCCGATATGGGGTTGCAAGCGAAAGTGAAGGATCTTTTAAGGAGACTGGATGGCATAGAACGGGTTTACGACGAAACGGACAAATCCCTTATCCATCTCGATCACCGACGATCCGGTGAACTCGTCGCGATCGCCGACTCTCAGTCGTGGTTCACTTACTATTATTGGAACGACAATGACCGTGCGCCGGACTTTGCCCGCACGGTCGAAATTCACCGCAAGCCCGGATACGATCCAGTCGAGCTTTTCATCGATCCCGGCATCTCGTCGCCGAAGCTCGCTATTGGCAAGCGTCTGCTCATGCGCAAACTGGGATTCCGCACCCTGATGGATGTCATTCCGCTAGACGCGTCGCTGGTACGGGGATCGCATGGCCGCCTCACCGACAAAACCGAGGACGGCCCACTCGTGATTTCGAGTGAGCCGCTCGGTAAAACGAAATTGGCGGCGACCGACGTCAAGCCGCTCTTGCTTGATCTAATCTTTCGATCATAGTCGGACGGCTGGAATTCAGGGTCAGGAGCGGCGCCACCGGCTTCCTGACGCCCCCTCAACTGATAAGCTGGCCGGCGGAAGCTGCGCAATGCCAAGCTGCCCACAGCATCGATGACAATAGCCCTAAAGAATTCTATCACGCATCGCCCGCGTGGCGCCGTTGCTCTGCCGCCGACCATTTTGTAGGTCGGAAACCCGAACCCGCGTGTGTAGGCCTCTCGGCGCGAAGTCCTGCGCCGCTTCGGCGCCTTCGTGGACGGCCGGTCTCTGGGCCTAAACGACATTTGCTTGCTGCCATTCAAATCCTCTCCTGAAATCTTGCGTAAGGCGTGCCTCTGAATCTGAGCACCTTGTTTGGCAGCATGGACTCCTGTGAGTGTGATGATTGTCTCTTCGCGTACAGCTGCCGGAGCCCTTGCCGGATACGATGAAGCCCATGGAGCGCAAATGTGAAAGCGCCTCTCGCACCACGGGCCGCGAGACGCCGAACCGGTTGAATGCTCCCCCAAAACGCGGAGGTTGTGCTAGCGAGCGCCCCAATTTTCGCCCACGGCCTCAGAAGCGCGTCCAAGCTGTCTGACATCTTCTGGCGACATCTATTCGCGCCTTGGCTAAAAACGTTGAGATGCCTAATCCAAGATACATAGGAAATCAGATTGACAACCATACTGGATTTTTCTCTATTTGTGTTCCATGGCGGGTGCAATTGGGTGATTAAGACTTGGGCTTTGGGGCCCGAGCCGGCGGCGCCGTAGATAGGCTGAAAGGCCCAAGCCCGCCGCGTTCTGGCTTCGAGGCCGGCAGCTTCTCGCAGAGCTGCGATAAATTTACCGCGAAATCGCGGGATGTTGGGCCAACGAGCCCAAGGGCGAGAGGAAACGTCGATGGATGCTGGGGGGCAAAACCTCAACACCGCCGATCGGAACGCCGGCGTCGAGCCGGGCAGCGACCAAATCCTGGTCGTGCGCGACGTCTCGAAGCAGTTCGGCGGCACGCAGGCGCTGAGCGATGTCGGCATGTATCTCAAGGCAGGCGAAATCCTGGCGCTGCTCGGCGAGAATGGCGCGGGCAAGTCCACCTTGATCAAGATCCTCGCCGGGGTCTACACGCTCGACAAGGGCAGTGTGACCTTTCGCGGCGCCGACGTCACGAATTCGCTGCGGCGCCTGCCGATCGCCTTCATCCATCAGGATCTCGGCCTGATCGATTGGATGACGGTCGCCGAGAACATCTGCCTGACCCTCGGTTTTCCGCGCCGCCACGGCCTGATCGATTGGGCCGCGGCGCGCCGGCGCGCCGCCGCCGCGCTGGAAACGCTCGGCGCCGACATCGACCCCGATGTCCGGATCCAGGGCCTGAGCCGAACCGAGAAATCCCTTGTCGCGATCGCCCGGGCGCTCGCCGCCGAGGCCGAGATCCTGGTGCTCGACGAGCCCACCGCCAGCCTGCCGGCGGATGAGGTGGCGCGGCTGTTCGCCGCGCTGCGCCGACTGCGCGCGCGCGGCGTCGGCATGATCTACGTGTCGCATCGGCTCGACGAAGTGTTCGAGATCGCCGACCGGATGGTCGTCCTGCGCGACGGCCGCGTCGTCGGCGAGCGCATCGTGACGGAAACCACGCCGGACGAGGCGATCCTGCTGATCGTCGGCCGCGAGCCGTCGCAGGTCTTCCGCCGTCCCGCGAAGCGACGTGGCTCGCCGCGTCTGGTGCTCGAATCGGTCATGGTCGACGCGGTCGGTCCGGTCGATTGCGAAATTCACGCCGGCGAGATCATCGGTTTCGTCGGTCTGCGCGGCGCAGGTCAGGAAAGCGTCGGTCGGGCGCTGTTCGGCGTGATCCCGACCAGCGGCGGACGCGTTCTGCTCGACGGCGAAACGATAGCAGCGGCTCGCCGCGCGAGGCGATGCGCTCCGGCATCAATCTGGTCTGCGCCGATCGGGTCGGCGAATCGATCATGCCGAACCTGACCGTGCGCGAGAACCTGTTCCTCAATCCGGTCGCCGCGGGCCTTCGCCTGTTCTCCATGCTGGCGCCGGGTCGCGAAAGCCGAGCCGCTTTGGACCTAGGTCAGCGTCTGGGCGTGAGGCCGAACGATCCGACGCTGCCGATCGAGCTCTTGTCAGGCGGCAATCAGCAGAAGGTCGTGGTCGGGCGCTGGCTGCACCTCGCCGCGAAGGTCTACGTCTTCGAGGATCCGACCGCCGGCGTCGATGTCGGCGCCAAGGCGGAGATCTACCGGCTGTTCGACGTGGCTCTCCAGGCGGGCGCCGCTATCGTGATCGTGTCGACCGATTTCGAGGAGGTCGCCAAGGTGTGCCACCGCGCGCTGGTCTTCGACCGCGGCCGCGTCGTCGCTGAACTCGCCGCCGCCGACCTGTCGGTCGAAAATCTGCTTGCCGCGGCCTCCGCCAGCATCGGGCACTCCGCCAAAGCGGCGGCCGCCGTTTTCATCGATCAGGACCGGGACGCTCATGCAGTCCATTAAGTCCAACGCGCTCGAGCCGACACGGTCGGAACTCGCCGGGCTGTCGCGCTGGCGAGCGATCGGACGTCTGCTGCCGGTCTATGGCCTGCCGATCCTGACGATCCTGCTGATCGTCTTCTTCTCGCTCCTTCTGCCGGACACGTTCCCGACCGCGCTCAACGTGCGCTCGATCCTCAGCGACAAGGCGATCATCGCGCTGCTGTCGCTGGCCGCGACGTTGCCGATGATGGCCGGCCGCATCGACCTCACCGTCGGCTTCGGCATCGTCATGTGGCACATCCTGGCGATCAGCCTGCAGGTCAAGTTCGGCGTCCCGTGGCCGCTGGCCATTCTGATCGTCGTCGCCTGCGGAGCGCTGGTCGGCCTGATCAACGGCCTGCTCGTCGAGGTCGCGCAAATCGATTCCTTCATCGCCACGCTCGGCACCGGCACGATCCTCTACGCGCTCGCGCTCTGGCACACCGACGGGCGCCAGATCATCGGCGCGCTGCCGCCGGGCTTCATCGCCATCAACACGATGTCGATCGCCGGCATTCCGATCCCCGCCGTCTACGTGACTCGTCCTGGCCGTCGCTCTCTGGATCGTCAGCGAGCGGCTGCCGCTCGGTCGCCACGTCTACGCGATCGGCGCCAACGAGAAGGCGGCCGCGCTCAACGGCATCCCGGTCAGGGCCTACGTCATCGGCGTGTTCGTCGCCTCCGGGCTGATCGCCGGACTTCGCCGGCTGCGTGCTCGCCGCCAAGCTCAGGATCGGCCAGGCCAATGTCGGGCTCGACTATCTGCTTGCCCGCGCTCGTCGGCGCATTCCTCGGCTCGACCACGATCAAGCCCGGCCGGGTCAATGTCTGGGGCACGATCTTTGGCGTCTTGATCCTCGCCGTCGGCATTTCCGGCATCCAGCAGCTCGGCGGAGCGTTCTTCGTCGAACCGCTGTTCAACGGCACGACGCTGGTCATTTCCATCGCGCTGGCCGCCTTCGCGCAGCGCCGGCGCACCGTCGCGCGACCGACGCGTGCCGTGCAAGATTCGAGCTAGGAGCAAGTAGGGCAGCCCTGGTTTCCAGCGAAATCGCCCGATTAGCCGGTATCGGCGGCCAATCTTGACCGTCGCTGAAGCGCCGGGACAACCGGCCTGGCGAGCCGATGGCTTGCCAGCATCTCACAGGGAACAGGGAGGAAAGGATGTTGAAATTTCGTTTGATCGGCGGGAGCCTGTTGGCTTCGGCGGCAATCGTCGCATTGCCTATCGTCTTGGCCCAAGCGGCCGACGATGCCTTCATGAAAATGGCCAAGGACTACGTCGCCGCAGGCGGCGGCGCCGGTCACGACCTGGACCGGCCCGACCACCGGTCCGAAGGCGCAAGGCAAGAAGCTGGTCATCTACGTCTCGGCCGACCAGAAGAACGGCGGCGCGCAGGGCGTCGGCGACGGCGCCCAGGAGGCCGCCAAGGCGATCGGCTGGGACTTCCGCATCCTCGACGGGCAGGGCTCGGTCCCGGCGCGCTCGTCCGCGCTGACCCAGGCGATCGCGCTGAAGCCCGACGGCATCATTCTCGGCACGATCGACGCCGCCGAGCAGGCGCCGATCATCGAGCAGGCGGTCGCGGCAGGCGATCAAGGTCGTCGGTTGGCACTCCGGCCCCGGCCCCGGCAAGATCGACGGAGTTCCCGGCGTCTTCACCAACATCACCACCGATCCGCTCGAGGTCGCCAAGGCGTCCGGTCTCTACGCCGTCGTCGATTCGGGCGGCAAGGCCAACGTCATCCTGTTCACCGACTCGATCTACGCGATCGCCACCGCCAAGACCAACGCCGAAAAGGCGGCGGTCGAGGGATGCAAGGGCTGCAAGGTGCTGTCGGTCGAGGACACCCCGATCGGCGATCTCTCCAACCGCATGGGTCAGCTCACCACGTCGCTGCTCTCCAAGTATGGCAAGGACTGGACCTACTCGATCGCCGTGAACGACCTCTACTTCGACTTCTCGGCGCCGTCGCTGCAAGTCGGCCGGCGTCGATCCGGCCGCCGGCTATCCGCGCCAGATCTCCGCCGGCGACGGCTCGGTGCCGGCCTTCCAGCGCATCCGCGCAGAAGCAGTACCAGATCGCCACCGTCGCCGAGCCGCTGCACCTGCACGGCTGGCAGTGCATCGACGAACTGAACCGCGCCTTCGCCGGCCAGCCGCCGAGCGGCTACGTGGCGCCGTGCATCTGTTCATCAACGCCAACATCGACAAGGACGGCGGCGCGCAGAACATCTTCGATCCCGGCAACGGCTACAAGGATCAATACAAGAAGATCTGGGGCGTCAAGTAGCCCTCTGACGACGAGGGGCGACGCGCGATAGGCGCGCGCCGTCCTTTTTCCGGGCCCCGCCCGCAGCCTCGGCGAGCCGTACCGGAGGCTCCGACAAACCCGACCGACCCCAGTTGGCAGCCCGCGCCAGTTCTTGTCGCGCGGCAAAAAAATCAAACGCGGAGACGATACGATGCCCAGCAGCGACCTTCCAAAGCCCGACTACGCCACCAGCAACATGCGCCTCGTCGGCCACAGCGATCAGGGCGGCCGCTGCGACGGCGTGCAGATCATGGTGCATCGCGGCTACGCCTATATCGGCCACATTTTCTCGAAGGGCTTCACGGTCGTCGACGTGCGCGATCCGAGCAGCCCGAAGGTGGTGAAATACGTCGCCGCGCCGCCGAACACCTGGACGCTCCATCTGCAGGCCTTCGACGACCTGCTCCTCGTCATCCACAACAAGGACATGTTCGCCCAGCCCGAACTCGCCGACGAGAAGAACTACTACAAGGGTTCGGTCGATCACCACGCCAAGCAGGAAGCGGCCGGCCAGCAACTGGTCGGCGGGCATGGCCGTCTACGACATCTCGAAACCCGACGATCCCAAACAGATCGGCTTCATGCCGGTCGAGGGCACCGGCCTGCACCGGCTCTGGTATGTCGGCGGACGCTGGGCCTACGCCTCGGCGCTGCTCGACGGCTTCTCCGACTACATCCTGATCACCATCGACATGCAGGACCCGAAGAAGCCGGTGCTGGCCGGCAAATATTGGCTGCCCGGCATGAACGTCGCGGCCGGCGAGAAAGCGAACTGGCCGACCAAGAACGGCCGCTTCGGCCTGCACCACGCCATCATCCACGACGACATCGCCTATTGCAGCTGGCGCGACGCCTGCCTCGCCGTGGTCGACGTCAAGGACAAGGCCAATCCGAAACTCATCGTCCACAAGACGTGGGCGCCGCCCTTCGGCGGCGGCACGCACAATGCGCTGCCCCTGCCCGACCGCAATCTCTTGATCGTCGTCGACGAGACCGTGCTCGACAATCAGGAGGACGGCTTCAAGCCGATCTGGGTGTTCGACAATCAGGTGAAATCCAACCCGATCAGCATCTCGACCTTCCCGGCGCCGTCGGACAAGGACTATCTGAAGGTCGGCGGCCATTTCGGGCCGCACAACGTCCACGAGAACCGGCCGGGCAGCTTCGTCAGCTCCGAGCTGATCTTCGCGACCTATCAGAACGCCGGCCTGCGCGTCTACGACATCAAGGACCAGTTCCGGCCGAAGGAAGTTGCCGCCTTCGTGCCGCCGCCGCCGGCCAAATGGGTCGATCCGCGGCCGAACCGGCCGATCGTGCTGCACTCGGCCGACGTGTTCGTCGACAAGAACGCGCTCTGCTACGTCACCGACTTCAGCGCCGGGCTCTACATCGTCGAATACAAGGGCTGAGCTGGACATTCCGAACAGGAGGACCGACGACATGACCGACACTGACCTGCTGAAGCCGAGCTACGCGCGCAACATGCGCCTGATCGGCCACTCCGATCAGGCCGGCCGCTCCGACGGCCAGCAGATCATGGTGCGCAACGGCTACGCCTATATCGGCCATGTCTGCTCGAAGGGTTTTTCGGTCGTCGACGTTCGCGACCCGACCAGGCCGAAGACGGTCAACTACGTCCAGAATCCGCCCAACACCTGGAGCCTGCATCTGCAGGTGCACGACGACCTCCTGCTCCTCGTCCACGGCCGCGACATGTTCTCTCAGCCCGAAATGGCGGACGAGCGGAACTACTACAAGCCGAAGTCCGGCACGCACGGCCACGAGGAAGCGCCGCGCGCGCGCAACTGGTCGGCCGGCATGGCCGTGTTCGACATCTCCAAGCCGGCCGAGCCGCGTCAGATCGGCTTCATGCCGGTCGACGGCACCGGGCTGCATCGCATCTGGTATGTCGGCGGACGCTGGGCCTACGCCTCGGCGATGATCGAGGGATTCTCAGACTACATTCTCATCACCATCGACATGCAGGACCCGACCAAGCCGCAGATTGTCGGCCGCTATTGGCTGCCGGGAATGAACCTCGCGGCCGGCGAAACGGCCAACTGGCCGCTGGAGCGCGGGCGCTACGGGCTGCACCATGCGGTCGTCGCACGACGACATCGCCTATTGCGCCTGGCGCGACGGCTGCCTGGTGACGGTCGACGTCACCGACAAGAGCAATCCGAAGCCGATCGTCCACAGGAACTGGTCGCCGCCGTTCGGCGGCGGCACGCACAACTGCCTGCCGCTGCCCGACCGCGATCTGCTCATCGTGCTCGACGAGGCGGTGCTCGACGACATGGAGGACGGCTTCAAGCCGATCTGGGTGTTCGACAATCAGGTGAAGTCGAATCCGATCAGCATCGCCACTTTCCCGCTGCCCAACGACCGGGACTATGTCGCGGTCGGTGGCCATTTCGGGCCGCATAACATTCACGAGAACCGGCCGGGAAGTTTCCAGAGCTCGACGCTGATCTTCGCCACCTACCAGAACGCCGGCGTGCGGGTTTACGACATCAGCGACCAGTTCCGTCCGGTCGAGGTCGGCGCCTGCGTGCCGCCGGCGCCGAAGAAGCTGGTCGACCCGCGTCCTAACCGGCCGGTCGTCCTGCATTCGGCCGACGTGTTCGTCGACAGGAACGGCATTTGCTACTGCACCGACTGGAGCGGCGCGGGCCTGTACATCATGGAGTACAAGGGGTGAGCGTCCTTGCCGGAAGATGTCGTCCGCGCCCGCGGGACCGCCGGCGTGCAAATTGACCTGGCCCGCTTGGGGGCTATCGCGCGTTTCTTCCCTGCTTTTCGCCCGCGCGTCGCTATTTTCCCGGGCGCGTGCGTATAGGAGTTGTCTCATCAGCTGAACCGAACGGACCCGCAGGACCTGGCAACCGTTGAACGCTACGGTTGGTAGCTTTGGACCATAGACGAAGCTGCGATCGCATCGACAACGCCCGGCTCAGCAGCGCTACCAGTCTCCTGGAAGAAGCGTTTACGGGCCGGTCATCCTTAGATGCAGGGGCACACGTCCCTTATCCGAGTCGACAATATAGAGCTGCAGCTTGGGCAAAATCTTCTCCATTGCTTCCAAATAAAGTCGTGTCCTGGTGACTTCCGGTGCCTTTTCATACTCCTTCTGCAACGCCAAAAAACGGCTTGTCTCGCCAACAGCGTCGGCGACGCGCTGTTGCTTGTAGGCCTCCGCCTCGCTCAACCGCATGCGAGCCTCGCCCCGTGCTTTGGGAATGAGGTTGCTCGCGTATGCGCGGGCTTCGTTAATAACTTTTTCACGGTCGGCCATGGCGTTCGCGACGTCCTGGAACGCCTCGACAATCGACCTGTCGAGAGAGCGAGCCATGCAGACGGTCACGACAAGCTTCTTAGCGTTGCGGCTCGAACTCTCAATACCTGCAGATCGCAGCATCCTAACTGTCGAGCCCTGACAGGCGGCGCAATCGATAGGGCGCCGTGAGCAGCAGCAGGAACAGTGCTCGGTCGGCTTGGTATTTGGCAGCGGTTCGATTGCCTTCGGAACCTTGCATGATGGCCATCCCTTCGGTCGTGCATACCCGCCACCGCCATTTTCGACCGCGCTTCATCAAGATCACTTCGAAAGTCGGAAATCGATCAGGCATAGCGAGGGGCCCGCAAGGCATCATCCTGTATAACAAAGCTTACGAAGGTTAATTCCGGCCTTGCATGAAATCGCTCTTAAAAAGCTGTCAAAAAAGCAATTTGAAACCTAAAACCTCTGAAATTTAACTATGTAGTTGAATACGCGCCATCACAATTGGCGTCTTCCCTAATCCGAGCACAGTGTGACTTCATTGCCTGGATCCAGAGGGCAATACCAAATGTCATCCTCCAACCGGGTCGCGCTCTTTATCGACGGCGCCAATCTTTACGCGACGGCGAAGGCGCTCGGCTTCGACGTCGATTACCGGCGGCTGCTCACCGATTTCCAAAACCGGGGCACGCTGGTGCGCGCGTTCTACTACACCGCGATCATCGAGGATCAGGAATTTTCCTCCATCCGCCCATTGATCGATTGGCTTAACTATAACGGCTACACCGTCGTCACCAAGGCGACGAAGGAGTTCATCGACGCCTCCGGCCGGCGCAAGGTGAAGGGCAATATGGACATCGAGCTCGCGGTGGACGCGATGGGGCTCGCCGAGCATATCGACCAGATGATATTGTTCTCCGGTGACGGTGATTTCCGCTCGCTGGTCGAGGCGGTGCAGCGCCGCGGCGTCCACGTTACGGTGGTCTCGACTATTGCCACCCAGCCCCCCATGATTGCCGACGACCTTCGGCGCCAAGCCGACATCTTCATCGATCTCCGCGAACTTCAGCCTAAAATCAGTCGCGATGCGCCAGAGCGTCCGGTCCCCGCTTCATCCGCAATCAAGCACCGCAACGCCGACCACTGATCCCATGGCTCAGCCCAAAGATGACGGCACGCTCTGGATGCTCCTTGCAACGCGCAACCCCCGGTGCTGTCCTGGCCAGGACATGGCCCGGTGGTGGATCCCGTAACCGCGCTAATCGATGTGTTCTCGGTGCAACATCTCTTTTGTTCCTTTCGATGGAACGCAATTTTGGTCTCGCGCTCCGGGCCGCTCGATGCAAGCTTGGAAAAGACCGGGGCTGAGTCATTCGGCAAGCAATCAATTTTGAGGACCTCGGCGGCCCGCAGAGCGCGAATGCTCTGCGGGATATACTTTCCTTAATCAGCCGAGGCTTGAGGTGAATTGACGATGCGGTCGCTGCTCATTCTCGTTGCTATCTGCTTTTCGGGTACCGTATTTGCTCAGAGTGCGCCGCCCAAAGTAGGTAACAAAGCGCTCGTTCAGGTAAAGCCGAAAGCGCCGATGGGCTGCAAACTCGTTGGAGCAGTCAGGGGCACAAAGCTATGGGCTGGTGATTGCGTAGGTTCAGAGCTCAGGGGCTCGACAATCACAACGGAGCGGCAAACCTTGCCTGAGGAAGCGACCGGATCAATCACGCCAGGCCAGAAAGAGTAAAATCACCCGCTCTTTGTTGATCGTTAACTTGGAAGCGCGGCCGGAGGGGCCATCGGCTTCCCTTGCTGCCGACTGCGCCCGCCGCGACTTGTATCAGCTCATGCCGACGCGTTTAGTAGCGATTTGGCCTGCTTGAAATCAGCGGTGTCGAATCCCTCGTGAACCAGCCGCAAATTGGTGCGAGCAGCTCAACGGCTTCGGCACGTCGGCCCCGCTCCCCCTACAAACGAGCGAAGTTCGTTGCAGCGCGCAATTCATAGGGCTTCGCGCATTGGTTTTGAGCGAGACGCAGCGCCTCTTTGAGGCCCATTTCAGCTTCTTCGACCCGATCGGGCCCCAGAGCGCGACGCCGGCGAGGCGCTGAAGTTCCGGCTCCCACTGACGGTTAGCCATCCTTTCCGTCGTCTCCAGTCCGTCGGCTGCCGTAGCGAGAGCCGCGACGTTATCGCCCTGCAGCGCCAGCGCTTCAGCCAATCGAGCAAGTCCGTAGGGGCGATCCCGCATTGTGCTCAGTCGACCAGCGAGGCCCGCGCGGAGGCACGCGACCGCGTCTGCATACGCACCCTGCTCCATTAAAGCAGCCCCGCGGAAGAACTGCGGCTCCACAATGAAAGCGAGCCGTTGGTCCATAGCCAACGCCTCGGCCGTGCCGAGTTGCCGCAATGCTAGTTCCGGTTCACCTCGTTCGAGGTGAAGCGTTGCGTTAAAAAGTAGAGCTAGCTCGGAGTTGAGCGGAAAAGCCAAGTGCTCCGCCAGGCCAAGGCTTCGGGCGCTAAATTCAGACCCTTTGGGGATAGCCAAGTACCCAATAAACCATAGCACCCAAGAATCTCGCGCATGTACCGGGATCGTGCCCGCCATAAAGTAGACTATGTGAGCGGTGTCGCTCCGGATCATAGAGCTGGCACCCTGCATCACAGTGCTCGCGCGCGTTCCCTCTTTCACGGCTCCCGCAGGTTGGCCGGACAACTTGTCAACGGCGGCGAGCATTTTGCGCCGATGCCCGAGCGGAATGCCAATCTCTTTGAGATCTTGGTCTGTCAGATACTGAAGTACGGAAACATCAATCTTGTTGTCGACGAAGCGCTGGACGTGCTCGGACATTCCGAGCTCTTCGAGCCAATCCGCAATTTGCTGCATTACGATCGCGCTCCGATCACGGTACGTGGCCGAACGTTTAGCCCAGGGAGCGAAAAATTCGTCCACCAACTTTCTTGATGCTAGTCCGATCAGGGCAGTCAAGCCAGCCGTTGGCCTTGCGTTCGCCCAGCCTCGCGGCCATATTCGGAGCGGCTTTTTGCTTCGGTCTATCCGGCCGGTCAAAAAGGCCCGGCAGGCCCCTCTAACAGGTTGTGAATTGGCAATCCGTGCACGGATTGCGAAGGTCCGCTCCGGGTGGTCATTTCGCGCCTAAACCCGGTGACTGCGACAATGATGTCGACTTTGCTTTCGACAGGTTCCTGCGTAAGTGCACGAAACCGCTTCGGCTGCTCGGCACGAAAACGGTGGTCCAGTTCGATCTTGCTTTCAAAGTACCCAAGGCTGCTTTGCGCCATGTGTGCTGGCTGTGACGGCTTTACATTTGCGGAACCGACTAAGTTGTCCTTCTGCGGGGAATCGTGATCATTCGGGCTGGCGCCCTATTTCCCTTCCACACCCGAAACGCAATCTGCGGATCGAACAACGCTGCAGGCTGCCGCATCAGATTTGCCACTTCCAGAAACCTACTGGCCAGCACAGCATCATCCTGGGCAGCCCGATATAGTTTTGCGATGTACCAGTTGATGAAGCGAACCTGAGTCGTGCGCTTGCCTTCGACACGCGGGTGTTGAAGATCGCTACCGACAGCAATTTGCCATGGAATATCGATGAGCCGGCTGGCTGCCCGAAGGAAGCGTTCGGCGATTTCCTGCGTGCCGGCCGCCAGGCATTCGCGCAAAGCCAGCGATTCCATGCAGGCAACGGTCATCCCTTGACCGTAAACAGGATTGAAGCTGCACAAGGCATCGCCAAACACCAGAAAGCCCGCCGGGAAGCGGGACAGCTCTTCGTAGTGACGGCGCAGGTTTGTACTGAACCGGTAGGACGTCAGCGGGCAAAGTGGCTCCGCAACCCTGACAAGGTCGAATATCTCGGGCTTTTGCAGGCTTCGCGCGAAGTCGACAAAACCGCTATCATCCGTCGGGGCGTGGTCGCCCAAGTAGCCTCCCAAGGTTACGATCCAGCGGTCACCTTCCTGCGAAAGAATAACGCCAAAGCGCCAATCCGGCGGGCAAGCTGCGATGATGGCGCCAGACATTCCACGTAAATGTTCTGGCAGCCGACGGTATTGCCGGGTCACGTAGCCGAGGTTGATCTTGATCAGCTCCTCCCGTGGCTTGGGGTAGCCCCACGCGTCCAGCCAGGCCGGGCTAGACGAGCCGCGCCCGCTCGCATCGACCACGAAGTCGGCGTTCATCACCTGGGCGCCGTCCGAGCCGCCTTGGGATTGAACCCGAACCCCCGTCACGCGGCCCTGAGCCCGATCGAATGTGGGCTCCAATACAGCACAGCGCTCCCGCAACCGAACGTTCGGAAGTTGCAGCAGTCGGCGCCGCACGTTGCTCTCCAGCATCGGCCGGCTGATTGCGAGCCCGAACAGTTTGCTGGGTGAGTTGCACAAATAGAAACCATGGTTGAACCAAAGAACTTTATCGACGATGTCGCCGCAGGTAGCGCCCTGCGCGACCATTTCTTCGGTGAAACCCGGGAACAACTGCTCGAGCACCTCGCGTCCCCGAGCCAGCAGGCCGTGCGCATGTCGTCCTTGAGGAACGCCCTTCCGGGGCTCATACACGTCGGGGAGCGCATCGCGTTCGACTACGGTCACTTCGCCGTAGTAATCGGCCAGGGCCCGAGCGGCTAGCAGGCCGCCCATGCTAGCGCCGATGACAATTGCACGCTTGTTCGGATGACCTTTTTGCATGACTACACCTCCGCGATGAGGTATCGGCTTGCGAAAGAATTTAGCACGTGGCGACCAGGGCGAATGTGATATGTTTCATACGTGAGCGACCTTGGCTGCACTGCGCCTCGGCGTGAGTTTGTGCGCCAATCGCCGCAGCTTGATGACTCCTCTAGGGATGTGGTTTTCGCTCCTTATCGAACAGACTATGTGGTCGAGTCTGGTAGGGTTTTGGATGATTTGGGAGGGTGCCGACCCCGGCAGGGCGTCAGCACCTCGCATAACGGTGCCGCACATGTTGCCTTCGCTGCACTAGCGGAGAGTCATCGCGCTTCTTGATGATACGGCGGCGACGGGGACGGCCGGTCGCGGGACGTGCGCGAAAGCGAACCGATACGCACCTGTGCCACGTGGCGGCCGCTCACATCCCGAGGATGTCTGCGGCCGAAGTTGCCGGAACACGCTCCCTGACTACAGGAGTTAGGCTAACTACAAGCCGCTCGACCGTCGCGATAGGGGTCTTTAGCTCGTGACGCGTTCGCTGCGTCCATAGACAAGCAACATGACGATGATGACGAGGCCGTAGATTACCTGTCGGCCCGCCTCGGGCATGTCCATGATCGACAGGACGCTGTTGAGGAGCACGATCAGCACCACGCCGACCAGCGTGCCGAGATAACGGCCGCGACCTCCCAGGATGTTTGTGCCCCCGATCACGACCGCCGCGATCGACGGCAGCAGATAGGCATCGCCCATCCCCTGATAGGCCTTAGTGGAATAGCCGGCCAGCAGCACACCCGCGAGCGCGGCCGCGAGGCCGCAAAGCATGAAGCAGAGCACCGTGACGCGGCGTGTGTCGACGCCGGCCAAATAGGCCGCCGCCTCTTTGTTGCCGATGGCGTAAATGTAGCGGCCGAGCGGCGTACGCTGCAGGATGACGACGACCAGCCCCGACACCGCGGCCCAGACGAACAAGGCGTTCGGGATGCCGAGTGTGCGCTCCGAGGCGAGCGTCTGCATCAGGTCCGTGGCGGTGGTCTGGGGCGCGTAGCCGCCGGTATGCGCGACCATCAGGCCGCGCATCACCGCATTGACGCCTAACGTGAAAATCATCGAGGGCACACGCAAATAGGCCACGCCAATGCCGTTGACGAGCCCGATCAGGAGGCCGATGCCGAGTCCGGCCGGGATCGCGAGCGGCCCGCCGATCGACGTCGCCATCATGGCGGCGGCCGCCAGCGTCCAAGGCACCGACAGATCGATCTGGGCGATCAGGATAACGATCATCATCCCGGCGGCCACGATGCCGAGGAAGGAGCCGATCTGCAGTTGCTGCAGCAGATAGTTCGGCGATAGCAGCGGAGCACTGCCGAAACGGACGAACGTATAGGCGGTGCCTGCCACCAGGATGACGAGGATGAACAGGGCCGCGATCAGGATCGGATGGTCGTCGCGCGAGAGGCCGAGGCTCATCGTCGTCATCGGAACAGCTCCAGCGTGTTCTTGACGCGCAGTACGCCGAGCGCCCCGATGCTGACCGCCGCCAGCAGGATCAGCCCTTCGAACAGCGGTTGCAGCAAGGGGGCGATGTCGAAGATGCGGAAGAAGAAGGAAATGACGCGCAAGATCATGGCGCCAAAGATCGAGCCGATGGCACTACCGGTGCCGCCGAGCAGCGACGTACCGCCGATGACCACCGATGCGATCGAGTTGAGCGTGTAGGCGCCGGCCTGCGGAATATCGGCATTGCCCGATGAGGTCTGGATCGCGAGGAACAGGCCGCCACAGCCGGCGAAGAACCCGCCGAGCGCGAAAGCCACAATCTTGGCGCGCTCGATCGGAAGCCCCGACATATAGGCCGCGCCTTCGGCCGAACCGATCGCATAGACGGCGCGGCCGGTGACAGAGCGTCGGAACGGCACCCACACGAGGAGCGCAATCAAGACCAGCAGCACGAAGGGCACTGGAATCCAGGCAAGGGGCGTAAACCAGCTTGCCGCGCCATCGTCGAAGATATGCACCGTCGCGGCGAAATCGCCGAGCGAATTGGTCAGCGCCCAGTTGAGATCCTCGTCGATCTTGCCACCCGGCGTGGGACGCAGGAAGAGCGCGACACCGATATAGATCGCGCCGGTTGCGAGCGTCGCGATGATCGGCTGGATGCGTCCATAGACGACCACGCAGCCATTGATGAAGCCGGCGAGCGTGCCGATCGCCAGGCACGCAGCAATACCGAGCAAGATACCGCTAGTGCCGCCCGGGAAGGTGCCGAGGCCGAAATGCAGGCCGAAAATCTCAAGATGCAGCGGCGTGCCGCCCGCCGTGCCGATCAGTAGATGGCTCGCAAAGCAGCCCACCATGGTCATCACGGCGCCGACCGAGAGATCGAGCCCCGACATCAGCACCGGCACGGTCTGCGCCATGGCCAGCATGGCGAGCGCGAAGATCTCGTCGCTATTTTGCACCAGCACGGCCGAGGAGAAGCCCTTCGGATGTGCCAAATGGTAGAGCAGGTAGAAGACGCAAAACAGCACAATAGCGGTGACGAAGCCGATATTCTGGCGCAGCCTGATCGCGAGATCGTCAAGCATGGGCGGCCCCGGCTGCGGCATGGGCCGACGTTGCGGCATCGATGTTGAGGGCACTCGCGATGATGTTGGTCTCGGTGAGTTCGGCGCCTTCGAGCTCGCGCACGATGCGCCCGTCATACATGATGGCCACCCGGTCGCAGCAGCCGATCAGCTCGTCATAATCGGTCGAGTAGAACAGGATGGCGGCGCCCTGGTCGGCGAGCTCGCGGATCAGCCGGTAGAGCTCTTGCTTGGTGCCGACGTCGATGCCGCGTGTCGGATCGTTGAGCAGGATAATTCGTGGCTCGGTCATCAGCCATTTGGCGATAACCACCTTCTGCTGGTTGCCGCCCGACAGGGTCGAGACCGCGTCGCCCGGTGCGCCGATCTTGATCTGTAGCCGGGCGATGCCGCGCTCGACCGCGGCGCGCTCTTTGGCGCGATCGACGAAAGGCCCGCTCGAGAGCGCATCAAGCGATGCGATCGCCAGATTGTCTGCGATCGACATCGGCAGCATCAAGCCTTCGGTCTTGCGATCCTCGGGTACCAGCGCGATGCCGACTGCGGGCGACTTCGCGACCGCCGGAGAGCCGGGGCGCACCTCGCGGCCATCGACGGTCATACGTCCGGTGACGCCGCGTAGCACGCCGAACAAGGCAAGCAGCAGCGATTTCTGGCCTTGCCCATCGAGGCCGCCGATGCCGACGATCTCGCCGGCGCCAACACCAAGCGAAATGCGGTCGAGTTGCTTCTCCCAGGACAGGTTCTCAAGTGCCAACACCGGCTTCACCGGCGCACGCACCGGCTTTGCCGGATATTGGGTGGCGATGTCGCGCCCGATCATCAACTGAACGATATCGGCAGTCGAGCGCACGCCCTTGTCGAAGGTCTCGACATGGCGTCCGTTGCGGAACACGGAGGCCCGGTCGGCGAGCGCCTCGACCTCGTGCATGCGGTGCGAGATGTAGAGGATGGCAATGCCCTCGGATTTGAGTCTCGCGAGCATCGCATAGACCTTCTTCACATCGACGCTGGTGAGAGCCGAGGTGGCCTCGTCGAGGATCAGGAGCTGCGGCCTCTGGCCGAGCGCCTTGGCGATCTCGACCATCTGGCGCCGCGACAGCGGCAGATCACGCACGCGCATCAGCGGGTTGACGTCTTCGCAGCCGATCTCGGCCAGCAGGGCCTCGGCGCGGCGGCGCTGCGCCCTCGCATCGATGAGGCCAAAGCGCCGCGGCGGCGAGGTGATCGAGATATTGTCCGCGACCGAGAGGTCGGGCATTAACGACAGCTCCTGGAAGATGCACACGACGCCGGCCGCGTTGGCGGCGGCGGGCGTGGCGTGGCTGACGTCTACTCCGGCAAGGCGCATGCTGCCGGCATCGGGCTGGACCACGCCGGCGATGATCTTGATCAGCGTCGACTTGCCGGCGCCGTTCTCGCCCAGCACCGCATGGATCTTGCCGCGCTCGCAGGCGAAATCGACGCCCTCGAGGGCGCGCACGCCACCATAGCGCTTGGAGATGCCGGATAGTGTGAGGAAAGATGGTTGCGTCAGGACTGCATCCTGCATTGCGCGGGCTCAGGCAACGACGGCCTGGCGGATGCCAGGCCGTGACTGAAACGTAGCCGGAGCGGTTACTGGGTGTTCTTCTCACTCTGCGACATGATCTCGGGCGCCGTGAAGTTCACGCCGCAGGGCAGGAACTGGTTCGGAGCGAAGAAGTTCGCGCTGAGATCCGGCCAGTAATTCGTCCCCGGCTTGAGATCCTTGTAGGTCGCGACTGGGATCGGGATCGAGATCAGTTGCGGCATGACATTGCCCTGGAGGGCCGAGATTGCCGCCTTGGTGGCGATGGCAACGAGCGCCGGCGACTGGCCGTAGGACATGCCCTTCAGGCCTTCCTTGGCGTGGTCGGCGATCTGCTTGCGAAATTCGTTTTCGCCCTCGCCCGACATCGGCACGAAAGGATGCTTGGCGGCCATCATCGCCTGCACCGTACCGTCCGAGCCGCCCTGCGTGAACACGCCATCGAATTTGCCATGCACGGCGAGCGCATCGGCAGTCACCTTCTGTGAGGTACCGGTGTCCCAATTGCCCACCACCTCGGTGATCTTGAAGTTGTTGCCAGCGCCCTCCATCACTTCACGGAAGCCGACGTGACGATCGCGGTCGACCGAATTGCCCGGCAGGCCGCGCACCTCGAGGATATCGCCGGCCTTCTTGCCCGATTCATCGATGATCCATTTGGCCGACATGCGGCCCATTTCCTTCTGGTCCTCGTTGACCATCATCACCTTGTCGGTGTCGAGGATGTTGTCGAAGGGCACCACCACCACGTTGTTCTTGTCGGCGAGGCGGATGATGCGATCAAAGCCATCGGGCGCCACCGCAATGGTGACGATCGCGTCGAAGCCCTGATTGATGAAGTCCTCCATGGCGCCGAGTTGCGCCGCAACATCGGTACCGGTCGAGACGACCTTGAACTCCTTGATGTTCTCCTTGATGCCCGGCTGCGCGGTAAAGGCCTTGGCCGTCTTCACCATCTGGATGCGCCAGGTGTTACCGACGAAGCCGTTGACGAGGGCGATTTTGTAGGGGCCCGGCTTCTTGTCCCACTGGAAGAACTTGGTCTGAGCGGACCAGGGCTTGAAACAAGCGGGGTCAGCACCCGGCCCAGAGACGATCTTGGGACCTGCCCAAGCATTGATCGAGGATAGCAAGAGGCTGGCGCAAGCAACCCCCGTAAGAAGCGTCCGCTTCATGTTTCTTCTCCCTGTGCGTTCTGGTTTCCGGCCTGAGCGTCATGCCGGGAATTGAGCTTTCCCGTGCACTTACCGGACCAGAATGCCACGCAATGTGCTATGCGCCAAGCCGAATGAAACGCAAAGCTGGAAAATCAAATCCAACAGCAGGAAAAAATAGTGAAGATCGCAATGCCGGTTTCGGCTAGAACGCGGACCCTTTCGGGAAAATCGGTATCCAATCGGGACCCTGGCATAAGGGTCGTGTAACATCGAAAGGCGGGGGGCTCAGATGTGGTATGGTCAAGTCGAAGGGACGGACATCGCCGTTCTCGATCCGCGTTTCAAGGCTTGTTTCGCAGGTCACGTGCGCGTCGAACGTTTGTGGTCGGGGGCGCGCTGGGCTGAAGGTCCGGCCTGGTTCGCGGCGGGGCGCTATCTCGTGTGGTCGGACATTCCGAACAATCGCATGATGCGGTTCGTCGAACCTTCGGGCGAAGTCTCGGTCTTCCGCGAGAGCTCCAACAATTCGAACGGCAACACCGTCGACAATCAGGGCCGGCTGGTAACATGCGAACACCTCACGCGGCGCGTGACCCGCACCGAGATTGACGGCTCGATTTCTGTCATTGCGGAAAGCTGGAACGGCAAGCGTCTGAATTCGCCCAACGACGTCGTGGTGAAGTCGGACGATTCCATCTGGTTCACCGACCCCGCCTACGGCATCGATACCGACTATGAAGGGGATCGCGCCGGGCAGGAGATCGAGGGCTGCCATGTCTATCGAGTCGATGCCAAATCCGGCGAGGTCACCGCAGTCATCACCGACATGGTTCGCCCGAACGGCATCGCCTTCTCGCCCGACGAGACTTACCTCTATGTCGCCGACACGGGCGCGACGCACAAAGAGGCCGGTCCGCGCCACATTCGCCGCTTCATGGTCGACGCGAACGGGGCCAAGCTGTCGGGTGGCGAGGTTTTCGCGGAGTCTACCTCGGGCTTGTTCGACGGTTTTCGCGTCGATCGGAATGGCCGTATTTGGACGAGTACCGCGGAGGGCGTCCATTGCTATGACTGCGACGGCTCTCTGATCGGCAAAATCCTCATTCCCGAACTGGTCGCGAACGTGACTTTCGGCGGTGCCAAGCTCAACCGCTTGTTCATTTGCGGAACGACGTCCCTCTATTCGATCTACGTTACGGCGAACGGCTCCAAGCTCGGTTGACGTTTCAGCGGTAAAGACGTCTTGAAGATCCCGAATGCGGTTATGGCCGGCCAGCAGGATTCGTAAGTTGACCCGTTTACGCTCGCCAGTCGAGTCCGGAGCGGGTCAAGCCCGCTCGCATAACCCGCAAAGCCGCAGGCGACAGCAGCTATCCCGTGACCGAGAAGCTCGGATATCGAACTCCGGATGATTTAAGAATGCAAAATAAGAAAGGGAGAGGATCAAATGTGGATACCTCCGGCCGCGTCAAGCCCGATCCCTCATCTGCACGAAGATCTCTTTCAGGTCGGTGAACCACCAACCCAATACAAACCCAAATAGCGTGCAACAGAAGCAGATGACCGGTAGCCACTTTATCCAACGATCTAGTGATGCGATCTTTCGTCTTGCCAACATGTATCGACGCTGCAACTCGTATTGCTGCGGCTTAATAAAGTCACAGGCATCGTTCCAACCTTTTGCGTAGCGATCCTCAAATTCTTGAGGAAGCAATGCGGCCGATGCAGCCGAGGGCGGGCTTCCTAGCGGTGGATCGTGCAAAGCTCTTGTCTCTGCCTCGAACTTTTCGTCAGCTTCGCTCGGCTGGGCCAGGGACGGCGGAGGCGAAGGAGAAAGTGAATCAATTATAGCTTGAGCGCTTGCCTGGAACTTTTTATTGGCTTCGAGCTGCTTGTCCAAGGCTGCCGTCAATCGCGGTGCCTGAGTATCTTTCAAGGTCATGAGTTGCCCCCACACACTAACTAACTAAATTCGGGTGCATTGCGGTGACCGCCGCTACGGAAGAAAGTCGAAGCTTCCCTTAGAAACGCCACCAGATCAAGCAGCGCTGTTGACGCACGCTCGGAAGGCGCTGGGCGACCTCGGGCGGTAGTTCGATTGGCCGAATATAGAGAACGCCGCGGCGGATTGCGAAGTTAAAGAAAAGACCCAAGCTCCAGCGCGTCGAAGCTTGGGGTCCCATTTCGACGCGGCTCGACCGGGGGCGAGGAACCGCGCCGGAAGGCTAATCCTGGGGGGTCGAGGCCGAGGTTGCGGACTTTCTCGGCAAGCATGCCGATTTGAAGACCGAGGACGGTGTAGTGCTAGTATCTGAGCGTCGTTGTCACCCCAAATACGGCGGCGTCACCAATCCTCGTTAAACCACTGGGCTCATTCGGATTTGGAATGCCGCCGGACGGTCGAAACACGTACTGAAAATACGGCGCAAGGAGCCAGCCTGGCTTGATATGCGCCTCGTATATAAGCTCAATCAAGGTTTCGTTGCTTCGCACCGGGCTCGGCATGCCGGTAAAGAACTGGGTGTCACGATCGAGGTTTCGGTTGGCATTGGAAATCCGCATATAGGCAACTCCAATGCCGATCCGGTCGGCAGGCCGGCGGGGAACAAGGCCAACGAACCCGACACCGCCATCCAGATAGAGATCGATCAGGTTTCGATCGGGGGGGCTGTAAGCGATTCGGCCGAAAGCGGTTATCCCCGGCAATGAGTTCGAAACACCCTTCTCGGTCACGGATGCCGGCCGGTAGAGCGTCTGTTCGACGACGACGAATATTCCGAAATTGCCGTGAAGCTTTGCCGCGATGCTGGTGCCGCTGGGATCAGCCATCGACAGCCCCTGCGCGGTGAAGCGCTGGTCGTCGAATTGGCCGGAATGGTACCAGCCGCCCGGTGTGAAATTGCCGGCGAGCGGCCGGCCGGCTATGTCGATATCGTAGTCCCAGCGGACTTGTCCGATGACCCATGGCGGGTCGTTGATGCGAAACGCCAAACCGTGATTGTCGCGAAGCTGAGGGTCGCCATCGCCCGGCCTTGAGGCATTGCCGTTGAAGACCCCGGCGAAGGCGGTGAGCCGGTCGGACAGCGCGGCCTTCACGCGAATGCCAACGGCCGCGATCGGCGGCGCCGGACCGCCGGCCGGCAGGTTCGAGCCCATAATGGCCGGCCAGCCGAACGTATTGTTGATGAACAAATCGTCGGTCTCACTATCGAAAAACTCGACGTCGGCCGCCTGCTGGCCAATTCTTATGTTGAGGGCGTTGTTGTAAAAACTTTGCTCGAAATACGCGTTGTAAAGCCGCGCGTCGGGCAGCGCTTCGCTCTCACTGATGGTCGCCAGATTGTGAATGTAGTTACGGGTCAGCCCGCGGCCGTAAATCTCGTAGGTGTTGGCGAAGAATCTGCCCCCGCTCCAGCCGACCAGCTTTTCGAGGTCTGCATCGACCGAGAAATCAAAGCGACCGAGATGAATGGCGCCGAGCGAAGTCCCGCCTGAGATATTGCCGATGAAATCACCGATATAGGTTGCACCGAAATCCAGGCCTTTCGCTGCAAGCCCGTCATGCCATTCGTTAAACCATTTCGGAGCCAACCATTCGGCGGCGCTTTCGTCCTTAGCGCCAGCGCTTGCTGCCGTGGTCGCGATCATTCCCGCAAAGTGCGCGGCCAATACGACCAATCTGCGCAAAGAAAACATTCGCGGATATCTCGTCCCACGATCAAGCCCGGATTACCTGATGATTCCGATTCGTTTTTCATTATGCGGTAAGCTGCGGATGAAGACAGCACCATTAAAACTGCTGCCCACAGAACACTGCTCGACATCCGTCAGGGCAATTCATAACCCATAAATCTGCCGATCGGTCGGCTTCCTAGAGCCCGCTATGCCATGATTCACGCGGTGGTGGACACCAATGGCCTGCCGGTCCATCTCGCTCTTACGCCGGGTGAAGCGCAAGAAAATCGGCTGTGTTCGGTTCTCCTCAGCGCATTGCTGCCACAAACGATGCTGCTCGCGGATCGTGGAATCGCTCAGCTTGGCCGTCTCTGGCTACGGCTGTGGGCGCCACTTCGACGCATTCACGATGCCGCTAGGCCCAGCAGCAGTTCTAGCTCCGCGCGATCCCTGGAGGGCCATGCATGCAATGGAAGCATCTGCGCTTTGACAGGAGTTTCCGTCTCGTCTCTGAAATCATATTGCTTGCATAGCTCTACAAATCGAAGTGTCTGGACCTTGCTCAATTTGAAAAAATCAAGAGAACGCCACCTGTGAGTTGGCTGCTGCCAAGATCGTGAAATCGCTCAGCTTGGCCGTCTCTGGCTACGGCTGTGGGCGCCACTTCGACGCATTCACGATGCCGCTAGGCCCAGCAGCAGTTCTAGCTCCGCGCGATCCCTGGAGGGCCATGCATGCAATGGAAGCATCTGCGCTTTGACAGGAGTTTCCGTCTCGTCTCTGAAATCATATTGCTTGCATAGCTCTACAAATCGAAGTGTCTGGACCTTGCTCAATTTGAAAAAATCAAGAGAACGCCACCTGTGAGTTGGCTGCTGCCATTGCCAATAACGAGCAAGCTGCCCCGGCACCTCGATGACCGGACCTTGCTCAACATCATCCGGTCCTAAGAGCGGCACGTTGCGAACCAATTCGTCCAACTCTGCACAAAGGGTGTCGATGTTTGCAGAGTCAATGTCGTTTGATCCTAGAATGAGCCGAAGAAGCTCATCGACTCGGTCCTGCTTCTCGGGCGAGAGCAAACTTAGGTCCCAGACCTTTATCTCCCCTCTTCGCCTTTGGGGAAGGCGATCTAACCTCGCCATCATCTCGCGCGCTCGCATCTCATCGCCTCCTCAAGGGTCTTTAGCCGCTTGTCGAGATCACTGGCCTCGATTGCGCGCACATATGTCTCGACCAACCGGGAAACATCAGCAGCGTCCGTGGCAGTAATCTCACCGCGCGCGACGGCTGCGGTGATCGCACCAATCGCCTTACAGTGAACGAGTTCACCAACGTAAAGCGAACCTTCGTCCGTGACCTCCGCGCTTCTCTGCATAAAGTCGAGACAATCGGAATCAATTCGGCACAAGTAGATTATCAAAAGCGGTATAAGACGAATGCGTTCTTGGAAACGGTTCTCCGCGGGCGCCTAGAATGGATAGCGCAGGTCAGAGGACGGAGTTTCAGCGCTTATCGAACCTTGGCGAAACGGTTCAACCAGCAATTTCCTCTATCACCTGTCCCAATTGATCCGACATATGGTGAAATTGCCGAGCGTGCCGTCTGGGTCGTAGAGTACGCCTATGATGAGAGCTTCGCGCAAGGGACAGCATTTTTCCTTGACGGCGTGGGCTTAGTGACAGCGAACCATGTTTTGGCGGAGCTGCCGTCGGGGAAGAGCGCCGATCTTTACCGACCGCAGGTGCCGGCGGTGAAATACAAGGCCACACCTTCCGCATGCAGATGTGAGCATCGCGACTTGTTGGTTCTTGACCATGACATTCCGCCCGAGGCACATCTTAGTTTTGCCTCAGGCGAATTCTCCTAAAAGCGCCGATGACGATATCATAGCGCTCGGATTTCCGGACTACGGTCCTGGTGATGAGCTAAGCAAACGTTCCGGCAGAATAATTGCAAGGCCGACCAAGCACGGCGTGAAAATGATGGAGATATCGGCGTGGCTGTCCGATGGGATCAGCGGCGGTCCGATTGTGAACGGTCGATATCAAGTCGTCGCGATTGCGCAACGGGGAGGCCCCAACGAACACAAGCAGCTGGCTGTAGATATTTCGGAGCTTCTGCGAACTCGTAACAGAGTGAAAATCAGACGTTTTTTCGGGCTCGACCGCCGATGATGGGTTGCGGTAGCCCTCGTCCCGGCCAAGAAGCCCATCGCTTCTTCTGGTTGGGCTCCTCGTCAACTTTCGTCTTTTTCAGCAGTCTCCCGAGCCTGCCGTAACCCTCTCAATGGGGCGCCAGTCAAATGTTCAACCTGCCACTCTAGATTTTCGACGGCACCCCAAATACGTGGAATCGCCTCGATATTCTCATGCTGCTTTTCAAAGAACTCCCAGAGCCGTGTTATGCGATCAGCACCTTTGAGGTGCTGTTCAAGAGCAGCAATGACCTCTGCAGTCATTGACCGGCCGTTCGCCAAGGCCATAGCGGCAATTTTGTCGCGCATCCCTTCAGGTAAGCGAACGATAATGCGGTCGCGATCATGGATGCTCTCGGCTTTCTGTCTTTTTGCCACTTTTGACCCCTTGGGCATAAAAGTTGTTGACCATTATTTGCCAAAGTGGCATATCCTAATTAGAGGAACGATTCTAGAGGTTCGTTGTGCCGCGCCGCCCTGCCAACGTGAATCAAGCCGACGTCCAGCGGATCATCCGCGCCTGCCGACGCGAAAACGTCCCGTTCCGTGTAACTCTTCAGCCGAACGGTGCTGCCGTCTTTGAGTCTGCCAAAGCGGAGGTGATGGAGCCGGCCGCTCTAGACCAGTGGAGATCAGAGCGTGGTAAGAGCTAAGATCGAGGGAGTCTTTCCTACTTACAAGACGCTGAAGAACGGCTCTCGTCGAACGTATTGGTATCACCGCGCGACTGGGCGGCGCCTCAATGGCGACCCTGGCTCCGCTGAGTTCATCGCAGACTATGCGGCTGCAGAGAAGCTGATCCGCGATCGGCACGCGGGCACGGTGAACAGCCTGATCAGATCCTATACGATGTCAGTCGAGTTCGAGGAAAAGCTCGCCAGCAGCACTAGGGCCGAATACAAACGCATGCTGACAAAGGCGGAGCCAGAGTTCGGCAACATGCCGATCGCGGCACTCGACGATCCGCGGGTTCGCCGAGACTTTCTTGACTGGCGCGAGAAGATCGCGCGCGCTTCCGGACAACGCGAAGCTGACAACCGCCTTTCGGCGATCTCAGCAATGCTCACCTGGGCGGTGGATCGCGGTAACATCGCCGCCAACCACCTGAAGGGATTTAAGCGACTCTATCACGTCGACCGCTCCGAGATCATTTGGCTTCCCGAGCATATCTCGGCATTCATGAAGGTCGCGCCGATCGAGATGCAGCGCGCGCTCATTCTCGGGCTTCACACAGGCCAGCGCGAGGGGGACATCCTTCGCTTGGCTTGGTCGGCCTATGACGGCAACCAGATCACTTTGCGTCAGGGCAAGAGCCGGCGATGCGGTAACCAAGCCCCATTGATTCATATCCCCTGCACCACCGCCCTACGCCGAATGCTCGACGGAATGGACCGCGTGTCACCGCTGATCCTCACCACCAAAACCGGGCAGTCGTTCAAGGCGCGTTACTTCGGCAGGCTCTGGGAAGGGGCAACAATAAAAGCCGGCTTGCAGTCGGTCACGTTGCCGGGTGCCAACGAAGCGGTCGAGCTTCATTTCCATGATCTTCGCGGAACAGCAGTGACGTTGCTGTCAGAAGCGGGCTGCACGCCGCAGCAGATCGCCACCATCACGGGTCATTCGTTGAAGACGGTGCACCGAATTTTGGAACGCTATCTCGCTCGCACTCGCGGGTTGGCTGAGCAGGCGATCTTCAATTTCGAGAACTCACCGCGAACAAAGTTTGCAAACCAACTGCAAACCAGCACCAGCGCCACGTCAGGCGAGGGAAAGAAACGCAATGCCAATCAATGATATAGATGGCGCGCCCGGAACGATTCGAACGTCCGACCCTCAAATTCGTAGTCTGATGCTCTATCCAGCTGAGCTACGGGCGCGTGTTTCGCCATTCATCGCGGGCTCTCCGCCCGCCTGCCGTCCGTAAAGGCGTCTGGAACGGCCGCGAAAGAGGGCCTTAGCTACCCGCTCCGGCCTTGATTGGCAAGGTCCGGAACGCCCATTTCGGGGTCATTCCTGGGCGACGCGAAGCATCGAACCCGGAATCTCACAGGCCATATCGGGATTCCGGATTCGCGTCGGAGCCTGTCATCGGGCCGCGCTTTGCGCGGACCCGTTGGACGCGCTCCGGAATGACGAAAAAGATGAGAAGTTAAGCCCTTGCCCGCTCGTTGCGGACCGAGAGGAGTTCCACCGGGCGGTCGGGAATCACGATCCGGAAGGTCGCCCCGATCGTGCCTTCGACCAGGTGGATCTCACCGTCATGGGCGCGCACGAGCTCTGCGGCGATCGCAAGGCCAAGCCCGCTGCCGCCGGGGCGGCCCGAGGTCTGGAACGCCTCGAACAGGTGCTCGCGCGACCTCTGCGGCACGCCGGGGCCGGTGTCGGACACTTCCAGGATCGCGACCGCGCCCTCGCGGCGGCCCGTGACCCGGATCTGCATGCTGGCCGGATCGCTCTTCGGGTTGCTTTCGAGCGCCTGCGCCGCGTTGCGAACGAGATTGAGCAGCACGCGGAAGAGCTGATCCGGATCGGCGTCGACCGAGAGCCCGCGCTCGATCGCGGTAATCCAGGTGATCGAGGCGTCGGAGGCAAGCCCCGCGGTCTCGCGAACCTCGGCCACCACGGGCTCGATAGCGATCGTGCGGCGGTCGGGGGCGGCTTCCTGCGCGCGGCCGTAGGACAGCGTCGACTGGCAGAAGGCAATCGCGCGCTCCAGGGAGCGCATCAGCTTTGGCGCAAAGCGCTGCACGCGCGGATCGGGCACGGTCGAGAGCTGGTCGGACAAAAGCTGCGACGAAGCCAGCAGGTTGCGCAAATCGTGATTGATCTTGGACACCGCAAGTCCGAGTGCGGCGAGCCGGCTTTTCTGATGCAGCATCGACACGAGGTCGGTTTGCATGGCCGAGAGTTCACGCTCGGCGACGCCGATCTCGTCGCCGCGCCGGCTCGGCACGATGACCCGCGCCGCGCTTTCGGGGTTTTCATGGAACCCGACCATGCTCGCGGTCAGCCGCCGCATCGGCCGCACGAACAGGAAATGCAGGGCGCCGTAGACCAGGCCGGCCGTGAGAATCCCGATCACCAGCCCCACGATCAGGAGATTGCGGGAAAACCGGTACATCGCCTGCCGCAGCGGCCGTTCATCGACCACGGCTTCGATGAATTGCGCGCCGCCCGGCGCCGGACCGATAATGCGAATCGCCTGGTTCCCGGTCTCCAGCATCATCTGGAAGGAACCGGTGATCGCGTCCCACACCGTGAGCGAACGCGCGTCGATATCGTGATCGATCGAAGACGGCAGGTCGGCGCTGGCCAGAAGCCGGCGCTGCTGCCCCATCTTGATTGCGACAGCGCGAGCGCCGATGCTGGTCAGGATCTGCCGCGCCAGCGAGTCCGGCACCATGCCGGACGGTGCTGCGTCGAGCACCAGGGCTGCAGTATTCGCAGCCGCCAGGCGGTCGTTCAGCCGATTCATCCAGAAGTTTGCGATGGCGGGTACATAGATCAGCAGACAGGCGATCATCACCAGGGGGATGGTCAGCAGCAACAGCTTCCCGGACAATCCCAGCCGGCGCGGCGGCTTCTCCCGCGGCGTCGTTCCAGTGGTCGGCTGGTCGTCGGTCACTGACACGCTGTCTGCCTTCGCTGGCCCTGTCCTTGCGAGGATGCGGTCCACCGCCTCGCCCGGTCAAATTACGGATCGCTAATGTCGGTCGTTTCTTCATTTAGGTTGAGGTCGATCGAACTACCATCCTCGCCCTCAAAAACACCTCAAAAATCAATCTATTCGCACCAAATGCGCCGTTTCGAAGAAACCCGACCAAATACCCTCCAATCATTGACGAAAACCGGTCGCTCGCTTATAAGCCGCGCCAATCGTCAGGCATGACCCGGTACCCCCGGAGGCGGCCCGTTTGGGCCGGAAACGGCCCGTTTCGGACCGGTTGGCATCGCCGGACTTCCTCTCAACTCTTCAACAGGCAGATTGCCCGGTCAGCGGAGAACCACCCGTGAAGCGGACTTATCAACCCAGCAAACTGGTGCGCAAGCGCCGTCACGGCTTCCGCGCCCGTCTCGCGACGACCGGCGGACGCAAGGTCCTCGCTGCGCGCCGCGCGCGTGGCCGCAAGCGCCTGAGCGCCTGAGGCCGACACCTCCGGAGAACTCCATCATGGATCGGCTAAGGCAGCGGGCGGACTTCCTCGCCGTTGCCAATGGCGCGCGGGTCAATTCGGCCGCGTTCACCCTGCAAGGCCGCCTCCGCGATGATCCAGGCCCGATCCGGGTCGGTTTCACCGTGACCAAAAAGAACGGCAACGCCCCCGAGCGCAACCGCATCCGCCGCCGGCTTCGCGAGGCCGTCAGGCGGATCGACGCCGTGGCGATGCGGCCGCATCATGATTATGTGCTGGTAGGGCGCCGTGCCGCATTGACCGCCGACTTCAACGCCATGATCGAGGACCTCCGCTCGGCGCTGCAACGCCTCGACCGGCCGCCTCGAAGCGGACGCGCGAACCGGACTGAACGACGAGACGCAAGCGAGACCTGATCGATGCTCGAAAACCGCAACACCATCCTCGCCGTCATCCTGTCCGGCCTCGTGCTGATCGCCTGGCAGTATTTCTACAACATCCCGCAGATGGAGCGGCAACGCGCCCAGCAGCAGGCGCAGGCCGAGTTGCAGAAGAAATCCGCGCCGGCGCCGCAGCCCGGCAACGACGCGGCGCCCTCCACCACGCCGCAGGCCGGCGGCGCGCCATCAAGCGCGCCCGCCGGCTCGCCGCCGACCGCGTCGAACGCGCCCGTGGTCGAGCGCGATGCGGCGCTTGCGGCCGACCCGCGCGTCAAGATCGAGACGCCGAGCGTAATCGGCAGCCTCCGCCTCAGGGGTGCCCGCATCGACGACCTGTCGCTGGTCAAGTTCCGCGACACCGTCGATCCCAACTCGCCGCCGATCGTGCTGTACGCGCCGTCCAACACGGCCACGCCTTATTATGCCGAGTTCGGCTGGGTGCCGGCCGCGGGCTCGACCGCCCGCCTGCCCGACCAGAATACGGTGTGGCAGCAGGAGAACATCGGCTCGCTGACGCCCTCCTCGCCTTTGGTGCTGAAATATGACAATGGCGAAGGCCTCACCTTCCGCCGCACCATTTCCGTCGACGACCGTTACCTCTTCACCCTCAAGGACGAGGTCACCAATACCGGCAACGCGCCCGTGACGCTCTATCCGTTCGCGCTGATCTCGCGCCACGGCACGCCGCAGGTTTCCGGGTATTACATCTTGCATGAAGGCCTGATCGGCTATCTCGGCGACGACGGCGAGCAGCAATACGGCTACAAGAAGATCGACGATGCGCCGGCGCTGGCCAACCGCAGCGGCGCCAAGGGCTACGAGTTCACCGCGACCAATGGCTGGCTCGGCATCACGGACAAATACTGGGCCTCGGCGCTGCTGCCCGACATCAATGCGCGGCTGAAGGCGAGCTATTCGTCAAGCCAGCTCGGCAGCATCAGGACCTACCAGACCGACTATCTCGAAGATCCGCAGACGGTCGCGATCGGCGGCACCGCCAGCGTCAACGCGCGGCTGTTCGCCGGCGCCAAGGAAGCGAGCGTCGTCGGCATGAATTTCCCGATCTGGGGCTTTGACGGCTACAACAAGGCGCTGTCGCTGAACCATTTCGACCTGCTGATCGACTGGGGCTGGTTCTACTTCATCACCAAGCCGATGTTTTTGGGCCTCGACTTCTTCTATCGCATGGTCGGCAATTTCGGCGTCGCGATCCTGCTGGTCACCGTAATCGTGAAGCTCCTGTTCTTCCCGCTCGCCAACAAGTCCTACGCCTCGATGGCGAAGATGAAGTCGGTGCAGCCGCAACTGCAGGCGCTGAAGGAGCGCTATCCCGACGACCGGGTGAAGCAGCAGCAGGAGATGATGGAGATCTACAAGAAGGAGAAGATCAACCCGATCGCCGGCTGTCTTCCGATCGCGATCCAGATCCCGGTGTTCTTCTCGCTCTACAAGGTCTTGTTCGTCACCATCGAAATGCGCCACGCGCCGTTCTATGGCTGGATCAAGGATCTCTCGGCGCCGGACCCGACCAACCTCTTCAATCTGTTCGGGCTGCTGCACTTCGATCCGACGCAATTGCCGCTGTTCGGCCATTACCTCGCGCTCGGCATCTGGCCGATCATCATGGGCATCACGATGTGGTTCCAGATGAAGCTCAATCCGACGCCGCCGGATCCAACGCAACAGATGATCTTTGCCTGGATGCCCTTGATCTTCACCTTCATGCTGGCCGGCTTCCCGGCGGGGCTCGTGATCTACTGGGCCTGGAACAACCTGTTGTCCGTGCTGCAGCAGAGCTTCATCATGCGCCGCAATGGGGTGAAGGTGGAGCTGTTCGATAATATCCGCAGCACGTTCGCCAAGAAAAAAGAAGCGACGTAAGTATTCGTCATTGCGAGGAGCCAACGGGTCCGCGCAAAGCTCGGCCCGAGGACAGGCTCCGCGACGAAGCAATCCACGTCTCCCCGAGCGGCCAGGTGGATTGCTTCGCCCCGCTCGCAATGAGGGGGGCGGTCTGAGCTCCCTTCATGGAAACCTTCGCATGACTGCCGACACCGATGCGAAGCTGATCGAAGCCGGACGCAAGCTGTTCGCCGGCGACTGGCAGTTCGTCTGGGCGTCGCCCTCGATCGAGACGCTGCCGCCGATGGCGGGCCTCGAGGTCGCGTTCGCCGGCCGCTCCAATGTCGGCAAGTCCTCCCTGATCAATGCGCTGACCGGCCGCAACAATCTGGCGCGCACCTCGCACACGCCGGGCCGCACCCAGGAGCTGATCTTCTTCGAGGGGCCCGACAAGGCGGGGCTTCGGCTGGTCGACATGCCCGGCTACGGTTATGCCTCGGCGCCCAAGGCCAAGGTCGCGTCCTGGACCGCGCTGATCCACAAATTCCTGCAGGGTCGCGCCTCGCTCGCGCGGGTCTATGTGCTGATCGATGGACGGCACGGGCTCAAGGATGTCGACCTCGACGTCTTGAAGACGCTCGACAAGGCTGCCGTCAGCTATCAGGTCGTGCTCACCAAGGCGGACCAGGTGAAGGCGGCCGAACTGGAGGCCTGCCGCGCGGAAACCGAGGCGGCGCTGGCAAAGCATCCCGCGGCATTTCCCGACGTGCTCACGACCTCCTCACGCTCCGGCGCCGGCATGCCGGAACTGCGTGCGGCCATGGTGCGATTGCTTGAGGAGCGCAGTTGATGGCCAGAGCCCATCGCATCCTGGCCGCCCTCGCCGGCCTGATGGGCGCCGCCGGCGTCATGCTGGCGGCGGCGTCAGCACATCTCGCCGATGCCGCGCGGTTGGCTCCGGCCTCCTCCATGCTGCTGTTCCATGCCTGCGCCGTGCTGGGTGCGGTGGCGCTCGCCGAGCGCGGCCTGCTCCAGGCGCGCATCGGTCTTGCGGCCGCTTTCGGCTTCGTCGTGGCGGCCGCCCTTTTCGCGGGCGATCTGACGCTCCGGCAATATGCCGGGCACGGCCTGTTTCCGATGGCCGCGCCGACCGGCGGCACGCTGTTGATCGTGAGCTGGCTGGCGCTCGCGCTTTCGGCTGCGTGGCCGCGCAAAATGTGACGGTCCGGCAAGGAAACAGGCGCTTTGCGCGCGGGGCGGCAATCGGATAGAACCCGCCCCGACCCGCCGACACAGAGACCCGCCTCATGACCGAAATCAGCCCGCTCGATCAGGCCCGCATCCTGTCCGAGGCGCTGCCGCATATGCAGCAATATGACGAGGAAACCATCGTCATCAAATATGGCGGCCACGCCATGGGCGCGGAGGACACCGCAAAAGCCTTTGCGCGCGACATCGTGCTCCTGGAGCAGACCGCAATCAATCCGGTGGTCGTGCATGGCGGCGGGCCGCAGATCGCGGCGATGCTGAAGCGGCTCGGCATCCAGTCGGAATTCGCGGCCGGCCTCCGCATCACCGATGCGGCGACCATCGAGATCGTCGAGATGGTGCTGGCCGGCTCGGTCAACAAGCAGATCGTCGGCTACATCAACGAGGCCGGCGGCAAGGCCGTCGGACTCTCAGGCAAGGACGCCAACATGGTGAAGGCGTCGAAGACGACGCGCACCATGGTCGACCCCGGTTCCAACATCGAGAAGGCGATCGACCTCGGCTTCGTCGGCGATCCCGAAAAGGTCGACCTTACGCTGTTGAACCAGCTGATCGGCTATGAGCTGATCCCGGTGCTGGCGCCGCTGGCGACCTCGCAGAACGGCCAGACGCTGAACGTCAACGCCGACACCTTTGCCGGTGCGATCGCCGGCGCCCTGAAGGCGAAGCGCCTGCTGCTGCTCACCGACGTGCCCGGCGTGCTCGACAAGTCGAAGAAGCTCATTCCGGAGCTCTCGGTGAAGGACGCGCGCAAATTGATCGCCGACGGCACCATTTCCGGGGGCATGATCCCGAAGGTCGAGACCTGCATCTATGCGCTGGAACAGGGCGTGCAGGGCGTCGTCATCATCGACGGCAAGATGCAGCATGCGGTATTGCTGGAGCTATTCACGAATCAGGGCACCGGCACGCTGATCCACAAGTGACCCAGGCGACTTCCCCGACCGCAATGCTGCCGCGCCGCTTCAGCGCAAGGATGCGGCAATATGGGGAGCGAACGTTGCTGGCACTTCCGGCCGCGGCCATTTCGTTGCTGGTGTCCTCGTTGCCGGCCTTCGCGGACCTGAAACTCTGCAACCGCATGAGCTATGTGGTCGAGGCGGCGATCGGCATCGACGACAAGGCGGCGACCGCGACCCGCGGCTGGTTCCGGATCGATCCCGCCACCTGCCGCGTGGTCGTGCAGGGCACGCTGCATGCCGACCGCATTTTGCTCAATGCTCGCGCGCTGCCCGTCTATGGCGCCTCCCCGATTCCGCAGAACGGCCGCGACACGCTCTGCGTCGCGCCGGGCAATTTCGTCATCGCCGCGGCACGCCAGTGCCGCAGCGGGCAGGCGCCGGCGCAATTTACCCAGATCGCGCCAACCCAGAACGACGACGGCAATCTCGTCGCCTATCTCGCCGAGGACAGTGAATATGACGACGAACAGGCGCGGCTCGCGGGGATCCAGCGGCTGCTCGTGATCGCGGGCTATGATGCAGCTCCGATCGACGGCGTCGACGGGCCGAAGACGCAAGCAGCGCTCGCCGCGTTTCTGAAAAGCCGCGGCCTCGCCTCCGACGTGCTGCAGTCACCTAATTTCTTCACCGCCATGATCGACGCCGTGCAGTCACCGTCCGCGACCGGGCTCACCTGGTGCAACGACACGCCGCACAAGATCATGGCGGCGGTGGCGACCGACGACGGCAAGTCGGTCGTCAGCCGCGGCTGGTACCGGATCGAGCCCGGCAAATGCCTGCACCCCGATGTCACCGGCCAGCCAAAGCAGGTGTTCAGCTTCGCGGAGGCCGTCGACGCCGAGAACCGCACCGTCAAGCTCAAGGACAAGCCCTTGAACTGGGGCGGCACCACGCCGCTTTGCACCCGCGAGAACAAGTTCGAAACCAACGAGCAGGGCGATTGTCAAAGCCGCGGCTTTGCCGCGACGGGGTTTGCGGCCGTCGACCTCTCCGCCGGCGGCAAGACGCTGCGCTTTGCGATGCCGTGATGGGCCACGAATACGACTTTCATCAGCCGCGAAAGCGGGTGATCCAGTATTCCAGAGACATCGATTTTGGAATCGACGGGCCGCGGCGTACTGGATCGCCCGGTCAAGCCGGGCGATGACAGCGAGAAAATGAAGATGACATCAACCCGCGCCTTCACCCATGTCGACACCTGGGTGTTCGACCTCGACAACACGCTCTACCCGCATCACGTCAATCTGTGGCAACAGGTCGATACGCGGATCAGCGAGTTCGTCTCGGCATGGCTGAAGATTTCGCCCGAGGAAGCGCGGGCTATCCAGAAGGACTATTACCGCCGCTACGGCACCACCATGCGCGGCATGATGACCGAGCACGGCGTGCGCGCCGACGATTACCTCGCCTATGTGCACAAGATCGACCACTCGCCGCTGGAGCCCAATCCGGCGATGGGTGAAGCGATCGAAAAACTGCCCGGCCGCAAGCTGATCCTGACCAACGGCTCGGTCGATCATGTCGACGCGGTGCTGGACCGGCTCGGCCTCATCGGACATTTCGACGCCGTGTTCGATATCATCGCCGCCGAGCTAGAGCCGAAGCCGGCGCCGCAGACCTATCAGAAATTTCTGCGCGACCACGCCGTCGATCCGAAAAGAGCGGCGATGTTCGAGGACCTCGCCCGCAATCTCGTGGTGCCGCACCAGCTCGGCATGACCACGGTGCTGGTCGTGCCCGACGGCTCCAAGGAAGTGGTGCGCGAGGACTGGGAGCTGGAAGGCCGCGACGCCGGCCATGTCGATCATGTCACGGACGATCTGACCGGGTTTTTGCAGGAATTGGTCGGGCGGTAGACACCGGTGCCGATGCTCGCCGTCATACCCCGCGAAAGCGGGGTATCCAGTACACTCCGAGCCTCGGCTCTGTCGAAGCGCGATGGATTGCCGGGTCACCCGGCAATGACGACGGGGCCTGGATGACGGCTGAGTGCGCCTTGACTCTCACCCCTCAAATCCCGAAAAAGCCTCCCTCGCCGCCGCAAAATACGTCCGAAGGAAATCCCGATGTCCGCAGCCCAGCTCGAATCCACCATCAACAACGCCTTCGAGGCGCGCGACGGCATCTCGACTTCGACCAAGGGCGAGGTGCGCGAGGCCGTCGATCATGCGCTTGATCTGATGGACAAGGGCGAGGCGCGCGTTGCCGAGCGCGAGGCCAGCGGCAAATGGAAAGTGCATCAATGGCTGAAGAAGGCCGTGCTGCTCTCCTTCCGCCTCAACGACATGAGCACGATCGCAGGCGGCCCCGGCAAGGCCAATTGGTGGGACAAGGTGCCGTCGAAATTCGAAGGCTGGGGCGAGAACCGTTTCCGCGACGCGGGTTTTCGCGCGGTGCCCGGCGCCATCGTGCGCCGCTCGGCCTTCATCGCCAAGAACGTCGTGCTGATGCCGTCCTTCGTCAATCTCGGCGCCTATGTCGATGAATCGACCATGATCGACACCTGGTCGACGGTCGGCTCCTGCGCCCAGATCGGCAAGCGCGTGCACATTTCCGGCGGGGTGGGCATCGGCGGCGTGCTGGAGCCGCTGCAGGCCGAGCCCGTGATCGTCGAGGACGACTGCTTCATCGGCGCCCGCAGCGAGGTCGCCGAGGGCGTGATCGTGCGCAAGGGCGCGGTGCTGGCGATGGGCGTGTTTCTGGGCGCCTCCACCAAGATCGTCGACCGCGAGACCGGCCAGGTCTTTGTCGGCGAGGTGCCGGAATATTCCGTGGTGGTGCCGGGCGCCCTGCCCGGAAGGCCGCTGAAAAACGGCCAGCCCGGCCCGTCCACCGCCTGCGCCGTCATCATGAAGCGCGTGGACGAGCGCACGCGCTCCAAGACCAGCATCAACGAGCTGCTGCGGGACTGAACCCGGGCCTCGCCAAGCCCGACCAATGATCCGGAGCGCGGACCGCACCGCCCTCCGGAGGCGGCCGCATGGACTGGAATTGGTATCTCTTCTCTTTCGAGGGCCGCATCAACCGGGCCAAATACTGGCTGTCGTTTCCCATCCTCGTGGGATGGATGCTCCTTATCATGTGGATCATGTGGCTGGTCATGATCACCGCGCTGCTGGCGACACGTGCCCCGCATGGCCAGGACACCATCAACGTCAGCTTCGGGATCAATGAGATCGTCACCTTGCTCGGTCGCGCATCTCACCTGTCGCTTTCGTCACGTGAGATCGTCTCTCTGGCCGGGAATCTCTTCGGCATCACGGTCTTCATGTGGATTTGTCTCGCGACATCGGTGAAGCGGCTGCACGACCGGGACAGGAGCGGCTGGTGGATTGTGCCCTTCTTTGTCCTGCCCAACTTCTCCTGCAACATTCAGGAATGGCTCGGCAACTCGATCTTCTCCTTCCTGATCGGTCTCGCCCTCTTCATCCTCTGCATCTGGGGCTTTATCGAACTGGGCTTCCTCAGGGGCACACGCCGGATCAACCGCTTCGGCCCCGACCCGCTGGCCGAGGACGAGGACGCGCGGCTTCGCAGGAGCGGATTGGGCTCGAGCGGGCCTGCCTGGGACCAGCAGCGCGAGGTCGAACTCGCCCCCCACAGAGCTAGCCCGCCGCCCGGCATGCATGTTAATCGGGGGTCATGAATGATGCCCTCTCGATTGCCCAAGCCCTCATCCGCTGCCCTTCCGTAACGCCCGCCGACGCCGGCGCGCTCGGCGTGCTGGAAAACCTGCTCAAGGCCCACGGTTTTGAGACGCACCGCGTCACGTTCTCGGAAGCCGGCACTCCTGACGTCGACAATCTCTATGCGCGCCTCGGCAGCGCCGCGCCGCACATCACCTTTGCCGGCCACACCGACGTCGTACCGGCCGGCGACGAGAGCGCGTGGAGCCACGGCGCGTTTTCCGGCGAGGTGAAGGACGGCTTTCTCCATGGCCGCGGCGCGGTCGACATGAAGGGCGGCATCGCCTGCAGCGTCGCCGCCGTCCTGCAATATCTCGCCGACCACGGCGGCAAGGCCAAAGGCTCGATCTCGTTCCTGATCACCGGCGACGAGGAAGCGGCTTCCATCAACGGCACGGTGAAGCTGTTGAAATGGGTCGCCGAGCGCGGCGAGAAATTCGATCACTGCGTGCTGGGCGAGCCCTCCAACCAGCAGATGATGGGCGACTGCATCAAGATCGGCCGGCGCGGCTCGCAATCCGGCACGCTCTATGTCGACGGCGTGCAGGGCCATGTCGCCTATCCGCACCGCGCTTCCAATCCGGTGCCGGATATTTCGCGGCTGATCGTGGCGATCAGCGACGAGCCGCTCGACCAGGGCAGCGCGCAATTCCAGGCCTCGAACCTCGAATTCGTTTCCGTCGATGTCGGCAATGGCGCCTTCAACGTCATTCCCGGCCAGGCGCGCGCGACCTTCAACATCCGCTACAACGATCTCCACACGCAGGCCTCCTTGCGCGAACTGGTCGAGACACGGCTCGCAAAAGCCGCCGGCAACCGCATCAAGGCGCGGATCGTGTGGGAGCCGTCGAACTCGAACGTGTTCCTGACCAGGCCCGGCGCCTTCACCGATCTTGCGGTCGCCGCGATCGAGGAAGTGACCGGCCGCAAGCCCGAGCTATCGACCACCGGCGGCACGTCGGACGCGCGCTTCATCGCGAGCTATTGCCCGGTGATCGAATTCGGCCTGCTCGGCCAGACCATGCACCAGGTCGACGAACGCGCGTCGGTGAAGGACATCGAGCAGCTCACGAAAGTCTATCGGGGCATTCTGGATCGTTATTTTGGGTGACGTGGCGTGAGTAATTCTTCAAGCAAGCTTGTGGTGCGCTGCTTCGGCGTCTCGGCCGACGGCTATGGCGCCGGTCCCAACCAGGACATCGACAACCCGCTCGGCGTCGGCGGCATGGCGCTGCATGGATGGGTATTCCCGACGCGGACGTTTCAGAAGATACATTCCGGCAACGACGGCGGCACGACAGGACCCGACGATGATTTCGCCGCGCGCGGCTTCGAGAACATCGGCGCATGGATCCTGGGCCGGAACATGTTCGGCCCCGTGCGGGGACCCTGGCCGGACGAGAGCTGGAAAGGCTGGTGGGGCGACGAGCCGCCCTATCACTGCGAGGTGTTCGTGCTGACGCATCATGCGCGCTCGCCGATCGAGATGAAGGGCGGCACGGTTTTCCGCTTCGTCACCGGCGGCATCGAGCAGGCGTTGCAGCGTGCACAAGAAGCTGCCGGTGGCAAGGATATCCGCCTGGGCGGCGGTGTTGCGACCGTCAGGCAATATCTGCGCGCGCGCCTGGTCGACGAGATGCACCTGGCAATGGCGCCGACCCTGCTCGGATCGGGTGAAAACCTGTTCGCCGATATCGATCTGGTAAATTTAGGCTACAAGCGCACCGAGCATGTGACGACGCCCGATGCCACGCACCTCGTGTTCAAGCTGTAGGATGGGTTGAGCGATCGCGAAACCCATCGCCGCAGAAAGAATGGTGGGTTTCGCTGGCGCTCAACCCACCCTGCGAGTTCTCGGCTCAGTAATCCACCTTCACCAGATACAGCCCCTCCGGCGGCGCGACGGGGCCGCAGGCGGCGCGGTTGCGCGCGGCGAGCGCGGACGCGATATCGTTCGCGCTCCAGCGGCCTTCGCCGACCCAGACCAGCGAACCCACCATCGAGCGCACCTGGCTGTGCAGGAACGAGCGCGCCGAGGTGACGATGCGGATCGCGTCGCCTTCCCGGATCACTTCGAGCTGGTCGAGCGTTTTCTCGGGTGATTTGGCCTGGCACTCGGTATCGCGAAAGGTCGTGAAATCATGCTTGCCTATCAGGCGCTGCGCGGCCGCATGCATCGCGGCTGCGTCGAGGCGGCGGGGCACGCGCCAGACGCGGCCGACGTCGAGCGCGAGGTTCGCGCGGGTGTTGGCGATGCGATAGACATAATGCCGCTTGATCGCGGAGAAGCGCGCTTCGAACGTCTCAGGCACGATTTCCGCCGACAGCACGGCGACCGGATTTGGGCGCAGATGCGCATTCACGGCGTCGCGCAGACGGCCCGCCGTGAAATGTTTCGCAATGTCGCAATGCGCGACCTGAGCCAGCGCATGCACGCCGGCATCGGTGCGGCCCGCGCCGTGCACGCGCACGTCCTCGCCGCAGGTCGCCTTGACGGCGGCTTCCAGCGCACCCTGCACCGTCGGATGATCGGGCTGGAGCTGCCAGCCCGCAAACGGCGCGCCGTCATATTCGATGGTGAGCTTGTAGCGCGGCATCAGGCGAGCCGCGCCGGCGGCCTAAGCGGCGTTCCGCGCAAAAACTCCGCCGCCTTCATCGGCGCCTTGCCGGCGCGCTGCATTTCGACAATGCGGATCGCGCCGTCACCGCAGGCAATGGTGAGCTGATCGTCGAGCACGCCGCCCGGCGCGCCCGACCCCTTCGCGGGTTCGCAGCGCAGGATTTTCACGCGCGTCGCCTCGCCGCCATCAGCAATTTCGCTCCAGGCGCCGGGAAAGGGCGAGAGCCCATGAATGTGGCGCAGCACCTCGTGCGCAGGCTTGCCCCAGTCGATCCGCGCTTCCGCCTTCTCGATCTTGGCGGCGTAGGTGACGCCCGCCTCGCTCTGCTTCTTCAGTTGCAGGGCGCCGCGCTCCAGCGCGGCCATCGCCCGCACCATCAAATCGGCGCCGAGCCGCGACAATGCATCATGAAGATCGGAAGCGGTCATCGCATCCGTGATCGGAAGCCGCTCGGCCATCGCGACGTCGCCGGTGTCGAGGCCGACATCCATCTTCATCACCATCACACCGAACTCGGCGTCGCCCGCCATGATGGCGCGATTGATCGGCGCAGCCCCGCGCCAGCGCGGCAATAGCGACGCATGCAGATTGAAGCAGCCGAGCTTTGGCGCATCCAGAATGGCCTGCGGCAGGATCATGCCATAGGCGACCACGACCGCGGCATCCGCCCCATGTGCGCGAAACTCCTCCAGCGCTTCCGGCGTCTTCAATGTCTTTGGCGTCCGCACGGAAATGTTGAGCCGCCGCGCCTCGATCTCCACCGGCGTCGCCTGCAGCTTCATGCCGCGCCCGCCTGGTTTTGGCGCGCGGGTATAGACCGCCGCGATTTCGTGACCGTGCGCCACCAGTTCCAGCAGCGTCGGAACCGAGAAATCCGGCGTACCCATGAAGATCAGGCGGAGGGGCATTTAAATTCCTGCCTCGTCGAAGGCGCGTTATTTTACTCGTCATGGCCGGGCATGACGACCGGAATTGCGATCACTCCCCCGCGCGCTTGGCGGCCTTGGAAAACTTCTTGTTCACGCGATCGCGCTTCAGCTTCGACAGATAGTCGATGAACAGCACGCCGTTGAGATGGTCGATCTCGTGCTGGATGCAGGTGGCGAAGAGGCCTTCGGCATCCTCCTCATGCACCTTGCCGTCGAGATCCAGAAAGCGCACGCGCACCTTCGCCGGCCGCTCGACCTCCTCGTAATATTCGGGGATGGAGAGGCAGCCTTCCTCATAGACCGACTTTTCCTCCGACGAGGCGATGATCTCGGGATTGATGAACACGCGTGGCTGCGGCGCCGTCTCGCCGTCCTCGTTCTTTTGCGCGAGATCCATGGTGATCAGCCGCAAGGGTTGCGCGACCTGGATCGCGGCGAGCCCGATGCCCGGCGCTTCGTACATGGTCTCGAACATGTCGTCGGCGAGTTTCCGGATCTCCGGCGTCACCTTCTCGATCGGCTTGGAGACGAGACGCAACTGCTTGTCCGGCAGGATGATGATTTCACGTAAGGCCATGGTGCGCGATTTAAGGGGCTGACCTGACGCGGTCAATGCGAACGGGAACGCATTAACCCCGCGCTAACCATAAAAATCAGCTCCTCATTAACCATAAATATTTAGCCGCCATTAACCGTAAATGTTCCCTCTTCGTTCGCTTAAGAGCGCGAATCGGCTACACAGGACGGCATGAACCCGATTCTCTTCATGATTGGCGACTGGCCGGTCCACATCACCGATGTCGCGATTGGCTTTGCCATCGCAACGCTGCTGCTCCTCCTGACCATCACGATCGTGGTGGCGCGATCCGGCCGGCGCGGTTCCGAGTTCGCGATGGCGCAGGCCGCGCGCGCCGACGAGCTTGAGCAACGCCTCAACGACATGCTGCGCGCGCAGGCCGAATCCTCCGGCCGCGCGGACGCCATGGCGCTGGCGCTGGCCGGCCGGCAGGCCGACATGGCGCGGGCGGTCAACGAGCGGCTCGATTCGGTCACCCACCGCGTCGGCCAGTCGATGGAAACCACCACGCGCAACACGATGGACAGCCTGCGTCAGCTCCATGAGCGGCTCGGCATCATCGACAACGCCCACAAGAACCTCACCGACCTCACGACGCAGGTGACGACCTTGCGCGACGTGCTCGCCAACAAGCAGTCGCGCGGCGCCTTCGGCCAGGCGCGGATGGAGGCGATCGTGCAGGACGGCATGCCGTCCGGCTCCTACGAATTCCAGTACACGCTCTCGACCGGAAAACGGCCGGATTGCGTCGTGTTCCTGCCCGACCAGCGTCCGCTCTGCATCGACGCCAAATTCCCGCTGGAAGCGATGACGGCGCTGCATGACGCGCGCACCGACGAGGAGAAGAAATACGCCTGCCAGCGGCTGCGCAACGACGTGATGAAGCATGTGCTCGACATTGCCGAGAAGTATCTGATTCCCGGTGAAACCCAGGACACCGCGCTGATGTTCGTGCCGTCGGAATCGGTCTACGCCGAGATCCATGACGGCTTTGACGACGTGATCCAGAAGGCCTATCGCGCCCGCGTCGTGCTGGTGTCGCCGTCGCTTTTGATGCTCGCGATCCAGGTGATGCAGCAGATCTTGAAAGACGCGCGCATCCGCGACGCCGCCGACCAGATCCGCAACGAGGTGATGCATCTCGGCGACGATCTCGGCCGCCTGCGCGATCGCGTGCTCAAGCTGCAGAAGCATTTTGGCGACGTGAACGAGGACGTGCGGCAGATCCTGATCTCCGCCGACAAGATCGAGAAGCGCGCCGGCCGCATCGAGGAGCTGGATTTCTCCAAGGACCCGCCGCCCGAGCCGCCGCGGCTCGTCAAGGGCGGCACGCCGGAGCTGTTCCCCCTCCGCAAGCTGCAGGCGGGGGAGTGACAAGCAATCGCCCAGATTGACCTCCGCTATCGCAGCGATTTCTGCTGTCATCGCCCGGCCTGACCGGGCGATCCAGTATCCCATAGGCAGCAGTGGGCTCGCGTAGCTATTTCGGTTACATTCTCGCCAGCCGCATCGGCGGCACGCTCTACATTGGCGTGACCAATGATCTCGTCCGGCGCGTCGGTGAGCATGAGCTGAAATTGGTCGAAGGCTTCACCGAGAAGTACGATGTCGTAAAGCTCGTTTACTTCGAACAATTCGATGATCCCGAAAATGCGATCAAGCGGGAGAAGCGGCTGAAGAAATGGCCGCGGCGCTGGAAGATTTCGTTGATCGAGAAGGATAATCCGAATTGGAACGATCTTTACCCGACAATCGCTGCGGGCGGCGGATAGGTCTCTGGAATACTGGATCGCCCGGTCAAGCCGGGCGATGACAGTCTTCTTGTGGCCAGAATCTGCTAACACCGAAGACGATGACATCGGAATAATGCATGACTGCTCCCGAAGCCACGTCTGAAACAAGCCCTTCCGCCACCGCACCCAAAGCGTCCTGGCGCGAAGTGCTGATGGTTTACCTGCAGCGGCGCGTGCTCGTCGTGCTCATGCTGGGATTTTCGGCAGGCCTTCCGTTTTCACTGGCCGGCCAGACCTTGCAGGCCTGGATGACGGAGAGCGGCGTCGACATCAAGACCATCGGCCTGTTTGCGTTTGTCGGCACGCCCTATTGGACCAAAGTGTTCTGGTCGCCCGCGGTCGACGCGCTCGACATTCCCGTCCTGACAAGGTGGCTCGGCCGGCGCCGCGCCTGGCTTGTCCTGACGCAGTTGATGCTGGTCGTCGCTATCGTGCTGCTGGCGTCCTGCAATCCGCAGACAGCGCCGTTCACCGTTGCCATCGCAGCGCTGCTGGTCACGACAGCCTCCGCCACCCAGGACATCGTCATCGACGCTTTCCGCGTCGAGAGCCTTGCCGAAAGCGAGCAGGCGGCCGGCATGGCGTCCTATGTCGCGGCCTATCGGATCGCAGCTCTGGTCTCGGGCGCCGGCGCGTTGCTGCTGGTCAGCGGCTTCGTGAATTTGGGCCTCGATCAACAGCACGCTTATGGCGCAACCTACGTGGCGATGGCGGCCCTCGTCATCGTCGGCGTGATCGGCTCGCTGCTGGCGGTCGAGCCCGCATCTTCCAGCCAGGCGAGCGCCGAACATACGGGCTCCGGCGGAAAACGCATGGTCGAGGTCGCCCTTGCCAGCCTGAAAGATTTCCTGTCACGCGACGCAGCCGTCGCCATCCTGCTGTTCGTCGTGCTGTTCAAGCTTGCCGATGCGCTCGCGACGGCCATGAACACGACATTCGCGTTGAAGATCGGCTTCTCCCGCGTCGAGCTCGCGGCCATCCTCAAGGGCGTCGGTTTTGCCGCCGCACTGCTCGGCGGATTTGCCGGCGGCTTCGTCGCCCGCTCTTTCACGCTGAGCCAGAGCCTGTGGATCGGCGGCATCCTGCAGACCGTCGCCATCCTGGCCTTCTCGTGGCAGGCCCTGGTCGGCCACGATCTGGCGTGGCTGACCTTTGCCATCACGGCCGAGCAGTTCACGGCCGGCCTCGGCACGGTGACTTTGGTCGCTTATCTCTCCGCGCTCTGCGGCAATCCATTGCACACCGCCACACAATACGCGCTGCTGACCGCGCTGACCGCGCTAGGACGTACGGTATTCGCCGCAGGCAGCGGCTATCTCGCCGAGGCCACCGGCTGGCTCGGCTACTTTGTGCTCTGCACCGCCTCGGCGATTCCGAGCTTTATTTTGCTCGCCTACCTGCAACGTCGCGGGCATTTCGACGGTTTAGGTCCAACCCGGGCATCACCCTGAGCGTCATCACCCGCGAAGGCGGGTGATCCAGTATTCCAGAGATAGAGATGCTTGAACCGATAGGCCGCGGCGTGGATCGCCCGGTCAAGACCGGGCGATGACACCTGTTCATTGCCTCCTCAGCACCTTCCACTCGGGCACGGCGACGTCGCCGACATGCCAGGCGGTCTGCGCGCAGAAAAGCCGCACCGCCTGCACCGAAATCGTCTTGCCGAGCAGCGGCTTCAACTGCCGCCGCGCGGCGTCGTCGATTGCAAACAGATGGAAGGTGGTGGCAGCCAGATCGGTTTCGCAGAAATCATCGTCCGCGTGCATTTTCCGGGGCGGGCTGACGATCTGATAGGCCAGGATCCGGCTGCCGTTGGGATGCTCGGTCCGCACCAGCCGCAACGTACCGATCAGCGTATCGCCGTTCCTGATCGGCTGCTGCGCGACCGCGCCGCCGGAAAGCCCCAACGCGACCAAGCCGAGAAAGGCGAGACGCATCACGTTCGGCATCGCATCTCCGTCAGTGCTTCGTCACCACGCTCCATTTGGTGACGACGGCTTCGGTCATCTGGCCGGCATCCTGCGCGCAGGCGACTTCCTCGACCTTGACCGAGATTTCCCTGCCTACCATGCCTTTCAACTGCGCGGCCTGCGCGTCGCTCGTGGTGATGAGCTGGAAGGTTTCAGGTCCGGTCTCGAGATTGCACAGCCCGCTCGGCGGCGGAAGCCGGCGCGGCTCGCTGGTGATCTGGTAGGTCGCGACGCGCTTGCCCCTATTCCCGCCCTTGACGCGCATCGCGGTCAGTTCCCCCGACAACACGTCGCCGGCGGCAATCGGCTTGCCCGGCTTCGACGGCGCGGGTTCCGCGTTCTGCGCCAATGCCGGCGCGCCGACGAACATTGCGGACACCATGAATGCACAAGCCCAGCGTTTGGCGAATTGGGATTTCGTCATGTGAGGTAGTTCCGTTTTGGCTTATTGGCTAGAACAGAGTCCGCTGCCGCATCGCTGCAGATAGCGTACCTTCATCGAGATAATCAAGCTCGCCGCCGACGGGAACGCCGTGGGCGAGCCGCGTCACCTTGACATTGGCCTCCTGCAGCAAATCGGTGATGTAGTGGGCGGTGGTCTGCCCATCCACGGTTGCATTCAACGCCAGGATGATTTCGTTCACGTCCGAATCATGGGCGCGCTTGACCAGCGCGTCGATGGTGAGGTCCTGCGGACCGACGCCATCGAGCGGCGACAGCGTCGCGCCCAGCACGTGGTAGCGGCCATTGGTCGCATTCGCGCGCTCCAGCGCCCAGAGATCGGCGACATCGGCGACCACGACGATAATGGAGGGATCGCGGCGCGGATCGGTGCACACCGTGCAGGGATTTTGCGTGTCGATATTGCCGCAGGTCTTGCAGACCTGGATCTTGTCGATCGCCACCTGCAATGCCGCCGACAGCGGCGTCATCAGTGCTTCCCGCTTCTTGATCAGATGCAGCGCCGCGCGACGCGCCGAGCGCGGGCCGAGCCCCGGCAGGCGTGCCAGCAACTGGATCAGGCGTTCGATTTCGGGACCGGCAACCGCGGGCATAGGTTACGAACCAAGCCCCCCGAGCATCCCCGGCGGCAGGCCGAGCCCGCCGGCGAGCGACTGCATCTTCTCCTGCATCGCCGTTTCCGCCTTGCGCCGCGCGTCGGCGAGCGCGGTCACCACGAGGTCCTCGACGACCTCGCGCTCCTCCGGCTTCATCAGCGACGGATCGATCTTCACCGCCTTCACTTCCATCTTCGCGGTCATGCGCACCGACACCAGCCCGCCGCCGGAATTGCCTTCGACCTCGACATTGCCGAGTTCCTCCTGCATCGCCTGCATCTTCGACTGGAGCTGCGCCGCCTGCTTCATCATGCCGAGAAAATCGGGCATCGGTGCTTCCTTTGAGGACTGCGCGGCGGCAAAGTGCCACCTCGCTGTAGTTTACAGTTTGAGCGTGATCTCTTCGGAAAACCGGTACCCACTTTTCCGGATCATGCCCTACAAATCGTCGGAATCGTCCGACGCCTCGTCACCGGTAAAACCGTCATCGCCGAGACCCGCAGCGTTAGCATCGGATTCCGGCGGCTCGACGGCAAGCTTGCGCACTTCGACGAGCTTGGCGCCGGGAAAGCGGGCGAGCACTTCCCGGACGCGCGGATCGGCCTCGACAGCTTTCTCGCGTTCGTTCTTCGCCACGAGATTTTGTTCGCGCAATGTCGCCTGGCCGGTCTGGTTGGAGACGATCACGGTCCAACGACGGTTGGTCCATTGCTCGAGCTTGCGCGAGAGATCGTTGACCAGAGAACGCTGGGCATTGCGCTCCAGCGCGATCTCCAGCCGCCCGTCCTCGATACGCACCAGCCGGACGTCGGTTTCAAGCGCAGACTTGGCCATGATATCGCGCTTCTCGCCGGCGAGCGCGACCAGTTCGAGGAAGCTCGAAATCCGGCGCACGGGCGCGGCCTGCGTTTCCGGCGCGGGCGCCGCAGCCATTTGCGGCCGGGCGGATGCCTCCGGCGCGCTGCGCGATACCGCCGCGGCGCGGGCCGGCGCTGACGAGACGGCCGAGGCCGTCGGGGCCGACATGCCGCGTGACGGTGCGCTCGCGGCGACGACAGGCGACGCGCCGCCATTCTGCTCGATCATCCTGATCGTCTCGTCCGGCGTCGGCATATCGGCGACATAGGCGATCCGCACCAGCACCATCTCCGCCGCCGCCGCCGGACGCGTCGCCGCCTGCGTCTCGGTGATGCCCTTGAGCAGCATCTGCCACATCCGCGACAGCACCCGCATCGAAAGCTTGGAGGCGAAGTCGCGCGCGCGGAGCCGCTCGGTCTCGCTGAAGGCGACGTTGTCGGCGGTCGCCGGCACAATCTTCACCCGAGTCACGAAATTCACGAACTCGGCCAGGTCGGACAGCACCACGATCGGATCCGCGCCGACATCGTATTGCGCGCGGAATTCGTTGAAGGCGCTCGCGATATCGCCACGCGTCAGCGATTTAAAGAGGTCGATCACCCGCGTGCGGTCGGCCAGCCCCAGCATCTGCCGCACTTCCTCGGCGCGCACGCTGCCTGCCGCATGCGCGATCGCCTGGTCGAGCAGCGAGAGCGAGTCGCGCACCGAGCCTTCGGCGGCCCGCGCGATGATGCCGAGCGCTTCCGGCTCGATCTCGACGCCTTCCTTTTTCGCGATGCCTGAGAGATGCCGCATCAACACGTCGGCCTCGACGCGGCGCAGATCGAAGCGCTGGCAGCGCGACAGCACGGTCACCGGCACCTTGCGGATCTCGGTGGTGGCGAACACGAACTTGGCATGCTCCGGCGGCTCTTCCAGCGTCTTCAGGAAGGCGTTGAACGCCGCCGTCGAGAGCATGTGGACTTCGTCGATGATGTAGACCTTGTAGCGCGCGCTCGCCGGCGCATAGCGCACGCTGTCATTGATCTGGCGGACGTCATCGACGCCGGTGTGGGAGGCCGCGTCCATCTCCAGCACATCCATGTGCCGGCTTTCCATGATCGCCTGGCAATGCACGCCGAGCTGCGGCATGTGGATGGTCGGGCCCTTCACCGAACCGTCCGGCAGCTCATAGTTCAGCGCGCGTGCCAGGATGCGCGCGGTCGTGGTCTTGCCCACGCCGCGCACGCCGGTGAGGATCCAGGCCTGCGGAATACGTCCCGTTTCGAAGGCGTTCGACACCGTCCGCACCACCGCGTCCTGGCCGATCAGGTCTTCAAAGGTCGAAGGACGGTATTTGCGGGCCAGCACGCGATAGGGCTTCGTATCGCCTGCGGCGGGCTTGGAGCGCCTGCGGCGGGTTGGGAGCGCCTGTCGCACCGAGGCCAAGGCCGCCCTGGTCGGCGCTGTCGGGCTTGTGATGGGGAGCGCCAGCGTCGGTCATCGGTCGATCCGCAATGTCAATTCTCTCGGCCGGCTTTTGCGGAAAGGAGCGGGCGCCGGGCGCGGGGCTCAGCGCTGCCGGCGCGATTCGCTCGGAAAAACAGGTAGGAGACTGACGAGCGACCCGATCCGGACCTCGTTAGGGCTGCTTCCTTCCGGACCTGACCCGGTTGGCGAGTGGCTCGTCCACCGCCAATCTCCCGGTCCCTATTTGGGGCCAAAAGGGCCGGAAAGCAAGCGGCGTAATCGGCTGTCATACCCCGCGAAAGCGGGGTATCCAGTAAACTCCGATCCCTCGATACGGAGTGTCTCGGGGTACTGGATCATCCGCTTTCGCGGATGATGACAGCTTGATATGAAACCGCTCCAGTGCCCCGCAGAAGGCACTCGTTTGAAGCCCGATCCTCATCGGGTCTTTGGGAACCTAAATGCCCGATTCCGCCTGGTCGCTGCATCCCCAGCTCGAGAAAGACACCATCGATATCGGCGACCTGCCGCTGTCGCGGGTGCTGGTCATCCGGGACGCGAATTACCCCTGGCTCTTGCTGGCGCCGCGCCGGCCGGACGCCGTCGAGATCATCGACCTCGACGAGGTCGAGCAGGCGCAGCTCATGACCGAGGTTTCGCGTGCCGCGCGCGCGCTGAAGGACGTCACCAAATGCGACAAGCTGAATATCGCGGCGCTCGGCAACGTCGTGCCGCAGCTTCATGTCCATGTCATCGCGCGCCGCACCGGCGATGCCGCCTGGCCGCGCCCGGTCTGGGGCGTCGTGCCGCCGGTTCCCCATGACGCCGGGGAGGTGCAGAATTTCATCAGCGCGCTACGCCGCAAAATCTGGTTGGGTTAAGGGAAGAAATGTCAGCATCCGATTCATTTCCGCTCGGGCAGCCGGGCTTCGTCAGCAATATCCTCGACCGTGCCGCGCATCTGCGCACCAAGGACGATAAATTGATGGCGCTGGAAGGCGATTCCCGCTCCCGCGCCTATGTCGTGCACCGCGATTCGCTCGTGGTGAGGAAAGAAGGCGACGCCACGCGCGCGCTGCTTTCGCTCGACGAGGCGCTGAAATTCGGCGCCAATCCCGGCACGATCTTCTTAGGGTTGCGCGACGGCGCGGCGGTGTTCGGCATGGGCATCTCGCAGGCGGCGGCCGAAAAGCTCATCGGCCGCGACGATGTCGCGGTCGCCGAATTGCGCGGCATGGCGATGCAGGGCGCGGTGCCGCCCGAGCAGTTGTCGGCGATCGCGATGGCGAAATCGATGGTGAACTGGCACCAGCGGCACGGCTATTGCGCCAATTGCGGCCAGCGCACCACGATGAGGGAAGGCGGCTGGAAGCGCGACTGCCCGAGCTGCAAGGCCGAGCACTTTCCGCGCACCGATCCGGTCGTGATCATGCTGGTGACCCATGGCGACAAATGCCTGCTCGGCCGGCAGCAGCGTTTTCTGCCCGGCATGTATTCCTGCCTCGCCGGATTCGTCGAAGCCGCCGAAACCATCGAGGACGCAGTCCGCCGCGAGGTGTTCGAGGAAGCTGGAATCCGCTGCACCGACGTCAGCTATTACATGACGCAGCCCTGGCCCTATCCGTCCTCGCTGATGATCGGCTGCGCCGCGCGCGCGCTGAACGAGGATATCGTGGTCGACCGAGTGGAACTGGAAGACGCGCGCTGGTTCGATCGCGACGAGGCGCGGCTGATGATCACGCGCAAGCATCCCGATGGTCTCGCAGGCCCCCATCCCTTCGCCATCGCCCATCATCTGCTCGGCCGATGGGTGCATGGCGGCGAAACCGCAGGCGCATAGCGGGGAACGAACGGCTGTCCGCACCGATTACGTCAGGACTGATACGGCATGACGGACGCGGGCATGAACTTTCAGGAACGGGCGCCGAAGATTCCGCCGCGTATCCTCTGTATCGGCCAGCCGGTTCGCGACCTCACCTTTCGCGTGACCGGCGTGCCGGTGCGCGGCTCGAAAGCGAACGCCGATCATTTCGAGCAGATTTGCGGCGGCAATTCGCTCAACGCCGCGATCGGCATCGTGCGGCTCGGCGGGCGCGTCTCGCTCTGCGGCCCGATGGGCGATGCGCGCGAAACCGCGAGCCGTACCATCTTCGAGCAGCTTGCGCATGAGGGCATCGAGACCAGGCACATCGTGCATGTGCCGGGCGCGGTGACGCCGCTGTCGGCGATCATGATCGATCCGACCGGCGAGCGCACCATCGTCACCTACCGCGATCCGGAATTGTGGAAGGTGAAGCTTCCTCCCGCCGACGAACTGCTGGAGGGCTGCGACGCCGTCCTGACCGAGAGCCGCTGCGCGGAATTCTGCACCGACGTCTGCGCGGAGGCGGTCCGGCGCGGCATCCCCGTGATCGTCGATGTCGACCGCGCGATGTCCTTGCGCGAAGGCCTGCTCACGGCATCCACGCATCTGGTGTTTTCCAGCGAGCCGCTGCAGGAGACGGCCGGCTGCAACGACGAAGGCGAGGCGCTGAGGAAGATCGCGAAACTCACCCCCTCCTTCCTCGCCGGCACCCGCGGCCCGCGCGGCACTATCTGGCTCGACAAGCATGGCGAGCTGCAGGAAACCCCGGCCTTTCCGGTTCACACCGTCGATACGCTGGGGGCCGGCGACGTCTTCCATGGTGCCTTTACGCTCGCGATCACCGAAAACCAGGAGCTTCGCCAGGCCCTGCGATTCGCCTCCGCCGCCGCAGCGCTCAAATGCACCCGTTTCGGGGGCGCCCTAGCCGCCCCGCAACGCCTTGAAGTTGAAGAGCTTTTGCGCCGGCCGACCCCCACGGCACCGGCATCCTAAGGGCGGACTTGTCATAGAAGATTTTTCTATATATGAGGTAGATAAACCTCATTCATGGAACTTTCTTCTCATGACCGACGCCGCCGTTCAGCTTCACGAACCTAACAGTCGCCGCCTCGATGCCATCGACCGCAAGATTTTGATGGTGCTCCAGGAGGATGCCTCCCTGTCCGTGGCCGAGATCGGCGACCGGGTCGGTCTATCCTCCACCCCCTGCTGGAAACGCATCCAGCGCCTCGAGGCCGATGGCGTGATCCTGCGCCGCGTCGCGCTGGTCGACCAGAACAAGATCGGGCTCGGCATTTCCGTGTTCGTCTCGGTCGAGAGCGCCGATCATTCGGAAAGCTGGCTGAAGAAATTCGCCGATGCGGTCAGCGCAATGCCCGAGGTGATGGAATTCTACCGGATGGCCGGCGACGTCGACTACATGTTGCGCGTCGTGGTCGCGGACATGCAGAGCTACGACGTGTTCTACAAGAAGCTGATCGCATCCGTGCCGCTGAAGAATGTCACCTCGCGCTTTGCGATGGAGAAGATCAAGTCGATCACGGCGCTGCCGGTGCCGGCGATCGCATAACGCCATCGCCGCCCTCAGATCTTCTGATTGTACTCGCCGACTTCGGGATGGGTGCGGAGCACCCCGTCGATTATCTCGAACATGTCGCGCATCCGCTTCTCCGACACCGGGCTCTCGACCACGACGACGAGCTCCGGCTTGTTGGAGGACGCCCGCACGAGGCCCCAGCTGCCGTCCTCGACGGTGACGCGCACGCCGTTGACGGTAACGAGATCGCGGATCGCCTGCCCGCCGATCTTCTCGCCCTTCTTCTGCGCCGCCTCGAAATGCTTCACCACCGCGTCGACGACATTGTATTTCAGCTCGTCGGCGCAATGCGGCGACATGGTCGGCGACGACCAGGTCTTTGGCAGCGCGTTCTTCAAATCGGCCATTGATTTACCGGGCGCGCGGTCGAGCATGTCGCAAATCGCGATCGCCGAGACCAGGCCGTCGTCATAGCCGCGGCCGAACGGCTTGCTGAAGAAGAAATGGCCGGACTTCTCGAAGCCCGCGAGCGCGCCGAGCTCATGGGTGCGACGCTTCATGTAGGAATGGCCGGTCTTCCAGTAGGTCGTCTTCGCGCCCTGCCTTTGCAGGACCGGGTCGGTCAGGAACAAGCCGGTCGATTTCACGTCGACCACGAACTGCGCATCCCGATGGATCGCCGACATGTCGCGCGCCAGCATCACACCGACCTTGTCGGCGAAGATCTCTTCGCCGGTGTTGTCGACCACGCCGCAGCGGTCGCCGTCGCCGTCGAAGCCGAGGCCGACATCGGCCTTGTTCGCCAGCACCGCGTCGCGGATCGCGTGCAGCATTTCCATGTCTTCGGGATTCGGATTGTATTTCGGGAAGGTGTGATCGAGTTCGGTGTCGAGCCGGATCACCTCGCAACCGATCTTCTCCATCACCTGCGGCGCGAACGCACCGGCGGTGCCGTTGCCGCAGGCGACCACGGCCTTGAGCCGGCGCTTCAGCCTCGGGCGATCGGTGAGATCGGCGATGTAGCGTGCGGGGAAATTCTCGTGGAAGACGTAGGCTCCGCCGGCCTTGTTCCTGAACTCGGCGTTGAGCACGATCTCTTTCAAACGCGTCATCTCGTCCGGGCCGAAGGTGAGCGGACGGTTGGCGCCCATTTTCACGCCGGTCCAGCCATTGTCGTTGTGCGAGGCCGTCACCATCGCGACGCAGGGCACGTCGAGGTCGAACTGCGCGAAATAGGCCATCGGCGTCACCGCCAGCCCGACGTCGTGCACCTTGCAGCCCGCCGCCATCAGGCCCGAGATCAGCGCATATTTGATCGAGGCCGAATAGCTGCGGAAATCGTGGCCGGTCACGATCTCCTGCTTGACGCCGAGCTCCGAGATCAGCGCTCCCAGCCCCATGCCGAGCGCCTGCACGCCCATCAGGTTGATTTCCTTGTTGAACAGCCAGCGCGCATCGTATTCGCGAAAACCGGTCGCCTTCACCATCGGCTCGGATTCGAAGGCGCAGGTGTTGGGGAGGAGCACGGGTTTCGGCTTCGGAAACATTGGGGGGCCTCGGAGCGGTAGTCCTGTCACGCAGCCATTAGCGAATGCGCGCGCGAAGCGGAAGGCGGGAAGCGGAATTTGCGGCAATTAAAGTTGGCGGAACGGGTTACGGGCCAAGGCGCTTGATTTCCTGCCTGATCACCTCCCGCAGGGGCGGCCCGTTGCACTGTCTCCCAAACGAATTGGGCTGCCACGTCCTCGTAGTCATGGCGATAGACGTTGCCAGCGCCGGCCATTTGTCTCCACGAAATCGCTGGGTGCCGCGCCTTCAACTCGTCCGGCAAACGCCGCGATGGAGATCAGCGATAAATTCCTTCAGGTCGGCGTAATCGAAAACCGTCATCCCAACATCCGGATCGATCTCGATCACAATGTCGACGTCGCTATCGGAACGGCTATCGCCGCGCGCCAGCGAACCGAACAAGGCGGCATGCATTACCCCGCGCTGACGCAGGTCGCGCTCGGACCGTCGCAACACTTCGACGGCTTCGGAGCTGTTCATAGAAGCCCTATAGCACGCCTCGATACCGACAGCGAGGGCCCAGGGAAGGGCCTACTGCTCCAGCACCATCTGGCCGTTGGCATATTCGAAGCGCTTCAGCTTCGACAGGAAGGAGAGCCCAAGCAGGTTTTCCGACAGCGCCTCGTCCGGCAGCACCATGGCATCGACGTCGCGCACGATGAGTCCGCCGACATCCATCATCGCGATCTGCGCGCGCGCCGCCTTGATCGTGCCGTTGGCGGTCGTGACCTTCGCCGTGTACTGGCCCGGTGTCGGACGCAGGCCGAACCGGGCGGCGGAAGATTCGTTCAGCGCCACCACGGAGGCGCCGGTATCGACCATGAAGCCGATGCGCTGGCCGTCGATGCGGCCCTCGGTGGCGAAATGACCGCGCGCGTCGCGGGGAACGCTGAGGCTGCGGAGGCCGGCCTGCGCGGACGGTGCGGCAGGCGCGGCCTGGCTGGCGGCATTGGTGGAGGCGGAGGCGGGCGCCATCTTGTTCGCCATCTGCGCCATGAAGGTGCCGAGGCCGGCCAAAATGGCCGCGGTGATCACAATGTTACGCATGACGCCAATCTCGCGAGGACGGAGCGGCCGATTTCACCACGGCGCTTACGACGGGGCGACTAAGCGGAGCCGGCCGAGGCCGCCATTTCGGCGAAAAGGATGAGCGAAGGGTTAATGCGACGCCGATCAGGCGCGGCCCGCCGGGAAAAACCTCAGGCCGTCTTCGCAACAGGGCTCGGCATCGCCACCCGCAGCGCATAATAGACCGCGCCCGCGATCGCTACCCCGAAGAACCAGCCATAGACCGCCCACCAGTCCGGCAGGATCGAGGTGAAGTTCGGCAGGATGGACGAGAACAGCGCACCGACCGCGGCCGCAATCAGCGCACTGACGTTCCAGCCGCTCTGATAGCGGTATTCGCCGTCCTCCTGATACAGGGCCGGCACGTTCACCCTGCCTTTGGCGATCAGGTAGTAGTCGACCATCATGATGCCGAAGACCGGCCCCATGGTGGCGCCGATCAGTCCGACGAACGAAGCGGCGCTGCCTTCCCAGGGCGCGAAGGGATACAGCACCAGCGCGATCAGCGCTGCGATATAGCCGCCCTTCTTGAAATCGATATGTCTTGGAAAGACGTTGGAGAAGTCGAACGCCGGCGAAACGAAATTGGCGACCACATTGATGCCAAGCGTCGCCACCGCAAAGGTGAGCGCCGCGAGCAGCGCCAGGAACCAGCTGTCGAACTTCGCCGAGATCTGGTCGGGATGCAGCAGCACCTCGTGATAGACGTTGAACGCCGCGATCGTGGTGACGCCCGCCACCAGCGAAAACAGGATCAGGTTGACGGGCAGACCCCAGATATTGCCCTTGCGCAGCGCAGCCGTGTCCGGCGCGTAGCGCGAGAAGTCGCAGAAATTGAGATAAAGCGCGGCGAAATAGGTGACCCAGGTCGCGGCGACGGCGCAGAGTGCGGCAGGCGACCCCGGCACGCCGGGGACGCCGGCCTCCTTGGTCTTTTCCAGCAGCACGTCCTGCGGGATCGGTGCGACCAGCGAGATCCCGCCCGCCTTGATGCAGAGATAGACCGCCAGGACCAGCATCATCAGCCATACGGCAGGTCCCGCCCAGTCCTGGAAGCGCCGCACCGTCTCCATGCCCCGCTGAATGATCAGGAGCTGCAGCGCCCAGATCACCACGAAGCAGATTACTTCGAGACCGGAATGGCCCAGCACATGCGTGGTCTCGTGGAAGGACTTGAAAGCGTCCATGCGCGTCAGCAGCGCGACGATCGCGCCGGAGGCCGCCGCCGTCTGTGCACCGTACCAGAAGCAGGCGACGATCGCCCGCACCAGTGCCGGCACGTTGGCGCCCCAGATGCCGAAGGAAGCGCGGGCGAGCACCGGATAGGGCACGCCGGTCCTGACGCCGGCATTGCCGATCAAGCTCATCAGGACGAAGATGAACAGCGAGCCTATTCCGATCGCCAGAATGAAATTGACGAAGCTGCCGCAGAGCAGAAACAAGCTGGCGGCCAGATAGTAGCCCCAGAGGCTGTGCACGTCTGAGGTCCAGACGTTGAATATGCTGAAGGCACCCCAATTGCGCACCTCCGCGGGTGCCAGGTCCTCGTTATAGAGCGACGGCGACGCGTTCTTGATCTCCAAGGCTGCCTCCCAATGAAGTGCGACAAGAGTTGTCACGCCCGTGATCCCGGCGCGAAAATCTAACCACTCTTTGTAGGCCGTCGCCAGCTTGGAACACGATAGCGACCTCAGCTATCGCGCCTAGGTTCCGCGCGGCTTGACCCGGCGGGTCGGCAGCGCGGTCGCGGGGTCCTCCGGCCAGGGATGGCGGGGATAGCGGCCGCGCAGGTCGGAGCGGACGGCGGCATAGCTGCCGCGCCAGAAGCCCGGCAGGTCGCGCGTCACCTGCACCGGCCGCTGCGCGGGCGACAACAGCTCCAGCACCAGCGGAATCTTGCCCTTGGCGATCGAGGGATGGGTATTGAGCCCGAACAACTCCTGCAGGCGCACCGCGATGGTCGGCCCCTGCTCGGCCTCGTAGTCGATCGCGAGCATGGTGCCGGTCGGCGCCTCGAAATGGGTCGGCGCCTCGCGCTCGAGCCTCGCGCGCAATTCCCAGGGCAATAGAGTCAGCAACGCCTCCGACAGGTCGCCGGCGGAAAAATCCTTCAGCGAAGCCTTGTTGTAGAGCGCCGGCACCAGCCAATCAGCGGCACTCGCGATCAGCCCGTCGTCGGAAAGATCGGGCCAGCTCTCGCCCTGGACTTCCCCTTGCGCCTTGCGCAGGAACATCACGCGGTCGCGCCATTGCTTGGCGGATTTCGACCACGGCAATTTGTCGAGCCCGGCCGCGATCAGACCTTCGGCGAAGATCCGCGCGGTTTCGGCAGAGGGCGACAGCGCGAGCGGCGCTTCGGACAGCGTGATGGCGTGCAGGGTCTTCCTGCGCCGGGCGCGAAGCGCCATCGCACCGCGATCGAAGGTGATGTCGTCCGTGCTTTCGATGTGATCGGCGAACTGACTTTCGATCTCTTCCTGCGAGATCCGCGCCGCCAGCAGGATGCGGCCAGCCGCCGCCGTTCCTGTGAGCTCGCCGACGGCGACATAGGGCGCGCGCGCCAGCGCCGAGGTCTGCTCCACCGCCGCGCCGCGGCCATTGGCAAGCACAAAACTGCCATTGCCGCGGTTCCTGGCGACGCGATCGGGAAAGGCAAAGGCGAGCATGATGCCGGTGCTCAAGTCTGCGTTCTTCGCCGGAGATGAAGAAGACGCCACCTGCGAGGCCCAGCGGCGGGCAAGATCGCGGGCGCTGGTGGCTCGCTGGGAGCGGTCGCGGCGGAACTGATCGAGCCTGTGATCCAGATCGACGCTGTCGCCGCCCAGCCCCCGCTCGGTGAGGATGGCGGCGATTTCGGCCGCCGCCTCGCCCGCACCCAAACGATCGGAATCCACGATCATGCGCGCGAGCCGCGGCGGCAACGCCAGCGCGCGCAAACGCCTGCCCTCGGCGGTGATGCGGCCGTCGGCATCGAGTGCGTTGAGCTCCCGCAGCAGGCTCTTCGCCTCCTTCAGCGCCGGAGGCGGCGGCGGATCGAGAAACGACAGGGTCGCCGGATCGGTCACGCCCCATTGCGCGAGATCAAGCACCAGGGAGGAGAGATCGGCGGACAGGATTTCCGGCTGGGTGAAGGCGGCGAGCGACGCCGTCTGCGGCTCGTCCCAGAGCCGGTAGCAGATCCCTGGCTCGGTGCGGCCGGCGCGGCCACGCCGCTGGTCCACCGCCGCGCGCGAGGCGCGCACGGTCTCCAGCCGCGTCAGGGCGATGTCGGGCTCGTAGCGCGGCACCCGCGCGAGCCCGGAATCGACCACGATGCGCACGCCCTCGATCGTGAGCGACGTCTCCGCGATCGAGGTCGCGAGCACGACCTTGCGGCACCCTTTCGGCGCCGGCGCGATGGCGCGGTCCTGCACGGCGGCATCGAGCGCGCCGAACAGCGGCACGATCTCGGTGCTCGCGTCTTTGACGCGCTCCTCCAGGAAATTCTGCGTGCGGCGGATTTCGGCCGCTCCGGGCAGAAACGCCAGCACCGAGCCGGGGTCGGCGCGCAGCGCGGTTGCAATGGCATCCGCCATCTGCCGCTCCAGGGGCATATCGGGCTTGCGGCCGAGATAGCGCGTCTCGACCGGGAAAGCGCGGCCCTCGCTTTCGACGACCGGGGCATCGCCAAGCAGCCTGGCCACCCGCGCCCCGTCGAGCGTCGCCGACATCACGAGCAGGCGCAAATCCTCGCGCAAACCCGTCTGCGCGTCGCGCGCCAGCGCGAGCCCCATATCGGCATCGAGCGAGCGCTCGTGAAACTCGTCGAACAGCACGGCGGCGACGCCGCGAAGCTCGGGATCGTCGAGGATCTGGCGGGAGAAGATGCCTTCGGTGACCACCTCGATGCGGGTCGCGCGCGAGACCTTCGAGCCAAAGCGCACGCGATAGCCGACGGTCTCGCCGGCGCGCTCGCCGAGCGTCTTCGCCATCCGCTCGGCGCTGGCGCGGGCCGCGATGCGCCGCGGTTCGAGCACGATGATCTTCTTGGCCCTGGCCCAGGGCTCATCCAGGAGCGCCAGCGGCACGCGCGTGGTCTTGCCGGCGCCCGGCGGCGCCACCAGCACCGCCGCATTATTGCCGCCAAGCGTGTGCGCGAGCTCGCCGTAGCACCGCGTCGATCGGAAGGGGCGTGTCGAAGCTGCGGGGCAATATCTTTCACCACTCGTCATGGCCCGGCTTTATGCCGGGCATCCACATCTTCTTTGCAGGGAACAAGACGTGGATGGGCGGGCCCCGGCTATGTCAAGACTTCGCCGAGCTCTCCGACGTCAGCCCGGCGAAGCCTAGCGAAGACGGGCAAGCCCGGCCACGACGGAATTCAGGGTGCCCTCAATTCCGCACCACCGGCGGACGGCCGACGCTCTCGTAACTGAAGCCGTAGGCCGCCATATCCTCGAGCCGGTAGATGTTGCGCAGGTCGATCATGACCGGCTGCGCCATCTCACCCTTCAGGCGCGCCAGATCAAGCGCCCGAAACTGGACCCACTCAGTGACGATCACCAGCGCATCGGCCCCTCGCGCGCATTCATAGGGATCGCCGCAATACTCGATATCGGGCAATTCCTTGCGCGCCTGTTCAATGCCGACCGGATCGTGCGCGCGGACCTTTGCGCCCATGTCGAGCAAACCGGTCACCAGCGGGATCGACGGCGCCTCGCGCATGTCGTCGGTGTCGGGCTTGAAGGTGAGGCCAAGCACGGCAACTGTCTTGCCACGCAGCGAGCCACCGACGGCGGTCGAAACCTTGCGCGCCATCGCGCGCTTGCGGTTGTCGTTGACGCCGAGCACGGCTTCGACGATGCGCAGTTGCACGTCATGGTCTTGCGCGATCTTCACCAGCGCGCGGGTGTCCTTTGGAAAGCAGGAGCCGCCGAAGCCCGGACCCGCATGCAGGAACTTGGAGCCGATACGGTTGTCGAGCCCGATGCCGCGCGCGACATCCTGCACATCGGCGCCGACCTTTTCGGCGAGATCGGCGATCTCGTTGATGAAGGTGATCTTGGTCGCAAGAAACGCGTTCGCGGCATATTTGATCAATTCCGCCGTGCGGCGCTTGGTGAACATCAGCGGCGCCTGGTTCAGCGACAGCGGCCGGTAGACATCGCTCAGCACCTTTCGGCCGCGCTCGTCGTCGGTGCCGACCACGATGCGGTCGGGGAATTTGAAGTCACGGATAGCCGCCCCCTCGCGCAGGAATTCCGGATTGGACGCCACCACCACATCGGCGGAGGGATTGGCTTCGCGGATGATGCGCTCGACCTCGTCGCCGGTGCCGACCGGCACGGTCGACTTGGTGACGACGACCGTAAAGCCGGATAATGCGGCGGCGATCTCGCGCGCGGCAGCGTAGACGTAAGTGAGGTCAGCATGACCGTCGCCACGGCGCGACGGCGTGCCGACCGCGATGAACACGGCATCGGCTTCCGCGACGGGTGCCTTCAGGTCGGTGGTGAAGTCGAGCCTTTTGGCTTTGGCGTTCGAGGCCACCAGCACGTCGAGCCCGGGCTCGAAGATCGGGATCTCGCCGTTATGCAGCGCCTCGATCTTGCTGGCGTCCTTGTCCACGCAGGTAACCTGATGGCCGAAATCCGCAAAGCAGGCGCCGGAGACCAGTCCCACATAGCCCGTGCCAATCATGGCAATCCGCATGAAACAACCCGCCCTTTATGGTTAACGCGCCTGCCTCTTAAAGCACGCGCCCGCCTCTTAAAACATTTGGGTACACCGGGGAAAGCGCAAAAACGGCATATCCCTTGAATGAATAAAGGGGAAAGCAACCCTTGCCACCCATGATACCGCGCTGGCGCGCCGAAAAGAGACAGTGATGACTTCAAACGGTACATTCGCGACGTCAAACCGTTCTGCCGCGACGGCGGCGGGCCGTGTCGACTGGGTGGACTATGCCAAGGGCATCTGCATCGTCATGGTGGTGATGATGCATTCGGTGCTGGGGGTGGAATCGGCCGCCGGCCAGGCCGGCTTCATGCATGCGGTCGTGATGTTCGCAAAGCCGTTCCGGATGCCCGATTTCTTCCTGATTTCCGGGCTTTTCCTGGGCCTCGTCATCGATCGCGACTGGCGCACCTATCTCGACCGCAAGGTCGCGCACTTCGCCTATTTCTATGTGCTGTGGGTGACGATCCAGTTCGGCTTCAAGGCGCCCGGTTTCGCCGCCGAGCAGGGCTGGGCCCATGTCGGATTTCTTTACCTGGAATCCTTCATCGAGCCGTTCGGCACGCTGTGGTTCATCTATCTGCTGCCAATCTTCTTCGTTGTCATAAAACTGACACGTCACGTGCCGGTGATTCTGGTCTGGCTCATCGCTGCCCTGCTCGAGAGCGCGCATGTCATGACCGGCTGGACCGCGATCGACGAATTCTGCGCGCGATTCGTCTACATTTACTCCGGCTATCTCTTTGCAGACTACGTCTTCGCATTGGCGGATCGCGCGCGGGCGCATCCGGCCCTGGCGCTTGGCGGACTTGCAGCATGGACCATCGTCAATGGCGGTCTCGTTGCGCTTGGCTACAGCGAGTGGCCGGTGATTTCGCTGATGCTCGGGCTTGCCGGCGCCTGCGCCATCATCACGACGGGCACGCTGCTCGCGCGGATGGGTTGGCTCAACTTCCTGCGCTTCTGCGGCGAGCATTCGATCGTGATCTATCTCGCCTTCTTCCTGCCGATGGCGTCCACGCGGACGTTGCTGCTCAAGACCGGCGTCATCCCTGACATCGGCCTGGTCTCGCTGATCGTGACCGTGGTCGGCGTCGCCGGCGCTCTCCTGATCTGGCGCGTGGCGCTCCGGGCGCACGCCTATTTCCTGTTCGAGCGGCCGGACGCGTTCTGGATCGCGCCGAAGAAGGCCGGTTCTGCCCTGCAGGCGGCGGAGTAGCGTCAGCCCGCAGGGTCGATCTTGACGCCCTCCTCCTTCATGGCCGTCAGCCTCGCCCGGAAGGCCTTCGCGTCGCCGAAATCGGCAAAGCCCTGATAATGCGGATGCGGACCCAGCACCCGCCGTGCATGCTTGACCGGACACCAATAGATTTCTGTGCGCGCCGCAACCTCGCGAACGAAGGCGATCATGTTGTTGGCATAGGAGCAATAAGCGCAGTTCAGTTTCTCGATCGCATTGAGATACGCCAGGTGTTGGCGATCGAACACGAGGTAGTCGCGGCGCCGCACCTTGGGGATGCCGTAGACCGGAAAGCAGATCGCCTGGTAGAGCATCATCGAAAGATCGAGCAAGACGATGGGTACGATCATCGCGTAGATCACGGGCGCCGTCAGCACCGTCAGCAGATGTGCATCGACGAGATAGCGCCACACCCGGGTCTTGAGCCGTCGATGAAGCTCGATCACTCCCTTCTCGAACACGATCCTGCGGTTTTCGAAATGGTAGCGGAGCGCTTCCCGCCGCTTCGCCAATTCGACCTCGATCTCGGCCTCGATCGTTCGCAGCCTCTCCATCAGGAGGTCGACTTGGTTGGTCATGGCCGCTTTCCCATTTTCGCAAATGCCGCCGCCGGACTGGCCCACGGAACGGCCGACGGTGCAAGTCATTCCACCGGCCATGCCCGTGCAAAAATCCCCACACAACGTCAGCCGCGGGCTGTCAATCGCCGCAAAAATTCTTAAATTGCGGCCATGCCGAAATCCCCGCAAAAAGCCGTTCCCGCCAAATCCGCCGCCGCGAAGCCCGCCGCCAGGCCGGTTCCCGCCAAGGAGCCTGCCGAGGAACCTGCCAAGGCCGCCGCGAAGGCGTCGGGCAAGAGCGACCACGTCTTCCTGGTCGACGGCTCCTCTTACATTTTCCGCGCCTATCACGCGCTGCCGCCGCTGAACCGCAAATCCGACGGGCTGCAGGTCAATGCCGTGCTCGGCTTCTGCAACATGCTGTGGAAGCTGCTCCGCGACATGCCCGAGGACAACCGGCCGACGCATCTCGCCATCATCTTCGACAAGTCTGAAGTCACGTTCCGCAACAAGCTCTATCCCGATTACAAGGCGCACCGGCCGCCGGCGCCGGACGACCTGATCCCGCAATTCGCGCTTATCCGAGACGCGGTGCGGGCCTTCGACCTGCCCTGCCTGGAGCAGATCGGCTTCGAAGCCGACGACCTGATCGCGACCTATGCGCGGCTTGCGACCGAGCGCGGCGCCACCACGACCATCGTGTCCTCCGACAAGGATTTGATGCAGCTCGTGACCGACAAGGTCGTGATGTACGACACCATGAAGGACCGCCGCATCGGCATCCCCGAGGTGATCGAGAAATTCGGCGTGCCGCCGGAGAAGGTGGTCGAGGTGCAGGCGCTGGCGGGCAATTCCACCGACAACGTTCCGGGCGTGCCCGGCATCGGCGTCAAGACCGCCGCACAGCTCATCGTCGAATATGGCGACCTCGAGCAGCTCCTGTTCCGCGCCACCGAGATCAAGCAGCCGAAGCGGCGCGAGGCGCTGATCGAGAATGCCGAGAAGGCGCGGATTTCGCGAAAGCTCGTGCTGCTCGACGACAAGGTCGAGCTCGACGTGCCGCTCGACGAGCTGGCCGTCCATGAACCCGACGCGCGCAAGCTGATCGCATTCCTGAAGGCAATGGAATTTTCGACGCTGACCAAGCGCGTCGCCGAATATTCCGAGATCGATCCGTCGGAGGTGACGGCGGATGCCGGCGGCAAGAGCGGCGGCGCTGCTTCGCCCGCGAAGGCGAAATCGCCGGAAGGCTCGGGCGATCTCTTTGCGCCCGCACCGGCCAGGACCGGCACCGGCGGCAAGGAGGACAAGGCCTCGAGCCTCAAGGGCACGCCGATCTCGCTTGCGGAAGCGCGCAAGGAGGCTGCGCGCAAACTGCCTTTCGATCGCAGCAAGTATCAGACGATCCGCAAGCTCGATGAGCTGAACGCCTGGATCGCCCGCGCGCGCGACGCCGGCCGCTTCGTGATCGACGCCAAGGCGAGCTCGATCGATCCGATGCAGGCCGATATCTGCGGCATTGCGCTGGCGCTGGCGCCGAACGACGCCTGCTACATGCCGCTCTCGCACAAGCAATCGGGCGGTGGCGCCGGCCTGTTCGATGCGGGCCTCGCGCCCGACCAGGTCAAGGAAAGCGACGCGCTGGAAGCGCTGAAGCCGCTATTGGAGTCGGCCGGCATCCAGAAGATCGGCTTCAACATCAAGTTCAACGCGGTCATGTTCGCGCAGGCCGGCATCACCGTGCGCAATTATGACGACGCGCAGCTGATGTCTTACGCGCTCGATGCCGGCCGAAACGGCCATGGGCTCGATACGCTGTCAGACCTCTGGCTCGGTCATGGCATGATCGCCCATGGCGATCTCATCGGCAGCGGCAAGGGCAAGCTGACCTTCGACCAGGTCGCGATCGACAGGGCGACCGAATATTCCGCGGAGAGCGCCGACGTCATCATGCGGCTGTGGCGCGTGTTGAAGCCGCGCCTCGTCGCCGACCGCATGACGGCAGTCTACGAGACGCTGGAGCGGCCGCTGGTGTCCGTGCTGGCGCGGATGGAACGCCGCGGCATCTCGATCGACCGGCAGGTGCTATCGCGGTTATCAGGCGACTTCGCGCAGACCGCCGCGCGGGTCGAGGCCGAAATCCAGGAGATCGCGGGCGAACCGGTCAATGTCGGCAGCCCCAAGCAGATCGGCGACATCCTCTTCGGCAGGATGGGCTTGCCCGGCGGCACCAAGACCAAGACCGGCGCATGGTCGACCACCGCGCAGGTGCTCGATGATCTCGCGGAGCAAGGCTACGACTTCCCGAAGAAGATTCTGGAGTGGCGCCAGGTCTCGAAGCTGAAATCGACCTATACCGACGCACTGCCGACCTACGTCAACCCGCAGACCCATCGCGTGCATACGACCTACGCGCTGGCGGCGACCACCACCGGACGGCTGTCGTCGAACGAGCCTAACCTGCAGAACATCCCGGTGCGCACCGAGGACGGCCGAAAAATCCGGCGCGCCTTCATCGCGACGTCCGGCCACAAGCTGGTGTCGGCGGACTACTCGCAGATCGAGCTGCGGCTGCTGGCGGAGATCGCCGATGTCCCCTCATTGCGGCAGGCGTTCCGCGACGGGCTCGACATTCACGCCATGACGGCCTCCGAAATGTTCGGCGTTCCGATCAAGGACATGCCGAGCGAAGTGCGCCGCCGCGCGAAAGCGATCAATTTCGGCATCATCTACGGCATCTCGGCCTTTGGCCTCGCCAACCAGCTCGGCATCGCGCGCGAGGAGGCTTCCGCCTATATCAAGAAATATTTCGAGCGCTTTCCCGGCATCCGCGCCTATATGGACGAGACACGCGAGTTCTGCCGCAGATACGGCTATGTCACCACGCTGTTCGGACGAAAGTGCTACTACCCGGACATCAAGGCCTCCAACGCCTCGATCCGCGCCTTCAACGAACGCGCCGCGATCAACGCGCGACTGCAGGGGAGTGCGGCCGACATCATCCGCCGCGCCATGATCCGCATGGAGGATGCGCTGTCCGAGAAAAAGCTCTCCGCGCAGATGCTCCTGCAGGTGCACGACGAATTGATCTTCGAGGTGCCCGATGATGAGGTCGCGGCGACCCTGCCCGTCGTGCAGCGCGTCATGCAGGACGCGCCGTTCCCGGCCGTGATCCTGTCGCTGCCGCTGCAGGTCGACGCCCGCGCGGCGAATAACTGGGATGAGGCGCATTAGCGAAAAGACTTTCATCGCCCGGTCAAGCCGGGCGATGACAGATCGCAAGCGACAGCATCTGTGAAATATTCGTCCATCTCCCATACCATCTTCGCAATGGCATCGTGGCGCCACGCGCGTTAGAAGACCCGCAAATCCTCCCCGCGAGCTGAAAATGCCCTCCACCTCGTCGCTGCTCGGCTTCGCCCTGATCTCGTTCGGTCTCGTGCTGACGCCCGGTCCGAACATGATCTATTTGATCTCGCGCTCGATCACGCAGGGGCCAGCGGCCGGCATCGTCTCGCTCGGCGGCGTGGCGCTCGGTTTTGTATTTTACATGCTGTGCGCCGCGTTCGGCATCACCGCGCTGTTGTTCGCCGTGCCCTACGCCTACGACGCGCTGCGCTTTGCCGGCGCGGCCTATCTCTTGTGGATGGCATGGCAGGCGATCAAGCCGGGCGGCCGCTCGCCGTTCCAGGTGAAGAAGCTCGCGGTCGACAGCCCGCGGAAACTGTTCGGGATGGGTTTTGTCACCAACCTCCTCAATCCCAAGATCGCGATGCTGTATCTCGCGCTGCTGCCGCAGTTCATCGATCCCGCAACCGGCAGCGTTTTGCAGCAATCGATCATGCTGGGCGCGATCCAGATCGTCATCAGCGTCAGTGTGAATGCGATGATCGCGCTCGCCGCCGGATCGATCGCGCTGTTCCTCGCCCGGCGTCCGGCCTGGATGCTGCTGCAGCGCTATTTGATGGGCACGGTGCTCGCAGGGCTCGCGGTGCGGATGGCGTTCGAGGCAAGGAAGGCGTGACCCGATTGGGCTGTGATGCCCCGCGAAGGCGGGGCATCCAGTACGCCGAGGCCTCTCGGTCTTCAACAGGCGTCACGGACTACTGGATCATCCGCTTTCGCGGATGAAGACAGTGTGCGCTAATCCAGCTTCGCGTCCATGCCGCGCTTCACGGCGGGGCGCGCCATCAATTGCTCGTACCAGCGCTTGACGTGGGGGAAGTCGGCAAGATCGACCTTGTGGCGCGGGTGGCGCCAGGCCCAGCCGAGGATCGCGAAATCCGCCACCGACAAGGGACCCGCAACGAACTCGTGGTTGGCGAGCCGCTTGTTGAGCACGTCGTAGAGCCGCCGCGTCTCCTTCATGTAGCGATTGAGCCCATAGGCGCGGTCCTGCTCGTTCTCCAGCGCAATGAAATGATGCACCTGGCCCGGCATCGGCCCGAAGCCGCCCATCTGCCACATCAGCCACTCATAGACCGGGATGCGCTCGGCCAGCGGTTTGGGCAGGAACTTGCCGGTCTTCTCGCCGAGATAAAGCAGGATCGCCCCGGACTCGAAAATGCTGACGCGCTTTCCCTCGGGACCATCCGGATCGACGATCGCGGGAATCTTGTTGTTCGGGCTGATCGCCAGAAATGGCGGCGCCATCTGCTCGCCCTTGGTGATGTTCACCGGGATCACCTTGTAGGGCAGTTCCATTTCCTCCAGTGCGACCGAAATCTTGCGGCCGTTCGGCGTGTTCCAGGTGTGAAGTTCGATGGTCATCAAAACCCCTTCATCTCTCGTTCAGGCGACGGCTTTTAGCATCGGCCTCCGCCGCGGCAAATGGACCGTTGAGCCCGAGCGCCGGCCCCAGAAGGCCGCCCCGCCGCTGTTGACGGCCTCGCGGCGGCGCTGGCATGTGCCGGGAAGCCCCGATAGATTGCCGCTCCCATTGCCGCTCCCTTGGAAAAACGACCGGATCCGACCTTGTCCAAATCAGCCAACCGCGCCCGCCTCCACGAGATCATCCGCAAGCGCTCTTTCGGGCGCGGCGAGATCACGCTGGCCTCGGGCCGCAAGAGCGATTTCTATTTCAATCTCAAGCCGACCATGCTCGACCCCGAGGGCGCAACCCTGCTCGCCGAACTCACCTATGAAGCGCTGAAGGACGACAATCTCGATTTCATCGGCGGGCTCGAGATGGGCGCCGTCCCGCTCGCGGGCGCGATCGCGCAGCTTTCCTGGATCAAGGGTCATCCGATCGCGGCCTTCTTCGTGCGCAAGAAACCGAAAGAACATGGCGCGCGGCTCGCGGTCGAGGGGCTTGCCAGGGGCGAGAGCCTGAAGGGCAAGCGCGTGGTCGTGGTCGAGGACGTCACCACCACCGGAGGCTCGGCGCTGAAGGCGGTCGAGGCCGTGCGGGAGGAAGGCGCCGAGGTGGCGCTGGTGCTCACCATGGTCGACCGCGAGGAAGGCGCGACGGAGGCGTTTGCGCTGGCCGGCCTGACGTTCCGCTCGCTCTACAAGGCGGCGGAGTTTTTGTGAGACTTGATCCGAGCTGCTAAAGCGCGATGAGATTAGGTTGAATCGTCATCGCGCTTTAGCTCCTTGTTTGAGCATGATCTCTTCGGAAAACCGCTGCACACTTTTCCGGATCATGCTCTAGCCGCTCGATCAGTCGTCTTGCCCGGCCACGACGAGTTCTCGTCGCAATTCTTTCCGCAAATACCCGGCCTGCTCACCGCTCGTTTACCATCGCGGCTTAAGGTGAATCCAAAGCTAAGGCACACCTCGCCTTGGCACGGGTTTGTTGACCCAAGGTTCTGTTTGCGTCGGGTGGAGTAAGCGTTGCGTCAGAGTTTGCCTTTTCCGCGCGGGCGGCGCCGCGCCGCGTTGATCGCCGCCATCGCGATCGCAAGCCCGATTGCGCTTGCTCCCTGTCCCGTTTCCGCCGAAGGCCTGTTCGACTTCTTCTTCGGCGGCGCGAAGCAGCAGCGTCCGGCTGCGCCGCAGGCCAGCTTCTTCGCCGATCCCTTCAACAACAACCCGCAAGCCCCTCCGCGCGCCGCGGTGGCGAGCTCCGGCCCCTCCTTCTGCGTCCGGAGCTGCGACGGCAAGTATTTTCCGCTGATGCGCGCCAGCGCCTCGCCGGTCGCGATGTGCCAGTCGTTCTGCCCGGCCAGTCCGACCAAGGTGTATTTCGGCTCGAGCATCGACGGCGCCACCTCCTCGACCGGCGAGCGCTACGCCGACAGCGAGAACGCCTATGCCTATCGCAAGGCGCTCCGCGCCGACTGCACCTGCAATGGGCGCGATCCCGCGGGCCTCGCGCCGGTCGATCTGACGCTCGACACTTCGTTGCGCCCGGGCGACGTGATCGCCACCACCAACGGCCTCGTCGCTTTCTCCGGCACCCGCGTCGGCAATGACCAGACCGCGGAGTTCACCCCGGTTGCCTCCTATCCGGGGCTGACCGCGGAAGTGCGCGCACGCCTGGGCGAAATGAAGGTCGCGCCGGTCAGCGCCGAAATCACCGCGACCGATCTGCCGGCGTCGCTGATCAATCCGAGCATCGCGCCGGCGACGACCGGCAGCGTGCCGAGATCGACGCCGTTGCGGGACAAGCGCGCGGAAGTGAATTGAAGCGGACCCTCATGGTGAGGAGCGCAGCAAAGCTGCGCGTCTCGAACCATGAGGCCACCACTCGGGCCACATCCTTCGAGACGCACGCTTTCGCGTGCTCCTCAGGATGAGGATTGAGATTTTACCGCCCCACGATCACGCCGATCACATTCGGCGCGGCCAGATATTTCTCCTCGATCGCAGCGCGCGCGGCGGCACGGTTCTCCGGCGTGAGCAGGCCGCGCTTCTCGGCGAGGATCATCCAGCAAAAACCCCACCAGTCGGTGAGCATGCCATTGTCGTCGACGAGGTCGTAGCCCGACTCCGCTGCGAAGATGCGCGCCTGCGCTTCGTCGAGCGTGTCGAGGAAAGCATGGTCGGCATCGGAAAACAGATCGTCGGAAATGTCGTCGGTGGTGTAGCCCCACACCGACTGGCAGACGGCATTGAACTCACGGTCGAACTGGTCGTCGTCGACCGCGCGGGTGCGGGAGGTCTTGTGCAGGCGCGACAGCGTGCGCGCGAAATCCGCGATGCGGGTGAGAGCGAATTGATCGAAGGCGATGGTGGACATGTAGTCCTCGCTTGAGCGGACAGACCATAGATGTTGTGTCGGCAAGGCGCCGAATCATCATTGTATATCAAAGACTTGCTAAAGTGTTCTTAATTCGTTCTATTGCTCGTATGGGGTGTCGTCCTGGCGAAAGCCAGGACCCATTACCCCAAGACCCGGTTTTGTGGTGACGCTGGAGCCAGTGATGAATGGCGCACGCAGCTACCACGTCTACATCCTCGCCAGCCGCCATCACGGGACGCTCTACGTCGGCGTTACCAACGATATTCGCACTCGCATCGGGCAGCATCGCGCAGGGCGAGGCTCGGAGTTCGAAGAAGTATGGAGTTTTCCGCCTCGTGCACGTGGAAGTGTTCGCGACTCCGCTGGAGGCGATCGCGCGCGAAAAGCAGCTCAAGTCCTGGAAACGCGATTGGAAGATCAAGCTGATCGAGAAAGAAAATCCCGATTGGAATGACCGCTGCGGTCTCATCCAACAGTTTGGGTAATGGGTCCCGGCTTTCGCCGGGACGATTCCCCACTATTTCACAGCCTCAGTTCACCGCCGACAGCATCTTGCCGCTGGACTGGTTAGCCCATAATTCTAGGCCGCTTCGCTACATAGGCCGTCCGCAGCCCTGGCTCGAAACCGCAGCCTTCGTAGAAGCGATGCACGCGCGGGTCGGCGCGGCCGCTTTGCAGGAAGACGTGATGACAATCCTGCTCCCAGGCGGCGGCAAGCGCGGCGAGCACCACCGCGCGGCCGTAACCGCGGCCGCGGAAGTCGGGATGCGTGACGACGTTTTCGAGAAAGGCATGCTGGCGGCCGGAGCGCAGCAGGTTCGGCGCCGTGATCAGCATGCAGGTGGAAACGATCTTCGACTCGGCTTCCCACACAAAGACGGTCAGGCCCTCACGCAAAAGCATTTGCTCCCAGATGCGTTCGGCGCGTGAAAGCGGTTGCGCGGCGGCGCTGACCTCGGAAACACGAAACAGCGCGAGCAGCGAGGAGAGATCATCCACACACGCTGGCCGGACCTTCGGCATTCCAGTGATGTCCGCTTGCATATCAATATGTCGCCTTGGGAAATGCCTCGACGACATCACTGGATGCCGCGCGTGTGATCCACTCCGCAAAGGCTCTCGCCCCGGCGGATTCATGCCCACCACTTCGCTGCACCAGCCAGTGTCCGAGCCGCGGTGAACGCAGCGCTCGAGGAAACGGCTGGATTAGTGCCCCGCTGCGCAGCCGGTCCCCAATCAGTTGCAGGCGCGCAATGACAATCCCTTGCCCGTCCAGTGCCGCCTGCAGGGCGATATTGTAATCGGTGAGTTGGATGGTTTCCGCGCCGACAAGGTCGACATGATTTGCTTCGGCCCACAACTCCCATTCGTATGGCCTGAGCACCATGAGCAGCGGGTACGCCAACACGTCTTGCGGATTCGCCAAACGCGGTCCTCGACTCAGGAGGGCCGGGCTCGCAACCGGCGTAACCCGCTCCTCCATGAGGAGCCGGCTTTCCACTCCATTCCAACGACCGTCGCCGAAGCGGATGGCGAGGTCGGCGTCCCCCGCGTTCAAGTCGGCCAGATGCGTGGTCGGGTCAAGCTGCAGGTCCACTTCCGGATGCGACCGGGTAAAGCCGCCGAGGCGCGGAACCAGCCAATTCGCCGCGAACGAGGGAAGCAGGCTGACCCGCGCCCGGCTGCGCGCGGGACGCCCGCGCAGATCTCCCGTTGCGGTCGCGATGATCGCAAATGCCTCGCTCACAGACCTGAAATAACGCTCGCCGTCTTTGGTGAACGCAATCCCGCGCGATCTTCGGATGAACAACTTTGCGCCGAGATGCTCCTCCAGAATCCGGATATGGTGGCTCACCGCGCTCTGCGTGATCAGCAACTCTTCACCGGCACGCCGGAAACTGAGTAGCCGGGCGACAGCTTCGAAAGCGCGCAGCGACTGGAGAGGGGGCAAGGTCGATGAGGAGCGCATCTGTGAGCGGCCGCTGACCCCGGGCAGGTCCAGCCGCTATAGTCGGCTCGCGGGTCATTAGCAAGATCGATCGCTGGCGCATTCAATTTGAATTGGCCATCCGCGCAACGTGCCAGCCATATGGCTCGCAGGAGAGCGAAGAGCCATTATGGAGACCATCGCAGAGAAGTTGAAGCGAATGGGCGTGGACCTGCCCAAGGCGGCCGGCCCCCGCGGGCAGTTACGTCCCGATTGGGCGGTACGGGAAGGCGCTGTTCATCGCTGGTCAGATCGGAGTTCAGCAAAGGACGGGATCCGCCCGGCTGGGGGCGGAACTCGGAGGCGAAGAAGGTCGGGCCGCGGCGACCGCGGCCGGATTGGCCGTCCTCGCACAGATCGCCGCCGGAACGGACGGGCGCGTCTCGACCGTGCGCCGAATCGTACGGCTCGGAGTGTTCGTCGCCGCATCGACCGACTTCATGCAACATCCCGAGGTCGCAAATGCCGCCTCGGAGCTGATGGTTGCCGTGTTCGGCGAGGCTGGCCGCCACGCCCGGACGGCGGTTGGCGTATACGCCGCTTGACATGACAGCGCGCAATCTCAACGAGATCGTCCGCGCTTCCGTCTCCTACTTCAACACAGAGGTGGAGATCACGCGGCTGGCAGCTTCGGTTGCCACGCTGGCGCGCAGCGCAGCCTAGGAGATATTGAGATGCCGTTCGTTCGCGTGGACCTGGTCAGAGGACGATCACCGGAACACCGGAAGATCATCGGAGACGTCATCCATGACGCAATGATCACGATTCTGAAGGCGCCAGTCGATGACCGCTTCCAGGTGTTCAACGAGCTGCCACCTGATGCTCTGATCGCCGACGAAACGTACCTCGGCATCCGGAGGACGAAGGACTGCGTCCTTGTACGGATTTTCCTGCTGCCGGGCCGGTCCGTCGATCAAAAAAAGGCATTCTACAAGGCCGTGGCGGACGGACTGCACGACCGATTAGGACAGCGTCGAGAGGACGTCTTCATCGGTCTGGTCGAAGTTCCGCGCGAGAACTGGTCATTCGGGAATGGCGAAGCCCAGTACGTCTGAAATGGAGCTTGCACTCGGACGGCAAGTCGAAAAATCTGTCAACTCAGATACGCTCGGCACGAATCGACCCGCGACTGCGCGGACTTTGGAGACACAAAACAGCGCGGGCAACGAGGCGAGGTCGTCCGCACGCGCCGGCCTGGCCTTCGGCATTCCAGCCGTGTCCGCTTGCAGCCTCAGTTCACCGCCGACAGCATCCTGCCGCTGCAGTAATTCGCCCAGAACTTTCCGCCGCATTGCAGCTTGATCGCGGCGCAGCGCGCGGCGGGCGAGGCGTTTTGCGGGAGGCTGATGTTGCAGCCGAGGCCATCGGCCGTGCGGCCGGTCTTGCCGGCGGCAAAGGCCGCGCTGGTCGCGGTAACGCAAACCACCAGCAACAAGGCCGCGATGATCTCGATGGTCAGTCTCATGACGCGGTTCCTCCCCAGAAAGTCGCGATTTCAGCGCACTATACCATTGAAACGCCGTCACAGCGCCTGTCCGAATCGGCCCAATCCTTGCATAAAACGTGGGCAGTGAGCGCATGGCCGGCGGGTTTCGATCCGGTCGCTGCCAGCGTATCATTTGCGCGGGACACACGGCTCACAGGTTCGGAAAGTGCAAGATTCAACGTTTCAGCCCCAGGCGCCCGGCCAGCCCGTCGACGAACTCGCGGTGGCCGAGATCAAGAGCGCCATCCTGACCAAGCTGCGCCTTGCGATCGGCAAGGAAGCCAGCATGGCCACCCGCTACGACTGGTACAAGGCGGCGGCGCTGGCGCTGCGCGACCGCATCGTGCACCGCTGGCTGGCGGCGGAAAAGGAAAGCTACGACGCCGGACGCAAGCGCGTCTATTACCTCTCGCTCGAATTCCTGATCGGCCGCCTGTTCAGTGACGCGCTGAACAATATGGGCCTGTTGAAAGTGTTCGAGACCGCGCTCGGCGATATCGGCCCGGGCCTTGGCGAACTCAGGCAATGCGAGCCGGATGCCGCGCTCGGCAATGGCGGCCTCGGCCGGCTCGCCGCCTGCTTCATGGAGAGCATGGCGACGCTCGCGATCCCCGCGATCGGCTACGGCATCCGCTATGATTTCGGCCTGTTCCGGCAGATCATCAACCAGGGCTGGCAGCAGGAATATCCCGACGTCTGGCTCAGCTTCGGCAACCCCTGGGAATTTCAGCGGCCGGAGGTGGCCTACCATGTGCACTTCGGCGGCGGCGTCGAGCACAAGGACGAGGGCGGGCGCGACCGCGCGATCTGGCACCCGGCCGAAACCGTGCAGGCGGTGGCCTATGACACGCCGATCGTCGGCTGGCGCGGCAATCACGTCAACGCGCTCCGGCTATGGTCGGCGCGCTCGCCCGATCCGCTCAAGCTCGACGTCTTCAACACCGGCGACTATGTCGGCGCCTCCTCCGAGGAAGCGCGCGCGGAGGCGATCTGCAAGTTCCTCTATCCGAATGACGAGAGCCCGGCCGGCCGCGAGCTCCGCCTGCGCCAGGAATATTTCTTCGTCTCGGCTTCGCTGCAGGACCTGATCAAGCGCCATCTCGGCTCCGACGGCCAGCTCCGCAGCCTGTCGCAGAAGGTCGCGGTGCAGCTCAACGACACGCATCCGAGTCTGGCGGTCACGGAGCTGATGCGCATCCTGGTCGACCTGCACAATTTCCGCTGGGACGAAGCCTGGAAGATCACGGTCGACACGCTGTCCTACACCAACCACACGCTGCTGCCGGAAGCGCTCGAAACCTGGCCGGTCGAGCTGTTCGAGCGGCTGCTGCCACGTCACCTCGAGATCATCTATCGCATCAACGCGCAGCATCTTGCGCTGGCCGAGCATCGCGCCCCCGGCGACGTCGATTTCCGCGCCTCGGTATCCCTGATCGACGAGAGGAGCGGCCGCCGGGTGCGGATGGGACAGCTCGCCTTTGTCGGCTCGCACCGCATCAACGGCGTCTCGGCGATGCATTCGGACCTGATGCGGGACACGGTGTTTCACGACCTCAACCATCTCTATCCCGGCCGCATCACCAACAAGACCAACGGCATCACCTTCCGCCGCTGGCTGATGCTCGCCAATCCGAAGCTGACCGCGCTGTTACAGGAAGCCTGCGGTGCGGAGGTAGTGGACGATCTCTCGCGCCTCGACCAGCTCGAGGCGCGCGCCAGCGACAACGCATTCCAGCAGCAATTCCGCAAGGTCAAGCTCAACAACAAGATCGCGCTGGCGCGGCTGATCGGAGAACGCCTCAGCATCAAGGTCGACGCGTCGGCGCTGTTCGACGTGCAGATCAAGCGCATCCATGAATACAAGCGGCAACTGCTCAACATCCTGGAGACGGTCGCGCTGTACCAGGCGATGAAGGACGATCCGCAGAAGGACTGGGTGCCGCGGGTGAAAATCTTCGCCGGCAAGGCGGCGGCGAGCTACCGCTACGCCAAGCTGATCATCAAGCTGATCAACGACGTGGCCGAAATCGTCAACAACGACCCCGCGATCGGCGGCCGGCTGAAAGTCGTATTCCTGCCCGACTACAATGTCAGCCTGGCCGAAGTGATCATTCCCGCCGCCGACCTCTCGGAGCAGATTTCGACCGCCGGCATGGAAGCCTCCGGCACGGGCAACATGAAGCTCGCGCTCAACGGCGCGCTGACCATCGGCACGCTCGACGGCGCCAATATCGAGATCCGGGAGCATGTCGGCGTCGAGAACATCGCGATCTTCGGCATGGAGGCGGGCGACGTAATGATCCGCCGCAAGCAGGGGCTGGATTCCACCGACGTGATCAGCCGTTCGCCGCAGCTTGGGCGCGCCATCAACGCGATCGGCAGCGGCGAATTCTCGCCCGATGAACGCAGCCGCTTCGAATTGATCGCACATGCGCTGCGCTATCTCGATCATTACATGGTGAGTGCGGATTTCGATTCCTATTACGAGGCCCAGCGCGGCATCGATGCGCGCTGGCAGGTGGTGCCGGCCTGGACGCGGGCCAGCATCCTCAACGTGGCGCGGATGGCCTGGTTCTCCTCCGACCGCACCATCCGCGAATATGCCGAGGAAATCTGGAACGTGCCGGTGCGTCCCACGCCGCTGGCGACCCCGGGCCAGGGTGTGCGCGGCGCGCGGGCCTGAGCCGAAATCCATTACCTGCGGCGTCATTGAAATTTGACTGATGGTGATCATACTAAGTGACGCTATAGCGTCATTGCGAGCCAACCGGTCCGCGCAACGCGCGGCCGGATGACAGGCTCCGCGAAGCAATCCGGAATGGCAGACCGGGGCTGGATTGCTTCGTCGCTTCGTTCCTCGCAATGACCAAGACACCGAGAGAATTCATGCTCACCAGAACCCAGCACCTTTTCGATGAGGCCACGCGCGTGGTTGCCGGCGACAGCCGCTGGCAGGGACGGACCAGCCCGGATTACTACGCCTTTGTCGGCCCGTTCGGCGGCTTCACCGCCGCGACCATCCTGCGCGCGCTGATCGAGCATCCGCAACGCGCGGGCGATCCGCTGGCGCTGACGGTCAATTACTGCGCGCCGATCACCGAAGGCGAATTCGATCTCGATGTCCGCCTGGTGAAGGCCAACCGTTCCTCCCAGCATTGGTGTGTCGAGTTGAGCCAGGGCAGCGGCGATGTCGCTGCGCTCGCGACCGCCGTCTTTGCCGAGCGCCGGCCGTCCTGGTCGCATCAGGCGGCGCAGATGCCGGAGGCGAAGCCGTTTGCAACGATCCCGCCCTACACCAAGGTCGCCGCACCCTGGGTCAAGCAATATGATTTCCGCTTCATCGACGGCGATCCGAATTTTGCGTCGGCCAAGGACGTGCCGGCCAGCGCCTATTCAAAGCTGTGGATCGGCGACCGCATGCCGCGGCAGATCGACATGCTGTCGCTGGTCTCGATGTCGGACGCTTTTTTCGCGCGCGTGTTCCATGCACGGCGCGAGCTGGTGCCGTTCGGCACCGTGACGCTGACGACCTATTTCCATCTCAGTGCCGAGGATCTCGCCGCCGAGGACATCACCCACGTCCTTGCCTGCGCCGACGCGAAAATCTTCAACCGGAGCTATCAGGACCAGAGCGGCGAGTTGTGGTCGCCGTCGGGGAAGCTGATCGCAACGACGACGCAGATGGGTTATTTCAAGGCCTGATCTGGTTGCGGCGATCGATGCCGCCGGCTCAGGTGTCGAGCGTCGCGTTGCCCTGCACGAGGCTGGTGTTGCCGGTGACGGGATCGGTCACGGCGTTGGCAACCAGCGCCTTGCCGGTCCCTTGCAGCACGAACTTGCTGTTGCCGATGCGGAACGACGAATTCCCGATCAGGACTTGCTGATATTCCGTGGTCGACCCGCTCTGGTATTTGACCTGGGCGCGGAAGCCATTGACGTCGGAAATCGTGATCTTGAATTTCTGGTTGTTGGAGTAGGTCCCTTCCCAGGTGCCTTCGTACTGCTTGGGATCGACGGGCGTGTATTTGGTGGTGGTCGGCGTCAGCGGCGCGGTCGCGTAGGAATTTGCGATGACGCTCATGATGTCGGACATGCGGGGCCCCCTGCGGTGGATTGTCGCAGGCACTACAGTCCCGAGCTGGTTAATGGCAGGTTAAGCGCACGTCAAATCGGCGGGGGCATTGAATCGAAAAGGGCGGCCTTTGCGGGCCGCCCTTTTTGTTTTCGATCGTCATTCCGGTGCGACGCCATAGCATCGAGCCCGAAATCTCGAGATTCCGGGTCTGATGCTAACGCACCATCCCGGAATGACTGCCCTGACTATTCCGCCGCAAGCTTCACCTCGGGCGCCGCCGCACGAACGTCGGCGTCGACCTGGCTTTCGAACTTGGCAAAATTCTTCTGGAACATGCCGACCAGCGCACGCGCGGTCTTGTCGAACTCGGCCTTGTCCTTCCATGTATTGACCGGATTGAGGATCTCGGTCGGCACCCCCGGCAGCGCGGTTGGCACCGCAAAGCCGAAATATTTGTCGGTGCGGAACTCGACATTCCGCAAGCTGCCGTCGAGCGCTGCGGTCAGAAGCGCGCGCGTCACCTTGATCGGCATCCGGCTGCCGACGCCGTACTTGCCGCCGGTCCACCCGGTATTGACCAGCCAGCAGTCGACATTGTGCCGGGCGATCAGGTCACGCAGCATGTTGCCATAGACGGACGGATCGAGCGGGAGAAAGGGCGAACCGAAGCACGTGGAAAATTCCGGCTGCGGCTCCTTGCCGAGACCGCGCTCGGTGCCTGCGACCTTCGCGGTGTAGCCGGAAAGGAAGTGGTACATCGCCTGTGCGGGCGTGAGTTTCGCGATCGGCGGCAGCACGCCGAAGGCATCCGCAGCCAGCATCACCACGTTCTTGGGATGCGGCGCGCGGCCAGTGCGCGAGGCGTTCGGGATGAAGTCGAGCGGATAGGCCGAACGCGTATTCTCTGTCTTCGAACCGTCGTCGAAATCCACCTCGCGGGTATCCTCGCCGAGCACGCAGTTCTCGAGCACGGCGCCGAAGCGCTTGCTGGCGGCATAGATCTCCGGCTCGGCTTCCTTCGACAACTTGATGCACTTGGCATAGCAGCCGCCTTCGAAATTGAAGACGCCGTTCGGGCCCCAGCCGTGCTCGTCGTCGCCGATCAGCGTGCGCTTCGGGTCGGCCGACAGCGTCGTCTTGCCGGTGCCGGAAAGGCCGAAGAAGATCGCGGTATCACCGTTGGGGCCGACATTCGCCGAGCAATGCATCGGCATCACGTCGCGCTCGGGGAGGTAATAGTTCAGCGTGGTGAAGACCGACTTCTTCATCTCGCCGGCATAATAGGACCCGCCGATCAGGACGATCTTGCGGGCGAAATCGATGGCCACGACGTTCTCCGAGCGCACCCCGTGACGTTTCGGGTCGGCGCGGAAGCTCGGCATGTCGATGATGGTGAGCTCCGGCACGAAGGTCGATAGCTCGATCGCTTCGGGACGGATCAGGAGCGTGCGGATGAACAGCGAATGCCAGGCGAGCTCGGTGAAGACGCGGGTCTTGATCCGGTAGGTCGGATCAGCGCCGCCATAGAGGTCCTGCGCGAACAGCGTCATGCCTTCGGCAGCTTTAAGGAAGTCCTGGTAGAGGGCTTCGAACTGCTCTGCGGTGATCGACTGGTTGCCGGCCCACCACATCTTCTTGTCGGTCGTGGCGTCGCGGACGGTGAACTTGTCTTTCGGGCTGCGCCCGGTGAACTCGCCGGTATCCGCGCAAAGCGCGCCATCGGCCGAAAGCACCGCTTCGCCCGCTGAGAGCGAATAGTGATAGAGCTGTGGCGCGCGAAGGTTCCAGTGCACCCGCTTGAGATTCCTTAAACCGAATTTATCGGCACCAAAGGCACCGTTCCGCACGCCCGTCTCTTGCACGAGATCCCTCCTGGAAACCACATGGCCAGCGCAGAAAGCGCAAACCCCGCAGCGTGACCGCCACACAATAAAGCCGTAGAAGCCCCGGTCGGGCGATGTATTACTGATGAACGCGGAGCTTGCCAAGCCGATCCCTTGGGATTTGGTTTATTCCGAAAACGGGCCCTGACCGTGCTCAAAACGCTCGCTGCGGTGCAGGCGTAGATGGCCGGTTTTTACGGCATTCCAGGCATGTTTTGACGCATCATTGGGCCGCGCGCTTCCGGCGTGATGTCCCAGCCATCATATTGCGACGCAATATTAGTATGACTATCGGGTCGCCCCCTCGCCGATCAAGCGCGAACGGGCCCCAAAGGGCGGGATACGCATTGCGGGGCGACGAGGTGTCGTCGAGATAAGCCAGCATCGCCCGCCGCAGCGCCTCGGCGCGGCCGAGTTTTGGGTCGGCCTTGAGCAGATCGAAGGTCGAGGTGGTAAGCCGGGTGGCGGCTTCCGAATCGACTGACCAATGCGTGACCAGCAGCGCCCGCGCGCCGGCGTAGAAGAACGAGCGCGCGAGGCCCGAGAGCGCTTCGGCACCGGGCTTGTCGCCGGCGATGGTATTGCAGGCGGACAGCACCACGAAATCGGCATTGAGCTTGAGCTGCGCAACTTCGCTCGCTGTGAGCAGTCCGTCGTCGAGCGCGGACGGCACCTTGGGGATGCTGAGCGCGAGCGAGGGCTCGGCGACGCCCTTGACGTCGCCGGCGACGAGGCCATGGGTGGCGAAATAGACGATGCGGTAATCGGCGAGCGGCGCACGCTTCACCGTGGTCTCGCTGGCGTCTGCGCCGAGGTGAATGTCGGCGGCGGTAACGCCGAGGTCCTTGCCGACCGCGTTCAATTCGTCAGCGGTATCCGGCAAGTTGCGGCAACGCCAGCGCAAGCCGGCCGCGATCGACGCCGGCGCCCTGCCAGAAATCGGTGTAAGCGAGGTTCGTGACGCTGCGCGAGGCGGTGCGCCGTTCGTTGCCGCCCTCGGACGGGTTGAAGACGGGATCGCCGAAGCCGGTCATCGGCTTTACCGCCTGTTCGCGCCGCGCAAAGCCGCGCAGCGCCTTCAGGCTGGAGACCGACGGCAGCACCGACACCGCCTGCCGCTTCAACAGCCAGGCGGCGTTGCGATAGCCCTCGATCCTGTCGGGGACCGCAGCAGCCGGCTTCTCGGTGACCAGGAGATGGAACGGCAGCGCTGTCAGCGCGCCCGACGGCGCGACCAGGAGGCTGCGCTTGTCCTTCACCAGGCCTTCGACCGGGCCGAACAGCGTCGCATAGAGCTCATTGGCGAGCGCGAGATCGTACAGTCCGGATTTGCCGGTGGAATCGCTGGCCTTGCCGACATCGAGGCCGCGGCGAAGCACCGCGACCTTTTGCGACAAAGCATCCGCACCGAGCGGAATGCGCTGCCAGTCGAACTCGTCCCGCGTCAGCGCGAGCACGAAGGATTCCTTGTCGGCGAGCGCGAACAGCACCATCGCCTCGTCGCCGGACAACAGCTCCTGAATCTCTTTTGCCTTGAGCGGCAACGGATTCGACAGCGCGGCATAATCGGGGAATTCGGCCGCAAATGTCTTTTGCAAGGCGGCGCGTTCGGCCGCGATGGCGGCGAGCCGCTCGCGGCCGGCCGCGGCTTCGCGCGGCGAACCCTGCCTGGAGAGCGCGGCGATGATCGCCTTGTCGAGTCTATCCGCTTCGCTCGCCAGATCCTGATCCCGGCGCACCAGCTCGGCGAGATGATCGTTGCCGGCGGCGACGCGCACCGCGAGCTTGTTCACGGCAGACGCGGCGGAGGACTGCGCGCCGTGCTGGATGACATCGAGCGCCTCGTCAAAGGCCTTGTCCGCTTCCATCTGCCGCTTCTTCTGCGCATCGAGCAGCACGGCAAGCGCGACGCCGAGCTGCGCACGGCCGCCGGCCATCATCCGCTCCACCAGCGGCAAAGCATCGGAAGTGCGTCCCTGCGCCTGATAGAGCGAGGCCAGATTGTTCAAGCTCGCCACGGTGTCGGGATGGTCAGGGCCGACCGTGCGCTCACGGATGGAGAGCGCGCGCTGATAGATCGGCTCGGCCTCGGCAAAGCGGTCCTGGCGCTGATAGAGATCGGCGAGATTGTTGAGGGAACGCGCGACATCGACGTGATCGCGCCCCAGCACTTTCTCGCGTATCGCCAGCGACTGCTTGATCGCAGGCTCGGCGTCGGCGTAGCGGCCTTCGGCCTTATAGACCTGGCCGAGATTGTTGAGCAGCGTCGCGACCGCGGGATCCGCGCCCGGCACTTTCTGGTAGATCGCGAGCGCGCGCTTGAACAAGGGCTCGGAGTTCGGAGTGGCGATCCTGCCGCTCGTAGAGCGTGGCGAGATTGTTCAGGGATTGCCCGGCATCGGGATGGCCCGGCGGCAGCGCCTTTTCACGCAGCGCCAGCGCACGCTTGAACAGCGGCTCGGCCTCGGCGTAGCGAAACTGGCGCTGATAGAGCGCGGCGAGATTGTTCAACTCCGGCGCCATGTCGGCCGAGTCGAGGCCGACGGCCTTCTCCATGACGGCGAGCGAGCGCTTGTAAAGCGGCTCGGCCTCGGCATCGCGGCCCATGTCGCCATAGACCTGCGCCAGATTGTTCAGCGCGCCGCCAAGGTCGCGGCTCGGCGGTCCCTTCTCGAGCTGCGCCACCATGGCCTGCGCCAGCGGCAGCGCCTCGGCATATTTCCCGGCGCGCATGAGCTGGATGACCTTGCCGCTCTGCGCATAGAGGCCCTCGGCCCTGGACGGCGAACCGGCGCAAAGGCTCGCGGCAAGCGCGAGAACGAGCGGCGCCAATCGATTTTGGGACTTCATCAACACACCGCACGGAAAACGGGAAGCGGATGTGTTGTTGGTCGCCGCGGCGCGCCAATGCGTTCAATGAGCAACTCGTACCTTCGCCCTCGCCTCTTCCGCGAGCTTTACCAGCGTCTTGCGCAGCTCCCCGGGGTCCGTCACCCGCGCCGGGAATTCGAGCCGCAGCGTAGTGGCGTCCGCCTGCATGTCAAAGCCCTCGGGATCGCAGCCGGTGCAGCGCCAGTCGGCGGATTCGGCGCCGAGCAGTTTGGTCGCGTAGAGATTCATGGCCTCGCGATGGTCTTCATTCATGTGCTCGACCGCGCCCTGCTCGGCCTCGATCAGCGAGGCGGCATCGCCGACCTCGGTCAGGAATTGCTCCGGCTTGAGATCGACGATGCGGCCAAAGCCCGCGACCAGATGCGCGCCCGAGGGGCGGATGCGAAAGAAGGAGAAATCCTTGAAGTCGACAAATGTTTCCGCCGACGGGTGCGCGTTGAGATAGCGGCGGCGCAGCACATCGCGATCATCGCCGGCCGCTTCCTCCGCCCTGCCCGCCACCATGATTCGCGCGCCCTCGAGCGGATCGCCCGGCGCGCGTTCATCCAGCATCAGCGAGACGCGGGGGTCGGCGAGGAGATTTCTGGTGTGAACGGCCAGTCGCGAGATCAGCAGGATCGCAGCACCGTCGGGGGCACTCGCTACGTTCACCAGTGAACAATAGGGATCGCCGCTTTCGGCCATCAAAGTGGCCAAAGCCCCCTGCCGGCTCCGCCGGAGCAACGATTTCGCGAGCCTGGAAGGATTAAAATTGGCCGTCGGCTGCATCGATATTCCCTTCCCATCCTATTGCGCTGAAGGCCTTTTTCCGGCTAAACCAGCACCCAGACGGGTCGGAGTGCTTCGCCCGAGCAAGGCATTCTGTCGGAACTTGGTCACACTTCAGCCCAGCTTGCATTGCTCGTTGGCCACTTCCGAAGCCCAATTATGCGGCGCATCACCGGAATGCTCGCCGTTTCAGCCATTGAAGTAACTGAAAGCAGGCTCATGCCCACAATCGCCCTGGTCGATGACGACCGCAACATTCTCACCTCGGTCTCGATCGCGCTGGAAGCCGAAGGCTACCGCATCATGACCTACACGGACGGTGCTTCCGCGTTGGACGGCTTCCGCACCAGTCAGCCCGATCTTGCCATCCTCGACATCAAGATGCCGCGCATGGACGGCATGGAGACGCTGCGGCGGCTCCGGCAAAAGTCCGATCTGCCGGTGATCTTCCTGACCTCCAAGGACGAGGAGATCGATGAATTGTTCGGCCTCAAGATGGGCGCCGACGATTTCATTCGCAAGCCGTTCTCGCAGCGGCTCCTCGTCGAGCGCGTGAAAGCCGTGCTGCGCCGTTCGCAGCCGAAGGATCCGACCGCAGCTCCGAAGGAGAACGACGCCAAGGCGCTCGACCGCGGCCTGCTCCGGATGGATCCGGAGCGTCACACCTGCACCTGGAAGAACGAGCCGGTGACGCTGACCGTCACCGAATTTCTGATCCTGCAGGCGCTTGCGACCCGGCCCGGGGTCGTGAAGAGCCGCAACGCGCTGATGGACGCGGCCTACGACGACCAGGTCTATGTCGACGACCGCACCATCGACAGCCACATCAAGCGGCTGCGCAAGAAGTTCAAGGTGGTCGACGACGATTTCGAGATGATCGAGACGCTCTACGGCGTCGGCTACCGTTTCAAGGAAGCTTGATCCGGCGCGCATGGCGCGCTGACGCCCGCGGCGGCCCGGGGTAGGATGCGGCCGTCGCCTCATCAGTGAACGCAGTGTTGGCCCTTGCTTGATCGAACGCAGCCCGATCCAGGTCTGAATGCCCAGGACGGCTCCGAGCCGCTGGGCCTGGAAGGTGCTGTCGCCGAAAGCCCTGCGGTCAAGGCCTGGATGCGGCCGCTCGGCTGGCTCAGGCGGGCCGGGCAATTCCTCTTCACCCTCTCGTTCTCGAGCCTCACCCGCCGCATCGTCTCGCTCAATATCGCGGGCCTCTTGGCGCTGGTCGCGAGCGTCCTCTATCTCTCGCAATTCCGCGCCGGCCTCATTGACGCCCGCGCGCAGAGTCTCCTCGTGCAGGCCGAGATCATCGCGGGCGCGATCGCGGCCTCGGCGACGGTGCAGACCAACGCCATCACCATCGATCCCGACCGCCTGCTCGACCTCAAGGCCGGCGAGACCATCAAGGGCCCGGACGAGGATTCGGCGCTCGACTTCCCGATCAATCCGGAACGCGTCGCGCCGGTCCTGCACACGCTGATTTCTCCGACCAAGACCCGCGCCCGCATCTATGACCCGGGCGGCGGGCCCCTGCTCGACAGCCGCAACCTCGAAAACGTGATGCGCTTCCCGCTGCCGCCGCCGACCTCGCCCGGTCTCGTCGAGCGCGCGCTGATCACCGTGCGCACCTGGATCAATCGCGGCGATCTTCCGATCTATCGCGAGCTCGCGGACAGCGGCATGGGCTACGAGGAAGTCGCCGACGCGATGAAGGGCCAGAAGAGGAGCATGGTGCGCGTCAACATGCGCGGCGAGGTGATCGTCTCGGTGGCCGTCCCCGTGCTGCGTTCCCGCGCGATCCGCGGCGTACTGATGCTGTCCACCCAGGGCGACGACATCGACCAGATGGTCACCGCCGAGCGTCTCGCCATCCTGAAGGTCGGCGGCGTCGCCTCCGCCGTCATGATCGTGCTGTCGCTCTTGCTTGCCAGCACCATCGCAGGTCCCGTGCGGCGGCTCGCCGATAGCGCCGAGCGCGTCCGCCGCCGTATCAAGACGCGCGTCGAAATTCCCGACTTCACGCGCCGCCGCGACGAGATCGGCCATCTCTCCGGCGCGCTGCGCGACATGACCGACGCGCTCTATAACCGCATCGAGGCGATCGAGATGTTCGCCGCCGACGTCGCCCATGAATTGAAGAACCCGCTGACCTCGCTGCGCTCGGCGGTGGAGACGCTGCCGCTGGCGCGCAACGAGCACAGCCGCGCCCGGCTGCTCGCGGTGATCGAGCACGACGTCAAACGGCTGGACCGTCTGATCTCCGACATTTCCGATGCGAGCCGGCTCGATGCCGAATTGCAGCGCCAGGACATGGCGCCGGTCGACATGCGCCGCCTGCTGAACACGCTGACCGGCGTCGCCAACGAAACCAAGCTCGGCCACGATGTCGGCGTCGAAGTCCGTTTCGAGGGCCGCGGCGCGGGTGACACCTTCTCGGTGCCCGGCCATGATTCCCGGCTCGGGCAGGTGATCTCCAATCTGCTCTCCAACGCCCAATCCTTCTCAACGCCGGGCAACAAGGTACGCATCCTCTGCCGCCGCCTGCGCGCCCAGATCGAGATCGTGGTCGACGACGACGGCCCCGGCATCCGGCCCGATGCGCTGGAACGCGTGTTCGAGCGCTTCTACACCGACCGGCCGCATCAGGGCTTTGGCCAGAACTCTGGCCTCGGGCTGTCGATCTCCAAGCAGATCATCGAGGCCCACGGCGGGCGCATCTGGGCCGAGAACCGGCCCGGCCCCATCGGCGAGGACGGCGAGCCCACGGTCTCCGGCGCCCGTTTCGTGGTCCGGCTGCCGGTGCCATGACAGAGCCCCCCAGCGTCCACGCTTCCGCCGTGAAGGTAGGCCACCGCGCGGTGCTGATCCGCGGCCCCTCCGGCTCCGGCAAGTCGCGCCTGGCCTTCGACCTGATCCTCGCCGGCCGCTCAGGACAGCTTCCTCCGGCCGTTCTGGTGGGCGACGACCGTGTCCGACTCGACACAGCTGGCCAACAATTGTTGGTCCGGCCGGTTAGGGAACTGGCGGGCCTGATCGAGATTCGCGGCCTCGGAATCCGCCGCTGCGACTTTGTGGAGGAGGCCGAAGTCAACCTTTTGGTTGATTTGGCGGCACCCGATGCCGAACGTCTACCACCGCCCGAGGCGCGGCAAACGCACATTTTTGGTGTCCCGATACCGCGAATCGCTGTCGGCAGCGGCTATTCACCCCTGCCGCTGGTTGTCGCGGCGCTGACAACAGCCAGCGGTTTAAAATCTCTTAACGATTCGGGCGATTGCTTTAAGGGGATTGGTAACCATATCAACTCCACACTCGCGACCGAATAGACCGGCGCTGCTCCCTTTCCTGCAAGCCAGATTCCGGGAGAATCGCAAACATCCCCTCTTGCGCGGGGGCTCTGGATGGTCAAAGTGGCGCGTTCGTGCGGTGCACCAAATAGCACCCGCGGGAGTTTCCGATGATTGGCCTAGTACTGGTGACCCATGGGCGCCTCGCCGACGAGTTCAAGGCGGCGCTCGAACATGTCATGGGTCCTCAAAAACAGATCGAAGCGGTGACGATCGGAGCCGAGGACGATTCCGATCTCTGTCGCAGCGACATCATCGAGGCAGTCAACCGCGTCGATACCGGCGACGGGGTTGCCATCCTCACCGACATGTTCGGCGGCACGCCGTCGAACCTCGCGATTTCCTGCATGAGCCGTCCGAAGGTGGAAGTGCTCGCAGGCATCAATCTTCCGATGCTGGTCAAGCTGGCCAAGGTCCGCGAGGAGCGCTCGCTTCCCGATGCGATCGCCATGGCCCAGGAAGCCGGCCGCAAATACGTCACCATCGCCAGCCGGGTCCTCGCCGGCAAATGACCGACGACGACGAGGCGTCGACGGAGAATATACCCGGGCCGAGCGTGCCTACGGGAGCAGTCTCCAGAGAGCTTCTGATCATCAACAAGCGCGGCCTGCATGCGCGCGCTTCCGCGAAATTCGTCCAGACCGTCGAGCGCTTCATCTCGGAGGTCTGGGTGACGCGCGGCAGCGAAACCGTCGGCGGGCGCTCGATCATGGGGCTGATGATGCTGGCGGCCGCGCCCGGCACCACGATCAAGGTTTCCGCGCTCGGCCCTGATGCAGAAGCCGCGATCACCGCCATTACCGAGCTTGTCGAAAGCAAGTTCAACGAGGAAGCGACGTAAGGGGCCTTTCGAGCGGCGTTCCGGCGCTCAGGAAAGTTGACGGTAGCGATAGACCAGGCCGTGGGTGCCTTGTTCGCGTTTGCGTTCGATCTTGCCGTCCCTCACGAGGTGGTCGAGCCGCGCACGTGTCCTGCGATCGTCGCCCGAGCCGATCAATCGCGAGATCGACGTGCAGCTCAGCCATTCCCCGACCGGCATCATCTCCAGGATCCTGGCTTCGGTCCTGCGTGCCCTCATGCCCTGGGGCGCGTTGCTGGCGCGTTCGGTCAATTTGTGCGACCGCGTGAACTCGAGGTCGGCTTTTTCGAGCAGTCGCGTCCATGAAGCCCTCACAAAGGCTGGCAAGTCGCCCGGACAATCCATTTGACCCAAAGCACCCTGGCTATCATTTCCTCTTCGATTTCGACCCATCTGCCGGACCGCGGACGGCGATCTTGTCCCTCAATTTCGTGCAGGTATTGCGGGCCTCCGCGACCATCAGCGAGCAATTTTCGATGTGCTCGAAGACGCGCTTGGCTTCCTCGCGATAGCGCGCTGCGATTTCATTCAGCTCGCGGATCACTGCGAGCGCGTCACGGGTCAGCGCCTCGCACTCCTTCACGCGCTCGATCACCTCGCCGCCCATCGACTCGATCTCTTTGGCCGTGGCTTCGTACTCGCGGACCACGGCCTCAGCCGAAAGCCTGCCGATTTCCGTGGCCCCCTCGCGGTGCTCGACATAATCCGGCATCGCGAGCCCCGGCGCGGCAACCGTGGGCGCGGACAGATTGGAAGAAAGCGGTTCGTGGACGGTTGGCATGTTCCGGACTTCCGCCCGGATCTCGCGCTCCAAATCGGTCAAGGAAACCCTGCCTGTCGCCTGCACCATCTCCATAATCCTCTCGTCAAAAAAGTGCTGAATTGCTCGATGCTCAGGAATCGATGGACTTGCAACACAAGCCGTCGATTAAGCTTGCTGGTTTAGATTAATGCCTGCGCTGCGAGTTAACGGCGGTTTCGGCCTACCTGCCGGCCAGGGGCAGGCGACGAGTGATGGCTGACGAGCGGTCCGGAGCTCGATGGGTGCTCAGCTTCGACGCCATCGGATTCGGCTTCCCACGCACCTCGCTCGTGAGCCTCGGAAAGGGCATCCTCCTCGCTCAACCGCTCAAGTATGTCCGAGATCGTGGAGTTGAGAGGCGGCGACGGTCGAATTGCAGGAGCGCCCCGGCGAGAACGCGAATCCGCAGCACTATCGCGAGCCCGTCGCCAGGATGCAGTCGAGGCGCCGATCAGCGCGTACAGGCCCAATGCGATTCCAACAGACATCAGGATTGCCCCCAGAAGGCGAAGCATTTGCTCGGAATCAAACCCCGCGAGACGCTGGCCCGCGGATTCCGTAGCGTCGGGCGAAGTTTCCTCCTCGCGATCAAGGATCGGGACAGATCCCGGCGATTGAGCGGTCGCTGCATTGGCGAACAGGATTATCTCGGCCGGCAGCCAGCGGGAATCAAATGTCATCAAGGGCGCCTGGCCGGTTACGTTCTCACTCGTTTCGCCATGGCTCGGGCGCACCGCAACGCGAGGTATTTCGTCGCGGGGCGAAAGCATGCTGGCTTGCGCATCCGCTGCAGATCGCAGCGGACTCTGGCGACCTTCGTCGATATGGCGCGCTTGACCGGGCGGGCCTTTTCGCGCGGGTGCCATCGGCAACTGTTTCAATGTAACGCGAGCCAGGCGCCAACACTTCTGGCCTGTTTCCGGATCGAAATGATAGCGCCATTGGGCGTTGCGCTGCGCCGGAGCACCACGGCTCGCCGCGCAACCCGAAACGGCTTGTTGTACCGGCCAGCCTTGCGAACCGTGCTCGGGATCCACGGAAGCTTGCCTAACGCGTCGAACGCTCATGCCATCAGATCGAAGCAACCGGCACTTTTGGCCGGTGGCGCGAATTGTGCGGTGTGTCCAGCGCCCTTCTGAACGAGGGATGCTCACGGCGTGAACGCTGCAATTGGCTTCCAAACTTTCGGCTGCGACCGCACGATCGATGCCGCAAATAACTGCGATCGACACCGAAAACAAAAACGTCGCCGTCCTGAAAGACATCGATTCCTCAAAACCGGAGCGTGATCAAAAACGCGAAACAAAATGTTCGCTCCGGCTGTGGAACATGAGTCCGGCAGCGCCGCCAACTCGATTTGAGGCTTAACCTAACTTAACAAGGTTACTGGCGATCGGGATCAACGACGCGCAGGACACGACCGCGCACAAAACAGCGCGTGCTTACTGGATCGTCTGCGTCGAAGGGGCCAGCGGTCGAACGCGCTCGATCAATTGCGCCAGGAATTCATCGGGGCGATCGAACGGAATGAAGTGGTCGCCGCCCTTGAACGGCACGAATTCCTTTTGTGGCGCCCTGACCTGTTCAAAGTAGGCGCGAGCCGGTTCGATCGGCGTCACGAGGTCGTCCGTGCCTTCGAAAAAAAACAGTGGAATCGAAAAATCGGGGCCAAGAGACCCCAGATCGCTCTGAAGCATCGGTCCGCTCCTGCCGCGCAGTTGCGCCGCTGAAAATGACACATTCCCCTCCACCAATAGTACCAATCGAGCAGCGAAAAATCCGGCATGAAAGGCGGCAAGACAGGGCCGCGAAGCTGGAAAGTCTCGATCGAAGGAAGGGATAGGGCCTTTGCCCATTTCCGCACGATGTCACACTCGGCCGTGCTGTAGGCTGTCGAGGTGAAACTCACGGTGTCGCACGGCGTCTTGCTGTAATCCGGTGATACGGAAACCGACGCCAGTTCTTTCGACGCCTCCACATTGTTCGCAGCCTGCGCCAATGCTTTCAGGCGGGTTACGGTGAGCTCGAACTGCTTTTCGAAGCTTTGCTTGCCGACCAGCTGCCCGGTACCGACGAAGGCGTAAAACAGGTCCGGGCGTTGCTTGACGATATGGATGCCCAGGAACGAGCCCCATGAATGCCCGACCAGGACGATCCGGTCCTTGCCGAGATGCGCCCGCAGATATTCGGCCAGTTCGATGCCATCCTGCGTCATCTGCGCCAGGGTCATGGTCGCCGCAATCGAGGAGCCGGTGAGGCGAAAGGTGCGTCCGGCGCCGCGCTGGTCCCATTGAACGATAGTGAAGAATTTTTCCCATGGCCGCCAGCCCGACGACATCGGAATGGTCGAACCGCCGGGACCGCCGTGAACAAAAAGGATCACCGGATTGCCGCGGTCTTCGCCGCGAATCTCAATCCACTGATCGATGCCGCCGATCTTGACGTACATTCCCTCCTGGACGCCGTTCGGAGATTGAATCGCAAGGACGCCTGCGCCGAGATGCTGGCGATAGGCGCGATATCCAAATCCTGAGGCGATCGCGACAGCCAGGACGGCCAGCGAAAGCAAGCTTGCCCTTGCGATCCTGCGTTTCCACTGTCGCACTGACGTCTCCGTGGTGACCGGTCTAGAACGGGTTCGTCACGATGCCGCCGTCGGCGCGCAGCGCAGCGCCGTTGGTCGCGCTGGAGGCCTTCGAGCAGAGATAGCAGATCAAATTGGCGACCTCTTCGGGCTTGGCGTAGCGCTGCAACAGCGAGGCGGGCCGCCGCTCGGTGAACATCCGCGCAACCAGATCGTCGGTGGTCGTGCCCATAGCCTGGGCGCGGGCGGCGAGCCGCACCGGCGCCATCTCGACCCAGGTCGGGCCCGGCAGCACCGAATTGACGGTGACGTCGGTGCCCTTGGTCTGCTCGGCGGCGCCACGCGCGATCACGAGCTGCGCGCCTTTCGAGAAGCCGTAATGCACCATCTCCTTCGGCACGTAGATGCCGGACTCACTGGAGACGAACACCACCCGGCCCCAACCCTTCTTATCGAGCATGCGCTTGAGATAATGCCGCGTCAGCCGCACGCCGCTCATGACATTGACCTCGAACATCTTGGCCCAGTCGGCGTCCTCGATGTCGAAGAACGCCTTCGGCTCGTAGATGCCGAGATTGTTGACGAGGATATCGACTTGCGGGAATTGCGCGATCAGGGAGGCGCAGCCGGCGCTGGTGCCGAGATCGAAGGCGGCGGCGTGCAGCTTCGCTGTCGGCGTCACTTGCCCGATCTTCGCGATGGCTTCGTCCACCGCGGCCCCATCGCGCCCGTTGACGATGACTTCCGCACCCATGCCGGCGAGGCCTGCAGCCGTCGCGAAGCCGATGCCGCGCGTCGACCCGGTGACGAGTGCGAGCTTGCCTGTGAGATCGAGATCCATCGTTTTCCCCGTGCGCCTATTTCCCCGGCGGTTGCATATAGATCTCCCACGCGATCGAGGGACCGGGATGGCCCTTGAAGAAGCGCTGCGTGGTCATGATCTGCTGCTCCGCGTCCGGCGCGTTTTCCTTCATCCACTTCTCGCATACCGGCAGGCGCCCGTCCGTCTTGTCGCAGATGCCGATGAAGCCGAGGCGCTTCGCTTCCGCCAGTGACGTCAGGCCCGATGACCAGACTTCGCCGGGCGTGAACGGCGCGGGATGATCGGGGCTGTAGAACGTCATGGGCTCGCCGACCTCGGTGGTGCCGGCGACCACGGCCCAGCGCGAGCCAAAGCGTTGATGCCAGGCGTCCGTCAATTCGCGGGCGAGCTGCGCACGTGCGCCATAGCTGCCCGCGCTGTTGGGATTGTGCTCGATCTCCAGGAGCGCGATGCGGGGGGCGGCGGCGAGCGTCACCAGCGACAGCACGAGCCAGATCGCCGTGATGCGGAACAATGCCCCCGCGGGAATGCGAAGCGACGGGATCGCGACCAGCGCCAACGGCACCAGGAAGAACAGCGAGATGCCCCAATCGGTCTTCATATAGACGGTGAAGATCAGCCCGCCGGCCGGCGGCCCGACGGCGACGATGGACTGGATCCACCAGACGTTGCGCGCCTGCGAAACATGGACACCGATGTTGGGACCGCGCGACCAGGCATGGGCCAGCCATCGCGGCGGCCAGGCGAGCGCGAGCAGCGCGAGCGCGACCGGCAGGGCCAGCAGTGCGAGATTGTGGCCGACATAGCCGAGCACGAGCTGCGCGCTTTGTGCGCGGTCCGACAGGCCATAGACGTCGCCGGCATAGGTCAGCGGCAAGAAGTCGACCTGCTTCAGCCAGATCACATGCGGGATCATCGCCACGACCAGCGTCGCGATCGCGACCCACGGCGCGGGCGAGCGCAAAAACTTCAGCCGGTCGGGATGGATCAGCGCCGCCAACCCAATGGCGCCGATCATGGTGAGCACCCAATACTTGGTCATCAGCGCAAGCGCGCCGGCGAGCCCGAGCAGGATGCCGCTTTGCCATGTGCGCTTCTCGAAGGCGTTGAGATAGGCCAGCACCAGAAGCGGCAGGGTGACGAGCTGCAACAGATCGGGGTTGTACTTGAAACCCTTGAAATTGAAGATCGGATAGAGCGCGAGCATCACCACGACCAGAAAGGCGCGGCGATAATCGACGACGCGAAGCGCGACGAACCAGCAGATGACGAGGCCGATGCAAAGCGTCGCCATCGCGAGCGCGTAGGTCGCCCAGTCCTGAACAGGGAAGAAATCGAACCACAGGCCCGCGATCCAGCCGGCCAGCGGCGGATGCTTGCCGTAGCCGAGCTGGAACTTCTGGCCCCAGGCGAAGGTCTCCGCGACGTCCATGTGAACGTCCTGGGCGGCCTTCAGGTCGATCAGGATGCGCGTCCACAGGAGCCCGTGCACCAGCACAAAGGTGATGACGAGCCAGAGGGCGGCATCCGGCCGCGTGGCGCGCGAGGCCAGCCAGGCGGAGAGCCGCCGGAAGCTCAATCGGCGCCGGCGCTGGCCGGCGGTTGCGGGCAAGGAAGAGGCAGTCGACATAAAGTCACGCGTAGCGCGTTTTTCGCTTCCGTGGAATCAGCTTGGCGTGAAGAAGGCCCCTTAAAATCCAGCAATATGGTTGCCGCACGGAGTCCCCAATGCTATCCCGCGCCCCATGACGACCGCCCCCATTCCCAACATCCGCAACTTCTCCATTGTCGCCCATATCGACCATGGCAAATCGACGCTGGCCGACCGCCTGATCCAGATGACCGGCGGACTGACCGATCGCGAAATGGCGGGCAAGGAGCAGGTGCTCGATTCCATGGATATCGAGCGCGAGCGCGGCATCACCATCAAGGCGCAGACGGTCCGCCTGAACTATCACGCCAAGGACGGCAAGGATTACATCTTCAACCTGATGGACACGCCCGGCCATGTCGACTTCGCCTACGAGGTCTCGCGGTCGCTGGCGGCCTGCGAAGGCTCCCTCCTGGTCGTTGACGCCAGCCAGGGCGTGGAAGCGCAGACGCTGGCCAATGTCTATCACGCCCTCGATGCCGGCCACGAGATCGTGCCGGTGCTCAACAAGATCGACCTGCCGGCGGCCGAGCCCGAAAAGATCAAGCAGCAGATCGAGGACGTGATCGGCATCGACGCCTCCGACGCCGTGATGATATCTGCCAAGACGGGCCTCGGCGTCGGCGACGTGCTGGAGGCGATCGTCACGCGGCTGCCGCCGCCCAAGGGCGACCGCGACGCCACGCTGAAGGCGCTGCTGGTCGACAGCTGGTACGACGTCTATCTCGGCGTCGTCGTGCTGATCCGCGTGGTCGACGGCGTGATGAGGAAGGGCGGCCGCATCCGCATGATGGGCACGAACGCCGCTTATGACGTCGAGCGCGTCGGGTTCTTCACCCCGAAGATGACACAGGTCGACGAGCTCGGCCCCGGCGAGATCGGCTTCATCACCGCGGCAATCAAGGAAGTCGCCGACACCCGCGTCGGCGATACCATCACCGATGATCGCAAGCCCGTGACCGAAATGCTGCCGGGCTTCAAGCCGGCCATACCGGTGGTGTTCTGCGGCCTGTTCCCGGTCGATGCCGACGATTTCGAAACGCTGCGCGCGGCGATGGGCAAGCTGCGCCTGAATGACGCCAGCTTCTCCTTCGAGATGGAGACCTCGGCCGCGCTCGGCTTCGGCTTCCGCTGCGGCTTCCTCGGGCTGTTGCATCTGGAGATCATCCAGGAGCGGCTGTCCCGCGAATTCGATCTCAATCTGATCGCGACCGCGCCGAGCGTGATCTACAAGATGAAGCTCACCGACGGCAGCGAGATCGAGATTCACAATCCCGTCGATATGCCCGACGTGGTCAAGATCGCCGAGATGGAGGAACCCTGGATCGAGGCGACCATCCTCACCCCCGACGAATATCTCGGCAGCGTGCTGAAACTGTGCCAGGACCGGCGCGGCGCGCAGAAGGAACTGACTTACGTGGGCTCGCGCGCGATGGTGAAATACGACCTGCCGCTGAATGAAGTCGTGTTCGATTTCTACGACCGGCTGAAATCGGTGTCCAAGGGCTATGCCTCGTTCGACTATCACCTCACCGACTACAAGCCGGCGGACCTCGTGAAAATGCAGATCCTCGTCAATGGCGAGCCGGTGGACGCGCTGTCGATGCTGGTGCATCGCACCCGCGCGGAAGGGCGCGGCCGCGCCATGGTCGAGAAGATGAAGGAACTGATCCCGCCGCACATGTTCCAGATCCCGATCCAGGCGGCGATCGGCGGCAAGGTGATCGCGCGCGAGACCGTGCGCGCGCTGCGCAAGGACGTCACCGCCAAATGCTACGGCGGCGACGTCACGCGCAAACGCAAACTTCTGGAGAAGCAGAAGGAAGGCAAGAAGAAGATGCGGCAGTTCGGCAAGGTCGACATCCCGCAGGAGGCCTTCATTGCCGCGCTGAAGGTGGATAGCTGAGGCGTCGGCCTGCTTCCGACAGTCTCAGTGCCTGATTTGGCGCGGCCGGCGCCATCACCAGGAGGCCGTGGGGTCTGATTTCATGGACCCGGAATTTCTCTCGGCGTTCTTTTTCAGTGCTCTCCGTTTTTTGGTTACGGTCTCGAGTGATCTCAGCGGCTGCAATTCCGTGTTGAAGGCGTCTTTCAGCAAACTCCTGAGACGATCCTGGTACTCGCATTCACTAACCTGAACTTTTCGTTTCATCGCGCACTCCACTCTGCCAACGGCGCCCAGCCGCTCGCTCCCGTTTGGCTGCAAAAATTAGCGCCCAATCCGGAAATGCTGCGCAAGGCTTATCGTGGATAGAGAACCGGAGATGCACGAACTGCGACAATGTAACTGTCTGATCCGCACGCCGGCAGAAGGCAAAACAAGTCGAAAACGGCGCGATTTGGCATATCGGGGCCAACGGCGCGAAAAAACCACGTGAGCAGGGTGCCGTCCCGCTTCCGGACATGCTTGATGCGATCGTCGCCTCGACAGCATTGAAGCGCTCCTCGATTTGAATCGCATCCGAGCGCCAGGGCGGTTATGTTGCGCCGATGTCGCGCATCTTATCCGTATCGATCGCCCTTCTCCTGTCGCTGCTGCCGGCCGTGACCTCGGGCGCACCGGCTCACAAGCCACGCGTCGCTCGCTGGCACGGCTACGGCTTCCTGCCCGGCTATCATCAGCCGCCCAACAACACCGTTCCGGTTTTTGGTGCGAAGGGAGCGGTAACGGGCGAGCCGGATTATACGCCCTACTATTACGGATATAACGGCGAGCGATATTATTTCGGCCGTCCCGGGTTTTACCGGGGCCGCTACAATGGCGGCAGCTTCGGCCCGTGCTGGAGCTGGACGCCGATCGGGCCGGCGTGGAATTGCGGGTAGAAGCGCGCTGGCTCTCACCCTGGTATGACGACGGCCACCTTGCCCTGCTGCACCAGATAGATCACCATCGACACTTCAATCAGAGCCCCGGCAGAGGGCGCGAGGAAACGCATGACCAAATCCTCCCGGTTCGACTATGGCTGGGTTGTCGTCGGCGCGGGGGCGCTGATGACCTGCGTCGGTTTCGGCGCGATGCTGTCGCTGGCGGTGTTCCTGCAGCCGATCTCGGAGGCGATGGGCTGGTCGCGCGCGGGCGTGTCGGCGGCGGCGACGATCGATTTCCTGTGCATGGCCGTTGCGGCGTTCTTCTGGGGCACGCTTTCTGACCGCTTCGGCACCCGGATCGTGGTGCTGGCCGGCAGCCTCCTGCTCGGGCTTGGGCTGGTGACGGCGAGCCAGGCGCAAAGCCTGTGGCAATTCCAACTTTTGTTCGGCGGGCTGATCGGGATTGCGGCCGGCAGTTTCTACGCGCCGATGATGGCGGTGGCGAGCGCCTGGATCTCGCAGCATCGCAGCCTTGCGGTTTCACTGGTCTCCGCCGGCATGGGGGTTGCGCCGCTCACGGTGGCGCCGACCGCGAGCTGGCTGATCACGACCTATGACTGGCGCACGGCGATGCTCGTCATCGGCATCGCCTCATGGGCGCTTCTGATCCCCGCCTCGTTCCTGGTGCGGCCGGCGCCGCAAAGCGCGGAAGACGCGAGCGCGAACGCTATCGCCGCGCCGGAGACGGATTGGACCGCGGCGCAGGCGTTCCGCACGCCGCAATTCATCACGCTGGCGCTGGCCCATTTCGGCTGCTGCGCGGCGCATTCCGGCCCGATCTTCCACATGGTCTCCTATGCGATGATCTGCGGCATCGCGCCGCTCACCGCCGTCACCGTCTACAGCCTCGCCGGCTTCTCGGGCCTCGGCGGGCGCCTGTTGCTCGGTGCGCTCGCGGATCGCATCGGCGCCAAGCCGGTGCTGGTCGCAGGCCTCCTGGTGCAGGCATTCGCCATCGCGACGTATCTTGCGGTCGCGCATCTCGGCGAGTTCTACGCGCTCTCGGTCGTGTTCGGCCTCGCCTATGGCGGGGTGATGCCGCTCTATGCCGTGCTGGTGCGCGAGTTCTTCGGCGCGCGCATCATGGGCACGGTGTTCGGTGCGGTTTCGGCTTTTGCCAGCCTCGGCATGGCGCTGGGTCCCTGGGCCGGCGGCTATGTGTTCGACACCTTCCACGGCTACACCTGGATGCATGCCGGTTCCTTCGCCATTGGCCTGGCCGCGGTTGCGGTGGCGTTGAGCTTCCCGTCCAAACGCCGGCAAACACTCGACCTCGGCCGCGCCACCGCGTGAGCGGCGAACACGGCTTGATCGCACGGGGTGAATGCGCCACGATGCCCCCTAATTGATCGGTCGATAAAAAAGAGCGAGGAAACGCCATGAACAAGCTTGCCGGCCCTGGCCTGGTCGATCGCGCCCGCGCGCTGCAGCCGCTGATCGCGAGCGAGGCCGACGAGATCGAGCGGACGCGGCGGCTGACGCCGGCTGTGACGTCGGCGCTGATCGAGAACGAGCTTTACCGGGCGCTCTTGCCGCGCAGTTTTGGCGGCCACGAGGTTCCGCTCGAGATATTCATGCAGATGCAGGAGGAGATCGCCAAGGCCGATGCTTCCACCGCCTGGTGCCTCGGCCAGTGCGCCGTCTGCGCGATGACCGCGGCCTATCTCGAGCCGGATGCCGCAAACGAAATCTTCAACACGCCGCCGGGCATCCTCGCCTGGGGCGCGATCAACCACGAGGTAAAGGCCGTTCCCGGCGGCTACATGGCGAATGCGCGCTGGGAGTTTGCCTCGGGCTCGCGGCAGGCGAGCTGGCTCGGCTCGCATGTCCGCGTCGTCGAGGCCGACGGCAGCCCGCGCAGGAAAAAGGACGGCGCGCCGGAAATCCGCACCATCCTGTTCCCGGTGACATCGGCCACCATGTACGACGTCTGGGACGTGATCGGGCTCAAGGGCACCGGCACCGATTCCTATTCGGTCGAGAACCTGTTCATCCCGGAGAAATTTGCCGCCCTTCGCGACGACCCGAACGCGGTGCGCGAAAAAGGCCCGCTCTACAAGCTCACCACCAATGCCGTGTTCAGCATGGGCTTTGCCGCGACCTCGCTCGGCGTCGCCCGCGCGACGCTCGATGCCGCGATCGATCTGGCCCGCAGCAAGATCCCGCAGGGGCTGTCGGCGATGCGCGACAACAATGCCGTGCAGGGCGTGATCGGCCGTACCGAGGCGACGCTGCGTGCCGCGCGCGCCTATCTCTACTCGACCGCGGCTGACATCTGGCGCGATCTCGAAGGCGGCGCATCGGTCACCGAAGCCCACCGCATCGCGATCCGCATCGCCGCCACCTGGACCATCCATCAATCGACCGCGGTCGTCGACACCGCCTATCACATGTCGGGCGCGACCGCGGTGTTCGCCAAAAATCCGTTCGAGCGGCGCTTCCGCGACATGCACGCGATCGCGCAGCAGATCCAGGCGCGCGACACGCATTATGAGGACGCCGGCAAGGTGATCCTCGGCTCCAATCTCGCGAAGCCGCCGACGGCGCGGTAGCGCGGCGGCGGGAGGCGGCAGCAACGACGATGTAGCCCGCAAAGCGACTTCCTCACCACACGACACGCCGTTAAGATGCGCCGCGCCAATCCGCGTGGAGCACGATGTCGAGTCTCTCGAAAACAAGCCCTTCAAGAAAGCGCGTAAGGAAGGCCCAGCCTGGCCGCCCCTCGGCGCCACGCGATCCTGGCGTAGCGAACGTCCTCGAAAGCTATCCCAGGCCGATCGGGAGCAAATTGCTGGCGCTACGCAAACTCATCCTCGACACCGCGCGCGCGACAGAGGGCGTCGGCGCGCTCGAGGAGGCGCTGAAATGGGGTCAGGTCAGCTATCTCACCAGCGAAAGCAAGAGCGGCAGCACGATCCGGATCGACCGGGTGAAGTCGGCCGAAGACCAGGTCGCGGTCTACTTTCACTGCCAGACCAATCTGGTCGAGACGTTCCGCGAGCTCTATCCCGAGCTGAGTTTTAGCGGCAACCGCGCGATCCTGCTCGATGCGTCGGAGAAACTACCCGAGGCGGAGTTGCGCCACTGCGTGGCGCTGGCGCTGACCTATCACCTCGCCAGGCGCAAGGGCGCGCGGGTGAAATAGCCGCAGCCGTCATTGCGAGGAGCGCCAGCGATGAAGCATTCCAGCCTTGCGTTGCGGCTCGATGGATTGCTTCGCTCCGCTCGCAATGACGAGTGCTTGGGCCACCAGTTGGGCAAAGGCGCATCTTGCGCCGTGCCCACCATGACGATTGAGCTACCCTTGGCGTGGTGGGCACGCTTCCGCCTTCGCTCGTTGAGCTATCGCAGGCGTGGCGCCTAGCCCACCCTACGAATCCCCGGAATGACGGATGATCACGCCACCAGCGCCTGCTGCAGGTCGGAAGCGGCGTCCGCGTGGCATTGCGCCTTCAACAGCTCCACGATCTCCACATTGGGCCGCGCGCGGCTGAACAGGAAGCCCTGGCCTTCGTGGCAGCCTTCGGCGCGCAGGCAGCTCAGCTCAGCCTCGGTCTCCACGCCCTCGGCGGTAATGGTGACGCCGAGACCCTTGCCGAGGCTCGCGATCGAACGGATGATCGCTTGCGCGTCGCGGTTGGAGTCGAGCCCGCGCACGAAGGACTGGTCGACCTTGATCTTGTCGAACGGGAAGCTGCGCAGATAGCTCAGGCTGGAATAGCCGGTACCGAAATCGTCCATCGAGATGCGCACGCCGAGCGCGCGCAGCGCATGCAGCGAGGCAAGAACCTGGCTGCTCTTCTCCAAAAGCAGCGTCTCGGTGATTTCGAGCTCGAGGCGTCTGGGCGACAGGCCCGATTGCTTGAGCGTGTCCATCACGATCGACAACAGATTCGAGGTGCGGAACTGCGCCGGCGACAGGTTGACCGCAACCCGCACGTCGTCAGGCCACTGCGCCGCGTCCGTGCAGGAGCGCCGCAGCATCATGACGCCGAGCGCGTTGATCAGACCGGTCTCCTCGGCGACCGGGATGAACTCGCCCGGCGAAACCATGCCGCGGTCGGGATGCGGCCAGCGTACCAGCGCCTCGAAGCCCGTGATGCGTCCCGACGACAGGTCGACCAGCGGCTGGTAATGGGGCTTCAGCACGTCGTGCTGGATCGCATCGCGCAGCTCGACCTCGATCTTGCGGCGGCTCTGCGCGCGGGCGTCCATGCCGGCCTCGAAGAAGGAGAAGGTGCCGCGCGATTCGGTCTTGGCCCGCGTCAGCGCCATGTCGGCGTTCTTCAAGAGCTTTTCGGAATCGTCGCCGTCGCTCGGCGCCATCGCAATCCCGATGGTAGCGCCGATCACGACCGATTGGCCGTCGAGCAGATAGGGATCGCCGATCGCCTCCAGGAGCCGCCGCGACAGCAGCACGACGTCCTCGGGCCGCGTCAGGCCGGTCTGGATGATGGCGAATTCGTCGGAGTTGAGCCGCGCCAGCACATCCTCGTCGCGCAGCGTCGAGCGCAGGCGCTTGGCGACGGCGCGCAAGAGCTTGTCGCCGACGCCGTGGCCGAGCGTGTCGTTGACCGACTTGAAATTGTCGAGGCCGAGCACCAGCACGGCGGCCTTTTCGGCGCTGCGCCGCGTATGCAGCAGGATCTCGTCCATCTGCTGGTGCAGCAAATTGCGGTTCGGCAATCCCGTCAGCCCGTCATGCTGGGCGAGGAAGGCGAGCCGCGCCTCGGCGCGCTTGCGTTCGGTGATGTCCATCAGCGCCAGCAGCACGGCCGACCGCCCGTTGTAGACGAGGTTGCGCGAATAGATCGCAAGATCGATCAGGGTGCCGTCGGCCTTGACATGCTTCCAGGTCCGCACCGCCCGCTCTTCGCTGGTGATATCGCCGGCCCAGGGTGCGTCGCTGTCGAAGGCCTGCAGGCTCTTGATGGTGAGTTTTTCGAATTCCTCGCGGCTAAAGCCGTAATGCCCGACCGCGGCGTCGTTGACGGCAAGGACATGCTCGCCGTCCAGCGCGCAGACGATCATCGGCACCGGATTGGAGTCGAACAAAAGCCGGAACGAGGCTTCGCGCTGCTTCAGTTCGGTGATGTCGACGCGAAGGCCGATGACGCCGCCGTCTTCGGTCAGCCGCTCCTCGATCAGGATGACGCGGCCGTCGGCGAGTTTTTGCTCGTGCCGCTCGCCGGGCTGCGTGAGTTTCGCAAGCCGCCCGGCGATCCATTCCTCTTCACGGCCGATCGCTTCGGGATAGTCGCCGCGCTCGACACCGATGCGAATGGTGTCGGCGAGCTTTGCACCGGGTTTGAACAAGTCGGAGCTGCGGTGGTAGATCTCGGCGTATTTCTTGTTCCAGAGGATGTAACGCCCCTGGTCGTCGAGAAAGACGATGCCCTGCGGCAGGATGTTGATTGCCTCGCGCAGCCGTTCATGGGATTTGCGCGCCTCTTCGATCGCCGCTCCCACCTCGGCTCGCGTGCGCGTGCTCTCGACCGCCGTCGAATTCGCGCGCCGGGCTGTTGCGGAAAGTCCTGGACGAGGCTGGGCGGGCCGACCGAACACCCGGGCTATCGGCACAGGCTTGCGTTTCTTCTGCTTTATTGGCCGGTTTCTCGGCATTGAGGTCTCAACTCGTAACGCGGGGTCCGGCAGTTCTCGGCGAAGTCTCTTAAGAAAATGGTATCTCCCTGCCGCCAAAGCGTTTCGATGACTTGACCTCCCGGCCGCTGCAGTTCCGTCTGCGGCAAGTTTCCAGTTCCGCTTGCCTGTTTCCGAGGCGATTTCAGGACCGAACCTATATCACAGGTTGTGTCGCAACTGCGATCCATTGGATGCAACGCGAAATTGCCGGGCTTTAGAACGCACGGCGCGGCCATTCCGGCGAATGTGTGCGGTCGCGCCCGGCGCGCAAAAAATTTAGCCAACGCGCGGCAGGGTTATCGCGCGGTTAAATTTCCGCGCCATCCGCGGCGGCGCGATCTGAATTTGCAATCAGCCGGTTGGAAATCTCGATCGTGCGCGAGAAGTAGGAACGCATCATCGCCTGCGGATGGAAGCTGCCGCTCGTTGTGCCGTTGCCGTGGGGCCTGCTTATCCGATCACCTCGTCGGCGCGGACAAGCACTGACGGCGGGATCGTCAATCCAAGTGCCTTGGCGGCGGTGTTGTTGATGATCAGTTCGATCTTGGTCGGAAACTCGACCGGCAGGTCGCCGGGTGCTGCGCCTTTGAGAATTTTGCTCACATAGGTCGCAGAGCGATAAAAGTTTTCATCCAGATTGACCCCATAGCTGATCAGGCCGCCCGCATCGACATGGCTGCGGAAACCGTAGATGGCCGGTAATCGTGCGTCGGCAGCGAGCGCCGCAATCCGCTCTCGTTCCTGGAAAAACAGTCCGTCGACGAGCACGACGATCGCCTCGACGCGTTCATCGGTGATGGCGTGGAATGCCCTATCAAGATCGTCGGGTGTGCGGACTTCGGCCGGAACAGTCTTGATGCCCAGCCTTCGGCACGCCTCTTCCACTTCCTGCCGATCAAAGATAACGCCGCTGGCAACGTTCACGATAAATCCGAGCTTGGCGAGGCCTGGCACCAGTTGCAATGCGAGTTCTACCTGTTTGCCGGCGAGGCCATCCGTGCGGAACAAGACGCCGGTGACGTTGCCTCCGGGCCGGGACTCGCTCGCAATCAAGCCAAAACCGACCGGATCGGCGAGCAAGGGGCAGACGATGGGTATCGTCCGGGTCAGCGCTTTTGCTGCAACCGCCGCCGGGGTAACCGCGGCAAAAATCACGTTTGGCGAAAGTGCGATGAGCTGCTCCGCAAGCGCGGGGAATTGATCCAACTTGCCATCGGCATAGCGATAATCGATCTCGATGTTCCGGCCATCGACGTAGCCGAGCTCCTGCAGGCCCCGCTCAAAGGCGACAATCGGCGAATTGACCTTTCTTGCCACCCCGCTGAGAACCGCGATGCGCTGGCGTTTGGAGGGATCCTGGGCGCGCGCGGCAAGCGGCAACGAAGCCACGGCCCCAAGCAATGCGATCAAGTCCCGCCGTCGCATAGGATGACCCCGCGCGGAGAACGTGACTTCCGCGAGTGCATTGTAGCTGCCTCAACCGGCGCCCGCAAAGAATAATCGGCCGCGTCAAGCTCAGCGTGGTGCCATTCCCGCAAATATCGGCAGTGATCAGGCACTTAAGGCGCCCACGCCGATGCGGGCAATATCAATCAATTGGGAGGTGCGCGCCGCGCCCCCTTCCCTGCACCGATCGCGGGCGAATAGAGTGAGCCGATGCAAGCCCGCCCGATTCTCATCCTGCTTCTGATCACGACAGCCGCCGGCACGCTTTCCGCGTCGGCGCAGGACAAGGGCACGCTCAATCCGCAGCCGCTGCCGCCGCTGGAGAATCCCAAGGATCCCAAGATCGGCGCCAAGCAGCTTTTTGCGCGAAAGTATCTGCCGTCGGCGCAGCCGACCCGGGTGATCGGCGAGTACACCAAGGGCTGCATCGCCGGTGCCGCGCAAATGCCGATGAATGGCGACACCTGGCAGGTGATGCGGCTGTCGCGCAACCGCTATTGGGGCCATCCCGAGACGATTGCGCTTCTCAAGCGGCTGTCGGTGCATGCGCACAAGGATGCCGGCTGGCCCGGCATTCTCGTCGGAGACATCGGCCAGCCGCGCGGCGGGCCCGCCCTCTCGGGACACGCCAGCCACCAGATCGGGCTCGACGCTGACATCTGGCTGACGCCGATGCCGGATCATCTGCTGTCGCGCGAGGAGCGCGAGGACATGTCGGCTGTCATGATGGTGCGCGAGGACCGGCTCGATATCGATCCGAAATCCTGGACACCGCAGCACTGGATGGTGATCCGAGATGCCGCGAAGGAGCCTGCCGTGCAGCGCATCTTCGTCAACGCCGCGATCAAGAAGGCGCTGTGCCGCGAGGCTACGGGCGATCGCCACTGGCTGGAAAAAGTCAGGCCCTGGTTCGGTCACGACTACCACTTCCACATCCGCATGCGATGCCCGCCCGGCGCCACCGACTGCCATGGCCAATCGGACCAGAGCGGCGGAGACGGCTGCAAGCCCTCCGACCTCGCCTACTGGTTCAAGGATTCGATCCTTCATCCCAAACCGGAGCCGCCGCCGAAGGAGCCGCCGAAGCCGAAGCCGGGGATTACGCTGGCGCAGATGCCGCCGGGCTGCAAAGGGGTGCTGAACGCCCCGGATGCCAAAGTGCAACAATGAGCTCGTCAGCGGGCTATCCTGACACCGGCGACATGGGCTAATATCAGGCGCCGCCACGCCGCAAGCGTGCGGCCTTCACGCGGACGACGGTCCCAAATTCTCATTTCATCAGACGGCCGCACTTCGCGTGGCATTTTTCGCGCGCGGCTCGATCAATCGTGGAAACAGTCATGCGCATCAGTGCACGCAACCAGCTCAAGGGCACCGTCGTCGAAGTGAAGAAGGGCGCGACCACCTCGCATGTCCGTGTCGATATCGGCGGCGGCAAGATCGTGACCTCCTCGATCACCAACGAGGCGGTCGATGAACTCTCCATCAAGGCCAAGGATCAGGTCACGGTGGTGATCAAGGCCTCCGATGTCATGATAGCGGTGGATTGACCATGCGTGGCGTATCGATTGTCGTACTGGTGCTGCTCGCTGCCGCCCCGGCGCTGGCGGCGGAAGAGCCGAGCGGCTGTGACAAGTTCAAATGGAACATCGACCATGAGCGCGCGGCGCTCACGGCCGCCGATCGTGCGAAGCTCGCGTCCGGCGGCGAACTCAACGCACTGCCGTCGAGCGGTGTGATCCTGAGCCTCGTCACGCCCGCCGCGGCCAAATTGCCGATGCCGCCCGAGCGCGCGCCCAAGGACGGCACCTTCGCGGGCTTCGCCAGCGTCAAGACCGCGCCGAAGGCGGGCGTCTATACCATCAGCCTGTCTTCCGGCGCCTGGGTCGACGTGGTGCAGGACGGCCATTTCCTGAAACCCAAGGCGTTCAGCGGCGCCACCGATTGCGACGGCATCCGCAAGACCATGAAATACGAGCTTTCGCAAAACCCCTTCGTCTTGCAGGTCTCCGGGTCCAAGGACGATTCCATCGCGATCGCGATCCTGCCGTCGGAATAGGCCGTCGGCAGGCCAAATGGCCGCCTTTACGGGGGCGGCCAGCCTGTTATGGTTGCGGCCAGCGAAATCCCGGGCGCCGTAAGCTCCTGGGAACGGACGGAACGGCGCTTCCGAACGCCTCGCATCCTGATTTGAACCGACGCCTGATTTGCGCGCGAGCCCATCGCGAGCGCAAACACGCATGGAGCGCCCCGATGTCCCGTCTTGCCGGAATTTTTGCCGCCTTCATCATCCTGTGGGGAGCGGTCTTTTCGCCCGCCGCGGCCGAGGAAAAAACCCTCATTGTCTTTGCCGCGGCCTCGATGAAGAACGCGCTCGACGATATCGACGCCGCCTTCACCGCCAGGACCGGCATCAAGGTTTCCGCGAGCTATGCCGCAAGCTCGACACTCGCCAAGCAGATCGAACAGGGTGCGCCCGCGGATATCTTCGTCTCCGCCGACACCGACTGGATGGATTACGCCGCCGGCAAAAAGAACATCAGCGAGCCGACGCGGATGAACCTGCTCGGCAACAGCATCGTGCTGATCGCGCCGAAGGACTCCAAGATCGACAATGTGACGATCGGTTCCGGCTTCGATCTCGCGAAACTCGCCGGCGACGGCAAGATCGCGACCGGCGACGTTAAATCCGTGCCGGTCGGCAAATACGCCAAGGCGGCACTGGAGAAGCTCGGCGCGTGGCAGGCGGCTGAATCCGAAATTCGCGATGGCGGAAAGCGTGCGCGCCGCGCTCACACTGGTGGCTCGCGGCGAAGCCGTGCTCGGCATCGTCTATTCGACCGACGCCAAGGTCGAGCCCGGCGTGAAGATCGTCGGCACCTTCCCGGCCGACTCGCACCCGCCGATCATCTATCCGGTGGCGGCGACGTCGACCGCGAAGCCCGAAGCGAAGGAATATCTCGACTACCTGCGCTCGTCGGCGGCAAAGGCGGTGCTGGAGAAATACGGCTTCAACTACCTGCTCAAGCCGACCTCCTGACGTGATCGAACCGGATCCGATCCTCATGGTGAGGAGGCGCGCAAGCGCCGTCTCGAACCATGAGGCCCGGCCCGTGGCCTCATCCTTCGAGACGCCGCTTCGCGGCTCCTCAGGATGAAGGGATAAAGCCGTGTTCGACATCACGCCCACGGAATGGACGGCGATCCTGCTCTCGATCAGGGTCGCCACGGTAGCGACGCTGGTGGCGACCCCGCTCGGCATTGCGCTGGCCTTCCTGCTGGCGCGATTCGATTTCTGGGGCAAGTCGCTGGTCGATGCGCTGGTGCATCTGCCGCTGGTGCTGCCGCCGGTCGTGACCGGCTATCTGCTGCTGCTCGCCTTCGGACGCCGCGGCTTGATCGGCGCGTTCCTCGCCGATCATCTCGGCATCGTGTTCGCGTTCCGCTGGACCGGCGCCGCGCTCGCCTGCGGCGTGATGTCATTTCCGCTCCTGGTGCGGCCGATCCGGCTGTCGATCGAGGCGGTCGATCGCAAGCTCGAGCAGGCGGCGGAAACGCTCGGCGCACCGCCGTGGCGGGTGTTCTTCAATGTCACGCTGCCGCTGGCGCTGCCGGGCGTGCTCGCGGGCATGGTGCTCGGCTTTGCCAAGGCGATCGGCGAGTTCGGCGCGACCATCACCTTCGTCTCCAATATTCCCGGCGAGACCCAGACCATCTCGTCGGCGATCTACTCCCTGATCCAGACGCCCGATGGCGACACCGCGGCGCTGCGGCTCGTCATCGTTTCCGTCGTGATAGCGATTGCAGCCCTGATCGGCGCGGAAGTCTTCGCGCGACGTGCGACGGCACGCCTGCACGGGAACTGACCATGCTGCGCATCGATGTCACCAAACAACTCGGCGAATTCTCGCTGGAAGCAGCCTTCGAAAGCGAGGGCCGCGTCACCGGCCTGTTCGGCGCCTCCGGCGCGGGCAAGACTTCGCTGGTCAACATGATCGCGGGCCTGCTGCGGCCCGACCGCGGCACCATTGCGATCGACGGCGAGACACTCGACGACACCGCGAAAGGCATTCACGTGCCGACCTGGCGGCGGCGCATCGGCTATGTGTTCCAGGATGCGCGGCTGTTTCCGCATCTCGATGTGCGGCAGAATCTCGACTACGGACGGCGCATGAACGGCCTGCCCGACGATGCCGAGCAGCGCAGGCGCGTCACCGACCTGCTCGACATCGGCCATCTGCTCGACCGCCGCCCGGGGAAATTGTCGGGCGGCGAGCGCCAGCGCGTCGCGCTCGGCCGTGCGCTCTTGGCGAGGCCGCGGCTGCTCCTGCTCGACGAGCCGCTCGGCGCGCTCGACGAGGGACGCCGTGCGGAGATCCTGCCCTATCTGGTGCGGCTGCGCGACGAGGCACGCATTCCCATGGTCTATGTCAGCCATGACGCGGCGGAGATGCGGCAACTGGCGACGCAGATCGTGCTGCTGCAGCGCGGGCGCGTCAGCTCCTTCGGCGGGGTGAAGGCGCTGTCCTAGTAAGCTGTGCCCCCACCAAATTCGTCATCGCGAGGAGCGAAGCGACGAAGCAATCCACACCTGTGACCGAGGAAGCGCTGGATTGCTTCGCTTCGCTCGCAATGACGAGAGTGAGTCTCGCGCGTCACACGACTTCGCGCGCATGCAACTCCGCGATCGCCTTGGCGTCATAGCCGATCGAGCCCAGCACCGCATCGGTATCCGCGCCGGGCTCGGGCGCCATGCGGTCGAGCCTGCCGCCGCCATGCGCCAGCTGGAATCCGCTGCCGGCAAAGCGCAGGCGGCCATAGGGTGTCTCGAGCTCCTGCACCGCGCCGCGCGCCACGATCTGCGGGTGATCGATCACCTCCTCGATCTTCCAGATGCTGGCGCAGGGCGCGCCGGCCGCATCCAGAATCTTCTCCCACTCGCGCGGGCTCCTCTTCGCAAGCGCCTCCTCGATGACCGCACGCAGCGCCGGCTCGTTTTCCTGCCGCGCGAACCAGTCGACAAAGCGCGGGTCGTCGAACACGTCCTCGCGGCCGATTGCCGTCATCAGCGCGCGGTACTGTTTCTCGTTGTTCACCGCGAGCAGCAGGTGGCCCTCGCCCGCCTTGAAAAGATTGGCGGTCGGCTTGCGGCTGACGGCCTGGTTGCCGGACAATTGCTGGCGATGGCCGGCGACCGAGTAATCCGCGATCTGCCCCGACAGGAACGCCAACGACGCCTCCAGCATGGAGACGTCGACGAGTTGCCCCTTGCCGGTCTGGTTGCGCTGGAACAGCGCGCTGGAGATGCCGAACGCGGCGGTGGCGCCCGACAGCACGTCGCAGACGGCAAAGCCGGCGCGCGTCGGGCCGGTCTCCTCGTGGCCGGTGATCGCCATGATGCCGCTCATCGCCTGGATCTTGCCGTCATAGCCGGCGCCCATCCGCTCCGGCCCGGTCTGGCCGAAGCCGGAGATGGCGCAATAGATCAGCCGCGGGTTGATCGCCGCCAGCGCCGCGTAGCCGATGCCGAGCTTGTCCATCACGCCCGGCCGGAAATTCTCCATCACCACGTCGGCTTCCGCGGCGAGCTTGCCGACGATGGTGATCGCCTCGGGCCTGGATAGATCAAGCGTCAGGCTGCGCTTGTTACCGTTGACGGCCTGAAAGGCCGGCGCAAGGCCGCGATCGGCCCATTCGCGGCTGAGCGGCGTGCGGCGCATGTCCTCGCCGCCACGGCGCTCCACCTTGATGACGTCGGCGCCCAACAGCGCAAGCTGGTAGCTCGCATAGGGACCGGCCAGCACCTGCGTGAAGTCCAGGATCTTCACGCCCTCGAACGGTCGGGTCACGTAGACTTCCTCCTGTGAGCGTCATTGCGAGGAGCGAAGCGACGAAGCAATCCAGGCTGCCGCTTCGGTGAGACTCCGGATTGCTTCGCTTCGCTCGCAATGACGATGGCCGATTTTTACGGCTCGATTGTTTTCTTGATGGCGCGTCACGCTGCGCGGTTGCCGCGCGCGATCTCCTTCTGCCGGTCGAATTCGGCGCGGCGCCGCGCCAGCTCTTCCGGGCTCATCTGCGCGATGTTGTTGTAGTCGAGCTTCCAGGACGCGTCCGCGCTCCAGCGCAGCGGCGACTGCATGGTGGTGCGCGCGCCGGTGGCGCTTTCGAGCAGGCCGAGCGCGAGCGCAAGCGTCAGCGCCTGCGAGTCGGCGTCATTAGGCTTGCCGGCGGAATTGCCGAGCGGGAAATCGGAGAACAGGAAACGCGGCACGGCGGCGTGCTCGATGATGTCCTTGGCGCAGCCCATCACCACGGTCGGAATTCCGCCCTCTTCGAGATGGCGTGCGACCAGCGCCGTGGTCTGGTGGCAGACCGGGCAGTTCGGGACCAGCACGGCGACATCGACCTTATCGGCAAGGCAGCGCGAAAGAATTTCAGGCGCGTCGGTATCGAGGGTGACGCGGTGGCTGCGGTTGGTCGGCGCGCCGAAGAAGCGCGGCGCGACCTCGCCGATGCGTCCCTCGGCTTGCGCCTTCAGAAGCTGCGGCAGCGGAAACCAGGTGCCGCTGTCGGTAGCCGTGGTGTGCTTGCGGTCATAGCCGATATGCGAGATGCGCAGATCGTGCTGCGCCGAAGTATCGCCGTCATAGACCTTGTAGAACTTGGCGCCGCCATTATAGGCCGCGCCGGGGCCCTGATCGCCCTTGGCGGGATCATACGGCGCAGCCGTGGTGATAATGGTCACGCGCGATTGCGACAGCGGCTTCTTCAGCTTCTGGAACGGCGCCTCGACATAGTGGGCCCAGCGGTACGGCGTGGTGTAGCCGATCGCGGTGTAATAATCGCGGGTCCGCTGCATATAGGGGACCGGGGCATCGTAGTCGGTCGCGAACCCGAATTCGTCGTCGGTCGGGACGGGCATGGTCAAAATCTCCTGCGTTTCCACCGCATTGTTGGGCGTCAGACTAGAGATAGTCCGCCCAATGCTCAACAGGGGGAATGCCCTTTAACTGCGCATGATCTTTTGGCGAAACCGGTGCCCACTTTTCCGGATCATGCGCTCAAATCCCCGCGACCGAGGTCCAGAGCTCGCCGAGCCGGCGCTTGAACGACCGCATCCGCGACGGGGTGACGGCTCCTTCCCCGTCCTCCGGCAGGCGGAGGCCGACGACATTGACCCGGCCACCGGAGATCAAGCGCGCCACCAGCACGATCGAGTCCAGCGGCAGGGTCGCGCCTGCCTTGGGCGCGTTGTCGAGATGGACGTCGAAATAATCCGACAGCGTCAGCTTCGCCTGATCGTCCTCGACCTTCACGCCATAGATGTCGGCAAGTTCCGACAGTGTGTGCTCACCGGAGACCATGAAATCGCCGAGCAGATGCGGATCGGGCGCGGAGCTCGGCTGCATGTCGACAAAGAAGCGGTCGAGCGCCTCGGCGCGCTCCGGCGGCGCCAGCAGATAGATGTAGTCGCCGGGCGCGACCGGCTCGGCTTCCGCGGGTGTGAGAATCTGCTCGTTGCGGATCACCAGCGTCGGCTTCGACCAGGACGGAACGAGTCCGCGCCGGAAGAACAGGCTTTTCGATCGTACGGGATAGCCGACCAGCTCCTGCTCGAGTTGGCCGGGTAGATCCAGCTCCACGCGGCGCGGGCCGCGCTCCGAGCGCGGTAGCGCGACATGCAATCGCCGGGCGGCAGGCGCGAGCGTCCAGCCCTGCAACAACAGCGAGATGATCACGACGACAAAAGCGACGTCGAAATAGAGATACGCTTTGGACAGGCCGACCAGCATCGGAATGGAAGCGAGGAAGATCGCGACCGCGCCGCGCAGGCCGACCCAGGCGATGAACAGCTTTTCCCGCCAGTTGAAGCGGAACGGCGCGAGACACAGGAACACCGTAACCGGCCGCGCCACCAGCATCAGCACCAGCGCGACGATGACCGCGGGCCCGATGCTCGAGCCGAGCCGGTGCGGCGACACCAGAAGCCCGAGCAGCACGAACATCACGATCTGCGCGAGCCAGGTCGCGGCATCGAGGAAGGCCACGACTGAATTGTGCGCCCGCGTCGGCCGGTTGCCCACGATGATGCCGGCCAGATAGACCGCGAGGAAGCCGGAACCATGGACGAGCTGCGCCGCTCCGAAAATCACGAGTGCTGTGGTGGCGACGAAAGGCGCGTGCAGGCCCTGCGGCAGCGCCACGCGGTTGAGCGCAATCACCATCACCCGGCCGCCGATCACGCCGATAACGGCGCCCAGCATGGCTTCCTGGGCGAGATCGAACAGGACGTGCGATATCGAGCTGTGCCCGACCGAGATGAACTCGACCAGCATCAGGGTGAGGAACACCGCAAAGGGATCATTGCTGCCGGATTCCGCTTCCAGCGTCGCTCCAACCCGGGGCCGCAGGCGCAGGCCCTGCGCATGCACCAGCAGGAACACCGCCGCGGCGTCGGTCGAGGCCACCACGGCGCCAACCAGCAACGCCTCCGTCCAGTTGAGGTCGAGCGCGTATTTCGCGGCCGGCGCCGTGATCGCAGCGGTCAGGAGCACGCCGATGGTCGCAAGGCCCATCGAGGGCGCCAGCACCGCGCGGATGCTCTGAAACCGCGTGCGCAGTCCGCCGTCGAACAGGATCAGCGCCAGCGCCACCGAGCCGACGAGATAGGTCGTCCGCACGTCGTCGAACTGCAGCTGCCCGGGACCGGAATCGCCGGCCAGGATGCCGATGAACAGGAACACGAGCAGCAGCGGCGCGCCGAAGCGCAGTGCGAGCAGGCTCGACAGGATGCCGGCCATGACAAGCGCGGCGCCGAGCAGAATGGCTATGCTGACCTGGTCGAGAGAAGCCATGCGCCTTCGAAAGTGGGAGCAAATACCTGTATTTGCATCCTTATCGCCGCCGTGATGGGACGCCAACCCATTTTCCGCCGTGAGCGGCAAAGTGCCCGGAAATACGGCCTTACCTTCGCGCGGCATGGTGTTGTATCGATGGCCGCCGCGGCCCGTTTGTGGGATTCTGGAACAACGCTTCGAATCACGCCGTCCGATGGCGTAGCGAGAACTTGCCGATGGACACGGACTTCAAGGATATTGTCGCCGCCGCCCAGGCGGTCCTGCGCTCGGTCGGCGCGGAAGTAGCCTCGCCCTGGTTCTATCTGCAGTTCGGCCTGATCCTGGCCGGCGCCGGCATCGCCTTCGCCACCAACGCCGCCATTCGCGCCCGCGTCAACATGGACTCGCTGGCGACGCGCTGGCCGCTGCCGGTGATGCGGCATTTCATGCGTGTGCTGGTTGGAAGCGCCGCCACCGCGGTGTTTGCGATCCTGATGATCGTATCGCGCATCGTCATGTGGCACATGACATGGCCGAGCCGGAGCTACCTGCTCGCGGTCTCCGCCAAGCTCGCGCTGGCCTGGCTTGCGATCCGTCTCGTTACTTCAGTCATCCAGAACGCGTTCATCGTCCGCCTGGTGTCGCTGGCGGCTTGGCTGGTCGCGGCGCTCTCCATCATCGGCCAGCTCGACTGGGCGGCGGACACGCTGGATTCGGTGGCGATCGAGATCGGCGGCTTGCGGCTGTCGCCGCTGCTCGTGATCAAGGCCGGCGTGCTTCTGCTGGTGGCGCTGTGGTCCACCAACATCGCCAGCAATTTCGCCGAGAGCCGGATCAATCGCGCCTCCGACCTGACGCCGTCGGTCCAGGTATTGCTGATCAAGATCATCCGCATCGGCCTGATGACGGTCGCAGCCGTGATCGCGCTCGGCGCAGTCGGCATCAATTTGTCGGCGCTCGCGGTGTTCTCCGGCGCGGTCGGCGTCGGCATCGGTATCGGCCTGCAGAAGATCGTCGCCAATTTCATCTCGGGCATCATCCTGCTCGCGGACAAATCGGTGAAACCCGGCGACCTCGTCACCATCGGCGACAATTCCGGCCGCATCAGCGCCATGAAGACCCGCTACATCTCGGTTGCGGCCGGCGACGGACGCGAGTTCCTGATCCCGAACGAGGACCTGGTGACGCAGAAGGTCACGAACTGGACCTATACCGACAAGAACACGCTGGTGAAAATCGCGTTCGCCACCAACTACGACGCCGATCCGCGGCTCGTCTGCAAGCTCGCGATCGACACGGCGGCGGCCGCGCCGCGCGCCATCAAGGGCAGGCCGCCGAACTGCATCCTGACCGAATTCGCCGAGACCGGCATGAAATTCTCGCTGACGTTCTGGATCGCCGACCCCGACGGCATGGACAATGTGAAGAGCGACGTGATGCTCGCGCTGTGGGACGCCTTCAAGCGCGAGGGTATCCGCGTGCCCTATCCGGTGCGGGAAATCCGCGTCCGCGGTGGGGCGCTTCCGGTTGAGAGCGTGGTCGAGGTTTCGAGCTAGAAATCATGCGTTGACCTGTTCTACCGTATCAACACCGGCTTGCGCCTCCGGCCACGATCATTAAATTAGACCGTTCAAATCACCCCCTGAGCCACCCCCGCCCGATGAACCGCACATGAGCTATATCGAAGCCACCGACACCTCGCTGCGCAAGACCGGACAAATCAAGCTGCATGGGCCAAGCAGCTTTGCCGGCATGCGCAAGGCAGGCGCGCTGGTGGCGAAATGCCTCGACGAGCTGACCGACCTGGTCAAGCCCGGTGTCCCCACCTCGAAGATCGACGACTTCGTCCGCGAATTCGCCTTCGGCCACGGCGCCTATCCGGCGACGCTGATGTATCGCGGCTACCGCTATTCGACCTGCACCTCGATCAACCACGTGGTCTGCCACGGCATGCCCGGCGACCGCGCGCTGAAGGAAGGCGATATCGTCAATATCGACGTCACCTTCATCGTCGACGGCTGGTATGGCGATTCCAGCCGGATGTATGCGATTGCGCCGATCGCACGCAAGGCCGAGCGGCTGATCGAAGTGACCTATGAAGCGATGATGCGGGGCATCGCGGCGGTGAAGCCCGGCGCCACCACCGGCGACATCGGCCATGCGATCCAGAGCTTCGTCGAGCCGCAGGGCATGAGCGTGGTGCGCGATTTCTGCGGCCATGGCCTCGGCCGGCTGTTCCACGACGAGCCGAACATCATCCATATCGGCCGTCCGGGTGAGGGCGTGCCGCTGAAGCCCGGCATGTTCTTCACCATCGAGCCGATGATCAATCTCGGCAAGCCGCATGTGAAGATCCTCTCCGACGGCTGGACCGCCGTCACCCGCGATCGCTCGCTGTCGGCGCAATTCGAGCACTCGGTCGGCGTCACCGCCGAGGGCGTGGAAATCTTCACGCTGTCGCAGCGCCACGGCGAGAAGCCGCCGGTTATCGGCTGAGCCCGAGACACTTCCCAAGAACCGGTGGACCGGGCATGTTGGGCACCGATGCCTGCCAGTTCCAAACCGCCCGAAGATACGCCCGCCGACAAGCCGCATTACCACGGCCATCGCGAACGGCTGCGCGAACGCTTCTACGGCGCGGGACCGGATGCGCTGAGCGATTATGAGCTGTTGGAGATGGCGCTGTATGCGGCCATCCCGCGCCGCGATACCAAGCCGCTTGCCAAGCTGCTGTTGAAGAAGTTCGGCTCGTTCGCCGAAGTGGTCCATGCGCCGGAAGCGCGGCTGCGCGAGGTCGATGGCGTCAAGGACGCTTCGATCAACCAGCTCAAGCTGATCGCGGCGGCTGCCGCCCGGATCGCGAAAGGCGAGATCAAGCGCAGCATCGCGCTGTCGTCCTGGAACGACGTGATCGACTATTGCCGCTCCAGCATGGCGTTCGCCGACAAGGAGCAGTTCCGCCTGCTCTTCCTCGACAAGCGCAACCAGCTGATCGCCGACGAGGTGCAGCAGATCGGCACCATCGACCACACCCCGGTCTATCCACGCGAGGTGATCAAGCGCGCGCTGGAACTATCGGCGACCGCGCTGATCCTGGTGCACAACCATCCCACTCACCCCTTGGTAGTCACGTTGGATCACGCTCGAACACGCTGATACACTTGCTAAATTGCGCATTTTTTGCATTGCGTAGTGGGGGCGGTTTTGGCAAATTGGGGGCTGTAAAAAGGGTAGAAAACGGCCTTCCGCTCCCAGCTAGCGATCCCTGTTTCTCCTCGACCGATCCCAGTTCCGGAAAGGAGGAAACGCCATGCCCAGCCCTAACCGACACCGCGATCCGACATGCACTGAAGCGCGTCGAAGTCAGCCGCAAACAAGAGAACCTCGCCGATGGCGAAGGACGCGGCACCGGCCGTCTCGTCCTCGTTCTAAAGCCCATGCCGAAGCGTGTCACCGCCGACTGGATGGCGCAGCAATGGCGCGACGGCAAACGCACAAAGAAGAAGATCGGTGCCTATCCGTCGATGTCGCTCGCGCAGGCCCGCGAGATCTACAAGCGCGACTTTGCCGACGTCATCCAGAAGGGCCGAAGCATCAAGATAGCCACCGATACCCGCCCCGGCACGGTCGCCGATCTGTTCGAGGGTTATGTCGCGGCGCTCAAGGAAGCCGGCAAGCCGTCCTGGAAGGAAACGGAAAAGGGCCTCAACAAGATCGCCGACACGCTCGGGCGCAACCGCCTCGCCCGCGAGATCGAGGCCGAGGAAATCGTCGAGCTGATCCGCCCGATCTACGAGCGCGGCGCAAAGTCGATGGCCGACCATGTTCGCTCCTACCTTCATGCCGCCTTTAGCTGGGGCATGAAGTCCGACAATGATTATCGGCAGCAATCCTCTCGCCGGTTCCGTCTCTCCTTCAATCCCGCAACGGGCATCCCGACCGAACCCAAGGTCAAGGGCACTCGCTGGCTCGACGAAGACGAGTTCGTGCAGCTCTATCGCTGGTTGGAATGCCCCGACACGCCGGTCCATCCCTCCTATCCGCGCGCCGTGCAACTCATCATGCTGACCGGCCAGCGAGTCGAGGAGATTGCGCGACCTCCATGTGGATCAATGGGACACCAAGGAGCGGATCATCGACTGGTCCAAGACCAAGAACGAGCAGCCCCACGCCGTCCCAGTGCCCTTGCTCGCTGCCGAACTGATCGAGTCGATCAAGCCGAACGAATACGGCTGGTTCTTCCCTTCGGCCAAAGATCCCAAGAAGCCCGTCAGCCACGGCACGCTGTATAGCTTCGTCTGGCGCCAGCGGGACCGCGGCGTGATCCCCTATGCAACGAACCGCGATCTCCGCCGGACTTTCAAAACGCTCGCCGGCAAGGCGGGTGTACCGAAGGAAATCCGCGATCGCCTCCAAAACCACGCCCTCCAGGATGTCAGCTCCAAGCACTACGACCGCTGGCACTATATGGTCGAAAAGCGCGCCGGCATGGCCAAGTGGGACAGGTTCGTTCGGGCGCTGCTCAAGAAGAAAAAGGCCAACGACACGTTGAAGCAGGCCGCGTGAACTGTCGCGTCCTTATCGTCGCCGGCACGCTCAGCCTGCTCTGCCCCATCGCTCCCATGCATGCCGACCCATGCGAGGCACCACTGCCGAGCCAGGTCGGCGTCAACTTTTCCGGAGTCGTCCGATACGTCGGTGACGGAGACGGCCTTTGCGTTGGTAAGACGGCCGATCCTAAGGAGTGGATCGAAGTTCGCCTCGCGGATTTCAACGCGGCTGAACTGCACCAGCCCGGCGGCACCACAGCCAAGACGACCCTCGAACGCATCGCTCTCCATCACGAAGTCATATGTGTTAATAAGCGCCCGAAAGTGACCCCTCCACCGCACATTGGATCAATAGCTTAACGTGCCGAACGGCGTCGGGACCCCGCGCCGATTCACAGGCGCCACGCCGCGCGATGGCCGGCAGCGCTGCGATATTTGGAGGCTCGGCGCCGCCCGCCATCGGTCATGCCCGATCCTGTGGCGTTTCATGCGAGATGGTAGGCGGATCTGTCGCCCGTTCCACAGCGAACGCCTCCTTTCCCTTTGCGGCCCAGAGCGCTCGTGCCTGTTCGCCCTGATCGCTTTTGAGCTTGTCGGCCATCCAGAGCAGCGCGCCGAAGATCATGGCGCGGTCATCGCCGGTCAGGTCCACGATACCAGCTTTGACGACGAGGCCGCCGAGTTCGATGAGATGCCGCGTGCGCTTGCGGCGCTCGACCTGCCACGTGCGCATGTCATGTCGCGCCCTTGCGGCCTGATGCCGGTTGCGCGCCGCTCGGTTGCGCAGGAGCGCCGTCCGTGTTGCGGTCAGTTGCCGGTGCAGTTCGCCGCGCCCGGCTTTGAAAGAACGCGGCCCCGCGCCTGGCCCATGCCTCCCTCTTTCCGGCCTCTTTTGTCTCGGCCAGCACGATCAGCGCGCCCGCCAGTTCGTCGGCGCTGAGCGCTATCTGCCCCGGTGGCGATGACCAGTTCGCCAAGCTGCTGCACCTTGCGGCTCTTGAGGTCACGCGCCTTGTCCCCAAGTGCCTTCAGTTCGGCATCAAAGTCCCGTGGCTTGCGCATCGTCGTCTCCATCAGTGTTGATGGAGAAATGATAGTCGAGCGCCCGGCACAATGCTGTAAGGTCGTCAGGACGGCCTGGGACGCGGTAGTCCCTCCCGAGAATTTTTCGAGGGAGGGCGCGCTTATACGTCGTTCCGACGTGCGCTTCGCCGTGTAGATGATCTGATCGCGATGGCGATCTATCATCTTCACGTCAAGGTCATTGGCCGCAAGTCCGGCTCCAGCGCGGTGGCGTCAGCCGCCTACCGCTCGGGCTCGCGGCTGCGCGACGAGCGGCTTGATCGCAGCCACGACTTTTCCGCCAAGCGCGGCGTCGTCCATTCCGAGGTGATGCTGCCGGAGAATGCGCCGGAGGCATGGAGCGACCGCGAACGGCTCTGGAACGATGTCGAGGCGTTCGAAGTCCGCAAGGACGCCCAGCTTGCCCGCGAGGTCGAATTCGCCATTCCGCGCGAGATGACGCGAGGCGCAGGGCATCGAACTCGCCCGCGACTTCGTTCGGGGCGAATTCGTCGATCGGGGCATGATCGCCGATCTCAATGTGCATTGGGACATGGCCGAGGACGGCATGCCCAAACCCCATGCCCATGTCATGCTGACCATGCGCGCGGTGGACGAGAACGGCTTTGGCCAGAAGGTGCGGGACTGGAACCGCACGGAGATGGTCGAGCGCTGGCGCGAACGCTGGGCCGAGCTTGCCAATGAGCGGCTGGCCGAACTCGACATCGACGCGCGCATCGACCATCGCAGCCTCGAAGCACAGGGCATCGCGCTGGAGCCGCAAAGCCAGATCGGCGCGCCCGCCAAACGCATCGAGGTTCGGGGCATCGAGGGCGAAGGGATCGAGGCCGACCGCGCCGAGATGCACCGCGAGATCGCGCGCGGCAATGGCGAGCGGATCATCGCCGATCCTTCGCTTGCATTGGACGCGATCACGCATCAGCAATCGACCTTCACGCAGCGCGACATGGCGAAGTTCGCGCACCGGCACAGCGACGGGATCGACCAGTTCAACGAGGTCATGGGCGCGATGCGCAATGCGCCCGATCTGGTCGAACTCGGCAAGGACGCTCGCGGCGAGGATCGCTTCACCACCCGCGAGATGATCGAGGCCGAACAGCGCCTGCACCGCGCCGCCGAACTCATGGCGGAACGGGAACGCCATGAGGTGCGATGACGCGGACCGGCGAGGCCGGCGCTGGCGCGTGCGGAAGCGCGCGGTCTTGTCCTGTCGGGCGAGCAGGCCGACGCGCTGGCGCATGTCACGGACGGGCGCGATTTGGGCGTCGTGGTCGGCCATGCCGGAACGGGCAAGAGCGCGATGCTGGGCGTGGCGCGGGAGGCCTGGGAAGCGGCCGGCTATGAGGTCCGGGGCGTGGCGCTGTCCGGCATCGCGGCGGAAAATCTCGAAAGCGGATCGGGCATATCCGTCCCGCACCATCGCCAGCATGGAGCATGGCTGGCGACAGGGCCGCGACCTGCTCACGACCCGCGATGTGCTGGTGATCGACGAGGCGGGCATGGTCGGCACGCGCCAGTTGGAGCGCGTGCTGTCCCATGCTGCCGAAGCCGGCGCAAAGGTCGTGCTGGTCGGCGATCCGCAACAACTGCAAGCCATCGAGGCGGGCGCGGCGTTCCGGTCGATCCATGAGCGTCACGGCGGCGCGGAAATCGGCGAGGTGCGCCGTCAGCGGGAGGACTGGCAGCGCGACGCCACGCGCGATCTCGCCGACCGGCAGAACCGGCAATGCGCTGGAAGCCTATCGCTCCCACGGCATGGTGCATGAGGCCCAAACCCGCGAGCAGGCGCGCGGCGATCTGATCGAGCGCTGGGACCGCGACCGGCAGGCATCACCGGATCGGAGCCGGATCATCCTCACCCATACCAACGACGAGGTCCGCGCGCTCAACGAGGCAGCGCGCGAGCGGATGCGGGCCGCCGGCGATCTGGGCGATGAGGTGCGTGTGACGGTCGAGCGCGGCGCGAGAAACTTCGCCAGCGGGGATCGCGTCATGTTCCTGCAGAACGAGCGCGGCCTTGGCGTGAAGAACGGCACGCTCGGGACCATCGAGCAGGTCAGCGCGCAATCCATGACCGTGCAGACCGACGATGGCCGATCCGTGCACTTCGACCTCAAGGACTACAACCGGATCGACCATGGCTATGCCGCGACCATCCACAAGGCGCAGGGCATGACGGTAGACCGCACCCATGTGCTGGCGACGCCGGGCATGGATGCCCACGGCAGCTATGTCGCCCTGTCGCGGCACCGCGACGGCGTGGACCTGCATTATGGCCGCGACGATTTTGCCAATCAGGACCGGCTTGTCCGCACCCTGTCGCGCGATCGCGCCAAGGACATGGCCTCGGACTACGAGCGTGCCGATCCGGTGCAGAGCTATGCCGAGCGGCGCGGGATCACCTTCCGCGAGCGCGTGGCCGAGATCGTGCGCAAGGTCGTGCCGGAGAAGGTACGCAACATGTTCGACGGCCTTCGCTCTCCTGCAGATGTGCCCGGCCCGGATGGCGGACGGAGGCCGGAGCGGGAAACGCCGGAAAGGGAAAGGAGCGGTACGGGAGCCGAGCGGCGCGAAACCGAAGCGCCGGAAAGGAAGGTGGCGGAAGACCCGGAAAAGGAATTGCGTCGCGTGCGCACCCGAGCGCTCGTGCGCCATGCCCGCGCCGTGGATGCGATCTTCGAGGCGCAGGAGATGGGCGGCGAGGCAAGTCCCGAGCAGGTGAAAGAACTACAAAAGGCCCGCCAGGTCTTCGAGGAGGTGCGGCCCTATGGCTCGCACGATGCCGAAGCCGCCTACAAGAAGAACCCGGAGCTTGCCCGCGAGGCGGCTGGCGGCCGGGTCAACCGCGCCATCCGCGCGCTCCAGCTCGAAACCGAACTGCGCATCGATCCGAGCCGCCGCGCCGACCGCTTCGTGGAACGCTGGCAGGAGCTCGACCAGACCAGCCAGCGCCAGTATCAGGCGGGCGACATGTCCGGCTACAGGGCCACGCGCTCGGCGATGGGCGACATGGCGAGAAGCCTCGAACGCGATCCGCAACTGGAATCCATCCTCGCCAATCGCAAGCGGGAGCTCGGCATCGCGTTCGAATCAGGCCGCCGGCTCGGCCACGAATTGGCCTTCACCCACGGCATCGACCTCGGCAGAGGCCGGGGCCTCGGAATTTGACCCATCCTGATTTTCCGCCGTCTCTACGCCACAGTACGGCGACGTGCAAAATGCTCTTGCGCGCCTGCAACTGCCTGTCCTGTCTGGTCTCAGAAGCCGTCAGAAACAGCCAGCAGGAGGCAGCGCGGCCATGCGCGAACCAGACCGTATCATCCGCTTGAAAACCGTCCTCGCCAGGACCGGGCTGTCCCGGTCCACCATCTACCGCAAGATCGCCGAGGGCACGTTCCCGGCTCAGCTCAAAATCAGCGCCAACGGGACCGGCTGGCATGAATCCGACATCAACCGCTGGATCGCAGATCCCGTCTCGTGGCGTCCGAAACGCGAATTCGCTGATGTCCGGTGAGAGGTGCTCAAACCGGTGAACGTAGAAAGCTTCAGCTGCGTTCGCACACTGCCTTATCGACCGGCGCAAGTCTCCAGCTTCTGATTTTCGTTCCAACAGCGTTCAATAAAGCGTCGGAAGCATACGTAGAGGTAGCGACCGCAAAATCCGCATGCTGCGCCCACAGGAAGCGCAACCTCGCTGTTGCGCGTCACCATGAGTGGGAACCACGAGGTGCAGGTATTTTGCTACGCCGGCTCTCTCTATCTTGCGAAAAACGGCGAAATCCACTGCGCCAATTAGCTCCCGTCTATAATGTCGTTTTCTTGCGTCATTCACAGCGTCACCGTCGAGATAGTTTTGCCGTGACGTATCGTGCGGCGAAGTGATGGAGACGCGAATGTCGGACACCAAATTCCTGACCGCCGAAGAAGTGTCGGCGCGTTACCGCGGCGAGGTTACAGTGGGCACGCTGCGGAATTGGCGCGCGATGCGAATTGGGCCAGCATACGTCAAGATCGGCAAAGCTGTTTTGTATCCGGTGGACGAGCTTGATGCTTGGGATAGAAAAAATCTTGTGACGTGTCGTGCGTCGAAGGACTGAACGTAAATTACAGTTGGGAACGGTTATGATCATGAAAGAGCGCGACCTACAGTAGCCAATTCACATCCCCTTCGTTTTCGGAGCTAACTATAAACCCATGCACTACAAATGCTTACGGAGAAGAGACTGTTTCTGCACAAGAATCCCACTCAGTACCCAACTTGCACGTTTGGTCACGCCCGATCTCGCAGTTGGCATGATCGAGCGTGATCATTCTGCAGGGCGCGACTGATCCGATCGAGGGTTGGTCGGCAGCGGCCTGCGAGGCTGGGGTCCCTGGCTTTGATGTCCGCTCTACGCCAAACCGCCTACAAGCACTGACTGTTGCCGTCTCACGAATTGACGGTGCGGGAATGCAGAAGAGCGACGAGAATCGATGGGGACCTGAGGGCGACGCTCGTCGCATATGTCCACGGCGGCAGCTGGATTGCTGGCGCCTAGCTCCTTCAGCCCAGACAATTGCTCACTGAACTCTTGTGAGATCAGCTACGCTCGCTTCGATCTTCTTGGCCAGATCCAAAAGCGGAGGGACGTAAGATGCTATCGCCTTCGTTTTTGGCATTGCCGAAATGAAGTAACTCACCGCGAGGGTGGCAAGAACCTTGCGCCCATGGCGTATGGGAACACTGAAGGTGTTCGCTGACTTCGGCTGGACATCAGGCGATCGTTCCGCGAAGCCGTTGCGCCGCACGCGCGCAATGATTTCGCGAACCTCCTCCGGATGGCGTGCGGCCCGATCCTCGGGATGAGCCGAGCGAGCGAGGACACCAAGAATGTATTTGCGCTCCGCTGCGGGACAGAACGCGATATAGGCGCGGCCCATCGCACGCGTCAGAAGCGGCAGCCTCATGTTAACGGTCGCGTGAAATGGTGACATCGGACTTTCCCGCGTTGTCGAGAATTGCACAACCATGGCGTCCCGATCGAACACGGCAATGCCGATCGGAAGCTTGTGCCGGCGGGTGAATTCGATCGCCCAAGAACGAGCCGCCTCGACCACCAGCGGATCACCATGGAAGCCTGAGCTTAGCCCGCGAACCCCTGAGGTCACCTGGTATCCGCCCTGTCGTGGATCGTTCGCCACGTAGCCGAGGAGCCGAAGAGTCTCCAGCAGGCGTACGATGGTCGACTTCGGAAGAGCGGTTACCTCGTGCAGATGTTGAACACTGTTGATGCGCTGGCGGTTCAGCTCTTCCAGAAGCGCGAAGGCGCGTCGAACCGACTCGACTGGGGATCCAGAACTCATGTGCGTCCTCCTCAATCATGCTGTTTAGCAGTCTGAGCCGCGCTTCTCGCGTTCCATACAGCGGAATGATGCTTCAAGCCACTGGATCATAGTCTACTTTTGGAGGATCAATCGCAGATCGTCTCGCGCACTTTGCTTTCCCGGGCTGGACCGTTTCATCAGCAGGGCAAGTCGCGCCGACGATCGCAACAAAGAACTTACTGTTGTCCCTTCCGGTCGAGGGCAACTGGCCCAGGTGTTATCAGTCTAACGCTACATGAAACTGAATGGTCGGGAGGAACTGCCGTGACGATTTCAGCGATCCATCGAGTGTCCCTTGCAACGCACGATCTGGCAGAGGCACAGAAATTTTTTGAATCCTATATCGGACTAGGCCGAGCCGTTAAAGTCGCCGATCAGACGATCGCTTTCGGCAGCGGCAGTCGAGGCCTGCGAATCAGAAAGCCGCCGAGGCTGCTCAACCGAACTACGTCGGAATTGCACGGATCGGCAGGCACTCGTCATGTCGCTTTCGACACTGACGACTTGAATGGAATCGCGAGCAGACTGGACAGAGCGGCGATACCTTATGTGCACGCCTTGCCTGGCGACTTTGACGCATCCGCCATTTACACGATCGACCCGGCGATGAATGTCGTGGCCTTCTGTCAGAGATCGACGGGTGGGCCAACAGACCAAGCCATTCAGTCTTTGGTGCACGACTGGGGCTGGGGGATCCATCATGTCAATCTAGAGGCCTGCGATGTGCGAGAAGCAGCCGCATTCTATGTCGAAATCGCCGGTATGACCGAAGGCCGCTGGCAAGCTCCGGCTGCTGCTGGTGACGTCGTCGTAGATCCGTCGATGGTTTCGCTTTTGTCACTTGGCGACTTCAACCGCGGCATACACATCGTTCGCGCCGACCCAGGCTTCCCCACCCGGTACAGCCTTGAGCACAACCCGACAATCGGCGGACACCCGGCATTCTCGGTGCGCGATGTGCATGCCGTAAAGGCCCGCCTGGAACGGGACGGCGTGCTCGTATCTGATGCCCAAGTGTATGCGATGGACAGGATGTATCAGATCTATCTCCAGGATCCCTCTGCGAACATGCTCGAGGTGAACCAGTTCATCTGATTGAAGCAGGCAGTTGTAATATCGGAAACGGGAGGAAACATGAAAAACCAGTCATTCACATTGTGCGCCGCGTCGACCATCGCGCTTGCCGCCATCTCAGGCTGCGCTGCGGCACAAACGCCGCGCGCCAACGGCGAAACGGTCGGCATCCAGAACTACGCCAGTACGACCGGCAACATGCATGCGATCATCGCCAAGGAGAAAGGCTTCTGCGAGAAGTACAATTTCAAGTGCGAGATCAAGATACTCAATTCGACCTCGCTCGGCCTGCAGGCGCTGGTCGGCAAGACCATCGACTTCACGCACGGCGCCGCGGATCTCGTCGGCGCAGCGGTGGCCGCGGGCGCTGAGGTCGTCATTGTCGGCACCAGCCTGCCGGCGAACGTGCTGTCGATCAGCGTCCGCAATGACGTGCCGATGCCCAGCCGCGACAAGGGCTATCCGGCGATCATGAACGACTTCAAGGGCAAGCGGATCGGCGTCGCCGCGCGCGGAAGCTCGAACGAGAAGTATTTCAACGCCATGCTCAAGGACGCCGGCTTGAAGCCGGACGATGTGACGTATGTTGCAGTGGGCGCACCGAGCACCACCTACACCGCGCTCGCCATCGGCAAGCAGATCGATGCGGCGATCATGTACCAGCCGCTGACGCAGATCTGCCAATTCAACAAGACCTGCGAGACGGTGATCGACATGACAATCGGCGAAGGTCCGAAGTCGCTGGAAGCGACGATCGGCGCCAACATCATCGTCGCTGCGCGCAAGGAGATGGTGGAGAGTAACCCGAAGCTGATGGAAGCGTTCTACGCGGCGATGACGGACGCGGCCGCCTGGTTCAACGATCCGAAGAATTTCGACGAGCTCGTCAAGATCTACACGCCGATCATCTCGTTCGGCGACATGGCGGGCGCCGACGAGATACGCAGGAACTGGGTCAAGAGTGTGATCCCCGCCTACAGCAAGGACCTGAAGGTCAAGGTCTCGGCGCTGCAGGAGATCATGGACTTCAGCCTCGAGAACAAGATCATTGACGTGAAAGTCGAGGCCAAGCGGGTGCTGTGGGACAAGGCGCCACAGACGCCTTGATGCGGGCTTGAGCGAAAGAGCAAACAATGAACATGGCCATGAACCCAACGCAGACGAGAGCCAGCGCCGGTACCTTAGCAAAGCCTGCGCCGGGCTCGATCATCTTCGACAAGGTGTCGGTGGTGTTCGAAACCGCCAAGCTGACAGCGGTGTCGGAATTCTCGCTGAACATCGCTCCCGGCGAATTCGTCTCGATCGTCGGCCCCTCCGGCTGCGGCAAGACCACGCTGTTGAACTTCGCCGCCGGCCTTTTGCCGTCGAGCGCGGGTCGCGGCACGATGCTCGTGAACGGCAAGCCGCCAGTCACGGGCAGCCACGACGTCGCCTACATGCTGGCGCGCGACGCACTCGCGCCATGGCGCACGGCGCTCGGCAATGCCGAACTCGGCACCGAGGTGCGCGGCGTGCCCGCGGAGAAGCGCCGCGCCCGGGCGCTCGACCTGCTGGAAAAGGTCGGCCTCAAAGGTTTCGAGAACGCCTTTCCGAAGGCGTTGTCGCATGGCATGCGCCAGCGCGTAGCGCTCGCGCGCACCTTCTCGCTCGACTCGCCGATTCTGTTGATGGACGAGCCGTTCGGCGCGCTCGATGCGCAGACGAAACTGCAGCTGGAAGACGTGCTGCTGTCACTATGGCAGCGCGAGCGGCGCACCGTGCTGTTCATCACCCACGACCTGTCTGAAGCCGTGTCGATGTCCGACCGCGTCATCGTGATGAGCTCACGACCGGGGCGCATCATTGCCGACGTTCCGATCACGCTCGGCCGGCCGCGCTCGGTGCGCGCGCTGCAGAAGGAAGCACACTATCACGAACTTTACTCCCAGGTGTGGAGCCGGCTTGAAGAGGGATTGAGCCAATGACCGACGAACGCATGTGGGGATCTGGAAAGATCTGGGCGGCGCGGCTGGTGTTTCTTGCCGTGTTCTTCGTCTTCTGGGAGTGGGCGGCCAACTCGAAACTGGTCGACCCGATCCTGATCGGCAGGCCGACCGGCATCGTGCAGTATCTTTGGCAGGAGGTGTTCGTCACCCAGAGCCTGTTGAACGACTTCTACTGGTCGATGGGCGGCACCGTGATCGCCTTCGTGCTCGGCAGTGTTTCAGGCGTGCTGGTCGGCATGCTGTTCGTCACGAGCCCCACGACAGAAGCGGTGTTCAACCCGATCTTCACCGCGCTGAACGCCATGCCGCGCATTGCGCTTGCGCCGCTGTTCATCATTTGGTTCGGCCTCGGACTCGGATCCAAGGTCGCTGTCGGTCTCAGCCTCACGTTCTTCATCGTGCTAACCTCTACAGTGGCCGGCGGGCGCGGCGTCAATCCCGATCACATCACGCTCGCCCGCACGCTCGGCGCCAGCGAAAGCCAGATTTTCCGCAAGTTCGTGCTGCCGAGCGCCGTGCCGGTGATCTTCAACGGCCTGCGGCTTGGCCTCGTCTTCGCCCTGCTCGGCGTGATCGGCGCGGAGATCTTCGCCTCCGAACACGGCCTCGGCCAGACGCTGTCGGTGCTCGCCGCAAGCTTCAAGACCAACGGGGTGTTCGGCATCATCTTCCTGTTGTCGATGATCGGCGTTGGCATCAGCTGGGGCATGACCTCGCTGGAGAACCGCCTGCTCAGGTGGCGATAGGAAGGATGATGGTCATCCCACCGCGAACTTGACCGCGAACAGCCCGGCGAGAAACAGCAACGCGGTGCACTTTGTAAAATCCAGATGAATGCGCAAGGGGCGGCTGCCTCGCGCGCCTAGGGAGGTAAACCAAATGACTGAATTTTCCGGACCGCTGTCAGGCATCAAGGTAATCGATCTCACGACCGTCTTCATGGGGCCCTTTGCGACACAGATGCTGGGCGACCTCGGCGCCGATGTCATCAAGGTGGAGGCGCCCGGTGGAGACTCGACCCGGACACTCGGGCCGAACGGCGAGCATGGTCTGGGTCCGCTGTTTCTTGGTCTCAACCGCAACAAGCGCAGCATCGTCATCGACCTGAAGTCGGCTGCCGGCGCGGAGTTGCTGCTCGAACTCATTAAGTCTGCGGACGTGCTTGCCACCAACGTCCGACCCGCGGCGATGGCGCGGCTCGGCCTCGGATACGCGCGCCTGGCCGAACTGAACCCGCAGCTCATCTACGCCAGCATGGTCGGCTTCTCGCAGAAGGGGCCCTACGGTCCGAAGGCCGCGTACGACGACATGATCCAGGCAGCGACCGGCTTGGCCGCAGTAATGGGTCAGCAGGCTGAAGGCGAACCGCGTTATTTGCCGCTGACGATCGCCGATCGCTCGGTAGGCCTCTACGCTTTCGGCGTCATTGCCTCGGCGCTCTACGCGCGAACTCAGACCGGCATGGGGCAATGCGTCGACATTCCGATGTTCGAGACGATGGTGCCGTATGTGTTGGGCGATCACCTCTACGGTCACAAGTTCGTTCCCAGCCAGGGGGAGTTCGGGTATCCACGGCTGATGGCGAAAAACCGCCGTCCGTACAAGACCAAGGACGGGTACGTGTGTTGTCTCATCTACACCGACCGGCAATGGAAGATCTTCCTGGAGGCGGTGGGCAAGGGCGATCTGCTGAAGACGGACCCGCGCTTCGCCGACATCCGTAACCGCACAGCGCACATCGACGAGCTCTACCAGCTGGTCTCTGAAGAACTCGAGCAGCGGACCACGCGCCAATGGCTCGAGCTCCTGCCGGAAAACGAGATTCCGATCTTCCCGATGCACACGCTGGAGTCACTTCTCGAGGACGAGCACCTGGCCGCCACGGGCTTCTTCACGGAGGTGGAGCATCCGATCGTCGGCAGGATCCGCGAGACCGCGGTTCCGAGCGAGTGGTCAGGCACCGTCCCGCTCAATCGACATCCGGCGGCCGCGCTCGGCGAACACACGGTCGATGTCTTGCGTGAGGCGGGGCTCGGCGAGCAGCGGATCCATCAACTGGTGGCCGACAACATCGTATTCCAGCGGCCGGTCGTGCTCCAGCCGCCGCAAGCAGCCTGAGCTCATTTCTCGCTTCACCTTCGATCGCTTCCGGGGAACTCATGACCAACCCTTCTTCAGAACTGCTCGAGGAGCGCCGCGGCGGCGTCCTTTGGCTCACGATATCGAGGGAGGAGCGTCGCAACGCGATCAGTCCCGGTGTGCTCAGCGGCCTTTGCGATGCGATCGAGCGTGTCCAGCATGAACGCGACGTGCGGGCTGTCGTCCTCACGGGCGCCGGAGATAAGGCCTTCTGCGCGGGAGCCGACCTTGCGGCCGGCACGGCCTTTCGCTTCGACCATTCCGAGCCCTATGCAGCTCTTGCCGATCTGCTCAGGCTAGCGCGACGCAGCATTGTACCGCTGGTCGCCCGCGTGAACGGCGCCTGCATGGCCGGTGGCATGGGCTTGCTGGCCATGTGCGATCTCGCCGTGGCAGCCCCGCACGCGGTGTTCGGCCTGCCCGAGGTGAAGGTCGGCCTGTTCCCGGCGCAGGTCCTGAGCGTACTCCATCATCTGCTGCCTCGGCGCGCACTGGCGCAGATGTGCCTGACGGGCGAACCCATCTCCGCAGCGCGGGCGCTGAGCTGGGGGCTGGTCAATATGGTCGCCGACGACGTGGATACAGGCCTGGAGGCTCTGCTGGGCCGTCTTCTGGACAAGTCGCCGGCCGCGATCCGTCGCGGCCTGTACACGATGAAGGCCATCGAAGCGATGTCGTTCGAAAAGTCGATGCGCTTCACCGAGAGCCAAATCGCATTGTTTGCTTTGACGGAAGATGCTGGGGAGGGGCAGCTCGCATTCCGCGAAAAGCGGGCGCCG
>CAWHQY010000016.1:0-6457 GCA_963831505.1 uncultured Alphaproteobacteria bacterium | reverse complement strand
GTGTCCTCGTCGCCCAAGCGTTCTCAACTGGCTCAAACCCCAATGCTTTCAGCTCCTCGTGAATCTTGGCTAGCTCCAGCAGAAACTCGTTCCGATTTTGCGAATCGTTGGTCTCATTCAGCTTCCGAATAAGCTTCTGCCTTCGCAGCACAAGTAACTCTAACTGTGGATGGTCCTCGGTCGCTCCCCTTGTTTCGGTGACCGACTTGGGTAGCGGACGTACTTCAGATTCAAGATAGAATTGAATTATCCTCTGGCCATACAGGACAAGGCAGCCAAAGACGGTAACATAGGCCGCGAGGAGATTTGCGCACCACCAAGCTGTTACCAGTCCAGCCGCACCTACGAAAATCACCCAGCGTAACCGCATGTTTCGTTCCGTGAAATAGTGTGAACTTTGCTGTTAGGCCGCTACGGTAGTACAAAGTTTATAATACAACAATGACGCGAATGGACGAATTTACCGCGATGAACTGCTGAGGAAGGAACCGGCCCCACTCGATCGCATTGGGGCACTGGGGGCGATGGAGGACCATCGCAATGAGAACCGAATATCTTGTAGCGATAGCGATAGCTGCTCTATCGGCCGGCGGGCTGGCCGTTCAGTCTGTCAAGACCGATGATTATTGCCCGCCACCTTCTGCCGCGTCGGTTGCTGCGCTGTTTGCCCCATGCCAAGCGTTTGACACGGCCATCGGTGGTGGCGTTACCAAGAAAGAAGCGGTGCTGATGGGCTTGCTGACGCCCGCCGAGCAACCGACGCCTCCAGCCGCTCAACTAGCTGGCCAGGAACGCGCAACAGTCGGCATGGCGATGCCTAAGCGGGCACGCTAGGCGGCGACTGCCGATGCGAACTCACTCCAACACCCCGTATTCGAATGCGACACCCTCTGGGTCGTTTTCTTCGAACCAGGTTTCCTCGGCATCAGCGTTCGCAAAAACCTTGAGAGATCGACGTCGCTGACCTATCTGCTCGTATCGACGTAACGAACACGCTCATTTTTCTCTCCTGAGCTTCGCTCCCCTAGCCAGAGGCGGGGATGGCGTCTCCGAGCGGCGCGACCATGAAATCATGGTAGTCAAACGCGGGGTTGTTGGCATTCTCGGCGAACGTCCCGTGACGGCGAAGATGTCGCTCAATCAGAGTTGAGGAGGCCAATACTGGGTGGGCGGCGTCAGTCGGCTGCCGTAATGCTCGATCTGCCCGACGTTCACGAGATGGGATCGCGCCACTTAATTACTAGCCTATCTCCTCTCGGCGGGAATCTGTCTGCTTTGTTCGCGGGCCCGGATCATTCGAAGAAAATGAACTCATGATCCCCGGTATAGCCGGAGCGCTTGAACTCGAAGTCCCATTCTTCCGGCGTGTGGAAGATGCGGCAGGTGAGCTGCCAGTACATCAGATTTACTTTCTCGCGTTCGTTGCGATAGGCCTCGACGCAGAGATATTTGGCGCCGCGGCTGACGCGCTCGATCTCGCGCAAGGCGGCGTCGAGGTCGTAGTTGTAGAGATTGTGCAGCGTGTTGATCGAGATCACGAGATCGAAATGCTTGTCCGGCCAGGGCAGCTTGGCCGCGTTGCCGACCTGGCAGAACGGCTTGACGTCGTCCATCGTGTGCTCGACGCCGTAGGACGAGACGTCGATGCCGGCGACCTCGAGACCGGGAATGGCCTCGCGGAAATCGTGCAGCAGAAAGCCCTTGCCGGAGCCGACGTCCAGCACGCGCATGCCCGGCTTGATGCCATAGGCCGCGATCATGGCGTCGGCGACCTTGCGCCAGCGGCCGTCATATTTGTAGCCGCCATAGCCGGTCTCGCGGCTGCCGTCCCAGTAGTCGTAATCGTACTTGATCGCCATCTCGGCGACCTCGGCCTTGTCGCGCTGGGTGACGCGCGCGAGATAGTCGCGCTTGGTCGATTTGTGAACGAGGCTGACGAACTCGCGATAGGCCATGAAATCTCTCCGGATGCCCGATATCGGTTATGCGATGGCGCCGAGCGCGGCAAGCTTCGCCTCGGCCTTGGTGAGCTGCTCCGCGCAGCGTTTGGCCCAGGCGCCGGTATCGGCGAAGGCCCGCCGCGCCGCGCCGAGCGGCAGGAAGTCGTTGAGGATGATGCAGGTCCATTTGATCTGGTAGGCGTCGAGCAGCAGCCGGCAGCGCGCGATCGCCGCCGCATCGAGACCGAGGCCCTCGCTCATGCGGTCGATGAAGTGAGGCGTGATAGGCGAGCGGCACCGGCACTTCCGGCTGACAGAAGAAGTCGGAGACGAGCTTGGCGGGATCGTCGCGGCCGGCATATTCGAAATCGAGGAAGGTCAGCTTACCCGAATCATCCATCAGCGCGTTGTGGAAGCCGTAATCCGATGGCGATAGGCAACAATCGTCAGGCATCAGAGCTTGGTCCATCGCAAGCCCCGCAGCCTCCGCGCCGGCCGCAAGACGCGCCTTCACCGCGGTCCAGGCCGGGAACAGCCGTGCCGACACCAGTTGCTGCGCATCATCGGCATGAGGCGCGGCCGGGTCGAGCGTGGCGAGCCGCGCAACCCGGCGCTCGACCGTGGCGACATGTTCGGCCAACGAGAAGCAGGCTTCCGATCCCGGCGCCAGTGCCGGGCGAGGCCGCTGATTGACCGCGAGCACGAAGTCGATCGCGGCGTCGATGTGGGCTGACGTCAGTTCGGACGCGGCGAGCTTGCGGCCCTGCACGAAACTGTAGAGCCCGGCCTGTTCACTCGCATCGCAGGCGAGCGGCTCGGGCACGGCGCGAATGCCGCGCGACCAGGCGTGGGTGATGAAATTCCACTCGGCGCCGAGCCGGTCGCGGGTGTCGCGGGGATCGCTGAAATAGCGTTTCAGCACCAGCGGTGGGCCGCCCTCGGTCTCGACGCGATAGACCTGATTGTTGCGGCCGCCGGCGAGCCTCGTCAGGGTTTTCGCAGCCTGTGCGGCCGGCCTGCGCGGTCAGCCGGCCTGCGAGCGCCAGCAAGGCCGCATCGTCTTCCATGATCGTGTCAGGCGCGTTCACGGGTCAAATCCGCCGCGATCGATGCCCAGGATGCACGGCGATCGAATGCCTGCCCACCCCTGCGGCGCCGGCAAACTGGTTGTCCGGATCGAACAGGATTTTCCGCATGCCTTCAGGAAATCCGCCAAGGCCAAGGATTTCCGGCAGATCGTCGACGAACACCTCGCAAGCGAGCTTGCGGGCGCGCGCGACCTTTTCCTCCTTGGTCAGTTCAAAGAACACGTTTGCCGGATCGATCTGCTTCGGTCCCTCGCCCATGAGGCCCCGGTCGGTCAGGAAGCCGCGCGCGGCGGCATGCATGTCGTGCTTCGGCCCCAGGATCGGATGCCTGGTCTTGTGGCTGACGATGAAGAGGTCATGGCCGGCGCTTTCGGGCAGCGGCGACGAACTCGGCGAAGCCGGGATAGGGCGACACCAGGTCCATGCGGGCGCCATAGACATAGCCCTGCAGCTCCGTGAAATCGTCCTTGCGGCCGCTTCCGTTGAGATGGTCGCGGACGCTGTTCTTGTCGCGGCCGAGATCGGCCGGGATCAGGCCGCGCTCCAGCGCGGCCGCGTGAAACACGCCGTCATAGCATGCGATCGTGTTGTCGAAGTCGATCCCGATCCGCATGGCCGATTCTAACTCAACGCAGCGACATGTCGATCAGCGGGCGGCCGACCTTGCCGGCGGCGAGGTCCTGCAGCGCCTGATCGGCCTGGGCGAGGCTATAGGGCTTGGACAGGAGATCGCGCACCGGGAAGCGGCCGGAGCCGAGCAGGCGTCCGTAGCGGCCGTAATCGCGATCCGGGACGCTGTCGCCGCCCCAGGTGCCGAGCAGGCTCTTGCCCTGGTTGAAGACGCCGGGATTGAGCGGCAGCACCGCGCCATGCTTGGCGTTGCCGATCACGACCGCGCGGCCGCCCTGCTGACGGGTGGCGTTGATGGCCTGTTCCATCACGGCCGGAACGCCGGAGGATTCCACGGCGAGATCGACGCCCTGCGGCACGATCTTCTTGATTTCTGCGATCACGTCGCCGGAGGCGTCGATCACATGGGTCGCGCCGTAGATCTTGGCGAGCGCGCGGCGGGTCGGGTTGGGGTCGATGCCGATCACCGGCATGGCGCCGGCAAGTGCCGCCGCCATCAGGGCATTCAGGCCGATGCCGCCGGTACCGAACACGGCGACCGCGTCGCCCGGTTGCACCTTCAGCACGTTGTAGACCGCGCCCATGCCGGTCGGCGCGGCGCAGCCGAGCAGCACCGCGACATCCATCGGCAGGTCCGGCGGCAATCAGCGTCAGGCGGTTCTCGCTGACCACCGAATGGCGCTGGAACGTGGTGACACCGCCGGCATTGACCTTGCGGCCGTCCCAGTCATAGACGGCGCCGCCGGCCTCGATGCCGCTGCCCTTGATCCAGGACAGCACGACCTTGTCGCCGGCCTTCACCTTGGTGACCGCGCCGCCGACCTCCAGCACCGTGCCGGTACCCTCATGGCCCAGGCAATGCGGCACCCATTTGTCCTCGCCCTTGTCGCCGCGCCATTCCATCACCTGCGTGCCGCAGGCGCCGGAATAGGCGATCTCGACCAGCACCTGCCCAGGCTTCAGCGCCGGCAGTCTCGATTTCAGCCAGCACCAGGGGGTGGCCGGTCTGGACCAGGAGGGCAGCTTCGGTCTTCATGACGTCTCTCAGTGCAACGCGTGGATGATCTTGTCCGCGATCTGGTGGCCGGTCGAGCCCCAGCGCCTCGCGGGCATATTCCTGTTCGCCGGACTTCTTGAAGAAGGCGTCGGGCGTACCGAAGCGCAGGAACTTCTTGGGCTGCGTCTCGGTGTCGACCAGCCACTCGGAGACGGCGGCGCCGAAGCCGCCGATCAGCGAATGCTCTTCGAGGGTCGCGACCAGCTTGAAGCGCGCGAAGGCCTGCTTCAGCTTCTCCTCATCGAGCGGCTTCACGGTGTGGAAGCTGACGACCTCGGCCGAGATGCCCTTGTCCTTGAGCTTGTGCGCCGCCTCCATCGCCTCGGGCAGCATGTTGCCGGTCGAGAGCAGGCAGACGTCAGAGCCCTCGGCGATAGTGATAGCCTTGCCGATCTTGAAGTCTGCGATTGGGCCCTTGTGCACGACAGGCTCGCCCTTCTTGCCCATGCGGATATAGACCGGGCGGTCCTGCTGCATGGCGGCGCGCAAGCGCACCGCGCACCTCCAAGGCATCGCCCGGGCAGATCACGACCATGTTCGGGATCGAGCGCAGGAAGGAGATGTCCTCGCAGGCATGGTGCGTCGGGCCGAGACCGGAATAGGCAAGACCGGCGCCGACCGCGACGATGGTCACCGGGGCCTCGTGATAGCAGACGTCGGTGCGGATCTGCTCCAGGCAGCGCGTCGTCACGAAGGGCGTGATGGTGTAGGCGACGGGACGCAGGCCGTTCATCGCCATGCCGGCGGCGACCCCCATCATGTTGGCTTCGGCGACGCCGCAATTGAAGAAGCGCGACGGATGCTTGTCCTTGAACTTGTCGAACAGGCGGTTGCCGATGTCGCCCGACAGCATGACGACGCGCGGGTCTTCGTTGCCGAGCTTGGTCAGTTCGTCGGCGAATGCGTTTCTCATGACAGGCCAAGCTCCTTGTGCGCCTTCACCACTTCGTCGGCGGTCGGCGCGCGATAGTGCCAGTTGTTGTCGTCCTCCATGAACGACACGCCCTTGCCCTTCACGGTGTGCGCGATCAGCGCCACCGGCTTGCCGGAGCCGTTCGGAATCCGCTGCATGGCCTCCGCAAGCGCGCCGACATCATGGCCGTCGATCTCGTGCGCGTCCCAGCCGAACGCGGCCCATTTGTCGCGCAAGGGCGCCAGCATCAGCGTCTCGTTGGAGCGCGCGGTCGCCTGCCATTTGTTGTAGTCGACCACGACGCAGACATTTTCGAGCTTCTGGGCGGCGGCGAACATTGCGGCCTCCCACACCGAGCCCTCGTTGTTCTCGCCGTCCGAGAGCAGCGCATAGACCCGAAAGCTCTCGCCCTTGATCCGGCCCGACAGCGCGATGCCGCAGCCGAGCGGAAGCCCGTGACCGAGCGAGCCGGTCGCGGCCTCCACGCCGGGAAGGAGATTCGCGGGCGGATGCTCGGCAAGCCGGCCGCCGTCCTGGCAATAGGTGTCGAGTTCTTCCAGCGGGAAATAGCCCTTCATGGCAAGCGTCGCATACAGCGCCGCGGCGGCATGCCCCTTGGAGAGAATGAAACGGTCGCGCAAGGGGTCCTTGGGCTTCTTCGGATCGATGCTGAGCACGTGCCAATAGGCGGCGGTCAGCACGTCGGCGCAGGACAACGAGGACGCCAGATGCGCGGCCTGCGCCTTGTGCGACATCTCGATGATCTTGCCGCGCAGCTTCGCGGCCTGGGCCCTCAGGGCTGCGGCATCGGGGGCGCTGCTCGTCTGGA
>CAWHQY010000015.1:0-128619 GCA_963831505.1 uncultured Alphaproteobacteria bacterium | reverse complement strand
TGTAGTACAGGTCGAACTCGACGCGCTTCTGGATCTTCTCTTCATTGTCGATCTCGCCGCGCCAGCCGTTGACCTGCGCCCAGCCGGTGATGCCGGGCTTGACGCGATGGCGCGCAATAGCCGTCGACGGCCTCGTCGAACAGGCGGCCTGCAGCTTGCCCTGCACCGCATGCGGGCGCGGGCCGACCAGCGACAGGTTGCCCTGAACACCACGTTGAAGAGCTGCGGCAGCTCGTCGAGGCTGGTCTTGCGGATGAAGCGGCCGACGCGGGTGACGCGCGGATCGTCCTTGGTCACGACCTTCGACGCGGTCGGATCGGCCTGGTGGTGATAGCATGCGAGCGGAACTTGAAGACGTCGATCGCGCTCGTTGTTGAAGCCGAAGCGCTTCTGGCGGAACAGCACCGGGCCCGGGCTGTCGAGCTTGATCGCGAGCGCGACCAGCGCCATGACCGGCAGCGCCATCACAGGCGATCGACCCGACCACATGGTCGAACAGCCATTTCATCACCAGGTCCCAATCGGTGATCGGCGCCTCGAACACGTCGAGGGTGGGCACCTTGCCGAGATAGGAATAGGAGCGGGGACGGAAGCGCAGCTTGTTGGTGTGGGCCGAGAGGCGGATGTCGACCGGCAGCACCCACAGCTTCTTCAGCATTTCGAGGATGCGCGTCTCCGCTGAGATCGGCAGTGCGAACAGCACGAGGTCGACGCGGGTGCGGCGCGCGAATTCGACGATGTCGTCGACCTTGCCGAGCTTGGGGCTGCCGGCGCAGGTGTCGAGCGCGCGGTTGTCGTTGCGGTCGTCGAACACGCCGAGCACCTCGATGTCGTTGTCATATTCATTGTTCAGCGCTTCGACGAGCTGCTCGCCGTTCTTGTCGGAGCCGACGATCACGGTGCGGCGGTCGAGCCGGCCCTGACGCGCCCAGCGGCGCACCAGCGCGCGCAGGAACAGCCGTTCGGTGATCAGCGACGGCGAGGCCGATGAAGAAGAAAGCGGAAAGCCAGAGGCGCGAGATCTCGCCGCCGAGCTTGGCGAAGAACGAAGCGCCGATGAACAGCAGGAACACGAAAGCCCAGGACGAGATCATCCGCGTCATCTGGCGGAGCTGGCCGCGGAAGACCTGGACTTGATAGATGTCGGCGGCCTGGAAGCAGATCACGGCAGCGATCGTCATGCCGACGATCGCGGCGACATATTCCCAGTGAAAGCCGGAAAGCGGCACCACGTAGTAGAAATAGATTCCAATGCCGATGGCGCTGAGCAGCACGAAATCGACCACGCGCACGGCGCCGGCGATCACGATCGGCGAATAGGCGCGGACCCACCTTCTGGTTGGTGACGGCAAGCGCCGCCTGCGACAGCCGTCGGCGCCGTTCGACCGGCGGGCGGCCGTCCTGGCCGCGGCGCTCGCCGCCGTATCCAGCATCGAGCGTGCGTTGATCGGTTCCACTGTCGTCCACATCCGTTCTTCACGTGCGCAGTAGTGCGGCGCGCGCCGAGGCGGTATTCCCCTCAGTCCCGGCTTAGAGGACAAATCGGAAGAAACGGTTAGCTTGGTAAAGGATGGTTAATGATTGGCGAAGGCGTCGCGGTAGCCCGCGAGCACGCCTTCGACCATCGCCTTCTGCGAGAAGTGCAGGAAGATGCGCTCGCGGAGCGCCTTGGCGCGTGTCAGCGCGGCCTCCGGATCCTCCATCGCGATCTCGATCGCGTCCGCCATGGCGCCGACGATGTTGGGCGCGAACAGCGCGTCGTTGTAGGTTCCGAAGATTTCCGGGATGCCGCCGACATTGGCCGCGACCATCGGAATGCCCGCCGCACCCGCCTCGATCACGACATAGGGCATGGAATCGCCGCGCGAGGGCACGACCAGGAGCCGGCCCTTGGAGAAACCGTAGCGCGCCTTGACGTGGCCGATGAAGCGCACCGAATGGGAGAGGCCGAGCCGCTCGATCTGCGCCTTGAGCGCCGCCATCTCCTCGCCGTCGCCGGCGAGCGTCAGCGTGACCGGCTTGCCGTCGGCATGCAGCCGCGCCACCGCGTCGACCAACAGGTCGGCGCCCTTGATGTGGCGGAACTCGCCGACATAGACGATGTCGGTGGCATCATCCGCCTTGGGAACGGGATCGAATTCATCGGCGGTGACGCCGTTGAACACGCAGCGCACGAGGCCCTTCGGCGTGCCGATCATGCGCTGATAGGTGTCGCGCGCGAACGCGCTTTCGAACAGGAACAGGTCGGTGCTGTCCATCAGCGCGCGCTCGAGCGCGGCCGTAGAGCGCGCCCTTGAACGTGTTGAGCGGGTAGTGCAGCGATCCGCCGTGCGGCGTGTAGACGCGGATGGTCTCATCGGTGCGCGACTTCAACCGGACGAAGCCGCCGGCCTTGGCGCCGTGGCCGTGCAGCACGTCGGGCTTCAGCTTTGCGATCAGGTGGCGGAAGCGCAGCCAGACCAGGAGATCGGTCGGCCACGGCTCGCGGTGGATCGCGATGCGATGCACGCCGAGCGTGAGGCGAGGCGCGATCTCGGCAAGCGCCGTGTCGGCGCGCTCGCCGCCGGTCAGGCTGTCGGCGATGATCCCGACCTGATGGCCGCGGTCGGCCTGGCCGTTGGCGAGATCGATGATGTGGCGGAAAATGCCGCCCACCGGCGCGCGCACCGCGTGCAGGATTCGGAGCGGTCGATCTGGCGCGGGCATGGTCAGAACCGGCCCTCGCCGGCGCCATTCGCCGCGGCCCGGCAGATCGGGCGCGGCGGACGGGGAACAGGCAGCGGCGCGAGCGCCCGGCATGAGGCAACCCTCTGGTGAAAAATCGATTCCGATTAAGGGCTTTCATGGTTAACAAAACATGATCGCCGGTATTTTGCGAGTTGCATTCGCGCCGCAAAACCGGCCCGATTAACCCAGCGGCAACCTTAATGGAGTGTAATCGCAGTAGGTGCGGTGGAGTCGTGGCGTTCGCGGGAGTGTGCGATGCGTTTTGCGTTGTGGCGTAAGGGCAAGGAGAAGGCGCAGGCCGCGAGGCCGGTCGCAATGCCTGCGCCGGCTCCTGCGAAGCCGGTAGCGCTGGTTCCGACCGGCGATATCGATCTGCGCGCGCTCGGCGACGCGCTGTCGCGCAAGCGGGGCTGGATCATCGTCCCGACGGTGCTCGCGCTCGTTCTGTCGCTTGCGGTCGTCAATCTCATTACGCCCCGCTACAAGTCCGAGGCGCGCATCCTGATCGACGGCCGCGAGAACGTGTTCCTGCGTCCGAACGGCGAGCGCAACGAGGAGCGCACCGCGCTCGACGCCGAAGCCGTGACCAGCCAGGTCCAGCTCGTGCTGTCGCGCGATCTCGCGCGCGAGATCATCAAGAAGAACAAGCTCGCCGAGCGGCCGGAGTTCGATCCGGTGCTGGGCGGCATGTCGCCGGTGAAGTCGCTGCTGGCGCTGTTCGGCATCGGCCGCGATCCGTTCTCGATGACGCCGGAAGAGCGCGTGCTCGATGCCTATTACGAGCGGCTCACCGCCTATGCCGTCGACAAGTCGCGCGTCATCGTCGTCGAATTCCAGTCGCGCGATCCCGAGCTCGCCGCGAAGGTCGCCAACTCGATCGCCGACGGCTATCTGGTGCTGCAGCAGAACGCGCGGCAGGAACAGGCCAGGTCGGCGAGCCAGTGGCTGTCGGGCGAGATCGACAACCTGCGCAACAAGGTCTCGGACGCCGAGGCGCGCGTCGAGGATTTCCGCTCGAAGTCGAACCTGTTCGTCGGCACCAACAACACCACGCTGTCCAACCAGCAGATGGGCGAGCTGAACACCCAGCTCAACAATGCGCGCGCGCTGAAATCCGACGCCGAAACCAAGGCGCGGCTGATCCGCGAGATGCTTCAGAGCGGCAAGCCGATCGAGGCTTCGGAAGTCCTCAATTCCGAACTGATGCGCCGGCTGTTCGAGCAGCGGGTGACGCTGCGGGCGCAACTTGCCGAGCAATCGTCGACCCTGCTCGACAACCATCCGCGCATCAAGGAGCTGAAGGCGCAGCTCGCCGATCTCGACCATCAGATTCGCGACGAGGCCAGCAAGATCTCGCGCTCGCTGGACAACGACGCGCGCATCGCCGGCGGCCGGGTCGAAGGCCTGTCCGCCAGCCTCGATCAGCTGAAGAAGCAGGCGACGTCCAGCAACGGCCAGGATGTGCAGCTGCGCGCGCTCGAACGCGAGGCCAAGGCGCAGCGCGATCTGCTGGAATCCTATCTGGCGAAATACCGCGAGGCCAACACCCGCGAGAACATCGACGCCGCGCCGGCGGACGGCCGCATCATCTCCCGCGCCATCGTCTCCAACACGCCGGCCTATCCGAAGAAGCTGCCGATCGTGCTGATCGCGACGCTGGCGACGCTGCTGCTGTCGACCGGCCTGATCGTGACCGGCGAACTGCTGCGCATGACCGCGCCGCGCGCCGCGGCGGTGCTTGCGGCGCCGATCGCGGCGGTTCGCGCCAGGCCGAGCCGGCCGTCGACCGCGCCGAGCCTGCGCCGCACGGTTCCGGCACCGAGCCGTGCGCCGTCAGCGAGCCGCTGCCGGAAATGATCGTGCAGCTGAACGAAATCGAGCACCTCGCCGAAACGCTTCGCGATGCCGGCGCAGGCCGCCCACAAGGTCACCGATCCTCGGCACCGCCGCCGGGCGAAAGCATCACGCTGACCGCGCTGACGCTGGCGCGGCTGCTCGGACGCGACGCCCGCGTCGTCGTGGTCGATCTCGCCGCCTCGTCGCCGACGATCCCGGCGATCTCCGTCGACCCGTCGGCGCCGGGACTTGCCGAATTGATGCAGGGCGAGGCCTCGTTCTCGCAGGTCATCACCAGGGACAGGCTGTCGCGCGTCCATCTCGTCAATGCCGGCCGTCCCGGCTTCGACCGCACGCAATTGCAGTCGCCGCGGATGACGCTGGCGATCGACGCGCTGCTGCGCGTCTACGACCACGTGCTGCTCGATGCCGGCACGGCCTCCGATCTGCCGGCGGAACTCCTGACCGCGCAACGCGCGCGCGGTGGTGGTGCCGGAAGCCTCGATGCCGCAGGATGCGCGCGCGCTGATGTGCGAGCAGCTCAAGTCGGTCGGCTTTTCCGAGGTCGACGATGCTGGACAAGCCGGCGAGCGGCGATCGCGATCGAGGGCGGTCCGCGCGTGGCGGCCTGAGCGTCAGCGATCAGGCCGCGGCGCAGCCGTTGCGCGAGATCGAGCAGCATCTGGTTGTGCTTCACCCGCCGCTTGACGCGGTTGAAGCCTGACATCGCGAATGCAGCGAATCGGCCGCGCGACGTCAGCGGAACGAAGCTGTCGAAGATCGGCTCGTCGCCCTTGCAGAACAGCCGCTTGTAGTCGTCCGAGCCGATCCCGAGATCGAGCGCGCGATAGCGGCGCTCGCCGTAATGATCGATGATGTGCCGCATCAGGATCAGGCCCGGGCTGTAACGCGCGCGGCCGGACATGGTGTAGGTGTTGAACATCATCGAGAAGCGATGGCCGTCGGCGACGCCTGCGAAGATCGCGATCACCTCGTCGTCGCATTCGAGCGCATGGATGTCGATCACGGCCGTCCGCCGGCAAGGGGCGCGCGACAGGCCTTGCGGACGAAATCCGCGACGCCCGGCTCGGCGAACACGTCGGGAAGCTTCTGCTCGGCCATCCGCATCGGCTTGACGTGGAAGAACCAGTCGAGCAGCCGCTCGATGTCGGCGTCGGTGTTGGCCACGTGATAGCGATAGCCCGGCGATTGCAGCTTGCGTTCCTTGCCCTTCAGGCGGCGGCGAAATGAGTTGCTGATCCGGTTCTCCGGCGGATCGCCGGGCGCCATCGTCAGGACCGGGCAATCGTTGACCGAGCGCTGCCCGGGCAGCATCGCAAGCGGATTCAGATGATCCTGCCAGTGTTGCGGCTGCTGGGTCAGCGCCAGCACGTCGGCGGCAGCTTTCGCACGGAGGGCCGATAACAGATCCGCGAGATCGGCCGCAGTGGCTTCGCGGGCGAAATCCAGGTCCCACAGCGCCATGTTGAAGGTGGTGTGCTTGCCGCCCATGAAGGAAGCAATGCGAACGCCGCGCCGGACGCGCAGTACGAGCGGCAGCAGCACCAGCGGCCGGCCGTCGGCATCATGGGCGGTGACGATGAAGGGCTCGGAGCTCTCGCGACTGCCGACCTCACTCTGCCAGGCCGAGAGCATGCCGAAGCGCTGATAGGGAGTAGCGAGCTGCCGCTCTTCGAGCTCGCGCCAGATCGCTTCTGCCTCGAGCGAGGTCGCGGAAGACGTCGACGCGCGCGATGCGGCTTGCCCTCGACCGTGCTGGAGCTTCTGCCGTCCGGCTGTCGATCGCCGCCGCGATGGTCATCGAAAAACCTGCTTGAGAAGGAAAAAATTTACACTTTTCATCTTGAGCCGACCTTTGCAAAGAAGTGTCAACAAAGGGTAATGACAAGGCGGCGCTGGCGGACCCAAAACCGCTGTGTAAAGGGGCCAAAGCTTGTCATCCGACCATCGATTGTTGACCGGTCTGAAGCTGGAACTCGCCTATTTCAGCGGGGGCGCGTGGCAGAGCCGCGAGACCGGCGGAGCTGGCGTGATCCTGCGCTTCGTGCGCGTGATTCCGCGCCGGAGCGGCCGGTTTCAGCCGCTCAAGGAAGGCGAGATTACGCCGCGTTTTCTCGACCGGACGATCCGCGCGCTGAAGCGCTGGAAATATGAGTTCGTCACCATGGACGAAGTCTGCCGGCGCGCGGTGATCCTGCCGCAACCGCGGCGTTTTGTCTGCCTGACGTTCGATGGCGGCTACAAGGACGTGATCTACGCCGTCAATCCGATCCTGTCGCGGCACGGCGTGCCGTTCACGGTCTATGTGCCGACCGCATTCCCGGACGGGGTCGGGGACGCGTGGTGGCTCGCGCTGGAAAAGATCGTCGCGAAAGAGGACCGCCTCCGCCTGATGATCGATCGGAGCGAACGGCACTTCTCGGTGAGATCGGTTACCGAAAAGAACGAAGCTTACGAGTTCCTATCGGGCTGGTTGCGCCAGTTGCCGCCGGTGGAACTTTCGGCGGGGATCAACGATCTCTGCGGGCGCTATTCCGTCGATCTCGCCGCGCTGACGCGCGAGGCGATGATGGACTGGAGCGACTTTGCAAAGCTCGCCGAAAATCCGCTGGTGACGATCGGCGGTGCAACGGTGAATAATTTCGCCTTGTCGACCCTGAAGGACACGATCGCCTTGCGCGAGATGACGATGGGGAAGGCCGTCGCCGAGACGGCGTTCGAGCGCGAGGTCAGGCATTTCGCGTTTCCGTTTGGCGATCGCGATTCTTTTCGGCGCAGCCATGTGAGGATGGCGAGGGACGCCGGATTTTCCAGCGCGGTATCGACCATCGCGGGCATCGTCGATACCGCGGGCCGCACCAATCTGCATGCGCTGCCGCGGATCGCCTGGGACGGACGGCTGACGTCGCTGCGCGCGATGCGCGTGCTGCTGTCGGGGGCAACCTTCGCGCCGGTACGGCCGACACCGAAGCCGGAAATCTAGGCGTCGCGGCGCGACATCCAGCTTACGATCGGCATCGCGGGCAGCACCCAGCCCATCCCGGCCACCACGTAGTAGATCGCCTGGAGGAGGCCGGAGCGCGCCAGCCACGGCATCTGCGCCACCGCCATCGCCGTCAATGCCCAGACGGCCGCCAGGACGATCAGGGCAATGGCGCCAAAGAATTTGCGGGTACGGATGGTCATGACGGGTATGTCGGGGATTTTGCAGGAAAGCGCGGCTTGCGCCGGTGTCGCGGCGGACTATAAGGGGCGCGCAAATTCATTCAAGTTCCACCTGAGATGACCGCCATACCAGCAAGACAGGCCTCGCCAAATCGCGCCATTCGTGCGTGGCTGCTTTCTGTTGCCGCATTGATTGCGCTGATGGTGCTGGTCGGCGGCGCGACGCGGATCACCGAGTCCGGGCTTTCGATCACCGAGTGGAAACCGGTCGCCGGCGCGCTGCCGCCGCTCAGCCAGGCGGAGTGGGAGAAGGCGTTCGAAGCCTACAAGCTGATCCCGCAATACCGCACGCTCAACGCCGGCATGACGCTGCAGGAATTCAAGACCATCTTCTGGTGGGAATGGAGTCACCGGCTGCTCGGCCGCTTGATTGGCATGGTCTATCTGCTGCCGTTCCTGTTCTTCCTGTGGCGCGGCGGCGTGAGCGGAGAGCTGAAGCGGCGGCTGTGGCTGATCTTCGGCCTTGGGGCGCTGCAAGGCGTGGTCGGCTGGTGGATGGTCGCGTCGGGACTTGCCGAGCGGACCGAAGTTTCGCAATACCGGCTGGCGACGCATCTGGTGCTGGCGCTGCTGATCTTTGCGGCGATCGTCTGGACGTCGCGTCGGCTCGGCGAGCAGGTGCCGCTTGCGGCACCGGCGCGGCTTCGGATCACAAGCGCGGCGCTGGTCGCGCTGACCTTCGTGCAGCTTTATCTGGGCGCGCTGGTCGCGGGCTTGCGCGCCGGCCTCGTCTACAACACCTGGCCGGAGATCGATGGCGCATTCATTCCAGCCGGTGCTCGTCTTTGGTTTGATACGCCGTGGTGGCGCAATCTCTTTGAGAACACGCTCATGGTACAGTTCGAGCACCGCATGACGGCCTATGCATTGCTCGCGCTCGCGATCTTTCACGCCTTCGATGCAGTGCGCTCGCGCGCCGCGAACGCCGCGATCCATGGCGCGTTCTGGCTGGTCGCCGCGGTCACCCTGCAGGCTGTCCTCGGAATCCTGACGCTGCTCAACCAGGTGCCGATCGTACTGGCGCTATCGCATCAAGCTGTTGCGATAGCCGTGCTGACGCTCGCGGTCATGCAGGCCGAAAGGCTGGCGGCGAAAGACACGATCCTCACGACGCGCGACATTTCGGCGCCGGTCACGCAAGCCCTCTAAAGCGCGATCACTTGAAATCGTCATCGCGCTTTAGCTTCTTGCTTGGGCATGATCTCCGCGCAAACGCCACGCGCTTGTCGCGAGGGAAAACCGCTTCACACTTTTCCGGATCATGCCTTAGCAATAACCGTAGACGCCGCAGGCATAGGGCAGGCGGAAGAACCAGCCTGCTCCTTCGTAGGGACCGCCGTAATAGTCGCCTTGATAGTAGTAATCGAAGGGGCGGCCGTAATAGCCGGGCAGCGTCGAGGAGCCCAGCAGGATCGGCGTGGTCGGCGGCGAGATCAGCGCGGGGTCTTCGACATAGACCGGCGGAGGCGGCGGTGCCCGGCCATAGACTTGAGGCGGTGGGGCGTAGCGCCGCTTGTAGGCCGGCAGGTCAGCGCCGCAGGCCGTGTGTGCCATTGCGACCGCAAACAGCACCGGCAGTATCCACCGCAACATCGCTTTGCTCCGAATCCTGTCTGTGGTGCGCCCAATGCAGCGCCGGACATGCTTGCGGAGTATGGTAAATAGAGCGTTAACAAGCGCGTGCATCCCCGTCACGAGAGCGCACGCGCCGCAAGCGACGTTCAGGCGTTCAGCGCCTGGTCGAGATCGGCGATCAAATCCTCCTTGTCCTCGATCCCGATCGACAGCCGCACGATGTCGGGACCTGCGCCGGCCTTCACCTTCGCCGCATCGTCGAGCTGGCTGTGGGTGGTGGAGGCCGGGTGGATGACCAGCGAGCGGGTGTCGCCGACATTGGCAAGATGCGAGAACAGCTTCAGGTTCGACACCAGATTGACGCCGGCCTGATAGCCGCCCTTGAGCGAGAAGGTGAACACCGCGCCGGCGCCCTTCGGCGCGTATTTGCGCGCGAGGTTGTTGTATTTGTCGCCGGCAAGGCCCGCATAGCTCACCGACGCCACCGCCGGATGCGCTTGCAGGAATTCGGCGATCGCCTTGGCGTTATCGCAATGCTTCTGCATGCGCAGCGGCAAGGTCTCGATGCCGGTGAGGATCAGGAACGCGTTGAACGGCGACAGCGCCGGCCCGAGGTCGCGCAGTCCCAGCACGCGGCATGCGATCGCGAAGGCGAAATTTCCAAAAGTCTCCTGGATCTTGATGCCGTGATATTCCGGCCGCGGATCGCTCAGCATCGGATATTTGTTGCCCTTCGACCAGTCGAAGGTGCCGGCATCGACGATGATGCCGCCGAGCGAGTTGCCATGGCCGCCCAAAAATTTCGTCAGCGAGTGCACCACGATGTCGGCGCCGTGATCGATCGGCTTGATCAGGTAGGGCGACGCCAGCGTGTTGTCGACGATCAGGGGCACGCCGGCCTTGTGCGCGACGGCGGCGACCGCCTCGATGTCGGTGACGGTGCCGCCGGGGTTGGCGATCAACTCGATGAAGATCGCCTTGGTGCGCGGGCTTACCGCCGTCTCGAAACTCGCGATGTCGTCAGAGTCCGCCCACACCACGTTCCAGCCAAAGCTCTTGAAGGCGTGGGTGAACTGGTTGATCGATCCGCCATAGAGTTTCCGCGCGGCGACGAATTCGTCGCCGGGCATCAGGAGCTGTTGCAGCACGATCACCTGCGCGGCGTGGCCGGAGGCGACGGCCAGCGCCGCGGTGCCGCCTTCCAGTGCAGCGACGCGCTCTTCGAGCACGGCGTTGGTCGGATTGCCGATGCGCGTATAGATATTGCCGAACGCCTGCAGCCCGAACAGTGAGGCGGCGTGATCGGCGTCGTTGAATACGAATGACGTGGTTTGATAGATGGGCGTGGCGCGGGCGCCGGTGGTGGGATCGGGCTGCGCGCCGGCATGCACGGCAAGGGTTGAAAATCCCGGAACACGATCGTTCATTCTGTTTCCTTTTATCAGGCAATATCGCCCTGGAACGGCGGGGGGCCGCGCGGCGCGTCTTATAGGCGAGGCGGCAAGCGTGCGCCTCCTCTCACCGCTGGACAATCGCGTCCGGAAAAACCGCCGTCAAGACGACTTGGCGCCCCGGTTCAACTTCGCAACGATCGTGCTTGGCATTGCCGCGATTTCGAAACAATCGTCTCGCAATTGCGTCAAGATGGCTCGGTCCGGTCCTTTGCCGCGCGGTCGGAGGCCGCGGTGGCGCCGCCGCCGACGCTCGTCCGGTTCAGCGAAAGCCGCATGCCCTGGGTCGGGATCGGCGCGCGCTTGGAAGAGATGGTGCGCGAATTGACGCCCATCCAGGAAATCTCCGACGACAGCCGTCCCCATTCGATCTTTGGGCAGCGGTTCATCACGACCTTGATGCCCGCAGCCTCCGCCTTGGCGGCTGCCGCGTCATCGCGGCCGCCGAGCTGCATCCAGATCACCTTCGGCAGGGGCGAAAGCTTCAGCGCCTCGTCGACCACCGGCATCAGATGGGCGGAGCTGCGGAAAATCTCGACCATGTCGACGGGGCGTCCGATATCGGCGAGCGAGGCGACAAAAGGCCGGCCGAGCAGGCTCTTGCCGACATGGCCGGGATTCACCGGGATCATGTCGTAGCCGCGCTGCACCAGATATTTGAACGCGAAATAGCTCGGCCGGACGTCGACCGGCGAGGCGCCGACCATGGCGATCGATTTTACGCTGTTGAGAATGCCGCGGATGTAGTCGTCGGGGTAGGCGTCGTGATTCATTTTGTATCCACTGCGTCATTGCGAGGCGCGAAGCGACGAAGCAATCCATTCCTGCTCACGGCTTTGTGGACTGCTTCGCTGCGCTCGCAATGACGGAAACTATTCATCCCGCCATTTCGGTTCGCGCTTCTCGAGGAAGGCGCCGATTCCTTCTTTCGCATCGAAAGCCATCATGTTCTCGGTCATGACATCAGCCGTGAAGCGGTAGGCGTCGGCAAGGTTCATTTCGGCCTGGCGGTAAAACGCCTGCTTGCCAAGCTTGATGGCCAGTGCGGATTTGCGCGCGACCTTCTGCGCGAGCGCAATCGCGGCATCGCGCTCGTGGCCGGCGGGCACCACATGATTGATGAGGCCGATGTCCACCGCGCGCTGCGCGGAGATCGGCTCGCCCGTCATCAGCATCTCCATGGCGTGCTTGCGCGAGACGTTGCGCGACAGCGCCACCATCGGGGTCGAGCAGAACAGGCCGTTGTCGATCCCGGAAGTGGCGAAGCGCGCGTCGTCCGACGCCACGGCCATATCGCAGCTTGCGACGAGCTGGCAGCCGGCGGCGGTGGCAATGCCTTGCACGGCCGCGATCACGGGTTTCGGCAGGTTCACGATCGCCTGCATCATCGCACTGCAGGCATTCATCGTCTTGGCGAAGTAGGCGCGGCCGCCATCGGCATCCCCGCGATGCGACGTCAGTTGCTTGAGATCATGCCCGGAGGAGAAGGCCGGCCCCTGGGAGGCGATGACCAGCGCGCGGATATTTTCATCGATGGCGATCTCGTCCAGCGCCGCATGCAGAGCGGCAATCACTTCCTCCGACAGCGTGTTGCGCTTTTCCGGACGGTTGAAGGTGAGGATGACGACGCTGCCGACGATCTCGCGCAACAGGATTGGAGCGTCTGACGTTGGAACGCGGGCGGGCTGAGCAGACATTCGGGAATTCCATATCCGGGGCCGGGCTACCATCTCGGCCCAAGATCAGCCGAGGTGGGCGCGGTTCACCCGGTAGAGTGAGCCCTCGCGGATTGGGATTCAAGGGCTTCGCTCTTCTGTTTTTCGGTCAGGGCCAGGACTTTAGCCTCGATGAAGCGTTCCATAAGCAGCGGGGCCGAAGCTCCAAACATGCGGATGCGGCCGGTGTGGGCCAATAGCAAGAGCCCTGCCGCATGAGCAAATATATCCGCCATCAACGATCTCGCTTCCGTGCGCCGCGCGCCGAGAGCCTGCGCGGCATCGCCGATCGGCTGCAGGGCTGACTCCAGTGCCGCATTCAGCATGTCGTCCCGCTCCTTGCCGAGACCTTGTGGCTTCATGCCGCCACGAAACAGGTAGAAGCCAAGATCGAGATCGCCCGGATTGTCAGCATAATAGCCATAGAAAGCCATCGCCGCGGCCCGCAGCCGATCGGCCGGCGTCTTGGCGCGAACGATCGATCGGTTGACGGTCTGTTGGAGATTGGCGAGCGAGCTTCTGAGAACCTCTGCGTAGATCGCTTCCTTGGACTCGAAGTGAAAATAGAGCGCGGCGGGTGTGTAGCCTGCACCGGCGGCAATCGCACGCAACGATGCGCCTTCCAAGCCGTCCGCTTCGAATGCCCTCCGCGCTGCATCCAGTATCAGCTCGCGCTTCAGGTCGCTCACAGCCTTCTGCCGGCTGATTTTCTGCTCTTTCGCCATCGTGATTCCCAATAGCATGGTTGACCGATAATTTAAACAGCGTTAGATTATTTATCATCATATAGAATGAACGATTGCCTTGCGAGGAAGCTGAAGATGACCGTCAGAATTGAGAAAGCCGGACCGGTATGGACAATCATTCACGACCGGCCGGAAGCTCGCAATGCCATGGACCCTCAAAGCGCGGACGCCCTGACAGCGGCTTTTCTGGAGTTCGATACTCAAAAGGACGCCTCGGTTGCGGTGTTTTATGGCGCGGGCGGCGCCTTCTGCGCGGGGTGGGACCTGAAATACGTCAGCACGCTCAACGCCGCTTACCCGCTGGGCGAGCTTGATATTGCGACGGCCCGGCCACGCGGCAACGGCGGCGAAATTCCACGCGGCCCGCTCGGGCCTTCTCGCCTTGAACTGGACAAGCCGGTGATTGCCGCGATCGAGGGGCCTGCCGTCGCGGGCGGCATGGAACTAGGTCTATGGTGCGATTTTCGGGTGATGGCCGAAGGGTCTTATTTCGGCGTTTATTGCCGCAGATGGGGCGTGCCGCTTATCGATGGGGGCACGGTGCGGTTGCCGCGTATCGTGGGCCAGGGCCGCGCGCTCGAGATAATCCTTACGGGACGCAAAGTGCCTGCCGAGGAGTGCATGTCCATTGGCCTGTGCGAATACCTCACCCCGAAGGGGGGAGCGCGCGCGAAGGCAGAGGCACTCGCACAGGAGATCGCGCGCTTTCCTCAGGTTTGCGTCCGTGCCGACCGGCGCTCTGCCATCAAGAGCCATGGACTTACTGTCCGCGAGGCTCTGATTCAGGAGTGGTACAACGGGCGCGAGGCATTGATCGAAAACGGCGTGGCGGGGGCAGGCCGTTTCAGCGACGGGCTCGGCCGGCACGGCGATTTTGCGAAGATCTGATAGCGGTCCGGCGGTCGGTGATGACAGCAGCACGAATGACTGCGGCTGAACTCGATGCTTTCCTGCGCACCGAGCTTCCGCATATGTTCAGTGATGGCGATCTTACGATCGAGCATGCCGACGGCGAGATCTGCCTGCTGCGCCAGCGTTACAACGACCGCATGCTGCGTCCGGGCGGCACGGTGTCGGGGCCGACGCTGATGGCGCTCGCCGATTGCGCCATGTATGTCGTGCTGCTGTCGGCGATCGGCCCAGTCGGGCTTGCGGTCACCACCAACCTCAACATCAATTTCCTGCGCAAGGGCCGGGCGGGGCAGGATGTGCTGGCGGCGGCGAAGATCCTGAAGCTCGGCAAGCGGCTTGCGGTCGGCGAAGTGACGCTGCTGTCGGGCGATTCGCCCGATCCGGTCGCACATGTAACGGCGACTTACTCCATTCCAACTAAATAGGATTTTGCGAGGTATTATCGCACCATATTTTCAAGCTATTGTTTTTGCTAATCTATTTTACATCGTTTGCTGTTGACGGGCGAATGGCTGTTCTCTAGAAAGCCGCCTAGTTCGGCGCGCACCAAGCGCGCCGATTTTCCATTTCACGGATGCCACCAATGAAAACGTTTTCGGCAAAGCCTGCCGAGGTGACGAAGAAGTGGGTCGTGATCGACGCCAAGGGTCTGGTCGTCGGTCGCCTCGCTTCGCTGGTCGCCATGCGGCTGCGCGGCAAGCACCTCCCGACCTACACGCCCCATGTCGATTGCGGCGACAACGTCATCATCGTCAATGCCGCGCATGCGGTGCTGACCGGCCGCAAGCGCGAGCAGAAGGTCTATTACAAGCACACCGGCTATGTCGGCCACGTCAAGGAGCGCACTGCGCGCGAGATATTCGAGGGCCGTTTCCCCGAGCGCGTGGTCGAGAAGGCGATAGAGCGCATGATCCCGCGCGGTCCGCTGGGCCGCATGCAGATGGGCAATCTGCACGTCTATGCGGGCGCCGAGCATCCGCACGAGGCGCAGCAGCCGGAGAAGGTCGATATCGCCAAGATGAACCGCAAGAACATGAGGGCCGCATAACATGGCCGAAAGCATGCAATCGCTCGATCAACTCTCGCAGCTCAAGCCGGCTGCGCCTGAAGCTCCGAAATACGTCAAGAAGGTCGACAAGCAGGGCCGCGCCTATGCCACCGGCAAGCGCAAGGACGCGGTCGCGCGCGTCTGGATCAAGCCCGGAGCCGGCAAGATCGTCGTCAACACCCGCGAGGTCGAAATCTATTTCGCCCGTCCGGTGCTGCGCATGATGATCCAGCAGCCGCTGGTCGCTGCCGCCCGCAACGGCCAATACGACGTCACCTGCACGGTCGCCGGCGGCGGCCTGTCGGGCCAGGCGGGTGCCGTGCGTCACGGCATCTCCAAGGCGCTCACCAATTTCGAGCCCGACCTGCGCGGCGTGCTGAAGAAGGGCGGGTTCCTCACCCGCGACTCCCGCACCGTCGAGCGCAAGAAGTACGGCCGGGCAAAGGCACGCAAGTCGTTCCAGTTCTCGAAGCGCTAAGCGCTTCAAGAACCATCGTCGAGATCCGAAAGGGGCGCAGTTTCTGCGCCCTTTTTGTTGCTTCATTAAAGATAAATTGAACCAGTTTTTTGCTGAAAACTTGCCCGCAAGCGAAAACGGATTCCGAACGCGCCCCCTCTAAAGTTCAGTTTTCGTAAGGGCGCAACGCCAATCCGGGGCAGCTGGATGGATTGCATCAACCAGGGATGAGCGAAATGTCGCTCGATAGCATCACGCTTTATATCGTCGCGACCATGATCGCGGCGCTGCTCGGGGCCATGCTGCTGTTTTTCGGCAGGCAGGAGAACAATCCCGCGCTGAAATGGTGGGGTAGCGCCTATCTGCTCGGTGCGGCTTCGGTCGCGATCTGGACGCTGGCAGGGCACGTGCTGGGCGAAGGGCTTTCGCTCGCGCTCAACGCCGTCGGATTTATCGCCTGCGGCATGGTCTGGAACGCCGCGCGCGCGTTCCACGGCCGCAAGATCAACTATCCCGGGGTCGTGCTGGGTGCGATCGCCTGGATCGCGGCGGTGGTATCGCTCGATCCGAGAGATGCCGCGTTGCGCCTGACCATTGGCGCTGCGATCGTCGCCATCTATGCGGCGCTGACCGCCACCGAATTGTGGTCGGAGCGGCGCAAATCGCTGCAGCGGCGCTGGCCGGCATTCGCGATACCGGTGATGCACGGCGCCGTGTTGATGCTGCCGATCATCCTCGGCGATTTCTTTCACCCGTCGGGGCAGCGGTTCGGCGCCAGCATCTGGGTCACGATCTTCTCGATCGAGCTCGTGCTCTACGCGGTCGGCACCGTCTTCGTGATCTTCATGGCGGTATCGGAGCGCACGGTGACCGCGCACAAGAACGCAGCGTCGACGGACCCCCTGACCGGCATGTTCAACCGCCGCGGCTTTGCCGAGGCTTGCGCACGCGTGATCGAGCGCGAGGCCAATGCGGGCCGCCCCGTGACCGTGCTGATCTTCGACATCGACCATTTCAAGCGCATCAACGATCGCTTCGGTCATCCCGCGGGCGACGAGCTTCTGAAATTGTTTGCGACCATCGTGGTCAACAATCTCCGCCTTTCCGATCTCTCGGGGCGCATCGGCGGCGAGGAGTTCGCAGCCCTTCTGCCGTGCCCGCTGGAAGAGGGCGTGGTTGCGGCCGAGAGGGTGCGCGAGGCGTTCGAGGGGTGTGGCATCGTGTGCGAGGAGGAAAAGGTCGACACCACTGTCAGCATCGGCGTCGCGGGCGGCCCCGCCGGCACCGAGCTCGAGGTGTTGCTGGCTTCTGCCGACACCGCGCTCTATCAGGCCAAGCGCGGCGGGCGTAACCGCGTGGAAGCCGCGGAGGAGGTTCCGCTGTCGCTGGAGGATTGGCGCAGGAAAAGCGCGGGCGCCAAGGCCCCGCGTACGAGTACGGATCCGGCAATCGCATAACGTCGGGCAGGGCGCGGAATCGTAACGTCTCATTTACCATTCCGCCGCATCATCGGTTCCATGAACACAAGCCGGAACCGCGGCGCCCGAGCCGCACTGCTCTCGCTCGAAGCGGACGCCGCGTCCGCCCGCGGCGGGTTCGCCTGCATGTTCTCCACCGCCGACGAATATGAAAACGCGCTAATCAGCGAGCGGCGCGCGCAAGGGCGTTACGGCCGATCCTACAGCCCCTGGCCGCTGGTGTTGTTCGGCGGCGGCACGCTCCTGATGCTGGGCGCGGTGTTGCTCTGGCAGTGACGGTTGGGACATTCGCATCGATGGAGGCGCCGCGAGGCGCCTTTTTCTTTTGCGCGGACCGGGTTAGAGACGCTGGTCCCAACAAGAGGAAACATCCCATGGTCACCGAAATCGCGCAGATCGACGTCAAGCCCGGCAGCGAGAAAGATTTTGAGGCGGCGGTCGCCAAAGCCCGCGCCGCTTTCGGCCGTTCCAGGGGTTTCCATGGCTTTGAGCTGCACCGCTCGATCGAGAAGCCGCAGCGCTACCGGTTGATGGTGAAGTGGGAGACGCTGGAGAACCACACCGTCGATTTCCGCGGCTCGGAGAATTTTGCCGAATGGCGCGGCCTCGTCGGCCAGTACTTTGTCTCGCCGCCCGAGGTCGAGCACACCCAGACGGTGGTGACGTCGGCGGCCTAGCCTATGATCCGGAAAAGTGTGTAGCGGTTTTTCGAAAAGATCATGCGCAACAAACAATCGCGGCGCGATGATGATCCATCATCGCGCCGCGACCGCGTCATCCTCCTTGAAATAGTCGATCATCACCTTGCCGATCGCCATCAGGGGAAGCGCGAGCGCCAGTCCCCAGATGCCGAAGACCACGCCGAGCAGGATCTGGAACGCGAACAGCGTGGCCGGTGGAATGTCGAGCGCCTGACGCTGGATGATCGGCGTCAGGATATAGCTCTCCAGCGCGTGCACTCCGAGGAACAGGATGAAGGCGCTGAGGGCGGCGACCCATCCCGATGCGAGGCTTGCCAGCACCACGATCAGCCCGCCGAGCACCGCGCCGACGGTCGGAATGAAGGCGAGCAGGCCGGCCTGGATGCCCAGGATAAATGAACTGGGGATTCCGATCAGCGCGAGCCCGATCCAGGTCACGGCAAAGACCGCGAGCATAGTCAGGAGCTGCGCCAGCAGCCAGCGCTCCAGCGTCTCGCCGATGCGGTCGACGATGGCTACCGTCTGCGAGCGATATTTGGCCGGTGCGATGAAGATGAGACCGGCGCGGTAGAGCGCGGGCTGCGCGGCGAAGGCCAGCCCGAGAAACAAGACGATAAAGAAATTGCCGACCACGCTGACGGTGCCGAGCAGGACCTTGATGCTCTGGCTGACGATCGCACCGCCGCTGGTGGCGAGCGTGCTCGCGCTCGGCAAATTGTGGGTCGGCGCGGCAGCGCCCGGCGTTGTCGTTCCCGCGGAATTGGTTGAGCCCTCGGCCTGGCCGAGATCGAAATAGCTGGTGTCGACGCCGTTCCTCTCGAGGAACGATTTCACGCTGGTCAACTGCGATTTGATCGTGTTGCTCAGCACCGTCGCCTGTTGCGCGATCGTGGCGCCGCCGAGCACGAGCACGCCCGACAGCATCATGGCAAGCGTCAGGCAGACGATCAGGAGCCGCACCGGTTGCGGCAGCCGGACGGCGCGGCCGAGCAATTCCGTCATGGCGTTGAGCCCGACGCCGAGCAATATGCCGGCAAAGATCAAAAACAGCGTCGCGGCGTAGTGCCAGGCGAACCACAACAGCGCGATGAACAGCACGACGCCGATGCCGCCGGCCGCGATGGCCCATGCGAGATCATGGCGCGCCAACAGGCGCTGATCGGTCGATTTGGTCATGCTGATTCCCGCGTGCCCGGCTTGTTCGGCCACACTCAATCGTCAAACGCTGCCGGGATCAAGCGTGGACGACGCGCCGGTTTGACGCTGGGCGCACGGTCGTGCAATCGGTTGGATGAAACAGGGAGGGTTTTGGCGTGATTTCCAAATGGGTCGGGATTCTCACGCTTCTGGCCGTTCTCGTCATCGGCGACCAGATCCGGATCAACCGGCCCGGCCACAAATATCGCCTGACGGTCGAGGTGGAGACGCCCGACGGGATCAAGTCGGCAAGCGGTGTCATGGCGGTCACGCCCGATCGCGGCTACAGCCGCAAGGGCCATACCGCAACCGGCGGCGACGCGCTATTCATTGATCTCGGCAGCGGCAAGAACCTCGTGACGCTGCTGGCGCATCTCGACCACACGCTCGATCTCGACGGCATGAATTATGTGGCTTTGCGCGCCTATGGTTCGTCAAGTGGGCAGAGGGTGTCGTTCAACGAGATGAGCCGGATTCGGGGCGTCGTGCCGGTGACCGGTGAGTTGATCCCGGTGCTCGCGGCGTTCGCCGATCCCGCCGATCCCTCGACCATGCGGACCGTGCCGCCGGATAATATAGCCTCCGTTCTCGGCAATGGCTTTCGGCTTCATGGCGTCAGCGCCGAAGTGGTGCCGAATGGCTTCTGGCCGGTCGATTTCGGCGGCGTGCTCGGCGAGCCCGTCACGCGGGGCATCGAAGCGAAGTTGCCGTGGCTGAAAGGCAGTGGCGATTCTGCTGCGGCGGCCGCGCTCAAGGCGGCGGACCTCACGAGCAAGGAGAAGATCGACGCACGCGAAGTCTTTACGCGCCGATAATCGCTAGCTCCGCCGGAATGCACTGGCCAGCGCGCGCTCGGCGCCGCGCCGCGCCAGCGGCTTGATCAAGGGCGAGCAGAAGTAAGCGGCCTGATCTTCGGCCGCGCGCTTGAGATCGGCAACGCGATAGAGCCGGCCCGCCGACACGACCGCTTCGAGGCTCGACAAATGTTCGAGCGTTTCGGTGGGATCGCGTCGAAACAACAGAATGTCGGCGGGAGCGCCGGCTTTCAATTGGCCCAGCCCGTCGACGCCGAGCCGTTCGCCTGCGTCCTGCGTGGCCAGTTTCCAGACCTGCTCGAGGCCGATGCCTGCCTCGGCGAACAACGCCATTTCCTCCTGCAGGCTCTTGCCGGGCACCAGGAAGGGCTGCGCAACGTCGGTACCGAGAAAGAGTTTCGCGCCGGCGTCGAACAGCTTCCTGGTCAATCGTTGCTTTTTCGCAATCGCGGGCACCGCTTGCCGCTCGAGATAGTCGAGCGACAGGCGATTGTTCAGCCGGCCGCGCTCCGGATGCCAGACCACGTCGAGATAGAAGGGCGGAACATGCTTGAGCGCCGGTTCGCGGCGCGCAGCCTCGTAATCCCGGTAGCACAGCATCTTCTGGTTGGTGACGATGGTCGGCGTGTTGGCAATGCCGAATTTCAGGCTCATCTCGACGATCTCGTCCATCCGCGCCTCGTCGACCGCGTGCCAGTCGCAGGAGCGGTTGACCAGCGCATTGCGCTCCAATGTCGACGGCTTGGGTACGCCGAAGAAGTGCTGCACCTCGGCGATGCGCGCTTCTTCGTAAGCGAGGTCTGCCGGGACATGCCCCATGATCTCCAGGCCGTGTCCGGCGCAGGCGCGCTCGAGCGCGCGGATCATCGGCTCGGTCAGGCCGTCATAGAACTTCATGAAGCTCGCGCCCGCCGCCTTGACGCGCCGCGCGGCAGCGTCCGCCGCAGTCTCGCTCGCGTCTTCCAGCAGGATCGTGTTCTTGAACATCGCCTTGCCCGCCGCGACAAAGGGACCGCAGCACAACACCCTGGGCACGGGATGGACGCCTTCGCTGGCCAAGCGCCGCGCCGCGTTGACCGCCGTTCCATCGAGGTCGCCGGCTTCGCGAACGGTGGTGACGCCGTGCAGAAGATAAAGCAGCGCCGCACCCTGGGTGAGCTTCAGGGCGTTATCGGGCGGCAAATGGACATGCATGTCGATCAGGCCGGGCAGGGCGAAGCATCCGGAGAACCCGGAGACTGCGGGCTTAGCCGCCGAGATCGCGGCAATCTCGCCGTCGGCGACTCGCTATCGTCTGTCCCTCGCGCCTTCCGCGCGTCGGATTGATCACGGTGACGCCGGCGATATCGAACCGTCCGTGGACGACGCAGCGCGGAGCGGCCGGGCGCTGCAGGCCAAGCCGGGTGAGTAACCGCATCGGAATTCTCCAAACATGAATATGAGCATATGTTCATATTAATCAATATGAGCATCTATTCATGTTGTCAAGGCGGTGCTATGAGGGGGGCATGGCGAAGACGAGCAAGCAAGCCGGCCTGCGCAAGCTGCCGATCCAGGCGCGCAGCCAGGCGCGGGTGGCCAATATTCTGAAAGCAACCGGCGCGCTGCTGGGCGAGGTCGGCTATGCCGATCTCACGACCAACCTGATCGCCGAGCGCGCGAAAATCCCGGTCGGGTCGATCTACCAGTTCTTCGACGGCAAGGATGACATTGTCGCCGCGCTGGTCGAGCAGTTTCGCGAACGGATTCTCGCGCTCGCGGGCGAGCTTGGTGCGGAGAGCGCGCGGCGCGACCGCCGTGCCTTTATCGCCCGGCTCATCGACGGCCTCGCCGCGATCCAGGCCGACGCCTCGGCGTTTGTCTGCGTGTTTTCCGCCAATCAGGCGCAAGCACGCTTCGACGATCTCGCCCGCGAATTACGACAGACGCTGAACGCGCATCTTGACCGCGTGTTCGCGGAGGCGTTTCCGCAGCTCGCCCGGGACGACCGCGGCCGGATGCTGTCAGCCTGGACGGATATCACCGGAGCCATGATCGCTAGCCTCGACCGCAGCAAGGCGGGCGAGCGGGCCAAACTGCTGGAGGAGTTGAAAACCATCCTTGTTGCGCATCTGGACGCGAGGCTTTCCGCTGGATGACAAAGGCTCATCCGTCCCCTGAGATAATTGCAGGGCAGCGAGGTGTGAGAAGCGGTCGCAACAGGTTGATCCGGCGCCGCGACGCAGGCATGATTTGCTCCTGAGGCAGAAGATTTGAGAAGGATTATGCGAACGAAGCCGGTCGTCGGCGTGATTGGAAACGCCAGTCGTCTCGAAAATCGATTCCAGGTGCAGATGGTAGGCGAGCGCAATCTTCGCGCGGTGGCCCAGGTGGCCGGCGCATTGCCGCTGATGTTTGCGAGCTGTCCGGAGATCACCGACATCGGCGCCTTGCTCGACACCGTCGACGGCATCGTCCTGACCGGCGCGCGCGCCAATGTCCATCCGACGCGATTCAAGACCGAGCCGCACCAGAAGCACGAGCCCTACGACATTCTTCGCGACGAGGTGGCGTTGGCGTTATCGGAGGCCTGTGTCGCCCGCGGCGTGCCGCTGTTCGGCATCTGCCGCGGCCTGCAGGAGATGAACGTGGCCTTCGGCGGCTCGCTGCATCCGGAGATCCGCGAGATACCCGGGCGCATGAACCATCGCATGCCGCGGCTCGAGAACGGCGAAATCCATCCCGATCCGCAAGTCATCTTCGCCGACCGCCACGAGGTCAGCCTGGTGCCGGGCGGGGCTTTTGCGACGATTTTGGGTTGCGAGAAAATCAAGGTCAATTCGCTGCATGGCCAGGGCATTCTTGAACCGGGCAAGCGCGTGGTGATCGAGGGCGTGGCCGAGGACGGCACGATCGAGGCGATCCGCATTGCCGATGCTCCGGGCTTTGCGCTCGGGGTGCAGTGGCACGCCGAATACGATCCGCACCGTAATCCGATCAACCGCGCGCTGTTCCAGGCGTTCGGCGAAGCCTTGGTCAATCAGAAGCGCGCCTGATCGCAACTGCCAAATGAAAAGGCGCCCTGGGGAGGGCGCCTTTTGCCGTCTGATGCTCGCGAGACGAACGATTACAGCGAGTAGTACATATCGAATTCGACCGGGTGCGGCGTCATCTCGAAGCGCTCGACCTCGGTCATCTTCAGCTCGATATAGGCGTCGATGAAGTCGTCATCGAACACGCCGCCGCTCTTCAGGAAGGCGCGATCCTTGTCGAGGTTTTCCAGCGCCTCACGCAGCGAACCGCAGACGGTCGGGATCGTCTTCAGCTCTTCCTTCGGAAGATCGTAGAGATCCTTGTCCATCGCCGGTCCCGGATCGAGCTTGTTCTTGACGCCGTCCAGACCCGCCATCAGCATCGCGGCAAAGCCGAGATACGGATTGGCCATCGGGTCGGGGAAGCGGACCTCGACGCGCTTGGCCTTCGGGTTCGCCGTATAGGGGATGCGGCAGGCGGCCGAGCGGTTGCGCGCGGAGTAGGCCAGCAGCACGGGGGCTTCATAACCCGGGACCAGGCGCTTGTAGGAGTTGGTGGCCGGGTTGGTGAAGGCATTGATCGCCTTGGCGTGCTTGATGACGCCGGCGATGTAGGACAGGCAGGTCTCCGACAGGTCGGCATATTTGTTGCCGGCGAATACCGGCTTGCCGCCCTTCCAGATCGACTGATGGCAGTGCATGCCCGAGCCGTTGTCGCCATAGACCGGCTTCGGCATGAAGGTCGCGGTCTTGCCGTAGATGTGGGCGACCTGGTGGATGCAGTATTTGTAGATCTGCATCTGGTCGGCCATCAGCGTCATGGTGTCGAACTTCATGCCGAGCTCGTGCTGGGCGGAAGCGACTTCGTGGTGATGCTTCTCGACCTTGACGCCCATCTTGGCCATGGCGCCGAGCATTTCCGAGCGCATGTCCTGCACCGAATCCTGCGGCGGCACGGGGAAGTAACCGGCCTTGGTGCGGATGCGGTGGCCGAGATTGCCGCCTTCATATTCGGTGTCGGAGTTGATCGGAAGTTCCGAGGAGTTGAGCCTGAAGCCGGTGTTGTACGGAAGCGCGGAATAGCGGACGTCGTCGAACACGAAGAACTCGGCTTCGGGGCCGAAGAATACGGTGTCGCCGACACCCATCGACTTCACCATCGCTTCCGCCTTCTTGGCGATGCCGCGGGGGTCTCGGTTGTAGGGCTCGCCGGTGGTCGGCTCGAGCACGTCGCAGACCAGGACCAGGGTGGTTTCGGCGAAGAACGGATCGATCGTCGCGGTGACCGGATCGGGCATCAGGCACATGTCGGACTCGTTGATCGCCTTCCAGCCCGCGATCGAGGAGCCGTCAAACATCAGGCCTTCGGAGAAGGTGTCCTCTTCGATCATGCCGGCGTCGAAGGTCACGTGCTGCCACTTGCCGCGCGGATCGGTGAAACGAAGGTCGACGTATTTGACGTCGTTGTCCTTGATCGACTTCAGGACGTCTTTGGCGGTCTTCATGAAAACCCCTCTTGGCTACTGGTCATGGTGATCCGGCCGCGGGCCGAGCCGCAGCGTCAATGCTCAATACCGTCGGGTGGAGTTCAAGACAATAAGCCGCGCCGCAGAAACCGGCATCTGCACGCTCTTTCAGCAGACCCGATGCGCCGTTTGGGGGCGATCCGCAGCCCGGTAGGGGCTGCGGGGCAAGGCGCCGCCGCTAGATCGCGTCCAGCCCGGATTCTCCGGTGCGGATGCGAATGGCCTCCTCGATCTTGGAGACGAAAATCTTGCCGTCGCCGATCCGCCCCGTCTGCGCGGCGCGCCGGATCGCATCGATGGCCCGCTCCACCAGGTCATCGCCGATCACGATCTCGATCTTCACCTTGGGCAGGAAGTCCACGATGTACTCGGCGCCCCGGTAGAGCTCGGCATGTCCCTTCTGCCGGCCAAAGCCCTTGGCCTCCGTCACCGTGATGCCCTGCAGCCCCACCTCCTGAAGCGCTTCCTTTACTTCGTCGAGCTTGAAGGGCTTGATGATGGCTTCGATCTTTTTCACTGAGCGGCCTCCCGGGCATTTCCAAATTCAAAAACTGCAACGTCGTCGTCAGGCTGCGCCTCGCGCAGGGCCATTGGATCGCCTGTTTGCGGACCTTGCCCAACTGTCCGGCGACGACCAGCCGCATTGTTGGACGGCCGGCGAGCACGACGAACCGAAGCGGTTGCTCAAAAGCAGGCTCTATGCCAAGTCCTTAACGGACCAGATTCCAGAATATTATCAGACTTTTAGCGTGCATTTTGAGTGTTTTAGGCGATGGCAGGACAATAGCGAAGCCTACGAAATAGGCAAATAGATGAAATAGTATGCAATCGAAATGACGTTGAAATTGGCCGGGCGCGCGAAAATGCCTCAGGATCAGGCGGAGCGGTGGGTCGAGCACGGCCTCCCGTAACCTTTACGCGAAAATCCACGGGATTTGCAGGGGCTGATGCCGGTTTTGTTTCCCAAGTTTGTGCTAGGGGCCGCGGCGATGACAAACGAGCGCGTTCGGAACACGCTCTCCAGGAATCTCGCATGGAAGTCTTGACCACCGCCGAAATGGAGCGTGCCGACCGCCTCAGCATTGCGGCGGGCACGCCCGGCTTCGCGCTGATGCTGAGCGCGGGGCAGGCGGTTGCGGAAGCGGCCGGCGATCTCGTCGAGGAGGGATCGATCCTGGTGGTTGCGGGGCCCGGCAATAATGGCGGCGACGGCTTTGTCGCGGCGGCCGAACTTGCAGCCCAGGGCCGCGAGGTATCGGTGATCCTGATGTGCGAGCGCGACGCGTTGCAGGGCGACGCCGCTTCCGCCGCGAAGGGCTGGAAGTATCCGGTGTTGCCGTTCAATCCGCAGGCGATCGGAAAACCCGCGCTGATCATCGACGCGCTGTTTGGCGCCGGCCTGAGCCGGCAGGTGAGCGGCGAACCTTTTGAGATGATCGAGGCGATCAACGCCAATGGTGCGCCGGTGCTGGCGGTCGACCTGCCGAGCGGCGTCAACGGAACGTCGGCGGCCGTCATGGGCACGGCGGTGCGCGCCACCGAGACCGTGACATTCTTCCGGAAGAAGCCGGCGCATCTGTTGCTTCCCGGCCGGCTGCACTGCGGCCGCGTCCGCGTCGCCGATATCGGCATCGATGTCCGCGTGCTGGACGAAATCCGCCCGCAGACATGCGAGAACACCCCGCAGTTCTGGCGCAAATCCTTTCCCGTGCCGCGGATCGATGGGCACAAATATGCCCGCGGCCATGTGCTGGTGGTCTCGGGCGAACTGGCTTCAACGGGGGCGGCGCGGATGTCGGCGCGCGCTGCACTGCGAGCCGGCGCGGGGCTGGTGACGCTCGTGTCTCCCCGCGACGCGCTCGCCGTCAATGCTGCGGCGCTGACGGCGGTGATGGTGCGCGCAGTCGACAACCCGATCCAGTTTGCCGAATTGCTCGGCGACAAGCGCTTCAACGCCTGCGTGATCGGGCCGGGCGCCGGTGTCGGCGCGCGCACGATCGATTTCGTCCACACCGCACTCGCGACCAATCGGCGCCTCGTGCTCGATGCCGATGCGCTGACGAGCTTTGCACACGCGCCCGAGCGCCTGTTTGAATCGATCAAGGCGTCAGTCGATCCGCAGGTGGTGCTCACGCCGCATGAGGGCGAATTTCCGCGGCTGTTCAGCGACATCAGCAACAAGAATCCTGGCCGCTCGAAACTCGATCGGGTCCGCGCGGCGGCCGAGCGCTCGGGCGCGGTGGTCCTGCTCAAGGGAGCCGACACCACGGTCGCCTCTCCCGACGGGCGCGCGACGATCGCCGCCAACGCTCCGCCCTGGCTTGCGACCGCGGGCTCGGGCGATGTGCTCGCCGGCATCATCGCCGGCCTGATGGCGCAGGGCGTGCCGGCGTTCGAGGCCGCAAGCCAGGGTGTGTGGATGCACGGCGAGGCGGCGCGCGAGGCAGGTCCCGGGCTGATCGCGGAAGACCTGCCTGACGTGATGCCGGCGGTGATGCGGCACATCTACGACGAGTTCGGCATCGACTACTGAACGTCGGCCCGCCTCAGATCTGATATTTCGAAATCGCCGCCTCGTTCCATTCGAGCCCGAGACCCGGCCCGCGCGCGGTCACCGTACCGTTCGCGATCTTGATGGGATCGATGAGGACGGTGCCGGCGAAATCCAGCATTTCCAGCCAATGCGCGGTCGGGGTCACCGCCAGCACATGCGCACTGGCCTCGGGCAGGATATGGCTCGACATCGGGATCGACGCTGCATCCGCTTGCCCGGCGACACCGAGCCATCCGGTAATGCCGCCGACCTTCATCAGGTCGGGCATGATGAAATCGCTGGCGCCCGCCGCGATCGCCTCGGCAAAGCCGCGCGGAAACCACCAGTTCTCGCCGGACTGGATCGGGATCGGCGAGGCCTCGCGCACCTCGGCATGCCCAGATAGATTCTCCTGCGGCACCGGCTCCTCGATCCAGGTGAGGTCGTAGGGGGCGAGGCGGTCGATGCGGCGCTTGGCTTCCGCCGGGTTGAGCGACTGGTTGAAATCGAGCATCAGCGAGATGTCGGGACCAAGCAGCTTGCGCAGGCCCTTGACCCTGCGCTCATCGTTGGCGGCGTCGCCGTCGCCGCCCTTGATCTTGATGCCGCGAAAGCCCTGGTCGAGCGAGCGGCGCAGCGCCTTCTCGTCGGCATCGGCCTCGACCGCGCCATAGCTGTCATAAGCCTTGATCGGCTTCGGCGATCCCCCGAGAAGCTCGACCACCGGCTTGCCCGCGGCCTGACCCAAAATGTCCCAGAACGCCATGTCGAGGCCCGAGATCGCCATGCCGACCAGGCCCTGCGTGCCGAGCAGGCGGAATTTGGCATCCATCGCGGTCATCAGGTCGCAGGGAGCGACCGGCTTGCCGATCAGGTCGAGGCCGATCTCCTCCACCAGATGGACGAAGGGCTTCAGCGTTACCTTGCTGTAGGCGAACAGATAGGACCGCCCGGTGATGCCCTGATCGGTCGCGACATCGATCAGCAAGAGCGGCGCGACGTCGATCACGCCGAATGCGTTGCGCAGTGGCCGGGCCATCGGGGTCACGACCGCGCGCGCCTTGACGCTCTTGATGGCGGGGGTGTTCTTGCTCATGTGCGTTTCCTCTTTTTCTTATTCGACACTGTACCATCGCAGGAGTTTTGGCGCGGTCCAATCCGTCGCCGTGGACTCCAGGAGATAGCGCCCCGCATATTCGGCGTGGAACGCGATACGCTCGGTCTGGCCGGGCTCGACCGCGAGCGTATCCAGCCAATAGGGCTTCCAGCCATCGTCAAGCCGGTCGAGCAGCCGGAAATGATGACCGTGCAGATGGAAGGTGGTCGCGGTCGGCGCGCGATTGGCGAGCGCGAGTGCGACGACGCGGTTTGCCTTGACCCGGAAGGCAGGCGCAGCCGTCGCCGAGAAACTCGCCGGCGCTATCCATTCGGCCCCGTTGAGGACGAGGTCGAAGCGTTGGGCGCCCTTGAGCTCGAGCCGCTCCGGCAGGCCGTTGGAGGGGAGTGGCGGGGCGGACGGCAACGGCACTGGCCGGGCTGGCGGCTCGTTGGAGGTGACCAGTCGGGCGATCGGACGCGCTTCCTTGCCGTCATGGAGCAAGATGGCCGAGGTGGTTCCGGGCTGGGCGGTCACATCGATGAACGCATCGGTCCGGTTACCTGGCGCCAACACGATGGCACCACCGCGGGCGAAGAACGGCTCGGCCGGTTGCCCGTCCATGGCCATAACGCGGACGTCTGCTCCCTCGATTTTTGCTGCTACCACATGGCGTTGGCAGCCGTTGATGAGACGCAGCCTTAGTCGTTGGTTGGAGTGCACTGCTATGTCGGGCGAAATCAGCCCGTTTACGGTGTAGACCGGGGTGGCGTCCCGAGGGTCCGAGGCCGGGCCTATGGCGGTTCCATCGGCTCGGAGTCGAAAATCTTCGATCAGAAATACCTCGTCGCGATCAACGGTCGGCGGCTGGTTTTCGTCAACGATCAGAGGAAGCGCCCGCGACAGCGGCCCTCGGCCGTCTGCCAGCAGCCGCAGGTCACCAAAAAGCGTTCCGGCATGGCGCAGGGAGGCGGTAAAGCTCGCCTTCGCGCCGGGCGCGAGCGGGACCTGGCCGAGCAGCGGCTCGGCCGAGGGAATGCCGTCCAGCCCATGCCAATCGACGGCGACGGGCCGATCCAGACCGTTCTGCAGGGCAATCTCGACGCTGCTGCCGCGCCTGAAGCGGGGCGGGCGGCTTGGAGCTTCCAGCGACCAGATCGGCGTCTCTGCCTGTCCCGGGCGAAGGGCGAGCGTGCCGGGCTTGGCCCACAGCGGGACCGACGTGGCGGCCGCCGCAAAGGCGCTCCGGTCTGCTCCGGCACCGAGCGCGGCAGCGCCCAGTCCGGCCAGCAGCGCGCGTCGGTTCGGCAACCAATCCCCGTTTGACATAAGGCCGATGCGGACCATTTTTAAGCGGTGATGTAAAGCCGCCGCCGAGCCGCACCGCAGGCTTCGAATAGGGCCATTTTTTTGCTGCGAACGAATGGACGCATGCTATAAGCCGCCGCCCGCGGCATCGCGGCCGGAATTGATGCTATCAAAGCGGGCGTGGCGGAACTGGTAGACGCGCTGGATTTAGGTTCCAGTGACGAAAGTTGTGGGGGTTCGAGTCCCTCCGCCCGCACCAAGCGCTTTCAGCGTTTGCCGATCGAATTTCTGGAGGGCCTGCATCCTGCGGGTTCGCCAAACAAACCGGCGCAAGGCGTTTGCCGCGCGTCGAACACAATGAAAATGGTCCTCCGCCGTCGGGCGCGGACGAGAGCGAAAAAAGAAGATTTGATACCATGCAGGTCACCGAAACCCTCAACGAGGGACTGAAGCACGAGTTCAAGATCAGCGTTTCCGCATCGGACCTCGATGCCAAAGCGGACGCGCGCCTGGTGGATCTGAAGGACAAGGTCCGTCTCAACGGCTTTCGTCCGGGCAAGGTGCCGGTCAGCCATCTGAAGAAGGTCTATGGCCGCTCGGTGATGGCCGAAACCATCGACCAGACCATCCGCGACGCCAACACGCAGATCTTTACCGAACGCGGCTTCAAGCTCGCCTCCGAGCCCAAGATCACCATGCCGACCGAGGAGAAAGAGGTCGAGGAACTGCTCGCCGGCAAGTCCGATCTCACCTACACGGTGGCGATCGAGGTCGTGCCCGCGATCAAGCTCGCCGACTTCAAGAGCTTCGACGTCGACAAGCCGGTCGTCGAGGTCGCCGATGCCGACGTCGATGAGGCGATCCAGCGCATCGCGGACGCGAACCGCAGCTTTGCCGCAAAGGGCGAGGGCGCGAAGGCCGAGAAGGACGATCGCGTCACCATCAGCTTCAAGGGGACCATCAACGGCACGCCGTTCGACGGCGGTACCGGCGAGAACATCCAGGTCGTGATCGGCGCGGGCCAGTTCATCCCGGGTTTTGAGGATCAGCTGATCGGCATTGGCACCGGCGAAACCCGCACGCTCAAAGTGACCTTCCCGAAGAACTATGCGTCCGAAAATCTCGCCGGGCAGCCAGCCGAATTCGAGACCACGGCGACATCGATCGAGGCGCCGCAGAAGACCGAGATCAACGACGAGTTCGCAAAGACCCTCGGCCTCGAATCGCTGGACAAGCTGAAGCAGGCGGCGCGCGAACGGCTGGCCGCCGAATATGCCGGCGCGACGCGCCAGCGCGTCAAGCGCACGCTGCTCGATCGTCTCGATGAGACCCACAAATTCGAGGCGCCGCCGTCGCTGATCGAAGAAGAGTTCAAGCTGATGTGGAATTCGGTGAAGGCCGAGATGGAATTGAGCGGCAAGACCTTTGCCGACGAGGACACCACCGAAGAGAAGGCCCAGGAAGAATACCGTTCCATCGCCGACCGCCGCGTCCGCCTCGGTCTCGTGCTCTCCGAGATCGGCGAGAAGAACAAGATCACGGTGACCGACGACGAAGTCAGCCGCGCGGTGATCGAGCGCGCCCGCTCGATGCCCGGCCGCGAGAAGGAAGTCTGGGATTTTTACCGCAGCAACGCCAATGCGCTGGCTCAGCTTCGTGCACCGATCTTCGAGGACAAGGTGGTCGACTTCATCCTCGAGCTTGCCAACGTGACCGAGAAGAAGGTTTCGAAGGAAGAACTCTTCAAGGACGACGACGAAAAGAGCGCGGCCTGATCGAGGCAAACGCGGATTAATGATGAACGGCAAAAGCGGCCCGGCGGTACTTTTTCCTCGCTAGGCGGCCCGCGTCGAATCGGCTTCAACTGCTTCGGTCGTGCCGTTGGCGTTACACGCCATTGGCGCGGTCTTGTCGCCCGGAAATTGGCCCATATCTGTGACCTTGTTCTGTGAGCCTGTCTTCCGGCGCTTGCCTTCCAACTCCAGGGTGTTCTGATGCGCGATCCCGTTGAAACCTACATGAATCTCGTGCCGATGGTGGTCGAGCAGACCAACCGCGGTGAACGCGCCTACGATATTTTCTCGCGCCTCCTGAAAGAGCGCATCATCTTCCTCACCGGTGCGGTGGAAGACGGCATGTCGACGCTCATCGTCGCGCAGCTTCTGTTCCTAGAGGCGGAAAATCCGAAGAAGGAAATCTCGATGTACATCAACTCGCCCGGCGGCGTGGTGACATCGGGCCTTGCGATCTACGACACCATGCAGTTCATTCGTCCGCCGGTGTCTACCTTGTGCACCGGGCAGGCGGCCTCGATGGGCTCGCTGTTGCTTGCGGCTGGTGAAAAGGACATGCGCTTCAGCCTGCCGAACGCGCGTATCATGGTGCACCAGCCCTCCGGCGGCTTCCAGGGCCAGGCCACCGACATCATGCTGCACGCGCAGGAGATCCTGAACCTGAAGAAGCGGCTCAACGAGATTTACGTCAAGCACACCGGCCAGACCTACAAGACGATCGAGGACGCGCTCGAGCGCGACAAGTTCCTCACCGCCGAGGACGCCAAGGCCTTCGGCCTGGTCGACAAGGTCATCGACAAGCGGCCAGAGGATCCCGCGACTGCGAAGGCCGCTTAACGGCGGCTTGCCCGCAAAAAGCCGAGCTTTTGACGCCCCCGGCGGTTCGGGGCCGTTTTTGCCATAATATCTGGTTAAAAGTTCCGCTTTCGTGCTCCTTGGCGGCGTTGCAATACCGCAACGCCGGACTGATTTTGACAAATTCAATCCGTGCCAATCCCGCAAATCACGGTATTGTCACGGTGTTGCGCGCGCGGCTCGGTTAGCGAATTCTTGATAGTCGGGTGTCAGCATGGTTGGCTAACGGCGATCGGTTATGATCGCGGAGATTCGAACAATGCCGTGATTCGCACGGCATGTCAGGCGTAGGGTCTTTTTTGGTACGGAATTTGCTCTATCTACAACCCCATAACGGTACCGGCCCGATATGGAGCGATTGAGCGAAGTCGAACGGCGGACGGAGACATGAATGAGTAAGGTCGGCACGAGCGACTCCAAAAACACGCTGTATTGCTCCTTCTGTGGCAAGAGCCAGCACGAAGTCCGCAAGCTGATCGCGGGTCCCACGGTCTTCATCTGCGACGAGTGCGTCGAACTCTGCATGGACATCATCCGCGAGGAGAACAAGTCCTCGCTGGTCAAGTCGCGTGACGGCATCCCGACTCCGAAGGAGATCTGCAAGGTCCTCGACGACTACGTGATCGGCCAGAGCCACGCCAAGAAGGTGCTCTCGGTCGCCGTGCACAACCACTACAAGCGTCTCAACCATCAGACCAAGCACAACGACGTCGAACTCGCCAAGTCGAATATCCTGCTGATTGGTCCGACCGGCTCGGGCAAGACGCTGCTGGCGCAGACGCTGGCGCGCATCCTCGACGTGCCCTTCACGATGGCGGATGCGACCACGCTGACCGAAGCCGGCTATGTCGGCGAGGACGTCGAGAACATCATCCTGAAGCTGTTGCAGTCGGCCGACTATAATGTCGAGCGCGCGCAGCGCGGCATCGTCTATATCGACGAAATCGACAAGATCAGCCGCAAGTCCGATAATCCCTCGATCACCCGGGACGTGTCGGGCGAGGGCGTGCAGCAGGCGCTGCTCAAGATCATGGAAGGCACGGTGGCTTCGGTTCCGCCGCAGGGCGGCCGCAAGCATCCGCAGCAGGAGTTCCTGCAGGTCGATACCACCAACATCCTGTTCATCTGCGGTGGTGCGTTCTCGGGCCTCGAGAAGATCATCTCCGCGCGCGGCCGTTCGACCTCGATCGGTTTCGCCGCGCAGGTGCTCGCGCCGGAAGACCGCCGCACCGGCGAAATCTTCCGCCATGTCGAGCCCGAGGATCTGCTGAAGTACGGCCTGATCCCGGAGTTCGTCGGCCGTCTGCCCGTCGTTGCGACGCTGGAAGACCTCGACGAGGCCTCGCTGAAGAAGATCCTCACCGATCCGAAGAACGCGCTGGTCAAGCAGTACCAGCGCCTGTTCGAGATGGAGAACATCGAGCTCACCTTCGCCGACGAGGCGCTGGGCGCGGTCGCCCGCAAGGCGATCGAGCGCAAGACCGGCGCCCGCGGCCTGCGGTCGATCCTCGAAAGCATCCTGCTCGAGACCATGTTCGATCTTCCCGGTCTGGAAGGCGTCGAGGAAGTCGTGATCTCGCGCGAAGTGGTGGAAGGGACGGCGCGTCCGCTCTACATCTACGCCGATCGTTCAGATCGCGCGGTGGAAAGCAGCGCCAGCGCCTGATCGGGCGCCGGCACTGCTTGAGAAAAACGGCCGCGGAAGCCCGCTCCGCGGCCTCTGTTGCGTAGCATTCCGATAGTCGTTGAAGCCGCAATTGACGGGGATTTCCAAGGCTTGACACCCCCCCACCCGATAGCCACCTAATGTTATCGGCGAAGAAAATTTTCGTTTGAGATTCGCCAAATAGCGATCGGGACAAAGCCCGGCCTTGAGGTTTCAAGGTTGAGCCGCGTCCGGTCATTTCGGCACCTTGTGGCGGTTGCGCAAACGGGCGGACTGCGTGCAAGGGGGCACAACAAAAGGAACAGGCCATGACTACCCCGAAACCCCGGCCAACCATTGCGTACGGCGAGACCCATTCTTACCCGGTGCTGCCGCTCCGCGACATCGTCGTTTTTCCGCACAACATCGTACCTCTGTTCGTCGGCCGCGAGAAATCGATCCGTGCGCTCGAGGAGGTCATGAAGAATGACGCGCTGGTGCTGCTCGCGACGCAGAAGAACGCGTCGGACGACGATCCGGCACCGGAGGCGATCTACGAGACGGGCACGCTCGCGAGCGTCCTGCAGCTCCTGAAATTGCCCGACGGCACCGTGAAGGTGCTGGTGGAGGGCCTCGAGCGTGCGCGCGTTGAGAAGTATTCGCCGCGCACTGAATATTACGAGGCGACCGCCGTCGCGCTCGCCGACACCGACGCGAAATCCGTCGAGGCGGAGGCGCTCGCGCGTTCGGTCGTGTCCGACTTCGAAAGCTATGTGAAGCTGAACAAGAAGATCTCGGCTGAAGTCGTCGGCGTCGTGCAGGCGATCACCGATTTCGCCAAGCTCGGCGACGCGGTCGCTTCGCATCTCGCCGTCAAGATTGCAGATCGCCAGGCCATCCTGGAGACCCTGTCGGTGCCGCAGCGCCTGGAGAAGGTGCTTGGCCTGATGGAGAGCGAGATCTCGGTGCTGCAGGTCGAGAAGCGCATCCGCTCGCGCGTCAAGCGCCAGATGGAGAAGACCCAGCGCGAGTATTACCTCAACGAGCAGATGAAGGCGATCCAGAAGGAGCTGGGCGACGAGGACGGCCGCGACGAGCTCGCCGATCTCGAGGAGAAGGTCGCAAAGACCAAGCTCTCCAAGGAAGCCCGCGAGAAGGCGCAGCATGAGCTGAAGAAGCTGCGCCAGATGTCGCCGATGTCCGCGGAAGCGACCGTCGTGCGCAACTACCTGGATTGGCTGCTGTCGATCCCGTGGAACAAGAAGTCCAAGGTGAAGAAGGATCTGGAGGCGGCACAAGCCATCCTGGATGCGGATCACTATGGGCTCGAGAAGGTCAAGGACCGCATCGTCGAGTATCTCGCCGTGCAGTCGCGCGCCAACAAGCTGACCGGGCCGATCCTGTGCCTGGTCGGACCTCCCGGCGTGGGCAAGACCTCGCTCGGCAAGTCGATTGCGAAGGCGACGGGCCGCGAATTCGTGCGCGTCTCGCTCGGCGGCGTGCGCGACGAGGCCGAGATCCGCGGTCACCGCCGCACCTATATCGGTTCGATGCCCGGCAAGATCATCCAGTCGATGCGGAAGGCCAAGACCTCCAATCCGCTGTTCCTGTTGGACGAGATCGACAAGATGGGCGCCGATTTCCGCGGCGATCCGTCCTCGGCGCTGCTTGAGGTCCTGGACCCCGAGCAGAACTCGACCTTCAACGACCACTATCTCGAGGTCGACTACGATCTGTCCAACGTCATGTTCATCACGACCGCGAATACGCTGAATATTCCGGGCCCGCTGATGGACCGCATGGAGATCATCCGGATCGCGGGTTACACCGAGAACGAGAAGGTCGAGATCGCGCGCAAGCACCTGATCCCGAACGCCATCTCCAAGCATGGCCTCGATTCCAAGGAGTGGTCGATCGACGACGACGCCTTGCTGCTGATGATCCGCCGCTACACCCGCGAAGCGGGCGTGCGTAACCTGGAGCGTGAGCTGTCGACACTCGCCCGCAAAGCGGTGAAGGAGCTGATGATCTCCAAGAAGAAGTCGGTCAAGGTCACCGAGAAGACCCTGGAAGACTTTCTCGGCGTGCCGAAGTACCGCTTCGGCGAGATCGAGAGCGAACCGCAAATCGGCATTGTCACGGGCCTTGCCTGGACCGATGTCGGTGGCGAGTTGCTGACGATCGAAGGCGTCATGATGCCGGGCAAGGGCAAGATGACGGTGACGGGCAATTTGCGCGACGTGATGAAAGAGTTGATCTCGGCTGCGGCCTCCTATGTCCGCTCGCGGGCGATCAACTACGGCATCGAGCCGCCGCTGTTCGACAAGCGGGACATCCACGTTCACGTGCCGGAGGGGGCGACCCCGAAGGACGGTCCCTCGGCGGGCGTCGCCATGGCCACCGCGATCATCTCGGTCATGACCGGCATTCCGGTCCTCCACGATGTCGCAATGACCGGCGAGATCACGCTGCGCGGCCGCGTGCTGCCGATCGGCGGATTGAAGGAGAAGCTGCTCGCTGCCGCCCGCGGCGGCATCAAGACGGTGCTGATCCCCGAGGACAACGCCAAGGATCTCACGGAGATTTCCGATGCGATCAAGGGCGGCATGGAGATCGTTCCGGTCGCAAGGCTGGATGAGGTCCTTGCCAAGGCGCTGGTCCGCGTGCCCGTGCCGATCGTCTGGGAAGAGGACACCAAGGTCCCGGTGAAGCCGGATGCTTCCGACGAGGCGGCCGGCGGCCTGACGGCGCACTGAACCAAAATAGAAATGATAGCGGCGGCGCCCTGCGGGGCGCCGCTTTTTTTGTGCGCCCGGTTTACGGCCTCCGAACCTGCGGCTAAAGGTTCGACGGAGGGTTCCAAATGCTGCGCCAGATCATCCAGGAAGAAATCCCCGATGCGCACGATTTCTCGCTGCCGCTCGCCGATCTTTCGATCGACAGCTTTGGGCTGATCGTTCTGCGCGGACGTATTGAGGCCGCGTTGGGGCAGCCGGTGAGCGACGACGCCTGGGACACCATCCAGACCCTGAACGACATCCTCGCGCTCTCTGCCACCGGGGCGCGGGTGTCGTCGCCGCGCCCGGCGGCGATGGAGCGGCGCAGCTTCGCCGTCAACATGCCGCAGATGGCGATGGAGGGGCTTTCGGAGTCCTGGCTGCTCAAGGAGCTCGGTGACATGCACTGGAGCATGATCACGAAGGGCCTTGGCAGTCCGAGTTCGGAGCTGCGCGACGGCAGCGGCAATCGTCTGTACGCCACCTTTACCCGCATTCATTACACGTTCGTCCGTCCGCTCGGCGCGATCGGCGAGAACACAAGCCTCGACCTCGGTGGAAAGATCGCGCGCTTTGGCGCCGGCACCTTCGTGTCTGATATCGCGATAGCCCATGTCGATGCGCCGGGGGAGGCGCGGCTGATGTCGAATTTCTCCCGGCGCGGCGAGGCCACCAATACATCGCTGTTGAAAGGCCAGCCGACCATCCCGCCCGATTGCCCGATCCCCGACGGGCCGCCGCCGAACTTCATGCTCGAATATCGCGAGCGCAGGGCCGCAACTGCGCCATCCGCGTTGTTCGAGACCGAATACGAGATCGTCCCGTTTCACGACATCAACGGTGTCGGGCTGTTGTATTTCGCCTCCTATCCCATCATCAGCGATATCTGCTCGCTGCGACACGCCGAGGATTTTGCCGATCGCAGCACGATATCGCGCGACATCTTCTATTTTGCCAACGCCGATACCAGGGACCGGCTGGTCTTCCGCGTCCACAGATGGGAGCAGTCGGGCGTCGGGCTGAATGTAGAAACCTCGCTCTCGCGCAAGAGCGACGGTCGCCTGATGGCCTATGTGTTGACGAGCAAGTCCGCCATCTAAGACGCTTCCCAAGGTTCCGGCTCGTGAGGTGAAAGCCATGCGCATCGACGGTCAATGCCATTGCGGCCGCGTGAGCTATGAAGCCGAGATCGATCCCGGCAAGGTTTCGATCTGCCACTGCACCGATTGTCAGTCGCTCACCGGTTCGCCTTACCGGGTCACCGTGACTTGCTCGCAGGCGCACATACGTTTGACGGGCGAACGACCGAAAATCTATGCGAAGGCCGGCGACAACGGTCGGACGCGGTTTCAGCATTTTTGCGGCGAGTGCGGCTCGCCGCTGTTCACAAGCGGCGAGGGCGGGCCGGACGATTGGGGGATACGCTGGGGCGGCATCCGTCAGCGCGCGCAGCTGAGGCCCGCGCGCCAGATATGGTGCCGCTCGGCGGCGCCCTGGATCCACGATCTCAAGGGATTGCCGGGCCAGCCCACCGAGTAAATTGCCCTGCGACCTTGCACGAACGGGCTGGCTGAGGCTAAAGAGTGCGCCTTACGGGCGGTTAGCTCAGCGGTAGAGCACTGGTTTTACACACCATTGGTCGGGAGTTCGATCCTCTCACCGCCCACCAGCCTTCGCTCGCTTCGCGAGCTTCGGCTGGGCATGCCAGCGCAAGTCCATCGTGGCGGAGCGAGCGAAGGCTGCCACGCCGCAGCCTGAAAAGGCGAAGGCGAGCCGATCATCGTTCAAGCTTCGCGAAGCTTGGCCACGGAGCCCCAGGCCTGTCGGCACAGAAATCGGCCAAGCCAGGTCACGTTGCCCATCAGCGTATTCGTACGGGGGACTCATGGAACTTCCCGTCCGATAACGCTACGTCAACCTTCCGCGAGAGCGGGAACGAATACTTCAGCGGCCGTTTGTCTCCGGTCAGTCCAACAAGGGAGACAACGATGAAGATTACGACACTCGGATTGGCCGCAGCGCTCGTGTTGACGAATGCGTGTGCCTTCGCACAAAGCGGCACCTCGACCGGCGCTCCGAGCGGAACGACGTCGAGCGGCACGACGACCGGCATGAGCGGGACAACCCCGGGCGCCGGCGTTTCCGGCAACCCCAACCCCACCTCAATGCCGGCAGCAGCGCGGCGGGTGCGAACAGCACGCTCAATCCTTCCGGCAACAGCTTCATCAATACTTCGCCGAGCGGATCGACCCTGGGCCCGACCAGCCCGACAGGGCGCTGAAGCAGAAAACCCCGCCATCGAGGCGGGGTTTCTCTTTGGATCGGCTCAGAATGTCACGCCGATGCGCATGCCGCGTTTCCAGACGATGCGGCAGCGCTTGCGCGTCGTGCCGTAAAGCACCTCGAAGCGCTCGGGAAGGTCGACGAGCTTCTGCAACTGCAGGCAGGCGCCGCCCGCCGAATAATCGACGAGAATGCATTCGATCGCGGGCGCCTTCGAGCCAGACATGATCTTGGCGACGGTCGATATCCTGCCCTGTGGCCTTTGACGCGCGTATAATCGAGGATACTGCATGACTGCGAACTCAACGGGGCCTGTCGAAAGGAACGATATTATTGCGGGCATCGGCTTCAATGCCGTTTATCCGGTCGATCAATTTTGAAGATTCAGTCGGTCAATTTTGAACGAATGGATGTACTCTAATTTACCCTTCCCTACGTCCGCGTTAAGATGGCGGCATGGATGCACCGGCAGGCCACGACAAGAATACCGACCAGATCGCCTATTGGAACGGCCCGAACGGGCAGCGCTGGACCGACCGCCAGGCCGAGCAGGACGTGCTGCTTGCGCCGGTGTCCAAAGCGCTGATCGATCGCACCGCAGCAAAGGCGGGCGACCGCATCCTCGATGTCGGCTGCGGGTGCGGCTCGACCAGCATCGCGCTCGCGCAGCAGGTCGCACCGTCAGGTTTCGTGCTCGGCATCGACATTTCCGGACCGATGCTGGCCCGTGCCCGCGAGCTTGCACCGAAGGGAGCGCCGGTCGATTTCGCGCTTGCCGACGCCACGGTCTACCCGTTCGATCCCGAAAGCTTCGATCTCCTGGTCTCCCGCTTCGGCGTCATGTTCTTCGCCGAGCCCGTTGTCTCCTTTGCCAATCTGCGCCGCGCATTGCGCCCGTCGGGCCGGTTGGCTTTCGCCTGCTGGCGCGAGCCGCGCGAAAATCCCTGGATGATGGCGCCGTTGCAGGCGATCTACCGGCATGTGCCGAAGCTGCCGCTGCAGGGACCCGAGGATCCCGGCCCGTTCGCTTTTGCGTCGGAGGAGCGGGTGAACCGGATTCTCGGAGACGCCGGCTTCAAGGCGATCGCGATGGAGCCGGTCGCGCTCTCGTTCGATATCGCGGTCGGACGCGGGCTCGATGCGGCGGTGCAGGCGGCGTTGCAGATCGGTCCGGGAAGCCGCGCACTGGACGGGCATCCAGCGGAAACCCGCGCCGCCGCCGCGAAATCCGTGAAGGAAATGCTCACGCCCTACGTGCGCGGCCAAAGCGTGCCGCTCGCTGGCTCGATCTGGATCGTGACCGCACGGGCGTCATAGCAACGCGCGAATATCTCGCGGTCAGGCCCGCTCCTCCCAGATCGTGGCGAGGTGCACGATGGTCTGCACCGCCTTTTCCATGTCCTGGCGGCTGACCCATTCGAGGCGGGAGTGGAAAGCGTGCTCGCCGGCGAAGATGTTGGGGCAGGGCAGTCCCATGAACGATAGCCGCGAGCCATCGGTGCCGCCGCGGATCGAACTGCGGTGCGGCTCCAGGCCTGCGCGGCGGATCGCTTCGATCGCATAATCGACGATCTCGGGGTGGCGGTCGATCACCTGCTTCATGTTGCGGTACTGCTCCTTGACCTGCATCTTGTAGGTGGAGCGCGGATAATCCTTCATCACGTCCCTGACGATGTTCTCCAGGAGCCGCTCCTTCTCCTTCAGGCCCTCGTTGGTGAAATCGCGCACGATGAAGCCGATCGTCGCCTGTTCCAGCGCGCCGGATATCCCGATCGGATGCAGGAAGCCTTGCTTGTCTTCGGTGGTCTCCGGCGAGCAGGTGTCTTTCGGCAGGCGGTCGATGATCGCGGCTGCGATCTTGATCGCGTGCTCCATCTTGCCCTTGGCAAAACCGGGATGGGTGCTGACGCCCTCGATCGTGATGGTGGCGCCGTCGGCGGAGAACGTCTCGTCCTCGATATGGCCCGCGGTCTCGCCGTCGATGGTGTAGGCGAAATCGGCGCCGAGCTTCTTCAGATCGACCTTGTCGACGCCGCGACCGATCTCCTCGTCCGGCGTGAACAGGATCTTGATCGTGCCGTGCTTGACCTGCGGATTGTTGATGAAGAAATGCGCGGCATCCATGATCTCGGCGACGCCCGCCTTGTTGTCGGCGCCGAGCAGCGTGGTGCCGTCGGTCGTGATGATGTCGTTGCCGATCTGGTTCTTGAGCTCGGGGTGTTCGGCGACGCGGATCACCTGCACGGGATCGGCAGGCAGGGCGATGTCGCCGCCGCGATAGTTTTTCACGATCTGCGGCTTGACGTTCGTTCCGGTGCAATCGGGTGAAGTGTCCATATGCGAGCAGAAGCAGATCACCGGCACGCTCTTGCCGGTATTGGCCGGGATGGTCGCATAGACGTAGCCGTGCTCGTCGAGATGGGCGTCGGCTAGGCCCATGGCCTTCAGCTCACTGGCGAGCAGCCGGCCGAGGTGCTTTTGCTTTTCAGTGGAAGGGCAGGTCGAAGACGAGGCGTCCGACTGGGTGTCGATGACGACATAACGCAGGAAGCGTTCGGTGACGGTGTGGTTGAAGGCAAAGGCAGAAATCACTGGCATTGACCGCGGCTGAAAAAGCGAAACGCAGCCCGCACTATAACAAAAAACGCCATTCCGGGGCCGCGTAAACCAGCCGGAATGGCGCTTGATCGCGAGGAAAAACCGCTTTTAGACCGCTTCCTTCAGCTCCTTGGCGGCGCGGAAGGCGACCTTCTTCGAAGCCTTGATGTGGATCGCTTCTCCGGTGGCGGGGTTGCGGCCCATGCGCGCAGCGCGCTTGCGGACCTGCAGGATGCCGAGACCCACGATGCGGATACGCTCGCCCTTCTTCAGGTGCTTGGTGATCCGGTCGACCATGTCGTTGAGAATGGCTTCAGCCTGCTTCTTGGACAGTTCCTGGTCCTCGGCGATCGCCGCCGCAAGATGCTTGAGCGTGATGGTTGCCGGGGTCGCTGCTTTCTTCGCCATATTGGCCCTCCTCGTTGGTAATAATGGCTTAGGAACCTAGACGTAGCAGGCCTTAAACGATTCGGGTGAGGACTGACTACGCTGTAATGCCTGCAAATAGCCGGTTTTTCGCATCGGCATCGCAGAAAGCCCCATTTGACAGGGGCTTTTCAACGTCCTTGACTTGCAAAGGTGGCCCCTTTAAGTCCCACCTCTCTGCCAAACCTTTCGACACGCGGGAGTAGCTCAGTTGGTTAGAGCGCCGGCCTGTCACGCCGGAGGTCGCGGGTTCGAGCCCCGTCTCTCGCGCCACGTTTCGGAAGTCAAAATGGGCAAAAAACGCAAAAAGGCCGCCCGAAGGCGGCCATTTTCATGCAAGTCTCCTGATAGATCGGCTTAGCGCACGAGCGAGCTGTCGGAGCTCGTCAACACCACAGCCTTGCCGGCTTTCACGACATGCGCCGTCTGGCTGTAGTCGACATTGGTGCGCGCCGCGATACCGAAGGCTGCCACCGCGATACCCGCCACCAGCGCCACGGCCACGATCTTCAGGTGGGTCGCACGATCAGCGGAATGAATGGAGTGGTTCATCTTGAGCCTCCCGGCGCCTGTGACGCCCTTCGTTGGCCGTAGAATTACGCCCCCTCTGTTTCAGGGCGGTTTCGTGGGTTCCGTGAAATGGTTTCGTGGGCCGACTGAATTGATTTCGCGCTCGAGCTTGCAAGGCAGGCTCCGTTGGGCCGAAACTGGCGCGGGCGCAAGTTGCGCTCGGGAGAAAAACAATAATGAAATCAATGAATATGACCCGGCGGAGCTTGCTTGGCGCGGTACCCGCGCTGGGTGCTGCGACGATCCTCGGCGGGCCTGCCGATGCGGCCGAGTTCGACTTCAAGCTCGGCGTGAACACCCCCGATAACCACCCCCTGACCATCCGCCTGATCGAGGCGGCGAAGGAAGCCGGCAGCCAGTCCTCGGGCCGGCTCAACATCACGGTCTTCCCGAACAGCCAGCTCGGCGGCGATCCCGAAATGCTGTCGCAGCTCCGCGCCGGCGGCATCGACCTCCTGGCGGTGCCTTCGATGACGCTGTCGACGCTGGTGCCGCTTTCGGGCCTGCCGAGCGTGGGCTTCGCCTTCCAGTCCTACGACCAGGTCTGGGCCGCCATGGACGGCGCGGTCGGCGAGGCCGTCCGCGACGCCATCGCCAGGACGGGCATCGTGCCGCTGAAGAAAAAGTGGGACAACGGTTTCCGCCAGATCACCTCGTCCTCGAGCCGGCAGCTCAACAGCGTCGACGATCTCAGGGGCTTCAAGATCCGCGTTCCCGTGACCGCGTTGCTCACGTCGCTGTTCTCCGGCCTCGGCGCGTTGCCTTCGAGCATCAGCTACAACGAGCTCTATTCGGCGCTGCAGACCCACGTCGTCGAGGGGCAGGAAAATCCGCTGGCGCAGGTCTCGACCGGCAAGCTCTACGAGGTGCAGAAATATTGCGCGCTCTCCAATCATTGCTGGAGCGGCTATTGGGTCGTCGGCAACCGCAAGGCGCTCTCGGGCCTGCCGCCGGACCTGCTCGCCATCGTCAATGAAAGCTTTGACGGAGCAGCGATGAAGGAACGCGCCGACCTCGTTGAAATGGATCGCTCGCTGCAGGGCGAGCTCACCGCCAGGGGCATGGTCTTCAGCAAGCCCGATCCCGTGCAATTCCGCGCCGCGCTGGTGAAGGCCGGCTTCTACGCGCAGTGGCAGAAGACTTACGGCGCGGAAGCGTGGGCTGCCCTTGAAAAGTACACAGGACCCTTGACCTAAATCGCCCGCCTGATGTCGGCGCGGATGAACCGCGCCGCCCACACGAACAGCAGCGCGCCGAGCGTGGTCGTCACCGCGGCCGACAGTAGTGAATAGCGCACGGCGTCGTTGCCGTAGGTGGCTTTCAGCGCATCGTTGACCATGCCGACCGCGAGCGGACCGACGCCCTGGCCGAAGCAGGTCGCGGTCAACAGGATGAAGGCGGAGGCGAGCGCCCGCATGCTGGGGCGCGCCACGGTCTGCGCGATCGCAAAAATCGGACCCAGATGGAAGCCGACCATGAAGGAGGTCAGCGCCAGCATCGCAACCATGGTCGCGAAATCATGCGTCAGCATGCAGACCGCAAACACCGGACCGGCGAGTCCCGACATGATCGCGGGCGCCCATAATTTCCAGCGGTCGTCGCGCTTGCTGATCTCGGCAACCAACATGCCGCCGACCAGCGTGCCAGCCATGCCGGCAAGGCCCTTGAAGGTGCCGGCATAGGTGCCGATCTCGGCGCTCGACAAATGATGCACGCGCGCCAGAAACGGCGGGATCCAGGCGGCGGTCGCGTAATTGGTGTAGGTCGTGAGGCAAAAGCCGATCAGCACGATCACAAAACTTGGTTGGGTCGCGAGGAAGCGCAGCGTCGGGCCGAGCGGCTCGGGGACGAAGTTTTCCGCCATGGCGCCGCGCTTGGGTTCGGAGATCGAGAGCCACAGCACCGCGGCGAGCGCGATGCCCGGTAGGCCCGCCGAGAAGAATGCCATCCGCCAGCCATAGTGCTGGTTGACCCAGCCGCCGATGAAATAGCCCATGAACACGCCGAGATAGGTGCCGATGGCGTAGATGCCGAGTGCGCGCGGGCGTTCGTTCTTGTTGAAGAGATCGGCGACCAGCGATTGCGACGCGGGCGTGCCTGCGGACTCGCCGATGCCGACGCCGATCCGCGCCAGAGCCAGCGACGCCACGCTGGTGGCCATGCCGCAGAGGAACGTCATCGCGCTCCAGAACGCAAATGCGATCGCCACGATGTTGCGCCGGTTCAGCCGGTCGGCGACGCGCGCAATGGGAATGCCGAGCAGCGAATAGAACAGCACGAAGCCGAAGCCCGCGAGCAGACCCATGGTGGTGTCGCTGAGGGTGAACTCCTTCTTGATCGGTTCGATCAGGACATTGAAGATCGTGCGGTCGAGGAAATTCAGGGCATAGACGACGGTCAAAATGCCAAGCACGTAGTAGCGGCGGGCGGCGGGCGCGGCTTCTGCCTGTGCTTGCGCTGGCGCGGCCGCCTGCGGCGCGAGATCGACCATGGTTTCCCCCTGATTGTTTACTGGACGAAAGCGAACCTCACGCCTCGCGGATGAAATTCCCCGCCTCGAACTCGACCGGCTTCGCATCTGGATCAAAGCACACGCTGACGGGATCGCGCCCGGCCGCCAGCGCCTCGAGCTGCTCGGTCAGCATACGCCGCACCATCAGGATGCCGCGGTCGCTCTGGCCGAAATGCTCTTCGGAATGCAGCGTCACCGCGCCCTGGCCAACCTGCGCCTCATAGTCGCCGGGGAAGCGCTGGTGCTCCTCCTCGCTCATGTCCCACCAGAACTTGCCGTTGAATTTGGAGCGCATGCGTCCGATGTCGCCCGATTTCTTCACGCGGCCGGCGACATAGATGCGAAACGATGTGTCGTCGATCGGCAGCGTCCAGCCGATCGAACTCGACGCGGGCAAATTGCGCCACGCGCGGGTTCGGCACGACGCGAAGGGTAGGGAGGGCCGCCTCCGTCACCCGGTAGAATATCTTGCCGTCGTCCTGCCTGCGGATCGAACGCACGGTGACGCCGCGCTCCGACGTCTCGAACTTCACCTCGGGCATCGAGGCCATCATGTTGGTGAATTGCGGCCCGCTGAACGAGCCGTGCAGCACCGGTACGTGATAGGGATCGACGACGTTCTCGAAATGCTGCAGCCAGTTGCAGGGGATAATGGCCGGGCCGCCGCCGCCGATCGAGGTATCGTCGGCCTCGACGAACTCGCCGTCGTCCATGTTCTCGAGGCATTCGTAGCGCGGCAGCACGGGTTTTTTGTCGGCCGGGCCCATATAGGCGAAGATCAGCCCGTATCGCTCCTGAACGGGGTACCAGGGCTGGCGCACCTTGTCCTTGAACCGGCCCCCCTCGGGCTCGCAGGGCTGTTCGAGGCAATGGCCCTCGGTGTCGAACTTCCAGCCGTGGTAGCAGCAGCGGATACCATCGTCCTCGACCTTGCCGTAATAGAGCGTGGTGCCGCGATGGCAGCAGCGCGCATGCAGCAGGCCGGCACGGCCGAGCCGGTCGCGAAACAGGATGAGGTCCTCGCCTAACGCCTTCACTTTCCTGGGGATATCCGTGGCGTCGGAGACGAGGCCAACGGGGTGCCAATAGCGGCGGAGCAGCTCGCCCATGGGCGTGCCGCGGGCAACCGAGGTCAGCTCGGTCCGCGTGACCGGGACCTTCATGGCGTAGGCCGTGCCGAGATCGCCGTCCTTTTGGGTAATGTTCATCGCCGCGTCCTCCCGGCTGCTTTATTGGTGCGTTTGGAGCAAGCAAAATGAAAATCGATGACATTGTCAACGATTAGGCCTTGGCAGAGGCGGACTTTGTTGGCAGAGGTCTGTGGATGAGCCGGAAATTGCAGCGAGCCGAACCGTCCTGCGCAGGAATCGAGCCAGCGACCGCCGAGGAACTGGCGCCGATCACCGCCATGATGTCCTCGCGGCTGATGGTGCTTGCCAATCTGCTGAAGCGGGGCGCGATCCTGCGTTACAAGCGCCTTGCCGGACTATCCTCGGTAGAATTCGGCCTGGTGGCCTCGCTTGGCCGGAGGCCACCGATGAGCGTCATCCGCCTTGCGGAAGCCGTCGGCATGGACAAGGGGCAGATCAGCCGGGCGCTGGCCGGACTGGTGTCGCGCAAGCTGGTCGCCAAGGCGGTCAACGCCCGGGATAACCGCGAGGTCCTGGTTTCGCTCACCCGGACCGGGCTTGCCGCTCATGACGCCATTGTGGCGGGGGCGCACGAGCGCAATCAGCGTTTGCTGGAACAGCTCGATGCCGAGGAGGTGGCAATGCTGCTCGCCCATATCGACGGCCTGACCCGCAAGGCGGAAAAGATGCTGGCGGTTGAAAAAGAACTCGGCTGACCTAGCTCAAGGGCAAGAGGCGGCGCAGCCTCCAACGACTGCCCGAATGATTGCGGCAACACGGCCGAACGAATGGTTCAAACGGGTTTTCCCGTGCCGCGCAGGGCGTCAAAATAGCTTGTCTTGCGCCCTCTGTTGCGCTGCGCTAAGCCTCAGAACAATTCCAAATCGACGAATCTGCGGCCCCTTCCGAAACCGCGGACAAAGGTAGTGCCGATGACGGGCATCCTGCAAAATTATCTTCCCCTTGTGGTGTTTATAGGCGTGGCGGGCGTGATCGGCCTGGTGCTGCTGATTGCCCCGTTCGTGGTCGCGTTCCAGCAGCCCGATCCGGAAAAACTGTCGGCCTATGAGTGCGGATTCAACGCCTTCGACGACGCCCGCATGAAGTTCGACGTGCGATTTTATCTTGTCGCGATCCTCTTCATCATCTTCGACCTCGAGGTGGCGTTCCTGTTCCCGTGGGCGGTGGCGTTCGGCAAGCTCGGCGCAACCGGCTTCTGGTCGATGGTGGTGTTCCTGGCCGTGCTCACGGTCGGCTTTGCCTATGAATGGAAGAAAGGCGCGCTCGAATGGGATTGAGCCCAACGACGTCAGCGCCGGCGCTCGCGCCGGCGCCCAGGGGCATTCTGGATCCCGCCACCGGCCGGCCGGTCGGTGCCAATGACCCGTATTTCCTCGAGGTTAATCACGAACTCTCCGACAAGGGCTTCTTCGTCGCCGCGGCCGATGACCTGATCACCTGGGCGCGCACGGGTTCCCTGATGTGGATGACCTTTGGCCTTGCATGCTGCGCGGTCGAGATGATGCAGGTGTCGATGCCGCGCTACGACGTCGAGCGCTTCGGCTTCGCGCCGCGCGCCTCGCCGCGCCAGTCCGACGTGATGATCGTGGCGGGAACGCTCACCAACAAGATGGCGCCGGCGCTGCGCAAGGTCTACGACCAGATGCCCGAGCCGCGCTACGTGATCTCGATGGGCTCCTGCGCCAATGGCGGCGGCTACTACCACTATTCCTATTCGGTGGTTCGCGGCTGCGACCGCATCGTGCCGATCGACATCTACGTGCCCGGCTGCCCGCCCACGGCGGAAGCACTGCTCTACGGTGTGCTGCTGCTGCAAAAGAAGATTCGTCGCACTGGCACGATCGAACGATAGCGCCATGAAGATGAGCGACATCCCGTTCGGGACCACCGACTGGACGAGTATTGAGCCCACGCTGCACAAGGGCGACAGCGGTGTCGCGAGCTGGCGGACCCGGCAGTTCGGCGACATCCGGGTGCGGCTCGTCGAGTATTCGCCGGGCTATGTCGCCGACCACTGGTGCCAGAAGGGCCACATCCTGTTCTGCGTGGATGGTGAGCTCGGGACCGATCTCGCCGACGGCCGGTCGTTCACGCTGACGCCGGGCATGAGCTACCAGGTCGCCGACGGCGCCGAAGCGCATCGCTCGCGCACCGACAAGGGCGCGCGCCTGTTTATTGTGGATTGATGGATGGCGATGAGCGAAACACTGAACACCCTCGGAGAGAAGATCGTCGGCGGCCTTGCCGGCAGCGCGACCGGGCATTCCGTCGCCTTCGACCAGCTCACCGTGACGGTGCAGGCGGAAAAGATCGTCGATGTCGTCAAATATCTGCGCGACGAGCCGGGGCTTCGCTTCGTCAATATCACCGACGTCACCGCAGTCGACTATCCGGGCCGCGAGAAGCGTTTCGACGTCGTCTATCACCTGCTGTCCCCGACGTTGAATGCGCGCATCCGCATTCGCGCCGAGGCCGACGAAACCACGCAGGTGCCCTCGATCATCGACGTCTTCCCGGGCGCAGACTGGTTCGAGCGCGAAACCTACGACCTCTATGGTGTGATCTTCACCGGCCACCCCGACATGCGCCGCCTGCTGACCGACTACGGTTTCGAAGGCCATCCGCTGCGCAAGGATTTTCCGCTGACCGGTTTCGTCGAGGTTCGCTACGACGACCAGGAGAAGCGGGTGCTGTACGAACCCGTCCGCCTCAATCAGGAATTCCGCAAATTCGATTTTCTTTCGCCATGGGAGGGCGCGGACTATCCCGTGCTGCCTGGTGACGAGAAAAGGAGCGAGTAGCGAATGGCGAGTGGCGAATAGGAATGGTGATTGAACGACCAGTCGATCAATTCGTATCGGGACCTGAGGGTGTGGCAGGACGCCATGACCTTGGCAAAGTCCTGCTACGTGTTGACGGGTCGATTTCCTCGCGACGAACTGTTCGGGCTAACTTCCCAAATCAGGCGAGCTGCCGCGTCAATTCCTGCCAATATTGCGGAAGGGCATGGGCGAGAGAGCACGGGCAGCTTTGTGCAGTCGCTCCGGGTTTCGCAGGGCTCGTTAAAGGAACTGGAAACTCATCTGCTGTTGGCGCAGCGCGTCGGAATTCTCGCCATTGCCGACTTGGACATCACAATGGGGCGATGCGAGAGCTTGGGCAAAATGGTTCGCGCGTTGATACGATCTCGGCAGGACAAATCCACGAAATGACCATTCGCTATTCGCCATTCGCCATTCGCCCCGCAGCAGGAGCTGCGTCATGAACGAGCAACCGCAGAATCTCCGCAACTTCACGATCAACTTCGGGCCGCAGCACCCCGCGGCTCATGGCGTGTTGCGCCTCGTACTGGAATTGGACGGCGAAGTCGTCGCCCGCGTCGATCCGCATATCGGGCTGCTGCATCGCGGCACCGAGAAGCTGATCGAGCAGAAGACCTATCTGCAGGCGATCCCGTATTTCGACCGGCTCGACTATGTCGCGCCGATGAACCAGGAGCACGCCTTCTGCCTCGCGGCCGAAAAGCTGCTCGGCATCGAGGTGCCGCGCCGCGGCCAGTTGATCCGCGTGCTCTATTGCGAGATCGGTCGTATCCTCTCGCATTTGCTCAACGTCACCACGCAGGCGATGGATGTCGGCGCGCTGACACCGCCGCTGTGGGGCTTTGAAGAGCGCGAAAAGCTGATGGTGTTCTACGAGCGCGCGTCCGGCTCGCGCATGCATGCGGCCTATTTCCGCATCGGCGGCGTGCATCAGGATCTGCCACCGAAGCTGATCGACGACATCGAGGCGTTCTGCGATCCCTTCCTGAAAGTGGTCGACGATCTCGAGCGGCTGCTTACCGGCAACCGCATCTTCAAGCAGCGCAACGTCGATATCGGCGTGGTGTCGCTGCAGCAGGCCTGGGAGTGGGGTTTCTCCGGCGTGATGGTCCGCGGCTCGGGCGCAGCCTGGGATTTGCGCAAGGCGCAGCCCTACGAATGCTATGCCGAAATGGATTTCGACATTCCGATCGGCAAGAACGGCGACTGCTACGACCGTTACTGCATCCGCATGGAGGAGATGCGCCAGTCGGTGCGCATCATGAGGCAGTGCATCCAGAAACTGCGCGCATCTGACGGGCAGGGCGCCGTCGTCGTCGCCGACAGCAAGATCGCGCCGCCGCGCCGTGGCGAGATGAAGCGTTCGATGGAAGCCCTGATCCATCACTTCAAGCTCTACACCGAGGGCGTGCATGTGCCGGCCGGCGAAGTTTACGCCGCGGTCGAGGCCCCGAAGGGCGAGTTCGGCGTCTATCTCGTCGCCGACGGCACCAACAAGCCCTACAAATGCAAAATCCGCGCGCCCGGCTTTGCCCATCTGCAGTCGATGGACTTCATCTGCAGGGGCCATCTGCTCGCCGACGTCTCGGCGATCCTGGGCTCGCTCGACATCGTGTTCGGTGAGGTTGACCGGTGATGGCGCAGGCGCCCATCCAGTTCGACCGCGCCTCGGGGGCTCTTGAGGGAGCCAACCTGTGGGAGCGGACGGCTGGGCTGGCGCTGATGATGGGTTCAAAAATCTCCTCGCATTTTTCCCATCGCGGCTACAACAAATGCGCCAACCTGCTGCGAAAGGCGCTGCCGGAACGCAACATCGCGATCAAGCTGAACGCGGATGCGGTGTTCGAATTTCCCTATGGCGACGGCTATTGGAGCAAGCTGCTCAACCGCTCCTATTCGTATGAGGACGAGCTGGAGCTGCTGTTCCGCGACTTCGTCGACGTCGACTACACCTTCATCGATTGCGGCGCCAATTACGGCTACTGGTCGGTGCTGGTGTCGAGCAAGCCGTTCGGCGCGCACAAGGCGATCGCAATCGAGCCGTCGGGGCAGAATTTTCCGAAGCTCGCCAACAATGCGCGGGTCAACGGCAACCGCTTCGAGGCCATCAAATGCGCGATCGGCTCGGCGCGCGGCACGGCGCGTCTGTCGGGCACCAAGCACGAGGCCTTCAGCATCGCCGGCGACCAGTCGGACGGCGAGGAAGTGCCGGTCATTTCGCTCGATAACCTTATCGACGACGGCAGGGTTTCGGCCGGCGGCAAATACCTGATCAAGCTCGACGTCGAGGGCGTCGAGATCGAGGCGATCAAGGGCGGCTCGCGGCTGCTGCAGACCGACAGTGTGGTGTTGTGCGAGGAGCATGGCAACGACCGCGCTCACACGGTGTCGCGCTACATCCTGGAACAGACGCCGCTCACGCTGATGGTCTACGATCCCGGCTCCAATCAGCTGGAAACCGTCACGGAGCTGTCGATCCTCGACCGCATCAAGGTTTCGACCCATATCGGCTACAACGTGTTCGCCACCGCAAGCCCGTTCTGGCAAAACCGGATCAAGGCGCTTAATGCGAATGCCGCGCGCCGCATGCAATGAAAGACTAGAGCACGATGTCCGTTCGCCGCCTTGCCCCGAAGGAATTGCAGCCCGCGAGCTTCGCGTTCACGGACGAGAATCTCGCCTGGGCGAAGAAGGAGATGGCCAAATATCCGCCGGGTCGTCAGGCTTCGGCCGCGATTGCGATTCTGTGGCGGGTGCAGGAGCAGCACGAAGGCTGGGTGTCGGAGGCCGCGATCCGCGCCGTGGCCGATCTCGTGGAGTTGCCCTACATCCGCATGCTGGAAATCGCGACCTTCTACACCATGTTCCAGCTCTCGCCGGTCGGCAAGAAGGCGCATGTCCAGGTCTGCGGCACCACGCCGTGCCGGCTGCGCGGCGCCGGCGATATCATCGACGTCTGCCAGAGCCGCATCCACCACGATCCCTTCCACCTCTCGAAAGACGGCAATTTCAGCTGGGAGGAAGTGGAGTGCCTCGGCGCCTGCGTGAATGCGCCGATGGTCCTGATCTGGAAGGACACCTACGAGGACCTGACCAAGGAGAGCTTCGGCAAGGTGCTGGACGGCCTTGCCTCCGGCAATCCGCCCAAGCCGGGTCCCCAGACCGACCGGCAGTTCTCGGCGCCGGTCGGCGGACTGACCACACTGAAGGAGACCACCTGATGCGTGATCTCCAGGCCGACGGAAAGGGGAGGGCCGGTGCGATGAGGAATTGGCGCTTTATCGCCCTGCACACCGTGGTCGCGACGGCATTCATCTTCCTGCTGCAGCGCTACGGGCTGAACGCCTCGCTGGAAACCAGCCTGCTGTGGGCGCTGACCCTCGGTGCTTGTGCCGCAGGCCTCGCTTATTCCCAAGCCAATCGGTGATGTTCGGAAAGTTTTGAGAATGCTCGACGACAAGGACCGCATCTTCAAAAATCTCTACGGCCTCCACGATTGGGGCCTCGAAGGCGCGCGCAAGCGTGGCGCCTGGGACGGCACCAAGGCGATCATCGACAAGGGCCGCGACTGGATCATCAACGAGATGAAGTCCTCAGGCCTGCGCGGCCGCGGCGGGGCGGGCTTCGCGACCGGCTTGAAATGGTCGTTCATGCCGAAGGAATCCAAGGACGGCCGGCCGAGCTACCTCGTGGTCAACGCCGACGAGTCCGAGCCCGGCACCTGCAAGGACCGCGAGATCATGCGGCACGACCCGCATCTCCTCGTCGAAGGCTGCTTGCTCGCGAGCTTCGCGATGGGCGCGCATGCCTGCTACATCTATGTGCGCGGCGAGTTCATCCGCGAGCGCGAGCACCTGCAGGCCGCCGTCGATCAGGCCTATGAGGCGAAGCTGATCGGCAGGGACAATATCAACGGCTGGCCGTTCGATCTCTACGTCACCCACGGCGCCGGCGCCTATATCTGCGGCGAGGAGACCGCGCTGCTCGAAAGCCTCGAAGGCAAGAAGGGCCAGCCGCGGCTGAAGCCGCCGTTCCCGGCGAACGTCGGCCTCTACGGCTGCCCGACCACCGTCAACAATGTCGAGTCGATCGCGGTGGCCCCCGATATCCTCCGGCGCGGCGCGGCGTGGTTCTCGGCGATCGGCCGGCCCAACAACGTCGGCACCAAACTATTCTGCGTCTCCGGCCATGTCGATCGGCCCTGCAATGTCGAAGAGGCCATGGGGATTCCGTTCCGCGAGCTGATCGAGCGTCATTGCGGCGGCATCCGCGGCGGCTGGGATAATCTCAAGGCGGTCATCCCCGGCGGCTCGTCCGTGCGCATGGTGCCGGCGGAGCAGATCATCGACACGCCGATGGATTTCGACAGCCTCAGCAAGCTGCGCTCGGGGCTCGGCACCGCGGCCGTGATCGTGATGGACAAGTCGACCGACCTGATCCGGGCGATCGCGCGCATCTCGTATTTCTACAAGCACGAGAGCTGCGGCCAGTGCACGCCGTGCCGCGAGGGCACGGGCTGGATGTGGCGCGTCCTGACCCGCATGGCCGAGGGCCGCGCGCACAAGCGCGAGATCGACATGCTCCTGGAAGTCACCAAGCAGGTCGAAGGCCACACCATCTGCGCACTCGGCGATGCGGCGGCCTGGCCGATCCAGGGCCTGATCGCGCATTTCCGTCATGAGATCGAAGCCCGCATCGACGAATATTCGCACAAGGCGGATCTCGACGATCAGGGCATCCGAGATCCCGCTCACATGGTCGCGGCGGAGTAGAGAGAATGACCAAGATCATCGTCGATGGCAAAGAGATCGATGTGCCGCCGGAGTACACGCTCTTGCAGGCGTGCGAAGCCGCGGGCGCCGAGATTCCGCGCTTCTGCTACCATGAGCGGCTGTCGATCGCCGGCAATTGCCGGATGTGTCTGGTCGAGGTGAAGGGCGGCCCGAAGCCGGTCGCAAGCTGTGCCTGGGGCGTGCGCGACTGCCGTCCCGGTCCCAAGGGCGAACCGCCGGAAATCTCCACGCGCTCGCCGATGGTGAAGAAGGCGCGCGAAGGCGTGATGGAATTCCTTCTGATCAACCATCCGCTCGACTGCCCGATCTGCGACCAGGGCGGCGAATGCGACCTGCAGGACCAGGCGATGGGCTATGGCGTCGACACCAGCCGTTTCGCCGAGAACAAGCGCGCGGTCGAGGACAAATATCTGGGCGCGCTGGTCAAGACCTCGATGAACCGCTGCATCCAGTGCACGCGCTGCGTCCGTTTTTCCGCGGAAGTCGCCGGCGCCCCCGAGATGGGTGCGACCGGCCGCGGCGAGGACATGGAGATCACGACCTATCTCGAGCATGCGCTGACCTCGGAATTGCAGGGCAATCTCGTCGATATCTGCCCGGTGGGTGCGCTGACCTCGAAGCCGTATGCTTTCGCGGCGCGGCCCTGGGAGCTCGGCAAGACCCAGTCGGTCGACGTGATGGACGGCGTCGGCTCGGCCATCCGCGTCGACACCCGCGGCCGCGAAGTCATGCGCATCCTGCCGCGTCTCAACGAGGCCGTGAACGAGGAATGGATATCCGACAAGACCCGCCACGTGGTCGACGGCCTGCGTACCCAGCGCCTCGACCGGCCCTATCTCCGCGAGAACGGCAAGCTCCGTGCGGCGTCCTGGAGTGAGGCGTTCGCCGCGATCAAGGCCAAGGCCGGCCGTATCGACGGCAAGCGCATCGGCGCGATTGCCGGCGATCTCGCTGGCGTCGAGGAGATGTTCGCGCTGAAGGAACTGCTTGCGAAATTCGGCTCGGCCAACCTCGCGGTGCAGGGCGGCGACGCCTTCGACGCCAGGGCGGGCCGCGCCTCCTACACCTTCAACCCGACCATTGCCGGCATCGACCAGGCCGATGCGCTGCTGATCATCGGCTCCAACCCGCGCAAGGAAGCCGCCGTCCTCAACGCGCGCATCCGCAAGCGCTGGCGCACCGGCCAGCTCAAGGTCGGCGTGATCGGCGCCAGGGCCGATCTCACCTATGACTATGATTACATCGGCGCGGGCACGGATTCGCTTGGCGAACTTGCGGGCGGCAAAGGCGCCTTTGCCGATGTGCTGAGGAGCGCGCAGCATCCGATCGTGCTGGTCGGCACGGGCGCGACCGCGCGCCACGACGGCGCGGCGGTTCTGGCGCTCGCCGCCAAACTCGCGGCCGAGGTTGGCGCAATCAAGGAAGGCTGGAACGGTTTTGCGATCCTGCACGACACGGCGTCGCGGGTTGGCGCGCTCGATCTCGGCTTTGCGCCGGGGGCGGGCGGGCTCAATGCCGCGCAGATGACGACCTTCGGCACGCTCGATGTGCTGTTCCTGCTCGGCGCCGACGAGATCAAGGTGCCGGACGGCACCTTCGTGGTCTACATTGGTACGCATGGCGACAAGGGCGCGCACCGCGCCGATGTGATTCTGCCGGGCGCGGCCTACACCGAGAAATCCGCGATCTACGTCAACACCGAAGGCCGGGTGCAGATCGCCGGCCGCGCGGCGTTCCCGCCGGGCGAGGCGCGAGAAGATTGGGCGATTATCCGTGCGCTGTCGGACGTCCTTGGCAAGAAGCTGCCCTACGACTCCCAACATGCGCTGCGGCAAGCGATCTTCAAGGTCGCGCCGCATCTGATGCGCGTCGACCAGATCGAGGCCGGCAACGCGGCCGACATCAAGACATTGGCGGGCAAGGGCGGCAGGGTCGAGAAGATGCCGTTCAAGTCGTCGGTGCAGGATTTCTATCTGACCAACCCGATCGCACGCGCATCGGCGGTCATGGCGGAATGTTCGCGTCTGGCGTCTGGCCGGATGCTGACGGCAGCGGAATGAGCGTGACCTGATGGCTGATTTCTTCGCAAGCTCGTTCTGGACCGGCTTCCTCTGGCCGCTGATCATCATGGTCGCGCAGAGCGTGCTGATGCTTGTCGTGCTCCTGATCGCGATCGCCTACATCCTGCTCGCCGACCGCAAGATCTGGGCGGCGGTGCAGATCCGGCGCGGCCCGAACGTCGTCGGCCCCTGGGGCCTGCTGCAGTCCTTCGCCGACCTGCTGAAATTCGTGCTGAAGGAGCCGACCATTCCGGCCGGCGCCAACAAGGGCGTGTTCCTGCTGGCCCCGCTGGTCTCCTGCGTGCTCGCGCTCGCGGCCTGGGCGGTGATCCCGACCAATCTCGGCTGGGCGATCGCCGACATCAATGTCGGCGTCCTCTACATCTTCGCGATCTCGTCGCTGTCGATCTACGGCATCATCATGGCCGGCTGGTCGTCGAACTCGAAATACCCGTTCCTGGCGGCGCTCCGCTCTGCGGCGCAGATGGTGAGTTACGAGGTCTCGATCGGCTTCGTGATCATCACCGTTCTGTTGTGCGCCGGCACGCTCAACCTTTCGGGCGTGGTAGCGGCGCAGCAGGCGCATGGCTTTGCCAGCCTGATCGGCCTGCCGAAGCTGACCATCCTGAACTGGTATGTGTGGCCGCTGTTCCCGATGTTCGTGGTGTTCTACGTCTCGGCGCTGGCGGAAACCAACCGGCCGCCCTTCGACCTCGTCGAAGCCGAATCAGAGCTGGTCGCGGGCTTCATGGTCGAGTACGGCTCGACGCCGTATCTGCTCTTCATGCTCGGCGAATATGTCGCGATCACCACCATGTGCGCGATGGCGACGATCCTCTTCCTGGGCGGCTGGCTGCCGCCGGTGGACCTGCCGCCGTTCAACTGGATCCCGGGCGTGATCTGGTTCGCGCTGAAACTGTTCTTCATGTTCTTCCTGTTCGCGATGGCAAAGGCGATCGTGCCGCGCTACCGCTACGACCAACTGATGCGGCTCGGCTGGAAGGTGTTTTTGCCGCTCTCGCTGGCGATGGTGGTCATCGTCGCCGGCGTGCTGCATTTCGCCGACATCGCGCCGAAGTGAGGGACACCATGGGTATCAACGTCAACGCGACCGCGCGCTCGCTGCTGCTGTCCGAATTCGTATCGGCGTTCTTTCTCGCCATGCGCTATTTCTTCCAGCCGAAACCGACGCTGAACTATCCCTTCGAGAAGGGGCCGATCTCGCCGCGCTTCCGCGGCGAGCACGCGCTGCGCCGCTATCCCAACGGCGAGGAGCGCTGCATCGCCTGCAAGCTCTGCGAGGCGATCTGTCCGGCGCAGGCGATCACCATCGAGGCCGGCCCGCGCCGCAACGACGGCACCCGCCGCACCGTCCGCTACGACATCGACATGGTGAAGTGCATCTATTGCGGGCTGTGCCAGGAGGCCTGCCCGGTCGATGCCATCGTCGAGGGACCGAATTTCGAATTCGCGACCGAGACGCGCGAGGAACTCTACTATGACAAGGTCAAGCTGCTCGCCAATGGCGACCGCTGGGAGCGCGAGATCGCGAAAGCGATCGAACTCGACGCGCCGTACCGGTGAGGTGAGGGCAGCATGATCCTTCCCGCGCTGTTCTTTTATCTCTTTGCCGGCGTTTGCGTCGCCTCCGCCGTGATGGTGGTGGTGTCGCGCAACCCCGTGCACTCCGTGCTGTATCTGATCCTGGCCTTCGTCAACGCGTCCGGCCTGTTCGTGCTGATGGGCGCCGAGTTCCTGGCGATGATCCTGATCGTGGTCTATGTCGGCGCGGTCGCGGTCCTGTTCCTGTTCGTGATCATGATGCTCGACGTCGACTTCGCCGAGCTGCGCGAAGGCTTCATCCAGTACCTGCCGGTCGGCATCGTGATCGGCGGCATCTTCCTGTTCGAGCTCTTGCTCACCGTCGGAGCCTGGGTCATCAACCCCAGCGTCACCAAGACGATCACCGCGCCAATCCCAACCAATATCAGCAATACCGAAGCGCTCGGCCTCGTGCTCTACACGAAGTACATCCATTACTTCCAGCTCGCCGGCATGGTGCTGCTGGTCGCCATGATCGGCGCCATCGTGCTGACGCTCCGTCACAAGGCGAGCGTCAAGCGGCAGGACATCAACGTGCAGAACGCGCGCACACCGGAGCTTGCCATGAGCGTACGCAAGGTCGCCTCCGGGCAGGGCCTGCTGGATTCCGATGCCGCGGAGTGGGTGAAATGACGATCGGGCTCGGACATTACCTCGCGGTTGGCGCGATCCTGTTCACGCTCGGGATCCTCGGCATCTTCCTCAACCGCAAGAACATCATCGTCATCCTGATGTCGATCGAGCTGATCCTGCTGTCGGTCAACATCAACCTGGTGGCGTTCTCGACCTTCCTCGGCGATATCGTCGGCCAGGTGTTTGCGCTGCTGGTCTTGACCGTGGCGGCGGCCGAAGCCGCGATCGGCCTTGCGGTGCTGGTGGTGTATTTCCGCAACCGCGGCTCGATCGCGGTTGAAGACGTCAATCTGATGAAGGGCTGAGAGCGCATGATCCGGAAAAGTGGGGACCGGTTTTCCTTCGCGACAAACGCGGAACGTGTTTGCGCGGAGATCATGCGCAGCGGGACAAACAAATGATCCAGGCAATCGTTTTCCTGCCGCTGCTCGGCGCCATCCTGGCGGGAATCATCTCGGTGTTCGGGGCGCATGCGCGCTGCCCGAGCGGCGACACCGTCGAGCATCATGACGATGCGCATGGCCAGGACGCGCACGCTTCGGAAGACCATGGCGACGATGCACGGCCATGATGACCATCACGTCAGCGAGCCTCCGGCTGCGGGCTCGCGTGCCGCCGAGCTGATCACCACGGGGCTGCTGTTCGTCTCCGCCGCGCTGTCCTGGGTGATGTTCGTCGACGTCGGCTTCATGCATCACGACGCGCGCGTCGCGCTGTTCCCCTGGATCGTCTCGGGCGACCTGAACGTCGGCTGGTCGCTGCGCGTCGACACGCTGACCGCGGTCATGCTGGTCGTGGTGACTACGATTTCCTCGCTCGTCCACCTCTATTCCATCGGCTACATGGACGAGGACCCGTACCGGCCGCGCTTCTTCGGCTATCTTTCGCTGTTCACCTTCGCCATGCTGATGCTGGTGACCGCCGACAACCTCGTGCAGCTCTTCTTCGGCTGGGAGGGCGTGGGTCTGATGAGCTACCTCCTGATCGGCTTCTGGTACCAGAAGCCGTCGGCGAATGCAGCGGCGATCAAGGCTTTCATCGTCAACCGCGTCGGCGATTTCGGCTTCGCGCTCGGCATCTTCGCCGTCTACATGCTGCTGAAGTCGGTCGAGTTCGAGACGATCTTTGCGGGCGCGCCGGGGCTTACCGGCAAGACCATCAATTTCCTCGGCTGGCATGCCGATGCGCTGACGATCACCTGCCTGCTGCTCTTCATGGGCGCGATGGGCAAATCGGCGCAGTTCCTGCTGCACACCTGGCTGCCGGACGCGATGGAAGGCCCGACCCCGGTCTCGGCGCTGATCCATGCCGCGACCATGGTGACGGCCGGCGTGTTCATGGTGGCGCGGCTGTCGCCGCTGTTCGAGCTGGCGCCGACCGCGCAGGCCGTCGTGATGTTTTTCGGCGCGACGACGGCCTTCTTCGCCGCGACCATCGGCCTCGTGCAGAACGACATCAAGCGCATCGTCGCTTACTCCACCTGTTCGCAGCTCGGCTACATGTTCGTGGCGATGGGGGCAGGGGCCTATTCCGTCGGCATGTTCCATCTGTTCACGCACGCCTTCTTCAAGGCGCTGCTGTTTTTGGGCTCAGGCTCGGTGATCTATGCGATGCACCACGAGCAGGACATCCGCATGATGGGCGGGCTCTGGCGCAAGATTCCCTTCACCTTCGCCGTGATGTGCATCGGCACGCTGGCCTTGACCGGCTTCCCGCTGTTTGCCGGCAATTTCTCCAAGGACGCGATCATCGAATCCGCCTACGCCTCGCACAATCCGATGGCCACCTACGCCTATCTCCTGACCGTGGTCGCGGCCGGGCTGACGGCGTTCTATTCCTGGCGGCTGATCTTCAAGACCTTCTTCGGCGAGCCGCACGACCAGGAGCACTACGAGGCGGCGCATGAAAGCCCGTACTGGATGCTGATTCCGCTGTTCGTGCTGGCGGCGGGATCGATCTTTTCCGGCTTCCCCTTCAAGGAGATATTCGCCGGCCACGGCGTGGAGGAATTCTTCCGCGAATCCGTGAAGATGAACCCGCACATCATCGAGGACATGGAGCACATCCCCGAAACCATCAAGGCGCTGCCCTTCGTGATGATGGCGATCGGGCTCGTGATCTCCTACGTCTTCTACATCCGCCGGCCCTATATCCCGGAGGAGCTGGCGGCACAGCAACCGATGCTGTACCAGTTCCTGCTCAACAAATGGTATTTTGACGAGCTCTACGACCTGATCTTCGTGCGCCCCGCGAAGTGGCTCGGCTACATGCTGTGGAAGAAGGGCGACGGCTACGTCATCGACGGCTTCGGCCCCGACGGGGTGTCGGCGCGCGTGCTCGACATCACCCGCAACGTCGTGAAGATCCAGACCGGCTATCTCTATCACTACGCCTTCGCGATGCTGATCGGGGTCGCGGGACTGATCACCTGGTTCATGTTCGGCTTGGGAGGCCAGTAATGACAACCTGGCCCATCCTCTCGGTCGTCACCTTCCTGCCGCTGGTCGGTGCGCTGATCGTCTATGTCAGCCGGGGCGACGATGACGCCGCGCGGCGCAATTCGCGCTGGATCGCGCTGTGGACCACGCTCGTCACCTTCGCGATCTCGCTGATCCTGGTCTGGCGCTTCGATCCCGCACAGACGGACTTCCAGTTCGTCGAGAAGGCCTCGTGGCTCGCCGCCGGCATCACCTATCACATGGGGGTCGACGGCATCTCGCTGCCGCTCATCATCCTGACGACAGCAATCATGCCGCTCTGCATCATCGCGAGCTGGCGGTCGGTGACGGTGCGCGTGCGCGAATACATGATGGCGTTCCTGATCCTGGAAACGCTGATGGTCGGCACCTTCGCGGCGCTCGATCTCGTGCTGTTCTATCTGTTCTTCGAGGGCGGCCTGATCCCGATGTTCCTGATCATCGGCGTCTGGGGTGGACCGCGCCGGGTCTACGCCTCCTTCAAGTTCTTCCTCTATACGCTGCTCGGCTCGGTCCTGATGCTGCTTGCCATCATGGCGCTGTACTGGAACGGCGGCACCACCGACATCCCGGCCCTGATGCACACCGCCGTGCCGCGATCCCTGCAGACCTGGGCGTGGCTCGCATTCTTCGCCTCCTTCGCGGTGAAGATGCCGATGTGGCCGGTGCACACCTGGCTGCCGGACGCCCACGTCGAGGCGCCGACCGCGGGCTCGGTGGTCCTGGCCGCGATCCTCCTGAAGATGGGCGGCTACGGTTTCCTGCGCTTCTCGCTGCCGATGTTCCCGCTGGCCTCGCACGACTTCGCGCCGCTGATCTATTCGCTCTCCGTCATCGCCATCGTCTACACCTCGCTGGTGGCGCTGATGCAGGAGGACATGAAGAAGCTGATCGCCTATTCCTCCGTCGCCCACATGGGCTTCGTGACCATGGGCATCTTCGCCGGCACCATGCAGGGCGTTGCCGGCGGCATGTTCCAGATGATCTCGCACGGCATCGTCTCGGGCGCGCTGTTCCTCTGCGTCGGCATCGTCTACGACCGCATGCATACCCGCGAGATCGCGGCCTATGGCGGGCTCGTCAACCGCATGCCACTCTATGCGATGGTGTTCATGGTCTTCACCATGGCCAATGTCGGGCTGCCCGGCACCTCCGGCTTTGTCGGCGAGTTCATGACCCTGATCGGCACCTTCAAGGTCTCGATCCCGACGGCGTTCTTCGCGACGTTCGGCGTGATCCTCTCGGCGGCCTACGCGCTCTGGCTCTATCGCAAGGTGGTGTTCGGCGCGCTCGTCAAGCCCTCGCTGATGAGCATCAAGGACCTGACCTTCCGCGAATGCCTGACGCTGTTCCCGCTGGTCGCGCTGTCCATCTTCTTCGGCGTCTATCCGCAGCCGGTGCTGGACATGTCGGCGGCCTCGGTGCAGCAACTCGTCAACAACTACACCACTGCGGTGACGGCGGTGAAAGCCGCCGCCCTCATGCATTAAGGCCTTCGTCATGAGCTTTGAAACCGCTGGCTATCAGTTGTTGCCGGTCTTGCCCGAGCTGGTGCTCGCGGTCGGCGCGATGGCGTTGTTGATGCTCGGGGCCTATCGCGGCGGGCAGGGCACCACCGCGCTCGTCACGGGTCTCGCCGTGTGCCTCCTCATCGTTACCGGCGTGCTCGAACTGATGCTGCCGGCCGGCAAGCTCACGACGTTCGGCGGCAGCTTCATTGTCGACGATTTCGCGCGCTTTCTGAAAATACTCGCCCTGATCGGATCGGTCGCCACCCTCGTTCTCTCGACGGAATTCCTGTCGGACCCGTCGCGGCGCATCTTCGAATATTCGATCCTGGTGCTGCTCTCCACGCTTGGCATGATGGTGCTGATCTCGGCAGGCGATTTGATCGCGCTCTATCTCGGGCTCGAGCTGATGTCGCTTGCGCTTTATGTGGTCGCGGCCAGTAACCGTGACAACGCCAAATCGACCGAAGCGGGCCTGAAATACTTTGTGCTGGGCGCGCTGTCCTCGGGCATGCTGCTCTACGGCGCGTCGCTGGTCTACGGCTTCACCGGGACCGTCAGCTTCGCCGGCATCGCCGCAGCCGCCAAGACTGGAAGCATCGGCATTGTGTTCGGCCTGGTGTTCCTGCTCGCCGGCCTCTGCTTCAAGGTTTCCGCGGTGCCCTTCCACATGTGGACGCCTGACGTCTATGAGGGCGCGCCGACCCCGGTGACGGCGTTCTTCGCCTCGGCGCCGAAAGTGGCGGCGATGGCGGTGTTCGTGCGCGCGACGATGACGGCATTCCCCGGCATAACCGCCGAGTGGCAGCAGATCGTCGTGTTCGTCTCGATTGCCTCGATGGCGCTGGGTTCGTTCGCGGCGATCGGGCAGAAGAACATCAAGCGACTGATGGCCTATTCCTCGATCGGCCATATGGGATTTGCGCTGGTCGGCCTTGCTGCCGGCACGCCCGAAGGCGCGCAGGGCGTGCTGGTGTATCTGGCGATCTATGTGGCGATGACGCTCGGATCCTTCGCCATCATCATCGCCATGAAGCGAAACGGGCAGGCGGTCGAGCAGATCAGCGATTTCGCGGGTCTGTCGCGCACCAATCCGCTGCTTGCCTTCTTCTTCGCGATGTTCCTGTTTTCGCTCGCCGGCATTCCGCCGCTGGCAGGCTTCTTCGCGAAATTCTACGTGTTCATCGCGGCGATCAAGGCGGGCCTGTTCACGCTCGCCGTGATCGGCGTACTGACCAGCGTGGTGGGCGCATTTTACTATCTCACCATCGTCAAGGTGATGTATTTCGACGAGCCGCTCGTCAAGCTCGATCCGATGCGCGTGGAGCTGCGCACGGTGCTGGCGGTCGCGGGCCTCTTCAACATCCTTTTCTTCGTCTATCCGGGGCCGCTGGTCAGTGTGGCCACGGCTGCGGCGAAGTCGTTGATGCCCTAGATGCCCTTTACGCTCGGTCCGCGCGCCACATCCGCCGGCTACCGGCTCAATGCCTACGACCAGATCGGTTCGACCAATGTGGAGGCGATGGCGCGGGCGCGCGACGGTGATCGCGGGTCCATCTGGTTCGTCACCTCGGAGCAGACCGCGGGACGGGGACGGCGTCAGCGGGCCTGGATCGCGCCACGCGGCAATCTCGCCAGCAGCGTGCTCGAGGTCCTCCGGATTACACCGGCGACCGCGGCCACGCTCGGTTTCGCCGCGGGACTGGCAATGGAGGCGGCGCTGCGGAAGGTCAGTGTCGAGGCTGCATTGCGGGCAGGACCGCAGCCTCTCAAATACGATCTCAAATGGCCGAATGACGTGCTCGCCGGAGGCAAGAAGCTGGTCGGGATATCGCTGGATGCCGAAGCGGTGGATGATCATTTGGCCGTAGTCGTCGGCATAGGAACCAATGTCGTGGCCGCCCCGGAGGGAACGCCTACCCCCGCGATTTCGCTCGCCGCGCTCGGCGTACAGGTCGGCGCCGAGGAGTTGTTCTCCGTATTATCAGACAGTTGGGTCGACTTCCTCGGCATCTGGGATAACGGCCGCGGCTTCGGCCAGATCCGACGGCTCTGGCTCGACCGCGCGGCCGGCCTCGGGCAGGCGGTTGCGATCAAGTCGGCGGGCTCCACGATCGAAGGCACGTTCGACACCATCGACGAGCAGGGCTGCATGATCGTCCGCACCGGGGCCGGCCAACTGGTCCCGATCACTGCGGGCGACGTCTATTTCGGCTCGGCGGCCTCTGCGGGAGCGAGCTGATGGCGCGGCCGGACGAATTGACCTTTGCGCCGCTTGGCGGCGTCGGCGAGATCGGCATGAACCTGTCGATCTATGGCCTCGGCAAGGGCCAGCAGCGCTCCTGGCTTGCGGTCGACCTCGGCGTCTCCTTCGGCGACGAGGAGCATCTGCCGGGCATCGATTTGATCATGCCTGACATCACTTTCCTTGAGAAAGAGCGGAAGAATCTGGTTGGCCTGGTCCTGACCCACGCCCATGAGGACCATTTCGGCGCCATCATCGATCTCTGGCCGAAGCTGCGATGCCCGGTCTATGCGACGAGGTTCAGCGCCGCCCTGTTCGAGGCCAAGTGCGAGGCCGAGCGCGATCCACCGAAAATCCCGATCACGGTGATACCATCGGGCGGACGCGTGAATATCGGCCCGTTCAGCGTCGAATTCATTCCCGTCGCGCATTCGATTCCGGAATCGCATGCGCTGGCGATCCAGACCGAGATCGGCACGGTGCTCCACACCGGCGACTGGAAGATCGACCCAACTCCGATCATCGGCGTGCCCACGGACGAGCGGCGGCTGCGCGAATTAGGCGACGCCGGCGTGCTGGCGCTGGTCGGCGATTCCACCAATGCGGTGCGAGACGGCCGCTCGCCCTCGGAAGCCGAGGTCGCCAAGACGATCACGGAGCTGGTCAAATCCGCCAGGGGCCGGGTGGCCGTAACGACCTTTGCGTCCAACGTTGCGCGCATCAGGGCCGTCGCAGATGCCGCGAAAGCAGCCGACCGTGAGGTGGTGGTGGTCGGCCGCGCCATGGAGCGGGTGGTGCAGGTCGCGCGCGAAACCGGCTATCTCGATGGCGTGCAGAATTTCCGCGGCATGGATCTCTATGGCCATTTCCCGGCGGACAAGGTGCTGGCGCTGTGCACGGGCAGCCAGGGCGAGCCGCGCGCGGCGCTGGCGCGGATCGCCAGCAACGACCATCCGCAGGTGACGCTGAACAAGGGCGACAGCGTCATCTTCTCGTCGCGCACCATTCCAGGCAACGAGAAGGCCGTCGGCGGCATCATCAACGGGCTGGTGGCGCAGGGGGTCGAGGTCATCACCGACCGCACGCACCTGGTTCATGTCTCCGGCCATCCGCGCCGCGACGAGCTGCGCGACATGATCGCCTGGGTGCGGCCAAAGCTCCTGATCCCCGTGCATGGCGAGGCGCTGCATCTCTCCGAGCATGCGCGGCTGGCGCGTGCTGCCGGCGTGCCAAAGGTTTTGACTTGCCGCAACGGCGATCTCATCAAGCTCGGCCCGGGCGACTCCGCCATCATCGCCGAATTGCCCTCGGGGCGGATCTACAAGGACGGCACCATCCTGGAGGATTCCAAATCGCGCGCCGTGGTCGAGCGGCGGCGGATGGCCTTTGCCGGCTGCGTCTTCGTGGCCATCGCCATGACCGAAAAGGGCGAATTGGCCGATGATCCCGAGGTTGATCTCGTCGGCATTCCCGAGAAGAACAGGGCCGGCGAGGAGTTCGACGAGATCGTATTCGATGTCGTGGTCTCGACCGTGGAAGGCCTGCCGCGGGCGCGGCGGCGCGACCCGGACGCGCTGGCCGAATCGGTGCGGAGGGCGGTGCGATCGTCGCTGAACGAGCAGTGGGGCAAGAAGCCGCTCTGCATGGTTCATGTCCTGGAAGTGTAGCGCGTGTCCCGCAAAAATGGGAACCGGTTTTGCGACCACGACACGCACAAGAATTAGGTGGAGGAAATCATGCTTGGCCGGCTCAATCATGTCGCGATCGCCGTCAAGGATGCCGAGAAGGCGGCGAAGATCTATGGCGCCGCCTTCGGCGCCGAGATTTCAAAGGCCGTGCCACTGCCCGAGCATGGCGTCATCACCGTGTTCGTGACACTGCCCAACACCAAGATCGAATTCATCCAGCCGTTCGGTGAGGCATCGCCAATTGCGAAATTCCTGGAGCGCAATGCCGACGGCGGCATTCATCACGTCTGCTACGAAGTCGCCGACATCATCGCCTCGCGCGATACGCTGATCAAGGAAGGCGCGCGGGTGCTTGGCGACGGCGTGCCCAGGATCGGCGCGCATGGCAAGCCGGTGTTGTTCCTGCATCCGAAAGACTTTTCCGGCGCGCTTGTCGAAATCGAACAGAGTTAGGAAGGAAGATGGCCTACTCCATCTCAACGGCGTTCGCGATCTACTTCGTGCTGTGGTGGATCGTGCTGTTCCTGACGCTGCCCTTCGGCGTGCGCAGCCAGCATGAGGACGGCGGCGGCGCGCCCGGCACCGATCCCGGTGCACCCATCGCCACCCAGATGGGCCGAAAGTTGATCTGGACCACGGTCATTTCCGCCGTGATTTTCGGCCTCGCCATGCTCGCCTATCATGCCGGCTATCTCTCCATCGAGCGCCTCTCGAAGCTGATGGGAATGCCGTTCTAGCCAGATCGGTCCGCCGAGCCCGGGGGAAGAAAATGACATTTGAACGAATCGTAATCGGACTTCTGGTGCTGATCATCGCAGGCATGGGGGCTGTCTTCTACACGGACTGGAAGCTCGCCGTGCAGGTCCGCAGCCTGAAGGCATTCGTCGAAGGCTATGTATTCGCCGAAGCGGTTGCGGCCTGCGAGAAGACACAGAGCTCGACGCCGTTCAAGTGGAACGGCGGCACCAACACCTCGGTCGTCGGGCTGACTTCGGTCAAGCTCGACAAATACACGGTTATTGCGAGCTATACGCTGCTGGCCGACGGGATTTATTGCGACTACGATCCGATCAAGCACAAGGCCAACATCGGCAACAATTTCCTGGAGCGGGAAGAGTTCTAAGGCATGATCCGGAAAAGTGTGAAGCGGTTTTCCGAAATGATCATGCTCAAACAAAAGCTAAAGCGCGATGACGATTTATCCCAGAGTCATCGCGCTTTAGTCATCCGTGGACGTAGGCGCTCATGACGTCACAGCATCGACCGCCCGGCGCTCCCCAGTCCGAGCAATATCGCATCCTGAAAGAGGCCGATCTCCGCGATTATCTGTCGGGGCTTCCCGAAATTGCGGGAACGCTGGGCGGGCCGCCGGCGAACTGGACCATCAGCGAGGTCGGCGACGGCAACCTCAACCTCGTCTTCATCCTCATGGGATCGAAGGGCGGCGTCGCCGTCAAGCAGGCGCTGCCCTATGTACGGCTGGTCGGCGAGAGCTGGCCGCTGCCGCTGTCGCGCTCGCACTATGAATGCCTGGCGCTGACGCATCAGGCCCGGCTGGCGCCGAAGCTCGTGCCGGCCGTGCTGCATCAGAATAAGGCGCTGGCGCTGGTCGCGATGGAGCTGCTCGAGCCCCATATTATCATGCGCAAGGGGCTGGTCGCGGGCACCATTTATCAGCGCTTCGTCGACGATATCACGACGTTTCTCGCGCGAACGCTGTTCTTCAGCTCCGATCTTGCCGTCTCAGCCGCGGAAAAGAAGGAGGGCATCGCCGCGTTCGCCGGCAATCATGCGCTCTGCAAGATCACGGAAGACCTGATCTTCACAGATCCCTACCGTGTAGCCGAACAGAACCGCTGGACCACGCCATGGCTCGACGCCACCGCCGCGCGCTTCCGTGAGGATCTGGAAGCTCACGTCGCGATCTCCCGCCTTAAGCTCAAATTCATGGGCGCGCCGGAAGCGCTGATCCATGGCGATCTGCACACGGGATCGATCATGGTGACTGCACGCGAGACGCGGGTGATCGACCCTGAATTCGCCTTCTACGGCCCTATGGGGTTCGATATCGGCGCGGTGATCGGCAATCTCCTGATGGCCTATCTGGCCTCGCCCGGCCACGAGCGTTCGGCGGGCGATCGGCGTGACTTCGAGGCGTGGGTGTTGGAAACGGTCGAAGCGGTCTGGACGGAGTTCGCCCGCAAGTTCCTGGAGCTCTGGCGGAACGAAGCCAAGGGCGACGCCTATCCCAACACGTTGTTTGAGGGGAGCGCAGGCGCACAGCGCCTCGAGGCGGAACGGCAGGCCTATATGGCGCGGCTGTTCGCGGATACCGTCGGTTTTGCCGCGGCAAAGACCATCCGCCGCATCCTGGGACTAGCGCACAATATCGATTTCGAGTTGATCGCGGATGAAAAGCTCCGGGCCATTTGCGAGGCGCGGAGCCTCAGGCTTGCGCGCGGCATGCTGGTGAACACGGCGTCTTTCCCCAGCATTGCTGCGGTCACCGACGCCGCGCGAAAAATGCGCGACTGGCAGCCGGATTTCGCCTAACTCCTATTCGGCCGTCCTGGCGCGCAGCCGCTGCGCATAGACGTTGATGACCAGCGCCGCGAGCAGGATCACGCCACGGATCAGGATCTTCAGGAAGCTGTCGATATTGACGTGGTCGAGGCCGTTGTTGAGCACGCCGAGCACGAACAGGCCGACAATGGTATTGCCGATGCCGCCGCGACCACCGAACAGGCTGGTGCCGCCGACCACGACGGCGGCGATCGAAGTCGAGCAGATAGGTGTCGAACTCGTTCTGCTGGGCACTGCCGAAATGGGCGACGCCAAGCATGCCGCCGATCCCGGAACAGACCGCCGCGATCACCATGACGCTGCCGAGGATCAGGTTGACGTTGAGGCCGGAATATTCCGCGGCCTCGCGGTTGCCGCCGACCATGTAAACGTAGCGGCCGAAGCGCGTATAGGTGAGCACGAGATGGCCGGCCAGCAGCATGACGGCTGCGACGATCACGATCCAGGGAATGCCGCCGATCGAGCCCGATCCCAGCGTCGAGATCAGGGGCGGGACCTTGTAGGCGATCTGCCCGCGCACCAATAGCGCCGAGATGCCGGCCGCTATCTGCATCATCGCCAGCGTCATGATGAAGGAGGGGATTCCGATCAGCGTGAGCCCCATCGCGTTGACGAGGCCGAGCATGGCGCAGAGCAGAAGCGCGAGCAGGATCGCGGCCCATCCCGGCAGCGGGACGTTGGCGATGTTCACATAGGATTCCTGGAGCGTGAAATAGGCGACCGCAATGCCCGTGACGTTGGCGATGCTGGCGATCGAAAGATCGATCTCGGCGCAGAGGATGACGAAGGTCAGCCCGACCGCGATGACGCCCGTCACCGACACCTGGGTCAGGATGTTGCCGATATTGTCGATGGTGGCGAAGGAGGGGCTCGCGACGGCGAAGAAGGCGAACAGGAGAATCAGGGTCAGGAACGGGGCGATGTTGCGCATCTGGGAGCGCAGGAAGGTGGCGATGCCGCCTGACTTGCGACCTGCCGGGACCGTTTCACTGCTCGCCATCGCGTTTCTCCGTCATGCCGCTTCCAGCAGGCGGTCCTTGCTGACCGCCTCGCCCACGAATTCCCGCACCACCGCGCCGCGCTTCATGACCAGGATCCGGTCGGCAAGTGACAGCACCGTCTCCGGTTCGGTCGAGAGCACGATGATCGCCAGCCCCTTGGCGCGGAGGTCGCGGACGATATTGATCACGTCGTTCTTGGCGCCGACATCCATGCCGCGGGTCGGCTCGCAGAGCACAAGCAGGCGCGGCGGATAGGTCAGCCATTTCGCCAGCGCCACCTTTTGCTGATTGCCGCCGGAGAGCATGCCGAGGTCGAGGCCGACGACGGGCGGCCTGATCTGCAATTGCTCGACCTGCCGCATGGCGATCGCCCGTTCGCGCGCCGGCTTGAGCAGCAGCGAGGAAATGCGTTCCAGAATGCTGATCGAGATGTTCTTGTAGACCGGCTCCTGGTGAAACAACATCGCGCGGCGGCTTTCGGGCACCAGCGCTACGCCCGCGCGCCTCGCAGCCGCGGTGCTGCCGAACGTCCTCGTCCGGCCATCTACCGCCATGGAGCCGCCGTCCGGTTTCAGCTTGCCGAACAATATCCGCGACAATTCCTGCTGCCCGCAGCCCATGAAGCCGTAGACGCCCAACACTTCGCCGGCGCGCGCCTCGAACGAGACGGCTTGCAGGCTGCGGGTGAGCGTGAGCTGGTCGGCCTTCAGGACCACCGGCCCTGTGTTGGAAGGCGGCAGCATGAGATCGTCGGTATAGCTGTGCTCCAGCACTTCGCCGCCGCGGCCGATCATGGCTTCGATCAGCGCGCCTTTGCTGGTGGCTGCGGCCGCCGTCTCAGCGACCTTCCGGCCGTTGCGGAACACCGTCACGGTGTCGGAGACGCGCAGGATGTCCTCGATGAAATGCGAGATGAAGACAATCGCGGTGCCTTCGTCGCGGAGCCTTCGCAACGTCGCGAACAGCCGTTCCACCTCCGGCGGCGACAGCGCCGAGGTCGGCTCATCCAGGATGATGATGCGCGCGCCCGAGAACAGCACACGCGCGATCTCGATCAGTTGCTGCAGCCCGATCGGGAGGTCGCCGAGCCGGGAGAGGGGATCGACATCGATCCCGAAGCGCGCGAGCTGCTCGCTGGCCTCGCGCGCCATCCGCCGCCATTGCACGAGGCCCAGGGCGTTGGTCGGCTGGTTGCCGAGAAACACGTTCTCGGCAACGGTGAGATCAGGCGCGACGCTGAGCTCCTGATGCACCATGGCGATGCCGGCGGCACGTGCATCGCGGGCCGACCGGAAGCGGGTCTCCTTTCCGTCCAGCAGGAAACGGCCGGAAAACTCCGGATGCACGCCGGCGATGATCTTCATCAGCGTGCTCTTGCCTGCGCCGTTCTCGCCGACGAGACCATGGATCTCGCCGGGGAGAAGCGCGAAGTCGACCCCGCGCAGCGCCTCGACGCCGCCAAAGGTCTTGCCGATCCCCGTTAGTTCGAGGAGGGGGAGGAGCCTTCCGCCATGGCCGGCTCAGATCAGGAAGTGATCCTCCATCCACTGCATGCCCGCCGCGTTGGCCTTGGTCACGACGGGTCCGTCGGTCACAACGCTCTTGGGAATGCCCTGGCCGCTCTTCTCGCCGGCGACGACCGCGGCGACGCCCGCGACGATCGCGCCGCCATGGATGCGGCAGGAGGGATTGCGGACGGTGGCGAACATCCGGCCTTCGCTCACCGCCTGGATCGCCGGCGGCATGGCGTCGACCCCGCCGATCAGGATGTTGGTGCGATTATGCGCCTTCATGATGTTGGCGGCGGCGAGCGCCATGTCGTCATTGTGGAAGAAGGCGGCATCGATCTGTGGGTATTTGGTCAGGTAGGTCTCCCAAAGACGTGCGGTCTTCGACACGTCCCAATCGGCAGGCTGGGTGTCGAGCACTTCGATGTTCGGATACTGCTTGATGACCGAGGTGAAGCCCTTGGCGCGGCCCTGCGCGCCGGTATGGCCGAGCGCGCCCTGGGTCATGATCACCTTGCCCTTGCCGCCGATCGCGTTGCAGAGCGCCTGGGTCACGGAAGCGCCCATGAACTCGTTGTCGGGGGCGAGGAAGGAGTGGACGTTGATCTGGTCGAGCGGCGCGATCAGTGTGTCCATGTCGATCACGGGCGTGCCGGCATCGATCATCTTCTGCACGGGCTGGGTCAGCGTGCCGATGCCGAAGGCCTGGATGGCGACAAAATCCCATTTCTGCGAGGCCATATTGTCGATCGCGGCGCGCTGCTTGACGGCATCGAGCTGGCCGTCGAACCAGGTCACCTCGACATTGAAGAGCTTGCCCCACCATTCGGCGGCCTGCTTGCCCTGCGCGCACCAGGTGGCCTGTAGCCCCGCATTGGAGAAGGCGGCCTTCAGCGGCTTTTCCGAACGTCCCACTTCCGCCGCCAGCGCGGCGGTACTCATGCCCAGACCGCCCAGCAGGGCGGTGGCGGCGCCGGCGGTCGCCGCCACCTGAAGAAGGTCTCGCCTGGTTGTTGCGGATTTGTCATTCCCAAACATCGCTCACTCCCTTGTTGCCATATGTCTTGTTGCCATATGTTTTTTGTCGCCGACGGCGTCGTTGCTCGCGCCGCGGAGGAGGCAGTGTCTCACAATCAGGATGTTCCCGCTACCTGTTGTGGCAACCGGCGCGGAGGTCAGGCGTCGCTCTGCGCGACCATATCCCGAACGTCAGACAGCAATTCTCGCCACGCCGTATCGATCTCCGGCGACCAATCCGCGCCGAGCGATTCGCGCAGCGTTGCCGCAATCACGCCGAAGAACGAGATGAATAATTCGCGTGGCGTGCCATAGGCATCGTGCGAGGATATCTCGCACTCGATCATGCGGAATTTGCCGCTGCGCTCGCCGGCCAGATCCAGGATCGCCTCGATGGTCAGCGCGAGCATCGACCCCTTGACGAGCTCGCTGCCCTCGGTGCGAAACATCGTCAGCGTCTCCGGATGCTCGTGATGCAATCGCGTATAGACCAGCGGCGTCAGATCCTCGCAACGCTCCGCGGCGAGTTCAAAGCTGCGTTCGATCGGATTTGTCGATGACATGATCAGAGATCGCGATGATTGTTCGACAAAAAAAGAGCAGGGCGGCGTGCCCTGCTCCAAAAATTGTGTCGACCCTATTTTCCCGCAAATTCGATTTGATGTTGGTTTGGCGGGTTGACGCTGCTTTTTGCGCGCCAGGGTTCCTCCCGAGACTTGGACCACCAGACTTTGACCTTGCGGCGAGCCTGAGCTTGAATTCCTAGACTATCTTTCTCATCTTGTCATCATTTTCGGCAACGAATGTTCAAACTTAGTGCAAATTTGGAAATGAATGGAAATTGTCCATCTCGAACTGCACCTGCATGCATCGATTTACATGAAGGTAGTATAGTAAGGAGATTTTGGTGCCCCGAAATGAGCAGAAGCCTTCTCAAGGCCGGCTATTTCTAGAACGCCTCGCAAGAAAATTGGCCGTTTCGGGTGTTTTGTCGGACATCTGTGGCGGAGCTGATCTCGACTTGCCGGCGACGTGGTGATTAATGTCATCGATCGGACGGATGTGTTCCACTGATGCGCCGGCGCTTACAAAAATATCTTCCGATCGTCCTGATCGCGCTGATGGTGCAGGTCTTGGCGCCTGTTGCGGCGTGCTGGGCGGCCGCAATCGCCGCGTCCGATCCGCTGCGTATCGCCGAGATCTGCCACGACAGCGCGTCGGCCGCCGCGGGCCAGCAGGGCGATCAAAACGGGCCGCACAGCGAGCATGGCGGCGGATGTTCCATCTGCTGTCTTGCGAGCGCGAATGCCTCGATCGATACGCCGAGGCCGCTGGTCCTGGGCGCGCCCTACCGCGAAATCGCGCGCGTCGCCTGGCACGAGCAGGCGGTGGACTTGTCGGCGTTCCGCGTCGGCTCCAACGCACAGGCGCGAGGGCCACCGCTGTTGACGTGAACTTCGCGGCCATCGGCCGCCCGGATGTGTTCACAACTCAACACCTGTGGGGATTTCATGTCTATCCGTCTCTTGCGCGCGGGCCTGTCAGGGCTCGTAGCAGCGCTTATTCCACTTAGTCACACCGCCGCCCACGAAATCGTCGGCAACCGCTTCTTTCCGGCGACGCTCGGCATCGACGATCCCGGCGTCAACGACGAACTGTCGCTACCGACCGTCGACAACTTCAAGACCGGCGATGAACCGCCGGTACGTCAGCGCGATATTTCCGCGGAATTTTCCAAGCGGATCACCGAGGATTTCGCCATATCGTTCGGCACGACCTACACCTTTTTGGGCCCGATCGATCCAACGGCGGCGGGAGCCAACGCTTTCCAGAACCTCGACACCACGTTCAAATACCGGGTCTTCAAGGACCCCGTGCATGAGTTCGTGCTGTCCGTCGGGCTCAGCGTCGAGTGGGGCGGCACCGGCGCTGCGAACGTCGGCGCGGAGCCTTTCAACACCTACATACCAAACATCTATTTCGGCAAAGGTTTGGGCGATCTTCCGGACACGCTGTCCTGGATCAGGCCCGTCGCGATCACGGGCCAGGTCGGCTATGCAATCCCCGCCAGGAATTTTACGACGACATTGGGCATCGATGCGGATAGCGGCAATCAAACCGTCGATACCGAATTCCACCCGCGCATGCTGAATTGGGGTGGAACGATCCAATACAGCATGCCTTATCTGAAATCTGCGGTGGTCGATCTCGGCCTGCCGGAGTTCGTCAATCATCTGATCCCACTGGTCGAGGCGACATTGCAGACGCCAGTGGCGAATACACTAACGTCGGGAACCAGGACGACCGGCACCATCAACCCCGGCGTGATCTGGGTCGGTAACACCTTCCAGTTCGCCGTCGAGGCGCTGATTCCTATCAACCGGCAGAGCGGGACCAATGTCGGCGTGATTGCGCAACTGCACCTTTATCTCGACGACATCGATCCGCGTGGTATCGGCAAGCCGATCTTCGGCGGCCCGGTGCAGCCCGCTAGTCCTTTTGCGAGGAATTGACCATGCGACATTCATCTTTGGCCGGAATAATCCCGCTGCTGCTTCTGTTCGCGACCGGCGAGGCGTCGGCCCACGCTCTTCTCGATCACGCCGAGCCGCGCGTCGGCAACAAGGTCGCCAGCGCACCGCGCGAGGTAACGCTGTGGTTCACTCAAAAGCTGGAGGCTGCCTTCAGCACCGTCACGGTGACCAACGCGAGCGGTCAGCGCATCGACACCGGCAAAGCGCGCGTCAGCGGCAACCAGATGTCGGTCTCGCTGCGGTCAGGCGGTACTGGCACCTACCACGTGATATGGCATGTGCTATCGGCTGACACCCATACGACGGACGGCAATTTTACGTTCGAGGTCGGGCAGTGAGGTTTGCGAGATAGACGATGAGTTGGTTCGGGGCGGAGATTGAAGGCCCGATGATCGTAATACGGACGGTCCACTTCGCCGCCTCGGCGACGATTGCCGGCGCGCTGATGTTCCGCGACTTCGTGGCGGGGCCGGCTTTGCGCACGGTTCCGGCGGCGGGCGCGCTGATCGATCGCCAAATTCGCGGCATCGCGTGGATCGGAGTCGCCACCGCGGTGGTCTCGGGTCTGGTCTGGCTTTGGCTGCAGACGGTGTCGATGAGCGGGCTTGGCTTCAGCGAGGCCATCACGCCAGGTGCGCTTTCCGCCGTAATCGACGAAACCCAGTTCGGTCTTGCATCGGAAGTCCGCCTGATGCTCGCGGTCGCGCTCGCGATCTGCCTTTTCTTCGACCGGATCGCGCTTTTGCGCCGGCTTGCGTTGGCGGCGGCAGTGTGCCTGGTCGCTTCCATCGCCTGGACCGGACATGCTGGGTCGACACCCTTCAAATTGGGGTATCTGCATCTCGCCAGCGATGCCCTGCATCTGACTGCCGCGTCGACCTGGGTCGGCGGCCTGGTGCCGCTCGCGCTTCTGCTCGTAGCATGGCGCCGCCAAGGCTGTACATCGATGGGCCTTGACGCCGTCAGGCGGTTTTCAACGCTTGGTATTGCCAGCGTCGCAGCATTGATCCTGTCGGGGGGCATCAACGCCTGGATCCTGGTCGGTTCGTGCCGCGGATTGATCGTCACCAGCTATGGTCAACTTCTGATGCTCAAGCTCGCGGCCTTCGCCGCGATGCTCGCGTTCGCCGCGTTCAACCGTCTCTCGCTGACGCCGCGGCTAGCCTCGCCCTCCAAGGACGCGCTTCGCGGCCTTTCGCGTAATACATGGATGGAGATCGTACTTGGGTTCTCGATCTTCGCCCTGGTCGGCGTGCTTGGCACGTTGCATCCCGCCGCTCACCTCGTGAAATGAAGCCTCAGAAGGAGCCAACAAATGCATATCAGCAGACTTGCGCTTGCGGCGATCACGTGTGCCGCCTTGCTCGCGTCATTCCAGGGAACGCCCGCGCGTGCCGAGGACGTCAAGGCCGGCGACCTCGTGATCACGCAAGGCTGGAGCCGCGCTACGCCGGGCGGCGCCAAGACCGGCGGCGGCTTCCTCACCATCGAGAACAAGGGGAGCGCGCCCGACAAATTAATCGGCGCCAGCGCCGACGTCGCCGGCAAGGTCGAGGTGCACGAGATGGCGATGAATGATGGCGTCATGAAGATGCGCCCGGTCGAGGGCGGGCTCACCATCGATCCCGGCAAGACCGTCAAGCTTGCGCCGGGCGGCTATCACCTCATGATAATGGATCTGAAGAACCCGCTGAAGCAGGGCGACAAGCTGCCGCTGACGCTGCAGTTCGAGAAAGCGGGCAAGGTCGCGGTCACGCTGGACGTGCAGGGCGTCGGTGCGAAAGGGCCGGGAGGCTCGGGCGAGATGGAGATGCACAAGTCGTCCGACCACAAGGGCATGAAGATGTGAGGCCGGCAATGACAATCCGCCGCTATGTTCTGTGCGCCGCGCTGCTCGCCGCGACGCCGGTGAGCGCACACGTCTTACTCGAAGGAAAGCAGGCCGCGGTCGGGGCCGATTTCAAGGCCGTTTTTGTCGTGCCGCATGGCTGCTCGGGTTCGCCGACGGTCAAGCTGCGAGTGCAGATCCCCGAAGGCGTGATCGCGACCGAGGCCAAGCCGGCGGCGGGCTGGAATGTCGAGACGGTCAAGGGCAAATACGCCGGCGAGTATGATTACAAGGGCGCAAAGGTGTCCGAGGGCATCAAGGAGGTCGCCTGGAGCGGCGGCAAGCTGCCCGACAAGACCCGCCAGGAGTTCGTGATCGAGACCTATCTCGCCGGCAGCCTCAAGCCAAACAGCACGCTGTATTTCCCGGTCGTGCAGGAATGCGAGCAGGGCGTGAGCCGATGGATCGAGATCCCGCCTGACGGGGCGACCCATTCCCATGAGGGCAAATGGCCCGCGCCCGGCGTGAAACTGACAAAACCCTGATGCGGCTTCTCGCGCCGGTCCTGGCGCTGTTGCTGCTGACGGGCTTCGTCCGCGATGCATCGGCGCATGCATCGCTCGCGTCCGCCGAACCGCGGGACGGCGCCGTGGTAGCGCAGGCGCCGAAAAAGGTCGAGCTGCATTTCAATGAAAGCGTGACGGCCGGCGCGGTCAATCTGATCGACGCCACCGGAAAGTTGCGCAGAGATACGATCGTCGATGCCAAAGGCGAGGCGATCGGCATCACGCTTCCGGCTGATCTGCCAAACGGCACGCAGATCGTCAGCTATCGCGTGATCTCCGAGGACGGTCATCCCGTCTCGGGATCGGTCACCTTCTCCATCGGCGAGCCGACCGCGAACAAGGCGACCGCGAATGCCGATTCCGGGATCAACGGCCTGATCTGGCTGTCACGGTTCGGGCTTTATCTCGGCCTGTTCGCAGGGATCGGCGGCGTGTTTTTTGTCAATTGGATCGCGCGGGAGCGGGCGGCGGCCCGTCTGCTCCGCGTGGCGCTCATTATCGGCATCGTCAGCGCGGCGGCCTCGCTCGGCCTTCAGGGGCTCGACGTGTTGGGTTTGCCGCTCTACGGCATCTTCGCGGCCGGGCCCTGGAAGATCGCGTTTGGCACGAGCCTCGGGCCATCGCTCTTGATTGCGATTGCGGCGCTGGGTGCCGGCCTCATGGCGCTGCGCAGCAATGTGACGGCATGGTCCCGCATGCTCTCGGCACTGGCGCTCGCCGGTGTCGGCTTCTCACTTGCGGCCAGCGGACATGCCGCCACCGCACCGCCGGAAGCGCTGACGCGGCCGGCCGTGTTCCTGCACGGCATTGGCGTGGCCTTCTGGCTCGGCGCGCTGGCGCCGCTCGTCGCCATTCTCTGGCGCTCGCAGGCGCAAGCGCTTCCAATCGTGCACCGGTTTTCGCGTGTCGCCGTGCCCGTGGTCGGCGGGCTGGCGCTGACGGGCGTTGGGCTTGCGACCATTCAGCTCGAAAGTTTTGGCGCGCTGATTGGGACCAAATACGGTATCCTCCTCTCGATCAAGCTCGCGCTCGTCGCCGCACTGATCGCCTTTGCCGCGCTCAACCGTTTTCGCCTGACGCCGGGGCTCGCATCCGACACGGCAGCGACAAGGCCGTTGTCCCGATCGATCCTGGTCGAATGCACCCTCGCGGCCGCCATCCTCTGTGTCGTCGCCGGCTGGCGCTTCACGCCGCCGCCGCGTTCGCTGGTCCCCGATGCGCCGCTGGCGGTCCATATCCACACCGACAAGGCGATGTTCCAGGTCCTGGTATCGCCGGGCAGGGTGGGGTCGGACGATTTCGTGCTGCAACTCATGAACGGTGACGGCTCGCTGTTGCATGCGAAGGAAGCGACGCTGACGCTGAGCCTGCCCGAGCGCGGCATCGAGGAGATCGAGCGCCAGGGCACGCTGGGTCCCGACGGCTTTTGGCATGTCGCCAAGGTGCCGCTGGCGGCGCCCGGCCGCTGGCACATGCGGATCGATGCGCTGGTGACGGATTTCGAGAAAATCACGCTGGAAGACGACCTGGACATCGCGACGCAGTGAGCGCGCGCCGCATTGAAACGCCAGAAAATCCGCCCACCTATCGGCTTTTCCTAACGCCCGGTCTTGTGTTTTTGGCCTCAATCCGCTTTCACTGCGTCCTCCAAATCGAATCCTCGAGAGCGTTGCCCATGCGATTGTCCCGGTTCTTTCTGCCCATCCTGAAGGAGAATCCGAAGGAAGCCGAAATCGTATCGCACCGGCTGATGCTGCGCGCCGGCATGATGCGGCAGGAGGCGGCCGGGATCTATGCGTGGCTGCCGCTCGGCTTCCGCGTGCTCAAGAAGATCGAGCAGATCGTGCGCGAGGAGCAGGACCGCGCGGGCGCGCTGGAATTGCTGATGCCGACGCTGCAGTTGGCCGATCTCTGGCGCGAGAGCGGCCGCTATGACGCGTATGGTCCGGAAATGCTGCGCATCGCCGACCGCCACAAGCGCGAGCTGCTGTACGGGCCGACGAATGAGGAAATGATCACCGAGATCTTCCGCGCTTACGTGAAGTCCTATCGCAACCTGCCGCTCAACCTCTATCACATCCAATGGAAATTCCGCGATGAGCAGCGACCGCGCTTCGGCGTGATGCGCGGCCGCGAATTTTTGATGAAGGATGCCTATTCCTTCGACCTCGACGAGACCGGCGCGCGGCGCGCCTACAACAAGATGTTCGTCGCCTATTTGCGCACCTTCGCGCGGATGGGGCTGAAGGCGATCCCGATGCGCGCCGAGACCGGCCCGATCGGCGGCGACCTCAGCCACGAGTTCATCGTGCTCGCGGAAACCGGCGAGTCCGGCGTCTATTGCGATAGCCGCGTGCTCAATCTCCCGATCCCGAGCGAGGGCGTCGACTATGACGGCGACCTGACGCCGATCATCAAGGAGTGGACCTCGGTCTATGCCGCGACAGAAGACGTGCACGACGCCGCGCGCTTCGAGAAGGAAGTGCCGGCGGACAAGCGCGTGCACACCCGCGGTATCGAGGTCGGCCAGATCTTCTATTTCGGCACGAAATATTCTGACGCGATGAAGGCACTGGTGGCCGGTCCCGACGGCGCGGAGGTGCCGATCCATGGCGGCTCCTATGGCGTCGGCGTCTCGCGTCTGGTCGGTGCGATCATCGAGGCTTGCCATGACGATGCCGGCATCCAATGGCCGGAGGCAGTCGCGCCCTTCAAGGCGGTGATCCTGAACCTGAAGCAGGGTGCGCAAGACACGGACGCAGCTTGCGAAAAACTCTATTTCGAACTGATCGCGAAGGGCGTCGATGTGCTCTATGACGATACCGACCAGCGCCCCGGCGCCAAATTCGCGACTGCCGATCTGATCGGAATCCCCTGGCAGATCATGATCGGTCCGAAGGGGCTCGCGGAAGGCAAGATCGAGCTCAAGCGGCGCGCGGACGGCTCGCGCGAAAATCTCTCGCCGGCGGACGTTTTGGCGCGCTTCTGATCGAGGCTTGTCGTAAGCAGCGGTACCAGAGGTGAGCGGGCGAATCCTTGCCACCTCTTAAAGGTCCCTGGCGTCAAGTTCCGTTCATGCAGAACATGAGCAAGTGCCTATGTTTGAGCGCGGCGATTGGCCGATCCAACGTGAGGAAAACTCAGGGATTAATTGGCCGTGGCCGTTTGACCGCACTATGATCGCCCGGATTCTCCGGGATTCGCGCAAGACCTCGAAACCGGCCAGATAGTTCGTGGGAACCCATTGAAGCCAAAGAAAAAACCATAATCGTGGGATGATCGGGCAATGGATGAGACCATGAACCAGCCGCATCAAACCGCGCCTTTCGCGGCATTCGAATGGATGTTGTCTGCGCGCTATCTGCGGGCGCGCCGTAAGGAAGGCTTCATTTCCGTCATCGCCGGCTTCTCCTTCCTCGGCATCATGCTTGGCGTTGCCACGCTGATCATCGTGATGGCCGTGATGAACGGCTTCCGGAAGGAGTTGCTCGACAAGATTCTCGGCCTCAACGGCCATATCCTGGTGCAGCCGCTGGAATCGCCGCTGACGGACTGGAAGGACGTGGCCGAGCGCATCAGCCAGGTGCAAGGCATCAGGCTCGCCGCGCCCGTCGTCGACGGCCAGGCGCTGGCGTCCTCGCCGTTCAACGCCTCGGGCGTGTTCGTGCGCGGCATCCGCGCCGAGGATCTGAACAACCTCACCTCGATCGCCAAGAACATCCGGCAGGGCACGCTCGAGGGATTCGATGAGGGGCAGGGCGTGGCGATCGGCCGCCGGCTCGCCGATCAATTGTCGCTGCATGCGGGCGACAGCATCACGCTGGTCTCCCCCAAAGGCGCGGTCACGCCGATGGGAACGACGCCGCGCATCAAGCCCTACAAGATCTCGGCGGTGTTCGAAATCGGCATGTCCGAATACGACTCGACCTTCGTGTTCATGCCGCTGCCGGAGGCGCAGGCCTATTTCAACCGCGTCAACGACGTCTCCTCGATCGAGGTCTTCACCACCAACCCCGACCGGATCGAGGCCTTCCGCAAGAGCGTGACCGAGGCCGCGGGGCGGCCGGTATTTCTGGTCGACTGGCGGCAGCGCAATTCGACATTCTTTAACGCGCTGCAGGTCGAGCGCAACGTGATGTTCCTGATCCTGACCATGATCGTGCTGGTCGCAGCGCTCAACATCATCTCCGGCCTGATCATGCTGGTGAAGGACAAGGGCAGCGACATCGCGATCCTGCGCACCATGGGCGCCTCGCAGGGTTCGATCATGCGTATCTTCCTGATCACGGGGGCCTCGATCGGCGTCGTCGGGACACTGACCGGCTTCTGCGTCGGGCTCCTGATCTGCATGAACATCGAATCGATCCGGCAATTCCTGTCCTGGGTCACCAACACCGAGCTGTTCGACCCGACGCTGTATTTCCTGTCGAAACTTCCGGCCGAGATCGATTTCGGCGAGACCACCGCGGTCGTGATCATGGCGCTGACGCTGTCGTTCCTCGCTACGCTTTACCCGTCGTGGCGCGCCGCGCGCCTCGATCCGGTCGAAGCGCTCCGCTACGAGTGAGGGGCTGATGGCGGAGGGGGCGGAGGATGTACCGGTCATCTATCTCCACGAGATAAAGCGGCAGTACATGCAGGGCGAGCAGGCGCTCGTCATCCTTGACGGCGCCAAGCTCGCGCTATGGGCGGGACAGTCGGTGGCGCTGGTCGCACCGTCAGGTTCAGGCAAGTCGACGCTCCTGCATATCGCGGGCCTCCTGGAGAGCCCCGACGACGGCGAGGTCTATGTGGCGGGCGCGCCGACCTCGCAACTGTCGGACATGGAGCGCACCCAGATCCGGCGCAACGATATCGGTTTCGTCTATCAGTCGCACCGGCTGCTGCCCGAATTCTCCGCGCTCGAGAACGTCATGCTGCCGCAGATGATCCGGGGCCTCAAACGTTCGGAGACGATCAAGCGCTCGAGCGAAATCCTGGCCTATCTCGGCCTCGCCGACCGCATCAAGCATCGACCTGCCGAGCTTTCGGGCGGCGAGCAGCAGCGTGTCGCCATTGCGCGGGCCGTGGCCAATGCCCCGCGCGCGCTGCTCGCCGACGAGCCGACCGGCAATCTCGATCCGAACACCGCCGACCACGTCTTCCAGGCACTGATGCAGCTCGTGAAGGCGACCAGCGTCGCCATGCTGATCGCCACCCACAACATGGAGCTAGCCGGCCGCATGGACCGCAGGGTCTCCATTGCCAACGGCCAGGTCGTCGAGCTGGATTAGCTCCATCGCGTCACGGCTGGATCACCGTCATCTTGAATGGGCCGCTATTGGCGGCGGCATGCGTGACCGCCTCATTGGCGTGATCGAGGTCGAAGCTGGTCGCTTCGAACTGATTGAGATCGATCAGCCCTGACCGGATCAGGCGATCAGCTTGCCGGCCGCCTCCGGCGGATACATCCATGCACCATGGATGGTGATGCAGTTTCGCATGATCCACCCCGCGCTGAAGCTGATCATCTACACCCCGGTCGAGCCGTCTCAATAAGCCCGACGGTGATGGCGATGCCTGACCCGCGGTGCCACTTCGCTCCCCGCATAATACGGGTTGACCACACACTGCGCGGCGCGGGCCACCGCTGAAGGACGGCACTGCTCGATCGAGGTGTAGCCGCATTCGAAATGGCTGAAGCGACCGAACACCTGCAGGCAGACGGGATAGCTGGGATCATAGGTCTGGGCCGACGCCGGCGCTGCCGTAAACACCGCGCCGGCAGCAAGCGCCGCAAAAAACGGATTTCGCATCAAGTCTCCTCAGGGAAGCGGGCGCCTCCGGCAGACTCGCCATCGCACGCTGATCCGAGCCTTATAGACCTGCTCAATAGGCACGGCGAGCGCGGCGCACGCCGAGCGGCTCGTCGAATCCTGCATTGGCCATGTAGGGATTGGTTACACACTGCGCCCCACGTCCGGAGGCGCTCAGGTTACATTGCGCGATCGAATTGTAGGCACAATCATAATAGGTCGCGGGACCGTAGACGTGCAGGCATACGGGATACCCGGGCGCATAGGTTTGCGCCGACGCAGGTGCCGTCACCAGGAACGATCCGACGGCAAAGGCCGCCAAGGCGAGGACACGCATCTAAAGTCTCCTCTTGGAGTAGCGGGCGTGACCGGCCGGCTGCACGTCGTTCGCCGTGCGGTAGTAGGGGTTGGCTTCGCACCAGGCGGTGAGGCCCGACGCGCTCGCCTGACACTGCTGGTAGCTGGTGAAGTTGCAGTCGCTATAACCGAAATTGCAGCCCTTCAGGCAGAAGGGATAATTCTGCGCCGACGCCGCAGTGGTTGAGAGCACGCAAGCCGTCGCAATCGTCAACAGGGCAACAAGGATCTTCATCGTCGCTCCCTCCGGCTGTTTCACCCGACGAATAGCAGCAACCCCACACTTCGCGGTCAAATCACGTTCACGCGTGTTTGATCGGAGAAGTACAATCCGCCCTCAGTATCGCCGATAGCCATAGGCGTTGGGCGGCACCGGGATATAAGTGGGCGGAAACGGGCGGTCGCGGTTCTGATAGGCGTAGGGGTCGTCCGACTCGCCAACGAAATATGGATTGGCCACGCAGTTAAGATTGCGTCCCGACGCCGTCGCCTGACATTGCGCGTAGGTGTCGAAGGGGCAATAGCTCAGGCCCGGATATTCGTAGCCCTGAAGACAAAACGCATGACCGGTGCCGACGGCCGACGCCGGTGTCGCGCTGATCAGCGCACACGCGGTAATGATCAACATGGCTGCTACGAAGTTGCGCATCAAAACCTCCTCGACGATTCGCGACACACGCGCGTGCGTAGCGTCTGCTGTCTTCATCTGTTGCCACCGTTTGGTCTCAATTCGGGCAGGCGACGCCCTATTCAACTCTGTAATGCCGCAATGGAACCGCCGCAAACACAAAAGTTCCAGAAGTGCCTGCGGCACAACATTAACTTGCGTTAAGGCGGGCCGCTTTCCGATCGAGTGTTGCGGTCACGATACAGCATTTCGTGCTCACGCTGTTAAGAGGCTCGCTCTGGCTTGGGGGCCACGTAACTAACCTGAACTGGAATCTAGAATGAAGAAGTTGTTGCTCGTTACTGCAAGTCTCGTCGCGCTCGGCGCGGCAGCGCCTGCGGTTGCGGCGGACCTCGCGGCGCGGCCCTACACGAAAGCGCCGCCGATGGTTCAGGCCGTGTATGACTGGAGTGGTTTCTACATTGGTCTCAACGGCGGCGGCGGCACCAGCCACAACTGCTGGAACCTCGTCGGCGGCCTCGGCGAAGGATGCCACGACGCAACCGGTGGTACGGTCGGTGGCCAGATCGGTTATCGGTGGCAGACCGGTCCGATCGTGTTCGGTCTGGAAGCGCAGGGCAATTGGGCTGATTTCAGCGGCGACAATGTCAGCGCGGTGTTCGGTCCCGATCGCAACCGCACCAAGATCGACGCGTTCGGTCTGTTCACGGGCCAGGTCGGCTACGCCTGGAACAACGTGCTGCTCTACGCAAAGGGCGGTGCGGCCGTCACCGACAACAAGTACGACATCATCACGGGCGCGGGCGGGGTACTCGCCTCGACCAGCAACAGCCGTTGGGGCGCCACGATTGGCGCAGGTCTTGAATACGGCTTCGCTCCGAACTGGTCGTTCGGCGTCGAGTACGATCACCTGTTCATGGACCGGCAGGACGTCACCTTCGTCAATCCGGCGTTCACGCAGACGGACAGCATCAAGCAGGACGTCGATCTCTTCACCGCCCGCATCAACTACCGATTCGGCGGCCCGGCGATTGGGCGCTACTGAGCGCGTCTCGGGACGAAGAGCTTCACGGCGGATCGAAAAGCCCCGGCCTCGGCCGGGGCTTTTTATCTGGATCTCCTACGGTAAAGGGCTTCCGGGCGGCTCAGTTAACCAATCGGCGGTTCTCCAGACAACGTCCCTCCTGGTCCCTCTTGCTTTTAGAACAAAAACGGAACAATGTTCCCTCTATGTTCTAGATCAAGGAGGCGGTGATGTTGCGGATTTTCGTGGAAGAGGCGGCGGCTTTGGCGTCGATCACGCTGTTTGTCGGGATGATCGCGGTCTGGGCCCAGCTCATCGGCCAGCTCTGATTCGTGCTTGCTGCAGGACTTGAAGACCAGGCTTGAGACCCCTCTTGAGACCAGGCTTGGGGAAAAGCCGGACGGCGGGAGCAATTTGCGCCTTCCGCGTGGACTCCTTCGGCTAGAGGTATGACGATCCCTCACGCGAGTCGGCCTTGGTCGCTCCGATCTCCTCAAGCCTTCGCAAGACGAGCATGTCCAGCGCCGGATTCATCCATCTTCATGTCCACTCGGCCTATTCGCTGCTGAAGGGCTCGATCAAGATCGCCAAGCTCGGCGAGCTCGCCAAGGCCGACCGCCAGCCGGCGCTGGCCTTGACCGACACCGACAACATGTTCGGCGCGCTCGAGTTCTCCGACAAGATGGCGGGCTACGGCATCCAGCCGATCGTCGGGTGCGAGCTCGCGGTCGATTTCGGCGACCAGGATCCGAATGCGCGCAATCAGGCGGCACCCTCGCGCATTGTGCTGCTTGCGGCCCGCGAGCGCGGCTATCGCAGCCTGATGCGGCTGAACTCGCGCGCCTTTCTGGAGACGCCGGTCCATCAGACCCCGCATATCAAGTTCGACTGGCTCGAGGGCGAGGCCGAGGATGTGATCGCACTGACCGGCGGCCCCGACGGCCCGGTCTCGCTTGCGCTGGCCGCCGGCAACGCGGACCTCGCCGCGACGCGCTGCGAGCGCCTGGCCGGCCTGTTCGGCGACAGGCTCTATGTCGAGCTGCAACGCCACGGCATCGACAGGGAACGCCGTATCGAAGGCGGCATGATCGATCTGGCCTATGCCAAGGGGCTGCCACTGGTTGCGACCAATGAGCCATATTTCGCGGGCAACGACGATTACGAAGCCCACGACGCGCTGCTCTGCATCGCAGGCGGGCGGCTGATCGCGGAGACCGATCGCGATCAGCTCACCCCCGATCACCGCTTCAAGACGCGCGCGGAAATGGCGGTGCTGTTCGCCGACATTCCGGAGGCGCTGGCCTCCACCGTCGAGATCGCCGAGCGCTGCTCGTTCCGGCCGATGACGCGCAAGCCGATTCTGCCGCGCTTCACCGTCGGCGCGGATTCGGGCTCGGATGCGGCAGCCGAAGAAGCCGCCGAGCTGAAGCGCCAGGCCGAGGAGGGGTTGGCCAATCGTCTCCGGGTGCACGGCCTGTCGCAGGGCACGACCGAAGAGGACTATCAGAAGCGGCTTGCCTTCGAGATCGACGTCATCAACCGCATGAACTATGCGGGCTACTTCCTGATCGTCTCGGACTTCATCAAATGGGCCAAGACCCACGACATCCCCGTCGGTCCCGGTCGCGGCTCGGGCGCGGGCTCGCTGGTCGCGTGGTCGCTCACCATCACCGATCTCGATCCGATCAAATTCGGTCTGCTGTTCGAGCGCTTCCTCAATCCGGAACGCGTCTCGATGCCGGACTTCGACATCGACTTCTGCCAGGACCGGCGCGGCGAGGTGATCAACTATGTGCAGCAGCGCTATGGCCGCGACCAGGTTGCGCAGATCATCACGTTCGGCACCCTGCAGGCGCGCGGCGTGTTGCGCGACGTAGGCCGCGTGCTGCAGATGCCCTATGGCCAGGTCGACAAGCTGACAAAACTCGTGCCGCAGAATCCTGCGGCGCCGGTGACGTTGGCCGCCGCAATCGCGGGCGAGCCCAAGCTGCAGGCGTTCCGCGACGAAGACCCCGTGGTGGCGCGCGCCTTCGACATTGCCCAGCGCCTCGAAGGCCTGACGCGGCACGCGTCGACCCACGCCGCCGGCATCGTGATCGGCGATCGCCCCTTGAGCGAGCTCGTGCCGCTCTACCGCGATCCCAAATCCGACATGCCCGTCACCCAGTTCAACATGAAATGGGTCGAGCCGGCCGGCCTCGTCAAATTCGACTTCCTCGGCCTCAAGACGCTGACCGTGCTGGACGTCGCCTGCAAGCTGCTCAAGCAGCGTGACATCCATGTCGACCTCGCGACCCTCGCAATCGACGATGCCGCTTCCTACCAGATGCTGGCGCGCGGCGACGTGGTCGGCGTGTTCCAGGTTGAAAGCCAGGGCATGCGGCGCGCGCTGGTCGACATGCGCCCCGACCGCTTCGAGGACATCATCGCGCTGGTCGCGCTGTACCGGCCGGGCCCGATGGCGAACATACCGACCTATTGCGCGCGCAAGCATGGCGACGAGGAGCCGGAATATCTGCATCCGATCCTGGAGCCGATCCTGAAGGAGACCTTCGGCGTCATCATCTACCAGGAGCAGGTGATGCAGATCGCGCAGGTCATGGCCGGCTATTCGCTCGGCGACGCCGACCTGCTGCGCCGCGCGATGGGCAAGAAGATCCGCTCCGAGATGGAAAAACAGCGCGCAGTGTTCGTGGCCGGCGCGGTCAGGAACAACGTGCCGAAGGGGCAGGCCGATACGATCTTCGAGCTGCTCGCGAAATTCGCCGACTACGGCTTCAACAAGAGCCATGCTGCGGCCTACGCGCTGGTGTCCTACCACACCGCCTACATGAAGGCGCATTACCCGGTCGAGTTCATCGCGGCGTCGATGACGCTCGATCTCAACAATACCGACAAGCTGTCGGAATTCCGCTCGGAAGCGCAGCGGCTCGGCATCAAGGTCGAGGCCCCCAACATCAACCGCTCCGGCGCAACCTTCGAAGTCGGCGAGAACACGATCTATTACGCGCTTGCTGCGCTCAAGGGCGTCGGTCCGCAGGCGATCGAGATGATCGTCGAGGAGCGCAAGAAGGGCCTGTTCACCTCGCTTGCGGATTTTGCCGCGCGGGTAAATCCCCGCGCGATCAACAAGCGCGTCATCGAGAGCCTCGCCGCCGCCGGCGCCTTCGATACGCTCGAGCCCAACCGCGCGCGCGTCTTTGCCGGCGCCGATGCGATCCTCGCCGCCTGCCAGCGCAGCCATGAAGCCGCGACGATCGGCCAGAACGACATGTTCGGCAACGCGGCGGACGCGCCGACCATCATGCTGCCGCAGATCGAGCCGTGGCTGCCGGCCGAGCGGCTGCGGCGCGAATATGACGCGATCGGCTTCTTCCTTTCCGGTCATCCGCTCGATGACTACGCGACCGTGTTGAAGCGCCTGCGGGTGCAATCCTGGGCGGAGTTTTCCCGCGCGGTGAAGACCGGCGCGACCGCGGGCAAGGTCGCGGCCACCGTGGTCTCGCGCATGGAGCGGCGCACCAAGACAGGCAACAAGATGGGCATCATGGGCCTGTCCGATCCGACCGGGCATTTCGAGGCGGTGCTGTTCTCGGAAGGCCTCGCGCAATATCGCGACGTGCTGGAGCCCGGAGCGGCGGTGCTGCTGCAACTCGGCGCCGAATTGCAGGGCGAGGACGTGCGCGCCCGCGTGCTCCATGCCGAGCCGCTCGACGATGCCGCCGCCAAGACGCAAAAGGGCCTGCGGATTTTCCTGCGCGACACCAAGCCGCTGGAGTCGATCGCCAAGCGCCTTTCGCCGCCGGCGGGCCAGTCAGGCAGCGGCGACATCGCGCTGGTGCTGCGGCTCGACATGCAGACCGAAGTCGAGTTCAAGCTCGAAGGCCGCTTCCTGGTCTCGCCGCAGATCGCCGGCGCCATCAAGGCGGTCGCCGGCGTCGAGATGGTGGAGACGCTGTAGGCGGCATCAAGAAAGTTTCTGAAAATTCTAATGCGGGCATGCCGGACACTCGCCGCGCCTGTCGGTTCCGGCGGACCTGCGGCGACCGGTTCCGCGAAAACCTTTTGCAGGCCTCGCCTCGGCAATCGCGAAATTGTCCAATTGCTGACGCCAATCTTACACTTGCCCAAAAGTCGAAAAAAATAGCCTCGCGGTACCGAGGCCAGAGGCCTACAACCGGGCCATCGTTCAAGTGCCGTTCAGTTCCGGCGGTGCTGGATGTCGTCGTTCTGATGACAAGGGGACGTAGACGCCATGCGACGAGCGGGAATTTCCATTCTTTCGCTCTGCCTGTTCTTGACCTTCACCTTCGCCGCGCCGATGGCTCCGGCCGCCGCGCAGCAGCAGGAGAAGCGCATAGCACTCGTGGTTGGGAACGCGGCCTATGCAAAGGCACCGCTTGCGACCACGGCCAACGATGCCGGCCTGATCGCCCAGACCTTGCAGGCCGCCGGCTTCGACGTCATCGGCGCGCGCGACCTCGACGCCGAACTCGCTGCGCAAGACGCTCCGCGAGTTCATGCAGAAAGTGGAGAACGATCCCGCCAACACTGTCGCCATGGTGTATCTCTCCGGTTATGGCGTGCAGCTCGCTGGCGAGAACTACTTCATTCCGGTCGATTTAACGATCAACCGCGACACCGACATTCCGATCGAGGGACTGCGGGTCAGCGACTACACGCGCGAATTCGCCTCAGCGCCGTTGAAGGCCAGTGTCTTCGTGCTCGATGCCGCGCGGCAGCAGCCCTTTGTCGAAGGCGGAAACCCGATCGCAAGCGGCCTTGCGCTGGTTGATCCCGCGCCGAACTCGCTGATCGCGTTCAACGCCGCGCCCGGCACGGTCGCGCCCGGCGAGCCCGGCCCCTATGGCGCTTATGCGCAAGCGCTGGCTGAAATGATCCGCACCGGCGGGCTGTCGCTGCCTGAGGTTTTCGATCGGGTGCGCCTGCGCGTCAGCGACAGCACCAAGGGCGCGCAAATCCCCACTCAGCCGGGCGCTCAGGGGACCGGCGAATACGGCGAACCCCAACAAGCCAGCGGAGCCGTCGGTGCCCGGCGTCAACGCCAAGTCTGGCGTCTCGCAGCCGGCCGACACCAAGCTCATCCCCCAGACCACGATGCCGACCACCGGGCATCCCAATGTCGGGGAGCATGCCACGACGGCCAATCCCGCGAATACGGCCAACACGGCGCCGGCAAAGCCCGGCGAGACCAAGCTTACCCCGCCTTCACAGTCGCATGCCAATATGCCGCCGGCCGAAAAACCGGCCATGCACGAGAAGCTGACGCCTCCGGTAACGCAATCCAAGCCGGTGGCACCGGCGATACGGCCGGCCTTGCAGCAGCCAATCAGGCCGGAGGTGAAAGAGCCGCTCCACCGCCGCCTCCGCCGCCGGCAGCTCGCCCCCAACCCCAGGTGACCCGGGTCGCCCCGCCGCCACCGCCGCCGCGGATGGCCGCACCTCCGCCACCGCCTCGTCCGGCCCCTCAGATCGCCCGGCCGGCGCCTCCACCGCCGCCGCCCCGACCTGCGCCGCCGCCGCCACGCCCCGTCGCTCCGGCCGCTGCCAAGAAATGCCCACCGAACGTCGCCAGATGCTGACGGTTCGCCGGTCAGGCCGCTTCTGCCAGGTCTGACCGGCTCTTGCCGGGTGTGGCCTTCGGTTGCTGCCGGAGCGGTGGGCGAATAATGCTAACCACGCCCGCGCCCAGCGCTCCGGTTCATGCTATTTGAACCGGAGCGTTGATCTGCGAGGGGGCTTCCATGTGTGAGATGTGCCGGACGGATTTGCATCATCTTTTCGCGCCGACGCGCCGCGATCTGCTGCTGGGTGCTTCGGCGATGGGCCTGCTTTGGGCGGGCGGGGCCACGGCCAAGGAAAAGGATAAAGACAAGGCCAAGGAAACCAAGGCGCCGCCCAAGCCTGAAAACGTGATCTCGCCGGACGCGTCGCTCAAGCGCCTGATGGACGGCAATGCGCGCTATGTCGAAGGCGTGTCACGGCGGCATGATTTCAAGCATGAGCGCGAAGCGCTGGTCGGCGGCCAGAATCCCTATGCGGCGATCCTGAGCTGCGCCGACTCGCGGATCGCGCCTGAATATGCCTTCGACAGCGGACGCGGCGATCTCTTCGTCTGCCGCGTCGCCGGCAATTTCGCCACCGACGAGACCGTCGCGAGCCTGGAATATGGCGTCGCCGTCCTTTCCGCGCCGCTGATCCTGGTGCTCGGCCATGACGCCTGCGGCGCGGTGGATGCCACCATCAAGTCATTGAAGGACGACAAGCCGCTGCCCGGCCATATGCCGACCCTGGTCACGGGGTTGACGCCGGCCGTCAAGGCGGTGTCGCAGCAAGGCGGCAACATGCTCGACAACGCCATCCGCCAGAACGTGGCCGACAACGTCGCCAAGCTGAAATCTTCTACGCCGATCCTTTCGGCCGCGGTCGAGAGCAAAAAACTCAAGGTCGTCGGCGGCATCTATCGGCTGAAAGACGGCAGGGTCGATATGGTGGCTTGAGGCCCGAAAGGGGTGGGTGGGCGAGATAGTAGCGCCAAGCCCCAATCGCCCCCTCACGTCAGGCAGTCGCGCGCGGCCCGACAGGCCTCTTCGCGCACGTCCGATGGCGCGGCGCCATAGACGCGGCGGAACACGCGATTGAAGTACGAAACGTCGGCGAAGCCGCAGTCGTAGGCGACCGAGCTGATCTTTTCGTGGGCAAAGCGCGGATCGGTCAACATCCCGCGGGCCCGCGCGAGCCGCTGCATCAGGACGTATTCGGTGAAGGTCGTGCCCTCCATCTCAAAAAGTCGCTGAACGAGGCGGGGCGAGTAACGGTGACGGGCGGCGAGCGCAGCCACCGACAGATCGGGTTGATCGAGATATCCGGCGATGTCCTGCTTGATCGCGAGCAGCCGTGCGGCGTGCACGCCGCGGCTTTGCGCGGTCTCCCTCGCATCGCGCGTCGCGCCGATCGTGACCGCCATCAGATCGTAGAGGTGAGACACCAGGAGATGCTGCAAATCATGGCTGACAGGCGCGTGCTCCTGCCAGGCGATATCGATGTAATTGGTCAGCAACCGGAGCGCCGGACTGCCACGCGGTATGCGGCCCAGCAAATCATCCTGCGCTTTAGCCAGGTGTGGAGCGAGCAGGGAAGCGGGAACGCGCAGCACCTGGAGATGACCCGGCGGATGGTGTGCGGCATCCAGGGATTCACTCAGGGACACAAGTGTGGCTTCGCCATCGCCCAGCACAATCTCGCGTCCCAGTTGAGAGATGTAGAGCGGCCCGCCCGGATTCATTACCAGCCCGAGGTCTTCGGTGGGGTCGGGTTTCAGGCATGTCCGCCGGTAGCGCGTGCCTTGCATCCGGCCCGACAGGAGCTGGATTCCGGGTAGTGCCTGCAGCGTCAGGTCGATCTCGATCGGATCGTTGCCTCCTTGCTCGGCGTCGTAGCAGACCCCGAGACGATCGAAGAACTCGCGAAGCCGGACCGGACGCTCATGTTCGGGCGTGTCTTCGAGCGCGAGGCGCAGCATCCCGGTTGCGGCTGGACGAGAACCGAGCCGCAATTCAGGTGTGACAGTCAGGGGCAGCCTCAAATCCCGCATGGCCTCGGCAATTTCTCCTGGCGAAGACACAGGCCTGCGCCATTTGTCGTTGCTTGCGCCACTTCGGTTCAATGCCGGCAAAGAAATCCCGATGTCGCCGCAGTCCCTACCGCGTGTCGCTGCATTCCAAGAAACGCGACGGCGCTGCCTCTAGTCACGCCCGCCGCCCATGCGTCGTCGCCATTCATCAGGCGAGTCGCGTTCGGCGCGCGTAGCCGACGGCAGGGAGCACAGGATGATCGCCGCAAGCAGGTCTGCAAACGCATCTCTCGTCGGAGGCTGCGATCGGCACGCGCAAGCCGCGGGAGAAAGGCCGTGAGCCTGCTTCATCCCCTGTCGTTCCTTGTCGTCAGCGTTGGAATATTCGCCGGTGCGCTGATCTCCGGCCTGATGGGGTTTGCGTTCTCGGCCGTGGCCGGCGCGATCCTGCTGCATGTGATGCCGCCGACCGATGCCGTTCCCCTGATGATGGCGTGCAGCATCATCACTCAGTGTTTTTCGCTGGTGGCGCTGCGGGGCGGCATAAAATGGCGGGGCAGTTCGCCGCTGATAACCGGCGGAGTGCTCGGGTTGCCGCCCGCGCTTTATCTCCTTCAGCACGTCGATGCCGGGATTTTTCGAATCGGATTCGGCATATTTCTCGTTACCTATGCGACCTGCATGCTGCTTCGCCCGGCGATGGCCTGCGCGGCAGTCTCGCCCGGCCGGCTGCGCGACGCATTTATCGGTTTCGGGGGCGGGCTGGTCGGCGGGCTCACTGCGATGCCGGGGGCGCTGCCGGTGATCTGGTGTGATCTGCGCGGCATGCCGCGGGATCAGCAGCGCGGATTAGTCCAGCCCTACATCGTCGCGATGCAACTGTTCGCGCTCGCGCTCATGCTGTCGCGCCACAGCATCTCCCGCGAAACCCTGCTCAGCCTCGCCCTCAGCCTGCCTGCTTTGGTGGCCGGGGCAGCCCTCGGTGTCGTCATGTTCCGCAGGATCGACGATGTCCTGTTTCGGCGCATCGTTCTGGCCGTGCTGCTGCTGGCGGGATCGATGCTGGCCGTGTAGCGGCCCCCGGTCCTCAGCATGACTTCGCAGATGATACGGAGCGGATGATGTCAAGAACGCCGAATCGATCAATCGCACGCGGGTCCCGGCCGGGCGTCCTTCCCGCCGAGACGCTGGCCGGCATCGGGATCTTCGGCGAGCTTCCGAGCAGTGTGGTGGCTTCGTTGTCGCGGCGTTGCCGCTGGCGGCGGTACTGCGCCGGCCAGACCATTCTGCAGTACCAGGACGAGGGGCGCGATGTCTTCTTCATCCTGCATGGCCGGGTCAGTGCGATCTATTACTCGGCATCGGGCCGCGAGGTGAGGTTCAGCGATATTCCAGCCGGCGAGCTGTTCGGCGAATTCGCGGCGATCGACGGCGAGCCCCGGACCGCAGACGTCGTCTCAGCCACCGACACGCTGATTGCCGTCATGTCGGCCGAGTTGTTCTGGGAGGTCTTGCGCTGTCACACTTCCGTCTGTGCAGCGATCCTGCGCCGCCTGACGGGAATCGCGCGCGCGACGCAGCGGCGCGTGGTCGAATTCTCGACGCTGCCGGTGCGGAGCCGCCTCCACGCCGAACTCATTCGGATGGCGCGTCTCAGCGCGCCCGATGGCAGAACCGCCGTTATTTCGCCGGCGCCGAAGCACGCCGAAATCGCAAGCCGGATCAGCACACACCGCGAGGCGGTGACGCGGGAGCTCAACGAACTGGCGCGCGCGAAGCTGATCGGCAAGCGCGGCAACGATCTGATCATCCACGACACCGCGATGCTCGAAAGCATGGTCGAAGCATCGATGGATGAACCGGCCTAAGCCGCTCAACAAGCCTTCGGGCGCTGAAATATGGAGTCGCCGTCGCCGGCGCCGCCCGGCTTGGAGCCGGCGCCCGCGACGCGGTCGAGCTCCGCCTCCGTCAGCAAAACAGGTCCGCGTCGTCGTGCGATCTCCGGCGCTTGCGCCCGTTTGCCGATGGTTGAAAGCGCGAGCCACCATGGTTGCGGCATACGAAGAATGGAGAGGGCGGGCTCAGGCCGCGGTGGCATTTCCCACAACCGGCCTGAATTCGACCGCGGTGGGATTTCGCCCGTCGGTTCAAAATCTGCCGCGCACTCCTGGGCCCCAGCCCGGCCTGGCCGAAAGCGACCGGCGGCCTGACGGTTCTGAAAAACGGAGCCAATCGGGTTATTTGGCCGAAAATGCCCCCAAAACCGGCCTAATTTCCTTGCGTGCTGCCGAAAACAGGCTATATAGCGCCCCATCTCACACGGAAACATGGCTGACAAGGCCGTCCGGTGGCAACCGGGCCAACAGGCTCGTTATTGCTCACACGTTTCCGGAGGAACCAACCGGAGAACCATTCTATGGCGCTACCTGAATTCTCTATGCGCCAGCTGCTCGAAGCTGGCGTGCACTTTGGCCACCAATCCCACCGCTGGAATCCGAAAATGGCGGAGTACATTTTCGGCGCCCGCAACAACATCCACATCATCGACCTCGCCCAGACCGTGCCGATGCTGCATCGCGCGCTGCAGGCGGTGAGCGACACCGTCGCCAAGGGCGGCCGTATCCTGTTCGTCGGCACCAAGCGGCAGGCGCAGGACGGCGTTGCCGAAGCGGCCAAGCGCTCGGCGCAGTACTTCGTCAATTCGCGCTGGCTCGGCGGCACGCTGACCAACTGGAAGACGGTGTCGGCCTCGATCAAGCGGCTGCGCCAGCTCGACGAGATGCTGGGCTCCGGCGAGGGCACCCATTACACCAAGAAGGAGCGGCTGACGCTGCAGCGCGAGCGCGACAAGCTCGATCGCTCGCTCGGCGGCATCAAGGACATGGGCGGCCTGCCCGACATGATCTTCGTGATCGACACCAACAAGGAAGACATCGCGATCGCCGAGGCGCGGCGGTTGAACATTCCGGTTGCCGCGATCGTCGACACCAATTCCGACCCGAAGGGCATCACCTATGTGGTGCCGGGCAATGACGACGCCGGCCGCGCCATTTCGCTGTATTGCGATCTCGTCGCGCGAGCCGCGATTGACGGCATTTCGCGCGGTCAGGGCGATTCGGGCATCGACATCGGCGCTTCGGCGCAGCCGGTCGTGGAGGAAATCCCGACGGCGCCGCAGTCGGCCGGCTTCCAGGGCCTGGCGGGCCCGCGCGGCGCTGCCGACGATCTCAAGAAGCTGCCGGGCGTCTCCGGCGCGATCGAGAAGAAGTTCAACGACCTCGGCATCTTCCACTACTGGCAGCTCGCCGAGCTCGATCACGACACCGCGCACAAGATCGGCGAAGAAGTCGGACTTCCGAGCCGGGCAGACGCCTGGGTCGCCAAGGCCAAGGCGCTCACCGCCGAGGCGGAATAATCAGCGTGGATGGCCGGTCCGACGCCGGCCATCGCCTCCATCGATTTCAGCGCACCTGATGGCAGGCGCGGGCTTGAGTCGCAGGCGCCGCGCCACCGTCAGCACGGACAGGCAGAAGGACACCCGGCAATGGCTACAATCACCGCAGCGATGGTCAAGGACCTGCGCGAGTCGACTGGCGCAGGCATGATGGACTGCAAGGCCGCGCTCACCGAGACCGGCGGTGACATGACGGCCGCGCAGGACTGGCTGCGCAAGAAGGGCCTGTCGAAGGCCGCCAAGAAGGCCGGCCGCGTCGCGGCGGAGGGCCTGATCTCGGCCGTCACCAAGGGGACCAAGGGCGTCGTGGTCGAGGTCAATTCCGAGACCGATTTCGTCGCGCGCAACGAGCACTTTCAGGGCCTGGTCAAGATGATCGGCCAGGTCGCACTCGACGTCGGCGCGGACATCGAGAAGATCAAGGCGGCCAAGATCGGCAACATCACAGTCGAGGCCGCGATTGCCGACGCCATTGCCACCATCGGCGAGAACATGACGCTGCGCCGTGCGGCTTCGCTCGAGGTCGGCAAGGGCGTGGTGTCGAGCTACATCCACAACTCCGTCATCGAGGGCGCCGGCAAGATGGGCGTGATCGTTGCGCTGGAATCGGCCGGCAAGGCCGATGAGCTCGCGACGCTCGGCCGTCAGCTTGCGATGCATGTTGCCGCCGCCAATCCGCAGGCGGTTGAGCCCTCCGGCCTTCCCGCCGACCTCGTCAAGCGCGAGAAGGATGTCCTCGCCGACAAGTATCGCCAGCAGGGCAAGCCCGAGAATATGATCGAGAAGATCGTCGAGTCCGGCCTGAAGACCTTCTACAAGGAAGTCTGCCTGCTCGAGCAGGCCTTCATCCATGACAGCGGCAAGTCGGTTGCCCAGGCCCTGAAGGAAGCTGAGGGTAAGGTCGGCGGGCCGGTAAAGATCGCCGGATTTGTGCGCTATGCTCTCGGCGAGGGAATCGAGAAGCAGGAATCCGACTTCGCTGCGGAAGTAGCCGCTGCGAGCGGCAAGAAGTAACGTTTGGCTCATTCCAGCCGGCGCGGCCCTCGCGCCGGATGAGCCGCGCGGGGCGGGCGGGAGAGCAATCGCACATGGCTGAGCCGGTCTATCGTCGCGTGGTGATCAAGATTTCCGGCGAGTATCTCGCCGGCAGCCATGGGGCCGTGATCGACCAGGCCACGATCGACCGCATCGCCTCCGATCTGATCGCTGCCCAAAAGCTCGGCGCCGAAATCGCCGTGGTCGTGGGCGGCGGCAATATGGTCCGCGGCGTTGAAGTCTCCTCCCGCGGCGTGTCGCGCCCGACCGGCGACACCATGGGGATGCTCGCCACCGTGATGAACTGCCTCGCGCTGGAGGCGGCGATCGAGCGAAAGGGCACGCCGGCGAGGACCTTGTCCGCGTTCGTGATGCCGGAGATTTGCGAGCTTTTTACCCGCGGTGCAGCGCACAAATACCTCGCCGAGGGGCGCATCGTTCTGCTTGGCGGCGGAACCGGCAATCCCTTCTTCACCACGGACACCACGGCCGTGCTGCGGGCCGCCGAAATCGACGCCAAGGCCGTCCTGAAGGCGACCAATGTCGACGGGGTCTATAACGCCGATCCCAAGAAGGATCCGTCCGCCAAGCGATTCGATCGCCTGACCCATTCCCAGGCGATCGAGGGCGGCTACAAGGTCATGGATGCGACCGCATTCGCGCTTGCCCGCGAGACGTCGCTGCCTATCATCATATTCTCGATCGCCGAGCCCGGTTCGATCGGCGCGATCCTGCGCGGGACCGGCCGCGGCACCATCGTCGCCGGCTGAGCCGTTTTCAGGCTGCGTACCTCGATACAAGAGTTGCACGAAGGGGAGAGTGTTATGCCCACGGGTAATTTCGACATCAACGAATTGAAACGCCGCATGCAGGGCGCGACCCAGTCGCTCAAGCATGAACTCGGCGGGCTGCGCACCGGCCGCGCCTCGGCCTCGATGCTGGAGCCGGTGCAGGTCGATGCCTATGGCTCGCATATGCCGCTGAACCAGCTCGCCACCATCAGCGTGCCGGAGCCGCGGATGATCTCGGTGCAGGTCTGGGACAAGTCGATGGTGAAGGCCGTGGAGAAGGCGATCGTCGATTCCAATCTGGGTCTTTCGCCCGCGACCGAAGGGCAGGTGCTGCGTCTGCGCATCCCCGAGCTGAACGAGGAGCGCCGCAAGGAGCTCGTGAAGGTCGCGCACAAATATGCGGAAGCCGCCAAGGTCGCGGTGCGCCACGTCCGCCGCGACGGCCTCGATACCGTGAAGAAGCTCGAGAAGAACCACGAGATCTCCGAGGACGATCACGAACGTCTCGCCAACGACGTGCAGAAGGCGACCGACGGCTCGATCGCGGAAATCGACCAGTTGCTGGCGGCCAAGGAAAAAGAAATCCTCACGGTTTGAAGGATCAACCGATGTCGAACGCCGCCCCCGCAACGGAAGAGCAGGATCGATCCGACGGTCCGTTGCATGTCGCCATCATCATGGATGGCAACGGGCGCTGGGCGGCGTCGCGCGGCCTGCCGCGCGCGGAAGGCCACAGGCGCGGCGTCGAGGCGCTGCGGCGTGTCGTTCGCGCCGCGCATGAGCTCGGCATCATGTATCTCACGATCTTCTCCTTCAGCTCGGAAAACTGGTCGCGACCCGCGAGCGAGATCGGCGATCTCTTCGGCCTGCTGCGCCGCTTCATCCGCAACGATCTCGCGACCTTGCATCGCGACGGGGTCAGGGTGCGCGTGATCGGCGAGCGCGCAGGCCTCGAGCCCGACATCTGCGCCCTGCTCAACGAAGCGGAAGAGCTGACGAAGCAGAATACAAAACTCAACCTCGTCGTCGCCTTCAACTACGGTTCGCGGCAGGAGATTGCGAACGCCGCGCAGCGGCTCGCGCGCGAGGTGGCGGAGGGCAAGCGCGATCCGGCCTCGATCGATGCCGACGCGCTCGGGCAATATCTCGATGCGCCCGACATTCCCGATCCCGATTTGATCATCCGCACCAGCGGCGAGCAGCGGCTGTCGAATTTCCTGATGTGGCAAGCGGCCTACAGCGAGCTCGTGTTCGTGCCGATCCACTGGCCGGATTTCGACAGGGCGGCGCTGGAAGGCGCGATCGCCGAATATGCCAGACGCGAGCGCCGGTTCGGCGGCCTCGTCGCGAAAACCGGATCGTGAGCGAACCGCAAGCCGCGCCGCCCGCGGCAGCGGGACAGGATTCGCGCAACCTGTTGATGCGCATCGCCGCCGCGTTGGTGCTGGCGCCGCTGGCGATCGCGATGGCCTATGCCGGCGGCTGGTGGTGGGCGGTGCTGGTCACGCTCGCCGCCATCGGTCTCTTCGTGGAATGGCTGATGGTGACCTGTGCGGAGCGCAACGTGGCCGTCACCGTGTCGGGCATCGTCGCGCTGGTGCTGGCCACGCCGTTTCTGGCGGTGGACCGGGTCGAGGCGGCGCTTGTGGTGCTGGGCCTCGGCTTGATAGCCGTTACGGTGCGCGCCTCGCCGCCGCGCATCTGGGTCATCGCGGGATATCTTTATGCCGCCGCGGCGCAGGTCGCCTCCGTCGCGGTGCGGCTCGACCAGACGCAGGGTTTTGCCGCGTTGATCCTGGTGTTGCTGGTGGTGTGGGCCACCGATATCGGCGGCTATTTTGCCGGCCGCGGCATCGGCGGCCCGAAGCTTTGGCCGCGGGTCAGCCCGAAAAAGACCTGGGCCGGCGCGATCGGCGGCTTTGCGGCAAGCCTTGCGGTCGCCATCGGCTTTTCGGCGCTGGGCCACGGCAAGACGTTGCCATTGCTGGTTCTGGCAGCAGCCCTGTCCATTGCGGCGCAGTTTGGCGACCTGTTTGAATCGGCCGTCAAACGCCGATTTGGAGTAAAGGACTCAAGTCACATAATTCCCGGCCATGGCGGGGTAATGGACCGCCTGGACGGCTTTGTCGCGGCAATCGTGCTCGCGGCGATTTTCGGATATTTGCGCGGCGGCGTGGATGGCGTCGGCCGAGCTCTTATGGTTTGGTGAAGCATGAGCGCAGTCCCTTTGCGTAACAACAAGACCGCGGCGTCGGCCGTGCGCAGTGTGTCCGTTCTCGGCGCCACCGGCTCGATCGGCGACAGCACCATGGACTTGCTGCGCGCCGCGCCTGATCGCTACCGGGTCGAGGCGTTGACCGGCAACAGCAATGTTCAGGGGCTCGCCAAGCTCGCAAAGGAGTTCGATGCGCGCTTTGTCGCGGTGGCCGATCCGAGCCGCCTGACCGAATTGAAAGAGGCGCTCGCGGGCACGCGCACCGAATTCGGTGCGGGCGAAAGCGCGATCATCGAGGCCGCCGCGCGTCCGGCCGACTGGGTGATGGCCGCCGTCAGCGGCGCAGCGGGCCTGAAGCCCGCGCTCGCCGCCGTCGATCGCGGCGCGACGGTCGCGCTGGCCAACAAGGAATGCCTGGTTTGCGCCGGCGATTTCTTCATGCAGCGCGCGCAGAAGGCCGGCGCCTGCATCCTGCCGGCCGATTCCGAGCACAACGCGCTGTTCCAGGCGCTGAGCTCGGGCAATCGTGAGGAACTCGTCCGCGTCATCATCACGGCCTCCGGCGGGCCGTTCCGCACCTGGGATCCCGCCGATATCGAACAGGCGACGCTGGCGCAGGCGCTGAAGCATCCGAACTGGAGCATGGGGCAGAAGATCACCATCGATTTCGGCCTCGATGATGAACAAGGGGCTCGAGGTGATCGAGGCCGCCTATCTGTTCACGCTGACCCCCGACGAGATCGACGTGCTGGTGCATCCGCAGTCGATCGTGCACGGCATGGTGGAGTTTTCCGACCGCTCGGTGATCGCTCAATTGGGAGCGCCCGACATGCGGATTCCGATCGCGCATTGCCTGGGATGGCCGGACCGACTGACGAAGGGCCCGGCCGCGCGACTTGATCTCGCCAAGATCGGCCAGCTCACCTTCGAGGAACCGAATTTGGAACGGTTCCCGGCGCTGCGGATTGCCTATGAGGCGCTGCGTACCGGGCGGGGGGCCACCACCGTGTTCAACGCCGCCAATGAGGTGGCGGTCGCCGCCTTCATCGCCGGCAAGATCAAGTTCGGCGCCATCGCGCGGCTGGTGGAGGCGACCATCGAAGCCTGGATTCGCTCCGGGAATTTGGCGCCGCTGACGTCAGCCGATGACGCCATCGCCGTTGACCATAGCGCACGAAATAAGGCCGCCACCCTATTGCCTCAAATTGCCTTAAAGGCATCCTAGAGGTTTCGGGGTGGGGCTTTCGGCTCCGGAAGAGGGGAATTGGATGGCCGACTTTTTTCTGCATAGTTTCAATAACATGAGCCATCTGCTCGTCGGCTATATCGTCCCCTTTCTGTTCGTCCTGACCATCGTCGTCTTCTTCCACGAGCTTGGCCACTTCCTGGTCGCCCGCTGGGCCGGGGTGAAGGTGTTGACGTTCTCGCTGGGCTTCGGGCCGGAGCTCGTCGGCTTCAACGACCGCCACGGAACCCGCTGGAAGATTTCGGCCATTCCGCTCGGCGGCTATGTGAAGTTCTTCGGCGATGACACCGAGGCCTCGACGCCTTCGGCCGAGGCGCTCGCTACCATGACGGAAGAGGAGCGCAAGGGCAGCTTCCACCACAAGAAGGTGGGCCCGCGCGCGGCCATCGTCGCGGCCGGCCCGATCGCCAATTTCATCCTCGCCATCGTGATTTTCACCTGCCTTTTCACCTTCTTCGGCAAGCCGAGCACGACGGCCCGGGTCGACAAGATCGAGGCGAACAGCGCGGCCGCCGCCGCCGGGTTCCAGGTGGGCGATATCGTGACCTCGATCGACGGCAGCAAAATCGACAGTTTTACCGACATGCAGCGCATTGTCGGAACCCGCGCCGGCGAGAAGCTGACGTTCACGGTCAAGCGGGGCGATTCGACGGTTCAACTCACCGGCACGCCCCAGATGCGCGAAGTAAAGGACGCCTTCGGCAACAGCCAGCGACTAGGCGTGCTTGGAATAACCCGCCAGACCGCTCCCGGCGATTCCGTGACCGAAAAGGTCGATCCGGCGACCGCGTTCTGGCTGGGGATCAAGGAAACCTGGTTCGTGGTCGAGCGCACCCTGTCCTATATCGGAGGGGTTTTTACCGGGCGTGAGGCCGCCGACCAGATCGGCGGGCCCTTACGAATTGCCGAGATCTCCGGACAGGTCGCCACCATTGGCCTGATGGCATTGATTCACCTCTCCGCAGTGCTGTCGATCTCGATCGGCCTGTTGAACCTGTTCCCGGTACCGTTGCTCGATGGCGGTCACCTTTTGTTCTATGCGGTGGAGGCTGCGCGCGGCCGGCCGCTGTCGGAACGGGCGCAGGAGATGGGATTCCGCATCGGATTGGCACTTGTGCTGATGCTAATGGTGTTTGCGACCTACCACGACATCCTCCACCTGCATTCGCGCTTCGTGGCGTCATAAAGCGCGGCTTTTTTATGACGTTGCTCATTCGCAACGTCTTGGAATGAAATTGGAATTGGACCGCGATCGTAATTTGCTGCCCTCGCGAATTTGGTTACAAGCGATGCAATAAATGGGAATTGGCCGGTTCGTTGGGGTGCGGGCCGGCACGGAATGACGAGGGCGCGTCGCGCATGATGTTTGGAATGCGAGTCCGGGGGGGCTTTGTCGCCGCCCTGATCATGTTCGCTGTGCCGGTGCTTGCGCCGCTGGCGGTGACGCTTGTTTCTTCGCAGGCGGCCGCGCAGAGCGTGAATTCTATCGAAGTCGTTGGAAACCGGCGCGTCGAGGTCGAGACGATCCGCTCCTATTTCAAGGCCGGCCCCGGCGGCCGCCTGGACAACGCCTCGATCGACGACGGCCTGAAGGCGCTGATTGAAACCGGCCTGTTCCAGGACGTGCAGATCAGCCGGCCCGGCGGACGAATCGTCGTCACCGTGATCGAAAACCCGGTCATCAACCGCATCGCCTTCGAGGGCAACAAGAAGGTCAAGGACGAGCAGCTCTCCGCTGAAATCCAGTCCAAGCCGCGCGGCACGCTGTCGCGCCCGATGGTGCAGTCCGACGCCCAGCGCATCGTCGAAATCTACCGTCATTCCGGCCGCTATGACGTGACCGTCACGCCGGAGATGATCGACCAGCCGAACAACCGCGTCGATCTGATCTTCACGATCCAGGAAGGCGGGAAGACTTCCGTCAAATCCATCGACTTCGTCGGCAACAGTTACTATTCGTCCTATCGCCTCAAGGACATCATCAAGACCCACGAATTCAACCTGCTGAGCTTCCTCGGCGGCAACGATGTCTACGATCCGGACCGCGTCGAGGCCGATCGCGACCTGATTCGCCGCTTCTACCTGAAGCACGGCTTCGCGGACGTGCAGGTGGTCGCGGCGCTGACGGAATACGATCCGGACCGCAAGGGCTTCCTCGTCACCTTCAAGATCGAGGAAGGCCAGCAATATCGTGTCGGCTCGGTCGACTTCCAGTCGAGCATAGGCAATCTCGACGTCGGCACGCTGCGCAGCTTCTCGCGCGTCGGCGTAGGATCCGTCTATAACGTCGAAGCACTGGAGAAATCCGTCGAGGAGATGCAGATCGAGGCATCGCGCCGCGGCTTTGCGTTTGCGGTGGTGCGTCCCCGCGGCGACCGCAATTTCGAGGCCCATACCGTCTCGGTGATCTTCTCGATCGAGGAGGGGCCGCGCACCTATATCGAGCGCATCAACATCCGTGGCAACACCCGCACCCGCGACTATGTGATCCGGCGCGAATTCGATCTGTCCGAGGGTGACGCCTACAACCGCGCGCTGGTGGATCGCGCCGAGCGGCGGCTGAAGAACCTCGACTTCTTCAAGAGCGTCAAGATCACGACCGAGCCCGGTTCATCGAGCGATCGCGTGGTCCTGCTCGTCGATCTCGAAGAGAAATCGACCGGCGACTTCTCGGTATCGGGCGGCTACTCGACCACCGACGGTGCGCTCGCCGAAGTCAGCATTTCCGAGCGCAACTTCCTCGGCCGCGGCCTGTTTGCGAAAGCGGCGGTGACCTACGGGCAATATGCGCGCGGCCTGTCGCTGTCCTACATCGATCCGTATGTGCTCGATTATCGCGTGGCGCTGGGCCTCGATGCCTATTATCGCCAGCAACTGCCCAACGCCTATATCTCGTACGGCACCAAGACCATCGGCTTCAGCCCGCGGCTTGGCTTCCAGCTGCGCGAGGATCTGTCGCTGCAGTTGCGCTACTCGATCTATCAGCAGGACATCTCGCTGCCGAGCTATCTGGCGAACTGTAACAACAATCCCGGCAACGGCCTGCTTGCCTTCAACCCGTCGCCGGCCTGGGTCGCGGGGATGAATGGTGGCAATACCCTGGCGGGCGGCACGGTAACATCGGGCGGGCAAACCGCCACCGATACCACCGGGCTCGGTCTCTGGTGCTACAGCGACGGCGAGGCCTCCCTGCCGATCCGCAAGGAATTGGCGAGCGGCTCGACGCTGACTTCGGCGATCGGCTACTCGCTGAACTACAACACGCTCGACAACAACAAGAACCCGACCGACGGTCTGTTGGTCGACTGGCGCCAGGACTTCGCCGGCGTCGGCGGCGATGTCACCTATCTAAAGTCGCAGATCGACGCGAAGTACTACAGCCCGCTGGTCTCCGACATTGTCGGCCTGATCCACCTCCAGGGCGGCATGCTCAACCAGATCGGCAATAACGAGCTGCGCATGCTCGACCATTTCCAGATGGGCCCGAACCTCGTCCGCGGTTTCGCTCCGAACGGCATCGGTCCTCGCGACATCAACCCGTACGGCACGATGGATGCGCTCGGCGGCACCAAGTACTGGGGTGCGTCGTTCGAATTGCAGATGCCGTTCTGGTTCCTGCCGAAGGAAGTGGGCCTGAAGGGCGCGGTCTATGCCGATGCTGGCGGCCTGTGGGATTACAAGGGACCGACTTCGTGGGCGGCCACCGGCGAGGTCAACGTGCCCGGATGCGTGCGACCGAATCCAACTCCGCCGTTCAGCCCCGGAACCTGCTTGGGTCTGCAGTATAACGAGCAGAACGTGGTGCGCACCTCGGTCGGTGTCGGTCTGATCTGGGCCTCGCCGTTCGGACCGCTGCGCTTCGACTATGCGGTTCCGTTGACCAAGGGTCAGTTCGACCGCGTGCAGCAGTTCAAGTTCGGCGGCGGTACATCGTTCTGACGAGCCTGATAGAGAAGGCCGGAAAAGCGGCCTTCCGAGGAGAACCGGTAGCCGGAGGCTGGCTTGATCGCAGCGCAGCCGCTGGTTTTTGCAGGGGATTTTGCCCCGACATTAACCTAGAGCGCAGCGGCGATTTGTCCTAAGACGAGGGCGATTTAGGACGCTTTCAATCGGCGTGGACACCCATTCCACGTCTTCACCTGACCACCACACCGGATTGCGACGGGGGAATGGCGCAGCCGACATTCTTTGCAACTCCGCCTTTGTCGACGCTGGCCGATATCGCCGCGCTGACGAAGGCGCTTTTGGTGGACACCTCCCGGGCCGGCCAGGAGGTCAGGGGACTGGCGTCGCTCGACGAAGCCGGGCCGGCGCACCTGACGTTTTTCGACAATCTGAAATATTCGGATCAGCTCGGCTCGACCAGGGCCGGCGCCTGCCTGGTGAGCCCGCGCTTCGAGGCCAGAGTTCCGCCCCGTGTGGCTGTGCTGCGTGCCGCCCAGCCATTTCGTGCCTTCGTCGGGCTCGCCCGGGAATGGCATCGCGATGCGCTGAGGCCGGCCTCGTGGTTCGGCTCCGAGGGCATCGCGCCGTCCGCCATCATCGACGCGTCGGCGCATCTCGAAGATGGCGTGATCGTCGATCCCCTCGCCGTGATCGGGGCGGGCGTCGAGATCGGCGCCGGCACGGTCGTTGGCGCCGGTGCGGTGATTGGCCCCGGCGTCAAGATCGGCCGGGATTGCAATGTCGGCGCACGCACGTCGATCCAATGCGCGCTGATCGGCAACAATGTGCTGATCCATCCCGGTTGCGGCATCGGCCAGGACGGCTATGGGTTTATTTTCTTTGGGCCCGAGGGCCACCTGAAGGTGCCGCAGACCGGCCGCGTCCTGATCCAGAACGACGTGGAGATCGGAGCCGGCACCACGATCGACCGCGGCAGCCTGCGCGACACCGTGATCGGCGAGGGCACCAAAATCGACAATCAGGTTCAGATCGGCCACAATGTGAGTATTGGCAGGCACTGCCTGCTGGCGGCCCAGATCGGGCTCGCAGGCAGTCTGACCATCGGCGACTACGTGGCTTTGGGAGCAAAGGTCGGCATCAACAACCATCTCAAGATCGGCGACGGCGCCCAGGTCACGGCCATGAGCGCGGTGAAGGACGATATTCCGCCGAACGGCCGCTGGGGTGGTCATTTTGCCAAACCGACCAAGCAATGGTTCAGAGAGATTGTTGCGGTGGAACGTCTGGTGCGGGATCAAGCGGCCGGTCCGAAGGGTGAAGGGCAGGAGTGATGGCGGAGGAGTCACCGGTCAAATTCGCGGTCGTAGACATCAACGAGATTCTGAAGACGCTGCCGCACCGCTATCCGATGTTGTTGATCGACAAGGTGATCGACATCCGCGCCGACTACAGCGGCATCGGCATCAAGAACGTCACCTTCAACGAGCCGCCGTTCCTCGGCCATTTTCCCGACCGCCCGATCTATCCGGGCGTGATGATGATCGAGGCAATGGCGCAGACGGCCGGCGTGATCGGCATCAAGTCGGTCGAGGGCACCGAGAGGCCGCGCGCGGTCTATTTCCTCACCATCGACAAGTGCAAGTTCCGCAAGCCGGTGATGCCCGGTGACACCGTTGAATATCACATGCGTTCGCTCGGCCGCCGCAACACCATGTGGTGGTTTCACGGCGAGGCGAAGGTGAAGGGCGTCGTCATGGCGCAAGCCGACGTCGGCGCGATGCTGACGGATTGAGCGATCGCGTCGTATGTGCCTAGCGCATGATCCGGAAAAGTGTGTAGCGGTTTTCCGAAAAGATCATGCGCAAACAAGGATCTAGAGCGCGATGACGGTTCATCCTAATCTCATCGCGCTCTAGCAACGATAGCGCTCGCCCGGCGTCGTTGCCCGGACATTCCGGTTGAAGAACCATCCCATCGACGGCGCATCCATGAAGGCTGCGTAGGTCTCCGCGGGCACGCTGCAAAACTGATGATAGGCCCCACCGACCGCGACCAGCAGCGTGCTCCGCGCCGCGTCGTAGCAGACGCGCTGAACAATGGTGCTGCGGTTGATGTCGCGGCACTCGAACGCTCGAAGGTCGACGGCGCCCCGTCCCCGCACATCGACCGTTTCGGACGTGACGGGCGTGGTGAAAAGGCTCAGGAAAAGTGCGGTGGCGGCGCGGACCATGACGTCAGGGAGGCTAAAGCATGATCGGGAAAAGTGTGAAGCGGTTTTCCGAAAAGATCATGCTCGAACGATGAGCGTTGCAACAAGCCGTCATGATACGTCACTGGACATCCCGGTCAAAGTCGCGCTACCCACCGCAAAATATGATGTTTTGGCGCTTCAGGCGCGTTAACCAATGGCGGGGCCCGTCGTAAATGAGCATGATCGATTCCACCGCGCGGATTGCAGACGGCGCGGTCATCGGTGAGGGCACCTCGATCGGCCCCTATTGCATCATCGGCTCGCACGTCGTCATCGGGAAGAATTGCAAGCTGATCGCGCATGTGCACATCACGGCACAGACCACGATCGGCGACGATTGCACCATCTATCCGTTCGTCTCGCTCGGCACGCCGCCGCAATCGCTGAGCTACCGCGGCGAGCTTACCAGGCTTCAGATCGGATCCGCCTGCACCATCCGCGAGTCCGTGACCATGAATGCCGGCACCGTCGCGGGCGGCGGCATCACCCGGGTCGGCGACCGCGGTTACTTCATGAATTGCGCCCATGTCGGCCATGACTGCCAGGTCGGCAACGACGTGATCTTCGCGACCTCGGCGACGCTGGGCGGACACTGCGAGATCGGCGATTTCGTTTTCATCGGCGGGCTGTCCGCGGTGCACCAGTACACCCGGATCGGGCCGCAGGTGATGGTCGGCGGCGTTTGCGGCGTGCGCGACGACGTGATTCCGTTCGGGCTCGTCAACGGCCAGTACGCCGTGCTCGAAGGCCTCAACATCGTCGGCATGAAACGGCGCAAGTTCACCAAGCAACGTCTGTCGACCGTGCGGGCGTTTTATCAGAAGCTGTTTCACGCACCCGGCATCTTCGCCGAACGGCTTGAAGGCGTGCAATCGATGGCGGGCGACGATCCCGCCATCGGAGAGATTCTCACCTTCATCAAGGACGGCAAGCATCGGCCCTTGTGCCTGCCGTCCGACAGCGGCAGCCGGCCCTGAGCATGACCGCGCCGGCGCCAGAACTTTCCTCGCCCGTCGGCCTGATCGCTGCCGGCGGCGTCATGCCGTTTGCGGTCGCGGATTCGCTTAGTCGCCGCGGCCTCACGCCGGTGCTGTTTGCGATCAGGGGCGCCTGCGACGAGAAAGCGGCCGCGCGCTTCCGCCACCACTGGATATCGCTCGGCCAGCTCGGCCGCGCCACGAGCCTGTTCCGCAGCGAGGGCTGCCGCGACCTCATGTTCATCGGTGCGCTGGTGCGGCCGTCGCTCTCCGAGATTCGCCTGGACTGGGGCACGCTGCGCGCGATCGGAAAGATCTGGACTTCCTTCCGGGGTGGCGACGATCACCTGTTGTCGGGGATCGGGCGTATCCTGGAGGGGCAGGGATTTCGCATGGTCGGGATCAAGGATGCCGCCCCTGATTTACTGATGCCGGAGGGCTGCGTGGCCGGCGCAAAGCCCGACCCGCAGGCGCTGGCCGACATCGCGAAGGGACGAGACGTGCTGCGGGCGCTGAGCCCGTTCGACATCGGGCAGGCTGCGGTCGTGATCGACGGCCATGTGGTCGGGGTCGAGGATATCGAGGGCACCGACGGGCTACTTGCGCGCATCGCGCAACTGCGTACCCAAGGTCGCATCCGCGCCGCCGCGGGCCGTGGCGTGCTGATAAAGGCGCCCAAGGCCGGCCAGGACCTGCGCTATGACCTGCCGGCGATCGGCCCGCGCACCGTCGAGGGCGCGGCGGCTGCGAAGCTCGCCGGCATCGCCGCGATTGCCGGCAATACCCTTGTGGCGGAGCCGCAGGCCATGATCGAGGCCGCCGACAAGGCCGGATTATTTGTGACGGGTGTGGTGGCGTGAGCGCGGGGCGCGCGACGGGCAATGTCGGGCGCAGGATATTCCTGATCGCCACCGAAGAATCCGGCGACCGCCTCGGCGCGGGTCTGATGAAGGTGCTGCGCCAGCGGCTCGGTGGCGCCGTCGAATTCGAAGGCGTCGGCGGCCGCGCCATGGCGCGCGAGGGCCTGAGCTCGCTGTTTCCGATCGAGGAATTGTCGATCATCGGTTTTGCCGGTGTCGTAATGCAGTTGCCGAAAATCCTGCGGCTGATCCGGCAAACCGCCGACGCAGTGATCGCGGTTGAGCCGGATATCCTGGTCATCATCGACAGTCCGGACTTCACCCATCGCGTGGCGCGCCGCGTGCGCGCCCGCGACGCTTCGATCCCGATCGTCGATTACGTGTCGCCGACCGTCTGGGCGTGGCGGCCGGGCCGCGCGCGCGCCATGATGCGCTATGTCGATCACGTGCTGGCGCTGTTGCCGTTCGAGCCGGAGGAATACCGCAAGCTGCGCGGGCCGCCCTGCAGCTATGTCGGCCACCCCTTGACCGAGCAGCTCGCCTCGCTGCGGCCCAATGCCGAGGAGCGGAAGCGGCGCGACGCAGAACCGCCGGTTCTGCTGGTGCTGCCGGGCAGCCGGCGCGGCGAGATCCGGCATCATCTTGCGGTATTCGGCCGGGCGCTCGCGCAGCTCCGCGGCGAGGGCGCAGCCTTCGAGCCGATGCTGCCGACCATGCCGCATCTCGAGGCGGCGGTGCGTGAAGGGGTCAGGAGCTGGGAAGTGCCGCCGCAGATCGTGACCGGCGAAAACGAGAAACGCGCGGCATTCCGTATCGCGCGCGCTGCCCTTGCCAAATCCGGCACCGTGACACTGGAGCTTGCGCTATCGGGTGTTCCCATGGTGACGGCCTATCGCGTCGGCGGCATGGAGGCCTTTATCCTGCGTCGTGCGATCCGGGTGTCGTCGGTAATTCTGGCCAATCTCGTGATCGGCAAGGACGTGATCCCCGAGTTCCTGCAGGAGAACTGCACACCGGAAAATCTCGCGCGCGCGCTGCGTCCGATGCTGTCGGACACGCCCGAGCGCAAGCAGCAAGCCGATGCTTTCGGCAAGCTCGATGCCATCATGTCGACCGGCCATCAGCCGCCGAGCGTCCGCGCCGCCGACATCGTGCTGGCGACGATGCGCAAAGCAGCGCGCCCAATTTAACGCTGTCATTCCGGGGCGCCTCGAAGAGACGAACTATGGTGCGCAATTGCGCATCTGAGAATCTCGAGATTCCGGGTTCGCGCTCTGCGCGCCCCGGAATGACGGCACGTTGGATGGTTTGTTCGCGGCAGACGAAAACGGCGCCGATCAGAATGACGGCGCCGCTTCCAACGTTGCTGATCTGGCGGGCCTACTTCCGCTTGGCGATATCGACATATTCGCGGCTGGCGACGCCGGTGTAGAGCTGGCGCGGACGACCGATCTTTTGCTGCGGATCCTCGATCATCTCGCTCCACTGGCTGATCCAGCCGACGGTGCGCGCGACCGCGAACAGCACGGTGAACATCGAGACCGGCAGGCCCATCGCCTTCAGCGTGATGCCCGAATAGAAGTCGACGTTCGGGTACAGCTTGCGGTCGATGAAATACTGGTCGCTCAGCGCGATCTTTTCCAGTTCCAGCGCCACCTTCAGCATCGGATCGTCGCCGTGGCCGGTTTCTTTCAGCACCGCGTGACACATCTTCTGCATGATCTTGGCGCGCGGGTCGTAGTTCTTGTAGACGCGGTGGCCAAAGCCCATCAGGCGGACTTCGCTGTTCTTGTCCTTCACCCTCTTGATGAAGTCCGGAATGTTTTCGACCTTGCCGATGCCGTAGAGCATGTTCAGCGCGGCCTCGTTGGCGCCGCCATGCGCCGGGCCCCACAGGCAGGCTATACCGGCGGCGATGCAGGCGAACGGGTTTGCGCCGGAAGAGCCGGCGATGCGTACCGTCGAGGTCGAGGCGTTCTGCTCGTGGTCGGCGTGCAGGATGAGGATCTTGTCGAGCGCGTCCGCCAGAACCGGATTGATCTTGTACTCCTCGCACGGCACCGCGAAGCACATGTGCAGGAAGTTCTCGGCAAAGGAGAGCGAGTTCTTCGGATACATGAAGGGCTGGCCGACGGTGTATTTGTAGGCCATCGCCGCCAACGTCGGGACCTTCGCGATCATGCGCATGGAAGCGATCATGCGCTGCTGCGGATCGTTGATGTCGGTGGAGTCGTGATAGAACGCGGCGAGCGCACCGACGGCGGCGACCATGATCGCCATCGGATGGGCGTCGCGGCGGAAGCCCTGGAAGAAGCGGGCCATCTGCTCGTGAACCATGGTGTGGTGGATCACGCGATAGTCGAAATCCTTCTTCTGCGCCGGCGTCGGAAGTTCCCCGTAAAGCAGGAGATAGCAGGTCTCCAGGAAGTCGCCGTGCTCGGCGAGCTGCTCGATCGGGTAGCCGCGGTATTCGAGCACGCCCGCGTCGCCGTCGATATAGGTGATCTTGGACTGGCAGCTCCCGGTCGAGGTGAAGCCGGGGTCGTAGGTGAACATGCCCGACTGGGCGTAGAGCTTGGCGATGTCAATGACATCAGGCCCGACGGTGCCGCTCAGGATAGGGAAATCGTAGGTCTTGTTGCCGATCGTAAGGGTCGCGGTCTTGCTTGCTGATTTTGCGTCCATCGTTCGTCCCCGATGAGATCGTTGCGGGCCGACTTAGCGCCATTTCTTCAAATGGCTAGGCAGGCCGGATTGTCCAGAAACTTGGTTGCCTAAATGGGTATCGTATTGCCATGTGCGCGGCAAGATGGCCGCGCCTGCGCGCTTGGGGGCTATGCGGTAGCCTGATCGGCAAGCCGGGCCAGGCATTCGTCGCGCCCAAGCACCGAAAGCACTTCGAAAATCCCGGGCGAGGTGGTCTTGCCGGTCAGCGCCACCCGCAAAGGCTGGGCCACTGCTCCCAACTTTAGGTTGTTAGACTCTGAAAATGCTCGCATTGCGGCTTCCGTGGTCTCGACGCTCCAGGGCGAAACCGCCTCCAGCGCCGCGCGCAGCCGGCCGATCAATTCGCGGGTTTCCGCTGTCAAAAGCGCCTGCGCCTTCGCCTCAATCTGCAGCGGCCGGTCTGCGAAAATGAAATAAGAGCCTTCAATCAGCTCGATCAGGGTTTTGGCGCGCTCCTTCAGGCTCGGCATTGCCTGCAACAGCTGCGCGCGGGTGGCGGGGGTGAGCTTGGCCTTCACCATCGCGCCGTTGGGAACGTAATCCAGCACGGCCTCGAACTGGGTCACGAGGGATTGATCGTCAGTATGACGGATGTAATGGCCGTTGAGGTTTTCGAGCTTTGCGAAATCGAACCGCGCGGCGGAGCGGCCGATCGCGGGCAGATCGAACGCCTTGATCATCTCCTCGGTCGAGAAGATTTCCTGATCGCCATGGCTCCAGCCGAGCCGGACCAGGTAATTCCGAAGCGCGGCCGGCAGATATCCCATGGCGCGGTAGGCGTCGACGCCGAGCGCGCCATGCCGTTTCGACAGTTTTGAGCCGTCGGAGCCGTGGATCAGCGGAATATGGGACATGTTCGGCACATCCCAGCCGAGCGCGTCGTAGATCTGCTTCTGGCGGGCGGCGTTGATCAGGTGATCGTCGCCGCGGATAATGTGGGTGACAGCCATGTCATGGTCGTCGACCACGACTGCCAGCATGTAGGTCGGCGTGCCGTCGCCCCGGAGCAGCACGAGGTCGTCGAGATTCTCGTTTTGCCAGACCACGCGGCCCTGCACCTGGTCCTCGATCACGGTCTCGCCCGTCTGCGGCGCCTTCAGGCGGATGGTCGGCTTCATGCCGGCAGGTGCTTCGGACGGGTCGCGGTCGCGCCACATCCCGTCATAAAGGCGGGTGCGGCCCTCCGCGCGCGCCTTCTCGCGCATCTTCGTCAGTTCCTCAGGCGTGGCGTAGCAGCGATAGGCCTTGCCGGCCGCAAGCAGCGATTCCGCGACCTCGCGATGGCGCGCGGCGCGGCTGAACTGGTAGATGACGTCGCCGTCCCAATCGAGCTCGAGCCATTTCAATCCGTCCAGGATGGCGTCGATCGCCTCCTTTGTGGAGCGTTCGCGGTCGGTGTCCTCGATCCGCAGCAGCATCTTGCCCCCGCGACCGCGCGCATAAAGCCAGTTGAACAGCGCGGTGCGGGCGCCTCCGATGTGGAGGAAGCCGGTCGGCGAGGGGGCAAAGCGGGTGACGATGGAATCAGTCATTGAGCGGGGCAGACAGGTGAAAGGGGCGGTGGTGTATAACAGGATCGGTGCATAACTAAAGCCTCGGGCCGGGGCAAAGCGGGCTTGGCTCGGGGTTGCTAATTTGGCAGAAGGGCCGCTGATTTCCCCGTTAGGACGTGAGAATGACGACGACAGAACCGGCGACGGCAGAGGCAGGGCGCGACTTCATCCGCGACATCGTCCAGGCCGATCTCGCCTCGGGCAAGCACAGGGAGATCGTGACCCGGTTCCCGCCGGAGCCGAACGGGTACCTGCATATCGGCCATGCCAAGTCGATCGCGCTCAATTTCGGCATCGCGCAGGAGTTTGGAGGCCGCTGCAATCTGCGCTTCGATGATACCAATCCCACCAAGGAAGAGCAGGAATACATCGATTCCATCCAGGCCGATGTGAGCTGGCTCGGCTACAAATGGGCCGGCCAGCCGCTCTATGCCTCGGATTATTTCGACCGCCTCTATGAATGGGCGGAGGGACTGATCAGGAATGGGCTCGCTTATGTCGACGACCAGACGCAGGAGGAGATTCGCTTAAGCCGCGGCACGCTGACCGAGCCCGGCAAGAAGTCGCCGTTCCGCGATCGTCCGGTGGAGGAGAATCTCGACCTGTTCCGCCGCATGAAGGCCGGTGAGTTTCCAAACGGCGCGCGTGTCTTGCGCGCGAAAATCGACATGGCCTCCGGCAACATCAATTTGCGCGATCCCGTGCTGTACCGGATCCTGCATGCGCACCATCCGCGCACCGGCGACAAATGGTCGATCTATCCGAGCTACGACTATGCCCACGGCCAGTCCGACGCGATCGAGGGCATCACGCATTCGATCTGCACGCTGGAGTTCGAGGACCACCGGCCGCTCTATGAATGGCTGCTCGACAAGCTGCCGGTGCCGTCGAAACCGCACCAGTATGAATTCGCGCGCCTCAACCTCGCCTACACGCTTCTGTCGAAGCGCGTGCTGACGCGCCTCGTTCAGGACGGTCACGTGGCGGGCTGGGACGATCCGCGCATGCCGACCGTTGCGGGCCTGAAGCGCCGCGGCGTGCCGCCGGCCGCGATCCGCGAATTCGTCAAGCGCATTGGCGTGGCGAAAGCCAACAGCGTGGTCGACGTCGGCATGCTCGAGTTCTGCATCCGCGAGGAGCTGAACCGCACCTCGCTGCGGCGGATGGCGGTGCTGAAGCCGCTCAAGGTCGTGATCGAGAATTATCCGGAAGGGCAGGTCGAGGAGATCGAGGCCGTCAATCATCCGGACGATCCGTCGAAGGGCACGCGCAAGATCGCCTTCGGCCGCGAGCTCTATATCGAGCAGGACGATTTCATGGAGAACCCGCCGAAGAAATTCTTTCGGCTGTTTCCCGGCAACGAGGTGCGGCTGCGCTATGCCTATTTCATCAAGTGCGCCAGCGTCGTGAAGAACGCCGCTGGCGAGGTCACAGAACTCCGCTGTACCTATGACCCCGCGACCCGCGGCGGCAACGCGTCCGACGGCCGCAAGGTGAAGGCGACCATGCACTGGCTGCCGGCGGCGCAGTCGAAGCCGGCCGAAATCCGCATCTACAACCAGCTCTTCGCCAAGCCGAGCCCGGACGCGGCGAATTTCGCCGCCGACCTCAATCCGCAGTCGCTGGAAATCCTGAAAGATGCCCGGATCGAGCCGGCGATTGCGGAAGTCAATTCCGCCGATCCCATGCAGTTCGAGCGGCAGGGCTACTTCGTCCGCGACAAGGACTCAACTCCTGATCGCCTGGTGTTGAACCGGACCATCGGGTTGCGTGACACATTTGCAAAGGAAGTCGGAAAGACTTAGGCCTTTGGGCCTTCTTTTCGCTGCAGTGCGCTCGGATTGTGACGGGATCACAAGCCGCTGGCGGCCATCTACTCCAATTCGTCCTCAAGGCAGGGGCTCTCCCAATGAAGAAGCTCACGGTGCTCGCGATCGTATTCCTGTTGCTGCCGGCCTTCTCGGCGGGCGCGGCCAGCACGACCCATCGCAAGCACATGGCGCCAAAGGCGCGGGCCAGCGAGCCGGCCCCGGCGCCGACGCCCCCCGTGACGCGCCTGCCGATTGCGCCTGACACGTTCAGGGCATAGGCCACGCGCCTTCGGAAAAACTCCTAACGGCATTCTGGTTCCGTTCTCTTCTCCGCCCCGAACAACTTCCGGTAGCCTGATCCGGAAAGTCAGTTGGGGTGTTGCCGCATGGCAGAGCGGGACGGTCCGCGCCGCCGTACGCAGGGTGTAGCAGGAACCTGGCCGCCGCGCGGGGCCGCGCAGGGCGCGGCGCTGGCGCCGTCGGGCGCTGCCTGGAGCTCCTTCCTCGAACGCCTGCAGGCCTGGGTTCGAGCGGAGGCCGGCGCCGGCAGGCTGCTCCCCTGGGTTCCACTCGCCTTTGGCACAGGTGTGGCGCTCTATTTCACCGCGGCGCGCGAGCCGCTGCTCTCCGTCAGCATTGCCACGGCAATCGCTCTATGCATCGCCGCCTTCCTGTTGCGGCGAAGCCGGTTCTTTGTGGCGGCTGTGATGGTCGCGGCCGTCTCGGCGGGCTTTGCCACGGCCACCTTCAAGACCGCCCGCATGACGCACACCGTGCTGGCACGGCCGATCTATTCGGTATCCCTGTCCGGCTTTGTCGAGACCCGCGACATCCGCGAGCGCACCGACCGCTTCGTGCTCCGCGTGACCACGATGGATGCGCCGCGGCTGTCGACGAAACTCGAGCGCGTGCGGCTGTCGGTGAAGAAGGGCACCGCGCCCGATGTCGGCAGCTTTGTCGAGCTGAAGGCGCGGCTGTTGCCCCCGCTCGCGCCGTTGCGGCCGGGCTCCTACGACTTCTCGCGCGACATGTTCTATCAGGGCATCGGCGCCTCCGGCTTCGTGATGGGCGCAATCAAGGCCGCCGAGCCGCCCGAGAGCGGCGGGCTTCGTTTGCGTTATGCCGCATTCATGCAAGGCCTGCGCGACGCTATCGACGCGCGCATCCATAGCCGCCTCGACGGCGACGAGCGGGCGATCGCGACCGCGCTGCTCACCGGCCGCCGCGACGCGATCACCACACCCGTCAATGACGCCATGTTCATCTCCGGCCTCGGCCATGTGCTGTCGATCTCGGGCTATCACATGGCCGTCGTTGCCGGCGTCGTGTTCTTTGCCGTACGCGCGCTGCTCGCGCTGATCCCGGGTCTCACCGTGAGTTTTCCGATCAAGAAGTATTTTATTTGTTCCTAGCTGTCGCTGGGCATTCCTAGACATACCCGAGATCAAAGAAAGCCTTGCGGCACAGCTACTTTCGCCGCTTCTTGGGTGACATGGCTATTCGCAGCCATACCCAATGGCTGCTTACCCTGTGCTTACCGGAGCATTTGATGCAAGTGAAATTGACACCAGGATTTGTTTTGAGCGCTGCTGGTCCCGCTGAGGACAAGGACCGCATCATCTACTGGGCCGAGAAGCGGCCCGGCTTCGGATTGATGATCACCGCGAACGGCCGGCGCAGCTTTCTCTTTCAATATCGCAACAGCAAGGGTCAATCGAAACGTGCGAGCCTTAGCGGTACTACGAAGCTTGCTGACGCCCACAAATGGGCTGATATCATCCAAGGGAATGTCGCGAAGGGCGTTGATCCAGTCGAGAAAAAACGCAAAGAGAAGGCCGAGCAGTCTACGCGTGGCAAGTTCAAGACGATCGCGGAAGAATACCTGAAGCGCGAGTGGGCAAAGATCCGTTCCATGGATCAGCGCAAAACCGTTCTAGAGCGGCTGGTTTATCCAGAGATTGGCGACAAGGTTGCCGTCAAGCTCAAGCGCAGCGATATCGTCATGCTCCTGGACAAGATCGAAGACCAGCACGGCGCCGCCATGGCGGACATGACTTCTGATGGTGGTTCGCAGGGTCTGCAATTGGCACGCTGCGCGGGATGATGATTTCCGAAGCCCGATTGTTCGGGGAATGTCCCGCACCAACCCCGAGGAGCGGGCGCGAAAGCGGATCCTGAGCGACGAGGAAATTCGAGCGGTCTGGAGGACTGCCGAGGAAGTCCAGGGACCGCCCGGCCTCCAGATGTTCTCCAGGCTCCTTCAATTCCTGCTGCTAACGGGAGCGAGACGCAATGAGGGAGCCCGGATGCCTCGGCAGGAGCGCGTGGGCAACGATTGGCTTGTGCCTGCTGCTCGAGTGAAGGCTAAGAAAGACTTCCTGATACCGCTTTCCAGGGCCGCCGCAGGGCTGCTGGATGGCCTTCCCTTGATCGGGGATGGCAAGACTGGCCCATGCTTCACCACCGACGGCGAACGCCCGCTGGCGGCCTTCAACCAGTTCAAGAAAGCCTTCGACGCCCTGTGCCCGATCGCCGACCGTTGGACGATCCATGATCTCAGGCGGACGGCCCGGTCCCTGATGAGCCGGGCAGGGGTGCCGGCGGATCATGCCGAGAGGGCCATCGGCCACGTCATCGGCGGTATCCGGGGCATCTACGACCGGTATGAAATTCTACAACGAGAAGAAGCTCGCCTTTGAAGCCCTGGAGGGACTGCTGGAGCGTATCCTGAACCCGCCGGATGGGGAGGTCGTTGTGCCGTTTAGGACGGCAGTGGCGTGAGGCGACGAGGGGCGGCGTTTGCGCTCATTCCAGCCCTCTCATCAGCTTTTCAATGTAGTCATTGACGACATCCGCGAAGCCCAACTGCGAGCCCGAAGCGACCGTTCTGTGAGCGTCTCAACCGACCGATACAACCGACCGAACGCTATCCAGCGAGCTTCTATGCTGATCGGCCGGCGTCGCTTGCAACATTTGAGCCCGGCCACCCTGATCCGATCTTCACCGCCATCGAAGCCCACAGGCGGGCGGTTGCCGCCTATGCCGCGCTCAGCATTCAACAGGATCAACTTGAGACGGAGATCCCATACGAGAACCGGCAAACGAGCTACGGTTCCGACGAAGAAAATCAGGATGTCGAAACGGATGATCCTCGCTGGATTGCATTTGAGCGAGAATTGCATCGTCTTTACGAGGTCGAAAGCGATGCCGAAAGTGCGCTCACCGACCTCGTGCCCACGACGCTGCAGGGTGTGCGAGATCTCCTGATTTATGCCGTGGAGGTCGAGAAGCGCCGAGGGACCTGGTCAGGTAATTTCCTTGACCCCGAGGAACCCGACTGGAAACGGGGGCGCAGCTGGTACTACTTCGTCCATCGCAACATTCTCGAAGTGCTTGAGGGCGCGGCGTAGCAGGCTTGCCAAAAAAAACTACGCCGCCGGGCTCGAAATATACCGTCCCGGCGGCGCTTGTTCTAAACTGGGCCCTGCAATCCCCAGTCGCTAAGGATTAGCAAGTGCTGTGCCACGCGAATGTGACTTAGTTAACAGCGCCGAATCTTCTCCACAGCGCGCTAGAATCACCACTGACTCGGCTAGGGCGACGGCCCGAAAAGCTGGTACCGCACCAGCCGGCCGAGTCGGCCACCTTGCGGGATGCTCCATGCGGAGGGGCCGATGGGAGATTTTTGGCAAAACCAAGCCAGCTGGCCCAGAGATACACCGGAAATGATGTTTCTTGGGCGAGCAGCCGATGCCTTAGGCCGCTCGCTTTTTGGCGAAGCGTGGACCGGCGAAGAGCCGGGGATGAAGAAATTCTCCTTTTTTCAGATCGCGACTGATAAACGAGCGACCAATAACTTCTTAGCGCGCTATCTTCCCCATTTCGGCCGCAAGAAATACGACGGCTCCATGGCTCCCCCGCCTGTTGGTCACAGCGAATATGTCCAAAATTCGAGTTCTCTGCAGACGAGATTTAAGAGCTGAAAGTTTTTATAGATCGGCACAATGAGGCGAGCCTCGCAGCTAAAGAGCGCTTCAAGAAAGTGCAAGACGCCATTGCTGACAGTGCTGTTACCGGAAAGCTTGGAACATCCTTTTTCGAACTCTCCAGCCCGGACTTCCATCCGATTCCCTCGAATTGGTGGATCGCGGCGAAGTTGGAGCAACGGTTTTCATCTTGCACCATTAATCCCGACGCTCCGTTCAGAGAAGGCGGAGCAGCTTGGATTTTTGTTTCGCGGCAGGATTTCGATCAATTAATCAGACGTCCGGTTACCAGTAGCACCACTCCTCAATGCAAACAGTGGCTTGAGCAGGAATTCAAAAAGGATCCTGATCGACTTGTTTCGAGAGGCGAATTTGCCGAGAGAGCTGCTCAAGTCTTCAAGTTTAGCCCAGACTCAAACGCTTTTGAGAGGGCTTGGTCTGAAGCGGTTAAATCTGACCCCGAACGCATCAAACCGGGTCGAAAGCCTAAAGCTCGAAATGGCCCCGCCTAATCGCCCCGCTAATCGCCCCACCAAATAAATCGTGCCCTCCTATTAGGCGACGTGTCCGTCACTATTCTCCGTGTGTGCCCGCACAAGACCGGGCGTTCACGACGGAGAATTTGAATGTCAAAGGCGGCGTTCAGCATCGATGACTTCTGTAGCTCGTATGGAGTTGGAAAAACGACTGCGTACGAGGAAATTAATTCAGGTAGGCTCCACGCCGTAAAAGTCGGACGGCGTACGCTAATTCCGGAAGCGTCTGCGATGGCATGGCTGAAGGCTCAACCTTCAGTCACTCCTCCGCAAGCAGCCGCTTAAGGAGCGCCCATGTCAAAGCCGCTCCTAGTCCGGAAGCAAATCCCGGCTTTCCTGGAAGCTAACGGCCGACCAATTTCACTGAGCTATCTCAACCGGCTTTGCCTGCCATCCAGGAATGCCGGGCCGCCCGTCGAAACATGGTTTGGGCGGAAGCCGCTATATGCGCCGGAGCAAGTCCTTCAGTGGGCTCAAGCGCGATGTAGCAACGCTCCCGGCAAGCTCGCTTAACGCGAAAAAAAATCAGCCCGGCTTAGCGCTACCAACGCCGCCGGGCCAAATCCATTTTTCAAACTCAATAGGCACCATGAATTTACATCAGCAGCGCCGCGCGCGCAATATTACCAAACGCATTACGACAATTTCCGATCTGATCGACGGATTATCCGCCGCGCCACTTAAGCCAACAACGAGCGCGGGACAATTCCTCTATCGCCGCTACCAAATTAACCCGCGAATTGCCGACCTTGTGGCCCAACTCGTTGGTCTCGGCATCGAGGAGGCGCGGCGATGAGCAGCACCGCGCTTATCGCAATTCCCACACCGGCTCCGAAGATCCTTTGCGCCCAACAAGGCGAAATTCGGATTGAATTTGACGACGACGGAAACGCGTCGATCATTCAAAAAAACTGGCCCGACGAGGATAGCGAAATTCGCATTTCGCGCGACAACATCCAGACATTCCTGGATGGCGTTTGTGAAGCCTTTGGGGTTCCTACGTTCGGGGGCTCGCGATGATGAGCAACGCCACGATTCCCGACGTTACCAATCCGTTTTATGGGCAGGCTACCGATCTATCGCAAAATGACATTTTCACGCTTGCAGGGTTCACGATGTTTGGCCCCGGTTTGGGGAAAGCGGTTCGTGAACGGTTTGTGGCGCTCGCTGCCGGCCTTCTTAAAAAACATGGTCCCCGCGCATTCGAAATGCCGAAACGCGCGGCTGCAATCCACGAAGCCGGCCACATGGTTGCCAACGCCGCGCTCGGGGTGCGGACCACAAACGTCCTGATCGATCCCATAAACAGAGACGGTAAGCTGTACTGGATCGGGTACACTGACGCGCCGGAGTTGGCCTTTTTGGACACGCCGGCAACGCGGGTGAGCTTTGAGAGGCTTTTGGCGCGGTCGCGGATTACTTACGCCGGGCTCGCTGCAGAATTGCTTTTTGCCGGCGACGACAAACGCGAAGGTTCATCGATCGATGAAGTGATGATGTCGCAAATTCTGGCGGAACAAGCCGCCTTTCTTGTCGGGACCAGCGCGGAACGTCTATGGCGCGATGAAGTAGCTGCCTGGTGTCATATGCAGCTCTACCGCAACCGTGATGCCCATGCCGAGATTGCAGCCGCATTGATGAAGCGCGGGCGGTTGAAGGGCAAGGTTTTGCGGGAACTGTGCGCCAAGATATCCCCGCCTAATGAGGCGTTCCCCGATATCCAGGATCACACGTCGCAACTTGCCGACGCCGGCATAACCCCGAATGACGCGGAGGTCTGGGTATGACATCCGCCTTTGAAATCGTCTGCTTTACCAAAACCGGCGGCCCGCTCACTAAGCGCATTTCCCTGAATGATGACGGCTCAACGAAGAGCGACGGCAACGGATGCCTGATGCCGCGCGGGACCGCTGTGCGGACCTCGATTGTTAATATTTCCGAGCTGGCGGGATTGATTGCAGGGCTTCGACCGGATCAAGCAATCGCCCTCGGCGCGCTCCGGGCTGATTTGGCCGATCAAGTCAGCGTGGTGACGAAAGACAAGCTCAAGCAGCTCAACGGACACGCTGCGGCCGATGTTATCGCCCGGACGGCGGACAGTATCCAATTTCGTTCCGGTCAACCCGGCTTCGCTCTATTCGACTATGACACCAAAGGCATGCCGCCTGATGTAGAGGCGCGGCTTAAGGAGCACGGGAAATACTGGACCGCACTATGCGAGGCGTTGCCGGGGCTGCGTGGTGCTGCATATGCCAAGCGCCGCTCCACAAGTGCAGGTTTGTTACGGACCGATACGGGCGAGAGCCTGCCCGGTTCGAAAGGGCTGCACATTTATGTTGCCGTCAAGGATAGCGCAGATATCGAGCGGTTCCTGAAGACACTGCACGAACGTTGCTGGCTCGCAGGATTCGGCTGGCTCATGGTCGGAGCTGGCGGACAATTGCTCGATCGGTCGATTGTTGATCGCATGGTTGGAGCGCCGGAACGTCTCGTGTTCGAAGGCGCGCCAGTCCTGGACCCGCCACTTGCGCAAGATGAGGCCAGCCGACGCCCGCAAGTCAGCGAGGGCGTCTTGGTCGACACTCTCGAAATCTGCCCGCCACTTTCGCTCCGTGAGATTGCCGAGTTGAACAAACTCCGCGCCATAGCTGAGCAGCGCCTAGCACCGGCCGCGGCTGAAGCGCGAGAAAGGTTTATCGAGGAACAGACGGAACGGCTTGTTAAGCGCACGGGCATGTCAAAGCGCGACGCAGCGCGCGTGATTGAATGCCAGATTGGCGGAACGCTGTTGCCGGACCTGGAATTGCCGTTCGATGACGAAGCATTGGCCGGCAAAACGGTCGCCGACGTGCTGAAGGATCCAGCCAAATTTGTTGGTGCAACTCTCGCCGATCCCTTGGAAGGTGTCGGGTACGGCACCTGCAAAGCCAAGATCATGCGGCGGGCCGATGGAACGCTGTGGATCAACAGTTTTGCCCACGGTCGAACCACTTACGATATCAAATTGGACGCGCGCACCATTCGCGCGGCGTTGGATAACGCGTCGAAAGTCGAAGTAGTCAGCAAATTCATCGATCTGGCCTTGCAGGCCGATCTTGATGCCGTCGAGCTCGAACAATTGCTTGGGCTTGCGGCCGAACGATCCGGCCTTGGTCCGCGGGTAATTGCGCGAACGTTGAAAGTGGCGCGTGCCAAAGCCACAGCCAGCAATGCCGAGCAAGAGCGCAAGCGACGCCAGGCTGAGCGGACCGACCCGCGCCCGGCAGTTCCGGCCCCGCCAATTGATGCACCCTGGCTCCCGCAGATGCAGCTACTAGACGATGTTTTGGGCACGCTGAATGTCGCCGAACCGCCAATGCGCAACAACGAGGGCATGCTGACGCAATGCCGGATGCGAACGCCGGTCGCAATGCATGCCTTTGGCTCCAACGCGGCCAATGGCGAAGATACCGAGGGCGAGGAAACCAGACTGCCACCACCTCAACAGCATTTGTTGACGGTGCTGAGCGAGCCGGAATCGGCCGAATTGATTGAGCGTCACGTTGATTTCATCGACGGGACCGGCCGCAGCGTTCACCTCGCTTCGCCTTTCGTGCGGCATTACATGCAGCGGAATGGCGGCGCTCTCCCGATCGCGGGCGCCATCGCAACGTTGCCGCTTGTTCTGGCGGATGGCGGCGTGTTGGCCGAACCGGGCCTTAATCGTGAACGTGGCATTGTCTTTAGGCTTGAACCCGGAATCGTCGCGTTGATGCCGCGTCACGGCTTCCGTGCCAGCGAGCTAGTGGATCTCCGCTGGGACCAGATCGACTTCGACACGGCCAATCTGCATGTGCGCCGGGCCAAGAAGGGGTCACCGAGCGCTCACCCGATCATGGGTGACGAATTGAGGGCGCTTCGCAAGCTCAATCGGGAGCAGGAGCCGAAGTCTGCCTTTGTATTCACTTCTGAGCGCGGGTCACCGTTCGCCACCGCCGGCTTTGCCCGCATGGTCGAGCGTGCAGGGATCGAGGCTGAGCTGGGCTTCAAGGCTCACCCGCACATGCTGCGCCACGCCTGCGGCTTTGCATTGGCCAACAAGGGGCACGATACCCGGGCTCTGCAGGCCTACCTGGGCCACAAGAACATTCAACACACGGTGCGCTACACCGAGTTGGCGCCGGATCGGTTCAAGGACTTCTGGCGGTGACGAAGTGATTGCTACCGCTTATCCAAATCTGTGGAGACCAAGCGGAACAGAGCGCTATTGCCCTCATTTTGGGCGGTTTCGCGCGAGGTCTCGAAGCCCGTCATCAGTGGCGTATCGCCTTCGTAAACTCGCCACTCCCATCGCGTTGGCTCCCAGGGGGTTACCTGGGTTACCGCGACTTCAAGCATTGGCTTACTTTGCACAATGAACATCGTTTTGCCCTCCGTTCTGTGATGGGCGTGCGGGTCAACAGCGCATGCGCCCGCAAAGTTCCGTAATGGATCGGAGACTCGAACGTGTGGATGGCTGTTTGTGTTCATAAGGTGTCATGGCGTCTCAGAGCCGACGATCTGGAGGGCGCTTCAACCCGAAATCCAGACAGCGGCGTAAGGGGAAAAGCCTACCTTGGCACTAACCTGGGGCGATCAGATTGAACGACGAACGGATCTTGTCCTGGATATTGGTTGCCCTGGGCGTTCTCATCGCAGCTTTGGGGACCTACACGCTGTACGTCTTTTTTCAGTGACCATGCCCTCGTTGACTCAGAAACGCTCCGTGGCGCGTTCTCCGTCGATGGCTAGGGTGATACCGGCCAGCGACCAAATCCCACCAGTGAATTCGCCTGAGTCACTGGCGGACATTCTACGGAGGGTCTTATGACATTCGATCCGGAGGAAATCGTCACACTGCATGGGCAGGGCAAGATGACACTAAGGACTGCCGTTGAGCGCGTGCTAACACGCAATCCGCAAACGAAATCGGTCCCCACGATCTTTCGGGAAGGCGAGCCGTCAGTTCTGGACCTGGCCCAGATCGAGAAGATCGCAACGGAATGGGGTATATCGTGACAGAGGCTGCCGACTTGCCTCCTCGCTGGCGAGAGCGATGTGTCGCTTGGGCGCAAAGCAACGACTCGGTCAGTGAGATCTGGCTGTTTGGAAGTCGCGGCCCCAAGGGGGATGCTCACAGCGAGAGCGATGTGGATATCGGCCTGGTTCTGATGCCGAAGGACGGTGCCACTGACTGGGCGCTGGGCAACTATGTCGCTCTTGGGAGCAAATGGCGGGCTGATTTGGAAGCGATAGTGCAGAGACATGTCAGCCTTGTACCCATGGTCGCCGGCAATGAGGCTGACGAGGTAGTCCGGTCGACGGGTTTTTGCCTTTGGCGGCGGCGCCCTTGATGGGCTGAGCGCTGAGTGGCTACCACCCTAGCGCCCTCCGTCCTGAAGGAAACGTCATTACGGGGTCGCAGCAAATCACCTTACAACCCGCGCCGGCCAAGACATCGGCCTTATCTTGCCCCCCGCGCGTCATCATGCCGCCGCCTTCAGTTTTTTATTGTCGGTCTTCGGAATGAAGCAGAGCCGGGCATGGGCAGCACAGTACGACCCGACCACTTGTGGATTGCCGCAGAACGTGAAGAGGCGCGGGGCATCCTGCCCGGTGCATTCATATTTGCAGAGTTCGTCGGTGAGCTCGAAGAGTGTGAGATGGCGCGGCGACGCCTCGACAAAGCGCGGCACGCACGGGACCGGCGCAATCGACGGCTCAGCCTTTGGCTTGGTGGTCTTCTGTTTCGGCGCTGACGATCTCGCCTGCCGCCGTGGTTCTAGGGAGCAATCATGACTCCGGCTCCGACAAACACCATCGCTACGGCGATAACCATAAGGTCGATGATCAGCCATTCAGGAATACGGGGCATAGCTTGGTCCTCCCGCTACCCGAGCTTTGTGTCGGAAGAGGATGGGCGAATATGAACCGGTTCACACCATTCCCTTTTATTAGACGGGATTTTCTCAGGCATTGTGCACATGAGGGCTTCCAAAGAACCGGGCCCCTTTTTGGTGTCCGGATATTCCTCGTTGAGTCTGTCTGTAATTTTTTCTGAAATTTCTGTCCGAGTTCGTGCCCGTTAGCGATGCTGGGTGATCGGATTCGTGCTTCATTTTGAGTGCAGCTTCGCTAGGCGTGCGTAGGTTAGGCCAGCCGCCTCGAAAAGCGTCATTTCGGGATTGGTCTCACAGACTTTCTGTACGGCACCTACAATGCCCTCAGCGTCAGTTTCTGCGCCAACAGCGCGATCCGCTTTTACTCGGGTAACTGCTCGCCCGATCCGCCGAACTCCGCCGGGAAATCCTTAAACTTCGGGAGACCATCTTTCATGGGTAGTACAGTCTCGGCATAGTTCACGTGGACGCCGGGGCCGTATTTTAGCGTAGGCAATGTGGCCGAGAATACGTCCACCAGTCCCAACGGAGGATGATTGGTCATCAAATGGCCTCCGCACTTCTTGCAGTATTGCCGCTCACTCACAGGCGTCTTCTGAAACATGCCAACATGCTCGGCCCCGGCCGTGATCTTCACGGCATCTGGCTTCCAAAGGGTGAAGGCATTGATTGGTCCACCTGACCACGAACGGCATGATCGGCAATGACAATAACCCATCGCTTCCGGTTCTCCGGAGACCTCCACTCGAACCGCACCACAAAAACACTCCCCAGAATATTTTGCCATCGCCGTTAGCCTCCCTTGTTTTGGCGAACCCTACGCCAATTTTCAAGTAACTGCCAACAGTCGCATCTCGGACAATGGGTCGCAGTTTTCGAACCCCATCGTTGTGCCTTTCCACTCGCCGCACCGCCGCGAAGTGCTAGGCTTTGATTGTCAAAGAATGAGGCGTTGCCTTCGGGGGCCAATGAGACGACGCGATTTCATATCGGCACTTTGCACCGCGTCCACGTGGCCGCTCGCGGCCCGCGCGCAGCAGCCGGCGAAGATGAAGCGGATAGCTTTCGTTAACTCGGCGGGCGAAGTCAGCAGAATAAGCGCGAGCGGTTTAGCCGACCGTAATTATCGCGCTTTTTTCGAGGAGCTAAATCGTCTCGGCTACATCGAAGGTCAAAACCTCGGAGTGGAACGATACTCTGGAGAAGGACGAACCGAACGTTATCCCGCACTGGCCCGCGACGTCGTCAACACGCATCCCGATTTGATTTTAGCGGTAGGCGGTCGTCTATCGTTGGACTTTAAAATGGCGACGGCTACGATCCCTATCCTGACGATGATCATCGATCCGATTGCCTTGGGACTTGTGGCAAGCATCGCGCGGCCGGGTGGCAACATCACAGGCGTTACGATCGCCGGGGGATTGGAAATCATTGGGAAACGTCTGGGGCTGCTTGTCGAGGCGATCCCAAAACTGTCCACAGTCGGCTATCTCGCATCGCAACCATTCTGGGAGGATGCAAGAGGTACGGCAGCGCGAGAGGCAGCCACAAGAGCGAGGATTGTGTTGTCGCCCGCTATACTGGGCACCGCTTTCGACGAGCCAGCGTACCAACGCGTCTTCAGGTCGATGAAACAAGATCGAGTGGATGCGTTCATGGTTTCTGAAGAACCCGAGCACAGCGTCTATCGTGCGAAAATCATCGAATTGGCCGCGAAAGACCGCGTCCCCGCAATTTATCCGCTTCAAGAATATGTCGAAATGGGCGGGCTGATGGCTTATTCGATAGATGTTGCTGACGTTTTTCGCCGCCTCGCCAACCTCGTCGATAAGATTCTCAAAGGTGCGAACCCGGGAGATCTTCCGTTTTACCAACCCACCAAATTCGGGCTGAGCATCAATCTCAAAACTGCGAGAACACTCGGGCTCGAAATGCCAGCGATGCTGCTCGGCCGCGCCGACGAGGTGATTGAGTAGAGCGGCGCGACTTCCGTTGTTGGCACGCGGAAGTCCCGCGATGTCCGCTTTCGCGCCGCGATCGGGGACATAGCGGACGTCAAACGGCATCCCCCGATTATGAGTACACGCCCTAGTGTCATGAACCCATAAATCTCCCGGCGGGCGGCTTGCCAGAGTCCGCTATTCCCCGATAGCGACTAAATTCCACAGTGCAGCGAAATGTCGCGAAGGGCCATAGAACGAACCCGCTCTCGCGGGAGGGGCTCGTGGCGCGGTCGGGCGATTGGGTCTACCGCAGTAACTATTTGATCGTGCGCAGGTGACGGGCGGGCGCTCCGTCTTGAGGATCGAGGGGTTCAAGCACTCCAACCTCAAGACAGGAGCCCCCAATGAGCGAGAAGCCCATCAGCCCGCTGCGCCAACGCATGCTCGAAGACATGAACATGCGCCGGTTCGTGCCCGATACGCAACGCGAGTATATCCGTGCTGTCAAGAAGCTCGCGGCTTTCCTCCGCCGTTCCCCCGACACCGCGACGGCGGAAGAGCTGCGCGCGTTCCAGCTGCATCTGACCGAGACCGGTTTGCAGCCACAGAGCATCAACGCGACTGTGACGGCGCTGCGATTCTTCTTCAAGGCGACGCTCGACCGGCCGGAGGCAACACGACATCTCGTGTTCGTCTACGAGCCGCGCAAGCTGCCGCGCGTGCTCTCGCCCGAAGAGGTGTTGCGCCTTCTGGAGGCCGCACCCGGGCCAAAGCACAAGGCGGCGCTCAGCGTTGCCTACGGCGCAGGTCTGCGCGCCATGGAGGTGGTCGCGCTGAAGGTCTGCGATATTGATTCCAAGCGCATGATGCTCCGCGTGGAGCAGGGCAAAGGCCGCAAGGATCGCGATGCCTTGCTATCACCGACGCTGTTGGAGCTATTGCGCGACTGGTGGCGCATCGCACAGCCAAAGGTGTGGATGTTCCCTGGCCGCGATCGCATCAACCCGATGACGACGCGCCAACTCAACCGCGCCTGCCACATGGCCGCCGAACTGGCCGGGCTGCCCAATTGGGTGGCGCCGCACACGCTGCGACACAGCTTCGCCACGCACCTGCTCGAGCAGCATATCGACATTCGTGTGATCCAGGTCTTGCTCTC
>CAWHQY010000014.1:0-232532 GCA_963831505.1 uncultured Alphaproteobacteria bacterium | reverse complement strand
AAGGCAGGGTTGCGGGCGGGCGAGATTGCAAACCTGACGTGGGACATGGTGGTTGCGTCCGCTAGCGATGTCGGTCAGTCATCGAACTTCACGATAAAGCCGCCAAAAAGAAGAGTGGCCGCCGGATTCCATTGCACCCAGATTTGCGTGCTGCACTTGTTGATTGGCGTCGCAAAAACCCCGTCGAACTGCTGAATTAGACAAAAAACGGCATGTCTCTCGAAGAAGCGTTCTCTAGCTCGGCGTACCGGGCATTTTTGCTGATGAAAAACTCCACCCGGAAGCCGTCTGGGTCTACCAGAAAAGGCCGTGTTTGAGCGGGCCGTCGACTTCCCGCTCAACTGCAAATCCGCGCTTCTGCAGTTCCTGCGACGCGGCGTCGAGCGCGGAAGCGCTGTCGAGCTCGAGCGAAAAATGGTGCAGGCCGAGCTGTTGGTCCAGCGCGGCGACGATCGCCAGGTGATAGCGATAGCCGGTATGGCTTCCGCGCAGCAGCGCAACGCGTTCGGCCTGCCGGAACACCGGCGCGAGGCCGCCGACGTCCTGATAGAAGGCGCACATGCCGGCGACGTTGTTGGTCGCCAACACCGCATGCGTCAGCCGCCGCGGGTGAACTGCGGCCTCGGGCACGACGCGGACTTCCGGGTTCGGATCGTGCAACGGCACATCGGAGCGGTCCGACTGCGCCGGGTCCCAGCGCGAAGTGATCAGATCGACTTCGCCATGCAGCATGCTGCGCCAATCCTCGACCGTGTCGGAATAGAATTCGACCATGTTTCCGTCCGGATCGCGCATGTAGATGCTATGCGCGATCTGATGATCGGCGGTGCGGCCAATATCGAGGCCGGCGGCACGCGCGCGCTCATAGCCGGCGACAAGCTCGGCCTCGTTCGGCATCTCCCAAGCGATGTGATTGAGCGCGATGTTGGCTGCGGCCGCCGCCGGAATCTGCAGATGCCCGTCGCGCCCATATCGATCCTGTCCGTGCGTGCATTCGATCATGCCGATGTCGTGCGGGGTGTGCCCCGTGCCCAAGAAGTTCGCCTTCAGTCCGGTTTCGGAGAATTCGAGCGCGAGCCCGCAGACCTGATTGTAGAAGTCGGTCGAGCGTTTGAGCTCGTCCACGATCAGGTTAACATGACCCAGCCGCCGCGGGGCGAAGATCGGTCGGGTACCCTTGGTTGACGTGGTCGCGGTCATGATGCGCTCCTCGTTTTCGGTGTGTCGTTGAAATCGCCGCAGACCCAGCGGCGGGCGACCTGCGCCCACGCACTGCCAGGGTCGCCGCAAAGCTCATGCACGGTGAAATGGTCGCAGCCGCCGGCGACCGCGTGGCGCACGGTGCCGGATTGCGCGGCCAGCGCCGGAACAAAGGCTTCGCCCTGGCCCACGACGCGCGGAAAATCCCGCTCCGCCCAGGCAATATAGAACGGCGTGTCGTTGCCTTCGATGTAGCACAGCGGGCTGAATTGCCAGGCATCCTGCGGATCGCGCATCACCTGGTGCAGGACGCGATATTCCATCGTGCCGGGCGCCGGATCGCGGAAGCGGAAGTCATAGGATCCGCTGATCGGCAGGCACGCCTTGATCGCAGCGCGCGGCAGTCCGCGTTGCACCAGCAGGTCGCGCCGCAGCGCGACCATGCTTGCGAGCTGCGCGCCGGCCGAGTGCCCGCCGATCGAGAGGCGGTCGGGATCGCCGCCGTAGGCGCCGACGTTGCGGTAGACCCAGACCACCGCGTCGAGACAATCATCGAGGATCTCCGGCATTCGAACGGCCGGCGCCAGCCGGTGCGAGATCGAGACGAAGATCATCGGCGCCGCGAGCAGTGCGGGCGCCATGAAGCCCAGCCATTCCTTGCAGCCGTTTACCCAGGCGCCGCCGTGGATGAAGCAAAGCACCGGCAACTTGGCGCCGCGTGCGGACGCGTCCGACAGATAGATATCGACCTTCTGCCAATAATCCGCCCCGTACGGCAGATCGAGCCGCGTCTCGCAGCTCGCCATCGCGGCGCGCGCGCGGGCGCTGATGCGTTCGGCATATTCGGTGGCGCCGGGCTGCAGCAGCGGCGGCAACGGTGGCAGGTCCTCAAACGACATGGCTCGTACCGGTTGGAATATGGTGGGCGGTCCGCATGCGTTGCGCCGCCAGCCAGGGCCAGCGCGCCGCGGCGCCTAGCGCAAAGGAACGCAACGCTTCCGGCCAGGTGGTGACCGATCCGTAGAGTGTCGATATGCGCTGTGTGTGTTCGGTCAGCGGACGCTCGCGCCGCTCCCACCGGCTGAGCGCCTGCGCGATGTCCGGCGTTTCCTCCAGCGCGACGGCGAGGCCGAGCGCATTCATCATGGCGCAGCCGCCGCCCTGCCCGAGGTTGGGTGCCTGCGCGTGCGCGGCATCGCCAACGACCGCAACCCGGCCGCACGACCACGATTGCAGCTTGATCACCTCGAAGGCATCCCAGCGGCCTTCATCGCCGATCCGCGCGAGCACATGCTGCAGGAACGGAAACGATTGCGACCAGGCGGGGTGTCGCAGCGGCACGGCCATGCCGTGCTCGTCATCGAGCGTCGTGGTCAGTGCAAGATAGAGCCATTGCGGGCTGCAGGGCGCCTGCACGATGCGGCGCCGGCCGGCCCAGTATTCGATTATCGTGTCCTCGTCCTCCGGCGGGAATTCGCCGGCCACCCGCGGAATCAGCACGCGGATGGCGCCGTCTCCCAGCCGCCTGCGGGATCTCAGGCGTTCAACCGAGTTCGCGCAGCCTTGAGTTGACGCCGTCGGCGGCGATGATCAGATCGGCTTGGAGTGCCTCGCCGGTCGCCAGTGTCAGCGTCCCAGCCGGATCGGCGGCGACCGCCTCCGAGCCGGCGACGATCTCAGCGCCGGCGCGCCGCGCCGCATCGGCGATCGCCGCGAGCAGACGCTGCCTCACCACGACGAAGGTCCGCCGTCCGTCGGAGGTAAAGCGGACGTCCGATACGGTCTCGTTCCTGGAGTTGCGGGTCTGGCGGACCAGCGCGGGATGGCCGTCGGCGATCGCCTGGTCGAGCGCGCCCAGCGCGCGCAATACCCGCAAGCCGTTCTCGAACACGAAAATCCCGGCGCCAGCGGTGCGCAGATCCGCGGCCCGCTCGTGCACGCGCACCTGCCAGCCGCGCTGTGCCAGCGCCGCGGCGGCCGTCAATCCGGCAAATCCCGCGCCTACGATCTCGGCCCGGCGTGTGCTCATCGCTATTTCATCAGGCTCGGCAGGATAAGAACGATCGAGGGAAACGCGATCAGCAGGAAGATCCGCACCGCGTCCGCGCCCAGGAACGGCAGCACGCCCCAGAAGATTTTCGAGGTCTGCATGTCCGGCACCAGCGCCTTGACCACGAACAGCAGCATGCCGAGCGGCGGATGGATCATGCCGATCCCGACCATGATGACCACGAAAATGCCGAACCAGATCGGGTCGATGCCGGCCTGCACCACGATCGGATAGAAGATCGGAACGGTGAGAACGCTCATCGACGACGCATCGAGGATGCAGCCGAGCAGGAGATAGATGCCGAGCAGCGCCACGATCAGCGCGGTCGGCGCGAGATGCAGCGAGCCGACCCAGGACTGCAGCGCCGCCGACGCCCCGGACACGGTGATGTAGTTGGCAAAGATCAGCGCGCCGATCACCACGAAGAAGATCACCGACGTGGTGCGTGCCGCTTCGATCAGAACCTGGACGAAGAACGCGAGCTTCAGGCGGCGGCGAAGCAGGGTTAGCACGAATGCCCCAAAGGCGCCGACGCCGGCCGCTTCGGTCGGCGTGAAAATCCCGAAATAGATGCCGCCGAGCGCGGCGCCGAACAACACGACAATCGGCCAGACCTCCCGCATCGCCACGATCCGCTGCGGCCAGGGCGTGCGCTTGCCGGCGGGACCGAGATGCGGCCAGATGGCGGTGACGCCGACGATCGCCAGGACGTAGCAAACCACGGTCAGCAGGCCGGGCAGAAAGCCTGCGATCATCAGCTTGCCGAGATCGACGTTGGTGAGGATGGCGTAGATCACCATCACGATGCTCGGCGGGATCAGGATATCGAGCGTGGATCCGGCGGCGACGGTGCCGGCCGCGAAGCCCGGCGCATAGCCGTAGCGGCGCATCATCGGCACGGACACCTGGGTCATCGTGGCGGCGCAGGCGAGCGATGAGCCCGACACCGCGCTGAACCCGCCGCAGGCGATGATCGTCGCCATGGCGAGCCCGCCGCGCCGATGGCCGAGAAACGCATAGGACGCGGCATAGAGCTCGTCGGCCATCCGGCTGTGCGCGAACAGGGCGCCCATCAGCACAAACAGCGGCACCACCGAGTAATTGTAGTTGGCGACGTTATCGACCGCGATCTGCCCGACCATTGCTAGCGCCGGTCCGTGCCCGACCACGGTCGAGAATCCGACCACGCCGACGATCCCCATCGCAAAGCCGATCGGCACGCCCCAGAACAGCAGCGTGAACAGCGCGACAAAGGCGATGATGGCGCCGGTCAAATCGTTGCATCCGTCTCGGCTGGCCGCTCGGGCATGCATGCACGCGCGGCCTCGACCGTCATCACCAGCAGGATCAGCGCGCACGCGCCCGACATCGCCGCCATGAAATACACGAACGGCGCGGTCGGCACGTCGAGCAGCGGCGTGCGGGCGTCGAGCGCGGTGGCGAGGTCGCCCTGTGCCCAACATTGCCAGGCGAGCACCGCGCAGGCGACTGCGCTGATCAGCGCGATGCTGGCATTGCGGCTGCGCCGCATCGCGCCGCTCGAAATCTCGTCGAACAGGGTGGTGGTGATGTGCTCGTTGGCGCCGGTGATCAGCGGCGCCGCGCCGAACACGACCACCATGAGCAGCAGTTCGGTCAGTTCCTTGGCGCCCGACAGCGGCGAGTTGAACACGTAGCGTCCCACCACGTCGACGAAGGTCACGACCATCATGACGAACATGGCGAGCGCGAGCAGCGCTTCGAGCGCGCGGCGCGGCCAGGTCCACCAGGCCGCCAGCGGCAACGTCGGCTGATCCCGCTGCATGGTCGTGTACGCCCTGTTCGCGTCGGATCATATGTAATTACATATGCACTTGCAACTGTGGTGCGGCTTGATCTAGCCTGCTGCAGATGAATGCACCCATGAATGGAGATGCTTCCATGCGACTGGCCCGCATCTGCGCCGTGATCGCCTCGCTCTGCGTATTGATCGCGTCCGCGTGGGCCCAGGAGCCCGTGGTGCTGCGCTTCAATCGCTGGGTGCCGCCGACGCATCATTTCCACACCCAGATCATGGTGCCGTGGGCGGAGCGGGTGGCGAAAGCCACCGACGGGCGAGTGAAGATCGAGTTCACCCCGGCGTCGCTCGGCGCGCCGGCGCGGCAGTTCGAGCTGGCGTTGACCGGGGTTGCCGACATCACCGCGGGCAATCAGACCTATACGCCCGAACGCTTCATTCTCAGCCGGTCGCTCGAGCTGCCGTTCCTCGCCGACAGTGCGGAAGCGCTTTCGGTCGCGCACTGGCGCGCGCAGGAGCGCTTCCTGTCGAAGGCCGACGAATTCAAGGGCACCAAGCTGATCACGGTGTTCAACAACGGCCCGACCCAGATGTTCACCACCAAAAAGGCGATCGTCTCGTTCGACGATCTGAAAGGACTGAAGATCCGCGCGCCCGGCGGGGTGCCGACCGAAGTCGCCAAGGCCATCGGCACGGTGCCGGTCGCGGCGGCGATCACCGAGACCTACGAGATGCTGTCGCGCGGCGTCGTCGACGGGGCATCGCTTGCGCCCAATTCGGTGCGCAGCTTTAACATGGACAAATTTCTCGAATTCCAGACCCAGGTTCCGCTCGGGCTCTACAACTCCGCGTTCTTCGTGGTGATGAACCAGGCCAAATGGGACAGTCTGTCGCCTGCCGACCAGCAGGCGATCCTGAGCGTATCGGGCGAGACGTTTGCGGCGCAGGCCGGCCGGGTGTGGGACGAGCAGGACAAGATCGCCAACGATCAGTTCTCCAAATCCGGGATGAAGATCGTGCGCGCCAATCCTGAGCTGACCGCCGCCCTCAAGCAGCGCCTCGGCTTTATCGACGACGAATGGGTCAAGCTTGCCGCCCAGAAGGGCATGAATGGCGCCGAGGTGCTCAAATTCATCCGCGAGCAGGTGGCCGCATACAAACCGCAATGAGCGCCGGCTGGGCGGATCGACCATGGCGGGCTTGAAGCGCCGCGCCGCGCGGCGGGAACGCATGTCGGCTGCGCCGGACCTCCGCCCGGTTTTTCGCCTGGGCTCGCCTGCGGTTCCGACCGAGCTGCCGGCGCGCCGGGCCTATCTGCCGCACGTGCTGAGCCGGCTGATGAACCTGCTCAATCTACAGCTGTTGAAATATCTGCGGATGAGAAAGCTTACGATCGGCCAGTTTCGCGTGCTGCAATTCATCGAGCAGTTCGACGGCGCGACCATCAACGAGATTTCGGCGGATTGCGTCATCGAGCAGTCCGTCGTCAGCCGGATCGTGGATCAGCTGGAGCAGCGCCAGCTCGTCAATCGGAAGAAGAGCAGGTCGAATGCCCGCTATGTCCAGGTGTTCATGACCGCAAAGGGGCGCGCGACGATTGCAGAACTGGACCGCGCAGCCAGGAAGATCGCAGCGCACGCAGCCTCCGAGCTCAGTTCGAGCGAATATGAGCAACTGGTCAGTCTGCTTCAGCGCGTGTTTCACAAGATAAATGAGGGCGTCCAGACCCGACTCGACTGATGTTGCCTACTCGCCGAGCGCGAGAAAGAGCAGCGATGGCGGATTTGGACGACCCCGTCAAACGCAAATCAATTTTGCAATTCGGCCCCAATCTGCGCGGCTATTCCCCGCAGCGCCTGGTCGCGCGCGTTCCGCCGTTGCGCGACCGGCCGCAAATCGCGGGAAGCTGCGAATTATGGAAGCATTCCGGCGGCCGCCGGGCCGTATTTCGCGGGGCCTAACATATTGATTAAGCACCTTATTTAATGAGATCAGTCCGTCGATACCAATAGTGGTACAGGCTATCAAAATATCTGTTCGATTGCCGACGTCGGCCTACCCGCACGAGGTCGTCTTGCTTTGAAAAAGCGGATAGAAATTCACGGGCTAGCACGTAGGCTCATTCCCGAACCTGCCGTACCGCCCGCTGCCGAGACAAGTGCCGGCCCAAGCGGAGGGAACCGAAGCCCCCGGAGGCATGTTTTTGTTTAGAACCGCATGGTGGTGCTGAAGAGGCCGTGCTCGATCTCGTTTGGCGGCATGGGTCGTCGCAATTCTTGTGTAGGCCGACATGACCAGGAAAGAGCTGCCGAATGAGCGACTACTGAAACAGGGATTTCTTGATCGTGCGGCGGCTCTGTCCGAATTCCCGGAAGTTTTCCGCTGTACGCAGGTGACACTATTAATTTGTGACGCGGTGGCGTTCGGAGTTCGTGCCGAGGCCGAGATTTTCCAGGCCGTTTACGGCGACCCGGCTGGCCGAAAATATTGGCAAGCGCTCCTATCAGATCTCTGCACGTTCTGAATGAGTGTGCGGATCTCGTCGGTGGACACCGAGGTGCGCTCGGAGAGATCGCGGATCTCGTCCGCCACGGCAGCGAAGCCTTTGCCACGCTCGCCGGCCTGCGCTGCGATGATGGCGGCATTGAGCGCCAGCAGGTTGGTCTGCCCGGCGATCTCGTCGATGACGCGCACGATCTCTCCGATCTCCTGGAGCGCTCGGCGAGCTCGCTGAGGGCCATCTTCGCCTCGTCGACCGCCTGCTGGATGCGCCGCATGCCGTCGACCGTTCCGCTGACGGCCTCGCGCCCTTCGTTGGCCGCGTCGCGGACGTAGCGGGCCAGCTCGCTCGATTGCTTGGTCGACCTGCCGATCTCCTCGGTCGTGGCGTTCATCTGCACCATCGAGCTTGCCGTCTGGACGGCGAACGAGGAGAAGCTCTCGGTGTTGGTGGCGACTTCGTTGATGGAGGCGACCATCTCCTCGATGGCCGAGCCGGTCTGCTCGACGAACTCCGACAGCGTGTCGGCGATGCGGCCGACTTCCTCGATGGAGGCGGACATCTCCAGCACCGAGGTGGAGGTTTCCTCGGCATTCGCCGAGAGCTGCTCCATGCTGTTCCGCACGGTGTTGATCGACGTGTCGATCTGCGTGACCGAGGCAGACGTGACCTCGGTGGAGGTGAGCTGCTCGCGCACGCTCTTCGCCATCACCCGCGAGCGGCCGCTGATCTGCTGGCTGACCGTCGTGACGTCGGTGGCCAGTTGCGCGAAGCGCCGGATGGTGCGCTCCAGGGTCGTCACCAGCGCGCGCACGGCCACGGACATCCGCGTCGACTGCGTGGCGTTGCGGATGGCCGCCGCGTCGAGGTCGAGGTTGCCGGCCGTGATGCGATGCAGCAGCTCGATGGCCGAGTCGCGCCGGGCGAACACCCGCCCCAGCCAGATCTGGAAGAGGACGACGCAGACCACGCTCGCCACGAGCGCGGCGGCCATGATCCACAGCCACATCCGCACGCTCATTCCGGGAATCACCAGAAGGAGCAAAGCGAAAATGCCGACGCACGTCGCCAGCAAGGCATACGTTTGGCGTATCCGACCGCTGTTGAGGACGTTCATAGGACCGTCGCCCGCGATGTTACCATCCCGCTCCGGCCGTGACTGACTACTTCGCCGCGAGGCGCGCGCTCATTGATGAGTACCTGAGGTCGATGGCTACGCGCACCGGCGCGCCGGCGCCGCTGCGGGAACCGCTGGCGCGCGCCCTCACCTTGAGCGGCAAGCGCGTGCGCGGCATCCTGCTCATGGCGGCAGGGGAGTCGGCCGGCGCGAAGGCGGAGAAGCTCGTCGACGCTGCCGCGGCCGTGGAGATGATCCACGCCTCCTCGCTGATCCTCGACGACCTGCCGTCCATGGACGACGCCCTCCTGCGCCGCGGCGCTCCGACGCTGCACCGCGAGTTCGGCGAGGATCTGGCCATCCTCGCCTCGGTCGCTCTGCTCAATCACGCCTACGGACTCGTGACGAAGAACTATGCCGCGCTGGTGCCACGGCAATGGCCGATGCCGCAAGTGATCAAGCGCGTCGTCGACGCCGTCGGCTGGGACGGGACGATCGCCGGCGAAGCCGTCGACCTGCACAGCGAGGGCTCGGCCCTCGACTTCGACACCCTCGAGTTCATCCACTCCCGCAAGACCGGTGCGCTCTTCGTGGCCGCCGCCGCCGTCGGCGCGATGCTGGCCAACATCAGCCCCGCCGCCCTCTCCCGCATCGAGGTCTTCGCCAAGAACCTCGGCCTCGCCTTCCAAATCACCGACGACGTCCTCGACGTCGTCGGGACAACCGAAGTCCTCGGCAAGGACGTCGGCAAAGACGCGCAACGCCTCACCTTCGTCAAGCTCGCCGGCGTCGACGGCGCCCGCAAGCTGAGCGAGGAGCTGGTGGAGACGTCCCTCTTGTCAATCTCCAACCTCGGCCCGGCGGCGGAGCCGCTCCGCGACCTCGCACGGGTGGTGCGGGATCGGGTTCGTTAGGTCTGAGGGCAGAAGGCAGAGGGCTGAAGTGGGCCTTCGCGGCGGAGGCAGATGATTTCTATCGCACCTGCACGCTGGATCTGATCGCCGCACTCAGGAGCAGATACGATCTGGACGCACCTCGCCTGCCGAGGGCCAACGATATTTTTTGACCGGGTTTGTCTGACCTGGTTCTCTGATCTTGCCGTCTCTGCATTCCATTCGCGCTGTTCTCAAACCCCAGGGAGATGCACGTGGCAAAAGGCCAGCAAAAAGGCAATCGGGAAGCCAAGAAGCCCAAGAAGGACAAGATCAAGGTGATCGCCGCCGCGCCAAGCCGAAAGGACCAGGCATGGCAGCCGAGCTTCGGCGCCGCCAAGCCGAAGTAGAAGCCGGCAACGGGCGTCGAGCTTTGCGGCCAGCCGTAGCGCGAAGCCGCGCATCGGAAGCGGCCAGCGGGTTAATGACGCGTGAAGCCCGGATGGGCGACGCGACAGCCGGGGATTTTGTCGTCCACATGTCGCTGCGGTTACCTGCTGATCACGACGGCAGCCGGTGCACGGCGCAGAGCTTGTTGCCGTCGGGATCGCGCAAATAGGCGATGTAGAGCTTCATGCCCGGCCCCTCGCGCAGGCCCGGCGGGTCCTCGCAGGTCTTGCCGCCATGGGCGCAGCCGGCCGCATGGAAGGCGTCGACCTCCGCGGTAGAAGCGGCCGTAAAACCGATGGTGCCGCCATTGGCAAAGGTCGCGGCCTTGCCGTCGATCGGCTTCGATGCCGAGAACGTTCCGGTCTTGGTGCGCCAGAAGATGCGGTGGCGATCGACAAAGCCGGGCTTCACGCCGAGCGTGCCCAACAGCGCATCATAAAACGACTTGGCCTTGTCGAGGTCGTTGGTCCCGATCATGATGTGCGAAAACATTCCGTTCCTGCCCTGTTTACGTTTGTTCGTTGTGCGGAAGCGCCGCTCCACACGGTCATCTCTTAGCAGAAGTTGGATGAGGACGAAATCTTGATGAACCCCAGATGAACCAACCGCCATCCCGGTTTCCGCAAGAGCTTGTCGCGAAAATTATCGGCGCTACGTTGTCGGGCAGCGAAATCCAGCAAAGGTGGATTCGATGGGACTGAAAATGCGGCCGCTCCAGGAGCGCCTGGACATGCAGGAGCGAGAGGACAGGGACAAGGCCGGATCAATGCCGCCGGGGCCTGAGCGCGATGCGCTGTTGCGCCGCGCCGACAAGATGAAGCGGGCTTCCGACATCACCGGCTGGCTCAACTCGCCGGAGCTGAAGCCGCCCGAATAATCTTGCGGCGTCAATACCGGCTCTCCCCATCCTGAGGAGCTTGCGCAGCAGGCGTCTCGAAGGATGTGGCCCGGGAAATGGGCACGCGGGCCTCATGGTTCTCCCGGCGATGCGAAGCATCGTCCGGAGACGGCGCTCACGCGCCTCCTCACCATGAGGGTTTAATGACGCGGTAGGACTAGGAACACCCGGTTCGCCGCGGCGTTGGCTCGCCATGGAAAAGATTTCGCAGCTCGTCGAGAACGCTTTCATGATCGCCTGGGAATATCTCGAGGCGACGGGCGAGCTCGGCGATCCGGAGGGATCGGCGCGGGAGTTGCTCGATACCATCGAGAGCATGATCCAGCGCGGCGAGCGCCGCCGGATCCTGCTCGCGAATGTCGCGATCGACACCTACAAGAGGAGACGCCTGCGAGGCGGGGAGAGACATGGACAGCCTGACAAGGCGGGAGCAGCCTGACCGCCCAAGATCAACATGCACGAGAGCTATGAGGTCAAATACCGGAACCGTGCGCTCGGTGTGTCGAAGGAGCGCCTGCATGAGCTCGTCGACAAGGTCGGCAATTCGGCCGCCGCCGTCCACAAGGAACTGGCGGGCTGATGAGGCGCGCGGGTTGCTGGCGATCTCGAAGCCGGGCCCGCGCGCTTCTCTTGCTGACCTGATTGTTCGATGATTTCGTCGGCGGTTGCCAACAGCGTGGGCGACAGGTTTATGCCGAACGTCTTGGCGGTCTTCAGGTTGATGGTGAGATACCATCGCGACGATTGCATCACGGGAAGCTCCGAGGCCTTGTCGCCCTTGAGGATGCGCCCGGCATAGATTCCGGCCTGACGGTAAGCCTCTTTCTGATTGCCGCCGTAGCAGAGCAGGCCACCGGCGGCGGTAAATTCCGAAAAATTGTAGATCGCGGGCAGCCGGTGCTCGTTGATCGCCGCGACCAGCGGCCGGATATCGCTGATGAACTGCACGTCCGGAAACACGACCAGGGCGACGACGCCGTTCTGGACAAGCTCCGCAACCGCCGGAGCGATTTCGGCGAGGCTGTTTGCCCTGGCGACAACGAGCTTGTGACCCAGAGTTTCCGATGCGGCCGTGAGGTCGCGGATGTCATTCTCCGCATTGGGGTTGGCCGGCCTTACCAGAAATCCGACAGGGGCTCCCTTGGCGATCGTTTCGTGCAGCAGGGCAACCTGCTTCGACAGCAGGCCGTTCGACAGCATAGACACGCCGGTGATGTTCGTTTCCGGCTTGTTGAGCCCCTTGACGAGGCCAAGCCTGATCGGATCGGCCCCCATCACGAATACCACCGGTATTGTCGAGCCGACGGCCTTGGCGGCCACCGTCGAGGCGATGCCCCCCGTCGTTGCAATCACGGAAGGATGGCGTTGCGCCAGTTCGGAAATCAGTCCCGGCAAAACCATTGCGCAGGGAGTGCCGGTTGATCCGGCTGAACCTGTGGTGACTGCCGCCTGCTTTTTTTGTTGCAGGCGGGCCATGGGTGAGGCCATCACCCGGCATTCCCTGCGCCCTCCGGGGCGGAACGGATTTGCAAAACCCGGGCACAATGCGCCGCGGGAACGAATGGTCGCGTTTTCTCCGCCGTCATGCCCCGCGAATGCGGGGCATCCAGTATTCCAGAGGCGTCTCGGTTAAGCACGACCGTCTCTGAAATACTGGATCGCCCGGTCGAGGCCGGGCGATGACACCGAATTAGATGTTCGAGAGCATGCAATCGGAGCCGAGCTCGAAGCGCCTACCGCAGACCTTCATACACCATGAAGCCGCGCGCGATTTTCAGCTTGCGCAAGGCGCGCGGGACGAGGGGCTGTTGCGGCGGATGGATGTAGCGCCAGGAGGAAAGCGTGAGCTCGCCGAGCGCGCCGTCGATCGTTTCGAAGGGGGCAAGCAGCCCGGTCAGGCTGATCGGCGTATGCGCGCGGCTGTTGAAGGGCAGCAGCAGGAGCTCGAGATGCGAAAGCGTGCCGCGGGAGGAGGTCGCGGTGAGGCCTGCGATCGCCGGCAGCGTCTCGTCGGTGACGGCGCCCACGATCTCCTCGATCTCGACGCGGCTCTCCGCGGCGAACAGGGCAGGGAAGCTCTTGTCCTTCAGGTCGCGGCCGAACATGGCGCAGACGCGCGTGCCGGCGACCCGGAAAGGGTAGCTCGCGTCGCAGGAGAGGACGAAAATGTCGCCGAGCAGCTCGCGAACGGCGTTCGGCTCGATGTCGCTGCGTTCGGGGGCGCGCGCATCGCCGCGCTTGCCGTCCCAATAGGCGAAGAATTCCCGGTTGGCCGGATGTTTCATGACGCAAACTCACCCCTGCATGGGCATCGGAGGGACACTTCTGTCCCGCTTTCACGCACACGCATTCCCGAGAACACTTGTGCAGGAGGGACCGTGCAGCGTCCATGCCGGACGGCGTCGCCCGGACGGCTTTGCCGCGTTAACGTTAAGTTAACGATGTGGTATGCGGCGGCGGGTGTTGCGGCTAGGGTCTGCCCATCGCGTCTCGCCGGTTTTCTCCAGGTTCCCGGTCCGAGGCGACCACAGGCTGCGTCAAACAGAATGGTCGGCGCTCGCGCGGGGAGGGGTGGGGATGCACCCGTACCCGGCGCTCAAGCGGAAAGACCAAGCGACCAGGGAGGGTGTTCTCAGCACCCTCCCTTTTGCGTTTTTAATGCGGCGCGCGCTGCACCCCGCGGATTATGCCATTGTGCACTTGCACGGGCGGGCGAAACGCGACTATCTCAGCCATGCCCGCTTCGGGCGCTGTTGAAGGTCCGCTTCGCCTTGGAATCCCCTCAGGAACCCACACAGGAAACCCCGCCCGCACGACCGGCGGAGGGGCCGCCGGATGCGCCGCGCGAGCCGATCCTGATGCTGCCGCCGGCGCTGACCGCCTATGTGCTGCTGATCGCCATCATCCATCTGCGCGTGCTGTTGCCGGTGGATTGGGAGGAGTGGACCGTCGACGTGTTCGGCTTCATCCCGAAGCGTTACGACACCACGCTGCTCGACGTCACGTTTCCGGGCGGCGCCGGCGCAAGGGTCTGGACCTTCGTGACCTATTCGCTGCTGCACGCCAATCTCAGCCATATCGGTTTCAACGTGCTGTGGCTGTTGCCGTTCGGCAGCGCGCTGGCGCGCCGCTTCGGGCCCTTGCGCTTCTATCTGTTCATGGCGGTGACGGCGGCGGCCGGCGCGCTCGCCCATCTCGTCACCCACGAGCACGCGCTGGCGCCGATGATCGGCGCGTCGGCCTCGGTGTCGGGCACCATGGCGGCAGCGATGCGCTTCGCCTTCGTAAAGGGAAGCTTCCTCTCGTTCTCCCGCGGCGATGCCGACGCCGCCGCGAAAGTTCCCGCGCTGTCGCTGTGGCGTGCACTGCGCAACGGCCGCGTGCTCGCCTTCCTCGCGATCTGGTTCGGCGTCAACATCATCTTCGGCATCGGCTCGCTGGCGGTCGGCATGGAGGAAGGCCAAAGCGTGGCCTGGCAGGCGCATATCGGCGGCTTTTTCGCAGGTTTGATTCTATTTGCGCTGTTCGATCCGGTGCCGCGCAGCGAAAGCGATGCTGCGGCTGCGTTGTCGAATCCTCCGAACTAGTTGCATGCAACTAGGTAAGTTGCAATGACTGATTGCATGGCGAGGTGATTCCATTCATCATCCGTTCGGCAACGATAAAGAGTCGGCTGGCACGAAGAAGGCCTGAAACGAAACCGGCGCAAGGCTGTTGTCTTACTCGGTAGAAATCCGGCCCGGTCATTTTAGCGGGTTCGGACTGATCAGGGAGGCGACGATGACGGTGCGAGCTATTCTGGATACCAAGGGACATCAGGTGGAGAGCATCCAGCCGGGGGCAAAGCTTTCGGCGGCGGTGAAACTGCTCGGAGAGAAGAGGATCGGCGCGGCGCTGGTGCTGAACGTCGCCGGCCAAATCGAAGGCATCCTGTCGGAGCGCGACATCGTGCGCGTGCTGAGCGAGCGCGGTGCCGATGTGCTCGAGGAGCCCGTCAGCAACGTGATGACGCGCAAGGTGGTGAGTTGCCGCCAGTCGGATACGGTGAGCGGCATCATGGAGATGATGACGCTCGGAAAATTCCGGCATCTGCCGGTCGTCGAGGACAGCAAGGTGGTCGGCCTGATCTCGATCGGCGACGTCGTGAAATGGCGTGTGCAGGAATATGAGCGCGAGCAGGAAGCACTGCGCGAATACATCAAGACGGCATAGCGCACGATCCGGAAAAGTGGGCACCGGTTTTCCGACAAGATCATGCGCCAATAAAAAGCGCTCGGCTTTAGGGGACTTTCACCTTCACCGCACCGGGGCCGGGCGGCGCCAGCACGTGGATCGCTTCCTGGATGGAATCGATGGCGCGCTCGGCGGAGCGAGCGCCATGGTCGATGAGATCGGCGGCGCGATGAAAGTCGAACCAGCCGATCTGGCCCACACGCGGGCTGATCAGGAGATCCGGCGGATCGCCGGCCAATCTGGCGCGGGTGATGCGGTCCTGCATGATGTTGAAGGCATCGACCATCACCGTGGAGATGCCCGGCCGGCCGCCGCCGCCGAAGAACTCGCGCTTCACGGTGCGCTCGGGCGAGAAGAACTTGCCGAAGCGGCGTTTGGACGGAGCCGCAGGCTGGGCTTCCGCGTCTTCAGACTGCGGCGGTAGAGAGCCGTGGGCGTAGATGGTGGTGGAATAGGTGAAGATGTCGCTGGAAAGGTTGGCGGCGATGACGATTTCCGCCCCGAGCGCGCGGGCCGCCGAGACCGGCACCGGATTGACCAGCGCGCCGTCGACGAGCCAGCGATCGCCGATCAGGACGGGCGCAAAGATGCCGGGCAGCGCGTAGGACGCGCGCATGGCATCGACCACGCGGCCATGGGTCAGCCAGATCTCATGGCCGGTGCGAACTTCGGTGGCAACCGTTGCGAATTTGCAGGGCAAATCCTGGATCATGGTGTTGCCGATCGAGGCTTCCAGCTGCGCCGCGAGCTTGTCGCCGCCGATCAGGCCGGAGCCGTTCAGGCGGATGTCGAGATAGCCGAGGATGTTGCGCATCTGCAGGCTGCGCGCCCATTCCTCCAGCGTGTCGAGATGGCCGGCCGCGAAGGCGCCGCCGACCACCGCACCGATCGAGGTGCCGACTACGACATTCGGCACGATGCCATGGGCGATCAGAGTCTTCATGATGCCGATATGGGCAAAACCCCGCGCCGCCCCACCGCCGAGCGCGAGCCCGATGACCGGCCGGCGGATACTGCCGAGGCCGACCTTTTCGCCGGTATCAGGATCGTTGTGGTTACGCCGGGACAAAATATCGAGCACCGAAGAAACTCCTGGTGGACCCAGACTAATAGCACCGGCCTGGCCGTGCCAGTAACGACCGCGAGCATGGTTTATGCCACGGCTAGGCTGGCAATGTGACTGGATCGCATCCAATGCGTTCAATACCCGGTCAATCTGCGGGTTCCCTGTGCCGCCTTTGGCGGGGGCATTCGCGATCGCGAAGGCTTGAATTTGCCGCGTTTTCGGTGAAAAGCAGGGACATGAAATCAGGGGGTGACGGCATCTTCCGATGGCGGCGCGGCAACCGCGTGTGGCCGGCATTTGCCTTGGCCGGTTTCGTGGCCGGCCTTTGGCTCGCCTTTTTCGCCGTCCCCGCCAATGCCCAGCTTTTCAGCGACCATCCGCCGCCGGTGCCGCCGGCCTCCGTTCCCGATGCCGGCGCGGCCGTCAGCCTCGCGCCGCCGTCCGGTCCCGGGGCCGCTCCTCTGCCGCCGCCCGCGGCGGGGCCGCCGGGCCTGCCGCCGGTGCTGACTCAGCCTTCGATCGGGGCCGTGCCTCCCGCAGCACCCCCGGGCGGCGCCCCGGCGCAGGCCGTGCTCGCGCTCTCGGCGCGCTACGGCAAGGACCTGCCGAACATCAATGCCGGACTGGTCTGGCGGATCTTCGCCGACCGTCCCGACGACACCGGCACCTTCAAGATGATCCGCGAGGATCGCAACGCGACGCCGAACGTGGTGCTGCCGCCCGGTAATTACGTCGTGCATGTCGCGCTTGGGCTCGTCAGCGCGGTGCGCGCGGTGACGCTGAAGGCGGAAACCGATCGCGAGTCCTTTGTGCTGCCCGCCGGCGGCCTGCGCATCGAGGGCCGGGTCGGTACGTCAAAGATTCCGCAGAACCAGATTTCGTTTGCGATCTACAAGGGCAGCCAGTTCGAAGGCGGCGACCGCGCTTCCCTGGTGCCCAACGTCGCGGCCGGCGACGTCGTGCTGATGCCGGAGGGCACCTACTACATCATCTCCAACTATGGCGATGCCAATTCGGTGGTGCGCTCGGACATCCGCGTGCAGGCGGGCAAGCTCACCGACGTGGTCGTTACCCATCGCGCCGCGGTCATCACGCTGAAGCTGGTGTCGGACAAGGGCGGCGAGGCGCTCGCCAACACCGCGTGGTCGGTGATTACGCCGGGCGGCGACGTGATCAAGGAATCGATCGGCGCGTTTCCGCGCGTCGTGTTGTCCGAAGGCGAATATCGCGCGATCGCCAAGAACGAGGGCAAGGTCTACGAGCGGCCCTTCAACGTCGTGAACGGCGTCGACGGCGAAGTCGAAGTCGTCGCGCGCTAACACGCGCATTGCAACCGGCAAGCGCTGTCATAGTTCATAACGCGCACTAACCATCGCGCGACTAAAAACTGTCATAATCGCCGCATCGGCGTACCGCTCCCCGATTTTTTACATGCCATTAAGCGGCCCCGCCTTGGATGCCGCCGGGTGGCGCGGGGGCAAGGTGATGGCTATGAAGAGCAAAAGAATCGAAACCGAATTGTTTGAAGACGTTCCGGTTCTGCGGCGCAAGTGGCAAGCCGCGTTGCCTCCCGGCGAAAAACTTCCCCGCTACGAAGACGTGATGCTGGGCAGCCTTGGCCGTCTCGCCGACCATATCGTGCTCTTGAAGCACAATCGCGACGCGCTCGAAGTCTCGCGCACGGGCCGCTATGTCCAGCAATGGCTGAACGACGAGCGCTGGGATATTCCCCTGAGCTCGCTGTCGCCGGATTGCGCGACCGCGCTCGGCGAAGCTTCCGCGAATGCGCTTGCGAACGGCCGTCCGCATCTGGCGCTGGCGCATTGCGTGCGCGACGGCATGGTCAGGACCTATGATGTGCTGGCGCTGCCGACGTCATCGCGCTGGGGCGGCACGCTGGTCGGCACCTATGTCAACGAGCGTGCCGGTCAGTACAATCTGCTCGACGCGGTCTTCGCCAACACGGAGGAAGGGGTGCTCTCGTTCGCAACCCTGCGCGACCTCAAGCAGAAGCCGTTCGACTTCCAGATCGTGCATCACAATCAGGCTGCGGCTGCGCTCCTGCAAGTGCCGGCGGAAGCCTTGCAATGGCGGCGCCTCAGCGAAGGCGGCAACTTTCTTTGCGCGCGCGATGTCGTCGACCGGCTCCTGCAAGTCGTCGCGCGCGGCAGTCGCGACCAGTTCGAGATCGACAGCGGCGAGCGCAGCCTGCAACTCGGCGCGACCGCCTTCGGCGACATGCTCTCGCTCACGATTGCCGACGTCACCGCGCTAAAGCGACGCGAAGCTTCGTTCCGGCTGTTGTTCGACCACAATCCGATGCCGATGTGGGTCTTCGATGTCGAGACCACGCACTTCCTCGGGGTCAACGACGCTGCGGTCCAGCATTATGGCTTTGGCCGCGCCAAATTCCTTCAGATGAGGCTGCAGGACATCTGGCCGCAGGACGAGTGGTCCGCCCACACCGAGGCGCTGCGGCAGATCGACGGCTCGCATCATTCGGGCCGCAACTGGCGGCACCTCAAGGCTGACGGCAGCGAAATCCAGGTCCTGACCTACGGCCGCCGTGTCGCCTTCGACGGGCGCGATGCCTTCATGGTCGCGGTGGTCGACATTACTGAACGGCGCAAGGCGGAGGCGCGCATCGCCTACATGGCCCACCATGACGGACTGACCAATCTGCCGAACCGCGAGCTGTTCCAGGAGCGGCTCAAGCAGGTCCTTGAAGACGCCTATTCCGGCAACCAGCGGGTCGCCGTACTCTGCGTCGACCTCGACCTGTTCAAGAACGTGAACGAATCCCTCGGCCATCCGATGGGAGATCGATTGCTGAAGCTGGTGGCCGACCGGCTGCGAGCGCAGGTTCGCGCCGGCAATTTCGCTGCGCGTCTCGGCGGCGACGAATTTGCGATCATCCTGTCATCCGATGTATCGCCGAATGAGGTGAGCGATTTCGCAGCCAAGATGATCAAGCTATTGAGCGCGGCCTACGACATCGACGGCAACGAGGCGGTGATCGGTGCGTCGATCGGGATTGCGCTGTCGCCCGGTGACGGCATGACCAGCGGGGAACTGATGCGCAACGCCGACCTCGCGCTTTATCGCGCCAAGGAAGATGGCGGCGGCGTGCACCGCTTCTTCGAGCGCGAGATGGACCGCCAGGCGCAGAAGCGCCGCGACATGGAGCTCGACCTGCGCCGCGCCTTTGCCAATGGCGAGTTCGAGCTGCATTATCAGCCGCTGGTCGACATCGCGACCGACCGCATCTGCGGATTCGAAGCGCTATTGCGCTGGCGGCATCCCGACAAGGGCATGATCTCGCCGGCCGATTTCATCCCGGTTGCCGAGGATATCGGGTTGATCGTCTCGATCGGCGAATGGGTGTTGCGCGAAGCCTGCAGCGAGGCGGTGAAGTGGCCTGCCCATGTGAAGGTGGCCGTCAATCTCTCGCCGGTGCAATTCCGCAGCCGAAACCTGGTGCAGGTCGTGGTCTCGGCGCTGGCGAATTCGGGCCTGTCGCCGACGCGGCTCGAGCTCGAGATCACGGAATCCCTGTTCCTCGCCGAGACGGAGGCGAATCTCGCCATTCTGCACCAGCTGCGCGAGCTTGGCGTCGGCATCTCCATGGACGATTTTGGCACCGGTTATTCCAGCCTGAGCTATCTGCGCAGCTTCCCGTTCGACAAGATCAAGATCGACCGTTCGTTTGTTAAGGATCTCGCCGGGCGCTCCGACTGCGTCGCGATCGTGCGGGCGATTTCCGGACTGGGCCGCAGCCTCAACATCACCACGACCGCGGAAGGCGTGGAGACGCTCGACCAGCTCGACCGGCTGCGCGCCGAAGGCTGTAACCAGGTCCAGGGCTTTCTGTTCAGTGCCGCAAAGCCCGCGAGCGAAGTCGCCGAACTCCTGTCCCGGTTCGGCGCCCGCGCTTCCAAGGCGGCGTAAGCGCGGCCGTCAGAATCGCGTGACGATGTCCGCCAGCGCCGGGCGAGGGCGGTCTTCGCTCGGCTTCGACGGCGTGCCGATATGGATCAGGCCGGCGAGCTTCTCGTCGGCCTTCAGTCCGAAACCATCGAGCACGTCGCGGTCGAAGGCGAACCAGCCGGTGAGCCAGCAGGCGCCGTAGCCGAGAGCGGTCGCCGCGGTGACGATGTTCATCGCGCTCGCGCCGGCCGACAATTCCTGTTCCCACGGCGGCACCTTCGGATGCGGCTTGGTGAAGCTGACCACTCCGATCACGAGCGGCGCATCGGTCAGGCGCTTCTTCTCGATCTCGATATCGGCCGGCGAAGCCTGCGGGTTCTTCTTCGCAAACACCTTGGCGATGATCGCGCCCGCGCGGGCGCGCGCGTCGCCCTCGAACAGGATGAAGCGCCACGGCGCGAGCTTGCCATGGTCGGGCACCCGCGCGCCGATGGTCAGGATCGTCTCGATCTCGGCGGGTGAGGGACCGGGGCCGGTCATCTCTCGCGGCTTCATCGAACGGCGGGTTTTCAAAAGTTCAATCGCGTCGGGCACAGATCATTCTTTCGCAAGGCTGTTTTCCAGCACATAGGCACGCCAACGCTGGGGCGGAAGGGACTCTAGATCGATTATGATCACGCCGCTGCCGCCATCTTTGCCCGCTTGACGTCGGGCGGCGTCGCCTCGTCGACGAGGGCGGCGATGGCCTCGTCCGTGGGCGTCACCTTCTGCCCGTCGCTGCCGAGCCGACGCACCGACACCGAATGGGTTTCGGCTTCCTTCTTGCCGACCACGAGTAGGGCCGGAATTTTCGCCAGCGAGTGCTCGCGGACCTTGTAGTTGATCTTCTCGTTACGCAGATCGATCTCGACCCGCAGGCCCGCGCGCCTTGCGGCGGCCACCACCGTCTTGGCGTATTCGTCGGCTTCTGACGTGATGGTGGCGACGACCACTTGCGTCGGCGCCAACCACAGCGGGAAATTGCCGGCATAGTGCTCGATCAGGATGCCGATGAAGCGCTCCATCGAGCCGCAGATCGCGCGATGCACCATCACCGGCGGCTTCTTCGAGCCGTCATGGTCGATGTAGAACGCGCCGAACCGCTCCGGCAGGTTGAAGTCGACCTGCGTCGTGCCGCACTGCCAGTCGCGGCCGATGGCATCGCGCAGCACATATTCGAACTTCGGCCCGTAGAACGCGCCTTCGCCCGGATTGATCTCGGTCTTGATCCTGTTGTTCTTTGCCTGAATTTCGCTCAGCACCGTCGCCATCACGCGCTCGGCGTGATCCCACATCGCATCCGTGCCTACGCGCTTCTCCGGCTTGGTCGAGAGCTTGATCGTGAGGTCGCCCGCAAAGCCGAAGTCCTCGTAGACCGAGAGAATAAGGTCGTTGATCTTCAGGCACTCGTCGGCGAGCTGCTCTTCCGTGCAGAAGATATGCGCGTCGTCCTGGGTGAAGCCCCGCACGCGCATCAGGCCGTGCATCGCGCCCGACGGCTCGTAGCGATGCACCACGCCGAATTCGGCCAGACGCAACGGCAGGTCGCGGTAGCTCTTCAGGCCGTGCTTGAAGATCTGCACATGCCCCGGGCAGTTCATCGGCTTCAGCGCAAACCAGCGCTTGTCCTCGGCCTCGTCGCCCGCGGATTGCGCCGCGAACATGTTCTCGCGGTACCAGTCCCAATGGCCCGAGGTCTCCCACAAGACCTTGTCGAGGATCTGCGGCGCGTTGACCTCGCTGTAATCGCCGGTCAGCCGCCGGCGCATATAGGCGATGACGGCCTGGAAGATCGTCCACCCCTTGGGGTGCCAGAACACCACGCCCGGACCTTCCTCCTGGAAGTGGAAGAGGTCGAGCTCGCGGCCGAGCCTGCGGTGATCGCGCTTCTCGGCTTCCTCGATCTGCTTCCGATACGCGTCGAGCTCTTCCTGCTTCGCGAACGCCGTGCCGTAGATGCGGGTCAGCATCGGATTGTTGGAATCGCCGCGCCAATAGGCGCCGGCCACCTTCATCAATTTGAAGGCGCCTCCGATCTTGCCCGTCGAGGTCATGTGCGGGCCGCGGCAAAGGTCGAACCAGTCGCCCTGGAAATAGATCTTGATCGGCTCGTTGCCGGGGATGGTGTCGACCAGCTCGACCTTGAAGGCCTCGCCCTTGTCGCGGAACACCTGCTTGGTCTTCTCGCGATCCCAGACTTCCTTGGTGAAAGGCTTGTCGCGCGCGATGATCTCGCGCATCTTCTTCTCGATCGCGGCAAAATCTTCCGGCGTGAACGGCTCGTTGCGGAAGAAGTCGTAATAGAAGCCGTTCTCGATCACGGGGCCGATCGTCACCTGCGTGCCCGGCCACAGCGATTGCACGGCTTCCGCCAGCACATGCGCGCAGTCATGCCGGATCAATTCCAGCGCGCGCGCATCCTCGCGGTTGACCAGCTCGATCTTCGCATCGTTCTCGATGGGGTCGTTGAGATCGGCAAGCGTGCCATCCAGCGCCATCGCCACCGTGCGCTTGGCGAGCGAAGGCGAGATGCTCTTGGCGACCTCGAGGCCGGTCGTGTCTTTCGGAAATTCGCGCTGGGCGCCGTCGGGAAAGGTGAGGGTGATCTTGTGCGCGGGTTCGGCGGGCTTCAGATTCGTGATGGAATACTGGAATCCGGATTCGGATTTGTGGTCGGACATGTCGGTCTCCTGAGGCTCACTCCTGCGAACGAGCGCAGGTAAGCGGGAACTGGAGCGGTATAGCAGGGGAATCGGGCGTTGCAATTGGAACATCGTGGAAATGGCGGGAAAGTGCGCCTGAGCACTTGCATCCCGTGGTTGCCGTGACATGGACTTGCCGATTTCGGCTTGCTAGTTTGTCGCCGTCGTTCCCTCCTGCCTGCTTCGCCATCCCCATGTCATTCCGAATTCTCCTGGCCGCAGTCCTTGTCCTTGCCTGCGGTCCGGCCAAGGCGGCCGTTTCGAAGGCGGCCATGTCCAAGGCGGCCATGTCCAAGGCGGCGATGTCCAAGGCTCGGCCTGCGCCGGTCAAGCTGCCGGTGCCGCCGATGCAGTTCTATGTGGTCAGGGGCGCGCCGGATGCCTGCGGCCGCGGTTGCGACAGCTGGATCGCCGTCGAAGGCAAGATCGATTCCGGCGCGGCCGCGCGCTTCAGTAGGTTCTTTGCCCGCGTCCGTGGCCGCAACCTGCCGATCTATTTCTATTCCCCCGGCGGCAGCGTGGAGCAGGCGCTGGCGATGGGCGCCGTGCTCCGCGAGAAGCCCGTGGTCGCGCGGGTAGGGCGGACGGTGGTGAACGAGTGCGGCCTGGAAGCGCAGGATGGCGAGGCCTGCCTCAAGCTGAAGCAATCTGGCCGCGAGCTGCATGGCGACATCTCCACCCGCGGTGCGTTCTGCGGCTCGGCCTGTCCTTACCTGATCCTGGGCGCGACGACCCGCGAGGTCGCGGCGGATGCGGCGCTTGCGGTGCATTCGGCCAAGGTCACCGTCAGCTTCCGCGGCCCCGGGGTGCCGCCGGCGGAGATGGTTGCCGCCGCCAATGTGCGCGCGCACGAGCGCTCCGATCACATGATCGCCGCCTATCTTACCAGGATGGGCGCGGGCACCGCCTTGCTCGACCTGGTCAGGACGGTGAAGTTCGAGGAAATGCACATCCTGACCCGCGAGGAAATCGTACGCTTCGGGATCGATCGCCGCGAGTTCGTGGAGACGCCATGGACGTTCGAACCCGGCACGCGCACCATGGTGCACAAGGTCGCCCTTCAGCGAAGGGAAGGCGAGAAGTCGTTCCGCACCATCCAGTGGCGGGTGATCTGTCTCGACAGCGACAGCTTCGAGCTGGATTTCCAGCGGCCGGCGACGCCGAGCCCGGCTCTGTCCTCGGTTTCGGTTTCCGGTGGCGGCACGCCGCTTTCTTTGTTCCATTCGCGCACGAAGACGTGGGACCTGGAGATCTGGGGCGCGCGGATGGCGAAAGCATCCGTTCAGTCGTTGTCGGATTTACCTCAGACCGATTTCACCGAGACTGTGCCCACCGCGGACGGGCGCAAGAATCCCCTGATACAGAAGCTCTCGAACGAGGGGTTCGCGAACGGGATGAACAGGCTGCTTGCGACATGCCCCGCGCCGAAGGCCCCGCCGCCGCAGCAGCAGACGGTCGAAGCGCGCGATCAGGCTGCGAAGTAGCCTCGCGTCGTGCATGGCCGAGAGTGGCAGCAGTTGTCGCTGTCAGCCTATGTCAGCGTCATGCATCGCATGATCAGATTTCATGCATGTGCATCAATTCGTCTGATATAGAGGCGGCGTGACTCGCCGTTTTGCTCCCACTGCATTGATGCTCGGAAATATCGTCACCGGCTGTTCGGTATTGGCGCCGGCAGGGATGCTGCCCGAACTATCCGAAAGCCTCGGCGTCAGCATCCGCACGGCGGGGCTCCTGATCACCTTCGGCGCCATGGTGCTGTGCGCAGGCTCTCCGGTCACGGCATGGCTCACCAGCCGGATCGAGCGAAGGACCTTGCTCGCATCGACGCTGGCGGTGCTCGCGCTCACCAATATCGCTTCCGCATTCGCGCCGAACTACGCGAGCCTGCTGGCGGTCCGTCTCGTCATGCTTGCGGTCGGGGTGATCTATACGCCGCAGGCGGCGGGAACGGGGGCGATGATCGTGCCGGTGGAGCGGCGCGGCAGCACCATCGCCTACATCTTTCTCGGATGGTCGCTCGCGGCCGCGGTCGGGCTGCCGCTGATCACCTTCATCGCAAGCCGTTGCGGATGGCAGGCGGCCTATGCCGGCATCGGCGCGCTAGGCCTGCTGAGCTTTCTGTTGCTGCTGTGGCGGTTACCCGGCGGATTGCACGCAGCACCGGTGGATCTCAAGACCTGGGTCGCTCTCGGCCGCAACCGCATGATCGTTATCCTGCTGTCGATCACGGCGCTGCAGACCTCGGGCCAGTTCACCGTCTTCACCTTCATGGGCCCGCTGCTCAAGAAGCTGACTGATGCCGGGGCGGATTCGATTGGCCTTGTGTTCGCGCTCTATGGCGTGTTCGGCTTTGTCGGCATCCTGATTGCGACGCGCATCGTCGACACCTGGGGCGCCTACAAGACGTCGATCCTGTTCAATGCGCTGGTCGCAGCGGGCATTGCGGGATGGGCGCTGAGCGCGGGCGTTTATCCCGTCATGGCCGTCGCGGTCTCCGTGTGGGGACTGGGCTTTGCCGCGGTCAATTCGATGCAGCAGGTGCGGCTCGTTGCGGCTGCGCCGCCGCTCGCGTCGGCATCGGTGTCGCTCAATACGTCGGTGCTCTATGTCGGGCAGGCGATCGGCTCGTTCGTCGGCGGTCTGTTTTATGAGCGCGAATTCCTCCATGGCCTCGGCTTTGTCGCCGCGGTGTTTGTCGCGCTGGGGCTGGTGCTCGCGGTCATGAGCAGGCCCGGACAGACCGCGTAAGGCCGGTCCGAAGGAGGCAGGGAGACTTCCTTTTTGTCGATAAATGACAGGATTTGCCCTGTAAATGCTTTGATCGCTTGCGGATTTGGCGTTAAACGGGCGCGGCGCGGGGCGATCGGTGCTGCACGCGTCCGGCCCGTTTCCACACGACGAGATATTTGCCATGAGAATGATGTTGGCGTTCGCTGCGGTGCTTTATTCAGCGGCGGCTCTCGCTCAATCCGGCCCACCGCCTGCTGCGGAGAAGCCCGCGGCAGAAGGCAAGGCGGCCAAGCCGGCCAAGGCACAGAAGACCACGCCGAAGGGACCGGCAAACGGATCGATCGCGGTGCGGCTGCAGGCCTGCCAGGACATCGAGGATGGCACCAAGGGCCGGCTCGACTGCTATGACGAGGTGATCAAGCCGGCGCCGAAGCCGAAGGCGGCCGCGGCCAAGACGGTGATGGACTGCAAGTTCACCAAGGAAGAGGACGAGCGGCTGGCTTGCTACAACGGCTTCGTCGACAGCATGCCGAAGCTGCCGAAAGGCTGATGTTATTTTTTGGGCATGATCTCCGCGCAAACGCTCTGGGTTTGTTGCGGGGAAACCGATTCCAACTTTGCGCTAACGCGGCCCTTTGATCCGGATCGTGCGCTAAAACGCGATGAGTTTAGGATGAATCGTCATCGCGCTTTAGCTCTTCGTTTGAGCATGATCTTTACGGAAAACCGCTACACACTTTTCCGGATCATGCGCTAGCGGCTCGAGGAAGTCGCGGTGCCTGCCGCCACCCGCATCGAGGGGGCGGCCATCTTGACCAGCACCTGCTCGATCGGATTCCTGGTCCAGGCCTGCGTGACGTAGTCGCGGTGGGTGATGCCTTCGCCGGTCTTGACGAACACCACGCTGCCCGGGCGCAGCGGAGCGTCCATGCTCTCGGAAACCGCGATGCCCTTGCCGCGCAGCATCGACATCAGCTCATGGTCGCGGGGAGCGGTGTAGTGCGTGTACGAGCTGACGAAGAATCCGTTGCGGTGGTTCTCGATCCAGGAAGCGAACTTGTCGAGCTCGCCATAGACCGCATCGAGCAGGATCACGCCGCGGACGCGGTCGCTGACGCCGCCGACCTCGAGGCTCCAGGCGGTCGGCAGGAAGCCGCCGCTATAGCCGACGATGACGATCGGCATCTTCTCGAAAGCCTTGGCGCTGTTGGGCTCGCCGTAGAGCTTGGCGAGGTTGCCGACGGACTCGTCCATGAAGCGCTTGAAGCCGCCCGGCTGCCAGAATTTTCCGGCCGAGGAGTCGGCTGCATCGACGGCCAATTGCGGCGCAAGCAGCACGGCGTTGACGCCGGAATCGGATATCTGCTGCGGCACCAGTTGACGGTCGCGCACGTCGCGTTCGAGCGTCGCGCCGTTGCCGTGGAAGAACACCACGATCACGCCGGGCTTCTGCGCGTCGAAATTCTCGGGAATGTGCACCAGCACGCGGTTGTCATTGTAGGTCTGGTCTTGCCAGTAGACGCGGCCCGAATAGCTGCGGTGGCCGCGGCGGTCGCCCGAGGAGATGTTGAGGAAGGGGGCTTCGGAGGCGGGGTTGTTGCCGTAATAGGGGAAGGCCGAGGACTTCATGCTGACCAGTGTGGTCACTTCATCCGCGGCGGGTTGCGGCGGCCGCTTGTAGGGCACGGTCGGCTCGAGCGAAGCAACGCGGTAGCTTTGCGTCTGCACGCGTTTCGGCGCGAAGTCGGCGAGTTGACGCAGCGGAAGCGTTTCGCTCGCGGTGGGGAAGCGGTCCCTGAATTCCGGTTTGGGGAAGCGATCGTCGAAAGTATCGCTTGATGCGGCAGCCGGTGCGCCGGAGGTCGCCGATACGTTGGCGGCAAGCGCGCCCGGGTTCGGCGCACGGCCGCATTGAACCAGGATCAGCGAGAGCGGCACAAACAGACAGGCGAGCAGCGCCCAGCGCCAGTTGCGCGCACGGCTCGGCGCTCCCGGCAGCGCTACCCGGCGCGCAACATCAAGCACATGGTTCTTCGGATTGGCTCCGACCATCCACCCACTGTCCCAAGTCGACCCGGCAAACGGCGTATCAAACCCTGCCGGACGTTTAGGCCGCGTTAAGCTTTCGGAAAAACTTCCCCATCCGAAAGCTGTTGAACAAGTTTCGACTACAGGCCTCAAGATCAACACGAAATCGTGTCGTGATTGTGGGGGGCAAGCCCGGTTTTCGCAATCCCGGGATAGGGCGGGTGGAAAGAATTAGGTACTTAAATACCCTATTAACCATGTCGCGTTAACGCATGTTAACCATTGTTGAATTGGGGGACGTCAACTTGCACCATGACGCGCGACGGTGGACGCCGAAGGTACCGACATGACGGCATCAGACACGGGAGGCGCGGCCTGGCCGAGCCGGCTTCTCCCAGGCGGACCCTCGGTTTCCGTCATCGTGGCTACCGCGATCGTCGTCGCCGACATGATCGGGGTCGGCGTGTTCACGAGCCTGGGCTTCCAGGTCAAGGACATCCCCTCCGGCTTCTCCATCCTGATGCTCTGGATCGTAGGCGGCCTCGTCGCGCTGTGCGGCGTGTTCTCCTATAGCGAGCTGGGGGCGATGTTCCCGCGCTCGAGCGGGGAGTACAATTTTCTGAGCCGCGCCTATCACCCGGCCTTCGGCTTCCTCGCGGGGTGGGTATCGGCGACCGTCGGCTTCGCGGCGCCCGTGGCGCTCGCGGCGATGGCGTTCGGCGAATATGCCAAGTCGGTCGTTCCCGGCGCGCCGCCAATGGCGCTCGGGATCGGCATCGTCTGGCTGGTCTCGCTGATCCAGCTTTCCGGCGTGAAACATTCCTCGACCTTCCAGCTCGTCTCGACGGTGCTGAAGGTCGTATTGATCGTGGCCTTCCTGCTGGCGGGCTTCGTCATCGGCACGCCGCAACCCGTCTCGTTTGCGCCGTCGGCGGCGAGCTTCACCCAGATCGTCAGCGCGCCGTTCGCGATCAGCCTCGTCTTCGTGATGTACTCGTTCTCGGGCTGGAACGCCGCAACCTACATCATCGGCGAGATGGACACCCCGCAGCAGAGCCTGCCCCGCGCGCTGCTCGCGGGCACCGCGATCGTGATGGTGCTCTATGTCGCGCTCAACGCCGTGTTCCTGCACACCGCGCCGATCGACAAATTGGCCGGCCAGCTCGATGTGGCCAGCGTCTCAGGCCGCTATATTTTCGGCGATGTCGGCGGCCGCATCGTCGCGGCGATGATCTGCATCGGGCTCGTCTCCTCGATCTCGGCGATGATGTGGATCGGTCCGCGGGTGATGATGACCATGGGCGAGGACATCCCGGCGTTCGCCTTCTTCGCCCGCAAATCGGGCAGCGGCGCACCGGTCTACGCCATCCTGTTCCAGCTTGTCGTCGCCACGCTGATGATGCTGACCCGCTCTTTCGAGGCGGTGCTGGACTTCATCCAGTTCTCGCTTTTGTTCTGCTCCTTCTTCACCGTGCTCGGCGTCGTCAAGCTGCGCATCACCAACCCCGACCTGCCGCGTCCCTACCGCACATGGGGATACCCGATTACGCCCCTGGTTTTCCTGCTCGTGACCGGTTTCATGATGTACTATCTCTTGACGGAGCGCCCGCTGCAGGCGTTGCTCGGGATGGTGATCATGATTTCGGGTCTTCTGATCTACGCTATCTTCCACAAGCGGGCCGACCCGGGCACCGCGACTGCATCCTAGGGCCGCGACGAAAAATGCTCCGCTCCATGAAATTGGCGGCAATCGCCGCAGGCTTGATCCTTGCGGCGGTGTGGCCTGCGCGCGCTGCCGACACCGCGACCGCCGACGACACCGCGCGCTTCCTTGCGGGCATGCAGCCCTCGGCCGACTCGCCGCTGCTGCCGCTGACCAGGGATCCGGCCTGGCAGCGTCACGCAAAATTCCTCGACGGGGCGTTTGCCCAGCTCGAGCAGCGTCAGATTTCCAAGGTGCGCGACTGGGCCGACACCAACCTGGCGGCGCCGAAGCCGACCATGTTCTATTTCTTCTCGGGGCCCGATTTCCTCTACGCCAACGCGTTCTATTCCAAGGCCAACACCTATGTGATGGCCGCGCTCGAGCCGCCGGGCAGCATGCCCGATCTGCTGCGGCTGCCGCGCGGCACCGTGGGCGCCGCGCTCGGCAATATCGGGCACTCGATCGGCACCATCCTCAATTTCAGCTTCTTCATCACCAAGCACATGAAGACGGATCTGCATGTCGGCCAGATCTCGGGCGCGTTGCCGATCCTGTTCGTGTTCATGGAGCGCTCGGGGAAAAGCATCCGCTCCGTCACGCCGGTCACGATTGACGAGGCCGGCTCGGTGCAGACCGGCAGCGAGGGCGTGCGGTCGAATGCGCCGCGCGGCGTGCGCATCACCTTTGCGGGCAGCGACGGCGCCGAGAAGACGCTGTACTATTTCTCGACCGACCTCTCCAACGGCGGCGTCAAGTCGAGCGGTTTTCTGAAATTCTGCGCGACGCTGGCGCCCGGCAACAGCCTGATCAAGAGCGCGTCCTATCTGTTGCATTCCGGCAGCTTCACGACGGCGCGCGACTTCCTGCTCGCCAACAGCGCCACCATCATCCAGGATGATTCCGGCATTCCGCTCGCCGACTACGGCGCGAAAAAGTGGCGGTTCTTCCCGTTCGGCCACTATCTGGGCCCGATCGGCGAATTCCCCGGCAGGTATCAGCAATCCTATGCGGAACTGTTCCGCCGGGCGCAGCCGCTGGATTTCGGCATCGGCTATCGCTGGCGCACCCATGACTCGAACCTGCTGCTGTCGGTGAAGCTCGGCCCCGACGAGGCGCCGGCTGCGGATGCCACCGCCTCGACGGACACGCCGCCGCCGAAGCCGCGTCCCAAGAAGCCCAGGCCGCCGGAGCCTCGACACAGCGGCTTCTGGTTCGGTCGCTGAGACGACCGGCTGCGGGCCTACCAGCGCACGCTCTGGCTCGGCTCGACGAAGGCCGTGGTGCTGGATGGCGTTGCGGTGTGATCGGCAAGATAGCTCCAGGCGGAGACGATGAGGATCACGAGCGCGATGACCGCGAGCAGATCGATCTGCCGGGGGTCGTGACCGCGGTGGCTGATTTTCCAGCGCATTGTTGTTTCCTCCCGAGGGGAAGAATTGGGACAATGCGAGGGAGACGGCGCGAGTTCCGGCGGGCCAGCAATGCGCATCCCGCTTGAAGGCGCCGCAGCACCAATGGTCAGGGCGGTGCGTTGACGCCGCGCCAGCGCCCGTAGCGCCAGGGCAGGTACCAGCGCGCGCGCCGCGGCAATGCCGAAGGCACGAGATCGATCCCGGACGTGCCGAAGGGATGGCAGCGTAATAGCCGGGCGAGTGTCATCCAGCCTCCCGCCCACAGCCCGAACCGCTCGATCGCCTCGTCGCCATAGACCGAGCAGGTTGGCAAATGCCGGCAATTGTAGCCGACCAGCGGCGACAGGGTATGGCGATAAAGCCAGATCAACGCCCGCCCGGCATCGCGCGGCAGGCGCAACAGCCCGTGACCGGTGTTGGAACCTTGCGGCGCTGTATCTTTCATGGGCGGCGTGCCGACATCCTGTGCGCCGATTGGGTTGTTCCGGAGCAGGGAACCTATACCCTCAAGCATTTACGCCACACTGTTCTCACATTGCACGATCTTTTGGTAGCAGTGCAGCAAGTCGCTATGGACGATGCGTATTTGCCCGGATACCATTTTATGACGCTTGAATGATAAGATTCGTTTGACGTTGGCTTGGGGGCTTGCCGCTGCTCGATTTGAGGACCTGGGAAGGATCCAGTTTGAGACTTTTGAAGTCGCATGACCTTCGCGGCTGGGCATTGTTCTGCGCCGCCGCACTCTGTCTCGCACTGCCGGGCGCGACTGCCACGCTCGGCAGTTCCGCACGCGCCGGCTCTACACTGGAAGAGCGCAAGCTGCCGATGAAGTTCAGCTGGGTCGCCTGCGAGCCCAATTGCCGCGGTTGGGTCAGCGCGGTTGGCGTCGTCACCGCCGAGAGCCCCCGGGATTTCGATGAATTTGCCCGCGGCCGGGAACTCGCCGGCGCGACCCTCGTGCTGGATTCCAGCGGCGGCTCGGTGAATGACTCCATCGCGCTCGGCCGTCACTTCCGCGCATTGGGCATGCTGACCACCGTCGGCACCAGCGTCTTGACCCACAGCGTGCAGGGCGCACACGGCAGCGTCACGCCGGAAGCCTATTGCGAATCCATGTGCGTATTCCTGCTGCTGTCGGGCAAGATGCGCTATGTGCCGCAACAGGCCCATGTGCGCGTGCATCAGATATGGATGGGCGATCGCGCAGACGACGCCAAGGCCGCGACCTACACCGCGCAGGACTTGATGATCGTCGAGCGCGACGTCGGCCGGCTGGCCAAATACGCCTTCGACATGGGCGGGACGGGCGACCTGCTCGCGCTGTCGCTCAGCGTGCCGCCCTGGGAAGAACTGCACGAATTGTCGCCGGCCGAATTGCGGATGACAAACCTGATCACCACCGACCGGGTTGCCGACGTCCTGCCGCGGGCCGATGTCTCGGTGCCGGTCGCGATGGCGCCCAAGACGGTTCAGGATCGCTTCGTCAGCAACACGGCGGAAGCGGATGTGGCGACGACCGCGCAGCCCGCGAAGGCGACCAAGACCGCCGAGGCTTTGGTCCCGACCGTGAACGCCGCGGCGCCTGCGCCAGCGAAATGACTTCGCTTTAGCCCTGGGCCGCCGCGGGCTGCTTGGCTTTCGCCTCGATCTGGCCGACCGCATCCACCACGGCATCGAAGGTCAGCATGGTCGAGGCATGGCGTGCCTTGTAGTCGCGCACGGGCTCCAGAAGCGCAATGTCGGCCCATTTGTGATCGGATGGGGGCGGTGCGCCATTCTCCTTCAGCATCTTGCGAACGGTTTCGCGCAACTCCCGCAATTCGCTCGCGGTCGAGCCGATCACATGGCTCGCCATGATCGAGGAAGACGCCTGTCCCAGCGCGCAGGCCTTCACGTCATGGCCGAAATCGGTGACCACGCCGCCGTCCATCTTGATGTCGACCTTGACCGTCGATCCGCAGAGCTTCGAATGGGCGCTCGCGCTGGCATCGGGGTCGGGCAGCCGGCCGAGCCGGGGGATATTCCCGGCCAATTCGATGATCCGTTTGTTGTAAATATCGTTCAGCATGCGGCGAGGTCCTTGAGGACGCACCCGGAAAGCGCCCTTGGCGGGTGAGTTTTACAGCCTTATATAAGGATGCAAATGCTGGAAAAATAGTCGGGCCCTTGGATAGTCCCTTGTTGGATGTCCCTTGGACCGGCTCCGGTGTTGATATCGATATGGGACTCAGGCGCCCGGCGGCAAAGGCTGCCCCGTCTGCCCGGTGACACTCCGGTCGTTTGGACCGGTCGAACGGAGAAGACGACATGGACGGCGCCTTGATCAAGCCCCTTCGCCCCGGCAAGCCTGCCGAGACGCGCCCCGCCGAGCTCGACCCGGCGGAATTTCTGGCGGCCGCGGTACGTCCGGACCAGCCGCGCCCGTCCCGCGCCGAAGCCGAGGCTGCGGTGCATACCCTGCTCAACTATATCGGCGAGAATACCGATCGCGAGGGCCTGCTCGATACGCCGCGCCGGGTGGTCGAGGCGTTTGACGAGCTCTATCAGGGCTACCACCAATGCCCGGCCGAGGTGCTGGACCGCACCTTTGGTGAAACTGCCGGCTATGACGACTTCGTGCTGGTCCGCGACATCGAGTTCACCTCGCAATGCGAGCACCACATGATGCCGTTCTACGGCAGGGCACATATCGCCTATACGCCGGTCGAGCGCGTGGTGGGGCTGTCCAAGCTCGCGCGTCTGACCGACATCTTCGCCCGGCGTTTGCAGACCCAGGAGCACCTGACCGCGCAGATCGCGGCTGCGATCGACGAGATTCTGAAACCCCGCGGCGTTGCGATACTGATCGAAGCGGAGCATACCTGCATGTCGGTGCGCGGCGTCGCCAAGCATGGGGCGAGCACGTTTACCAGCCGCTTCACCGGCATGTTCCGCGACAATCCGGCGGAGCAGGCGCGTTTCCTGTCATTGGTGCGAGGGACGCAGCGCTAAAGCTGCAGCGAGCCCTCGCTCTCGAAAGCGAGGGCTATCCCGTGTCGACATCAGCCGATATTGACCGCGAAGAGGGGCTTGCCTTCAGGCCCAAATTCGACGCGTCCGGGCTCGTGACCTGCGTCGCGACCGATGCGTCGAACGGCGAGGTGCTGATGGTTGCGCACATGAACGAAGAGGCGCTGCGCAAGACGGTGGCGACCGGCGAAGCCTGGTATTTCAGCCGTTCGCGCGACGCGTTGTGGCGAAAGGGTGAGACGTCGGGTCAGACCCAGCGCGTGGTCGAGATGCGCATGGATTGCGACCAGGACGCGGTCTGGATCCGCGTCGATCAAGTGGGCGCCGCTTGCCATACCGGACGCAAGTCCTGCTTCTATCGCAAGGTTGAAGGTGGCGCGGGCGGCGCGCGCTTGGCCTTTGTCGATGCCGAACGGCTGTTCGACCCGAACACAGTGTATCGCAAATAAGCGCCTTAACTCCCCGTTAACCATAATCGTCCCAGTGTGACCTTGGCTGAGGCGGCTTTCGGGAGAAGGGGCGCCTGAACGCAGGTTGTTTCCCGGGGAGCGGGGCACCAGGGACATGTCGGTCGACACAACAAGCGCCACTTCTGCGGCAGGTGTCGATGGCTTGCGCGCGCGCGTCGCGGGTGCGATCAAGCAGGCGGCCAACAATACCGGCGCCAGCTTCCACTATCTGCTCGCCACCGCGAAGATGGAATCCGATTTCAATCCGGCCGCGGGCGCTTCGACCTCGTCGGCGCACGGGCTCTACCAGTTCATCGAGCAGACATGGCTTGCCACCGTCAAGGAAGCGGGTGGCCAGGTCGGTTATGGCCAATATGCCGACGCCATCAGCAAGACGTCGTCGGGCGACTATGTGGTGGTCGATCCGGCGGCGCGCCGGGACATCATGAAGCTGCGTGACGATCCCGTGGCGAGTTCGGCGATGGCCGGCGTGCTGACGCAATCGAACAGCTTCCAGCTCACGGGCAGGATCGGCCGGCGCCCGACCGACGGCGAGCTCTATATGGCGCATTTCATGGGCGTCGGCGGCGCCGCCAAGCTCATCAACGGCGCGGTCGATGATCCGCAGGCCTCGGCGCCAAGAATGTTTCCGAACGCGGCGGCGGCCAACCGCTCGATCTTCTATGACAAGCAGGGTAGCGCGCGCGGCGTTGCCGACGTCTATGCGGAGCTGAACGCGCGCTATGCCAGCGCCGCCGGCGCCTCGGCGACGCAGAAGGCGCTTGCGATGTATGGCGGCTCGCCCGAGAACGTCCAGGTGGCGAGCGCGGCGCCTCCCGTTCGCTCCACGCCGGCGATGCCGGCGCTCGACAGCGCGAGCTTCCTCTCGCAAATTCCCGATGTCCGCAGCGTTACGCCGGTCGCCGCTTCATCGAACGCGGGCAACAATTCGCAAGCGCCCGATCCGATCTTCCGTTCGTTGTTTCAGGTCGATGAGCGCTCGCAGCCGGTCTCGTCCACGGTGCGCGAATTGTGGGGACGGTCGTCGTCGTTGACATCGGACGCGGGCACATCGGGCGGCCAATCGAGCAATGGCGGCACGCCGCGCCCGCTCGATCTCTTCAGCGATCGCGACGGCACATTCTCGGGCTGATCGCCACACGCGTTTAAGGGCGATTTCGCATCCTTAACAAAACGTCAATAAAACCAGCCGGTTATGGTGAACGCTTTGTTAAGCGTCGTGGTTTATTTTGTATTTCAGTGGCGACACGATGTCGTTTTTCGTTGCGTAAGCCGGCAGGAACATGATCGTTCGGCAGTTCATCTCTTGGATAAAGACCGCGTCCGCCGGCGAGCGGGCGGAAGCCACGCGCGCGCTGGCGCGGGCCTGGCTCATCTCGGATCTTTCCGAAGACGATCGCGCGGCCGCCGAGGGCGCGCTGTTGATGCTGCTCGACGATACCTCGCCGCTGGTGCGGCAGGCGATGGCCGAAGTGTTCGCACGCAACGCCGAGGCGCCGGCCGCCATCGTGCAGGCGCTGTCGCTCGACCAGTCGTCGGTCGCGCTGCCCGTGCTCGAACATTCCCCGCTTCTGATCGATGCCGACCTCGTCGACATCGTCGCGACCGGCAATTGCGAGACGCAATGCGCCATCGCAAGACGCATCAATCTCCCGGCATCCGTCGGTGCCGCGATCGCCGAAGTCGGCACCGCGGCCGCGGCTCTCGAGCTAATCGAGAACGCCCATGCGGAGCTCGCGCCATTCTCCTGGGACCGCATCGTGGAGCGCCACGGCCATCTGGCCGCCATCCGCGAATCGATGCTGGTGCTCGAAGACCTTCCCGCCGCGACGCGCGCGGCGCTGGTCGCAAAACTCTCGGACACGCTGGCGCAGTTCGTGGTTGCCCGAAACTGGCTCAGCGCCGACCGGGCAGGGCGGATCGCCGGCGAAGCGCGCGACCGCTCCACGCTTCATATCGCAGCCCGTTCGCGCGGCGACGAGATGCGCGGCCTGGTCGCGCATCTACGCGAGACCTCCCAGCTCACGGCGGGCCTGATCCTGCGCGCGCTGCTCTCGGGCAATCTCGAACTGTTCGACGCGGCGCTGGCCGAATTGTCGGGACTGCCGCAGGCCCGCGTCACCGCGCTGCTGCACGATCGCGGCGCGACCGGCCTTCAGGCGCTGCTGCGGCGCGCAGGCCTGCCGGAATCGACGTTTGCGGCCTTCCGCGTGGCGCTGGAGGCATGTCATGAGAGCGGATTCGTCGACGATGCGCCCGGCGCGGCGCGCCTGCGCCGGCGCATGGTCGAGCGCGTGCTCACCCATTGCGCGACCGATCGCGACGCCACCGGGCCGCTGTTGATCCTGCTCCGGCGCTTTGCGACGGAATCGGCCCGCGAGGAAGCGCGTCTGTTCTGCGACGAGCTGGTGGCGGAAGACACGACCGCGCCGCTCGATCACGATCTGATCGCGGCGTAGCCGAATGTTTCATTGCGAGCCAGCGGGTTCGCGCGTGGCGCGGCCCGATGACAGGCTCCGCGAAGCAATCCGGAATTTTCGACGCGCGCTCGATTGCTTCGGTGCTTACGCTCCTCGCGATGACGGTGTAGCCGTCGAGGCTTGGCTCACTCTCCCGGCACGATGCCGGGGGCCATGATCGCTTCGAGATGATCGGGGCGGTTGCGGTTGACGTGCCTCAGATATTCGTCGGCTACGCCGCGCAGTCGGCGGCTCAGCTCGGTGGAGACTTTGGCGGTATCGAGCTTGGTGTGATCGCGCACGATCGCCTGGATGGCGTTGATGTGGTGCACGATCAACTCCGACGGCACCTTGTCGAGGTCGGGAGCGTGCTCGATGATCCGGCACAGGCTTTCGGCGGCGGCGGCCGCGGACGGAAAGCCGAAGGTCGCGGCGTCGCCCTTGATGTCATGCGCGGCGCGGAACAGCTCTTCCGCGGCCTTGTCGGAAAAGCCGTTCTTGATGATCGCGGCATGCGCGCTGGAGAGCCGGTCGGCCTCTATCAGCATCCAGTCCTTGAACTCGCCGGAGAGACCGGCGAGCGCCTGCTCGGCGCGGGCCACGGGATCGTCGCGATCCTTCTCGTCGACGCGGTGCAGCACCTTGCGCAGTGGGTTGGGCTGCGTGATGACGTGATGGGTGGAGAAGGTCTTGACCTTGATCTCCGCGGGTTTCTCTTTCGCCATTGGCAGTTTCCTGAGGTCTCAGACGCTGGAACGGGCCTTGTCGAGCAGCGACGGCTGCTGCAGCACTTCGACCTCGCCGCCGAGGCGGCGCTCGGGGCCGATATAGGCGTTGGCGGTGTTGCGCCGGCGGTCCGGGCCGAAATAGGTCTTGGTCTTGATGAAGGGGCGGGGACTGGCGACGACGTTCAGGATGCGCTGGTAGAGCCCCTTGGCCGAGATCGGCTTGGCCAGGAATTCGGTGACGCCGGCGTCGCGCGCGACCGTCACGCGGCGCTTCTCGGAATGGCCGGTCAGCATGATGATGGGCGCGTAGGGATTGCCCTTGGATTCCGGCTGCCGGATCATCTGCGCGAGCTCGAGCCCGTCAAAAATCGGCATCGACCAGTCGGTGATGACGATGTCGGGGACATAGTGGGTGTACATTTCGAGCGCAGTGGCGCCGTCTTCGGCTTCATAGACCTCGCGCGCGCCGAACGAATGCAAGAGCGTCCGCAGGATGCGGCGCATATGCGGGTTGTCGTCGCAGACCAGGAATCTGAGCTTGTTGAAATCGATGCGGAACATGGATCAACCCTGAGGGGCAGAGCCTCCGTCCAAGAGCGGTATACCCCGCATTAACCATAGGTCGGCGCGGGTTAATGAATGGTTGCGAAAACCGCCCGTCGGAAGCTCAGTGGCCGAATTGTTCCCGCAGAATGCGTTCTTCCAGGCTGTGGCCGGGGTCGAACAGCATGCGCATCGCCATCGTCTTGTCGGACAGCACCTCGACCCGGCGGACGTCGCGTGCCTCGTCGTGATCCGCCACGGCTGCGACCGGGCGCTTCTCTTCCTCGAGCACCTCGATCACCACATAGGCGCTGTCGGGCAACAGCGCGCCGCGCCAGCGGCGCGGGCGGAATGCGCTGATCGGGGTCAGCGCCAACAGGGCGGCGTTGATCGGCAGGATCGGCCCCTGCACCGAGAGGTTATAGGCGGTCGATCCGGCCGGCGTCGACACCAGGATGCCATCGGCGATCAATTCGCGCATGCGCTCGCGCTCGTCGATCAGGATGCGCAGCCGCGCGGCCTGGTAGGTCTGGCGGAAGAGGGCGACCTCGTTGATGGCGTGGTGGATATGCACCGTGCCGTGGATGTCGGTCGCGCGCATCAGGAGCGGATGGATCACGGATTCGCGCGCCGCACCGAGCCGCGCACGCAGGTCGTGGGTTGAGAATTCGTTCATCAGGAAGCCGACGGTGCCGCGATGCATGCCGTAGATCGGCTTACCCGAGCGCATGTGCTGATGCAGGGTTTGCAGCATCAACCCGTCGCCGCCCAGCGCCACCACGATGTCGGCGTCGGCGGGAGCGCAATTGCCGTAGAGATTGCCGAGTTGCACGAGCGCCGCCTGGGCCTCTTCGCCAGCGCTCGCGACAAACGCGATCCGTTCATGTCGCTTCGGCGTACTCATGAATCCCTGGTCTCTCTCTGGTTGGATCTCGCCTGCTCGAGGCTCGTGGCGAGCGCGTGTGGGGAGAGGGCTTTGCGGCCAGCAGGTCTATATAGCCCGGTTATCCCTGTCGAGGATGACGGGAGAGCGCTTTCATTGCCCATAAAGTAAACGGGCGGCCGTTTGAGGGCCGCCCGTCGGGATTCCGTAAAGGGATGATCCAGCCTAGTACTTCGCGACGACTGCGCCAGGCATGAACCGATAGTTTACACCAATCTTGACCTGCGAGATGGCGCCGCTGTCCCGCAGTATCGTCGTGCCATCTGTGGCCAGCGCGGTGCGGCTACCAAAGTCGATGTAGTCATATTCAGCCTTAGCCGACCAATTCTTGCCAAGGTCAAATTCGGTACCGTACCCGACGAGCCACCCGCTCCTGTTTCCTCCATTGCTGAAGGCGCTAACAATTCTTCCCGCTTGATTGATGCACGAAGCGCCCGGAATGCCAACGTTGGGCCCGAAGATGCAGTTCACATTGACGGAATCATCGCTCCAGGCACCGCCAGCCTTTACGTAAAATAGCGTCCTGTCCCAAGAGTATCCAACTCGTGCCGCGGCCGTAGCAACCCAATTAGAGGAGTTCTGGCAGTTAAAGAATGCCGGAGCGAAGCCGTTATTGATGGTTTGAGCTCCGGTCGCATCCTTCCCCGTAGCCGTCCCGCACGTCTTGCTTCCGTGCAAATTCTGGGCGCCAACGTCGCCTTCGACACCAAGCACAAAATGGTTCGCCATCTGGTAGTTATAGCCAAACTCCACGCCTCCAAGACCTCCGAACACGCGAGGATTGTTGCCTTGGTTTGTGGGGTCTCCTACGAACCGTATATCGGTCTTTCCTTCCGCAACACCCAAGAAGCCGCCGACATAGAACCCGGTCCAATTGGTCGGCGCAATGTAAGGGTGCGGCGGCGCCTTGACCTTCACGGGCATGACGGAGGCAATCATCTCCGGCGTGAACTGATACCGAAGGCCGGCATTACCGGTCCAGCCTTCAATATTGTCACCGTTCCGGTAGTCGACGCGCACGAAGCCAAGCCAGCCGGTGTCGACAACCTGAGCAGCCAGACCAAGCGAGTATTGGCCATAGGTTCCCACTCGGGTCGTGCTGTTCTGGCCAACGATGGTAACCGGCACGGCGCCGACAAACGCACCATTAGGCAGTGAGCTGGCTGACGACGTAACGTTGCCGGCGAACTCGTGGAACACGCTGACAGATCCGAAAGGCTGCCAGATGATTTTTCCTGAGTTCACAGTTGTTCCGACTCGGAGACTCAATCGGCCGATCTCGCTCTCGATCGGGTTGGTAGCAAAGGTCGAAACCAAGCCCGTCGTGGAGCCGCTAATGTTAAACGCATCAACCGTCGTGCGGGACCAAATGAATCCCGCGGACGGCTCGATGAACCAATTGTTGGCCAGAGCAAAATTATATCCCGCAGACGTCGAGACGGAAACGCCATGGGCGCCAATTTGCTGGTTGAAGAGACCCACAGTCGTGTCGGTCAGATTCGCGCCGTACAATTCCTCACGCACCATAACATCGGCGAAGAAACGACCGTGGGTCGCAACCAGGTACGCTCCGAGGAAAGGCACATTGAAATTGATCTTGGTGCCCGAGCTGGAGTTGGCATCAGAAGACAGGTAGCCCGCGGTCGTGCCGACATGCAGGTTCCAGCCGTCCCAGTTAAGCCGGGAGATATCCTGCCCCACCTGAATTCCCGAGAAGTCCTGGCGAACCTGACCAGGGCAATTGGTTTGCGCGACCGACGAAGCAATTCCCGGCGCTGCGACATTCGGAGTTAATGCACCCGTGGAAGTTGACGAGAACTTGTTAGTCACCTCACCGCCAACCCCTCGCACCCAAACGCCGCCACCCGGCTGGTTCGGCTGCGGATCACCGGGCGCTGATACGAAGGCGCTACCTTGCTGGGTCAAAAAGGCCGTATTGATATTGCCGAGCGCTCCGGCAAAGGCGCCGGCTGCCGCTCCTCCCGACGTGGCTGCGGTTGCCAGGAATGGGGCAAATGGTCCGCTGCCCGTAGCCGTCGCGCAATTTTGGGCAAAAGCTCCAGAACTGGCAAAGATGCCTGCAGCAAGGGCGATGCCTCCCAAAAAGCGCGCGTTGCCCGCACCAGCGAAGGATGTAATGAAAATCGTCATCCTCAGTCCCCGACAAGGAATCGACCACGTTCCGCAGCCCAGCTACCGTAAATCAGCCGCAGGCTCGCCGGGAAGCTGAACGAGGCCCTTTAAGGGGCTTGGCGCGGTGAATTCGGGCGGCTGTACCATTCCGGCAACAAATGTGACCGCATGCTGCGGTGCCCGGGTAATCCGGCCGGGGGCCCGAGGCAGCGCGTGCGCCATCGCCATTTTGGCTGCGCCGGGAGCCTCGTGCGCAGGTCGTGGGTCGCGAACTCGTTCATCAGGAAACCGACGGTGCCGCGATGCATGCCGTAGATCGGCTTACCCGAGCGCATGTGCTGATGCAGGGTTTGCAGCATCAACCCGTCGCCGCCCAGCGCCACCACGATGTCGGCGTCGGCGGGAGCGCAATTGCCGTAGAGATTGCCGAGTTGCACGAGCGCCGCCTGGGCCTCTTCGCCCGCGCTCGCGACAAACGCGATCCGTTCATATCGCTTCGGCGTACTCATGAATCCCTGGTCTCTCTCTGGGTTGGATCTCCGCCAGCTCAAGGCTCGCGCGGCGCGCGCGTGGGGAGCTCAAGGTCTATATAGCCCGGTTATCCCTGTCGAGGATGACGGGAGAGCGCTTTCGTTGCCCATAAAGTAAACGGGCGGCCGTTTGAGGGCCGCCCGTCGGGACTCTTGAATGGATGTCTCAGTCCTTGCTGAGTACTTGCCTTGCTGAGTACCTGGCTTGCCTAGTACCTGGCTTGCTTAGTACTTGGCGACCACCGCACCCGGGGTGAACTTGTAGTTCACGCCGACCTTCACCTGGTTGACCCACGATTTGTCGGTCAGGACGGTCGTGCCATCGCTGGCAGTTGCGGTGTGCCGTCCGAAGGAGAGGAAGTCGTATTCGGTCTTGGCGGACCAGTTGTGACCGAGATCGAACTCGGAGCCGAAGCCGCCGGTCCAGCCAACGCGGGTATAGCTGGGGGTGCTGAAGCCGCCGGTCACGATTCCCGCCTGGTTCATGCAGGAGGTGCCGAACACAAAGCCCGGCGGTATCAACCGGCCCGTCGGTCCATAGGCGCAGGCGACGGTCGTGCTGCTGTCCTCGAATGCGGCGCCGCCCTTGACGTAGAACAGCGTGCGGCCCCACGCATAGCCGACGCGGCCGGTCACGGTAGCCATCCAGTTGGTCTTGTCCTGGATGGTGAAGAGTGCCGGATCGAAGCTGGTCGTACCAAACACAAACGCGGTGGCAGGATCCAATCCGTCGGCCGTGCCTGCCGTACGTCCGCCATGCAGGTTCGTGGCGCCGACATCGCCTTCCACGCCGATGACCCACTGGTTGGCAAACTGATAGTTGTAGCCGAGTTCGATGCCGCCGATACCTCCGAGCACCCACGGCCGCTCGCCGGCCGTCGGGAACGGAGCGCCGACGAACTGGAGGTCGGACCGGCCGGCAACCGCGCCGGCGAAGCCGCCGACATAGAAGCCGGTCCAGTTGGTCGGCCCGACATAGGCATGCGGGGCCTTGACCTTGACCGGCATCGCGGACGCGATCATTTCCGGCGTGAACTGGTAACGGATGCCGGCGTTGCCGGTCCAGCCATCGATGTGGTCGCCATTGCGATAGTCGACGCGAACGAAGCCGAGCCAGCCGGTATTCACGACCTGACCGGCGACACCCAGCGAGTATTGGCCGTAGGTGCCGATGCGCGACGTCGAAGTCGTCTGGTTGAAGGTGATGGGCGTGCCCCCCACGAAGGCGCTGTTGGGCAACGAGGTCGCATTCGAAACGACGTTTCCGGCGAACTCGTGGAACACGCTTGCCGAAGCGAACGGCTGCCAGAGCACCGTCGGGGTTTCGAAGGTCCTGCCGACCCGCAAGCTCAGCCGGCCAAGCTCGCTCTCGATATCGTTCGTGTTGATCGCGTTCGGAATGTTGACCGCAGTGCTGCCCGCGCTGACGAACCGGTCGACGGATGTCTTGGAGTAGACAAAGCCGGCCGACGGCTCGATGAACCAGCCCTGACCCGCATCGAAATTATAGCCCGCCGAGCTCGAGATCGAGTAGCCGTGCGCCCCGACCGGCTGACCGAAGAAGCTCAATCCGGGGTTGTTGAGACCAATGTTGTAGTAGTCCTCGCGCACCATCAGGTCGGCAAAGAAGCGCCCCTTGGTGGCCACCAGATAGGTTCCGATGAAGGGCACCTGAATGGTGTTGCTGAAGCCGTTATTGTCGTTTTCCTTCGAGCCGAGATAGCCGGCAGTCGTGCCCAGATGCACGTTCCAGCCGCTCCAGTTCAAACGGGCGATGTCCGCGCCGACCTGGACGCCGGCGAAATTGGTGCTCATCGAGTTGGCGCAGGTCGTGTTGGCGGTGTTCTGCACGCCGACGCCCGTGGAGTTGGCGACCGAGGTCGAGGTTGAGGAGATGTTGGCGTGGCCGCCGACGCCACGTGCCCAGACGCCGCCGCCCGGCTGGTCCGGCGCGGGATTGCCAGGCGCCGAGACGAAGGCGCTGCCCTGCTGGGTCAGAAAGACGCTGTTGACGCTGCCGATCGCGCCGGCGATCGCCGCGCTGGCTGCGCCCGGTGCAATCGCCAGGGTACCGATGTTGGTGATGAAGGTGCCCGTGGTGCTCGTCTGGGTGGTCGCGCAGTTCTGGGCGAATGCCGATGACGCTGACATCAATACGGTCACGACCGCACCAGCCAGCACCTTGCGATTTCGATTCGCGATCGACGCCATGAAAATCATCCTCAGTCCCCAAAAAGAATTGGCCACATTTTCGTAGCCGGCCTAACCTAAATCAGGCGCGGGTATTCGGGGAAGCTGAACGAGGCCGTTTAGGGGGCTTGGCCCTGTGAATTCGGGCCGATGTACCATTCCAGCAACAAGGAGGCTGCGGCAGGACGACGCGGTGTCGCGGTAGTCCGGCAACGGTGTCGCGGTAGTCCAAGTGGGCGACGATTGGGTGGTGCGCCATCGCGATTTTGGCTGCGCCGGAGACGCGACTCCCCCGCGACTAGTGACCTGGGTCACCATGCGGGCAGGGGATTGGCGCTAGGTTGGGCTGGCACGTGGATTGATCGGAACGGGCAGAGCAGGGTATGCTGGACGGCGTCCACGAATTGCAAAACAGCCGTCGCATATATTTGCTCGAATATTCGGAAAGGACCGGCACGGCCGGCAAGCGGCTCGTGCGGAATTTTAGATGATCAAGCGCCTTTACCGCCTGGCAGCGATGATCGGGGTAACCATCGTGACGATGGTTTTCGCTCACGGTAGCGCTTTGGCGGACAAGCGCGTGGCGCTGGTGGTCGGCAATTCGGCCTATCAGAGCGTTCCGAAGCTGCCCAACCCGTCCGGCGACGCCAACGCGGTCGCCAGGATGTTCAAGGACGCCGGCTTCGATTCCGTCGACGTGCTGATCAATGTCGGCAATCTCGAGTTCAAGCGGGCGATCCGAAAATTCGAGAACGAGGCGGATCAGGCTGATATTGCGGTGATTTATTACGCCGGCCACGGTCTGGAGATCGGTGGCAACAACTATCTGATCCCGATCGATGCCCGCCTTGCCAGCGACCGCGATGCCGATGACGAAGCCATTCCGCTGGAGCGTCTGGTGTCGTCGGCCGACGGCGCCAGGCGGCTCCGGCTGCTCATCCTGGACGCCTGCCGCGACAATCCCTTCGTCGGCAAGATGCGGCGCGAGCGCAGCCGGACTGCAACCCGCGCGGTCTCCGGAGGTCTGGGCAAGGTCGAGCCGACCTCGACCGACACCCTGATCGCCTACGCCGCGAAGGCCGGCTCGACCGCCGACGACGGCGACGGCGAACACAGCCCGTTCACGACCGCGATCCTGCGGGACCTGCCGATCCCCGGCCTCGACGTCCGCCTGGCCTTCGGCCGGGTCAGGGACTCGGTGCTGAAGTCCACCGGCAACCGGCAGGAGCCGTTCGTCTATGGTTCGCTCGGCGGCGGCAACGTGTCGCTGGTGCCGGCGCCGGTGAAGCCGCAGGAAGCCCCGGTCAGCGACGTGAAGGCCGACTTCGAACTGGTCCAGAAGATCGGCACGACGCGCGCATGGGAAGTGTTTTTGGGCACCCATCCCACCGGCTTCTATGCGGATCTGGCGCGGGCCCAGATCGAGCAGCTCAACAAGGCCGTCGCCGTTCCGCCGCCCGCGCCGCCGCCCTCCGGCAAGCCGAACATCAATGTGGCGGGTTTGCCGCCGGATCAGATTCCGCCGACACGCGAGACAACCTCGAAGGAGGCCGTCGAGTGGAGCAAGGTGAAGGACAGCACCGACATCGCGGTGCTGCAGAAATTCATCGCGCGCTTCCCGGATGCGCCGCTTGCCGTCACCGCCCAGCAGCGGATCGACGTGTTGAAACGCCAGGCCCAGGAACGCGAAGAGGCGCAGCGCAAGGCGGATGCGCAAAAGGCCGCCGAGGCCGCGCAGAGGCAGCGCGACGAGGACGCCCGCCGCGCCGCCGCCGCCGAAGCTGCCGAGAAGGCCAAGGCGGCCGCTGCCGAAGCTGCCGCGCTGAAGAAGCGCGACGAGGACGAGCGCCGCGCCGCTGCGGCCGAAGCCGAGCGGCAGACCAAGCAGGCGGAGGCCGATCGCAAGGCGCGGGAAGCCCAGCAGAAGGCCGAGCAGGCCGAGCGCGCCAAGGCGGCGGCCGAAGCCGCAGCGGCTGCGACGGCCGCCCAGAAGCAGACCGAGCAGGCCGAAGCCGCGCGCAGGAAGGCCGAGCTTGCGGCGCAGAAGGAGGCGGCCTGCAAGGACGAGCAGGGCAAACTGGACGCGATCCTCGCCAAGGGCAGCGAGGGCACCGGCGTCGACGACCTCAAGAAGTTCTCGCAGAGCGTGACGTGCGAGCGTTTGAGCCCGGTGGTGACCGCCTCGCTCGACCGTTTCAACACCGAGGCCGCAAGGCGCGCCGCAGAGGCGCCCAATGCGCTGCCGCTGGTTCGTTCCGCCCAGATGGAGCTGATCCGGCTCGGCTGCTATGTCGGCCGTCCGGACGGTTCGCTGACCTCGACCCAGTCCGCGCTGAGCCGTTACCTCAAGATCGCGGGCCAGCCCTCCGACAATCCGGTCGTGACCAAGACGCTGGTCGCCGAGCTCGTCAAGCACTCGACCCGGGTCTGCCCGCTCGAATGCAGGACCGGCGAGACGCGCAAGGGCGAAGTCTGCGTCGCCGACGAGAAGGCGCAGCCTGCGCCGCCGCCCGCGACAGCCTCGCGCAAGAGCAACGACGATGAGGACAATGCGCGCTCGCGCCGCAAGCAGCAGGCGACCCGCGACCAGGATCAGCCGCGCCGGCAGCCGAAGCAGATTGTGAGCCAGCCGGAACTGCCGCGGGCGCGGGTGCAGGCGCTGGCCCGGCCGAGCATCACCAGCGGTGGCGGTGGTGGCGGTGGCGGCGGTGGCGGTGGCGGTGGCGGTGGTCACAGCACCATGATTGGCGTTGGCTTCTAATCGCCGTATTGTTGGGGTTTGACGGAAGTGGTCGAATACGGTGGCGTAAACCCATGAGGTGGCCGATGAACAGCATCTCGCGCACGATGTCGCGTTTCGCAGCCGTAGCCGGCTTCGCCGCAGCGCTCTGGGTTGCCTCTCCCGCGACAGCCGCGGAACCCAACGCGACCGCCCAGCAGACCGCGGGCCAGGTTGGCGCCCGAACGGCGACCGCGCCCGTCAAGCGCCATCACCTCTGGCCGCGGTATCACGTTGCCTCCTGGTATGCGTCGCGCATCCACACCGCCGATGCGAGCTTAGTCGGCCGGTCATGCTCCTGGTGGTGCGGGCGGTCGATCCCCCTTTTCATAGGGATCGCCTACTAGAGCTGCTGCAATCAGCGCCGATGCCGCAGAGGTGATCGCGGTAGCTAATTGCCTGCAACGCCATCCTGTCGCAATTTCCCCCTCGAACTCGGGCCTGACGGTCGGGCTGCCGTTGGGCGGCGTCGATCCTGGCTGATCGCCGCAAGCAGGAGAAACGCAATGAGTATCGCGCTGCCGGTCTCGCGCCGCCCTGGTTGGGCGGCCGTGCTTGTCGCGATGTCGCTCGTGGGCAGCGCGTACGGTCAGGATGCCGCGCCGTCGCCGCAGCCATCGCCGGCCGCGGTGCCGTCGGGCCAGAAAGCCGGCCAGAACCAGGGTGGGCGGCGCGCCGCCGAGACCCCGGCGACGCCTGCTGCGGCCGACCAGCACAAGTTGCCGCCGGATTCCACGACCAAGCAATCGCTCGATCTTCCCGGCCGCTCGCTGTCCTTTACCGCGACGGCGGGTTCGATCCGCCTGTTCGACGACAAGGGCGAGCCGCAGGCCGACATCGCCTATACAAGCTATCAGCTCGACGGCACCGACCGCGCGACGCGTCCGGTGACGTTCATGTTCAATGGCGGGCCGGGCGCGGCGTCCGCCTGGTTGCAATTCGGCAACAGCGGCCCGTGGCGGCTGCCGATCAACGCCGATCAGGTGACGCCGTCGACCTCGCCCGAGTTGCAGCCCAACGCCGAGACCTGGCTCGACTTCACCGATCTCGTCTTCGTCGATCCCGTCGGCACCGGTTACAGCCGCTTTGTCGCGACCGGCGAGGATGTCCGCAAGAAATTCTTCTCCGTCGACGGCGACGTCGGCGCGCTCGCGGTGGTGATCCGGCGCTGGCTCGAGAAATACGACCGCCTGCCGTCACCGAAATTCATCGCGGGCGAAAGCTATGGCGGCATTCGCGGACCCAAGCTCGTGCGCAATCTGCAGACCCAGCAGGGCGTCGGCGTCAAGGGACTGATCCTGATCTCGCCCGTGCTCGACTTCCGCGAATATTCCGGCTCCTCGATCCTGCAATATGTGAACAGCCTTCCGAGCTACGCTGCGGTCGCGCGCGAGGCCAAAGGGGATGCCAAGGGGGAAGGCAAGAGCAGGCTGACGCGCGCCGATCTCGCCGACGTCGAGAAATACGCCGGCGGCGAATTTCTCGCCGACCTCATGAAGGGCCAGGCGGATGCCGAGGCGACCAATCGTCTCGCCGACAAGGTGGCCGCCTTGACCGGAATCGATCAGGCGGTCAGCCGCAGGCTCGGCGGGCGCTTCGACATCGCCGAATTCCGCCGCGAGTTCGATCGCCGCAACGGCAAGGTGACCGGACGCTACGATGCCTCGGTGCTCGGCATCGATCCGTTCCCGGATTCGAGCTTCTACCATTTCGGCGACCAGTCCGGCGACGCGCTGGCAGCGCCGGTGACCAGCGCCGCCGTCGATCTCTATACGCGCAAGTTGAACTGGCGGCCCGACGGATCCTACGAGCTCGGCAACGGCGCGGTCGAGCGCGCCTGGGATTTCGGCCACGGCCTCAGGCCCGCGGAGTCCGTGACAGAGCTGCGCCAGATCATCGCGCTCGACCCGAAGCTCGAGGTGCTGGTCGGTCACGGCCTGTTCGATCTCGCAACACCGTATTTCGGCTCGAAGGTGCTGCTCGACCAGTTGCCGGCGCTCGGCAGCCCGCAGCGCGTCAGGCTCGTGGTCTATCCGGGCGGCCACATGTTCTATTCGCGCGAAGCCTCGCGCCAGGCGTTTCGCAGCGATGTGCAGGCGTTGATGAAATAGCGCCGCGGTTTCATTGCCTGGCGCGCCGCTTGCCGCGCGCGTATCTGCGCTCGATCTCCGCGGCCAGGACCTTTTCCGGCCGGGCGTTGGCGCCGGCGAACCAGATGTCGGTGACCTTGCCGGCCTTGTTGCGCAAACGGCGCACCGTCTCGCCATGGCTACCATAGCCCGTCGCCCAGGCAATGCTGCCGGTGTCGCGGCCGGTGACCTCGATCTCGGTTGCGTCCGTGAACGGATTGAGGAAGACCGGATTGGCCGCGAGCACGCGATTGCCCATGGGCACGAGATCTGTCGCGCCCCACACGGTCCACCAGCGGCCGGTCCAGTCGCGCAGGCGGCGATCCGGCGCGCCGCGCGTCTTGAAGGCGCGCAGGATGCCGAAGCAGCCGTCGATCCAGGCCGGCGCCGCGCCGTCGATGCTGTTGCTCAAAACGCTGATGGCGACGTCGCATTCGGGCACGACCGCGGTCCGCGAGATGTAGCCCTGGAAACCGCCGCCATGGCCGAACCAGTCCCAGCCGTCGGTCTTGCCGCTTGCGACGCCCAGACCGTAATGCATCTCGGCGCTCTGGACGATGCGCCATTGCTTGCGCGTCAGCTCGCGGCGACTTTCGACGGAAAGCACGCTGCGTTTTGCGTTCGGCGCCAGTTGCGCGAAGAAGCGCGCGGTGTCGGCGGCGGTGGCGACAAAGCCCGCCGCGGAGGCCATCGCGTGCGCGGGATTGTCGCCGGGGATCGCGAGCCGCCGGCCGAGCGGCTGCCTTCTCGTGTGGCCGCGCGCGAACGGCGTACCCTTCGGCAAGGGCATGTTCGGCAGCGCTTCACGCAGGCCCGCGGCATCGACGATCTCGCGCTTGATCCATGCGGGGTAGGCCTCGCCGGCGATGGCTTCGATCACGAGGCCGGCCAGCGCATAGCTGTGGTTGGAATATTTGAAGCGGGTATTGGGGTCGATCGCGGGCGGCTGTTTCAACTCGGCAAGCACTTCCTTCGCGCTGAGATAGGGCCGCGTATCGATGAATTGTCCGGAATCGGCGCCGTCGCGGGTGAGGCCCGCGCTGTGCGACAGCAGTTGCGCGATGGTCTGCTCGGCGATGTGCGGATGCAAACCGCCGACATATTGCCCGACAGGATCGTCGAGGCGCAGTTTGCGCCGCTCGCGCAGCTTCATGATGGCGGCGGCGGTGAACGCCTTCGAATGCGAGGCGATGCGGAAGCGGTGGCGGGGCGTGAGTTTTTCGCCGGTGTAAAGATTGGCGAGGCCGAAGGCATGTTCGGCTGCGACCTCGCCGCGATGGACGATCGCGATCGTGACACCCGGCTGTTGCGATGCCGTCAGTTGAAATTCGAGCCAGTCGGCGATGTAGCCGACCGCGGATCGTAACCATGCATCCATTGCAGCACCAAAGACCCTGATACGCTTCGCCTCGATGCTACCCGACAAAACAAAACCGGCACAACCGCGAAGGTTGTGCCGGTGTTTCGCCGATTGGTTCGGCGAGATCCGCCGACGTATTCTCAGTAGACGAGGCCTGTGCCCGGCGGCTTCTCGAGCGCCGAGGCGAGCGATTGATATTCGCTGCTCGACGTGCCGGCGAGCTGGGCGATCTTCTGCAGGTGATACGCGGCCTGCTCGCGGTTGCCCTGTTCGAGCTGCCACAGGCCGTAATACTGCCAGGTCCGCACATGGTTCGGATCGGCTTGCAGCGCGCGCTCGTACCAGATCTGCGAGACCTTGTAGTCGCCGAGCTTGCGATAGGAGTAGCCCATCAGATTGGCGACGTCCGCGCGGTCGTCCTGGCCGAGCGCCTTGAGCTGCTCGATCGCGCCGGCATAGTCGTGACGGTCATAGATCGTCGCATAGGCGGCATGATAGCCGGCGAGGAATTTCGGGCTGTCGATGCTCGAGCTCTTCTTGGCCTTCTTGCCCTTGGCGGGGGCCGTTGTATTCGTGGCCGGCGGCTTCGGATTTTGGTCGTCGCTGGCGGCATAGGCAATCACGGGCGCTGCGACCAGCGACGCCGACAACAAGGTCAATGCCAAAATCCTGGAGGCGGACTTGCTCGAAGACTTGCTCATGCATTTTTCTCCCGATTGCATTTCCGGGCGCAGTCCCGACCGGCGGACGCTGTGCCCAAAGTTGATCCTAACCCGATCCCACTCACTTGAACATCGACGGCTCCCAAATATTCCCGACGCCGCGCGCCAATCGCGTTCGCATTTTCGCCGCCGCCTTGCCGCACATGCGGAGGAAGCGAAAATGAACAAGACGTCATCGAGATGAACGCAATCCGGTTTCGCGCTTCAGGGTGGGTTCAGCGCGCCTCCTTCAGTATCGCGACCATGATCGACGGGACCGGTCATTTGAGCCGACACCTCCAGAGATCCCCGCCACGAGGAGACAACCATGTTCAAGACGATTTCCGCAGCATTGCTTGCCGTTTCCGTTCTCGCCGCCCCGGCCTTCGCCGCGACCGGCAAGACAGCGCCCGTGATCAAGGCCGCTCCGGTCAAGGCCAGCGTGCTGAACGCCAATGCCAAGATGGGCAAGCATCACCACAAATACGCTCGCCATCATCATCGCCACCACTACAAGGCGTTCGCCAGCAAGCGCAGCCACGCCAAGGTCGGCTTGAGGCACACTTCGCCGACGACACCCAAGCGCGGTTGATGCCATCTGCTCGGCGCGGTTCGTTCCACATTGCCCCCGCCGCGCAGAGCGGAAAGCCCGGCCCGCTCGCGATCCTATCCCCGATCGCCGAGCGGGCCGGTACTACGTTCGATCTCGCGGTGAATTGAAGTTTCCATAAAGTGGGGGAAGGTCTATTACGGCCGCCGGGCGGCGGATCTTTCGAAAACGAGACGCAAGTGGGGACGACGGCGAGGTATCTGGCGATTTTGCTGCTGCCGGCCATGCTCACGGCCTGCCAGACCGACGACGCCGGCACCACATTCCTGGCGTCGGACGACGGCGCCAACCAGCCGGTTCCGGCCAATTATCGACCCGAAATCCTGGCGTTCATGCACACCTATCTCAACAACCCCGTGGGCGTGCGCGAGGCGGCGATCGCCGAGCCTGTGCAGCGTACCGTCGGGGGCCGGCCGCGCTATGTCGTCTGCCTGCGCTTTGCCGAACGACAGATGGACGGCACCTATCGCGACGTGCGGGAGCGGGGGGTGCTGTTCATCAATGGCCGGCTCGACCGCATGCTGCCGAACGCCAGCGACGAATGTGCCGGAGCGGTTTACCGTCCGTTTCCGGATATGGAAAAGATGCAGCGTTGAAAGCTGCGACATCATAACCGTGATCACGTTTCGGCGAGCCTTGAACCGAAGTTGATGCGGTTTTGACCTATCCAAAGGGGAAAGCGCCCGAATTCGGGCCCGGTTTCCACCCGGCAACGGGAACGCGAGGATAGCGGTTCCGCGCTGTCACGAATGCGACAACAGGGCTCCCGCTTCGCCGCGAAGCAACCAAATAGAAGCCAATTTGTTGGTTGATCTCGCAGCCGACGAGTATGGGGAATTCCGATGAAGAAACTTCTGCTTAGCGCAGTCGCTTTGACCGCTTTCGCGGCGCCCGCCTTTGCCGCGGACATGCCGGCGCGCACCTATGCCAAAGCTCCCGCCTATAGCCCGCCGGCGGTAATCTATAACTGGACCGGATTTTACATCGGCGGCCATCTCGGCGGCGCGTTTGCGGGCGACAACAGCTTCGTCGGCAGCGACGCCCGTTTCATGGGCGGCGTGCAGGGCGGCTTCGATTACCAGTTCGCGCCGAACTTCGTGATGGGCGTCGAGGCCCAGTATAGCTGGCTCAACAGCAACACCACCGGATTCGCGTTTCCGGGCGGCGGCCTTGTCACCTCCCGCAACAACCAGATCGGTTCGGTGACCGGGCGGGCCGGCTACACTTGGGGGCCGGGCCTGATCTACGCCAAGGGCGGTTACGCCTGGCGCGACAATCCCAATATCGGCGTGAGCGTTGCCGGCACGCCGGCCGCCTTCACCACCGACGGCAATCACAGGGATGGCTGGACCGTCGGCGCCGGCCTCGAATACATGTTCGCCCCGAACTGGTCGGCAAAGGCCGAATACCAGTACTACAATTTCGGCAACACCAACTTCACCACGGGGCCGGCGGCCATCGTCGGCACTCGCTTCCGCGACGACGACCACACCGTCAAGGTCGGCGTGAACTATCGCTTCGGCTGGGGCGGCCCGGTCGCCGCCAAGTACTGAGGGGAACGAGCTTTCCCGATCGCTTCAAAGGCCGGCGTGATGCCGGCCTTTTTCTTTTCCGCCTGCGACAAAAAAATATTTTGGCCGCCCACGGAACTTGTCATGGAGTTCGGCTATTGTTGCCGCGCCGGCTGGTGGACAACAAACATGCGTATCTTGGCGTCGATGCTGATCGTCTCTGCGTTGGGTGCGCTCCCGTGCTCTGCCCAAACCGTTCTTAAATCCGAACCCCTGGCGCTCGCGCCCTATGAAGTCGCCTACGTGCTGGACTATTCCTGTCCTGCCGGGAGGGTGCTCAAGGTGACCGGCGCGATCCGGGGGCTGCATCGCAAGCGGGTTTGCGTGTCGCTCAACTCGGAGCAGGCTTCGCTCGCGGTGGCCACGCCGTAGATCGCCCGGCCGCACGCAGGCTTCGGAATTGGTGCGCCAGATGCCTGCGCAACGATCCTCACATCACAGAATGAATTGCAAATCCCGCTGTCCGTCGCGTTCGGCGTCCGCCTTGTTCTGCGCGGGGTCCTCGTGCGGCTCCGGATGGCACGGCCGGATCTCGTAATCATTGTCCAGCACGGGCCTTGGCGCAGCCTTGCCGTCCTCCGACACGACATCCACGACGAGACCGCTGCTCCGGGCGAGTTTCCAGACATCGGCCTCGGCCGGATAGGTCTTGCTCAGCTTGGCGTCGTTGCAAAACAGCGCGTAGGGCATCGGAAAAGCTCCGGTGAAAGCCTCGCCGTTAACGCGCTGGCGCGGGCTTGGTTGCTGCCGGAAAGCTGCCATGTGAGGGCGGAATAGGGCCGAAATCGACCCATTTGGCCGGCCGGCCGTGAGTCGTAAACGAGTGGTGAATCCCGGAAAAAAGAATCCCGGGGACTCCCGGCCTAGAATTGCCGGATGCTTTCGGCCATGGACACGAGCCTCCACACCTTCTGCGGACGAACGCAGCTCACGCTGGCCCTCGGCCTGCTCGTGGCGTGCGCGGCCAACGTCGTGCTGGTATGCGTGTGGCTCTGATCGGCGAAGATTGACGCCGCGCCCGTTCTCCCGATCATGCCGTCACAACAAGAGGGGGATGCGCGATGCTCGAAGCGCTCAAGGAGCGGGTCAATGCGGATGTGGGGCTGGTCCGGCGCGGCCGCTTGCTCACCACGACATTCCTGCTTCAATCCGGCGACACTTCCTGGCTGATCTCGATCTTCGAGGGACGGATCGTCTCCGTGACCCGCGGCCCCTTCGTGATGCCGTCTTCCTCCTTTGCGCTGCGCGCCAGCGAAGCGGAATGGGAGAAATTTTTCTTAGCCAAACCGCCGCCCGGCTCGAACGATCTGATGGCGCTGGTCCGGCGCAAGGCGCTCAGGGCCGAGGGCAACCTGCAGGTATTCATGGCGCACTTGCGCTACTTCAAGGAGGCGCTCGCCAAGCTTCGTCCCGTGGGAGGTGCCGCATGAGCGCGCGATTCGAGCCGATCGTCGGCCGCTACATGCATCTCGATCTGTTCGGCCGGCCGCACCGGCTTTACGTCGAGGAAGCGGGCGAGGGCATGCCGTTGCTTTGCCTGCACACGGCCGGCAGCGATGGCCGCCAATACCGCGCGCTGATGAACGATGCGCGCATCACCGCGCGCCATCGCGTGATCGCCTTCGACATGCCCTGGCACGGCAAATCCTCGCCGCCTGCCGGCTGGCATGACGAGGAATATCAGCTCACCTCGGCGCAATACACGGCCATGATCCTCGCCGTGATGTCGGCGCTCGGGCTTGAGAAGCCCATCGTGATGGGCTGCTCGATCGGCGGCCGCATCGCGCTGCACCTGGCGCTCGAACATCCCGAACGATTCCGCGCCATCATCGGCCTGCAGGCCGGCGCGCATGTCGATCCCTACTACGACCTGAATTTCCTGCACCGGCCCGACGTGCATGGCGGCGAGGTCTGCGGCGCGATCGTCTCCGGCCTCGTCGGACCCGACGCGCCGGAGAAGGAGCGCTGGGAGACGTTGTGGCATTACATGCAGGGCGGGCCCGGCGTGTTCAAGGGAGATCTTTATTTCTACAAGATCGACGGCGATATCCGCTCGCGCGTCGGGCAGATCGACACCAGGCGTTGCCCGCTGTTTCTGCTCTCGGGCGAATATGATTATTCCTGCACGCCGGAAGAGACGATGGCGGTTGCAAAAAGCATTCCGGGCAGCGACGTCACCATCATGAAAGGCCTCGGGCATTTCCCGATGAGCGAGAATCCGGAAGCGTTCCTGAAATACCTGCTGCCGGTGCTCGACAAGATTGCGGGCTGATCCAGCCCAGCGCTATTTGTCGGGCCGCGGCAGTGGCGGCGTCTCGTCGAGGGAGGCTTTCAGCCGTGCGAGCGTCCTGCTGAAATATTCCTCACGCTCGCGGTTGAAGCGCTCCTGATGGGCGCGGAAGCCGGCGATGCGCGCGCGGATTTCGTTGGCCATTTCGCTCGGAACGATCGGGCGCGGGGCGGGGGTGGGTTTGCCCGGTGGCATCGGCAGTTCCGCCATCTTGACCGGTTCGAGCGGCGACAGCGCTTTCGGCGCGGGCTCGGCGTCCAGTTCATCGAGGATGGGCAGAACAGGCGCGGCGCGTGGCGACACCGCAAACATCGTGTCCAGTCGGACGGCTTCTTCCTGCCGGCCGGTCACCGATTGCACAAAAGCCATCGTTTGCGCGATCAGGGAATCGCGTTCTTTTTTCCAGCTCATGATGCACCTCAACCCACCTGGACCGTTCGCCTCTGGTGTCGCGGAATCAACAACGCAGTCATCCGGTTGTGTGGATAAGCGAGAGTTTTGAATGAGCCGTGACATTACGGTCACGAGTTTGCACCATGGCGTGCGGAGGCCTTGGTGTGGGGTTACCGCTCACGCCCGCATCCCGGCAAAAAGAAAACCCCGCGCAAGGCGGGGTCTTCACGCTGGCGGCTAGGGGATTCCGGGGCTGGTTGCCACCAGCGGTAACGATAAACTATAGATTGAATTTAGGGAAACGACAACGCCGCTTGGACGGAATATCTTCGTCCAGCGGCGCTGCGCTAAATACTGGGCCCTGAAATCCCCCAGTATTTGTATGTCCTTGGACTTGGGAAAAGGTTCAAAAGAAAACCCCGCGCGGAGCGACGGGGTTTTCAAAGCCGGCAACCGGGGCTGGCGTGACTGCCGGCACCACTTGATTGATCTTAACGCGGCTGCGGGCGATTGGTTCCCGCGGGCGGATGATAAAACCCGGCAAGTGTGAGGCGGAGACAGCCCGGCGCCGCCGGTTTTTTTCTGTTCAACGGCGTGGTGCCGGCTGAGGGGATTGAACCCCCGACCTTTGGTTTACAAAACCACTGCTCTACCGCTGAGCTAAGCCGGCTCCGGCTCGCCTGTTTAACGGCGAAAACCCTTACAATCAACGAACGGTTTTTGCGGCATAGAGGTCTTGCGCCAGCGCTGGATGCCGCGCTTGCTTGCCCGGTGCACCGGAACGTTTAGTGTCGGTCCGACACAAGCAGGGACGCATGTTCGGCATTCTCGGTCTCGGTTTTCTGTTGGGCATGCAGCATGCGCTGGAGGCCGATCACATCGCCGCCGTCTCCTCGATCGCGGCGCGCCGGAGCGAGGTCGGCGATATCGTCAAGCATGGCTTGACCTGGGGCGGGCACACGCCGACGCTGTTCGTGTTTGCGGGTGCGGCCATTTTGCTCGGCAACGCGATCCCGGAATTGCTGGCACGGGCGCGGGCCTCGGCTATATCGCGCTGTTCTGGCTGACCTGGGCCAATCGTTCCCTGCAAGGCGCGGTCGGGCTCGTCACCATTGCGATCGGCTTGCACACCATCGTCGCGACGACGCTCTAGAAACCGGCGCATTTACACTCGTTAACGCTTCGCCCTGCATTGACCCCGGCAAATGGCCTGCATGTTAGGCTTACCGGGCGTTTCGAACGCCCTTCTTAACCCTTGGTATTCCTCATTCGGTTAGATTGCGCGTAACCATAGCGGAACCGGATGCATGCGCCTTGGACTGGCACTGGCAATTTTCCTGGGAATGACGCCGGCGGCTTTCGCCGAGGGTTTTGAGATCGTCGTCCCCAACCGGCCCGGCGTGCCCATCGTCGTCAACGGCGTCGAGGTCAATTATTCCGTGCTCGAGGGCAATTTCGGCCTCGGCAAGGGCGTCAACAACCAGCCGACCATCTATGGCGGCCGTCCGGTGCCGCCCGAACCCGAAGTTGGCCATTATTATCCGACCCTCGGCCTGAAGCCGGCCTATGGCCGGCTCGAAATCGAGCCGCCGGCCAACCGCAAGCTGCCGCAGCCGGCCGAGAGCTATCACCAATCCTGGGGTGCGCAGTCAGCGCCGAATCCGCCGACGCTTCCGACGACCCAGCCGGAAGTGCCGTTTTATCCGCCACCCGTGATCCTGGCGCCGCGCGACGGCGACGATCGTCGCCGGCACGATTTAACGGGTCCGCCGGGCGAGCCCCGTCGCCAGCTTGAGAAACTTCCAAACTAGAAAAGCAGACCTAACAGGAGAGAGTTAATGCGTCAGATGATCAAGGGACTGGTCGCGGCCGTTGCCGTGATGACAGCGGGCGCCGCCACGCCCGCGATGGCCTGCGGCTATGGCGGATGCTGTGGTGCGGTCGCGAGCCCCTGTGCCACGACCTATGAGCCGGCCTACGCCTACGCGCCGACCTACAGCTACGTCTATGGCAGCGGCTGCGGCACCTGCGGCAACCACTGGGCCTATGAGCGCCTCGCCGAGCCCACCAGACAATATTATTATGTGAACCAGGGCCCGACCTATAGCGGCCCGGGCATGTTCGCGCCGCAGCCGACCTACCAGGAAGACGCGGTGCCGGCCTACGGCTATCACCACCATCACGCGTGGCATCATCGCCATCACGAAGGCTATCACTACGGCCACCCGCTGGTGCGCCGCTCCTACTGATCGCGCGATTGGTTGAAGTCATCAGCGCCCGTTTGCGACAGCGAGCGGGCGCTTTGCTTTTGGCGTCAGTTCATGAGCCCGAGCCGCGTCGCGCCGACATAGAGCGCGAGCACCGCGGCGTTGGAGACGTTGAGGCTCTTGATCTCGCCGGGCATGTCGAGCCGCGCCACATGGCTGCAGGTCTCGCGCGTCAATTGCCGCAGGCCCTTGCCTTCGGCGCCGAGCACCAGCGCGAGTGGCGCCTGCAGCGCGATCGCGGACAGGTTCTCGCTGCCGGCGCTGTCGAGCCCGACCGTCATGAAGCCGCGCTCGTTCAGCTGCGTCAGCGCGCGGGCAAGGTTCTGCACTGTAACCATTGGTACGAGCTCGAGCGCGCCGGAGGCGGCCTTCGCCAGCACGCCGGTCGCCTCCGGGCTGTGGCGCGCGGTGGTGACGATCGCCTTCACGGCAAACGCTGCCGCAGACCGCAGGATCGCGCCGACATTATGCGGATCGGTGATCTGGTCGAGCACCAGCACCATGCCTTCCTGCGTCAGGGTCTCGATGTCGGGCGAGGGCAGGGGATCGGCTTCCGCTAGCAGGCCCTGGTGCACGGCATCCGGCGTCAGCAGCCGGTCGATGTCGTTCGGGCGGACGATCTCCGGGGTGATGCGGGTCGGGATGTTCTCTTCCGTGAGACGCCGCGCGGCGTTTTCGGTGAGCAAGAGCTTCTTGAACCGGCGCGCCGGATTCTGCAGCGCCATGGTCACGGTGTGCCAGCCATAGAGTATGGCAGGGCCGTCATGGTCGCGGTCCTGCCAGATCGGCCGGCGCCCGCCGGGCCGGCCCCTGTCCCTGTCGAACGGTTTGCCGCCGTGGCGATCAAAACGCGGCTTTCGATCTCGATCGGTCATGGCAGGCTTGTGTCATGGGTTCCTGGTAATGGCAATTTGGCCTGATTCCGGGTGGATTTGGCGGCTTCCTTTGGTTGACTTTGGAGGCAGCTTCCCCCCATAAACGCGCCCGACCGCGACCCCGCCCGAGGGCGATCCGCGGTCTTCACGTCTCCATGGCCCGGTCCGTTCGCCGCAAGGGGAAGCGGATCGCGCGCTGTTGAAACGGGGGAGTGTCCCGAGTGGCAAAGGGAGCTGACTGTAAATCAGCCGCCTCATGGCTTCGCAGGTTCGAGTCCTGCCTCCCCCACCAACCTTCGCTCGCTTCGCGAGCTGCGGCTCGGCAGGCGAGATCCTGCATTTCGTAGCGAAGCGAGCCAAGGCTGCCGCACCGAAGCCCGAAGGGCATAGGCGGGCGCCAAGGCGCTTCACAGGATTGATCGGTGCCTGACCGCAAAGCAGGATGCCCTCCGAAGCCTTGGCGAAGGAGGGCTAAGTGTTCGCGGCTTCCTCTTTAGGAAGCGCGTATCCGAAAATCGTCCAGCTGCTTGCCACTCCGCAATTGAACCGTAAGCCATCGTGGCCGCTTTCCACGGCCGGCCCAAGTCTCTGATGGCCGCTTCGGATTGCGAAACTTTGGAAGGACTGGAGGGTACGGACGTCGCGCAGTCGTGTGCGCAGTTTTAAGCTGGCCCAGCTTCTTTTCCAGTTCGGCTTTTTCGGCCGATAGTCTTGAAGCCAGTACAGAATCCAACTGCTCGTGCAGAGACCAAAGGTCTTCTATCGACATCGAGTTGAGGTTCGTTCGCATTCCTTCATCCCTTCGCTTTTTCTTTGCATTATTTGGCCCATTAGATCGGCCATTTAACCCATTAAACCGGGCTCAAATTGGCATTTAATTTGGAATAACGAGGGCGAAGGCATGGAGTTCCCGGACTTGAGAAAAGACCGCCGGCGCGGCTTCCGGCCCCTTTCCGGGGCTCAAAATGAGCACAACCGCCTGGATTACCAACGGCGCAAAAGCAATCCGCGGGACAGGTCTCGCTTATTCGCCCGGGTCGATGTCACGGCTATTGGAGATAGCGATCTCTTTAATACGGTCACATTCCGCTGTTTCAAATTGATTATCTCGGCCGAAACTCGTCACGGTCAATGCAGTGGCCCGGCCACATAGTCCAGCACCTTTGGATGGCACGGCAGGTCGAGCAGGGCTTGCGCAAAGGATCCGGCGGCGATCTCGCCGAGCGTAGCGATGCCCGTGCGCCACCGCCACGTGCCTATCCGGAGCAACGTGGCCTGATGGCGACGGGCGATCGGCATCTCGGATCGGACGGTTTCGGCATGATGGTAGAGTTCGTGAGCGATGAAGACATCCTGCGTCGTTGCCTGGCCCAGCCATTGCGTGCCTCGATCGCCGGCGAGTGCCTGCTCGAGCGGGGCGAGCCCACGTGTGTAGAGCACGATCCGCGGCGGTCGCGACCGGTATTCGGCAAAACGCCAGATCGAGCCGACCAGGGGATCGTCGTCGGTTGCCACGATAGGTACCTGAAGTTGGCGTGCAATCCCGCGAGGGGCCGATCCCGGAAAACGTTTCCGAAAATCCTCGGCGGTCGCCGCGCCATCGGCGAGCGCGTCGGAAACGGCGGTGAGCTGCGCGCTGTCATCCAGGTGCCGGGCGTGGATGTCGGTCTTCAGCATCAACAGCCCGAGCGTCTCGGGCGACGCGATTGTCATCTCTCCGGGTGACAGGCCGCTTTCTGTCCGCGTCACCCTACAGACCTCGCGACGGAGGAATGCCGATCAGCGCGATCGAAGCATCCGCGGTCAGTCCATCCAATTCGCCGCGGGTGACGGCCATGGCCTGATCGATCGAATTGACGCCAGACAGATCGATCAGCTGGCCGCCGACGATCACGAAAATGTCGGGCGTGATGGTGCTGTCGCCGTTATAGATGGTCGTCTCTTCCCACAGCCGCCGCAGGCCATCGAGTGCAGTTTGCGCCGAGACCGGCCGAACCACGCTGTGGCTGCGTTGCACGCGAATGACGCCGTCGAGATCGATCGCGCGAACGGGGCTGCGGCGCTTCCGGAAGATCCCCCAGCTCCGCTCCTCGACCTCGCCCTGGAAAACGCGCATGCGAGGCGTGGCGGCGGCGAGCGCGACGCGCTCCGGACTGACGCCCATCGCCTTCGCCGCAATTTCGCGCGCTTCAGTCTCTCCAACTTCATCCTTGCGCTGGCGGGCGCGCATTTCCGACGCCCCCATCGCGGTCGCCCGGACGCGATGGGTGTTCGGATCGACCTCGATCGTCACTTCGACGCCATCGGGGGCCGCGCCGAGCTTGACCACCGCCTCGAAAGCCTCGCGGCGAATTCGCTTGATATCCTCGGGCTGTGCATTGGGGATGATGCGCTCGACGACGTCGCGCACCAGCGCCAACGCGACGCCAATGGAGGAAATCACCTCGGCATCCCTGGATATCTCGTGGTGAAGGCCGGTCCGGATCGAAGCGTGTGGGATCAGAGCCGCCGCGCCGCCACCCTCGCCAACGAGCAGGGCTTGATCGCGATCGAGCCGGTATTCGGCGATCAGGTCGTCGACGACGGGGATGACCTTGTCGGTGGCGATATCGAGAATGGCGCGCGCCGTATCCTCGATTCCCTTGCCGATGAAGTTGGCGAGTGCCGCCATGGCGCGCTGCGCCGCCTCCTTGTTGCCGCTCGCGTGCAATCCGGGCTTGGCATAGCCGAGAATGTTGGCGGCGCAGGTGTTGGTGATGGCATAGCGGACGCCATTGGCCGAACGCACCGCGACATAGTCGGCGGGATCGTCGGCCTTCGGCTGGAAGAACTCGATCTTGGGGTCGATGATGTCTTCCGGCTTGGCAAAGGCGGCGTAGGGAAGCCCGGCGATGTGAGCGCTCCGCGGGCCGACATCGACCAGCTTGCCGCCCTGGGCGCGAACCATGCTGCCGCCGGCAATGCCGATCACGCGAACATCGAGCGAGCTCACATAGGTCTCGTGGCCGCCGACGCGCGCATATTTGACGGTCGGGCGTCCGTTCCGGATCACGCCGATATTGGTGCTGGTACCGCCGACCTCGAAATAGATGCCGTCGGACACGCGCAAATACATCAAGGCGCCCGCGACGCTCGCCGCCGGCCCGGACAGCATCGTCATGACCGGACGGCGCCGCATCTCCTTGATATCCATCACGCCGCCGTCGCCGCGCATGATCATCAACGGCGCCTTGATGCCGGCCTCGCGAACGCTCGCTTCGGTCATGGAAGCGGTATCGATCATCTTCGGCAGGATGCTGGCGTTGATCACGGCGGTGCGGGTCCGCGTGGTCAGGCCATAGAGCTTGGTGATCTCGTTGCCGCAGGTCGCGGCCAACCCCGCCTCGACCACCAGGCGGCGGACGGTCTCCTCAGCCTCGTTGTCATCGACGCCGAAGGCCGAGCTGGCCACGATAACCTTGGCGCCTTCAGCCTTGAGCTCGTCGATCGCCTTGTTGATCGTAGAGTCGGTCAGCGTTTCCTTCATGAGGAAACGGTTGGCCGGCGTCAGATGACGGCCCGGCGCGAGTTCGATCGGTTTCATGGCGCTCTGACCCTTGGCCAGCAGCGACTCCACGCGGGTCGACATCCCGATCACGCCCACGCTTGCGACGTCACCTTCGAGCAGCGCATTGGTTGCCTGCGTCGTCGAATGGGCGAGGAAGATTACCTCTTTGGGATCGACGCCCGATTGCTCCAGCACGTTGCGGAAGACGTCGATCACGCCCTTCGCGACGCCGCGCGCATCGGAATGGGTGGTCAGCACGGAGAACCGGCCGACCACCTCGTGGGTTGCATTGTCGATCAGGACAGCCTTGGTGAAGGTGCCGCCGACATCGATGCCGATACGATAGGCGCGGGCAGGCGCGGCTGGCTCGGTCAACGCGTTGTTGTCCTTCTCAGTTGAGCGATCCCAGCATCAGGTAGCAGATCGTCGAATTGACCGCGACCATCAGGATTCCGAAGGGCAGCGCGGTCTTCAGGAATTCGCCGTGGCTGACCTTGGTCTGTCCGATCGTCCAGAGCGTCCACGAGTTGGTGGGGTCCATGCTCCCCTGCACGATCGTCGGCGCGAGCCAGATCGAATAGAGATAGGGAATCGGGATGTCCTTGTTGGCGAGCACAATGGCCAGCAATGCGGCGCCCGTACCAATCACGACAAGCGGTCCGCGATAGATGCTTCCGATGCCTCCGAGCACTCCGAAGAAGATGGCGGCCTGCAGCGGCGTATGCGGCAGGACCGGCCCGAAGAGGGGCTTCAGGGCGTTGGCGACCTCGGGGGTCTGGCCCGCAACGATGATCATTCCGCAGATCGTCCACAGCGCGGCTATGGTGGCGATATCGGGAAACGCATCGGCGAACGTCTTGTTGAAGAGATTGACGCTGCCCTGAAATGTCCGGTCGCGTCCCGTCAACACCAGCGCCAGCACGATCGAGACGAGGAAGGTCGGTATGATCTCCCATTTCAGGACCATGACCATGATCACGGGAAAGATCGGCACGATATAGGTGTAATAGGGCGTCCGCTTGCGGGCGGCGGGTTCGCCGTCATTGGCGACCTCAACGGAGGCCAGGCGCCGGACCCCGTCGTTCCGCAGGTAGATGAATTCCAGAAGCCATGCCGCCAGAACGTAAACGCACATTCCGACGATCCAGTAGGTCAGATAGGGCGCCTCGTATTTGAGGCCAGGAAACAGTTTTTGAAACGTGCCGAACTGAACGAGGTTGATGAAGGTGCCGGCGCCTATACCCATCGTGAACGCCGGAGCCGCGACATAGGGAGGGATGCCCTGGCCGATCATGATCGGCAGCGCGATGATGCCGATTGCGATCGCGGCGCCCACGCCGTACATCGATGTGAATAGCAAGGCGGTCACGACCGTGATGATCATTGCCGTGACCAGCGGACGGTCGCCGGCGAGCTCGACCGCGGAGCGGATCACGCTTTCGGCGATGCCGGTCTGGATCAGCACCTGTGCAAACCAGGCGCCGAACACGATGATGATCACGGCGCTCGCGTAGGCAACGCCACCCGCCTGTAGAATCTTCTTCTGGATATCGTCGATCCCGATGCCTGCGATGGCCGACCACAGCACGGCCAGTATCAGCAGCATGATGATCGGGCTCTGCCCCCGGATGATCAAAACCACAACACCAAGAAATGCAACGAGCAGCGCAATGCCTGTCCCAAGGTCCATGGTCGTCCCCCGCTTCCCCGGTCGCTCTTCGATATCGGCCTTTTGCGAAAAATAAGTCTGTCACAACGATCGGTGGCTGGCGAGACCAAGATATGCGCGCGCGCAGCGCGCCTGGAACTCGTGCATTGCTGGCTATTGCGTCGCACCAACCCTCGCGGTTGCGGGCTCGGCGCGGCTACACGCGAAACAACATCGGATTCGATTTTGCGAATTTGGTCCGTATAGTTCGTCTTCAATCCAGGCAGATAGCCGCCAGGAGAACGAGAATGCGATCCCGCGAGCCGCGCTGGCGGCATCCGGAACTACAGCCTGGCTGGATCGACCGTCCGCATCGGAAAATCGACCTTGGTGATCTCGCGCTCGAAAGCGGCGAAGTCATTCCTGATTTCGAGATCAGCTATGTGACGCACGGTACCCGCTCGCCCGCGGGCGACAATACGATCCTTGTCCTGACGGCGATCGGTTCGATCCATCATCGGCTGGACTTCCTGATCGGGCCCGGCAGGCCGCTTGATCCGGACCGTCACTTCATCATCTGCGCCGATGCCATCGGCAACGGAATGACAACGTCGCCCAGCAACAGCCGGACGCGTCCCGACCTGGCTTTTCCGCGCTTTGCTCATCACCAATCGAACGCCCCTTGCACTTGGAACGGTGCCGACAGGCAGCGTGCCCGCGCTTGTCGCCAATGCGGTCGCCACGGCGCGGAACGCCGGGCCCGATCCGGTCGACTGGGTCTATCAGAGCTGGGCCTACGATGCGCATGATGTCGGAACGACACCGGGGTTCGGCGGCGACACGGCCGCGGCCCTGCGATCGATCCGGGCGCCTACGCTGCTTCTGGTTCCGGAATTGGACCTCTACAATCCGGTCGAAGATGCGATCGAGGCTGCTGCGCTGATCCCCAATGCCATGCTGGTCCGCCTTGCTGGAAATGCCGGACATGCGGTTGCTGCGGACACTTCGCCGCAGGTCGCGGAAGTCCGCATGGCGATCAACGAGTTCTTGGTGCGGCATGCCGGCGGAGCCTGAGCGGAAGCGCGAGGCTGCTGCGCGGTCGGCGCTTCTTGACAGGCTCCGATGGCAGGCTCACTTTCGACGAAGCTTGTTTGTCGCTTGCTAATGAAAAAAAGAATACCGGAGGACACGAATGACGAAATTGCTGAGCGAAAGCGAGGTCACGAGCTATCGCGAGCGTGGTTACCATTTCCCGGTCAACGTCCTGAGCGAAAGCGAAGTCGCCGAATTTCGCGGCAAGCTCGAGGACTATGAGGCGAGGACCGGCGGCCCGATCAAGGGCGAGATGCGCCACCGCAGTCACGTGCTCTTTCCCTGGATCAACGAGATGATCCGCCACCCCAGGATTCTGGATGCGATCGAGGATCTGCTGGGGCCCGATATCCTCTGCTGGAATACCAGCTTCTTCATCAAGGAGCCGCATGATCCCGGCTTCGTGTCCTGGCATCAGGATGCGACCTATTGGGGACTGAGTTCTTCCGATGTGGCGACCGCCTGGGTCGCGATGTCGCCGGCCAACAAGGTCTCCGGCTGCATGAAGTTCGTGGCTGGTACCCACAAGCAGCAAGTCCAGCACGAAGATACGTTCGACCGGAACAACCTTCTGACCCGCGGTCAGGAAATCGCCGTCGATGTAGACGAGTCCAGGGCCGTCTTTGTCGAGTTGAAGCCCGGTCAGGCTTCGCTGCATCATGTGCTGCTGTTCCATGGATCGGAGCCCAATCGTTCCGATGACCGGCGCATTGGTCTGGCGATCCGCTACATCCCGACCCGGCTGAAGCAGGCGGTGGGACACAGGGATTGGGCGACCCTGGTCCGGGGCAAGGATACCTACCGCCACTTCGAGCCGGAATATGTGCCGAAGCGCGACCTCGAGCCTGAGGCGTTGGCGTTCCACAAGGCGGTCACGGAAGAACAGTTGCGTGTGCTCTATCGCGGCACCGACAAGACCGCTTATCGCGCCTGACCTCCGCTCGACAATTCTTGCCGAAGTTGGTTGAACCGCGTCGCCCAGGGGGCGCGGTCTGATTGACAGCGGGTGCCGTTGCCGCGAATGCAGGCGGTCATTCGGGCGGAGTCAGTCCGTCCTGTGACTCACATCGCGGCCAGCCCCAGGTCTCCCGGCTGCCGCAGCGCGATGAATTCTTGCATTCCGGGCCGGGTCCGGACTGAAATTGAAGCTGCGCGACTTCTGGCGGGTCTTCAGGTCCCAGACGGAGATGACGCCGTGGATGCTGCCCGAGACAAGCAGCGCGCCGTCGGCGCTGACCGAGAGCGCCGTGATCTCGTCGACCTCGTCGCCGACGGGCGTTTCCTGCATCGATCCGGCAAGCGCGCCCGTAGCAATGCTCCACAGCCGGATCTTTCCGTCCATGTGGCCGGAGACCAGCGTTTCCTCGTCCGGCGTCAGCACGGCGGCGTTGGCGTAGATCTCATAGGCGATCCTGCGAACGCGGCGCGGGCGCCCGAATCGAGATCGACGAGGTTCGGCAGGATGCTGACCGGGAGATTGGCGGCGCTCTCGGCATGCGCGGGAAGGGAGGGGAGGATGAGGAGCAGCAGGCGAGCGCCTGATTCAGACGATGGATGATCACCAAATTTCCTCAAACCGAAACAGAAATCGAAAAACAAAATTCAAGCTGCCTGCGGCTTCGTGGAAAATCGGCCGCACCCGGGCGGCCGCCTTGATGCTATCGCGCCCTTCAAATCCATGGCAAGACAAGGCTGAATTTTGCAGCTTGCAGGTTGACTTCGGGTAATCCTCGACCGTGACCAAGGCTCATTCCGATCAGTTCGAGATGCGGCGGCTGGAATCGCTCTCCAACACCATCTTCGGCGTGGCGATGACGCTGCTTGCCTACGGCCTTCCGCAGGCCGCGCAGTTCGACCACGCGCCGAACTGGGCCGACCTCTATCACGCATTCGGCGGGCGGCTCGTCGGCTTGGTCATGAGTTTTGTCGTCGCCGGCGTGTTCTGGTTCAGCCATAACCGGCGGCTGGCGCGCCAGCCCTGGGGCGGCCGCTGGGTGGTGATGCTGAACTTGCTGTTCCTGCTGTCGATCGTGCTGCTGCCGGTCACCAACGGCCTTTACGGCAATTACGGCATGAGCAGCACGATCGCCATGCTCTATGGCCTGCACCTCACGGCGATCGGCGGCCTCAATGCGCTGTTGTGGCGGCTTGCCGCCGGTCCGGGATTTCAGTCCCGAACTCGCCGCCTCCGTGTTTCCGCTCCTGATGTTCATCCCCGGCACGGCGGTCGCGGCGATCTCGCCGAAATACGCGATCTATTGCTGGCTGCTCGCCTTCGGCGGGCTGTTTGTGAGCCGGCTGCTCAACCCGCGAGCCGACGAGGCTTAGGCAGGCATCACGGCAGGGAAGCGCCCGGCAGATAGGTGATGACCGGCCGGATCTCGTAGACCGCGTTCGGATTGGCGCGGCGCAGTTCGCGCGCGGCCTCGATCGCGGCATCGTCGTCGGCGCAGTCCAGCACGTAGAAGCCGAGCAACTGCTCCTTGGTCTCGGCAAACGGGCCGTCGATCACGATGCCGTTGCCCGGCCCGCGCAGGGTGCGCGCCTTGGCCGTGGCGCCGAGCCGCGCCGCGGGCCCGAGCCTGCGGCCCTCCTTCACCCGTTCATGCGCCTTCATCAACTTGTCCATGACGCCTTCGTCCTCGGCCGGCGTCCAGGACATGACATCGGCTTCGACGTGATAGGCGAGGATCGCGTACAGCATTCTCTTTTCTCCGTTGCGCGTTCGAACCATTAGCCCAAGGACGCATGGGAAGGGCAAATTCCGACAATCCCGTTTGTGTTCTTCGCAGGTTCATTTCGCTGATACTTCCGTGTGATGCGGGCCACGAAACCGTCCGGAAACACGATAAAGGCCCGTTCACCTTGAACGCTCGCGTTCGGCCAACCGACTGATGGCCAGAACGCAGGCAATCTGCGCGAGCATTCAGCGGAGAACGTCATGTCACAGGCCCGAATCATCAGCGACAGTGCCAAGGGACTGTCAAAGGGACTGGCAAAGACCCCGGCATCGTCGCAGGCCGGCGACTGGCACGACGTCATCGGCCACCACCGCTACTACGGCAGCTCCGCGATTTCGGGCGAGCCCATCGCCGAAAGCCGCCGCGGCGCCCGCCCGCGCCATGTCAATGTATTCGGCTTCTAACGGCCGTCCCTTCTCAAGCATCACGCCGATGTCCGCCGTCACCGCAGGCATGATCCTGCTCCTCTTCCTGCCCTTCCTGCTGTCGCTGTTGGGAAAGGCGGCGATGCCGAAAATGCTGTGCCTCGTGGCAAGCCTTGTCGCAGCACTGCTCGCCGTGAAATTCTATCTCGCCGTCGTGCCCTGGGTCGCCGGCATGGCGATCGCGGCGATCTCGGTGTGGGCCGGCTGCCGCCGGCGAGCAACCTTGCCATAAAAGATTTGCCAATAGAAAACGCGGCGGGATGGCTCCCGCCGCGCTCAACTCTTGAACTCGCTGGTCCAGGGCTGGAAGCGCCCCGATGCCAAGCTAGAGAATGCTCAGCGGGCGATCCCAGCGAGGTGACAGCGCTTGGAACAAGACACTGGATCACCTCCTTTCGTTGATTGATGGGACGCGCAATATAGGCCACGAATCACCGCCCGTTAAGGCCGGGATCGGGCCTAATTCCCGTGGGACGATGACGTTTTGCGGGCGAAGGCGAGGGCGGTTGAGACTGCCGCGGCGGCGTGTTAGGTCAACCCGCGAGCCTGATCCGGAAAAGCGGGTACCGGTTTTCCGAAAAGATCGCGCTCAAGCGATGCGGGTGTAGCTCAATGGTAGAGCAGCAGCCTTCCAAGCTGAATACGAGGGTTCGATTCCCTTCACCCGCTCCACGATTTTCTACGCCACGATACGATCTAGTGCGATTTGGCACGCCTTTATGCGCGCGTCTCCTCGCCGCCGATCCGGCGCGCCGATTGAGATCAACCTCTCCTAGAAACTTATCCCGCTGTCTGCTTCGCCTTCCACGGCGGGGATAAGGTTCGCGGCGAGAAAGTCCACGAAAGCTCTGAGCTTGGGAGCGAGATGCCGGCTCGACGGCCACAGCACCCGAAGCGGTCCGGAGCGGTCGGTGTAGTCGTCGAGCACGGTGACGAGCAGGCCTTCACGAAGTTGCCGGCCGATGGCGAAGTCCGGCAAATAGGCGATGCCCAGGCCTTGCTCGGCCATATAGATCAGCGGCTCAAGCGTGCTTGCGACCGCCGTTTTCGGCAGTTCAATCTCGACGCCGGCATGCTCAGGCGGCAAGGGCCATTGCTCGAACCTTCTGCTGGTCGGAAACCTGTGGTGCAGACAGGCATGAGCCTTGAGGTCATCAGGGGTTTTGGGAACACCTTTGGCCGCGAGATAAGCCGGGGCCGCCACCAGGCGCCGGCGATAGGTGCCCAAGGCCCGCGACATCAAGCGCGTGTCGCCGGCGTCGGCGAAGCGCACCACGGCGTCAAAACCCTCCTCGATCACATCGATGATCCGATCGCTGAAATCGAGATCCAGCATGATCTCGGGATAGGTCCGCATGAACGCCGCGAGCGTCGGTATCATCAGCATGCCGACCAATGGCAGACCGACACGCAGCGTGCCGCGCGGGGCCTCGTGTGTCTGCGACAGCTCAAGCTCGGCTGCTTCGATTTCAGAAAAGATGCGCCGGCACCGATCGAGGAACAGGGCGCCTTCCGCGGTGAGTGTGATGCTGCGCGTGCTGCGATGAAAGAGGCGCACGCCGAGCCGTTCCTCCATCCGAGCCACTGACTTGCCGATCGCTGATGACGACACGCCAAGCTGCCGTCCCGCAACCGTGAAGCTTCGGGTTTCGGCGGCCCGAACGAACGCATTGAGCGATCCCAGACTGTCCATCCGCGAACCTCCATATCGGACACCCATGTCCGATATGTTTGGAATTATGGCCTGTTTTTCAATTGGTCGAGAACGCTCATCTTGGGGCCAACGCCGCGACCGACCCCTCTCACAACACCCGGTTGGATACGGCGGCCAGAGAAACCTTTTCTTATCAAGGAGATAATCATGCCATCATCAGTCGTTCTCATCACTGGGGCCCTCACGGGCATCGGCCGCGCTGCGGCGGTCTCGTTCGCGAAAGCGGGCAATCGCGTTGTTGTTTCTGGGCGCAAGCCGGATGCCGGCGAGGCACTGGTTCGCGAGCTCCGTTCGTTCGGTGCCGAAGCCGAATTCGTCCAGGCCGATGTGCGCAAGGAAGACGATGTCCGTCGTCTCGTCGACCGCACCGTCGAGCGCTTCGGGCGTCTCGATATCGCGGTCAATAATGCCGGCACCGAAGGCAAACCCGGCCCGATCACGGAGCAGACCGCGGAAAGCTATTCCGCGACGTTCGACACCAATGTTCTCGGCGTACTCCTGAGCATGAAGCACGAAGCGCGCGTCATGCAGGGACAGCGCAGCGGGACCATCATCAACATCTCCTCGACCTATGGGCACGAGGGCGCGGCGGGGGCTCCGATCTATGTCGGCAGCAAGCACGCCGTCGAAGGCATCACCAAGTCGGTGGCGCTCGAGCTCGCGAAGTCGGGGATACGTGTCAATGCCGTGGCGCCTGGCCCGACCGACACCGGCATGTTGACCCGCTTCACGGGCACGCCGGAGAACAAGGCGGCGCTGACGGCGACCGTTCCGATGGCGCGTCTCGGCCTCTCGGAAGAGATCGCCAACGCGGTCGTCTTCATCGCGTCGGAGGGAGCCTCCTACATCACCGGCCATGTCCTCCACGTCGATGGTGGCAAGAGCCACTGACTCTGAGGGCTTTCTCGTTCGCGCTTCATCGATCGGGCTTGTTCACGGTAGTCGATTGTTGCGACCAAACCCGATTGGCGCGCAACGCATTTCAAATAGTGGGAGGAGCCCGATGGGCAACGTAGTGACGAAGCACAGCATTTCTTCCGAACTGGCACAGAAGATGATCGATCAAGCGGTGGCAAAAGCCAGACAAATGGGGGTCGCCGAGAACGTCGCGATTCTCGATGACGGCGGCAATCTCAAGGCCTTTAGCCGGATGGATGGCGGCCCCGATCCTTTCCATCGAGATTGCGCAGAACAAGGCGTACACAGCTCTGTTCGGCGTCTCCACCCAGGACTTTTTCGACTTTATCCAGCGCGACCCGTCGCTTCTGGCTGGGATCCCCACGCTTGCGCGTGTGGCGGCGTACGGAGGAGGTTTTCCTATCAAGGTGGGCGGAGAAGTCGTCGGGGCAATCGGTGTGAGCGGGGCTCCCACGGTGCAGCACGACGTCGATTGCGCGAAAGCAGCCCTTGCGCTCGTGGCCGATGCGATGCGAGCCGAATAATTGGAGCTCAGATCACGATGATTCACGGCCGTCCAGAAGAACAAGCCCTATGAGCACACCTTCGGAGAGCGCGATAGTGACCACCTGCACCTGCCAACACGGAGACAAGTCATGACTGACAAGCCAGTGAAGATTCCGGGGCCGGACCACCCGATTTCGATCGAGGCGAACCCGTCTCGCATCGTGGTCAAGGTCGGCGGAAAAATCATCGCCGACACAAGCGCTGCGTTGACACTTCGCGAGGCGTCGTATCCGCCCGTTCAGTATATCCCCCGTCGGGACGTCGATATGGCCGCGCTTATGCGCAGCGAACACAGTTCGTATTGCCCCTACAAAGGCGACGCTTCCTACTACAGCATTCCTGCTGGCGGTGCTCGTTCACGCAACGCGGTGTGGACTTATGAGGCTCCATTTGAAGCGATGGCGCAGATCAAGGATTATGTCGCCTTCTACCCGGACCGGATCGACGAGATAAGTTAACCGGCGAGAGGAAGGAGCATAAGAGATGGCGTCGATGGAAGAAAGGAACAGACGCTTGTCGTCGATCATTCCTTGGTTAAACGCGATGATTGCCGATCCGGCGGCGGATCGTCTACCTCGCGATCTCATGTTCAATGCTGCCTAAAATTCTATGCGCGAATGAAAAAAACCATGTTTGGAAGAGGTGCAGGCGCCTCGACAACAACCCCAGGCGATGCGGCAGCGGCGGGAGACAGTCGAACATCCGTTCGACACGATGAAAGTCCGCGTTGGGACGACGCACTTTGGCGCGCGGGTCTTCGTCGTCTTCGCGTGACGGGTCGATCTCGGCCGCAGATGGCGCGGAATTAGGCAGGCCACTCGGCGTTTTGTAGTGGCGGCGTCATATTTTAAGCCTAAAGTAAAATTCCGAGACGCGGGTTGGGGGGCATCCTAAGCGGGTGACGCGATGCGCGCTCGAAACGAAAGAGATCGCAGGGCCCGGAGATGGCGCTACTTTCTGCGGGATCTCGCCGGCTTTGCGGATGTTGGGCGCTTGCTCGCCAATGATGTCGGCGGCGAGCGGCATTCCCGTCATGTCGTCGATGATGATGCGCCTGACGACGTCATTGCATCGTCGACGGCCCCCCGATCGCAGCCAGGAGGCGGTTTGCGAAGGCGGCGGTAACTGGGACCATGGATGCCGGCGATCGAAAAGCGAATGGCTCGGCGACCAACCGCCAGCGGGACCTCGCCGTTACGTTACTCGCCGCTGGGTCAAACGTCACCATTCCGGCCATCGTGATGGCCGTTCTCAGCCGGCATGATCCTTACGATCAAGAAGCTTTCGTCCTGCCCGACCGTGCGGCGCGTGAATGGCTCTTCACGTGATCGATGAAGGCACGCAGCTTCGGCATCATCTGCCTGTGCCCGGGATAATAGAGGAACACGCCCGGCGCCATCGGCGCGAACTTGTCCAGCACGCGCACGAGCTTTCCCGATTTCACCGCCTCGGCGGCGACGGGCTCCGGCACCTGCGCCAGGCCCACGCCTTCGACAGCCGCGCCGAGCATGGTCGGAAAATCGTTGGCGATCAGAGGGCCCGAGACGGCGATCTCGATCGCGCGGCCGTTGTCGTTGAGCGACCATAGCGCGATCGCGCCGCTGGATCGTCGCATTCGCACGCAAGCTTGATGGCGCAGATCGTCCGGACGCTCGGGCCGGTCGCGGCGGGCGAGGTAGGCCGGGCTGCCGACGACGACAAAGCGGAACGGACGCGACAGGGGCACTGCGACCATATCGGCGGCGATGAACTGGCCGAGCCTGACGCCGGCGTCGAACCCCTTGGCCGCGAGGTCGATCAGCTCCTCGCTGGCGGCAATCTCCACCTCCACCTCGGGATAGGCCTGGCAGAAGGACGCGATCAGCGGCTCCAGCAGGATCGGCACGACCGCGCGGGGCACCGAAAGGCGGAGCAATCCCGCCGGCCGCTGTCCGAGTTCGCGCGCGGCTTCGCTGGCGACAACAAGCTCCTCGAAGGCGGGCTTGGCGCGCGCAAGGAAGCGCTCGCCGGCTTCGGTGAGGCCGACGCTGCGCGTGGTGCGGATGAAGAGGGCCGCGCCGACGCGTGCCTCCAGCGCGCGGACCGCCTGGCTGATCGCCGACGGCGTCACGCCGAGTTCGCCGGCCGCGCGGCGAAAGCTGCGGTGCTGGGCGACGCCCAGGAATGCCTCCACGCCGTCGAGCGCGCCGTGCCGGACTGTGAAGTTCTGCTTCATGGCCCATCGACATTATCGTGGATAGTCGTTCGCGGGAAGCGATCATATATCTGGCTTCAAATTAGAAATCGCGCCGGTGACGACGGGAGTTTGGCGATGTCCGATGGGTTTGATGGCGTGCGCGACCATTATCGCGCGACCGGCCTGACCGAACGGCTGAAGGCGGCGCTCGGGCCGGAGCAGCAGCGGCTCACGCCGCAGCAACTCGGCGCGCTCGACCAGTTTCACACAAGGGGGCTTGCGGCGACCGCCGAGCTTGCCCGGCTGGCCGGGATCACCGCCGATATGTCGGTTCTGGATGTCGGCTCGGGCGTCGGCGGGCCGGCGCGCTTTCTGGCGGCGAACCATGGCTGCCACGTCACGGGCGTCGACCTCTCCGAGCCGTTCGTGGAGGCCGCGCGCTATCTGACCGGACGCACGGGGCAGGGCGGGCAGGTGTCATTCGAATGCGCGAGCGCGCTGACATTACCCTTCGACGATGGGCGCTTCGACGCCGTGTTCCTGCAGCATGTTGCGATGAACATCGCCGACCGGGCGAGGCTCTATCGCGAGATCAGGCGCGTGCTGAAGCGGGGCGGCCGGTTTGCGACCTACGACGTCGTGCTGAACGGCGGAGAGCCGCATTATCCCGTGCCTTATTATCCGGTTCCTTGGGCGCGAACGCCGGCAACGAGCTTTCTGTTGACGGCCGCGGCGACGCGCGAGGCGATCGAACCAGCCGGCTTCCGCACGCTTGTCTGGCAGGACGATAGCGAGGCCGCCAGGACGTGGATCACCCAGTTGCGCGCGGCGGGGCCTCCGCCTTCGCCAAATCTCGGCACGGTCATGGGACCGGACTTCGCGCAGCTTGCCGCCAATCTCGGGCGAAATCTCATGGAAGGCCGGCTCGGCATCCTGACCGCGGTGTTCGAGGCCGTGTCGACAGGCATTTGATCGGAGGCGCACATGTCCGTGCAAACCGTTTTCCAAATCCATCTCGTGTTCGGCTATATCGCCTGGCTGCTTTGCTTCGGCGTCTACATTCTGCCCTGGCTCAGATCGATGGACCGGGTCGAAGCGCACCGCGCCATCGCCACCCTGCACAGCTTCCGCTTCTTCGGACTTGTCTTCCTTGTGCCTGGCGTGATCGGGCCGAATCTGCCCGTCGGCTTTGCCACGTTTGCCGCCTATGCCGACCTGGCAACCGGCGTGCTCGCCATGCTGGCGCTTGTCACGGTGAGGATACGTCCGCTGTTTTGGTTGTTTGTTGTTGCCTTCAATCTCGTGGGTGCAGCCGATATCCTCATCGACTATTACCACGCCACCCAGGTCAACCTGCCTGCGCTCGCCGGAGAGTTGGGTGCCACCTACGCGATCCCGATCATCTACGTGCCGATCCTGATGATCACGCATATCCTGGCACTCTACTGGCTGGCGCATTCTGCGCTCAAGCCACGGGTGCTCACCGCGGGCGCGTCTGCCGTCTAGATTGACAAATTGCCGTTGATATGTTTGTTTGACGACAAACAAATGTTTAATCGGCGGTGACGGGATGACGATCGAACGCTTTGACGTGATTATCGTGGGCGCGGGGCTCTCGGGCATCGGCGCGGCGCGCTACCTGAAGACGCGGCTGCCGCAGAAATCCTTCGTGATCCTCGAGAGCAAGCCGCGCATGGGCGGCACGTGGGACCTGTTCCGCTATCCCGGCATCCGCTCCGACAGCGACATGCACACGATGGGCTATGCGTTCAAGCCGTGGAAGCATCCCAAGGCGATCAGCGAGGCCGGCGCGATTATCCAATATATCGAGGAAACCGCGGCGGAGAACGACCTCGTCAGCCACATCCGCTACCAGCACAGGATCGTCAGCGCCTCGTGGTCGTCGGAGCAATCGCTGTGGACGCTGGAGGTCGAGCAGGCCGACGGACGCCGCGTCCAGCTCCAAAGCTCCTTCGTCTTTTCGTGTGCCGGTTACTACAACCACCACGAAGGCTATCTGCCGCAATGGCCGGGCTACCATGACTACAAGGGGACACTCGTCCATCCGCAGTTCTGGCCCGAAGATCTCGACTATGCCGGCAAGCGCATCGTGATCGTCGGCTCGGGCGCTACCGCGGTCACGCTGGCGCCGGCGCTGGCCGAGAAGGCGGCCGAGGTCGTGCAACTGCAGCGCTCGCCGACCTATGTGGTGAGCCGGCCGTCCGAGGACGCCTTCAACACCTTCCTTAAGATTTTCCTTCCCGCCAAGCTCGCCTATCAGGCGACGCGCTGGCGGACCATCATCACCGGGCGGCTGCGGGCGAAGCGGTTCGCGAAGGATCCCAGGCGCGCCAAGCAGATGCTGATCGATCTCGCGAAGGCGCAGATCGGGCCGGACTGCGACATCAGGCATTTCACGCCGGATTACTGGCCGGGGCAGCAGCGCATCTGCCGCGTGCCCGATGGCGACATGTTCAACGCCATCCGCGACGGCAAGGTGAAGATGGTCACCGACCATATCGACCGCTTCGATGCGACCGGCATCCAGCTCAAGAGCGGGAAGCATCTCGACGCCGACATCATCATCACCGCCACCGGCCTCGTGCTGCAGGCGCTGGGCGGCGTGAAATACATGGTCGACGGGCAGGCGATCGAGCCCGGCAGGCTCGTCACCTACAAAGGCCTGATGTATTCGAACGTCCCGAACCTGATCTACTTCACCGGCTACTTCAACGCGTCCTGGACCTTGAAGGTCGATCTGGTCGCGGACTACGCCTGCCGTCTTTTGAAACACATGGACGACGTCGGCGCCAGGCAGGTCACCCCGCGCGCGGACAATGACGTGTTCGCCAAGCCTCCGCGCCGGATGCCATTCATTTCAGGCTACATCCTGCGCGCCGCCGGCAAGATGCCGCGGCAGGGCGCGGAGTTTCCGTGGATCACGGAATCGAACTATTTCTGGGACCGCAAGACATTGCTGCGCGGGCCGGTCGAGGACGACACGCTGGATTTCTCGGGCCCGAAGCCGATTCAGTTTCCGCCGTTGCAGCGCGCCGAGCTGGTCGTGCAGCAAGCCGCGGAGTAGGCCGTGCCGGCCGCCTCACGCAAGCCCGCCGAAATCGGGCGCACGCACGCCGAACGACGGCTCGAAGCCGAGACGAAGATCGTGCAGGCCGCGTTCGACATCGTGGCGCGGCGCGGCGTCGATCAGCTCACGCTTGCGGAAGCCGGCGAGGAGGCCGGCTACAGCCGCGCGCTTCCGGCGCATTATTTCGAGAGCCGCGAAGCCTTGCTGGCGGCCGTCGCCGAGCATGCGGTGAAGAATTATCGCAAGCGCCTGAGCGAACGTAACCCGGCCGCGGACGACGGCATCCATTCGCTGCTCGCCACCATCGCCTTCTATCTCGATGACAGCCGCGGCTGGCCGAAAAAGCTGCGCGCGTTCCACGAGGTCATGAACGCCGGCCTGCGCTGGCCGTCGATCGCCGAGGTGGTCGCGCGTCTCAACCGGGAATGGATCGAGCGCATCGCGGCGCAAATCCGCTTCGCGCAACGGCAGGGCGACATCCGCGCCGACATCGATCCGGTCGCCGAAGCCGTCGCCATCTCCGGCGCGATGCGCGGGATCATGGCGCAGTGGCTGATCGCGCCTGATAGCATCGACCTCGACGCGGTGCGGGACGCCTATATCGCCGGCCTGCGCCGAAGCTGGAAGCCCTGACGAAGCGGGCGCAGTCGCGCCGGCCCCCTTCATCCGCCCGGGCCGGTCGGGTCCGTCGGCGCGGCGATTGTGCGCGGCACGCGTTGAAGTTTGTGGCCGCGATAGGAATATCGGCCTCGTGTCGCCACATTCACCCGGTAAAGATCGGGACAATTCCCGGCTCGTGGCGGCAATAATTCCCGCCTCGCCGCAGCAGAGCCGAGGGAAATGGGGAGGGAGTTCGACGCGATGGCAGCGTGCGCTCCATACGCGCGGACGGGCTACTGGCCGCCGATCGTTTTACGCGTGCATTGCGGCGACCGTGTCGTAGCCGACCCGGCCGTCATGACCTTTGGGCACGCTGCCCACGATCGACAATTGTTTCAGGAAATGGCTGACGGGATGGGCGGCTGCTCCGGCTTGCGAGTGAGCCGGTGGCGGCAGGCATCCCATGTCGACGTCAGCGAACGATGACGGTGCGGGGGCGAGGGAAGCGAGTTCTGATGAAGGGGAGATCGAGATTGTAGGGTCCTCGCACAAGATCAATCGCGGCGGCGGCGATCGGTTCAGGGGCTCGGCAATGCAGTAACCGCGTGTTCAAAAAACCAAACTGGAGGGAGCGACCAATGAAGACCAAAGCGAGTTGTCTTGCATTACCTGCTGTTGTTGCCATTGCCGCGACGCTCACTGCGTCGGCGGCCATTGCACAAACTGTCGATACCGCGCGTATCGAGGCCGCCGGTCAAAACGACTGGCTTACCTATCACGGTTCCTACAAGTCCTATCACTATAGTCCGCTGGCCCAGATCAACGCCGGCAATGTCAGCAATCTGAGCGTCGCCTGGATCCACATTCCGGGACGATCCACCCGCGGCCTGCAGTCCATGCCGCTCGTGGCCGACGGCGTGCTCTACTACACGGGATCCTACAGCCGGACCTTTGCGCTGAACGGCGCCACCGGCGAGGTGATCTGGTCGTATTTCCCGGAGCTCGACGAAGCGTTGATCTCCCGGCAGACGCACTCGCCTTATAATCGCGGCGTCGCGATCGGCGAGGGCAAGGTCTATGTCGGCACGATGGACGGCCGGCTGATCGCGCTGGACATGAAGACGGGGAAAGTCGCCTGGGACACCAAGCTGGTCGATTCCCAGAAGCTGACGGTCGGCTTCACCGGCGCGCCGCTTTACGCCAAAGGCACGGTGGTGATCGGCTCGCAGGGTGGCGAATGGCCGGGCCGCGGCCCGATCTTCGGTGTTGATGCCGCGACAGGAAAGAAGAAATGGGAATTCCTCACCGTCGCCGGCACCGACGAGGCCATGAAGACCTGGGGCAACGACTCCTGGCGCACGGGCGGTGGCGGTGGCTGGATGCCGGGCACCTACGACTCCGAGACCAACAACATCCTCTGGGGCACCGCCAATCCGGCGCCGCTCTACGATTGGTCGGGCGCCGACTTCAAGACGCAGGGCGCGCGCCCGGGAAACAATCTCTATACCACCTCGGTGATCGCGCTTGATGTGGATACCGGCAAGCTGAAATCCCACTATCAGGAGCTGCCGCACGACGCCTGGGATTTCGACAGCGCGGTCGGCGAGTTCCTGATGCTCGATCGCGACGGGCAAAAACTCGTGGTGCATCCCAACAAGAGCGGCTTCGTGTTCGTCTACGATCGCAATCTCGGACTGAAGAACGTCTGGCGGCTCGTTGAGAACATCAATTTCGTCAAGAATATCGATCCCAAGACGGGCGAGTTGATCGGCCGCCGCGACTTCTCTGCGGGGAAAGTCGAGTCGCCGCCGCTGTGCCCCTACATTGGTGGCGGCATCAGCTGGAACGGCGGTTCGTACAACCCGAAGACGGGTCTCTACTACAAGATCGGGCAGGAATGGTGCATGACGCTCGAGGTCCAGAAGACGACTCCGGTGGTCGCGCCACAAGTCCAGCTCAATATCGGCGCCGACTTCAAGATGGCGCCTCCTCCGGGCGGCGAGATCTATGGCCATCTCGACGCGCGCGACCCGGTGACCGGGGCCAAGAAATGGGAGGTTCGCTATCCCGAGCCGCCGATTGCCAGCGTGCTGTCGACTGCGGGCAATCTTGTGTTCGTGCCTGACGCCCGCGGCGTCGTTCACGCCTACGATGCCGAAAACGGTACCGAGCTGTGGAACCACAACAACGGCACCGGGCACCAGGGTGGCATCGTCAGCTACTCCGTCGGCGGCAAGCAATATGTCGCCATGACCGCCGGCTTCGGCGGCATGCTGTCGGACGATTACGCCGCGAACTTCGGCGGGGTCTTCAAGAGCATGCCGAGGGATGACGGCGCGCTCATCGTCTACAGCCTGAAATAGGCTGATCCAATGCGCTGCCGGGGAGCGGGTGCAAGCCCGCTCCCCGTGCGTTCGAACGGACCTATCTTGGCTTCAGGTAACTGGACTTGCGCGTGATGAAATCGAAATTGAACGGCACCGCGTTGCAGGCGGCGGTGCTGGCTGCGTCATTGGCCTTTGCCGTCCCGGCTGCCGCGCAGCAGCCTGCCGCACCTCCTGCGCCGGATAACGCACCATTCGATGTCGGACAGCTCTTTGCATCAACCTGCGGCTTTTGCCATTCCGATGGGGGACGCGCCGCCGGCAGGGGGCCGCAGCTCATGAACTCGCCCCGAGACGACGACTTCCTGCGCAACCGCATCAAGACCGGCAAGAACGGCGCCATGCCGGCGTTCGGCGCCTCGTTCAGCGACGCGCAAATCGACGACATCATCAAATACATCCGGGCATTGAAGCCGCATGAGGGATGAAAACGATCCATCCGAAATCCGGGAGCATGGCATGAAAGCAATTCTCCCTCTCATGGTCGCCGGCATGATTGGGCTGACGGGCCCTGCACAGGGCCGGCCTCTCAGTACGATTCGTGAATTCGGTACGATCGGGCTTTGCGCCCATCCCAATTCGCTGCCGTTCGCGAGCAAGGCAGGCAATCCTCCCGGCTTCCAGGTCGAACTGGGGCAGGCGTTGGCGCGCGAGCTCGGCCTTACGCTGAGGCTCGACTGGATCATCACCCAGTACCAGATGCGCAGCGCGGGCTGCGACATTGTCCTTGACGTCATCGCCGATCGCGAGGCGCAGGGCGAGACCCGTCTTGCGATCTCCAAACCGTATTATCGCACGGGCGTCGCGCTTGCCGTGCCGTCGGCGAGCAAGCTCACGTCGTTCAAGAGCCTTGACGCCAATACCAAGGTCGGGGTCCAGGTCGGCTCGGTCGCGGCGATGGTCATCAGCCAGCGTCATGTGCCGACATCGACCTTCGGCTTCGAAGTCGACAGCCTCGAAGCCCTGGCGAACCATGAGATTGACGCAGCCGCTGTCACGCCGACCATGGCCGCCTATTTCAACCTGACGCATCCGGACAAGGGCCTGCGAATCCTGGCGCCCGACGAGGGCGAGGCGAACCTCAACTGGAACGTCGCTGTTGGCATGGTCCGCCCGGACCAGGAATTTCGCCAGGCCATCGACGGCGCGATGGACAAGCTGCGCGCCGACGGCACGGTCGACAAGATCTACCAGCGCTACGGCGTCATGCTGCAATCGCCGAAATAGGCGCTGCCGGCGCCTGCCATCCCGCAGCGGCCTCGCTGCTCGCTGCAAGTCCTGCGCGCAATTTGATCAAAGCATCGACCCGGTGTATCAAGCCCGCTGATTTCACTTGGCGGGAAGGCAACATGGCCGAAGCGGATCTGGATGGTGTCATTCGGTCGGTGGCGAAGAAGCAGATCAGGATGCTGGTGGGTGCCGCGAAGAAGCGGCATGGGCGGCTGATGGGGCAGGCGGCCAAGGCAAAGGACAAGGACGCCAAGGCGCGCTTCAAGGACCTCGCCAGGAATACGCTCGAGCTCGCGGCGGCCGCGGCGCGGCGGCTCGAGATCACCGCCGACAACGCGGCCGATTCCTACACGCGCTCGATAAAGCGGGTGATCGAGGAGCAAGCGGCGGCCAAGGCGGCCGGCGAGCAGGCCGCCAGGGAAAAGGCGGCCAAGGAGAAGGTAAAGGAGAAGGCGGTAAAGGAGAAGGCGGCAAAGGCTGCAAAAGCCAAGCCCGCCAAGAAGGCAAAGAAAAAGGGCTGACGTGAAATCCGTCAGTCCAGCGCCGCAGGCCGTCCATGCCCGTCACCATTGATCCCATCACGCGCTCCGTCGTGCAGCACCGCCTCAGCTCGATCGTCGCCGAGATGGGGGAGGCGATGCTGCGCACCTCCTATTCGCAGATCCTCAATTCCAGCCGCGATTTTTCGCTGGCGATCTGCGACGTGCAGGCGCGGCTGATCGCGCAGGCCGACCACATTCCCGTCCATGTCGGCGCGCTGCCCTGGGCGACGCGCGCGGTGGAGGAGCGCTTCAAGGACGTCGTGCCCGGCGACGTGATCCTGATGAACGATCCCTATCACGGCGGCAGCCATCTGCCCGACGTGACCGCCTTCGTGCCGGTCTTCGACGGTGGCCGGCGGCTGTTCTGGACCGTGGTGCGGGCGCATCAGAGCGACATCGGCGGCGCCACGCACGGCGCCTACAATCCCGATGCCACCGAGATCTGGCAGGAAGGCCTGCGGATCCCGCCGATCAAGCTGTACGAGGCCGGCAGGCTCCGCGACGACATCCTGGACATGATCGCGCTCAATGTGCGCAATCCGCATGATTTCCGCGGCGATCTTGCCGCCATGATCGGTGCTGCGCATCTCGGCGAGCGGCGAATGCAAAAGCTGTTTACGGAGATGGGTGGCCCGGTGGTCGAGGCCGCGATCGAAGCCGTGCTCGATGCAGCGGAAGCACAGGCGCGCGCCGTGGTCGCGACCTGGAAGGACGGCGTCTTCCATGGCGAGGCCTTTCTCGACGATGACGGCCGCGGCAACAACGACATCCGCATCGCCGCGAAAGTCACCAAGCGCGGCAGCGATATCGAGGTCGATCTCTCCGAAAGCGATCCGCAGGTGGCGAGCTTCATGAACTCCTCGCATGCCAACATGCATGCGGCAGTCACTATGGCGTTGGCCTATCTGATCGATCCGGATACGCCGAAGAACTCCGGCGTGCTGCGTCTGCTGAAAGTGGTGGCAAAGCAAGGCACCATCGTCTGGGCCGATCCCGGCAAGCCGGTGACGATGTGCACCAGCCATCCCTCCGACGAGATCGTCGAGGCGATCGTCAAGGCGCTTGCCGGCTCCTGTCCCGATCGCGTCATGGCCGGCTGGGGCCGGCGGTTCCGCATCGCGATCCAGGGCGAGAATCCGCGCACCGGACGCGGCTTCATCTGGCACATGTTTCATGCGCGCCCGGGCGGCGGCGCCTCTCCGGGCGGCGACGGGTGGTCGTCGATCGGCGAGTGGCACACCGTCGGCGGCCTCAAATTCGGCAGCATCGAAGTTGCGGAAGCGCGCTTTCCCCTGCATTTCCGCCATCACGAGTTCCTCGCCGATTCCGGCGGCGACGGCCAGCATCGCGGCGGGCTTGGTGTCGCGCTCGACCTTGTGATCGAGACCGAGAAGCCCGCGCGCGCTAACACCGCAGGCGACGGCATCAGGTACGGCTCCGCCGGAATGCTCGGCGGCAAGGACTCCGCGCCGCATCGCTATCGCCTGATGTCGGAGGGACGGCCGCCGCGGGAGCTGCATACCAAGGAAGTCGGCATCGAGATCAGGCCCGGGGATTGCCTCGAAGTCCGCTCCGCCGGGGGTGGCGGCTGGGGTCCGCCCGAAAAACGCTCGCAGGCGGCGCGCGAGCGCGACCGGCAGCAAGGCCTCGTCACGTCAGACGCGGCGAAGGCGAAATAAGCATGCTGACCATCGGAATTGACGTCGGCGGCACCTTCACCGATCTCGTCGCGATCGATGCGGGCGGGCGCACGGTATTCGCGAAATCGCTGTCGACGCCGCAAGACCAGTCGCTCGGTGTGATGGCGGGGCTCGACGAGCTCGCGCGGCGCCTCAATCTTTCGCGCGAGAAGATGCTGGCGCAGACGCAGCGGCTGGTGCACGGCACTACCGTTGCGACCAATGCGCTGCTGGAGCGCAAGGGCGCAAAAGTCGCGCTGCTGACGACCGAAGGCCATCGCGATGTGCTGGAAATGCGCGAGGGGCTGAAGGGCAACCGCTACGATCTGCGCTCGCCGCCGCCGGAGCCGCTGGTGCCGCGCGAGCTGCGCTTTGGCGTGCGCGAGCGGTTGAAGGCTGGTGGCGAAGTGTCGACGCCGCTCGATGAAGCATCGCTCGCCAAGGCGATCGCCGCGATCAGGAAATCCGGCGCGACCTCGGTCGCGATCTGCTTCCTGCATGCCTATCGCAATCCCGCGCACGAGATCGCTGCGGCCGAGCGGCTTGCGCGCGAGCTGCCCGAGGTCAGCGTGTCGCGGTCAAGCGACGTGCTGCCGCAGATCAAGGAATATGAGCGCGTCTCGACCACGGTCGTGAACGCCTATGTGCGCCCCATCGTGCGCCATTATCTCGAACGGCTGGAGAAGCGGCTCACCGGCGCCGGCTTCAAGGGCTCGCTCTTCATCATCCTCTCCCATGGCGGCATGGCGCCGGTGGAGGAGGCCGCACGGCTCGCGGCGGCAACGGTATTGTCGGGGCCGGCGGGCGGCATGTCCGGCTGCCGTCGTTGCGCGGCGATGCTCGGCATTCCGGATCTCGTCGCCTTTGACATGGGCGGCACTTCGACCGATATTTCCCTGATCGCCGATGGCAGCGTGACGCTGTCGGCCGATGGCGGCCTTGCGGGCGAGCGCATCGCGCTGCGCAGCCTCGATATCTCCTCCATCGCCGCCGGCGGCGGCTCGATCGCCTCGGTCGATTCCGGCGGCATCTTCCATGTCGGCCCGCAAAGTGCGGGCGCGATGCCGGGCCCGGCCTGCTATGGCCAGGGCGGGATGTTGCCGACCGTCACCGACGCCAATGTTGTGCTCGGCTATCTCGATCCCGCCGCCTTCATGGGCGGCAAGCGCCCGCTCGACACCAAAGCCGCGGAAGCCGCGATCGACGGGCTCGCGGCTGCGCTCAAGATCACGCGCGACGAGGCGGCGGCCGGCATCTTCCGCCTGGTCAATCTCAGGATGGCCGACGGCATCCGTCTGATGACGCTCCGGCGCGGTGTCGATCCCCGGCGGTTCGCGCTGTTGAGTTTCGGCGGCGCCGCGGGCCTGCATGCGACCGAGGTCGCGCGCGAGCTGGAACTCACGCGCATTATCGTGCCGACCACGGCCTCGGTGCTGTCGGCCTGGGGCATGCTGACCAGCGATCTGCGCTATGAGGTCAGCCGCACCCATTTCGAGACCGGCGCGCGCTCCACCGCCGGCGAAATCCGAGACATCTTTGCCGAGCTGGAAGCGCGCGCTGTCGATCGGCTGCGCGGCTGGTTCGATGGGCCGATCCAGGTCGAGCGCTCCGCCGAGATGCGCTATGGCGAGCAGATTTTCGAGATCGACGTTCCGCTCGACGGCATCGACCTCAATTCGCCGTCGCTGATCGCGGAGATCGAGGATCGTTTCCACCGGCGGCACGAGGAGCTCTACACTTATGCCTCGCGCGACCAGGAGGTCGTGTTCGTCAACGCCCGCGTGGCTGCGGTCGGCGCCGTCGCCGCGGGCGGAGAGACGGCGAAGCCGGTGCAGGCTGCCGCGCCGGCCCGGCCGCGTTCAAAGCGCAAGGCATTCTTCGGCGCATGGCGCGAGGTCGACGTCTACGCGCTCGACGACCTCAAGGCGGGTCAATGGCTGCAAGGCCCCGCCATCATCGAGGCCGAGACCACGACGGTCGTGATCAACGCGGGCGACCGGATTTCCGTCAACGCGCTCGGCTGGCTCGATATCAGCGTCGCGAAGGCGGCTGGCGCGGGCTAGACTGGCCGCGATCGAAAGGCAAAGGGATAAGACATGCATCTGGCTCTCGACCCCGCGGCTCCGCCGGCCGCGCAAATCAATTTCGACCAGTTTCTCGCCGTTGATATCCGCATCGGCACGATTATCGCGGTCGATCCGTTCCCCGAAGCGCGCAAGCCCGCGTTCAAATTGACCATCGATTTCGGCGCCGGCATCGGCACCAGGAGATCGAGCGCCCAGCTCACGCAGAACTATGAGGCGGCGCAGTTGATCGGGCGGCAGGTCGCAAGCGTCGTCAATTTCCCGCCGCGGCAGATCGGCAAGTTCATGTCGGAAGTGCTCACGCTGGGCTTTCCGGATGAGCAGGGCAATGTCGTGCTGTTTTCGCCCGACAAGGGCGTGCCGAACGGCGCGCGGCTGTTCTGACGCGGCTCCTGATCACCGGCCTCCATGGATTCGAGGCATGTGATGGGAATGGCGTCCACGTCGCAAAACTGACAGCATCAGCCACTAGACGGAGCGCCAGAAGCAAACAGATTCGTGGGTGAAAGGCATGGATACCAGCGCTTTTTGGGAGATCGTCAACGGCGCGCGCTCGGACGCGGTTGACGACGAGGATTTTCTCTCCCGGATCAACTCTCGCCTCAAAACACTGAAACCCGACGAACTTCTGGCGTTCGAGAGCCACTTCAACAAGGTGCACGGGGAATCATACTCGTGGAGCCTTTGGGGAGCAGCCTATCTCATGAACGGTGGCTGCTCCGATGACGGCTTTGATTACTTCCGCGCTTGGCTAGTGGCGCAGGGGCGACCCATCTTCGAGAAGGCGCTCGAGGAGCCGGATACGCTCGCCGCGCTGGCCAATCCAGAGGGCGAGCTTGAGGCGTTCATGTATCTTGCGCGGGAAGCTTACGAAGCGAAAACCGGCGAGGAAATGCCAGACTCAGTCTTTCAAGGAGTCATCCGGCCTGAGCTCGGCGAAGGCTGGGATTTCGATGACAACACCGAGATGAAGAGACGGTACCCAAAGTTGTTCGCCAAGTACGGCGGGGGCTAGATGTTGCGAAGTTGAGCCGGAGTTCCCGAACCCCGCTGTATCGCCGCTAGCCAAAGGTGCCGTCGCGCATCTTCTTCCGCTGCGCTACGCATTGACTTCGGCGTGCTTCGGCGCCACTTTAAATGATAATCATCATTCAAAACGGAGCCGATCATGAAGCCCTTGGCGATCATCACGGGCGTGGGACCGGGCACCGGCGCAGCCATGGCGCGCCGCTTCCATGATGGCGGCTATCGGGTCGCCATGATCGCGCGCAATGCCGAGCGCCTGGATGGGCTGGTGAAGCAACTGCCCGACACCTTTGCCGTGCCCTGCGATGTCTCTGACAGCGCGGGCTTCCTTGCGGCGCTTGATGGCATTGCCGCCCAGGCAGGCAATCCGAAAGTGGTGGTCCACAACGCCGTGGGCGGCGCCTTCGGCTCGTTCCTCGACATTGCGCCCGACATCCTCGAGCGGAATTTCCAGGTCAATGTCATGGCGCTGCTGCACCTGGCGCGCTGGGCCGCGCCGAAGATGACGGCGGAGGGCGGCGCGCTGATCTGCACCGGCAACACCTCGGCGCTGCGCGGCAAGGCCAGTTTTGCGGGCTTCGCGCCGACCAAGGCGGCGCAGCGCATCCTTGCGGAATCGATTGCGCGCGAGATGGGCCCAAAGGGCATCCACGTCGCCTATATCGTGATCGATGCCGTGATCGACGTCCCCTGGACGCGCGAGCGCTTCAAGGGCAAGGGCGACGACTTCTTCATCCAGCCTGCCGCGATCGCTGACGAGGCCTGGCACCTCGCGCACCAGCCGCGCTCGGCCTGGTCGTTCCTTGCGGAGATCAGGCCGTACGGCGAGAACTGGTAGGAAATCTCTGTCTAGTTCAGCCAGGCGAGATAGACGACTGCGGCGCTCAAGACCACGCCGATCGACCAGATCGCGGGATCGAAGGGTTCCGGGACGGCAGCCTTTGCATCTCGCATGGCAAATCCGCCACTCAACGCGTCAGGGTGACGTCCGCGCTGGTCAGCACCACCGGCTTGCCAGCCTTGAGGACGGCCATCGTGCCGGCGTTCGAACCGAGATGGGACGACATGGCAATACCCATCACTGCAATGCCTGCGACGAGCGCGGCAACCACGATCTTGAGATGCGTCGAACGATCTGCACTGTACATCGAGTGGTTCATCGGGAACCTCCGAAGATCGGTATCTTCCGCCTGGTAAATCCGATTCCGGGTCTCCGAAATTGCGTTTCTTCGCTTAAGGGTGGTTCCTTACGTAGTTTCCCGGAAGCCGGGTGCCGTGGCGCGGCTGCCATCACGCCGCCGGCGGATGGACGTATGCCCCAGACGCAGTGCTTTCGGCGCGAAAATGGTGTATCGGCAGAATGGTCGTGTGCCGGGGCAATCCCGCGCGACCCAAAGCCATCCCGGAGGAAATGTTATGTCGGCCCTGCCGCTCTCAGGCATCAAGATTCTTGATCTCACGCGTGTGCTCGCCGGTCCCTTGTCGGCGCAGATGCTGGGCGATCTCGGCGCCGACGTGATCAAGATCGAGCGGCCCGGCACCGGCGATGACGCGCGCGCCTTCGGCCCGCCTTACCTCGCCGACCCCGACGGCAAGCAGAACAACAACAATTCCTTCTATCTCTGCGCCAACCGCAACAAGCGCTCGGTCACGGTCAATATCGCTTCTCCCGAAGGGCAGCAGATCATCCGCGATCTCGCCAGGGACGTCGACGTCTTCATGGAGAACTACAAGGTCGGCGACCTCAAGCGCTATGGCCTCGACTACGAGGCGATCAAGAAGGTCAATCCGGGCATCATCTATTGCTCGGTGACCGGCTTCGGCCAGACCGGGCCTTATGCGCCGCGTGCCGGCTACGATGCGATCTTGCAAGCGATGGGCGGGTTGATGAGCGTCACCGGCCACATCGACGGCGAGCCCGGCGAGGGACCGATGAAGGTCGGCCCCTCCATCGTCGACTACATGACCGGCATGAACACCTCGATCGGGATTCTTTCCGCGCTCTATCATCGCGACGCCAATGGCGGCGAGGGGCAGCGTCTCGACGTCTGTCTGTTCGACACCGTGATCGCGTCGCTGTCGCATTGGCTCCAGATCTATCTCGTCAACGGCAAGATCCCGCCGCGGCGTGGCACCTGGGGCAATGGGGGCATGCCGGCCGGCGTGTTCCGCTGTACCGACGGCGAATTGATGGTGGTGGTCGGCAACGATGCGCAGTTTGCGCGCACCTGCGACGTGCTGGGCGCGCCCGAGCTCGCAACCGATCCGAAGTTCCTCAAGAACAACGACCGCGTCGTGCACGGCAAGGAGATCATGGCGATCTTTGCCGGCCTCTTCCTGAGGAAACCGGTCGTCTATTGGCTGGACGAACTGGAGAAGGCCGGCGTGCCCTCCGGTCCCATCAACGATTTCGCGCAGGTCTTCGCCGATCCGCATGTGCGGTCCCGCGGAATGGAAGTGAAGGTCGACCATCCCTTCGAGCATTCGCTGTCGCTGATCCGCAACGCGCTGACCTTCTCCGGCACGCCGGTGAAGGAATATCGCTACCCGCCGCGGCTAGGGGAACATACGAGCGAAATCCTGTCGTCGAAGCTCGGCTATGACGAGGCCAAACTGGACGCCTTGAAAAAGCAGGGCGTGATCTGAGTCGGACGCTGTCTCCCTTGCTTGCTGCGCCTCTCGATTTGCTCCTGGTGATGCCAAGCACCATCCAGCGCAAATCGGGTGGGGTGGTCCGCCGAGAGATATCCGAGACGAAGCAGGGATATTGGTCGAGAGCGTCAACGTCGGATGAAAGCCCCGCTTCGGGAAGCTGTTCGCGCTCCGACCTGCGTTGGATGAAGAAGACGCTGCGGAAAACCCCGCCGCAGGTCAATTCCCGCGGCGGGGTCTTCCATCTGAACGCAGTCGCTCAGCGGTCGTGGTCTCGTCTGTCGTCGTCCCCATCGTGGTCGTCGTCGGTCTTCACAACCGTTCCGGTAACCGGATCGAGGATGAGGCGGCGCATGTCCGGTTCATGCTTGAAGTCGAACATGCCATGGAGCGAATTGGCATGGCGGTCGACCGATCCCTTGCCGGGGCCGGGCGGAACCGGACCGTCGATGAAGCCGAGCTTCCAGTTGTCCTCGACAAAGCGCAGCACCGAGGCCTGCTGGGTCAGCGTGTGATCGACAAAGTTCTGTTTGGCCCAGGGTGATATCACCAGCAAGGGCTGCCGCGGGCCCAGCCCGCAGCGCGCCGCGTCCGCACCGGGCTGCGGTGTTCCGCAATTGCCGGGACCGAACAGGAAGTCGGCGCTGGTCGCCGACGGAGTCAGGAGCGGAGGCATGACGTGGTCGTACCAGCCGTCGGAATCGTCCCAGACGATGACGATCGCGGTGTCGTGCCAATAATGGGATTGCATGACCGCGTTGATGGTCTGGACCAGGAACGTCTGTTCGACGAGCGGATCGGAGTTTTGCGGATGGCCGTATTGATACACCGGCGCCTTCACATAGCTGACCGCGGGCAACGAGTTGTGGGACAGCGCGGTGAAGAAATCCGAAATGTCGTACAGGTGATTGGCCTGGTCGGTCTTGCCGATCATTTCCGGCGAACTCGGCCGCAGGTGGTGCGGGTTGCGCGTGCTCGCAAACTTCATGAAAGGCGTAACACCGGTGCTGTAGTCGTTCTCGAGCACATGCACGTCCGGGCCCGGCGTGATGCTCGGGTTTTGCACGCTGTATGTGACGCCGTTGATCTCCATCTGATGGGCGACATGTTGCGAGCCGCAAACCGCCGGTGAAATCAGGTTGCCTTGTGCATCGATGGTCGCGGGTTTCGTCGGCAGGAAGCCACCCTGGAAATAGCCCCAGGTCACCTTCTTCTCGTTCAGGAGGTCGCCGACATTCTTGCCGGTGAATTCGAAAGTTCGACCTTTGCCGCAATCGTCGAGATAGCCGGGCAGGTTGGCGTCGGTCAGCGTTACCGACCCGTCCGCTGGATTGACGTAGAAGCCGGCGGTGTTGGGGTGGGCAGGGTTGGCGGGGTCGTGAATGATGACGCCGTGCGTGTTGCCCGAAATGATATTGGCGTGGCCGGGCACGGTCGGGCCATAGTTGGTCGAGAAGTGATTGTCGCTTATGGCGAAGTGCTGCGCATAGTTCCACAGTGCCTGGACGGTATTGCCGTCATAGTAATTCATCACGGTTGAGCCATCCACGGCGCAGCCCTGACCGCTGCCGCTCGCTGTCTGCGGGAAGCGGTCCACCTTCCCACCGTCATACGCCTGTTGCTCAGGCTCATAGTTGTGAGCCATATCGCAGGTATAGGCATCGGCGGGACGAAGCCGCGTGGGGTTGGCCGGGCCTCCGATCAAGCTCCGATTGGGATTGTTCTGCAGCAGGGCCGGCGTCAGCCCATTGACCGGCGGCGTATTTCGCTTCGCGACAAATTTCGGCGCGGGCACGCCCAGCCAGCTCTGCTCGCCGGGAATATTGGCCGCGTGCGGATAGGTCCCGAAATAGTTGTCGAAGGTCCGGTTCTCCGGAATGATGATCACGACGTGCTTGATCGGAGTTTGCGTGTCTGCGCGGTCATTGTCGCGGTCACCGTCATGAGCGCGGCCGGGCGAAGAGCAGCAGAGCACGAGCGAAGCAGCCGACGCGCATAGAACTCTACGCATGTTGTGATGAGCAGGCTTGTCGTGACGAACAGGCTTGTCGTGATGAACAGGCTTGGGCGAAAGCATTGGTTGCCTTTCAACGGGTGCGAAAAACATCGCTGGGATGCGACGGGCGGGGAGAAGCAAGCCAGCGATTAGCTGAGGCATGTTTCGATGCCGCGACAGTTTTATGTCTGCGATGTCGAGCCAGTGGATATCGTTCGTTCGTATGTGCCTTGATTGCACAGGCGCATCTTTCTCAAGGGCTTCCGGGCCGGCCTTGCGTGAGCGGATGCGGTCGATCCCCACCACGCCTCCGCTTCCCTATCGGCGACAGAACGATGGCGACTATCTGATTCCGGGCATGCGGCTCCGGCGTGGGCTCGGCGATCGCGAGGCCACCGGCTTTGCACTTCACCTGGATGACGCCGGCATGCGGGACTGAAGGTCGGCTCTATTGCGCCTTGGCGGGCAGTGCAGCGGCGCGCGTCGAGGTCTTTCCCTGCAGGGCGCGCCCCGTCAGCCCCATCACCGCCACGTCCACCACCCGCGCGATCACGCCCTCGACCTCGTTGAGGTCGCATTTGCCTTCCGAGAGCTTTGTCAGCCGCTCGCTGTCGCGCACGGTCTGCTGCGCCATGGCCAGCGCGAAGTGCAGCCCCCAATAGAGTTCGACATCGCTCCGGTCGGGCAGCGCACGGCGCATCGCGACGATGAATTTCCGCAGATGGTCGATCTCGCGGTTGCGGATGCGGCGGATCGGCGGCACCGATTCAATGGAGGCGCGGATCATGAAGCGCGCCGCCGTCGAGCGCTCGCGCTCAGACCCGAGACAGCCGCGTAGCGTAGGCCCAACCAGGGCCCGCAAGATGTCCGATACCTCCGCGCGTCCGGAGCCGGCTTCCTCCGCCGCGCGCAATTCCCGCAACCGCTCGCGGTTCAGCGCGAGGCTGCGTGTGACGAACAATTCCGCGATCAGCTCGTCCTTGGAGCCGAAATGATAATTCACCGCCGCGAGGTTGACGTTCGCCTCCGCCACGATGTCGCGCAGCGTTACGTCGCCGAAGCCGTGGTCGGCGTAGAGCCGTTCGGCGGCGGCGAGGATGGCGGTCCTGGTCTGATCGCTCGGCATGGGTCAGCGTATCCAGGGCGATTGCATTTCAAACATTTGTATGAAACTATCGTTTTAAAGGCCGGCAATGTCAATACGCGTGTTTCGCGTGTCGCATCGCCCGGCCTGTCACGCTTCCGTCATCGCGCGCCGGGCCGTCCAAAGCCCTTGCGGCGCGCGAATGGCGGGGAGAGAGTGCAGCCCAAAGATTTTCAAAACAGGTGAGGAGCGTCCCATGAATTTCACGATGTCGGACAGGCAGAAGGAATGGCTCGGCCGGGTGCAGGCCTTCATGACCAAGCACGTCCGTCCCGCGGTGCCGATCTACAAGCAGCAGGACGCCGAAGGCCCGCGCTGGAAGGTGATCCCGGTTCTGGAGGATCTGAAGAAGAAGGCGAAGGCCGAAGGCCTCTGGAACATGTTCATGCCGCCGAATGCGCATGAAGACGACGAATTCCGTGGCGCGGGATTGAGCAACCTCGAATACGCGCCGCTGGCCGAGGAAATGGGCCACATCGGCTGGGCTTCGGAGGTCTTCAATTGCTCGGCGCCCGACACCGGCAACATGGAAGTGTTCATGCGCTACGGCACCAAGGAGCAGAAGCGCAAATGGCTGCGTCCCCTGATGGACGGCGAGATCCGCTCCGCCTTCCTGATGACGGAACCCGCGGTGGCGTCGTCTGATGCGACCAACATCGAGACCCGCATCGAGAAGGACGGCGATCACTACGTCATCAACGGCCGCAAATGGTGGTCGTCCGGCGTCGGCGATCCCCGCTGCAAGATCGCGATCCTGATGGGCAAGACCGACCCGAGCGCCGCGCGGCACCAGCAACAGTCGCAGATCCTCATTCCCCTCGACACGCCAGGCATCAAGGTCGAGCGCATGCTGCCGGTGTTCGGCTTCGACGACGCGCCGCACGGTCACGCGCAGGTGCTGCTGGAGAACGTGCGCGTGCCGAAGGAGAACATCCTGCTCGGTGAGGGCCGCGGTTTCGAGATCGCGCAGGGCCGCCTCGGTCCGGGCCGCATCCATCACTGCATGCGCACCATCGGCAAGGCCGAGGAGGCGCTGGAGAAGATGGTGAAGCGGCTGATGTCGCGCACTGCGTTCGGCAAGAAGATCATCGAATACTCGATCTGGGAGCAGCGCATCGCCGAAGCGCGCACCGATATCGAGATGAACCGGCTCTTGTGCCTCAAGGCCGCCGACATGATGGACAAGGTCGGCAACAAGACGGCGCAGCTCGAGATCGCCATGATCAAGGTCGCGGCGCCGAACATGGCGCTGAAGATCATCGACCAGGCAATCCAGGCTTTCGGCGGCGCCGGCGTCACCGAGGATGCGGGGCTCGCCAAGGACTACGCTTCCATGCGCACCATGCGTCTGGCGGATGGTCCCGATGAGGTCCATAACCGCGCCATTGCCAGACTTGAGCTTCGGAAGTATGCAAACTCTCCGACGAAGCACTAAGCACCGGCGGGAGCGCCCACGCGGCGCTCCCCACGCGCCGTCATTCCGGGGCGAAGCATCGAACTATGGTACGCAATTGCGTACCTGAGAATCTTCGAGATTCCGGGTCTGGTCCTTCGGACCATCCCGGAATGTCGGAGAGTGACGGGAAGAGAATAAAAGAATAAGGGAGCGCCAAAGTGGCCGACGGCGTCAGGAAAGACGAGGAATTTTCCGGCACCAAGCCGGTCGAGGAGCGGCATCGGATCGACGAGATCAGCCTCGACCGCTGGATGAGCCAGAATGTCGAGGGCTACAAGGGACCTTTGACCGTCCTGCAATTCAAGGGTGGCCAGTCCAACCCGACCTACCGGCTGGATACGCCCGGCCGTTCCTACGTGATGAGGCGCAAGCCGTTCGGTAAATTGCTGCCGTCGGCGCATGCGGTGGACCGCGAGTTCCGTGTCATCGCCGCGCTTGGCAAGCAGAACTTCCCGGTCGCGCACGCCTACGCGCTCTGCACCGACGACGCCGTCGTCGGCGCCGCCTTTTATATCATGTCGATGGAGGAGGGCCGGGTGCTGTGGGATCCCACGCTGCCGGGCCAAACGCCCGACGCGCGGCGAAAAATCTTCACCAGCAAGATCGAGACGCTGGCGCACCTTCACAATTTCGATCCCGAGAAGATCGGCCTTGGCGATTTCGGCCGGCCGGGAAATTATTTCGCACGCCAGGTCGACCGCTGGACCAAGCAATATCGCGCGTCGGAGACGCAGCACATTCCGGAATTCGAGAAGTTGGCCGAGTGGCTTCCGAAGACCGTGCCACCGCAGGAGCGCGTCTCGATTGTCCACGGCGACTATCGCCTCGACAATATGATCTTCCATCCGACCGAGCCTCGGGTGAAGGCGGTGCTCGACTGGGAGCTCTCGACGCTCGGCGATCCCATGGCCGACTTCACCTACCTCTTGATGCAATGGACCATGCCGGGTCTCGCCGGAGCGGACCTGAAGGCGCTCAACATCCCAAGCATGGACGAAGCAGCCCAGATCTATTGCAAGGTGGCTGGTACCAGCGTGCCCGACCTCAATTGGTATTTCTCCTACAACCTGTTCCGTCTGGCCGGCATCACCCAGGGCATCGCCGGCCGCATTCGCGATGGCACCGCGGCCAACGCCAAGGCCATGGAGTTGGCCAAGCGCACGGTGCCGCTGGCGAGGGACTCCTGGGAATACGCGAAAAAGGCCGGCGCGGTTTGAGAGACGAGGGCGTGTCTGATGGCACGCCCTTTTTCTTCTCGTCATTCCGGGGCGCGCGTAGCGCGAGCCCGGAATGACGACGGAAAGAGTTGCTGCCCATGCTGCACAAAACATGAGCGCGGCCTGATGCCGCAAGCACGACGGCCGGGCGACGTACAAATGAGACGCCTCGTGCAATAGTAGCAGGCGGGGCGGCGCGGCGCGTGTTGACTTTCGCGGGCCGCCTCTCGATACTTCCCAAAAAAGAGAAACAAAACAGTCGCAAAAGACGACTTTCAGTCTCGGAGGGAGAACGCCATGCCGACTTCACGCAGAACGCTGCTGAAGGGTACCGCGGCCACTGCGGCCGTAATGAGCCTCGATTGGACGCGCGCGCAGGCGCAAGGGGAAACCATCCGCATCGGCACGATCTACGACCTGTCCGGTCCGTTCGCGGCGGGCGGCTCGATGGCCTGTTCGGTCGGCACCGACATCGCGATCGATCTCGTCAACGAGAAGGGCGGCGTCGGCGGCAAGTACAAGGTGGTGGCGGTCAAGGCCAACTCGCAGAGCAAGGCGGACGTTGCGATCAACGAGGTCGAACGCCTGATCGGCCAGGAGAAGGTCGACATCATCAACGGCGTGTATGCGAGCGCCCATGCGGTGCCGCTCGCCGCCAAGATCGAGCAGCAGAAGAAGATCCTCTGGATCACCACGGCGGTTTCGACCGCGGTGTTCAAGGACAAGAACCTGCATTACGTTTTCCGCGCGCAGATCCACTCCGATCAGTACGGCCAGGCCTTTGCCGGCTTCCTCGCCGAACATGCCAAGGGCAAGCTCGGGATGGACCCCAAGGACGTCAAGATCGCGATCATCCACGAGGACGGTCCCTACGGCGTCGGCGTCGGCGCCGCGGACGAGTCCTATTCCAAGCAGGCCGGACTGCAGGTCGTGATGAAGGAGGGCTATTCGGCCGCGGCGCCCGATCTCTCGTCGCTGGTGACCAAGATCAAGCGCTCCGGCGCCGAAGTGATATCGCACGCCGGCTACAATCCCGACATCACGCTGTTCCTGCGCCAGGCCCGCGAGAACGGGCTGCGCTTCAAGATGCTGTTCGGCGCGGGCGCCGGTTACAGCCAGCTCGACAAGCTGCGGCAGACCTTTGGCAAGGACATCGACAATTTCTGCAACATCGATCCCGTGCCGGCGCAACTTCTCGATCCCGCCAAGCTCGCGCCGGGACTCGGCGATCTCATCAAGGTCATGGTCGAGCGCTACAAGGCCAAGACCGGCGCCACCGAGGTGCCGCCGCACTGCTCGATGGGCTTCAACCAGACCTGGGTGCTGCTCAATAGTGTGCTGCCGGTCGCCAAGGAGAAATATGGCGGGTTCGATCCCGAGGCGATCCGCAAGGCCGCGCTCGACGTCGACATTCCGCCGGGCGGCACCATCCAGGGTTACGGCGTGAAGTTCTTCCCGCCGGATACCCCGATGTCGGGTCAGAACGAGCGATCCACGCCCGTCGTGATGCAGAATGCGGGCGAGCATATCACCGTGGTCTGGCCGACCAATATCCGCACGCAGGACCCGGTGTTCCCGCTGCCGAAATCGTCGATCTACGCCGCCTCATAAGATCGAGATGCTGGAGGTCAACGGCCTATCCAAGCGCTTCGGAGGATTCCTGGCCGTCAACCAGGTGTCCTTTGAGCTGCGCGCGGGCGAAATCCTCGGGCTGATCGGGCCGAACGGCTCGGGCAAGAGCACGACCTTCAACCTGATCGCGGGCACGCTGCGCCCGAGCTCCGGCTCGATCCGCCTTGATGGCAAGGAGATTGGCGGGCTTCCGGCGCATGCGATCTGCCACCAGGGGATAGGGCGCACCTTCCAGATTCCGCGCCCGTTCCGAAAATTGTCGCTGATGGAGAACGTCACGCTCGCCGCCTATTACGGCGAGGCCGGCAAGATTTCCCGCAGTGAGGCCGAGCGCCGCGCCGCCGAGGCGCTCGACATGGTGGGATTGCCGTCCGATCCGTCCGCGTCGACCAACGGACTGGGCGCGGCCGCGCTGAAGAAGCTCGAGCTCGCACGCGCGCTCGCAACCAAGCCGCGCCTCTTGCTCGCCGATGAGAGCCTCGGCGGGCTCGACCGCGCCGAGATGGAGCGGGCCGCCGATCTTCTCGGCGATATCAGGAGCCGTATCGGCATCACCATCATCTGGGTCGAGCACATCATGGGCGTCCTGATGCGGGTGGTGGACCGCGTCATCGTGCTCGATCACGGCGAGAAGATATTTGAGGGCAAGCCTTCGGAGGCTGCAGTCGATCCGCGCGTGACCGAGGTCTATCTCGGCAAGGCACAGGCATAAACCGCATGCTCTCGCTCGCTTCCGTCTCCGCCGGCTACGGATCGTTCCAGGCGCTGTTCGGCGTGTCGCTCGACGTGGGGCGCGGTGAAGCTGTCGGCGTCATCGGTCCAAACGGCGCCGGCAAGACCACCTTGATGCGGGTGATCTCCGGCATGCTGCCGATGAACGAGGGCAGCATGACGATCGAGGGGCAGGCGATCGGCGGCCTGCCGGCGCACCACATCATCGAGCGCGGCATCGCGCATGTGCCGGAAAACCGGCGGCTGTTTCCAAGGCTGACGGTCGAGGAAAATCTGCGCGTTGGCGCCTTCATTCCCGCGGCGCGGGCGCGCTTCGCCGAGCAACTCGACTGGGTCTACAGCCTGTTTCCGCGCCTGAAGGACCGCCGCGCGCAGGCGGCCGGCACCATGTCGGGCGGCGAACAGCAAATGTGCGCGATCGGGCGCGCGCTGATGTCGAAGCCGAAGGTCCTGTTGATGGACGAGCCGTCGGCGGGACTGGCGCCGCTTGTGGTGCAGCAGGTGTTCGATCTCGTCAGAAAAATCCGCGCCGAGGGGCTGACCGTGCTGATCGTCGAGCAGAACGTGCAGCAGGTGCTCGAAGTCGTCGACCGCGCCTATCTCCTGGAAGTCGGCGCCATCAAGCTTTCGGGCACCGCCGTCGAGATGAAGGGCAACAGCTTCATCCGCGAATCCTATCTGGGTCTTTAGAGAATGGACATCTATCTCCTCGAGGCCATCATCAACGGCATCCTGCTCGGCGGCGTGCTCGCGCTCCTGGCGCTCGGCCTGAATCTGATCTTCGGCGTCATCGACGTGGTCTGGATCTCCTACGCCGACATCGTCATGTGCGGCATGTACGGGATCTACTTCCTCTATGCCCAATATAACGTGCCGCTGCCGCTCGCCTGCCTGATCGCGATCTTGGGCTCCGCCTGTCTCGGCGTCCTCGTGCACAAGCTCATCATCTCGCCGGTGCTGGACTCCCCGCCGCTCAACCAGCTCTTGGCGACCGGCGGCCTGCTGTTCTTCCTGCAGAGCTTTGCAACGCTCCTGTTCGGCACCGACTTTCGCAATATCGGCGTGCGGCTGCCGGTGCTGGAATTCGCGACCATGTATGTCAGCTTCGCCCGGTTGATCGCCTTCGGCGTTGCGCTGGTCGGCGCGTTCGCGCTCTACTTCTTCCTCAAGAAGACCTATACCGGCACCGCGATCCGCGCGATTGCACAGGACCGCGAGATCGTGGGCCTGATGGGGATCGACCAGCGCCGCGTCTATCTCGTGGTGTCGGCGATCGGCGGCGCGCTCGCGGGCCTTGCCGCCTGCCTGCTCGCCCTGCAGTATGACGTGCACCCCTTCATCGGCAACACCTTCGGCCCCGTGATCTTCATGATCTGCGTGCTCGGCGGGCTCGGCAACATGCTCGGCGGCTTCTTCGCTTCCTTCATCATCAGCCTGATCATCGCGATCGGCGGCTATTATTCGTCGACCGAGCTCTCCTACGTGTTCGCCTTTTCCTTCTTCATCGTGCTGATGTTCATCCGGCCGCGGGGGCTGTTCACGCCATGAGCACCAGCCGCGTTCTCATGTTGATCGGCGCCGCGATCCTGATCGCGCTCCCGGCGGTCACGCCGGCCTATTTCCTGCATCTTCTGATCCAGATCCTGATCTGGGCCTTCATCTACACCGCGTGGTCGCTGATGGGCCGCTTTGGCTTCGTCTCCTTTGGCCATGGCGCCTTCTTGGGGCTCGGCGCCTATATCCCGGCGCTGCTGTGGACCTTCTGGGGGCTGACGCCGTGGCTCGGCATTCCGGTCGCGGTCGCGGCCGCCGTTCTGCTGGCCGTGATCGTCGGCTATCCCTGCTTCGCACGCCGGGTGGTCGGGCACTATTTCGCGCTGGTGACACTGGCCTTGAGTCAGGTCGTGCTGCTGTCGCTGGTCGCCGCGCGCGAGATCACCGGCGGTTCGCTCGGCTTCACCCAGACGACGGTCGGGCATTCCTGGTACGCGCTGCAATTCCCGGAGAAGGGCTACTTCTACTTCATCGCGCTGCTGCTCTGGCTGGTCGGCCTCCTGATCTGGCAGCGGATCGATCGCGGCATCGGCCGCGAGGCGCTGGAGGCGATCGGCGAGGACGAGGACGCCGCCGCCGCCGTCGGCATCGATGTCATGCGCGAGAAGCTGCGCGTCACCATCATCAGCGCCGCGCTGACTGCGCTCGGCGGCGCGATCTACGGCCAGTACGTGATGTATCTCAATCCCGAGACCGTTTCGGGCATCACGGTGTCGCTGCAGATCGTGTTCGCGGCGATCGCGGGCGGGGTCTACTCGATGTTCGGTCCGAGCGTCGGTGCGCTGCTCACGCTGGCGCTGACCGAAGGCCTGCGCGTCTGGTTCGGCACCGACTACATCGGCGCCGCCAACACCATTTACGGCATCCTGCTCGTGCTTTGCATCATCTTCATGCCGCAGGGCGTCGTCGGCGCGCTGCAGGGGATGAAGCTGAAGCGTGCGCCGCAAGCGGCTGGTAAGCCGGCAGCAGCCAAATCGTAGATGCGCAGGTTCAGCATCCCCGACAGATATTCTTCAGCTTGGCGCTTGTTCGGGCTTCTTCCGCGATAAAAGGGTCCTTGTAAGGAGGGCGCGATGCGTCGTTCTCGACAACCGCGGGCTTCCTGATTTTTGGAGGAGACGCCGCATCGTAACAGGCGAGCCGCCCGCTCGTGCTTTCGATCGTGCTACAGTCCGGTCCGGCGGCGTGAGCGCTTTGCGCCAATGCGCAGAGCAGCAATATCGCGAGCGTCATTCTCATCTGATTTCCTTTGCGGGTGAGATCATTCTTCGCCTCTTATGGCGCGGTCCAGTGCCTCGATCAGAGCTTGAATCTCGGTGAACTTGGCGCGTGCTCGCTCGGCCTTGTCCCGGTCAAAAGGAGCGGCCAGCACCTTCGCATGCGCGTCCCTTTCCTCGATCATACGCTCGCGGGCTTTCTTCAGCGTCTCGAGTCGTTCACTCATTTCAGGCGCCTTTACTTGTTGCCCATCCCCACGGCCGGGATATCAATCAAACGCGGATGGGAATTGGCCGTTGCGAAAGATGACCGTAGGCTCATCATCATAGTCGCCCATTTCTGCATCGCCGGTGGATGAGAAAGCAACAACGCCGAGTTTGCTTGACGCCAGTCGCTCCGCCGTTCGGACGGCCGCTGCTGCCGATTTACAGGCTATTGGAGCATCGGCCTTGAGATTTATGCCCTTGCCGGCGTTGAATGACTGGACGAAATAAATTGTTTCGCGGGCCATCGGGTCTCCTTACCTCATTGGTCGGACGCACGGGCATACCGCGCTTTGCCTTGGCGGAGATCGCAACTAGGCCTGCATCGCCTGCATGAGCGCCGAAATATTGATGGTCGCAAAGTTGGAGAAAGTATCCGACACCGCGTAAGGCAAAATGATCTGGTCATTGTGCCTGATGGCGCCGCACGTATAGACGACGTTGGGGACGTATCCTTCGCGCTCGGATGGTTCAGGCCGCAGCAACGGTTCGCTTGAACGCGCCAGCACCTTGGAAGGATCGCGCTTGTCGAGCAGCGCCGCGCCGATCGAATATTTCCGGACCGGCCCGACACCATGCGTGAACAGCAGCCAGCCCTCATCCAGCTCGATCGGCGATCCGCAATTGCCGATTTGTACGAACTCCCAGGGAAATTGCGGCTTCAACATGGCCTGACCGCCTTCCCATGTGTACAGGTCGTCCGAATAGATCAGATAGAGGTTTTCGTTGTCCTGTCGCGCAATCATGGCATACTTGCCATCGATCCTGCGCGGGAAGAGCGCCATGCCCTTGTTGCGCGCAGCGGCGCCGTGCAGGGGCGACATTCGAAACGACAGGAAGTCACCGGTCTCGATCAATTCGGATCGGATCGCCGTGCCCTGGTAGGCGGTATAGGTCGCGTAATAAGTCGTGCGGCCGCCGTCGGTGAACTTGACGAAACGGGCATCTTCGATGCCGTGCGACTGGGAGTCCGTTACCGGAAAGATGACGCGTTCGCTGATGTCCTGGTCCGGCCTGAAGACGACCTCAACCTCGTCGCCGATTGGTCCCGGTGTCGAATACCCGATCCGCGGGCTCGAAGCGAGCCTGGCCGTCGGATCGACGGCAATGCTGCCATCGGCCGCGATGGTGCCGGCGCGAAATGTTAACGAAGACACGTGTCCTTCGCCGACGGCACGCAGGCTGAGAATAAAGCGTAGACTGCCGGCCGGGGTCCCCGACTGGTCAGGGTGCGGTACGATGCTCGGATTAAACAGGGCCGACGCTTCGAACGAATACTCGTTCATGAAATAGGCGCCGATGAGCTGGCGCTGGATTTCGGAAAAACGGCCATGCGCCGAGAAAGCCTCCTCCATCTCGTCGGCGCGGAGCTCGAACGTCTCCAGCAGGTTGCGATGCCGGCCCTGGAAGTTATGTAGCACATCCTCAAGCTGGCTGGCCGCAACCTTCGGATCAAGCGCGAGAACGCGTTCGACGATATGGTTGGCGCGTGTCTTGTCGGTTGGGTTGAGATTGCGCGGCTCTGTCGCCGGCTTGAACGGGCGTACAATGACGCGCGCCGGGTCGGGACGCAGATACAGCGCCTGTCGATTCAGAAAAGTGGCGTGCAACAGCGTGCCCTCGGTTGGTCGAAATGGGCATTCAATCAAGCGCCGATGGCGCGAATCGCCACGGGATTTGTCAAGCTGACATTGGCGCGCGCGAGTTGACGAATCTCGGCGAGGCTCAACAGATAGCACACTACGGACTCACCCCCCCGGTTTTCATTGGCGCGGTCGGGATGCAGTCCATCGCGGCAACTGCCGGTCTCGGGATCAACGAGCGTGATCGACAGGTCGTTGCTGCCTAGAAACCAGGAGAAAACCCGGGTTGCGATGGTCTTCCATTCCGCGTCGTCGTCCGCGCGCCACGCCGACAGGCAGGCGGCAATCGTCGCGGTGGCTTCCACCGGCTGCTGATCGAAAGCGCGAGGAGATGTCCGGATTTCGCCGAAACTGGCCGTGCCGACCGGCCGGAAACAGCCCGTTGACGCCGTTTGTTGCGACATCAACCAACGGAGGGATCTCAGCCCGGCATCGACATAGCCGGGCGTTTGCGTTGCCATGCCCGTCACGATCAAGGCCTGCGGCAGTCGCGCGTTGTCATATGCGAGGCTTTCCTCGAACCACTGCCAGTCCGGCGTCTCCACCGATTTCAGGCCGGACATCAGCCTGTCGGCAAGGATATGGCGGATTTCCCGGGCGTGGCGATCGTCGGGAGCCGCCGTGCAGTAAGCATCCAGACCCAGCAGCGTGAAGGCTGACGCGCGGGGCGAACGAAAGGTTTTCGCCGCCGGCAGAGCCTGAGCGAACAAGGCGGTCGCCCATCGACGCCGTGACGGACTGGCGTCTTTGCGCGCACATTCACCCAACGCCCACAACGTCCGTCCATGACTATCTTCGGAGCCTTTGTCTTCAAGCCAGATCCGATTGAAGCCCATGAAGTTACGGAATCGCCCGGTGTCCGGGTTCCAGGCATGTTGCACAAAGGCGGCAAATCGCGCGGTCAACACATTGGCAAGGGGCTGCTCGCCCGGCTCATTGAGTGCGCAGGCCAATAGCAGCGCGCGGGCGTTGTCATCCACGCAATAGCCATGTGAGCGATCCGGTACCGAATGTACGGCGTGCTGGAACAAGCCGGTATCATCGCACATCGACAGAAAATGGCCCGTTTGCATGGCCGGCACGGCAGGGCCGTGCGGCGCGACGGTGTCCGGCTTGGCGCGCGCGATCACCTTCAGCCAATGGCCCTGCCGCGCATTCTCGAAGGCAGCCAAGTAGCGCCCGGCGGTACGCTCCCATGTCATCGGCCGGCTGGCCTCGTAGGCGCGCTTGCGCATCGCCTGCCGGCGAGGGTCATCGGTGAGCAACTGCGCAATGGCGTCGCCGGTTCCTGCGGCGTGGCCAAAGGAGACGAGAACGCCGAGCCCATCGGCCAGCAATTCGCGCGCGTGCCAATAGGGCGTCGAGACGACCGGCTTCCCAAGGCCGAAGCTGTAGGCCAGTGTACCCGACGTCATTTGTGCTTCGTTGAGATAGGGCGTGACGTAAACGTCGCACATCGAAATGAATTCAAGCAGCGTAGCATGGTCGACGAACTGGTCGAGGAATACGACGTTGTTCTCGATGCCAAGTTTCTGCACGCGCGCCATCAGGCTCTCGCGATAGGCTTCACCCTGGTCCCGGACCAGATTGGGATGGGTCGCACCGAGCACGACATAGACCGCGTCGGGGCGTCGTCTCATGATCGCGGGCATGGCGTCGATCATGACCTCGATGCCCTTGCTGGGGGACAGCAGGCCGAATGTCAGAATGACGGAGCGGCCGCTGAATCCGAGCCTGGCCTTTGCCGCGTCGGGCTCAACAAACGGAAAGTCGGGAATGCCATGGGCGATGACTTCAATTTTTTCGTCCGGCACACGATAAACGCTGCGCAACAGCTCGCGTCCCTTGTTGGCCATCACGATTATCTTTGAGGACCTTTCGGCGATGCGTTCCATTACCGCGTGTTGAGCAGCGGTTGGCCTCGCCAGCACCGTGTGCAGCGTCGTCACGATCGGCATCGTGAGGCGCGACAGCAGCTCGAGGATGTGGACACCTGCTTCGCCGCCAAAAATTCCGAACTCGTGCTGCAGGCAGGCGATGTCGAAGCGGCCGGCGTTCAGAAAGTCTGCCGCACGAACATAGTCCTCGATCACGCCATCCTCGACCTGGAAGGCGACAGAAGCGGGATAGTCATAGGCTTGACCGTGGTCGGTCATCGCCACGATGCAGGCCTGAAGACTTGGCCGCGAATTTGAAATTGCGTGTTGCAGGTCGGTCGTGAACGTTGCGATTCCGCAGCGGCGAGGCAACGAATTGCCGATTACCGCGATCCTGCGGAGCGGCGTCATGTCCGCGCCTCGGCGAGGCCGGTAAATCGCGCAACCGCAGGAACGGATGGTGGAGGGAGATTGGTCGATTGCTCACAGAGCCTCTGCAAGAGGGAATCGACCGGAGCGGTTGCCGGATAGGCGACCAGGGCCGTCAACCCATTGATACCAACTTCGATGCTGGTACGGCCGCCACCAACGAAGATCGCCTGTCCTGTCGATGCCGCGGCCAATCCGATCGCGGCATGGCCATCGAGAACGAGAAGCCATGTCTCCGCTTCAGCGAGCAACGCCCAGCTTGAGCCCTCGGGCAGGTCAAGCCGCTCGAGAACGAAATACCGGCTCGCGACAAGAACCGTCCGTTCAGCCGTAAGGCGGGTCGGATTTTGTGCAGATCGAAGCGGCCACGCGTTGGCCACCGCCACGCCGTTGTCCTCGTGCAATTCGCGCTGTCTGCCATAGTCGAACAGGCGGAACGTGGTGTCGCTATGCTGTTGAATTTCAGCAAGCACGATGCCCGCGCCAAGGGCGTGGATCGTCCCAGCCGGGATGAAGATGACATCGCCTTTCTCGACTGGACGCCATCGAACCAGTTCGACGATCGAACCGTTCCGGATCGATGCGCGCAATTCCTGTGGCGTCACCCGGCGCTCCAATCCAACGCCGATCTGTGAACCCGGTTTTGCCGAGATGATGTACCATGCCTCGCTCTTGCCGTTCGGCATTCCCATCGCGCGCGCGAAAGTGTCGTCCGGATGGACTTGGATGGACAATGGCTCGCTGGTGAACAGCAGCTTGAGCAGCAGGGCGGGGGTTGGAGCGTTCTTGTCGGCCCGCTCGAACCATAGCTCTCCCACGGCATCAATTGTACCGTCGATGCTGCTCCATGGCTGGAGATCGCTGACCCCCCAGGGCTTGCGAACGACCCGCACGGAGGTGTGCTCGATAGGCATATTTCTCCTGACCAAACACGCGCGCCAAAGCGACGCGCACCGAAGCGACGTACCGCTGGTCGATATCGTTCACTGAATTTAGGAGGCTAAGGCGCCGCGTTCCGGGACACGCCTATTGCAAAGACAAGCTTTCGCTGACTGCTCATGTGGCTACTGCGGCACCCAATATCAACCTCTCCCCGGTGCGCGCCGTCGATATAGTGATAATATTGGAAAAGACCGTTTTCTCGCACAGACGTGTCATGAACGCTGACCAACCCGCTGTCAGATCCAGCGTCGATGCTGTGCTCACGCTGGCGCTGACCGAAGGCCTGCGCGTCCGGTTCGGCATCGACTATATCGGCGCCGCCAACACCATCTACGGCATCCTGCTCGTGCTCTGCATCCATCTTCATGCCGCAAGGCGGCGTCGGCGCGCTGCAGGGGATCAAGCTCAAGCGCGCGCCGGAAGCGATGGGTAAGCAGGCAGCGGCCAAGCCCTAGGCGGCGCGAACGTACCCGTAGCGCAGGTTCGAGGGTTCTTTGGCGCCCAGCGTGTACTCATTTTTAAGCGCCGCGAGGCGGTCCTCAGAGAAGGCTGGCATCTTGCTATTGTCAGCCGCCCTCAGCTTGATCTTGTAGAACCTGATCGCGTTGCCCGCGAAGATCTGCTGCTTGACGGTGCTGTTGGCGTCGCCGAGAGGCGCAAACCCGTACTTCTTCTGCATGTCCTCCGGGATTTCGAGCCGGCGCAGCGCCTCGATCTGCCACTGTGGCGAGCCGTACCAAACCGAATCGGTGCCCCACATGACATGATCCATCCCCATGCCCTTGATCAGCGTGCCGACCAGCGCCGCGCAGAACTTGGGATGCGCGACCGCCGAGTTGGCAAAGGACGTTCCTAGCTCGGCATAGACATTGGTGACGCCGAACTTCTGCGGGATTTCCGCAAGATCGGAGGCCCACTGGATGCGGCCCGTTTGTTCGAAATCCGCCCACGCCTTGTCCGGTAACTCGAGGAACGCCCGCAGTGCCGAGTGATAGATCACGAAGTTCATCTGCGGCCAATCCTTGGCTGCCTTTCCGATGTCCCAAGCGGTTGCGTATTCCCATACGCCGGCGAACGATTTCTCGTAATCGGGCGGCAGCAGTCCCTTGTGGATGCACAGCGTGTTGATGCCGGCCTTCACCGCCTTGTCGTAGAATGGATACATCACCTGCTCGTCGTCGAGCCGCCAGGGGAACTTGGAGGGCGCAAGCGGATCGCCGATCGTATAGGACTTCCAGGAATCCGGCTTGTAGACCTCGATCGCCTTGTCAACCTCCTCCATCCAGCCGGGCTGTTTGGGCGTTATGACGCTGTGTGCCAGCAGGCGCCGGGAGCCAGCGAAGTCGTTGATGAGTTCGCGCGACTTGACGATCTGTTCGTTGGAGAGCAGCCACCAGCTCGGATCATCAAACGGTGCGCCACTCAAGAGGGCCATATTGGTATCGCTGTCGTAGTAAATTTCCTTGACGTAGTTCTGGAACTTGTAGCGGGCGAGCGACGAGACGCCTTCCTCCTTCATCTTCGGATTCCAGTGGTCACTCGCAAACTGCGCAAGTCCCAGGAGCTCCTTGTGGTCGAACTCGTCGCGGACGAAGTGGGTTTGAACGTCAAAGATGAACTGGTCGGCGAGGTTGTGCGCCCGTGCAAGCATCAACTCGGGTTCGCGGGCCTCGGCGGGCGCGACTTGGAAGACGTTACCGTAGATATCGTTCATTGCGAGGAAGGCCGCGGCCATGCCGCAACTCGTTTGCAAGAACTGCCGGCGACTCAGGCCCAGCCGTTTGCCGTTAGCGTCAGCGAGCTCGTTAATTCGAGTTTCAACCTTCTTCTGAATGGCGCTCTGCGGGGGCGGTAGATACTCGCCGTTTGATACGATCTGGGTAGGAATCGGCGTTGCCGCCGATGATGCTTCGGCGCCGGCAACGAGGCGCTGTTCTCGTTCGCTAAGCCAACTGCTCATCGTCTCCTCCCTGGTTTTGTTGCCTATGGACCAGTGCTGGTTGTGCGCATTGGGCCGCGCGCTTGACACTCCCGATCCGCTAGGGTGGATCTGCTCGGCGCACGGCGTTCTGTCCACATCGCGCGGTGCGAACAGAAAGACTGCTTGAGAATTTGATAGAACTAGCGGCGTCCGCTTATGGTCATGGACTCAACGCCCAAATTTGCACCGGCGCAAGCGTTGTAATTCGGCAGCCTCGCTGTCCCAAAGCCTGGTCCTCGGTGCCTGCGAGATGTTCGGGCCGAGCGTCGGCGCGTTGCAGGGGATGAAGATGAAGCGAACGCCGGAAGCCACGGGCAAGCCGGCTGCGGTGAAGCCGTAATTGCGTGGGGCGGATTGGCAATTTCGTAATCCGCCGCTGCTGTGTCGGCGCAATACGCTTCGCTATCGCGCCTACGCATCGAGCTGTCGGGTCCACAGCGGTAACCGAAACGGCATGCGATTTTAGCTTCCCGCTGACGATGCGCGCTATGAAAGCGGGCCGCCGCTTGCAACGAACTCGCCAATGGCTCTCAGTAGCCGGCGCCAGGCACCGCTTGCGGATGCGCGCCGAGTGACGTCTCTACTGGATGACGGGCGAGCTTCGGGCTTTTCATCAAGCGCGATCTGCGGATGTTTGACAGGGATGGCGCGCTCAAGCATCGAAATGTCTCCACGGCCCGTCGGTCCTGACGGATCGCACTCGACCTGACAGATCACGTTTGGTCCGGATCGATCTTTCAAACATTTCCGCAAGGCCAAATCGTCGAACCCGGCGGCCCGGACCTTCGCATAAGGATTACATTTTCGAACACGTGGCAACGGTTGAAAGCGACAAAGATACCGTCTTCTGCGACACCGGTTCGCGTTCGGTCGCCGCGGATCGAGCGTCGTTGGCCGCTCGAAATGCTTGATAGCGGTCTCTACGTTTCCAGCATACGTTTCAACCAGCCGCTGCGTTCCGAGCCCCAGACAAGGGTTGGAACGAGTTCCAGAACACGCGCGATGAGACCAACAGCATGATCCGGCTGATCGGCCATTGTGTGGACCGCCCATCGGGCCCCCGCCCGTTAACGATCTGTTAACCATCGCAGCCTAGCCTGCAGTTACTTTTCCGTTAACGGACCGCCCGGTTCGTTCAGGAGAACAGCCGATGCCTGCCGAAACACTGACATATGCCGCCCTGGGCGCCCGCCTGACAATCTCGCCGAAGGCCGCTCGTTCGCTTGCCAAGCGACTCCGGTTGCCGTGCTCGCTGTCGGATGACGGCAAGGCATTGGTGAGCGTGGATGTCGCGGAAATGCGGTATAGGCCACGGCCACCGGGTCGTCGCAAGGCAGGCAAGGCCGCGCTGGCGGCAAAGATCGCGGGATTGGAGACGGAGATCGCGCGGCTCGAAGCAACGGCAGCGGGTCACCGGGCCGATTTCGAGCGTGAGCGCGAGCGCGCCGATCATTTGATGGTTGAACTGCTGCAGGCGACCAAGGCGGCCGAGGAGGCGACGGCGCGGCTCGAAGGTCTTCTGCGGAGCGGTAGCCGACTTGTCGGCTCGATCGACGGCGACGGAGCGGCTGAACGCCGGCCGGGAAATCTAGCCGCCGACTTGGTGGCGGCAGACCGCCAGGCCTCAGGCCGCAATCGACAGTCCTCCCATTCCCGGCTTACCGAAGAAATTGTGAGGCAAAAATGACCGGCATCACCGATATTCGCGAGATGAAGGCGCGCATTCTCGTGTTTGGGGTTGGCGGCGCCGGCGGCAATGCCGTCAACAACATGATCGCGTCCGGGCTGCAAGGGGTCGAATTTATCGTCGCCAACACCGACGCACAGGCGCTCACCTCGTCGAGGGCCGAGCGCATTATCCAGATGGGCACCCAGGTAACCAAGGGCCTTGGCGCGGGCGCGCAGCCGGAAGTGGGGTACGCGGCGGCCGAAGAGGCAATCGATGTGATCCGCGATCATTTGAGCGGCGCAAACATGGTGTTCGTTACTGCCGGCATGGGTGGCGGTACCGGCACCGGAGCAGCGCCGGTCATAGCCAGGACCGCGCGTGAGCTTGGCATTCTCACCATCGGTGTTGTCACCAAGCCATTCCACTTCGAGGGCCAGCGGCGCATGCGCTTTGCCGAAGCAGGCATCGCGGAACTGCTCAAGGCTGTAGACACCCTGCTGGTCATCCCGAACCAGAACCTGTTCCGGGTGGCCAACGAGAAGACCAGCTTCGCCGATGCCTTCGCGCTGGCCGATCAAGTGCTCTATTCGGGTGTGGCCTGCATCAGCGACCTTATCGTCAAGGAAGGTCTGATCAATCTCGATTTTGCCGACGTTCTCTCCGTCATGCGCGAGAAAGGCAAAGCCATGATGGGCAGGGGCGAGGCTTCCGGCCCGAAGCGCGTGCTCAATGCCGCTGTGGCCGCGATTTCCAATCCATTGATCGAGGACCCCTCGATCAAGCGCGCCAGCGGCCTTATAATCTCCATCACCGGCGGCAGGGACCTCATGCTGTTCGAGGTCGACGAAGCCGCGACCCGCATTCGCGAAGAGGTCGATGAGGACGCCAACATCATCGTCGGCGCCACTTTCGATGAAAGCCTGGAAGGTATCGTCCGCGTTTCGGTGGTGGCGACCGGCATCGATAATCTTGGCGCGACGTGCCAGACGCAACCGGCGGACACGCTCACGGAACTCGCCGCCAGGCTGCGCAACGATAACCTTCGCAGCGCCGAGCGGATCGAGCGCAGTGCACCGCTGCCGCAGTTACGAAGTCCGGCGCTCCGTCCGGCGGCCCGTCACGGCGAAGGGCTGCCGGCAAAGCCCGTTCCAGAACTTACGCGCCGCGTGGTTCCGCGGGGCCTCGACACGTACGGCCGCCTCACGGCCGTGCGCAATTCGATCGAGCAAGCCGTTCTCGATATCCCGACCTTCCTGGGCCGCAGGGCTAACTGAGCCCTCGCAAAGCCAAAACTAACTCGGACCTTGCAGGCGCGATCATTCGCGGGCCAGGAAGTCGGCCTTTTGGGGCATACTCGACGAGGGAACACGTTCGCGCCCCGTCGGCTCAACCCATGCTGATGGCGAACCGTCGAGCGCCCGCTCACAACGTCACCCGCCGTCCTTCGTCGGCGGCCCAATAGCCGGCGTAGTTGACCTTGATGGTCTCGAAGGCGAGCGAAAGCTCGGAGAGCGGCTGCCGCCCGGTCGCGGCGCATTCCATGAAATCCTGGATCTCCTGCAAATAGCCGCGGGTCCATTCCTCCTCGAGGCAGACATATTGCCAGCCGGTCTTCCGGTCGACTTTTTCGGTGATGTAGACGCTCGCGAGCTTCTCCTCGCTGGTCTGGTAGCTCATCATGTGCGTGTTCGGCGTGATGTTGGCGAACAGCGAGCCGCCGGACGTGTAGGTCTCGATCAGGTTGCGCACGCCGCCCATGATCATGTCGCCCGAGAAGATGGTCGCCTTGGTGCCGTCGGAGAAGGTGAGGGTGAGCGTGCCCCAATCCTCGACATCGACCGGATTGGCCTTGATATAGGTGCGCTCGTCCGGCTTCAGGCAGGCCGCGACGTTGCCGACGTCGCAGGTGACGCTGGCGACATTGATGGTTTCGCCGCGCGCCTTCGCCTCGACCTGCTTCAGGTAAAGCACGGCCGACAGCGGATGGCATCCCATCCGGATCAGCGAACCGCCGCCGGTCATCGCCCATTGCGCCGCATGTGCCGCGTGCGAACCGCTGTGGCTCTCTTCACCCTTCATGAACAGGATCTTGTCCTTGGTGGCGCGGATGATCTCCGCGGTCTTGGCCACCGCCGGGGCATAGACCCAGTCCTCCGCATACATGAAGAGTTTTCCGGTCTTCCTGATCGCGGCAGCGGTCTTTTCCATCTCCTCGATCACGCGCTGATACATCAGCGCTTTCGGAACATGCTTGCCGATCGGCGTCTCGTCGCCTTCGCGGCCGAAATAGCCGGCGAACGGCTTTTCGCAGATCACATGCTTGCCTGCCTGCATGGCATCCACGATCATCGCGGCGTGCAGGTTGGGCGGCGTGCAGATGTCGACGACGTCGATTTCGCGGTCGGCGATCAGATCGGCGAAGCTGCGGCAGGCGGTGGGTATGCCGTGGCGTTTGGCGAACTCGACGACATGGTCGCCGCGCGCGGCCACCGCCTTCACCTCGACATCGACGCCATAGACGCGCCGGTACGCATACATATGCAGCTCCGACACGAAGCCGCAGCCGGCCAGCCCGATCCTGATCTTCTTCATGGTTTCACTCGATGACGTCGTCGGCCTGCGCGAGCAGGGTCGGCGGTATGGTGAGCCCGAGCGCCTTTGCGGTTTTCATGTTGACGCAGATCTCGAAGCGGGAGGGCTGCTCGACCGCCGCCGCCGACCAGCACGTCGGGCGAGAGCGCGACCGGCTCCGCCGCCATCTTCTGGAACTGCTCGGGCTTCTCGTCGGGGAAACGGTGGATGAGCCCGATCTTGCCCCTGGTGTATCCGAGCGCCTCGAAACCCCCGAGCAGGGAGCCGAAAGAGGGGGTTCGCCCTCGATGTCGCCCGCGTGCCAGAGCACGCCGATCCTCGCGCCGCTTCATTTCCCGCCCCCGATTTCTGGTTGCGGCCATGATAGCGGCGGAATTGCCCGGCGCAAATCACGGTGGCCCGCGCCACTATTCCATGCCGGCCCGGCGCAGGCCCTCCAGGAAGTGCTCGAGCTCCTTGCCCCTGAGCGGAAGATTGCTCGCGATCCAGGCAAGCGAGACGTTGGGCTGGGCACGCCGCAACCCCTGCAGGGCGGTGCGGGCGAGTGCCGCGTCACCCGCCATCCCGGCGGCTGCGACCAGCACGCGGTGGCCGCCGACGAAGTCGCTGCGCTGACGGACTGCGTGCTGCGACAGCGCGATCGCCTCGGCGTAGTCGCGCGCGACGTAGGCGGCATAGGCGACCACCCCATAATAGGTCGGGCAGAGGGGATCGAGCGGGCTGAGCCGGATTGCGCGGTTCGCAGCTTCCCCGCCTTCCTGCGCGCGCCCGTTCCATGACAGCACGAGGCCGTAAAAGCCTAGCGCCGCCGCGAAGTTCGGATTGAGGCGCAGCGCCGTCGTGAACGCCTCGAGCGAATCGGCCATGCGCCCCCGGTACGGATAGACGCAACCCAGCGCGAGATAGCCCCACGGGTCCTCGCTATCGGCGCGGACCGCCGCCATCGCGGCGCGTTCGGCGATCGGGGCCGCGGTGGCCGCAACTTCCCAACCCATCTGCGTGCCGAACATGTGGCTGACTGATAGCACGGCGAGCGCCTGGGCGTAGTTCGGATCGATGGCGATGGCCTGCTCGAGCAGTCGCTGCGCCTCGACATTGTCCTCGCGTGTCACGCGCCAGAAATACCAGAGCGCGCGCATGACAAGGTCCCAGGCATCGAGGTTGTCCGGCGGCTTGCGCCGGGCGCGAAAACTCTCGGCGGCATAGAGTTTTGGCTCGATCGCGGCGACGACCGCATCGGTGATCTCGTCCTGCACCGAAAATACGTCGGCGAGATCGCGGTCGTAACGGTCTGCCCAGATATGGCTGCCGGTCGTGGCGTCGATGAGCTGCGCCGTGATGCGAACGCGCCCGCCCTCCTTGCGTACGCTGCCTTCGACGACATAGCCGACGCCGAGCTCCTTGGCGATCTGCTTCACATGGACGGCCTTGCCCTTGTAGGTGAAGGTCGAGTTGCGCGCGATGACGAAGAACCAGCGCAGCTTCGACAGCGCGGTGATGATGTCCTCGCTGATGCCGTCCGAGAAATATTCCTGCTGCGCTTCGCCGCTCATGTTGACGAAGGGGAGCACGCCGATCGCCGGCCGGTCGGAGGAGGGCAGCGCCATGCGCGTGGCAGCGGCCGGCGCCGGCTCGCGGCCGGGGAAACGGACCTCGCCGATGAAGCGAACCCCCTTGCGCGCGATGGTGCGGATCAGCCGCTGTTCCTCGCCGCTGTCGCCGATCGCTTTGCGTGCTGTGTTGATGTGGGTGGCGAGCGTCGAATCGGCGACGGTGCGGCCGCCCCAGAGCGCGGCCAGAAGATCCTCCTTGCTGACCACCCGTTCGCGGTTTTGCACCAGATAGGTCAGGAGGTCGAAAACCTGCGGCGGCACCGAAATTGCGGTCCCGCCACGCCGCAACTCGCGCGTGTTCGTATCAAGCGTATGATCGGAAAAGAGAAATTGCACGCGAAGCCCCCAAGCACGACGTCTCGTCGATCAAAAATCAAGCATATCTAGGGCAAAAGCCAAGACCTCGGCGAAGTCTTCAGATTCTATTCCGGCTATCTCCCGCCGCTCGGGCCGCCAGAGCCGCATATGGACGCGCGCCCAGCCAGCCGGCAGGCCGAGTCCGTCGCAATTCTATCAGAGATTGAACCGAGGAGAACCAAATTGAACGTTGTTTCGTGGGCCCGGAGCCTTGCCCTGCTGGCGCTGGTTGCCGCCGGGACCGCCTTTGCGGCGGACGCCGGCTACAGCCCTCTTGCCGTGCAGGTGCGTGCTGCCAATGACCGCTTCAAGGATGTCGCGGTCGCCGTCTCCGAAGGCTATGCGCCGATACCCTGCGCCAGCGGCGTCGACGGCGGCGCCATGGGCGTCCACTACGTCAACGCGACGCTGATCGGCAATTCCGTCGACATCAAGCGTCCCCAGGCCGTCATGTACGAGCCCAAGGCCGACGGCAAAATGGAGCTGATCGCGGTCGAGTACATCACCACCAAGGGCCCGGCTTCGCTGGGCGGGCAGCTTTTCAATTTCAACGGCGCGCCGAACCGCTATGGCCTGCCGCCATTCTACGAGTTGCATGTCTGGGCCTGGAAGGCGAACTTGCACGGCGCTTTCGCAGATATGAATCCCGCGGTGAGCTGCGAGCACGCGTCGATGAAGTAACGTCGCCGGCCGTTGTCGAAAGGCGAGCGGGCTTGTCCGTCGTATGCACCGGTCTCTGCGCCATCGTCATTCAAAGCTCGCGTGCGGACTCCGGTCCCTGCGTGCGCGTGCGGAGCCAAAGCAGGAAATAGTGCGCGAAATGTCAAAAGAGCCCGTTCAGACCGACAAGTTGGAGATCGGCCAGGCAATAGGCCAGGCGACCGATCCCGGCCGCCTGGCCATCATCATCGTCGGAACCGTCGGCGTCGGTTTGCTGATCGGGGAAGGGACGGTGCTGGCGGCGCGGGGCGTTCCGGACATCGAGATCGTCGTCCATACATTACTCATGGTGTCCGGTATCGGCCTGATCTTTTGAACATTTGAAATCGCATTTTTACCGACTGCCGGCGGTTGCGGATCAACCGCGACGACCGGCGCACTACAAAAGCAAAGAGGAGCATCGATATGAAGCGGTCGTTGACCCGCCGCACCTTCATGGCGTCGGTGACGGCGCTCGTGGCAACGCCGGCCCTTCGCACGCAAGCCATGGCCGACGCACCGATCACGCTGCGCTGTTCGCTGGAAACCGCGCCCGCGCATACGCGCAACGGCGTCGTCAGGGACTTTCTCGCCGGCATCGAGAAGGCCAGCGACGGCCGGATCAGGACGCAGCTGTTCGAGAGCGGCCAGCTCTTCCCGGATCTTCAGGTCGGAAAAGCCTTGTTGCAGGGACAGATCGAAATGGCGCTGCCGGGAACGTTCTCGCTGAGCGGCCTCATCGCGGATGCGGATTTCATCCAGTTGCCCGCGCTGTACGGGCGTCCCATCGAGACGGTGCACACCATCATCGACGGCAAGGCAGGCCAGTTGCTCGCGCGCCAGATCGAGCAGCGGCTGAGCGCGCACGTGATCGGCCCCTGGCTCGATCTCGGCTTCTTCAACTGGTACTCGACGAGCAAGCCGCTCAACGGCTATGACGATCTCAAAGGCCTGAAGATCCGCAACAATGGCGGGGCAGGGCAGGCCTGGCGGACGCAGTTCATGGGTGCGATCCCGAACACCACGCCACTGCCGGCCGTGCCGCTCGCCCTTTCGCAGGGCACATTCGACGGGATCATCACCTCGTTTGAAACCATCGTCAGCGGACAATTCTGGGAATCGGGCATCCGCCACGCGCTCGAGGATCATCAGTTCGTCGGCGAGTACGTTCCGGTCATGAGCCTCGCCTTCTGGCAGAAGCTGCCGCGCTGATCTGCAGCAATCCGTCACCGATCTCTGGCGCTCGAAGATTTCGGCCTATCGCGCCGACATGGCGGCGGCGCAGGCCCGCGCGCGCGACACCGTGCAATCGCACGGCGTCACCATCTTCGTGCCGTCGGCGGCGGAGCTCGCCGCCAGGCGCAATGCAATGATGGAGCATCAGGGCCAGGTGGCGAAGCTGTCGAACATCTCGGCCGAAATGGTCGCGACGATTTCGGCCGACATCGCCGCTGCCGGCTGATGTATCCGATGATGAAGCTTTGGGATCGCGCCGAGCAGACGCTCGCCGGCCTGCTCGGGCTGGCGGCGCTCGGGCTCGCGCTGTGGCAGGTCGCCTCGCGCTACTTCTTTCCGCGCCAGGCGATCAGCTTCGCGGAGGAGGTGATCGTCTATCTCATGATCTGGGCGATCCTGATCGTGTCGAGCCAACTCGTACGCACCGACAGCCATGTCAGGCCGGACCTCGTGCTCAACGTGGCGCCGGCGAAGGTGAAGCGGTGGCTCGAGGTGTTCAACAGCGTTGCCGCCATCGTCTTCTGCGCAGGATTCACCTGGTTTGGCTGGCAGGTCGCCTCGATCGCGCTTGCGCTCGACGAGCGCAGCGCCTCGGATTTGCGGTTTCCGATGTGGATCTACTACGGCTCGCTGCCGGCGGGCGGGCTGCTGATGTCGATCCGCTATGTCATCCGGCTGGTCGGGCTATTGACGCCCTCCTGGCACGCGATGCTGCCGCATCAGCCCGGCAGTCACGAACTGCCGCAGATTCGCTGAGCGGGCGCGATGGCAGGCTTCGTCACGCTTTTCGTCGGCTTCCTGACCACGGGCATGCCGGTCTTCCTGGTGCTCGGGCTTTGCGCCGGCTTCATGTTCGTGCTGTCCGGCCAGCCCCTGGTCGGCGCCGCGCAACTCGTCATCAACGAATTGAACTCGCCGACTTTGATGGCGCTGCCGTTGTTCGTGATGGCGGCCACCTTCATGCGCTTCGGCGGCATCGCGGGCGCGCTGGTCAATCTTGCGGCGGCCTGGCTCGGCGGCCTGCCGGGCTCGCTCGGCCTCGTCACCGTCGTGGCCTGCACCCTGTTTGCGGCGATCTGCGGCTCGAGCGTGGCCACCGCCCTTGCGATGGGCACGATCCTGATCCCCGCGATGCTCGAGCGCGGCTATCCGCGCTCTTTCGTGCTCGGGGTCGTGGGGGCCTCAGGCACGATCGGCATCGTGATCCCGCCGAGCCTGCCCTTGATCCTCTACGGCATCGTCGCCGAACAGTCGGTGCCGCGGCTGTTTCTCGCCGGCATCCTGCCGGGCCTGCTGCAGGCCGCGGCCTTCTTCCTCTGGGTCCTGTTCGATGCCCGCCGCCGCAACTTTCCGGTCGAGCCGGTGCTGCCGCTGGCCGAGCGGGCGAGGGTGACACTGACTGCGCTGCCGGCGCTCGTCGTGCCGGCCGTGGTCATGGTCGGCATCTATGGCGGCTTCGTCACGGTGACGGAAGCGGCCGCGCTGTCGGCTGTCGTCGCGCTCCTGATCTCGTTGTTGTTCTACCGCGGCTTCCACTGGACCGAGACGCTGTCGATGATCGCAAGCGGCCTGCGCAGCGCCGCCAGCATCATGCTGATCATCGCCACCGCGCTGGCAGTCGGGCATTGGCTCGCGGAATCCGGCGCGCCCGCACGCCTGGTCCAGTATCTGCTCAATCACCACTACGAGACCTGGCAGTTCATGCTCGCGATCAACGCGCTGCTGCTCGTGCTCGGCTGTTTCCTCGAAGTCACCGCGACGCTGCTTCTGGTGCTGCCGATGCTGGCGCCGGCGCTGAAGCCCATGGGCGTCGATCCCGTGCACTTCTCGATCATCTTCACCCACAACATGGAGATCGGACTGGTGCATCCGCCGGTCGGCCTCAATCTCTTCGTACTCTCCTCGATCGCGGCGGCGCCGATGGGAGAAGCGATCCGCGGGATCCTGCCGTTCCTGGCTCTTCTGCTGGTCGTTCTTGGCGTCATCATCTTCGTGCCGGTGCTCACGTTGTGGCTTCCGGACGCGATCCTCGGGCGATGATCTATGTGTGTCGCCCGATACCTACCACCATGTTGAAAGAGGAGAAGCGTATGTCCCGCATTCGATTGTTGATTTTGTGCATGCTGTTTGAACTGTTTCCGGCCATCGCCTTCAGTCAGCCCGTGGCGGCCCAGGCTGGCTGGCTCGAGTCCGTGCGGCTGGGCGGTTATGTGATCGTGCTTCGCCATGGCCTGACTACGTCGGACCAGGCGAGCCCGGATCCCATGGCCAATCCCGCCAAGAGCGCCGATTCCAAAACCACCGATCCCAAAAACACTGATTCCATGAGCAATCCCGCAAAGAAGAGTGCCGGCGAACGCCTGCTCAGCGAGCAGGGCCGCGCGCAGGCCAAGTCGGTCGGCGAAGGCATGCGCAAGCTCAAGATTCCCGTGAGCCTTGTCATGACGAGCCCCTTGCAGCGGGCCGTCGACACCGGCACCCTGCTGGGGTTTGGCGACGTGACCGTCAATCCCGACCTCGCCGAAGCGGGCTCTGCAGTCTCGCCGGAGGAGAACAAGCGGCGCGCCGAGGCCCTGCGCAGGCTCGCCAGCCTGCATCCGCCGGTCGACAACAACCTCGTCATCGTCACCCACAAGCCGAACATCCTGGAAGCCTTCGGCAAGGAGTGGTCCGACGTCCGCGAAGGCGAGGCGACGGTGTTCGAGCCTGACAGCAACGGCGGCTACAAGCTGATCGTCCGCATTCCGGCGAACGAGTGGACCGCGCTGCTTCAGTCGGAGCACTGACCGGCCTGCCCGCGGTGAGGGCAGGGCGCGTCATGACGCCGGCAGGAGAATTGCGTGCAATTCGAAATCGACCACCTGGCGCGCCATGAACGATATCTGCCCCTCATCGCGGAATGGCAGTTGGCCGAGTTCGGTTATCTGAACCCGGCCGACATGCTTGAGGGCAGGATGACGCGGCTTCGAGGCGCGCTTCGAACCGATGGTCTTCCTCTGGCAGTGGTCGCGGTATCGGAGGAGGGCCAATTGGTGGGAACGGCGAGTGTCCTGGCGTCGACCGTGACGCACCGGCATTTGTCGTCATGGCAGTCGTCGGTCTTCGTGCCTTCCACCTTCAAGGGCAACGGCATCACGTCCGCGCTCTCATTGCGGGCGGTGAAGGAGGCAAAACGCCTCGGCTTCGAGACGCTGTATTTGTTCACGCCCCACAGCGAGCCGCTCTACGCGCGGCTTGGCTGGACGCGGGAAAGTTGCCGACCATCGGGGCACGGCGCTCACCATCATGTCGCGGCCGACGGGTTGACCTTGAGGGTCTTTTTCTCACGTTGAAGCAGCCGGCTTGGAGATGGTCGCCGCGCGATTGCGCACGTGATCGATGAAAAGGTCGGCGGCCGGACTGAGCGAGCGGTTCTTCACAGTGACAATGCCAAAGGGTCTAAGCGTCTTGGGCAGCGACAGCGGCAGGCGCCGGAACATCTGCTTGTCAGCGGCGATGTCGGACACGACCTGCGGCACCATAGTCAGAAATCGGCCGGTCGACAGCAGCGAACCGCGAAGCGGCAGTAGCGACGTGACGACGGCGTGAGGAAGATCGAGCCCCTCGGCGCGAAACGCTTCACGTACCACCGACCCGAACGGACTGTCCGGCGGCGGAAGCATCCATCGCTCATTGATCAAGTCTTTGAGTCGCAGATTGCGCCGCCGCAACAGCGAGCTCTTCGATCCCGCGACCACGACATGTGGCTCGTGAAATAGAACCTCCGTGGTCATGCTTTCGGGAACCGGTTCAATCAAATGGCCGATCGTCAGGTCGACACGGCGCTCCTCGAGAGCGCGTCTGGCGGTGACGTTGTCGGTAGACAGGACATCGAAGCTGAGACGAGCGTATTTCTTCGATAGTCGGTCGATGACGGCGGAGACAAAGCTGACTGCGACGGCGATCGAGGTAGCAATCCTTACTTCACCCGCAGCCGGATCAGACAAGAATTCGATGTCTCTGACCGTCTGCCTTAGCTCATCGAACACTGTTATGCCGCGATTGATCACAAGCCGGCCGAAGGAAGTCGCCTCCACTCCGCGTGAGCCGCGATCGAGCAAGGGCACACCGAGCATGCGCTCGAGGTCTGCGATGGCTCTTGAAATTGCGGGTTGCGATGTCCCAAGCTGATCCGCCGCCTTTCCCATGCTGCCTGCCTGAACCACGGTCATGAGGACGCGCAAGTCGTGTAGCCTGAGGCGGCGCTCGACGCGATCAACCGGGTCCATGGCGGGTTTCTCCATATCGGCTTCGATATACCGTGATGCCAAATTAGCATTTCCTGGGCATGACCGCATTGCCTACGCTCGTTTTGGTGTCGGAAGGTACGAAGACAACTTCGCCCAGGGCCGGGCGGTGCGCTGAAGCGGCAGGAGCACGATCCATGCGATCACGAACCTGGCTGATGATGGTGGCGTTGGCGGTGTTTTCGATCGGGCCCGGTCCCGCCACGTCCGAGACCTCGGGCTGGCCGGATCGACCTTTGACCATGGTCGTTCCGCTGGCTGCCGGCAGCGGGATCGACGTATTGGCGCGAATCTTGGCCCCACGCCTGTCTGAGGTTCTGGGTCAGCCGGTGATCGTTGAGAACGTGACCGGCGCCGGCGGCACGACTGGCGCAGCCCGCGTCGCCAGAGCCGCGCCGGACGGGCTTCAGTTCCTGCTCGGCGGCACCGGCACGCATGCCTACAGCCAGGCGCTATACCAGCATCCGCCATACGATGCGCTGAACGACTTCGCGCCCGTCGCACTCGTCGCCGAGCAGCCGGTCGTATTGATCGCGCGCAAGGATCTGCCGGCCAACAACCTGCAGGAATTCATTGTCTACGCGAGAAAGAGCCAGGCGAGAATGCAGTATGGCTCGGCTGGGGCGGGATCAGCGGCGCATCTCGCGTGCGTCCTGTTGAATTCGGCGATTGGAGTGACGGTGACGCATGTTCCTTACCGCGGTGGCGCGCAGGCGATGCAGGACCTGATCGCGGGTAGAATTGACTACCAGTGCCCGTTGCTCCCGATTGCAATGCCGCAAATCGAAAGCGGCTCGGTCAAGGCGATAGCGTTGCTGTCGCGCGAACGGTCTCGAACCTTGCCCGCACTGGCGACCGCGCGGGAGCAGGGGCTCACCGATATCGACGTATCCAACTGGAGCGCCTTCTTCCTGCCGAAGGATGCGCCTCCAGCGATCGTCCAAAAGCTGCACGATGCCACGATCGCGACGATGGAGACATCGGCCGTGCACACCAGGCTGGACGAGATGGGGATCGAGCTTGTTGCTCCCGAGCGCAGGTCTGCCGCATATCTGCGCGGCTTTGTCGGGGACGAGATCGACAAATGGACCGGGCCGATCAAGGCGGCCGGTGTGAACGCGGACTGACGGAGGCACGGGCCGGGCAATTTGCGCTGCTTGATAATCCCCGTGTCGACGGTTGCGAAAGCCAGGATCGTAACGGCCATCCCGACGAGGGATCTGCGCCAGCGGCGTTGGACAAGCATCACGTCTCAACGATGACGGGCTCTGGAGCGTTCCGGCGGCCGGTGCCGAGCGCGCGAAACGGTTTCCTACGCCGAGATCGCCCGGCGCATTGGTTCTCCGACGGCCGCGCGGCCGGTCGCGGCTGCGTGCGCCGCGAACAATCTGGCCGTCGCCATTCCCTGCCACCGCGTGGTTCGCAACAGCGGAGCGCTCTCGGGATACGCCTGGGGCGTCGAACGCAAACATGAGCTGTTGAGTCGCGAGCGATGCTCTGGCCCTGCAGTTTGATCGAGAACACCTGTTCCGCTCCGCCCTCGAGAGCTGACAAACTCCCAGCCAACTATCCGCCCTTCGTCCACTTCGCATCAGTACGGTCGTGGCTGTGCGCCGACGAGTCCCGGCCTTCTGACGGCACGTGCGTCGACTGATTTGCCCGTCAACGGGGGCATCAGTTCGATTTTGCAGTCGTGGGTCTCTTGTAGAGGCGTCAGGCGACCAAAATCGCTTGCGCGAAAAAACTAAATTCGCGAGTTGCTTCAAGCTGATCCGGCCCCTCAGGTTCGCCGGCGCGAAAATTTCTATTTACGAAAATCGGAAATCGTGTATTGCTCCTCGCGTCCCGTTCCCACAAGAGGGGCGTTTCGCGATCGTCACGGACGTTGGGTGCGGGATGCGATGGACGCGTGCGCTGCGCGAGACGAGCGCGGCTGATGCGGACGGCAAAGTCGTGTGGTCCTGGCCCCCCGACGCTGGGGTCAAGTTCGCGGATGATGATCTGCGAATGACGGTGGCTATCAAGCCCGGCACACCGAGGAGAGCGCGAGATAAGCCGTAACACCATTGCGCAGGGAGCCCGCCGGTTGATCCGGCTGAACCTGTGGTGACTGCCGCCTGCTTTTCTTGTTGCAGGCGGGCCATGGGTGAGGCCATCACCCGGCATTCCCTGCGCCCTCTGTATTTTTGAGGGGCACATCGATGAACAACTCGGGCAATTGGTGTCGCGGGAATGCGGTTGCTCGTCATTGCGAGGAGCGGAGCGACGAAGCAATCCAGCTTCCTACTGCGGACGCATTGTGGATTGCTTCGCGGAGCCTGTCATCGGGCCGCGCTTCGCGCGGACCCGTTGGTTCGCAATGACGAAACCAGCAACGGCAAAACTAGACCGGTTTCCCCGCATACGGCATCGACGCGGTGAGGCCGCCATCGACGGGGAACGCCTGGCCGTTGACATAGGACGCCTCGTCGCTCGCGAGGAACAGCCCCATCGCCGCGATCTCGTGCGGCTGGCCGGCGCGCTTCAACGGGTTGAGCTGGCCGATCTTGTCCTGGGTGCCGCGCTCCTTGGCGCGGTCGAAGACGGGCTTGGTCATGCCGGTCTCGATCAGGCCGGGGCACACTGCGTTGATGCGCACGCCCGTGCCGGAAAGCGAATAGGCCGTGGTCTGCACCAGGCTGATGACGCCGGCCTTGCTCGCGGCATAGGGATGACCGCTGGCGCCCGACTTCAGGGCCGCCACCGACGCGGTGCAGACGATCGCGCCATGCTTCTGCTTGATCATGTGCGGCATCGCGTATTTCACCGCGAGGAACGGCCCGATCAGATTGATGCGCAGGATCTCCTGCCAATGCTCGACGGTCTGCTCGGCGAGTGGAACGAGGCCGCCGGAAACGCCGGCATTGGCCCAGATCGCATCGAGCTTGCCATAAGAAGCGAGCGCCTTGTCGATATAGGCGATGACGTCCTTCTCCGAGCCGGCATCGGCCTGCACGGCCTCCGCGGTGCCGCCGGCCTTCTTCACCAGCGCGACGGTCTCGTTGACGCCATCGGCGCGGTCGACCGCGATCAGTTTCGCGCCTTCTTTGGTGAACAGGAGCGAGGCCGCGCGTCCGATACCGCTGCCGGCGCCGGTGATGATGACGGATCTGCCTTCAAGGCGGCCCATGAGCTTCTCCCTATGTGCTTCTCTCAACCCATCCCGCTTTGCGGAATTTCAAACAAGATTTCAAACGTTCAAGTGTCAGCAGGAGTCACTTGAGACGGCGCCCGCACTCACGTACGACGGCGGTGAAGACTATGGAAGGGACTTCATGATGTCCAATACCGACAAGCCGAAAGTCGTGACCACGCGCTGGTGGTGGGTGCGCCACGCGCCGGTGCGCAACGATGGCGGCAACATCTATGGGCAGAAAGACATCGAATGCGACACGTCTGATCGCGAAGTGTTCGAGGCGGTCGCCAAGATTCTGCCGCGTAACGCGGTGTGGGTCGCGAGCAGCCTCAAGCGCACACACCAGACCGCGGAAGCGATCTGGGCTGCGGGTTTCCCCAGGCCGGCCGAGATGCCGAGGGAAGCGGCCTTCGCCGAGCAGCATCTTGGAGCATGGCAGGGCATGAACAGGGCGGCGTTTATCGCGAGCCGTCCGCCCGGAAGCAACTGGTTCGCCGACATCAGCGAGCCCGCGCCCGGCGGCGAGAGTTTCATGGACCTCTATCACCGTACCAGGGCCGCGATTGATCGGCTGACGCTCGAACATGCGGGCCGCGATGTGATTGCCGTCGGTCACGGCGGCACCATCAAGGCCGCCGTCGGTCTCGCGCTCGGCGGCATGGCCGAGAAAGCCCTCTCCTTTGACATCGACAATTGCTCGGTGACCCGGCTCGATCATTTTGCAAGCCCCGGCCAGTCGAACTGGCGGCTGCCGATGGTGAACCAGCAGCCCTGGATCGCGGACGAGCGGCACAGGGCGATGCACCAGCCGGCGGGACCGGAGGTAGCGACGAGCAAATTAGCCTAGGGCGTCATTCCGGGGCGGTCCGTAGGACCGAACTATGGTGCGCAATTGCGCACCTGAGAATCTCGAGATTCTCTGATGTGCAACTGCACATCATAGTTCGACGCTAGCGCCTCCCCCGGAATGACGATAAGTACAAGGACAACAAATTCCGGGAGGAAAACATGAGCCTGTTCGACATGAAGGGAAAAGTCGCCGTCATTACCGGCTCGACGCGCGGCATCGGACGCGCGATCGCCGAGCGCATGGCCGAGCATGGCGCCAAGGTCGTGATCTCCTCGCGCAAGGCCGATGTCTGCGATGCCGTGGCGAAGGAGATCAACGACAAATACGGGAAGGGGACGGCGGTGGCGATCGCCGCCAACATTTCCTCGAAGGAAAATCTGCAAAACCTGGTCGACGAGAGCAACCGCGCGTTCGGCAAGATCGACGTGCTGGTCTGCAACGCCGCGTCGAATCCTTACTACGGTCCACTCGGCGGCATTTCCGACGATCAGTTCCGGAAAATTCTGGACAACAACATCGTCGCCAACAACTGGCTGATCTCGATGGTGGTGCCGCAGATGATCGAGCGCAAGGACGGCTCTATCATCATCGTCTCCTCGATCGGCGGCCTGAAGGGCTCGACCATTCTCGGCGCCTATGCGATCTCGAAGGCCGCCGACATGCAGCTCGCGCGCAACCTCGCCTGCGAATATGGCAAGCACAATGTCCGTGTGAACTGCATCGCGCCCGGACTGATCAAGACCGATTTCGCGCGCGCGTTGTGGGAGAACCCGGAGAACCTGAAAGCCTCGACCTCGCGCTCGCCGCTGTTGCGGATCGGCATTCCCGACGAGATCGCCGGCGCTGCGGTGCTCATGGGCTCGAGCGCCGGCGACTTCATGACCGGCCAGACCGTGGTGATCGACGGAGGCGCGACGATCAGTTGAGACGGTCGCGACAAACACGACTGTCATCACCGGCGAAAGCGGGTGATCCAGCAAACACAGCCGTCTCGGTTAGAAAACTGAGATCTCGGACTACTGGATGCCCCGCCTGCGCGGGGCATGACAGCGGTGGGGAGGATTGCGACGAAGTCTACTCCACCGCGGCGTATACGAGGTTCCGCACCAGCATGCGCGTGTGCTGGCGCTGGCCGGGGCCCTGCATCATGAAGACCGCGAACAGGTCTTCCAAGGGATCGATCCAGAAGAAAGTGCCGGCCATGCCGCTCCAGAAGAACTGGCCCTTCGAGCCGAGGAACGGCGCGATGCCGGCTTCGCGGCGCACGGCAAAGCCGAGGCCGAAGCCGTGGCCGGCTGGCACCAGGTCGCCCTTGATCTTCACCTGCGGGGAGAGATGATCTGCGGCCATCAGTTCCAGCGTCTTGCGGCCGAGGAGGCGGTTGCCGTCCAGCGTGCCGCCGTTGAGCAGCATCTGGCAGAAGCGCGCATAGTCCATGGTGGTGGACAGGAGCCCGCCGCCGCCGGATTCCATCGCGGGCTGCTCCAGCATATTGAAGAGCTGGACCTTCTCGCCGGACCATGGATCGGTCGGGAAGGCTTCCGCGAGACGGCCGGCATTCTCCTCGCCGGTGAAGAAGGCGGTCTCGGCCATCTGCAAGGGCGCAAGGAGGCGCTCGGTGAGGAACGCGCCGAGCGTCTTGCCGCTGACGACCTCGATGATGCGGCCGAGGATGTCGGTGGAGCGGCTGTAGTTCCATTCCGCGCCGGGCTGGCAGATCAGCGGCAGCTCGGCCACCATCGCCGCGTGCTCGGCATTGGTGATCTTGCGGCTGCGCAGGCGCGACTGCTGGTAGAGCTGCTGCACCAGGCTGTTGCCGGTGTGGTCGTAGGTGATGCCGGAGGTGTGGCGGAGCAGGTCCTGCACCGTCATCGGCCGCTGCACGTCGACGAGCTCGAGCTTGCCGTTGTTCTCGACGCCGACCTTCTGCTTCGCGAATTCCGGGATGAATTTCGCGACGGGCTCGGCGAGCAGGAGGTGGCCTTCCTCGACCAGCATCATGATGCCGACCGAGACGATCGGTTTCGTCATCGAGAAGATGCGGAAGATGGTGTCGTGGGCCATCGGCCGAGCCTCAGCCGGGCTCTGTCGGCCAATGGCGTCGAACCAGCCGATCTGGCCCTTGCGGGCGACCATCACGGTGGCGCCCGGCAGGGTTCCCTTGTCGACCTCGCGCCTGAAGGCGTCGGACAATTTCTGGAGGCGGGACGGCGAGAGCCCGATGGCCTCGGGTTTGGCGTGGGGCAGGGACGGCGTTCGCGGGCTGGCGGCGTGCTTCGCGGCGGTCTGGGCGTTCATCGTTTTCTCCCGTCATCTTTCCCGTGGGCTCTTGTCGGCTTGGGTGAAGTCTGGCGCAGAACGTATGGCTTGAACAGGGCATTTGGCCGCTTCGCCCTTGCAAATAGGGCATGGCCTATGCTTGAAACGGCGCGGATCGACGGCACTGCTTCGATCCCACAGGAGTGTAGCTCAATTGGTAGAGCACCGGTCTCCAAAACCGGGGGTCGCAGGTTCGAGCCCTGCCACTCCTGCCAGCAAATCAACGAGTTAGCTGGCACAAATTGAGAACGCGCTTAACCCAGCCCGGCGGCATGGCGCCTGAAGGTCCTCGTAACCGCGCGGCCGTCGCGGAGCTTGGTGAGGGAACAGGCGGCCCGACTGTTGTTGCGCAAGGTGGCAATCGAAGCAAAGCCCACAATTGAGAGCTGCCATCTCGTTAACCCAGATGAACTTGCACACGCGCATTCCGCCTCGCGAGGGTCCTTGATCGAGGAATCGATGTTCGCGAAAAAAATCGCAAACAGCCGAGTCATGCAGTCGCGAGCCTGCGAGCAACGACGTGAGCGTCAAGTTCTTCTGATGCTGCGCTCAGAATGTCCGCGGGTGGAGCAACACGAGCATCGTTCAAATGAACGAAACCGTCCAGCCAAAGCCTATCCATGACCTGATTGCTGACCAGGAATTCGAGGCGAAGGTTATGAAGGCCGCGAAGGAGCCGATTGCGGCGCTGTCGAGGGCCGCCTCCGCCTCGGCGCGGCAGCGGCGCAGGCTTCACGCCCGCGCGGTGGTCCTGACAGAGATCGATGTTGTTCACGACGGTCTTTGGATTCACCATATCGCGAGATAAAGGCGCTATCGGATGTCTGGACTCCTCCAGTTTCCCAATTGGTGCCTTGTTTGACGGGACAACTAAATCCAAGCGCGGGTTCGCCCCCAATAAAAATCAAGGGAGACGTGTCATGTTGCCGAACTTACGGAGGATAACCGCCGTACTCACAGCGGCCCTTACACTCGCTGCTGCTTCCATTCCCACCAACGTTAAAGCACAGGGCTACGGCTATGGTCCGGCATATGTCGGGGCGGGTGGCTGGGCTCGAGGCGCTTGGGATGAGGGCGGTCCTTATGGCGGCGGCGGTTGGTACAACGCCGGTGGGGGCGGCTGCGGCTGCTGCTGTCGAGTTTGGGTTCCGCCGCCTCCGCCTCCGCCTCCATGCTGTTGCTGCGGTGGTTATGGCGGCGGCGGTTATGGTGGTTATGGTGGTTACGGTGGTGTCGGTTATCGTGGTTGGTAATTTGTGAATCAAAGCTCGCTGCCGTTATGCGAGAGCAGGGTCAGCTCGGCGGCCGGTGCCCTGACCGGCCGCATCGGCGTGTCGAGAAGGCAGGAGGACGGCGTCGGCATTGGGGAGCCGGCTTCAAGGCAGATGCGCGAGGGGCGATGCCCATTCACGTGAAAAACGCGATATGCGGTTCGGACGCGAGCCAGGGTGTTCCGAGTACGACACCCGCTGGCGTCGCGGGCGGGGGCGGGATTAGCCGCCAGCTAAGCCGTTGTTTTGCCGTCCCGTCCGACCTTGACGTTTGACTGCCTTGGCAGTACATAGCCGCCACCTGCAGCCGGCCCGCTCAAACGCGGATATCCGGCGCGGCCCTTGAAATCCCCGAACAATCGAGCCCGGTTTCCGGCTCATCCTTCCAGAGTTGAGGGTTGGGCTGACGGCGGCTGTTCGGTCCCCTTTAAACAGTAATTCGTCTGGCGACGGACGCGGATCCACAGAATGGCTTTCAGCCCGTTCAAATTCCTGCAGGAAGTGCGCGCGGAGACCGCCAAGGTCACCTGGCCGACCCGTCGTGAGACTACGATCACGACTATCATGGTGTTCGTGATGGTTGCGTTGGCGTCCGTCTTCTTTTTCGCCGCGGATCAGATCATCCGCTACCTGGTTACACTGGTATTGGGCATTCACTGATGGCAACCGCCGCAACTCAGACCATGGACAAGCGCTGGTACATCGTCCACGCCTATTCGAACTTCGAGAAGAAGGTCGCGGAATCGATCCGCGAGCAGGCCAAGCAGCGCGGGCTTGAAGAGCTGTTCGAGCAGGTGCTGGTGCCGACCGAAAAGGTCACCGAAGTCCGCCGCGGCCGCAAGATCGACGCCGAGCGGAAGTTCTTCCCGGGTTACGTGCTGGTGAAGATGACGCTGACCGACGAGGCGTTTCACCTGATCAAGAATACGCCGAAGGTCACGGGCTTCCTCGGCGCGGAAAACAAGCCGATGCCGATTTCGGAGAAGGAGGCCATGCACATCCTGCATCAGGTGCAGGAAGGCGTGGAACGGCCGAAGGCGTCGGTGTCGTTCGAGATCGGCGAGAACGTGCGTGTGGCCGACGGCCCGTTCGCGTCGTTCTCGGGCGTGGTCGAGGAAATCGACGAGGGGCGTTCGCGCTTGAAGGTCGCAGTCTCGATCTTCGGCCGCGCGACGCCGGTCGAACTGGAATTCGGTCAGGTCGAGAAGGTCTGACCGGGTAGGGCGCGAAGCCAAGGCTTCGCGTATGACGAGAGGCCGTGGGAGGAAGAGGGCGACTGCCAGCCGCCTTCGATCCGAACCACGAACCTGAAACCGCCGGCTGACGAGGCCGGCACAACAGGAGTGATAAATGGCAAAGAAAGTAACCGGATACCTGAAGCTTCAGGTCCCGGCCGGTGCGGCGAATCCTTCGCCCCCGATCGGTCCCGCGCTTGGTCAGCGCGGTCTCAACATCATGGAGTTCTGCAAGGCGTTCAACGCCCAGACCCAGAAGGAAGAGAAGAACACCCCGATCCCCGTGATCATCACCATCTATGCGGACCGTTCCTTCACCTTCGAGATGAGGACGCCGCCGATGTCCTACTTCCTGAAGCAGGCCGCCAAGATCCAGTCCGGCTCGAAGGCGCCGGGCCGCGACAAGGCCGGCAAGGTGACCAAAGCGCAGGTGCGCGAGATCGCCGAGAAGAAGATGAAGGATCTCAATTGCGACACCGTCGAATTGGCCATGAAGATGGTCGAGGGCTCTGCCCGTTCGATGGGTCTGGAAGTTGCGGGGTAACGGACCATGGCAATCGGAAAACGTTTGAAGAAGGCCCGCGAGGGCGTCGATCGCGAGAAGCTCTACCCGCTCGCGGAAGCCATCAAGATGGTCAAGGAGCGCGCCAAGTCGAAGTTTGACGAGACGATCGAGATTGCGATCAATCTCGGCGTCGATCCCCGTCACGCCGACCAGATGGTCCGCGGCGTGGTCAACCTGCCGAACGGCACCGGCCGCACGCTGCGCGTTGGTGTGTTCGCGCGCGGCGCCAAGGCGGATGAGGCAAAGGCCGCAGGCGCCGATGTCGTCGGCGCCGAAGACCTCGTGGAAAGGGTGCAGGCGGGCAATATCGAATTCGACCGCTGCATCGCCACTCCCGACATGATGCCGCTGGTCGGCCGCCTCGGTAAGGTGCTCGGTCCGCGTGGCATGATGCCGAACCCGAAGATCGGCACCGTGACCATGGACGTCACCGGCGCGGTCAAGGGCGCCAAGGGCGGCTCGGTCGAGTTCCGCGTCGAGAAAGCCGGCATCTTGCAGGCCGGCGTCGGCAAGGCCTCGTTCTCCGAGGACAAGCTGGTCGCCAACGTCAAGGCGCTGGCGGACGCGGTTTCCAAAGCGAAGCCGGCGGGCGCCAAGGGCACCTATATCCAGCGCGTCGCGGTCTCCTCCACCATGGGACCGGGCGTGAAGGTCGAGCCGGGCACGCTGCTCAATTGAGGCTCGTGGAAAGCAAGTGATCGAGCGAGGGGCGGAACTGGGCAACCACTTCCGCCCCTTTTCTTTAGTTGATGTTGGTCCTTGCGTTGAGAGTGGCCGTCAGCGATGCCCGAAAAAGTCCTGGTCTTTTCGCGCTTTCCCAAAACGCTGATGCAGCGCATCGGCGAAAAATTCGAACTCCTCGACGCCGGCGGCAAGCCTCCGAACGAGATGTTTCCGGCCGATGAACTTGCCGGCATCCGCGCGATGATCACCGCGGGCGGCTCGCCGCTGCCGGGCAGGATGATGGACCTGATGCCGAATCTCGGCGTCATCGTCTGCTACGGCACCGGCTATGACGGCGTCGATCTGAAGGCGGCCAACGAACGCAAGATCGCGGTCGGTCACAGCCCCGGTGCGAATGCGGCGTCCGTTGCCGATATCGCAGTCACCTTGATGCTGGCGGCGACGCGGCGGCTTCTGGTGCTGGACAATTACGTGCGGAGCGGGGATTGGGGCGCGGCAAAGCCGTCGCCGATGATGCGCCCGCAGGCGGGCATGCCCGGCCGGAAGATCGGCGTCTATGGCATGGGCGAGATCGGCCGCAAGATCGCCGCGCGCTGCGCGGCCTTTGAGTCCGAGGTCGGCTATTTCAGCCGCAGCAAGCGCGACGTGCCCTATCAATATTTCCCGAGCCTCGAAGCGCTCGCCGACTGGTGCAGCGTCCTGATGATCGCGGTGCGCGCGGGCGACGACACCCATCATGTCGTCAACGCCGATATCCTCAGGCGGCTCGGCGAGGACGGCTATGTCGTCAACATCGCGCGCGGCTCGGTGATCGACCAGCAGGCGCTGGTTGAAGCGCTCACCAGCAAGACGATCGCGGGCGCCGGTCTCGACGTCTACGCGAGGGAACCCCACAAGCCGGATGCGCTGACCGCGCTGACCAACGTCGTGCTGACGCCCCATACCGGCGGGCATACCCTGGAATCGCACCGGAACATGCAGGACTGCGTGCTCGCCAATCTGACGGCTTTCTTTGAAGGCAAACCGCTGCCCTACGCCGTGAAGGCCTGAAAAAGGGCGTTTCCGGTCCGGTTTGGCAGACAAACGCCGCGTCAAACTGGTCTGAATTTTGCTCTTGGCAAGGCGGAGGAGACCGGCTAAAGAGCCGCCTCCGGACGTGCTGGCTACCTGCTGGCACGTTCGTGTTCGCATTCCAAAAACCCGACGCGATAGGAGATCATTCCTCACCTCGAGACATCCGCAAGGGTTGCTCGAAAGGAAGGAAAGAGTTCATCGCTTTTGGCGGGATGCGGGCAGAGGTTTTCCGGCCTGGCCGGACGACCTCGATCCTGTCCGAGACTGCAGGCGCTCTGCGAGGAAACGATAGTTTCTTCAAAGGCTTAATCGCATGGCCTGCATAGACGGGTGAAGACCGGATTTTTGCTTCACGCTAGCCTCTCAAGGCGGCTGGGGGCTTGGTTTGGTTCGAACCTCGACACCCCGCAAGCTCCGCAAAGGGCGGGCGGGAGGGCAGGCTTACAAATTGTCGTCTTGCCCGACGTGTCCTTGGGGATGCTTAAGTCCAGAGGTCAGGTTTTGGGCGGGACGATGGGTGTAACCCGGCGGTCCCGCCTCGTGCGACGACCGCCAACCGGAGAGAGCTTGCTGTGGAACGAGCGGCAAAAAAAGAGGCGGTCGAACAGCTCCATGAGGTCTTCAAGACCACGAGCGTCGCGGTCGTTGCTCATTATTCCGGCCTCACCGTGGCCCAGATGCAGAAGCTGCGCATGCAGATGAAGCAGGCGGGCGCGTCGGTGAAGGTCTCGAAGAACCGTCTCGCCAAAATTGCTCTTGAAGGCACTGACGTCGTTGCCATCGGCCCCCTGCTGAAGGGGCCGACCGTGATCGCTACTTCGAACGATCCGGTTGCGGCGCCAAAGGTCGCCATCGATTTCGCCAAGGCGAACGAACGGTTCGTTATCCTCGGCGGCTCGATGGGCAAGACCGTCCTGAATGTCGATGGCGTGAAGGCGCTTGCCTCGCTGCCCTCGCTCGACGAACTGCGCGGCAAGATTGTCGGCCTCATCGTGGCGCCGGCAACCAAGCTCGCCCAGCTCGCGAACGCACCCGCGGCCAAGCTCGCGCGTGTCATTCAGGCCCATGCCTCAAAGGGCGAAGCGGCCTGACGCCCTTCGCAAAACTCAAACCCTGGTTCGAACCAACCGTTTCAAGGAAATAGATCAATGGCTGACTTGCAGAAAATCGTCGACGACCTCTCGAGCCTCACCGTGCTCGAAGCGGCCGAACTCGCAAAGCTCCTGGAAGAGAAGTGGGGCGTCTCGGCCGCGGCTGCGGTCGCGGTCGCCGGCCCCGCGGGTGGCGGCGCTGCCGCCGCTCCGGTCGAAGAGAAGACCGAGTTCACGGTCGTGCTGGCTGCCGCCGGCGACAAGAAGATCGAAGTCATCAAGGAAGTCCGCGCCATCACCGGTCTCGGCCTGAAGGAAGCCAAGGATCTCGTCGAGGGCGCGCCCAAGCCCGTCAAGGAAGGCGTGAACAAGGACGAGGCCGACAAGGTCAAGGCCCAGCTCGAGAAGGCCGGCGCGAAGGTGGAGCTGAAGTAAGCCCGGCTTACTTGAACGAGATCCCGCGAGATCCCGGGCGAGCGAGAGCGAGACCCGGGATCCGGCCGAAAAAGCAGTTGGCCGGCCGATCCGGCCCTCTGCAAGACGATCTGCAACAGTGTGCAAAAGGGATGCCTTGGCGCGGGTCGTACACGGAAATTTGTGGGGATTCGAAGGCTTGACCCTCGAATCTCCACGATTGCCGCCCCATATCGGGACGGCAGCACGAAAGCACGGTATGGAGGCGGGGACGGCGGCGTTATCCCCTCTAAGCCGTTGGGAGAATAGGCAATTTCGGGCTTTTGCAGTCCGCAATGAGATCGATCTGACGGGCGGGTGTGGTCAAGCGCCCCGCGCGTCGTTTTGCGTTTTGAAGGTCTGAAGAACAAATTCAGGACTTGAGTCCCTGAAATTGCGTTTCCGGCCCGAAAACCGAAGGAAATTCAACCCGGGGACGGCAGTAGCCGTGCTCCGGAAGGTTCGCTCCTCAAGGGCGACGAAACGAGAGGCCACGATGGCGCAGCAGACATTCACCGGTCGCAAACGCGTTCGCAAGTTTTTCGGACACATCAAGGAAGTCGCGGAAATGCCGAACCTCATTGAGGTTCAGAAGGCGTCCTACGACCAGTTCCTGATGGTGAACGAGCCCCAGGGCGGCCGTCTCGACGAGGGCTTGCAGGCGGTGTTCCGCTCGGTGTTCCCGATCTCGGACTTTTCCGGAACCTCGATGCTGGAATTCGTCCGCTACGAATTCGAGCCGCCGAAATATGACGTCGACGAGTGCCGCCAGCGCGGCATGACCTTCGCTGCGCCGCTGAAGGTGACGCTGCGCCTCATCGTGTTCGATATCGACGAGGAAACCGGCGCCAAGTCGGTCAAGGACATCAAGGAGCAGGACGTGTACATGGGCGATATCCCGCTCATGACCATGAACGGCACCTTCGTCGTCAACGGCACCGAGCGCGTGATCGTTTCCCAGATGCACCGTTCGCCCGGCGTGTTCTTCGACCACGACAAGGGCAAGACCCACTCCTCGGGCAAGCTGCTGTTCGCCGCCCGCGTCATTCCCTATCGCGGCTCCTGGCTCGACATCGAGTTCGACGCCAAGGACATCGTGTTCGCGCGCATCGACCGTCGCCGCAAGATTCCGGTGACGTCGCTGATGTTCGCGCTCGGCCTCGACGGCGAGCAGATCCTCAGCACCTTCTACAAGAAGATCAGCTACAAGCGCGCCAAGGAAGGCTGGCGCGTGCCGTTCGACGCCAACCGTTTCCGCGGCTACTCGACCATCAACGACCTGATCGATGCCGACACCGGCAAGGTCGTGCTCGAAGCCGGCAAGAAGCTGACCGTGCGCAGCGCGCGTCAGATGCAGGAAAAGGGCCTCAAGGCCCTGCGCCTGTCGGATGAAGAGCTGGTCGGCAACTACGTCGCCGAGGACCTCGTCAACCCGAAGACCGGCGAAATCTACGCCGAGGCGGGCGAGGAGATCACCGAGAAGCTCCTGAAGGTGCTGAACGAGCAGGGCTACAAGGAGCTGCCGCTGCTCGACATCGACCATGTCAATGTCGGCGCCTACATCCGCAACACGCTGCATGCCGACAAGAACATGACGCGTGAAGACGCGCTGTTCGACATCTACCGCGTGATGCGTCCGGGCGAGCCTCCGACGCTGGACTCGGCGCAGGCCATGTTCCAGTCGCTGTTCTTCGATAGCGAGCGCTACGACCTGTCCGCGGTCGGCCGCGTCAAGATGAACATGCGCCTCGAACTCGATGCGCCCGACACCCATCGCACCCTGCGCAAGGAAGACATCCTCGCCGTCATCAAGACGCTGGTCGACCTGCGCGACGGCAAGGGCGAGATCGACGACATCGACCATCTCGGCAACCGCCGCGTGCGCTCGGTCGGCGAGCTCATGGAGAACCAGTACCGCATCGGTCTGTTGCGCATGGAGCGCGCCATCAAGGAGCGCATGTCGAGCGTCGACATCGACACCGTGATGCCGCAGGACCTGATCAACGCCAAGCCCGCGGCCGCCGCGGTGCGCGAGTTCTTCGGTTCCTCGCAGCTCTCGCAGTTCATGGACCAGACCAACCCGTTGTCGGAGATCACCCACAAGCGCCGCCTGTCGGCGCTTGGACCGGGCGGTCTGACGCGCGAGCGTGCGGGCTTCGAGGTGCGCGACGTGCACCCGACGCATTACGGCCGCATCTGTCCGATCGAGACGCCGGAAGGTCCGAACATCGGCCTCATCAACTCGCTCGCGACGTTTGCGCGCGTAAACAAATACGGCTTTGTCGAAACGCCCTACCGCAAGGTGAAGGACGGCCGCGTCACCGACGAGGTGGTCTATCTCTCGGCGATGGAAGAGGGCCGCTACCGCGTGGCGCAGGCCAACGTGCCGCTCGATAATCGCGGCCGCTTCACGGAAGACTTCGTGGTCTGCCGTCACGCCGGCGAAGTGCTGCCGGTGACGCCGGACAAGGTCGACTATATGGACGTGTCGCCGAAGCAGCTTGTCTCCGTCGCCGCGGCGCTGATCCCGTTCCTCGAGAACGACGACGCCAACCGCGCGCTGATGGGCTCGAACATGCAGCGCCAGGCGGTGCCGCTCGTTCGTGCCGAGGCGCCGTTCGTCGGCACCGGCATGGAAGGCATTGTCGCGCGCGACTCGGGGGCTGCGATCGCCGCACGTCGCTCGGGCGTGATCGACCAGATCGACGCGACCCGCGTCGTCATCCGCGCGACCGAAGATCTCGACCCCACCAAGTCGGGCGTCGATATCTACCGGCTGATGAAGTACCAGCGTTCCAACCAGTCGACCTGCATCAACCAGCGTCCGCTGGTGAAGGTCGGCGACATCGTCAGGAAGGGCGACATCATTGCCGACGGTCCCTCGACCGATCTCGGCGAGCTTGCGCTCGGCCGCAACGTGCTGGTCGCGTTCATGCCGTGGAACGGCTACAACTTCGAAGACTTCATCCTGCTCTCCGAGCGGATCGTGAAGGACGACGTCTTCACCTCGATCCATATCGAGGAGTTCGAGGTGATGGCCCGCGACACCAAGCTGGGGCCTGAGGAAATCACCCGCGACATTCCGAACGTCTCGGAAGAAGCGCTGAAGAACCTCGACGAAGCCGGCATCGTCTATATCGGCGCGGAAGTGCGCGCCGGCGACATCCTGGTAGGCAAGATCACGCCGAAGGGCGAAAGCCCGATGACGCCGGAAGAGAAGCTTCTGCGCGCCATCTTCGGCGAAAAGGCATCCGACGTCCGCGATACTTCGCTTCGTGTGCCTCCGGGCGTGCAGGGCACGATCGTGGAAGTGCGGGTGTTCAACCGCCACGGCGTCGACAAGGACGAGCGTGCGCTGGCGATCGAGCGGGAGGAGATCGAGCGTCTCGCCAAGGACCGCGACGACGAGCAGGCGATCCTCGACCGCAACGTCTACAGCCGTCTCGCCGAGCTCCTGGAAAACCGCCAGGGCATTGCGGGTCCGAAGGGCTTCAAGAAGGACACCAAGATCACCCGTGCGGTGCTCGAGGAGTATCCGAAGTCGCAGTGGTGGCTGTTCGCCTCGCCGAACGACAAGCTGATGGCCGAGATCGAGGCCATGCGGAAGCAGTACGATGAGTCGAAGAAGGGCCTCGAGCAGCGCTTCCTCGACAAGGTCGAGAAGCTGCAGCGCGGTGACGAATTGCCGCCCGGCGTGATGAAGATGGTCAAGGTCTTCGTCGCGGTGAAGCGCAAGATCCAGCCCGGCGACAAGATGGCCGGCCCTTTGGGGCCACGCCATGGTCGACCTTGGTCGACGCCGGTATCAGCCGCACCGTGCGCGACACCGCGATGTACCTCCGCGTCGTGGAGGACCCCAATACGCCGCTTCCCAAAGTCGGTTTCGTGCCCGGCAAATCGTCGCGGCGCCTCAAGATCGCCATCACCTTTGAGGGCACGCTAGGTCAAGCTCCTCACCCCGAGGTCGGGAACGCCATTGCTGACACAGCACAGTTGTGCCGGGACCTCGGTCATACGATTGAGGAGGCCAAGCTGCCGCTCGATCAGGTGAAGCTCGATGATGCGGCCGGGCAAATTGGGGCCGTGGGGACTGCACGAGCCGTCGATGCATTCGCGAAGGCGAACGGGCTTCAGCGGCTCGAAGACGGGTTCGAGTCACGCGCACTCGGACTGCGTGAGGAAGCGATGCGCAAGGGGCCGTTCGATGCCCAAATTGCCGCGGCGCTGCCAGTGGTGGAAGCGGGAACGGCCGCGTTGGATCGCTTCTTTCAGCAATGGGATGTCCTGCTGACGCCAGTCCTGCGCACGCCGGTATTCAAGACCGGCATGCGCGACCAGGCGAAGTATTCCTTCAAGGAACTGAGGGACATCACCCGCGACTACATGGGCTACACGTCCCTACACAACATCTGCGGCACAACAGCGATGTCGGTGCCGCTGCATTGGGAGAATCCAATGGATTGCCAATCGGGAGCCAATTCGCCGCTCGCATGGGTGCGGAAGCCACATTGTTGGCTCTGGCTTATGAGCTCGAGGAGGTGCGGCCGTGGGGGGCCATGCGGCCGTCCACATTCGTAACCTGAGGCAAGATCCCTAAAACGTTGTCGGAAAGACGGTCCACGACTCGGAGTCGAACCCATACAACCACCCGAACTGGCATGACGGCGTCCGGCCTGTCGCCGGGTTCATCCCGCCGTTCGAACGCGACGACAGGGTGTATCAGGGTACGGCGGGCGAGGGCGTAGCCGTGGACGCCGACAGCAATGTTTACGCCGCCGAAGGGCCGAACTCGTTAGCCCAAGCGGGCGGCTCGTTTAGGAAGTGCTCCGTCGGGCGAGTGACCGGCGACGCAAATTGGCTGCTTAATGGCGACGTCTGGAGCCGGCACCGCGGCGGCAAGTTCTTGCAGCTGGATCTGACGATTGAGGATGAAGGCGTGTTCACGACGCCCTGGACCGCGACGCTGACTTATGCGCCGGGGGACCGGGTAACGGAAAGCGCCTGTGCCGAAAATCCGAACGAGTATTACAATCACCGGAGTTTGGACATTCCGAAAGCCGAGAAGCTGGACTTCTGAACTCGGCGCCGCCAGCGCAGGAGCAGCCCAATCTGGCGGCAAGCCGGCCGGCGCTCTTCTGTCGGTGTGTCGAGACAGAAACGCCGACACTCCGCAAAATTCGACGGGCCCGAAAGGTTCGAATGAGCCTGGGTGGCGGCTTCAGCTTTGCCGAGCCGTTTGCTGGCAAGCCGCCAGGAATGCACTGGAATACCTACAGGCCGCTCCGTGCGGCTGTCGGCGGATGGTAGCCAATTGATGGCGCGCCTCTTCCCATGTGGTGGGTTTGTGCATACCGTGTGACAACTACCGTTGGCGCGGACCTTGCCTTGCAGACCGAATCCTTGGACGTCTTTGTCAGCTATGCGCGTGTAGACGTGCGCCACGCAGCAGAAATCGATTCGGTTCTGCGAGCGCGTGGGCTTACGTCTTTCTTCGATCGGCGCAATCTTCCGCCCGGCCTGCCGTGGGTTCGTGGGCTGGAGAAGGCCCTCAATGCAGCCAAGGCGGCGATCATCCTGATCGGGCCGCAGGGGCTCGGCAACACCCAGCAATACGAGCGCGACCTCGCCATCATCCGTCAGACGCGCGACCCATCATTTCCGATCGTGCCGGTGATCCTTCCCGAAGCGCGAGATCGATCGCCCCTTCAATTTTCTGCAGTCCTCACCTGGATCGACTTCTCCCATGTCGCGAAGGTGTCGGATGCGCCCGCCGAGCTGGAGCGCTCGTGGCTGCCGTCCAGGGCGGGCGACCTCGTCGGCGGACGCGGTTGCGGGAGGCGATCTGTCCCTATCGAGGCCTCGATGCCTTCCGCGAGGAGGACTCGGCGTTCTTCTTCGGCCGCGGCAGTGCGGATGATCCAGAGAGCCCGATCGGTCAGCTGGTGCGCAAGGTCCGCGACCATCCCTTCGTGATGGTGGTCGGCCGGTCGGGCAGCGGCAAGTCTTCGCTGGTCTATGCCGGCCTGATGCCGGCGCTGCGGCGCGCGCGCGACCGGTTCTGGAATGTCCTAACCTTGCGGCCCGGGCCAGAACCGCTGCGGGCCCTGGCAGCCGCATTCAATCCGAAGGCGGACGGGGTAGGCGCGGCAGAGTACGCCGCGAAGATCGGCAACGAAGCGGAGCGGCTGAGGTCGGGTGATCCCGAGTTGCTGTCGCACATGATCCGTGAGGAGCTCGACCGGTCGGAGGGCAAGCCTGATCGGCTGCTGCTCTACGTCGACCAGTGGGAGGAACTCTATGCGCAGGCACCTTCAGCGAGCGTCGACAAGGATCGGGCCGCCCGCCACGCTGCCGACGTCAAGCCGCTTCATTGACCTGCTGCTGACCGCGTCGCAATCGGCACCGGTCTCAGTGGTGGCCACCGTGCGCGCCGACTTCTACGACCCCTTGATCAGCCACCAGAAGATCCGGGCGCTGTTGCCGACGCAGCAGGTGCTGCTCGGCGCGATGTCGCGCACTGAGCTGGAGAGCACCATCGTCGAGCCTGCGAAGATGGTAGGGCTCACCTTCGATCCCGCAAGGCTGGTGTCCAATATCCTCGACGAGGCGGGCGAGGACGAGGGCATGCTGCCGCTGCTGCAGTACGCCCTCAAGGAGACCTGGGCGCTGCGCGAAGGCAGACGTAATGACCGCCGATTCCTACGCGCGTTCGGGCGGCGTGCGAGAGGCGATCCGGCTCACAGCGGAGCGGACGTTCGAGGAGCTGTCTCCTGATGATCAGCAGGCTGCGCGCAGGCTATTCCTGCGGCTGGTGACCCCTGGCGAAGGCCAGGAGGACACGCGCGCCCGCGCGGCGATGCCTGACGAGCCGACGCTGCGCAAGATCGTGGATCAGTTTGCCAGCCCGCGCACCCGGCTCCTGGTGACCGGCTCGGACCGCGCCGCCCGGCCGACGGTCGAAGTCGCCCATGAGGCGCTGATCCGCACCTGGCCGCGCCTGCGTGATTGGGTCGATGCCAACCGCGACAAGCTGCGCGCACGCGCCGCGATCGTGCAGGCCAAGGCCGTATGGGAGGAGCACGGACGGCGCGAGGACTTGCTGCTGCCCGCAGGCTTTCAGCTCGAGCGCGCGCGTGCCCTGGCTTCCGATCCCGGCGACATCACGATCGACGACATCAGGGAGTTCATCGCCGAAAGCGAAGCGGCAGAGGCGAGAAGGCGCGCCGAGGACGAGGCCCGGGAGCACCAGCGGCGAGTTGCCGAACTGGAAGCGGCGAACGCACGCGCGGAAATCGCCGAACAAAATCGGCAAAGCCAAGCCATTGAACTTCAGGCGGCGCAAGTGCGCGAACAGGCAGCCAAGGAGACTGCCGCTGCGTCCCGTCGCGTCGCTCAGCGCACAATGGCCGGGCTGGCAGCTGCTCTCGTGCTTGCGTTTATTGCGATCGTAATTGGGATCTACGCGCGCTCTCAAACCGCGGAGGCAGTAAGCCAGAGGACGGAGGTGGAGCACCAGAAAGCTGAAGTAGAGCACCAGAAAGCTGAGGCGGAGAGGCAAGCCGGCTTCGCCGACGAGAAGACGAAAGAGGCCGAAGCGAATTTGCGGGAGGGACAGAAGGCAGAATCGTATTTCCGCGCAGGCCAGGCAAAGCAAGCCGGTGCGGATGCAGCAACTGCTGCCCTGCTCGCCCTGGAAGGCTTGCCGGATTTGAACGTCAGCCGAGGAGACGCAGCGGAAGCGTCCATTCGTAAGCGAGGCGTGGCACTCCCTTTACTCAGCACGTCTCGAGCTTGCAGAGCGGGCAATCTTAAGCGGCCATACGGATTCACTTGAGGACGCGGTGTTCTCACCCGATGGCAGCCGCATCGTTACCGCCTCTGATGACGGGACGGCGCGACTTTGGGACCGCGACGGCAAGCCGCTCGGCACGCTCGAGGGCCACACCAACCCAGTGTTGATCGCGGCATTCTCGCGCGATGGCAGCCTTATCCTAACCGGCTCCGGTGACAACACGGCGCGGCTTTGGGACCGAGACGGCAGGCCACTCCAAATCCTTCGTGGCCACACCGACGCGGTTTCGATGGCGGAGTTTTCATCTGACGGCAGCCGCATCCTTACCGGTTCCGGTGACGGCACAGTGCGGCTTTGGGACCGAAACGGCAAGGCGCTTCGCATACTTAGGATCGAAGGGCTAACCAGCGCGGCGCTTGCTTCCGACGGCGGCCGTATCGTTACCGGTTCCGCTGACGGGACGGCGCGGCTTTGGGATCGAGATGGCAAGCTGCTCGCCATTCTACGGGGGCCTGTTGACGGCGTGGTCAATAGCGCGGTGTTCGCGCCTGGCGGAGCCCGCATCCTGACTGTCGCCGCTGATGACACCGCGCGGTTGTGGGATCGCGATGGCAAGCCGCTTGCTGTCCTCAGGGGTCACACAGCCGCAATTAATATCGGAGTATTTGCTCCCGACGGCAGTGCTATCCTAACGGCATCTGATGACAAGACGGCGCGGCTTTGAATCGCGAAGGCAAGTTGCTAGCGACGCTTCAGGGCCACACAGACGCAGTTCGCCACGCCGTGTTCTCCCCCGACGGTACGGAGTATCCTAACCGGCTCAGCTGATCAAACAGCGCGACTGTGGGGCCGCGACGGCGGGCCGCTGGCCATCCTGCAGGGACACAACGGTTGGGTCATTAGTGCGGTGTTCGCGCCGGACGGCCAAAGATGTCACCGCTTCTCTCGATAGCACGGCGCGTCTGTGGGACAGGGTCGGCAAGCTGCTTCCTGCCATTAAGGCTCATACCGGTCCAGTTAGTAGCGCGGTGTTCGCACCTGATGGCGAGCGCATCCTGACCGCCTCCGACGACACGACCGCGCGGCTGTGGGACCGCGAGGGCAAGCCGCTCGCTACATTAAAGGGCCACACTGGCCCAGTCTCTCCGCGCGGTTTACTCACCTGACGGCGGTCACATCCTGACCGCTTCCAACGACAACACGTCACGGCTATCCGGACCGTGAGGGCAAATTGGTTGTTACACTAAGGGGCCACACCAGAGAGGTTCGGAGTGCGGTGTTCTCGCCCGACGGCGCCCGGGTCCTGACCGCTTCCGATGACGGGACCGCGCGGCTCTGGGGTCTGGACGGCAAACCCCGAGCCACGCTTAAGGGGCACACTGGTCCTGTTAACAGCGCCGTGTTCGCGCCTGACGGCAAGCGCATCCTGACCGCCTCTTATGACCATACGGCGCGTTTATGGGATCTCAACGGCAAGGTGCTCGCTGTGCTTATGGGACATAGCGAGGAGATTAATAGAGCGGTGTTCGCGCCTGACGGCAGCCGGATTGTAACAGCCTCCGAAAAGGACCTGATGGCGAAACTTCGGGATCGCGATGGCAATCCCCTAGCAAATCTCGTGGGGCACTCCGGAAAAGTCATTTGGGTGGAATTCTCGCCTGACAGTAATCGCGTGCTGGTGACTTTCGCCAGCAGTGCCGCGGTGGACAACTCCGTCCGCATGTGGGATCGCGAGGGCAAACACCTCTTCACACTAGAGCATCCCGATGTTGTCATATATGGGGCTTTCGCACCCGACGGCGGCCGCTTCCTGACTGTCACCTATGATGGGACGGTGTGGTTATGGGACCGCGACGGCCAGCCGCTGGCCACCCTCAGCGGCCACACCGACGCGGTCCACAGCGCAGTGTTCGCGCCTGATGGCAGCCGCATCCTGACGGCTTCCGAGGATCACACAGCGCGGCTATGGGAGGCATTCCCAGAAGTTCAAATCTTCGTCGACCGTGTCAAAGCCGAGGTCCCGCGCTGCCTTAGCCCGGAGCAGCGTCAGCGATTATTTCTCTCGCCAACTCCACCGCGCTGGTGCATCGACATGCACAAGTGGCCTTACGACCGCATAACACCCGCCAAGTAAGAAATCGCCTTCGCTTGCCTCCGGAAACGTCCCGGAATCGCGTGGCCCGGAAACGCCAACCTCCCCGGCATCGCTCTCGTCAGACCCCGAGTTTGTCCGCGAAGTCGTGGAAGTTCTTGCCGACCACGTCGAACGAGCCTTTTGGCTCGGTTTCGCCGGTGCCCGGACCTCCCTCTCCGGGGCGGCCGATATGGCCGGTCTTCAGGCCGAGCGCCTGGGCGGCTGCGAGGTCACCGCTGTGTGCGGCACACATCATCACCTGCGCAGGCTCAAGGTTGAATGCCTCGCACGTTGCCAGATAGACCTTCGGCTGCGGCTTGTAGCCCTGGGCGATCTCGGTGCGGCAATTGTGCGGTTGGCGCCTGCGTCATCAGCGGCCCGCAAGTGTTGCGTTGGGCAACTTCTGGTGCCTTGTCATTTTCCGAAACCTGCAGCGCGTTATTTGGCGTTACTGCAGTGGGTAGAGGCCCTCCTTCCCTTTGCTTCTGGACTTGCCCGCCATTAACATACCCAATTAAAAAAGCCACCGCCAGTAACGCCAATATAATCACCGCTGGTTTTAAAACTGCCAATGGCTTACCATCACCTGGCAACCTGTAAACAAGCACGCGTTTGCCTGATTTGTAAAATCGATAGGGCTGGAAATAACCATATCCTTGTCTGGATTCCGGCATCGGGCGAATCAAAGGACAAGCAGTCGTTCCATCAGTTTCGAAAGTAGCACTATGGAATGTGTTCATTTTGATCTCCTCTATCCAGGGTTTGGAAAACGTTGGCTTCAATCTCGCTTGCATTACTTATCCCCCTTTCGTTTGTCCGCCTCTGTTCACTATCGTACATAGCACTTAAGTTCTAAAAAAATGTCTGCAGTTTGGTTTCGACGATCTTGCAAATAGAAAATGGCCATCTTGCGACGGCCATTTATTTTGTTGCTTCACCTGAAATACAGTAAGTCTTACGGGGCCGGTTGGGTCACCGCATTAGCATCCAAAGTGACTGCGGTTTGTGCCAGCAATCTTCCATTCACTGAAGCGCCTGTCGCCAGTGTGATCGCTGTTTGCGAAAGTACCACGCCTTCCATGTGTGCAGTCGTTCCAATGCTCACCACACCGAATACCTGCCAGAAGATATTTTTTGGAAGTGCGCCACCCGTCAAAATCACCTGCGTGGCAGAAGCCTGAGTAATTCCTTGTGCGATCTGGAATATCCAGACATCGTTTGGACCGCCATTGAGAGTGACACTTGTCGGGATCGAGACGCCAGAGCTCCATTTGTATGTGCCAGGTGCAAGCGTCATGCCGCCAATATTTCCGGTACCCAACTCGGTGTAATCGGGAGCGCGCCCGGCGGCATCGGTATACGCAGTTAACATATTGCCTACAGCGGTGGTCAGGTTGGTTGGTGTGGGGGTTGCATAGTCGGCCGCAAATATCTGCCCGGTCACTTGAGATGAAGTGGAAAATACATTCGTTGCATCTGCAATTAACGTAAATCCGGTAATAAAGCTCGCTGCTGCGGGACTTAGTCCAATGTTTCCTGTGATCGCAGATGTAGGAACGGTCGAGATCGAAGAATTTGCCAGGATCACATAATTACCCGCTGCACCAAGAACCACCGGTGCAGGACCTTTACCCGCGCCTCCCAATCCAGTGCCGGCACCAGGTAAAGTTGTGCCAGCAACAGGAGTCGTTACAGCTGTACTTCCACCCCCGCCGCAACCCGCAATCGAAGCAACCATAAGCAATCCGGTGAGCCACAACATTGGTTTAATACTTGCGAATTTGTTCATTTGCTTCTCCTTATGTATAACCCGGAAAAGCATCGGTGCGATGAACCTCCGCCATGCCGGGTGTTTGCCTGATGTGCTATGTCGATAGTCGCCGCCGAACTGCGCAAGCGATAATGCGAACCTCGGCTTGGTTTGATTTCCTGATCCAACCAACCGGAGCCGAGGCGCGAGCCACACTGGCAGCACTTATCCTCCACCCGTTAGCAATGTTCCGTGCGTCAGCGCACATAGATGTAGATGGGGAGTAATGCCGATATTCGCGGAATTGATATTGAAACGAAAACGGCACAGGCTTGCTGCACCGGCACGCTGGTCATGTTTGATATGCGTTATCACCTGGAATGACTATGGTACAGTTCATCAGAGACGAGTTGATGATAGAGTGCCGGACCAAGCCCGCGTAATTGAGTAGTTCACTCAGATGTATTCCTGTAGGTTCCACGCGCCGGAAACGAGAATATGGATGCTATGATGCCTGCGCTGCACAGCCCCAATCAAAACCACCTTCTCGCTACCTTGCCTGCGGATATTTTCGCGCGCCTTTCATCGCATCTGGAATTAATCGCGATGCCACTCGGCGAAGTCCTGTATGAGTCCGGCGGCCAATTGCATCATGTATACTTTCCAACGACCGCTATCGTGTCACTGCACTACATCATGGAAAACGGTGCATCGGCCGAAATGGCCGGGGTCGGAAATGAAGGGGTTATTGGTATCTCACTTTTCATGGGCGGAAATACAACCCCCAGCCGGGCTACTGTGCAGACGGGGGGTTACGGATACCGGCTGCAAGGTCAGTTGATGATGGAAGAGTTCAATCGCGCCGGACCGATGATGCGTTTGATGCTGCGTTATACCCAGGCTTTGATCACCCAGATGTCCCAAACTGCCGTCTGCAACCGGCATCATTCCATGGAGCAGCAACTGTGCCGCTGGTTGTTGCTGACGCTGGATCGCTTGCCCTCGAATGAATTGACCATGACCCAGGAATTGATTGCCTGCATGCTCGGCGTGCGCCGCGAAGGCATCACGGAAGCCGCAGGAAACCTGCAGCATGCAGGTTTGATCAGTTACCGCCGCGGTCACATCACCGTGCTTGATCGATCCGGATTGGAAACCCTTACCTGTGAGTGCTACCAAGTGGTCAAGAAGGAATTCAATCGTTTGCTCAAGGATGTGAGCAATCCCTAGACGTTTCCACCAGACGCTCGCTGTAAGCCATTGATAGTGTAAAAACCCGCCCTACGTGCGCTAGCGTACGGACGGCGACTAGTGATATAGACACCATGAGCGTGACTCAATTTACCCACACCTTCTGAAAATAAATGTGTGTTATGTGTACAGAAAAAAGCCTATAAGTAACTGCGGAGTTGTCCGCACCTACGGTCACGCGATCCGCAAGTATCATCGCGCTTAAACAAAGGTCGTCCATGTTCAACAAGATTCACGATTCCTTCAAATTCAAACTCGGAGCAGATACGGCGGAGGGTATCGCCGAAGTACAGCGCCAGGAGGCCGTGCTTACAGCGGGCGCGTTGCAGAACGCAATCCTTAACAGCGCAAACTTTTCGAGCATCGCCACCGACGCCAACGGCGTCATTCAAATCTTCAACGTCGGTGCCGAGCGCATGCTGGGTTATGCGGCGGCCGATGTGATGAACAAGATCACCCCGGCCGATATTTCCGATCCGCAGGAAGTGATCGCTCGTGCCCAGGCGCTGAGCGTCGAACTTGGCACAACCATTACACCCGGTTTTGAAGCCTTGGTGTTCAAGGCTTCGCGCGGCATCGAGGATATCTACGAGCTGACCTATATCCGCAAGGATGGCAGCCGCTTCCCGGCGGTCGTTTCGGTCACGGCCTTGCGCGATGCGCAGGACGCCATCATCGGCTACCTGCTGATAGGCACCGACAACACCGCACGCAAACAGGCGGAAGAGGCGTTACTCAAGGCCGGCGCGTTGCAAAACGCTATCTTTAACAGCGCAAACTTTTCGAGCATCGCCACCGACGCCAACGGCGTCATTCAAATCTTCAACGTTGGGGCCGAGCGCATGCTGGGTTATGCGGCGGCCGATGTGATGAACAAGATCACCCCGGCCGATATTTCCGATCCGCAGGAAGTGATCGCTCGTGCCCAGGCGCTGAGCGTTGAACTTGGCACAACCATCACACCCGGTTTTGAAGCCTTGGTGTTCAAGGCTTCGCGCGGCATCGAGGATATCTACGAGCTGACCTATATCCGCAAGGATGGCAGCCGCTTCCCGGCGGTCGTTTCGGTCACGGCCTTGCGCGATGCGCAGGACGCCATCATCGGCTACCTGCTGATAGGCACCGACAACACCGCACGCAAACAGGCGGAAGAGGCGTTACTCAAGGCCGGCGCGTTGCAAAACGCTATCTTTAACAGCGCAAACTTTTCGAGCATCGCCACCGACGCCAACGGCGTCATTCAAATCTTCAACGTCGGTGCCGAGCGCATGCTGGGTTATGCGGCGGCCGATGTGATGAACAAGATCACCCCGGCCGATATTTCCGATCCGCAGGAAGTGATCGCTCGTGCCCAGGCGCTGAGCGTCGAACTTGGCACAACCATCACACCCGGTTTCGAAGCCTTGGTGTTCAAGGCTTCGCGCGGCATCGAGGATATCTACGAGCTGACCTATATCCGCAAGGATGGCAGCCGCTTCCCGGCGGTCGTTTCGGTCACGGCCTTGCGCGATGCGCAGGACGCCATCATCGGCTACCTGTTGATCGGTACCGACAATTCCGCGCGCAAACAGGTTGAAGAACAACTGCGCTGGACCGAGGAAAGTTTCCGGTTGATGGTAGAGAGTGTGTCCGACTACGCCATTGTCATGTTGAGTCCAGCCGGGCGTGTTGTGAGCTGGAACAGCGGAGCACAGCGTATCCAGGGCTACACTACAGAAGAGATCGTCGGCCAGCATTTCTCACAATTTTATCCGCGGGAAGATATTGAGCGCGGCACACCGCAGCGCGATCTGGACATCGTAACCGCCAAGGGGCGCTTCGAAGATGAGGGCTGGCGTATGCGTAAAAACGGCTCAACCTTTTGGGCCAATGTGGTTTATACGGCAATTCGAGACCAAAGCGGCAATCTGCGCGGCTTCGCCAAGCTGACCCGCGACCTGACCGAACGCAAGCTCCTGGACCAGATTCTTCAAGACAAGAATGCCGAACTTGAGAGTGCAAAGTACGTGGCGGAAAAAGCCAACCTCGCCAAATCGGATTTCCTCTCCAGCATGAGCCATGAGTTGCGCTCGCCGCTCAACGCGATCCTCGGCTTTGCGCAATTAATGGAGTCGGGTTCGCCGCTGCCCACCCCCACTCAAAAGGCCAGCATCAACCAGATCCTGAAAGCGGGATGGTATCTGCTGGAGCTGATCGACGAAATTCTCGATCTCGCACTGATCGAATCCGGCAAACTGTCGTTGTCGCTGGAACCCATGTCATTGCCGGAAGTATTTCTCGATTGCCAGGCCATGATCGAACCGATGGCGCAAAAAAGCGGCATCACGCATAAGTTTTCCCCAGTTCGACAACCCTGTTTTTGTCCATGCCGACCGCACCCGCGTAAAGCAGGTTCTGATCAATTTGCTTTCCAACGCGATCAAATACAACCGCACGGATGGGACTGTCGAACTGACGTGCACGCACGCTCTCCGCTGAGCGCATACGCATCAGTGTGAAGGATACCGGCGAAGGATTGTCTCCGGAAAAACTTGCGCAACTGTTCCAGCCGTTCAATCGTCTCGGACAAGAAGCCAGCGCCGAGGAAGGCACCGGCATTGGCCTGGTGGTCAGCAAGCGCCTGGTCGAATTGATGGGGGGTGAAATCGGCGCGGAAAGCTCCGTCGGAGAGGGCAGCGTGTTCTGGATCGAACTGAACCTGGCGGCAGCAATACAACTTGATATCGGGACAGATGTTCCGCTGGCACCGCTGCAGGAACGAATGCAACATGCAGCGTCGCTACGCACCCTGCTATATGTGGAAGACAACCAGGCCAACATGCAACTGGTCGAACAACTCATCGAACGTCGTCCGGATATGCGCTTGTTGCGGGCCGGGAACGGCACGAGCGGCATCGCGCTGGCGCGTATCCATCTGCCGGACGTGATTCTGATGGATATCAATCTGCCGGGCATCAGCGGCATCAACGCACTGAAGATATTGCGCGAAGATCCTTCCACTGCAAATATTCCTGTACTTGCCATCAGTGCCAATGCCATGCCGCGCGACATCAAAAAAGGTATGGATGCGGGATTCGTTCGTTACCTGACCAAACCCATCAAAGTCAACGAGTTTATGGAAGCTCTGGATATGGCGTTGAAATTGGCGGAAACAGGATCAAACGGCGCAGTTTTCCGGAACATACAGTAATGATCAGCGCCACCGACATGATGGATGCCAACATACTGATCGTCGACGATCAGGAAAGCAATGTGCTGCTGCTGGAACAAATGTTGCGTGGCGTCGGCTATCGGTGCGTTACCTCAACGATGGATCCGCATACCGTCTGTGCGCTGCATCGCGCCAATCGCTATGACCTGATTTTGCTTGATCTGCAAATGCCCGGCATGGATGGTTTCCAGGTAATGGAAGGTATGAAAGAGATTGATGCGGATGGTTATTTGCCTGTCCTCGTGATCACAGCCCAGCCGGGACACAAGTTGCGCGCGCTGGCCTCCGGCGCGAAGGATTTCGTCAGCAAACCATTTGAGTTGCCAGAGGTGTTGGCGCGCGTTCACAACATGCTTGGAAGTGCGCTTGCTGTACAAGCAACTCGAGCACTACAACCAGGTACTGCAGCCCCTGGCATTGCATGACGCGCTGACCGGGGTACCGAATAGACGGTTATTAATGGACAGACTTGCGCTTGTCCATCGCCCACGCGCGCAGAAACAAGTGCACGATGGCGGTGATGTATCTGGATTTGGACGGATTTAAACAGATCAATGACACCCTGGGTCACGATGCAGGCGACATACTTCTGAGCATGGTTGCGGCCCGTCTGGTATCTGCTGTACGTCAGGAAGACACAGTGGCACGTTTGGGTGGCGACGAATTCGTAATCGTATTGTCGGAATTAACTCAAGCTGACGATGCGGCCAAACTGGCGTCGAAAGTAATACACGCAGTTTCGCAGCCCTATAGCATTCAGGGTCGCGACGTAGGCATGACGGCCAGCATCGGGGTCAGTATTTTTCCCGCACATGGAGAAGAGGCGGAAACGCTGATGAAGAATGCGGATAAAGCCCTGTATGAGGCCAAGCGCACAGGTAAGAACAACTTTCGCATCGCAGCAAACTCTGATCTATTGGAGATTGCGCAAGGTTAATGTAGCTTGTCTATCACTTAGACAGAATCTCAGCAATCATTTAAGAAAGAGAATTTTATGATAAGTGGCAACGAAATTCTTGATGCGAGCATTCTGATCGTCGACGATCAGGAAGCCAATGTGCAGTTGCTGGAGCAAATGATGGGTGAAGCCGGCTATCGGCATGTTGCTTCAACAACCGATCCGCAAACTGTCTGCGCATTGCATCGCACCAACCACTACGACCTGATTCTGCTTGATCTGCAGATGCCGGTCATGGATGGATTTCAGGTAATGGAAGGCCTGAAGAAAATTGACACCGAAGCTATGTTCCCGTTCTGGTCATCACGGCCCAGCCTGGCCACAAGCTGCGGGCACTGGCTGCCGGTGCGAAGGATTTCGTATCCAAACCGTTTGATCTGGTCGAAGTCAAGACGCGTATACACAACATGCTGGAAGTGCGCTTGCTGTACAAGAAACTGGAGAAGTACAACCAGTTGCTGGAGCAGACCGTGGAGGAACGAACCGCCGAATTGCGCGAAAGCGAAGCGCGTTTTCGCCGCCTGACCGAACTGTCGTCCGACTGGTATTGGGAGCAGGACGAAAATGGGCAATTCACCAAAATCTACGGCCTGGTGTTTGAAATGCTCGGAATCCGGGTTGACGGTGCACTAGTTAACACCAGGGAAGATCAAGGGGCACGCTGGAATGAAGCCGAGCGAAAAATACTTGAGGCAAAGCTGGCCGCCAGACGGCCGTTTCTGGATTTCGTCTACAGCCGGACCATTCCGGACGGCTCGTTGCAATATTTAATGGTAAGCGGGGAACCGATGTTCGACACCTCAGGCCGCTTTACCGGCTATCGCGGAATCGGCAAGGACGTTACCAAGACGATACGTCGACCTGAATCATTGCCAAAATAGATTTACACCCTCGAGTAGTGTCTAGAACTTCTACCCTAGCTGCAATTCAATGATTCGGTCCATTCATCGAGGCCACACTCTTGCGGAATTGATTAAGTCAAGAAAACGCCAACTAAATGGACGGCGCTAATAATCGTATATACCGTTTATAGTTAGCGCTGTTGAAGTGCACTTATCTGGTCAGTTATCCACAAATAATGTGAATAACCATCATTCGGAAATCCGCGAGTGTCGGCAGACACCCGCGGTGTTTATACGGCAATCGAGACTTCTTAACCTTTCGGGTCGTATTTAAAGGACAACGCGACCCGCGCCCGGTAAGCGGCCACCTTGCCGTCTTCTACCACCATATCCAGTTTGATAATTTCGGCGACCCTCAAGTCGCGCAAGGTCTTTGAGGCTGCGCTGACCGCGTTTGCGGCCGCATCCTCCCAGGATTTTTTGCTGGTCCCCACTATTTCTGTAATACGGTAAACGCTGTCTTTCGCCATGATTTTCTCCTTTTTGTATGATGAACAGCAGTCGCTGCAGGGTGATGCAGTCTTATAAATTACGCCTAACTGCAAATCTCTGCTCCATTTTTTCGAACATCACGAAAATGGCTTCCACGCTTCTTCCACTCCACCAAGTTCAGCGGGGGAGTCGTTTGACACACCCACCCGCCGGGCGCAGACTGCTTCGCGGTCGCCAAAAATTCAGCAGCAAAGGAGATGTGAATGTCTAAGAAACGGTTTCACTGTCAAGCGGCAACCCATTTGGGAAACAAGTGCGTCAGCATCACCGATGAAGGTCACGCCTTCCTGCTCTCGATAGAAGACGCCACCAATAGATTCAACCACCTTAAAGAAGCCATCGCCACCGGCAAATATCCCATCCCCATGGACCTGGTGAATTCCGTTCCCAAAATGATGGTTGGAGCGACGGTCAAATTCCAGATTGCACAGCACGATGCCGAAAAGTTCTTACATTCGCTGGATAAAGCGCTGCATCATTGAAACTGCAGCTGGAATAGCTGTGCGTCAGTGATCAGCGACTAAATTCAGAGCAGTACACAAACAAGGAGTTACGTTATTCGTAACTCCTTGTTTGTATTTAAAGATCAAGCTTCCGCATTTTGAGCTGCATCAAGCTGGCGTCGTTCGCCAGCTCACACAATCACGTCAATTATCAAACGAACGTTTGAATTAATCCGGAAATGCATATATTATTGCCGCGAGTGCTGCGAAACCTGACGTCACCTCTTTAATCCCGTTTGGGCCAGGAGACTGAAAATGCGTGAAGTAATGGAATTTGATGTAGTGATCGTTGGTGGAGGCCCGGCAGGGCTGGCCGCGGCGATACGTCTCAAGCAACTTAACGCCGACACCAACGTCTGCCTGATCGAAAAAGGCGCCGAGATCGGCGCCCATATCCTTTCCGGCGCAATACTGGACCCGCGTGCACTGAACGAACTGATCCCCGATTGGCGGGAAAAAGGCGCGCCCGTTGAAACCGAAGTGACAGAAGACCGCTTCTACATGCTGACGGAAACCGGCGGCATCAAATTCCCCAACTTCACGCTGCCCGGCTGTTTCCAGAACCACGGCAACTACGTCGTCAGCCTGGGGCTGGTGACACGCTGGCTGGGCCAGCAGGCGGAAGCGCTGGGGGTCGAGATCTATCCCGGCTTCGCCGGTGCTGAAATTCTCTACGATGAAAATGGCGCAGTGAAGGGCGTCGCCACCGGCGACATGGGCGTGGGCCGCGACGGGCAGCCCACCGATGCCTATCAGCCCGGTATGGAACTGCACGCCAAGTACACCCTGTTCGCCGAAGGCTGCCGCGGCCACCTGGGCAAGCAGCTCGAAGCCAAATTCAATTTGCGCGCCGATGCCGATCCGCAAACCTATGGCCTCGGCATCAAGGAGCTGTGGGAGGTCAAGCCCGAGCAGTTCAAGTCGGGCCTGGTGATACACAGCGCCGGATGGCCGCTGCAATCCGACACCTACGGCGGCGCATTCCTCTACCACTACGGCGGCAACAAGGTCGCGGTGGGTTTTGTGATGGGCCTGGGTTACAGCAACCCCTATCTTTCTCCCTTCGAGGAATTCCAGCGCTTCAAGACGCATCCGAAGATCCGCACCTTCTTTGAAGGCGGCAAGCGCATCGCCTACGGCGCGCGCGCCCTCGCGGCCGGTGGCCTGCAATCCCTGCCCAAGCTGGTATTTCCCGGTGGCGCGTTGATCGGCGATGACGCCGGTTTCCTCAATGCTTCCCGCATCAAGGGTTCCCATACCGCGATCAAGAGCGGCATGCTGGCTGCCGAGTCTGTGGTCGAAGCCCTGGCCGCCGGACGCGGTCGCGACGAACTCGCAAGCTATCCCGAAAAATACCGCAATTCCTGGCTCTATCAGGAGCTGCACAAGGCGCGCAACTTCAAGCCTTACATGCGCTTGGGCACCAATCTGGGCGCGCTGCTGGTCGGTATCGACCAGACGTTGTTCCGCGGCAAAGCGCCGTGGACGCTGCACAACATCGCGGACCACAGCAAGCTCAAGCCCGCGGCCGAATGCACACCCATCAACTATCCCAAACCGGACGGCGTGCTGACTTTCGACCGGCTGTCCTCGGTGTTTCTCTCCAACACCAATCATGAGGAAAATCAGCCGTGCCACTTGCAACTGAAAGATGCGGCAGCGGCGATCAATTTTAATCTCGCCATCTACGACGCGCCAGAGCAGCGCTACTGCCCGGCTGGCGTATATGAAATCGTGCGCGACGAAAACGGTGACCATCCCCGCCTGCAGATCAATGCGCAGAACTGCGTGCATTGCAAAACCTGCGACATCAAGGATCCGGGCCAGAACATCAACTGGGTCGTGCCGCAGGGTGGAGAAGGGCCGATCTACCAAACCATGTAGTGATTGAAAATCGAGATAGGAAAAATACTATGAGCCTGAAGATTCTTGTGCCCGTGAAGCGTGTGGTGGACTACAACGTCAAGGTTCGCGTCAAGGCGGACAACTCGGGCGTGGAGCTGGACAACGTCAAGATGTCCATGAACCCCTTCGACGAGATCGCCGTGGAAGAGGCGGTGCGCCTGAAGGAAGCGGGCGTCGCAAGCGAAGTGGTGGCGGTGACCTGCGGCGTTGCCGCGGCCCAGGACATTCTGCGCACCGCGCTGGCGATCGGCGCCGACCGCGCCATTCTGGTGGACGTGGGCGCAGCCGGACTTGAAACGCTGCAACCGCTGGCCGTGGCCAAGCTGCTCAAGGCAATTGCCGACAAGGAGCAACCGGACCTGGTGCTCTGCGGCAAGCAGGCCATCGACGACGACGCCAGCCAGACTGCACAGATGCTGGCTGCGCTGCAAGGCTGGCCCCAGGCCACGTTCGCATCCAAGGTGGTGATTGCCGACGGCAAGGCCACCGTGACCCGCGAAGTGGATGGCGGTCTGGAAACGCTTGGCCGTGAGTCTGCCGGCAGTGATCAGCGCCGACCTGCGCCTCAACGAACCGCGCTATGCCACGCTGCCCAACATCATGAAGGCCAAGAAGAAGCCGCTGGAAACCATCGCCGCTGCCAGCCTGGGTGTGGACATCGCACCGCGTCTGACGGTGCGCACCGTGCAGGAACCCGCAAAGCGCAAAGCCGGTGTACTCGTTCCCGACGTGGCGACGCTGATCGAGAAGCTCAAGAACGAAGCCAAGGTGATCTGAGGAGACCGGAACATGACGACATTGCTGATTGCCGAACACGACAACGCTGGCCTCAAGGTCAGCACCCGCAACACCCTGACTGCCGCCGCCAAACTGGGCAGCGAAGTGGATATCCTGATCGCCGGTCACAACTGTCAGGCCGCTGCGCAAGCTGCCGCAGGTCTCGCCGGAGTGCGCAAGGTGCTGGTGGCGGATGCCGCCACCTGGCCGACGGTCTTGCCGAAAACCTCGCCAACCTCACCGTGCAGGCAGTGAAGGCGGGCGGCTATTCCCACGTACTGACACCTGCCACCACCTTCGGCAAGAACTTTCTGCCGCGTGTGGCTGCCATGCTCGATGTGGCGCAGATCTCCGACATCGTCAGCGTGGTGGATGCCAATACTTTCGTGCGTCCCATCTATGCCGGCAATGCGCTGTGCACCGTGGAAAGTCGCGACAGCATCAAAGTGATCAGCGTGCGTCCCAGCGCCTTCGAAGCCGCGGCCGATGGTGGCAGTGCCACTATGGAAGCCGTGACTCCTCCCGCCGATACGGGCACCACCCAACTGGTGGGCCGTGAACTGAGCGTGTCTGCCCGTCCCGAACTGGGCGCCGCAAAGATCGTCATTTCCGGTGGTCGGGGCCTGGGCAGCGGCGACAACTATCGCCAACTGCTGGAGCCGCTGGCCGACAAGCTGGGTGCGGCTCTCGGCGCCTCCCGCGCTGCAGTGGATGCGGGTTTTGTGCCCAATGATTTTCAGGTGGGCCAGACCGGCAAGATCGTCGCGCCCCAACTCTATATCGCGGTCGGAATCTCAGGCGCCATCCAGCATCTGGCCGGCATGAAAGAATCGAAAGTCATCGTCGCCATCAACAAGGACCCGGACGCGCCCATCTTCCAGGTGGCCGACTACGGTCTCGTGGCGGACCTGTTTGAAGCCGTGCCGCAACTCACTGCATCCATCTAAATTGGAGGAATAAGAAATGACCTATGTAGCTCCCCTGAAAGACATGATGTTCGTGCTGCAGGAAGTGGCGGGACTGGACGAAGTCATCGCGCTGCCCGGCTGTGAAGAAGTGGACGCCGATCTGGTGTCGGCTGTGCTGGAGGAAGCAGGCCGTCTGGCTGGGGAGGTGATTGCTCCGCTCAATAAAGTGGGAGACCAGCAGGGTTCCAAGTGGGCCGATTACAAGGTGACGACGGCGCCCGGTTTCAAGCCGGCTTTCCTGCAGTTCGCCGAAGGCGGCTGGATAGGCATTACCTGTCCCCCCGAGTTTGGCGGTCAGGGGTTGCCAGAAATCATTGGCATCCCTTTGGGCGAAGTGTGGAACTCTGCCAACGTGTCCTTTGCCTTGTGTCCTTTGCTGACTGCCGGTGCAATTACGGCAATTCATAGCCATGCCTCCGCGGAAATGAAGGCGACCTACTTGCCGAAGATGATCTCCGGCGAATGGACCGGCACCATGAACCTGACCGAGCCCAATGCCGGAACCGATCTGGCCGCCTTGCGCGCCAAGGCCGTGCCCGAGGGCGATCACTATCGCGTCACTGGTACCAAGATATTCATCACCTACGGCGAGCAGGACTACACCGACAACATCATCCACCTGGTGCTGGCACGTCTGCCCGACGCACCTCCCGGAGTGAAGGGCATCTCCATGTTCGTGGTGCCCAAGTTCCTGATCAACGCCGACGGTTCCATCGGCGCGCGCAATGACGTGAAGTGCGTCTCCATCGAACACAAGCTGGGCATCCACGGCAGTCCCACCGCCGTCATGGCCTACGGTGAAGAAGGCGGTGCCATCGGCTATCTGGTGGGCGAAGCGAATCACGGCCTCGAATACATGTTCACCATGATGAACCATGCTCGCCTGGGTGTGGGCTTGCAGGGCGTCGGCCTGGCCGAGCGTGCCTACCAGCACGCATACGGCTACGCCATGGAACGCATCCAGGGCAAGGTGATCGGCCGCGAAGGCAACCTGCCTATCGCCTTCCATCCCGATGTACGTCGCATGCTCATGACCATGCGTTCCCAGATCGAAGCCATGCGCGCGCTGTCCTTCATCACCGCCGCTGCCATGGACAAGGCCGAGCGTCATCCCGACGACGTCCAGCGCAAATTCTGGCAGGCCCGCGTGGATCTGCTCATTCCCGTGGTCAAGGCCTGGTGTACCGAACAAGCCAACGAGATTGCCTCCTTGGGCGTGCAGGTTCACGGCGGCATGGGCTTCATCGAGGAGACCGGTGCCGCCCAGTATCTCCGGGATGCCCGCATCACCACCATCTATGAAGGCACCACCGGTATCCAGGCCAACGACCTGATGGGACGCAAACTGGCCCGCGACAAGGGTGAAGCCGCGATCGCGCTGTTGAAGGAAATGCAGCAGACCGTGGCCGCTGCCATGGCCGATCCGGCCACTGCTTCCCTCGGCAAGGATTTAGCGCAAGCACTGGGTCACCTGCAGAGCGCCAGCGAGTGGATACTGCACAACTTTGCTACCGACACTGCCGCGACGTTGCTGGGTGCTGTGCATTATCTCAAGCTGTTCGGCACCGTGGCCGGCGGCTGGGCGCTGGTGAAATCCGCTGTGGCTGCGCAGGCCAAGCTGGTGGCAGGACAGGGTGATGCGAGTTTCTACAAGCAGAAAATCGCGACCGCCCGTTTCTACGCCGACCAGGTGCTGCCGCTGACCGCGTCGCTGCTCGTCATGACCCAGCGCGGCTCGTCCAGTCTGCAAGCGGCCGACAGCGCCTTGGCGTAATCGTCAGAGACTCCGAACCATGGAACCTCATCGCATACTCGTACACACCTCGCGCATTCCCGTCCGCTGGGGCGACATGGACGCACTCGGACACGTCAATAACACGGTTTACTTCCGCTATGCCGAACAGGCCCGGATCGAGTGGCTCGAATCGCTCGGTGTCACCGATATGGTCAACGTCGAAGGAGGACCGGTGATCATCAACGCGAGCTGCACCTTCCTGAAGCCGATCGTGTATCCGGCAATCGTTGAAGTTGACATCAAGATTGGCGAGCCGGGCCGCAGCAGCCTGCCCACTTATTTCGAAATGCGCTGCGCTGGGGATGGCGCCACGCTTTATGCCGAGGGCGCCGTCAAAATGGTGTGGTGGAACCCACGTAGCGGCATTTCGCAGCCGCTGCCTGATTTCATCCGGAAGATATACCGGCATGACTGATCTGCACTTTCATCGATGCAACAAACAATATGGAGTTGATAGGCATGAATAACCTGCACGAAAAAACAATATTCATCACCGGTGCCAGTCGCGGCATCGGGCGCGAGATTGCGCTGCGTTGCGCACGCGACGGGGCGAATGTGGTGATCACCGGCAAAACGGCCGAGGCACATGCAAAGCTGCCGGGAACTATCCATAGCGTGGCGGCCGAGGTGGAACAGGCGGGAGGACATGCTCTTGCCATCCAGCTGGATGTGCGCGACGAAGCGGCATTGCAGGCCGCAGTTGAGCAAGCCGCACAGCATTTTGGCGGCATCGACGTGCTGGTCAACAACGCGAGCGCCATCAGCCTGACCAAAACCCTGGACACCCTGGCCAAGCGTCTCGACCTGATGTGGGACGTCAACATGCGCGCCACGTTCCTGGCTTCGCAGGCCTGCATTCCTCATCTGAAAAAATCGGCCAATCCGCACATTCTCACGATGTCGCCGCCGCTCAATATGGAAGCGAAATGGTTTGCGCCGCATGTGGTCTACAGCATTTCAAAATACGGCATGAGTTTGTGCGCGCACGGCATGGCGATGGAGTTCGCCAACGACGGCATCGCCGTGAATTGCCTGTGGCCGCGTACCGTCATCGCCACCGCCGCGGTCGAATTCAATTTTCCCGAAGCCATCCTGCGCGCGTCGCGCCATCCGGCCATCATGGCGGATGCGGCGTATCACATCCTGACGCGCAACAGTCGCGACTGTACCGGCAACTTCTTTGTGGATGAGGATCTGTTGCGCACAACCGGTGTGCAGGATTTTGAGCAATACGCGACGACGCCCGGTACACCGCTGTTCGAGGACTTTTTCCTTAACAAACCCTGAGGATAATTTTCACAGGGCAATAGAAAAAACAACAGGAGCGAAGAAGTATGGGGGAGCAATACATCAAGCCGGAAGAAGCGGTAACGCTGCACGGATTATTCCTTGAGCGTGCCAAACGTACGCCGGAAGGAATGGCTTACCGCTATTTCGATACCAAGCGGGACGCATGGCTGACGTTGAACTGGAGGGAGATGCACGCACAGGTCGCGCGCTGGCAGGCCGCGCTGCGGCAGGAGAATCTGGCCGAGGGCGAGCGCGTCGCGATCATGCTGCGCAACTGCCCGCAGTGGGTGATGTACGAACAGGCTGCCTTGTCGCTGGGATTGGTGCTGGTGCCGCTCTATGTCGAGGACAGGCCGGAGAATACTGCCTACATCGTCAACGATGCACGGGTGAGAGTGCTGTTCTTCGAGACCGCGGCCCAGTGGCAGGGCTTGAGCACGGTACTCGGGCAACTGGCTTGCGTGCAGCGCTTCGTCAGTCTGGAAAGCATTGCCGGGCATGGCGTGCCGCACCTGCAACATGTTGAGTCATGGCTGCCTGCACAGGCCGAGATGCAGCCGGAACGTAGCCGTAATCGGGACGCGCTTGCCTGCATCATGTACACATCCGGCACGACCGGCAAACCCAAGGGGGTGATGTCGTCACACCACAATATCATCCATAACGCTTACGGCGGTTTGCAAACTTTTACGGTGCACCCGCACGACAGCATGTTGTCGTTCCTGCCGCTGTCGCACGCATTTGAACGCACGGCGGGCTACTACATGAGCATGATGGCCGGCGCATCCGTGGCGTATGCGCGTTCCATTCCCTTGCTGGCGGATGATCTGAAAATCATCCGCCCCACCATCCTGGTTTCCGTGCCGCGCATCTACGAACGTATCTACAACGCAATTCACGCCAAGCTGGCAGAAGCTTCGCCGTTGCGCCGCAAGCTGTTTACGCTGGCGGTGAATGTTGGCTGGGAACGTTTTGAATACCAGCAGGGACGCGGTAAATGGTCGCCAAAATTTTTGCTGTGGCCCGTGCTGAAGAAACTGGTGGCCGACAAGTTGATGGAGAGATTGGGAGGGCGTTTACGCTTGTCCATCAGCGGCGGGGCGGCCTTGCCGCCAAAGGTTTCGCGTCTATTCATTGCGCTGGGCCTGCCGTTGATTCAGGGCTACGGCATGACCGAGACCAGCCCGGTGGTGAGCATCAATCGCGTGGGGAAGAATCTTCCTTCCACGGTGGGGCAGCCGCTGCCGGGCATAGAAGTGCGCATTGGCGCGCAGAACGCGCTCCTGGTGAAGGGGCCGTGCAACATGCTTGGGTATTGGAACAATCCCGAAGCGACCGCCGCCACGATAGACAAGGACGGCTGGCTCAACACCGGCGACACTGCCAGCATCAACGAGAGCGGACATATCACCATCACCGGGCGACTGAAGGAAATCATCGTCATGTCCAACGGCGAAAAGTTGCCGCCTGCCGACATGGAAGGCGCCATCATGCGCGATCCCCTGTTTGAACAGGTCGTGCTGTACGGCGAGGGACACTCCTACCTGATCGCTCTGGCAGTGCTCAATCCCGAGCAATGGAACGCTGTTGGCGCAACAAGCGGGTGTGCAGGCCAACCTGAGCGCATCGCTCAGTGATCCCCGCATCGAGGAGATCGTGCTGCAGCGCATCGCGGAACAGATCAGGGAATTCCCCGGTTACGCCAAGGTGCGCCGCGTATCGTTGACGCTGGAGCCGTGGAGTGTCGAGAACGGTTTGCAGACGGCCACCTTGAAGCTCAAGCGCACCCGCGTTTTTGAGCGCTATGAAAAAGAAATAACCCATTTATATGAAGGGCATTGAGCGTTCTAAATCCGGCGGAAGCGCACTTTTCCCCGTAATTTTCCAAAGATAAGTGAGAAAACGCTTGCGGGTCCTATTGTTTTTACCTAGAATTAAAACGAACGTTTGAATTAGATTGAGTGAGAGAGGTTGGCTGCCATGAACAAACCGATTAGTGAACAGAGCCTCAGGGACACACGGGAGCGCATTCTCGATGCAGCCGAGCAGTTGTTTATGAAGCATGGATACGAAGGAACATCCATGCGGGTGGTGACCAGCGAAGCCGGGGTCAATCTGGCGGCGGCCAACTATCACTTCGGTTCCAAGGAAGCTTTGATGCAGGCGGTGCTGCGACGACGCCTGGAGGTCATCAACCAGGAGCGGCTGCGCCTGCTGGACGAGGCCGAGGCCAAAGCGGCCGGAAAACCGCTGAAGCCGTCCGTGATCATCGATTGTTATTTTGGCACGCTGCTGCGAGCCACCGCCGACCAGAAGGCGGGCGGGGAAACGTTCCTGCGCCTGCTGGGGCGCACCTTCACCGAACCGTCGGACTTCATCCGCGCTTTCATGGCAACGGAATATGCCGACGTGCTGGAGCGCTACAAGCAAGCGTTGTTCCGCTCGCTGCCGGATGTGCCGAAAGCCGAGATCGTGTGGCGCTTCCACTTCATGCTGGGTGCGACTTCTTATGCGATCGCGGGTACCGACGCATTGCATCTGGTGACCGATTGGCAGGTTGAAGAAGGATCGGCAGAGCAGGACAACAATCTCCTGCCGCGCCTGATGTCGTTCCTGATTGGGTGGCCTGCGTGCACCGTTGCCGCAGTCCGGGAATGTGGCCGAGCCGACGACGGGTAAGTCGGCCAAATAAAGATGTCGCGGCATAACAAAACAGAAGTCCGTAACTAATCATTCAGGAGAAAGTCATCATGTTCTCAATCGCATCCTCGCTGTTGTTGGTCGCTGTCGCACTGGTCGCATTGCTTGTGGTGCGTCCGTTGCGGCGCGCGCTGCTCAGCGCACCGCTGCTTTCCGTTTACAGGAAGATCCTGCCGCAGATGTCCGACACGGAACGCGAAGCGCTGGAGGCCGGCACCGTGTGGTGGGAGGGCGAACTGTTCCGCGGCAATCCCGACTGGAAAAAACTGCACGCCTACCCGCAGCCGAAGTTGACCGCAATCGAGCAATCATTTCTCGACAACGAAGTGGACGAGGCTTGCCGTCTGGTTGATGACTGGAAGGTGTCCCAGACGACCTATGACATGTCGCCCGAAGCCTGGCAGTACATCAAGGACAAGGGCTTCCTCGGCATGATCATTCCGAAGAAATACGGCGGCCTGGAATTTTCCGCTTATGCGCATTCGCAGGTGGTGCAAAAGCTGTCCACACGCTCGTCAGCGCTGGGCGTGTCGGTGATGGTGCCGAACTCGCTCGGCCCGGCCGAACTGCTGTTGCACTACGGCACCGATGCACAGAAAAATTATTACCTGCCGCGTCTCGCCAGAGGCGCTGAGATTCCTGCGTTCGCGCTGACTTCGCCGTGGGCCGGTTCCGATGCGGCATCGATCCCCGACTCGGGCATCGTGTGCAAGGGGCAGTGGCAAGGCCGTGAAGTGCTCGGCATGCGCGTCACCTGGGACAAGCGCTACATCACGCTCGCGCCGCTGTGCACCATCCTCGGTCTGGCGTTTCGCCTGTACGATCCCGATGGCCTGCTGGGCGATCAAAAAGACATCGGCATCACCTGCGCGCTGGTGCCGCACGATCACCCGGGCGTCGATATCGGCCGTCGTCACCTCCCGCTCAATGGCGTCTTCACGACCGGCCCGACGCGCGGCAAGGACGTGTTCATGCCGCTGGAATTCATCATCGGCGGACCGGCGATGGCTGGCCGCGGCTGGCGCATGCTGATGGAATGTCTGGCTGCCGGCCGTTCCATCTCGCTGCCGTCGTCGAACACCGGCATGGCCAAGCTCACTGCTCGCGCCGTCGGTGCCTATGCACGGGTGCGCAGCCAGTTCAAGATGTCGGTGGGCAAGTTCGAAGGCGTCGAGGAAGCGCTGACCCGCATCGGTGCCTATACCTACCTGATGGATGCAACACGCATCATGACCGCAGGCGCGATCGATCTCGGCGAGAAACCCTCGGTGGCTTCGGCCATCGCCAAGTATCACGTCACCGAACTGGCACGCAAAGTCGTCAATGACGGCATGGACGTGATCGGCGGCAAGGGCATCTGCCTCGGCTCATCGAATTTCCTCGGCCGTGCCTATCAGCAAGTGCCCGTCGGCATCACGGTCGAAGGCGCCAACATCCTGACGCGCAGCCTGATCCTGTTCGGTCAGGGCGCGATCCGCTGCCATCCTTATGTGCTGAAGGAAATGCAGGCGGCGAATAATCCGGATGCCGCGCAGGCTCTGCACGATTTCGATGCGGCCCTGTTCGGGCATATTGGCTTCACCATGCGCAACGGCGTGAGCGCGTTATGGCACGGCCTGACCGGTGCGCGCTTTGTCAGCGTGCCGTCCAACGTCGCGCCCGAAGCCAAACGCTACTATCAGCAGGTCACCCGCTTCTCGGCCTCGTTCGCCTTCATCTCCGACGTGTCCATGCTGGTGCTGGGCGGCAGCCTCAAGCGCCGCGAGAAAATGTCGGCGCGACTGGGCGATATCCTGGCGCAGATGTACCTGATGTCCGCCGCCTTGAAACGCTATCAGGACGTGGGACAGAATCAGCCGACGCACCCTTGCTGCACTGGAATATGCAGAACTCGCGTTACCTCGCGCAGGAAGCATTCAAGGGCGTGATCGCCAACTACCCGAGCAAGTTGGTCGCCATGTTCCTGAACTTCATCATCTTTCCGTTCGGTCGTCCGTATGCAGTGCAGTCCGACGAGCTTGGCCATCAAGTGGCGAAGCTGGTGATCTCGCCCTCGGCGACACGCGACCGCTTCACCGCCGATTGCCACTTGCCGAAAACGTCCGACGAACCGGTGGGTGCGCTGGAGATGGCGTTCGCTGCCACCATTGCCGCCGAACCCATCGACGCCAAGGTGCGCGAGGCCGAGAAGCGCGGCCTGTTCGAAAACAATCCGGACGCCAACGTGCGCGACATCGCCCATGTGGCGTTCAAGCTGGGCGTTGTCACTGCCGCGGAATATGCAACGCTGAAACGCCGCGACGAATTGCGCAACATCGTCATACGTGTCGATGACTTCCCGTTCGATTTCGACGTTGCCACCGCGAACAAGCGCAACGTCGAGCCCAGCAGGGTAGTCATACCGGAACGTGCTGCCGCATGACAGAAGAGGTCTTCAGTCTGTAGGAATACAGATTATTCGCTAGAGCCAAACCCGTTCCTTTCCCCTTGCAGGGGGAAGGTCAGGATGGGGGTAGAGTCGAGGAGCGCTACGGTGTCTACCCCCACCCTAGCCCTCCCCCTTCGAGGGGGAGGGGACAAGCCGGTTTGAAATGGAACGCTAACAAGTAACGAGGAGAATCGAGAGTGAAACGATTTAACGTAAGGAAGGTAGCCGTGTTGGGGGCCGGAGTGATGGGCGCGCAGATCGCCGCGCATCTGGTCAATGCCAATGTCGAAACGCTGTTGTTCGAATTGCCCGCCAAGGAAGGCGATCTCAACGGCAACGTGAACAAGGCGCTGGACGGGCTGAAGAAGCTCGATCCCGCGCCCATCTCGGCGCCGTCGCGCATCACCTATATCCAGCCTGCCAACTACGAGCAGCATCTGGAACTGCTGCGCGATTGCGACCTGATCATCGAAGCCATCGCCGAGCGCATGGACTGGAAATCCGACCTGTACCGCAAGGTTGCGCCGTTCGTGAATGCGAACGCGATTTTCGCCACCAACACTTCCGGCCTGTCCATCAACACACTGGCCGAAGCCTTCCCCGAAAATCTGCGCCATCGTTTCTGCGGCATCCATTTCTTCAACCCGCCGCGCTACATGCATCTGGTCGAACTGATTCCCGTGCAAAGGCACGGAAGCGACACTGCTCGACCAACTGGAAACCTTCCTCGTTTCCACGCGTAGGCAAAGGCGTGGTGCGCGCCAAGGACACGCCCAATTTCATCGCCAACCGCATCGGCGTATTTTCCATGCTCGCCACCAAGCATCACGCGGCGGCGTTCAACCTCGGCTTCGACATGGTGGACGCGCTGACCGGCCGCTATCTCGGTCGCCCCAAGAGTGCCACCTTCCGCACGCTGGACGTGGTCGGCCTCGACGTGTTCGCACACGTGGTCAACACCATGCGCGAGAACCTCACCGAAGACCCGTGGCACAAACATTTTGAACTGCCGGGCTGGTTCAAATATCTGGTCGACCAGGGTGCGCTGGGACAGAAAACCAAGAAGGGTATCTACCAGAAGATCGGCAAAGAAATCCACGTGCTCGATCTGCACAGCAAGCAATACCGCGTGTCCGACGCCAAGGTGGACGACGGCGTAAAAGACATCCTGCGCGAGCGCGACTGGGCCAAGAAGCTGGCCGCATTGCACGCCAACCCGCATCCACAGGCGCAGTTCCTGTGGGCGACATTCCGCGACGTGTTTCATTATTGTGCGACGCAACTGGAATCCATCGCGAGCAATGCGCGCGATCTCGATCTTGGCCGTGCGCTGGGGTTTCGGCTGGGACAGCGGTCCGTTCGAGATCTGGCAGGCGGCAGGCTGGCAACAAGTGGCCGGCTGGATCAATGCCGATATCGCCGCAGGCAAGGCGATGGCGAACACGCCGCTGCCGGCCTGGGCGACTGATGCCGGCGCGCACCTGGGTGCACACGCCAGCAAGGTTCCTTTGCACCCTCTCCCTCCGCGCTCCCCCGTCTCCCGCAAGCGGGAGAGGGGACGTGGAGCAGAGCCGGACGTTACCAACCCCGCTCCACACTTCCCGTCTATCGCCGCCAGATATACCCGGACGCGCTGCTGGGCGAAGAGCGGCAACTTTGGCGAGACCGTGTTCGAAACCGATGCAGTGCGCATGTGGCATGCCGGCGACAGCATCGCCATCCTGAGTTTCAAGACCAAGATGCATGCCGTCAACAATGAAGTGCTGGACGGCGTCCTGCGCGCGGTGGCCGAGGCGGAAGCGAATTTCAGCGCCCTCGTGCTGTGGCAGACCGAGTTGCCATTCTCGGCCGGTGCGCACCTGCTGCAACTGATGCAGGGCGTGCAGGAGTCGAAACAGGGCGGTGGTATGTTCGACAAGACTCAAGCAAGCTGCGACGCGGGTCAAATTCACCGCTGCAGGCGGCGGCGGTGTGGGCGACTTGTTCAATGCTGCAACAGGCAATGTGCCGAAAGTGGAAGAGGTCGTCGCCAAATTCCAGCAAGTGTCGCAACGCCTCAAATATTCTCAAGTGCCGACCATCGCCGCAGTGGACGGTCTGGCCCTCGGCGGCGGTTGCGAATTCGCCATTCATTGCACACGCATCGTCGCCACACTTGGAAACCTACATCGGCCTGGTCGAAGTGGGCGTGGGTCTGCTGCCTGCAGGCGGCGGCTGCAAGGAAATGGCGCAACGCGCGGCGGCAGAAGCGCGCGGCGGCGACATCTTCCCGATCCTGCGCCGTTACTTCCAGATCATCGCCATGGGCGAAGTGGCCAAGAGCGCAGAAATGGCGCGCGAGATGGGCTACCTCAGACCGTCCGACCGCATCGTGCTGAATCGCTTCGAGCTGCTGCATATCGCCAAGGAAGAGGCCAAAGCGCTTAACGCCACCGCCTATCGTCCACCGCTGCACCAGTCGAAGATCCCGGTCGCCGGACGCACCGGCATCGCCACCTTCAAGGCCTCCATGGTCAACATGCTCGAAGGCGGCTTCATCTCCGAGCACGACTACAACATCGGCTGTCGTGTCGCCGAAACCTTGTGCGGCGGCGATGTGGAAGCGGGCAGTCTGGTGGATGAAGACTGGCTGCTCGATCTGGAACGGCGCAATTTCATGGAGTTGCTGGCGACAGACAAGACGCAGGCACGCATCGAACATATGCTGAAAAACGGCAAACCACTGCGCAACTAAGCGAACATCAGTTCGAGGCGAGGCAGACCGGACGAACCGAAGGAGGCGGTGTCGGTTACGCTGCTAACCCGACCTACGGGCTCTCGCCCCTTCTCCCGGGGGATGGGGACAGTCGGAAGCTATGCTGATTAAAATATTTTAGGAGACGAACATGAGCAAACAAGTACAGGAAGCCTACATCGTTGCCGCAACGCGCACACCCGTCGGCAAGGCACGCGGCATGTTTCGCAACACACGGCCGGACGATCTGCTGGCGCACGTATTGAAGAGCGTGCTGGCGCAGGCGCCGTCGCTCGATCCCGCCAGCATCGGCGACGTGATCGTGGGCTGTGCCATGCCGGAAGCGGAGCAGGGCATGAACGTGGCGCGCATCGCCCTGCTGCTGGCGGGATTGCCGGACACGGTGCCGGGACTGACGGTGAATCGCTTCTGCTCCTCCGGCGTGCAGGCCGTGGCGCTGGCCGCGGATCGCATCCGCCTGGGCGAGGCCGACGTGATGCTGGCGGCAGGCGTGGAGAGCATGAGCATGGTGCCGATGATGGGCAACAAGATCGCGTTCAATCCCGCCATCTTCGAAAACAACGAACACTACGGCATCGCCTACGGCATGGGCCTGACCGCGGAAAAAGTGGCGGAACGCTGGAAGGTGTCGCGCGACGCGCAGGACGCCTTTGCGCTGCAAAGCCATCAACGCGCCATCGCGGCCATCAATAGCGGCGAATTCACGGACGAGATCAGTCCCTACCATATCGCCGACCATGTGCCGGATATGCTCAGCCGCGAAATCAAGATCAAGGCGCGCGACATATCCCGCGACGAAGGCCCGCGCGCCGATACCTCAGTCGAAGCGCTGGGCAAACTCAAAACCGTGTTTGCACAAAAAGGCTCAGTCACGGCCGGCAACAGCTCGCAGATGTCGGACGGTGCAGGCGCAGTCTTGCTCTGCTCCGAGGCCGCATTGAAGCGCTACAACCTGACGCCCATCGGCAAGTTCCTCGGCTTCAGCGTGGCCGGTGTGCCGCCGGAGATCATGGGCATCGGCCCGAAAGAAGCCATCCCGCGCGCCTTGAAGCAAGTCGGTTTGAGCCTGAACGACATCGACTGGATCGAACTCAACGAAGCCTTCGCCGCGCAGTCCCTGGCGGTGATCGGCGACCTTGGCCTCGATCCGGCCAAGGTGAATCCGCTGGGCGGCGCCATCGCGCTGGGCCATCCGCTGGGCGCAACCGGCGCGATCCGCACCGCAACCCTGATGCACGGCCTGCGCCGCCGCAAGCAGAAATACGGCCTGGTGACGATGTGCATCGGCACCGGCATGGGTGCGGCCGGCGTGTTCGAGGCGCTGTGAGGATGTTCAGGAAATGAGCTGGAAGGACAAGTTGCCCCACGCGTGGAAACCGTACCTGATTCGCTTGGGCTTCAACCTGCATCCGGCGTATCGCAGGACGGGCGGCCGCGTCGAGTTCGTGTCGCCGGACCTGACGTCGATCCGCGTGCGGCTGTCGCTCAATCGCGGTACGCGCAACCTGGTTGGTTCGATCTTCGGCGGCTCGCTGTTCGCGATCACCGACGGTCCGCACCCGCTGCTGCTGATCATGGCGCTGGGTCGCGACTACATTGTCTGGGACAAGGCTGCATCCATCCAGTACAAGCGCCCCGGGCGCGGCACGCTATACGCCGATTGCATCATCACGGTAGACGAAGTCGCCGAGATAAAAGACATCCTGACCCGGCAGCCGGAAGTTGACCGGGTCTACCGGGTTGAGTTGAAAGATCGTAGCGGCGTTGTTCATTCCGTCGTCGAGCGAACGGTGTACATCGCGAACAAGGCGCACTACAAACAAAAGAGTAAATAGCGGCAAGAAAATGTTGTTGGAGGTAGTTTCAATTGCTTAAAAGGGGAAGTCGTTGTTTGCAGTCGGGGATGGATTTTTCAATAACTTGGGAGAAGTGAATATGAAATTCAGAAAGTCGTTACTAGGTATTTCCGTAGCCGGCGCATTGCTGGCAATGTCCGGGCATGCATCTGCGTCAGCATTTGCCTTGATCGAACAAAGCAGTGGTTTGGGCAACGCATTCGCCGGTGGCGCAGCAGCAGCTGAAGATGCGACCACCGTCTTTACCAACCCGGCTGGCATGTCCAGGCTCAGCGGCAAACAAGTTTCTGTTGCCGGAAACTTTATCCAGCCCTCGGCAAAATTTTCCAATACCACTTCGACGGGAGCCGCATTCCAAACTCCGGGCGGTAACGGTGGCGATGCCGGTAGCTTGTCGTTTTTGCCGAATGTTTACATGGTGATGGAAATTGAGCCCGCACTGCGCTTCGGTTTGGGTATCAACGCACCATTCGGATTGAAAACTGAATATGACCCAACTTGGATAGGACGCTTCCAGGCGATCACCTCCAAGATCGAAACGGTCAACCTTAATCCTTCCCTGTCTTATAAGGCGAACGAAAAAGTCAGTTTGGGCGTTGGGCTTAACTATCAGCACATCAAAGGTGACCTGACAAGTTCGACAAACTATGCTGCAGCAATGTTTACAGCTTTAGGGGGAATAGCCGGAGCTCCTGGATCTATCAATGCGGCTAATGGTCTAGTCGCTGCAGGCCAAGGTGAGGGGCTAACTTCGATCAGCGGCAGTGATTCCGCCTGGGGCTATAACTTTGGTGCATTGTTCGATGTCACGCCGGATGCTCGCATCGGGGTGGCATACCGCTCAAAGATAACCTATACCCTGAACGGCACGATCACGTTCAATAATCTGCCTGCTGCTTTCGCAGCCAGCCCGACATTTGCCAATGGCAATGTGACTTTGCCGATCAGCATGCCCGATACTTTCTCAATCAGCGGCTTCCAGAAACTGAATGACAAGTGGGACATCATGGCCGACGTGACACGCACGGGATGGAGCACTCTGCAGCAGCTGGTGGTTACACGTACCAGCGGGACAGTTGTACAGACCACACAGGAAAACTGGAAGAATACCTGGCGATTCAGTGTGGGCGGAACCTATCACTACAACGAGCAATGGCTGTCGCGCATTGGTGTTGCGTATGATCAATCCCCTGTTCCCGATGCCTATCGTACTGCACGTATCCCAGACAACAACCGTACCTGGTTGGCGTTCGGCGGTCAGTACAAAGTTTCGGCTGCGAGCAAATTCGATTTCGGCTATGCGCACTTGTTCGTCAAGGACACGTCCATCGCCAACAATCAGACTGCAACCGGCGCCGGCAATCTGGTGGGTACCTATAGCAACAGCGTAGACATCCTGAGTGTGCAGTACGCTTACAGTTTCTAAGCATTTCTAAGCATGTAGTGCGAGCGGCAGGATTTTCATCCTGCCGCTTTTTTTAGTTTAGAAATTGGGAGATGAATTCTTCCAGGCACAGATAGCAGCTTAGTATCCGGCTACCCTGCGTGCCGGTAGCTCTTGCAACTCAAAAGCGGGAAATGGCCAGAACCTGCAGGCACATGGCGATGAAAAAACCGGTGCCCCACAGCAGGCAATCGCGAAACGTATCTGAAACGCTATCTTCCGATCTCTTGCAGATTACGATAGCGACGATCAATCCAATAGACCCCAAAAAAACGGTGATCATGAAAATTTGAACGGGATTCATCATATCCTCCAGTCCGAAGACAGAAGTAACTCGACCCGAACAAAATAGACTCAAGCCTCAGTCATGTCCATATGCCGCCAGGTATAGGCAGATGACTAGTATCGATAGCCCAAGGTCTAATCCTTAAAAAATCCGGGTATATATTTTGCAGGATTTCATCCGTTATCAACTTGATTTGAAAGAAATCAGAAACCATCAAGCTGAGTCAGGTTGTTCGCAACATTTGCTTCGACATTTTCGTCTTGCGTGACTAAAGGCTGTTGCAGCAAAAGCAAACTGGGCAATAAATCAGGTGCTCAAACCCAATGGTGAACGCTCACCTTTTTCCGTCGTGGTATTCCTTGTCTTCCTTCAACCGCTTCATCGCGCCGCGGCAGCCGGGAGAGAATTTGAAATCCTTGTGGGCTTTCTTGTAACTGCCCAGGCATTTCAGCAGCCCTTTGCCTACCACCTCTCCCGCGCAACCGGCAGCGGCGGCTTCAGGCTCGCAAGCAGCGTTGATTACCTGCGCATCCTCTTTCAATATGCCTTTTTGCTCGGCATTTGCAACGATGGAAAACGAAAAGACAAGCGTAACTGCGGTCAATACCCTCATTGCGATAGACATAACCTTCTCCCAAGTAATATTGACTTAGCTGAAACACGATCCAGCAGACTGCATGTTTATCAAATCTGCGGAAAGGATACAAGACCGGCCTGCCGCATACGTGCGTGTATCAGCACGATGGTGCCAGGCGATCGCAATTTGCGACCACAACCAAAAAGCTGGCTCTGCTACACTCTCGCGCGAACAAAATAGCTGCAAAATTGGCTTTTGATTTACGTAACAACACGATATTAGAAAAAACGCATGGCGATCAAGAAATCCGAACTCTATTCTTCCCTTTGGTCCAGCTGCGACGAGCTGCGCGGCGGCATGGATGCCAGCCAGTACAAGGACTACGTGCTGGTGATGCTGTTCATCAAATACGTCAGCGACAAATATGCCGGTGCGCCCTACGCGCAGATTACCGATACCGCCCGGCGCCAGCTTCAAGGACATGGTCGCCCTCAAGGGCAAGCCGGACATCGGCGACCAGATCAACAAGAAAATCATCGCGCCGCTGGCGGCGGCCAACAAACTGTCCGATATGCCGGACTTCAACGACGCGACGAAGCTCGGTAACGGGCAAGGAGAAGGTCGACCGGCTCACCAACCTGATCGCCATCTTCGAGAACCAGGCGCTCGATTTCAGCAAGAACCGTGCAGAAGGCGACGACCTTCTCGGCGATGCCTACGAATACCTGATGCGCCACTTCGCCACCGAGAGCGGCAAAAGCAAGGGCCAGTTCTACACGCCCGCCGAAGTCAGCCGCATCATGGCGCAGATCATCGGCATCCGCGATGCCCAGACCACCAACGACACCACCGTGTACGACCCGACCTGCGGCTCCGGTTCGCTGCTGCTGAAAGTGGGCGAAGAAGCGCGCGCGCCGCAGGTAACGCTCTACGGTCAGGAAAAAGATTCATCCACCGCCGGCCTCGCGCCGCATGAACATGATCCTGCACGACTATCCCACGCGGGAAATCAAACAGGGCAACACGCTGGCCAACCCGCTGTTCAAGGAAGGCGATGCACTCAAGACCTTCGATTACGTCGTGGCCAATCCGCCGTTCTCCGACAAGCGCTGGAGCACCGGTCTCGATCCGCAAACGATCCCTACGAACGCTTCCAGCACTACGGCACACCGCCCGCCAAACAGGGCGACTACGCCTACCTGCTGCACATCGTGCGTTCGCTCAAGAGCAACGGCAAGGGCGCGTGCATCCTGCCGCACGGCGTGCTGTTCCGCGGCAATGCCGAGGCAGACATCCGCCGCAACCTCATCCGCAAGGGCTACATCAAAGGCATCATCGGCCTGCCCGCCAACCTGTTCTACGGCACCGGCATTCCCGCCTGCATCATCGTCATCGACAAGGAAAACGCCCACAGCCGCAAAGGCATCTTCATGATCGATGCCAGCAAGGGCTATCATCAAGGACGGCAACAAGAACCGCCTGCGCGATCAGGACATCCACAAGATCGTGGACGTATTCAACCGCGGATCGACAGCGCCCGAAATACGCCCGCATGGTCAGCCTCGACCGAAATCGAGAAGAACGACTACAACCTCAACCTCCCGCGCTACATCGACAGCAGCGAACCCGAAGACAAACAGGACATCGCCGGCCACCTGCAAGGCGGCATCCCCGAAGCCGATGTGAGCGCACTGCAAGCCTACTGGGATGTCTGCCCCGACTAAGGCCGCCCGTTTACCCCTCTCCTTCGGAGAGGGAGAGCGCAGCGGGGGAGAGCGGCTACCTCCACCTAGCCGTGGATAAACAATCCATCAAACCCGCCATCTACGAGCACCCCGAGTTCGCCCATTTCATCGCCCGCATGAACGAACTCTTCGCCGAATGGCGTGAACTCACCTCTGCCGCACTCAAGACCTCGCAAGCAGGCTTCCATCCCAAAGACCTCATCCACCAACTGTCGGAAAGCCTGCTCGCCTGGTATGCCGACAAACCGCTCATCGACCAATACGACGTATACCAGCACCTGATGGACTACTGGGCCACAACCATGCAGGACGACTGCTACCTGATCGCCGCCGACGGCTGGAAGGCGAGACCTACCGCGTCGTCGAGAAAGACAAAAAGGGCAAGGAAAAAGACAAAGGCTGGTCCTGCGACCTCGTGCCTAAACAACTCATCGTGGATCGCTACTTCGCCGCGCAACAACAAGTCATCCGCGAACTCGAAGCCTCGCTGGAAAACGTCACCGCCCAGCTGAACGAGTTGGAAGAAGAACACGGCGGCGATGACGGTGCATTTGCCGAACTCGACAAAGTGAACAAGGCCAACGTCGCTGCGCGGTTGAAAGAGATCAAAGGCGACAAAGACGCCAAAGACGAAATCGACGCGCTCGACGCATGGCGCAAGTTCAACGAGCAGGAAAGCGAACTCAAGAAAGCACTCAGGGATGCCGAGGCCGAACTCGATGTGCTGGCCTATGCGCATTACCCCAAGCTGAGCGAAGAAGAAATCAAGACGCTGGTGGTGGACGACAAATGGCTGGCCGCGCTGGATAAAGACATCCACAGCGAAATGGATCGGATTAGCCAGGCGCTCACCCAGCGCGTGAAAGAACTGGCCGAGCGCTATGAGACGCCGCTGTCAGTCTTGGAAACCAATGTTGCAGCCTTGCACGACAAGGTGGCGGCGCATTTGCGCAAGATGGGGTTTCAGGCATGAGCGAGCCGTTGGCGGTGCGCGAGGTTCCGGCCAGCTATGATGTGCTGGATGCGCAGCACGTCAGAAAGGGATACAAGCAGACCGAGGTCGGGGTGATACCGGAAGATTGGAACCTTGACTATATCGAGAACCTCGCCTGCGTCACCACGGGCGGCAGGAATACTCAAGATCGCATCGATGATGGTCAGTTTCCGTTCTTTGTGCGATCACAAACTGTCGAACGCATCAACAGCTACTCCTTCGATGGTGAGGCTGTTCTGACTGCTGGCGATGGTGTTGGAACAGGCAAGGTGTTCCATTACATCAATGGAAAATTCGATGCACATCAACGTGTCTATCGAATCTCAGACTTTAGTGAACGCATAAACGGCTACTTTTTCTTTCTTTACTTCAGTAGCCATTTCTACAGTCGGATTATGCAGATGACGGCGAAGTCATCTGTAGATTCCGTTCGCAGGGAGATGATCGCAAAAATGCGTATCCCCCTTCCTCCTACAGAATCCGAACAAGAAGCCATCGCCGAGGCGTTGAGCGATGCGGATGTGCTGATCGAAGCGTTGGATCAACTCCTCGCCAAGAAGCGCCACCTCAAACAAGGTGCGATGCAGGAACTGCTCACCGGCAAAAAGCGCCTGCCGGGGTTTGCTGGGGTGTGGGAAGAAAAACAACTTGGAGAAGTGCTGACCATTCGCCACGGGAAAAGTCAGCATGGTGTTTCTGATCGGAATGGCAGCTATCCTATTCTGGCTACGGGTGGCCAAATTGGTATGGCGAACCGTTATCTGTATGACAAGCCATCAGTGCTGATTGGGCGTAAAGGAACAATTGATCAACCGAAGTTTATGGATATGCCATTTTGGTCAGTCGATACTCTCTTTTATTCAGATATCCACGAACCCAATTGGGCCAAGTTTCTCTACTACCATTTCTGCTTAATCGATTGGTATCAGTATAACGAGGCTTCCGGAGTGCCGAGCCTTAATGCGAGAACTATTGAGCAGATCGAGGTATTGATGCCGAAGCAAGAGGAACAAACCGCCATCGCCACCGTCCTCACCGATATGGATACCGAGATCGCTGCACTGGAACAGCAACTCGCCAAGGCACGTGACATCAAGCAGGGCATGATGCAGGAATTGCTGACCGGGAACATCCGGTTGATTTAGCGAAATTTCAAGGGAGCAGACGAATATGCTGAATCGATTTGCCAAATTTCTTCTTGTAGCGACTTCGCTGTCCCCGATCCTGGGGGCGGTTGCCGTCAATCAATATTCACTTGGCAAGGCACCTTCAGTCTGGCTGCCTTGGCTTGTGGTTGCGCTGCTGCTTATTTTTATCTGCTGGGGCCTGTTGCGCTATGCGGGACAGGCGGCGCAGACGCACACGCTGAAAATTACCCAGTTCGAGGATAAAGACAAGGAGGTGCTTGCGTTTCTGCTTGCCTACTTGCTGCCATTCGCCGCAGCGAAAGACATGCTGGCCGATGTGCATTGGGTAACGACGGCCTATGTGTTCGGCATCATCCTCCTGGTGTTTTCCCATGCACGGGCGTTTCACTTTAATCCGATGCTTGGGCTGCTGGGGTACCACTTCTATAGCCTGAAGGATGGTGATGGGGTGTCTGTGTTGCTGATTAGTGCCAAGGAATTGCGTCGGACTGGTGTCGAAATGAAAACTGTGCGATTGGCGCACGATATTTACTTGCGGATTGGAGAAGCTGATGCTTAAGGATTTTCAACTGGCGGTGCTGGTCAACAAGGGAGAGAAATGGCGGCTTTTGCAGATACCCATGCATCAGAAATTACAGACCACGCTGGCTGCGAACTGGGGTCAACAGTACACAGGCTTTACCTCCGACATCAAGGAAATCAACTTTGATCCCGGCTACACACCCGAGGAGCATGAGCGTTTTCGGGTTAGGAATTACAAGTTGCCCGAATGCTTGCAGACCGGTGTTGGCGGTCAAGTGCACAAATTGGACTCGATCAAGGAGAATGAAAATTTGATCGACTCAATCAGGGCGGTTGTTGCATTTGCCCGTAATGAGCAAGGCGAGTTGATGCTGGCGCAATCATTTAGCCGCTCGCATGTGATCCAACCGGGCCGTTTCCTGTTCCTGCAGAACGACACCTATGAAACGCCAAAGCATACCGGCCTCACTTTGGGTACGCGTCTGGCGGCGGTTTACTACGCCAAAACCCACAAGCTGCTATTCGACAATTTCCGGAATACCAACGCCTTCCTGCCGCTGACGGACTTTATTGCTGAAGCCTCAGATCACGACATCCGTGAGGTGCTGAACCATCCTTTGCTGAAGCCACAGGATGTTGAAGCCACGACTGCCGCCGCGAACCAGTGGTACCGCAAGCGTTTCGCAATGTTGAAAGCCTCCAAAGTCCTCGATCAATACTCGGCCAAGGAGCTGGTGAGCCGTTCAAAAGGATATGAGGTCGAGTTGAACGTAGAGAAAGGGCAGATTGTGTTTCCGGTCGACAAGCATGCATCCAAGCGCTTGCTGCAATTCCTGAACGAGGAAATTTTCCGCGGTGCGATTACGGAAAGGTTGTATGAAACGAACTCAAAGCGCGAAGCTGATTGAGAAGGCAGCGGCGGGTGTTTGGTCGTTCATGGTTCGACAAGCTCACCACGAACGGGGTGCTATTTCAGGCCGTTTTTAAAATTAGTGCCCCGCGCTAATTTAGTTTTTGCCCGAAATCTAAAATAAAGAACGGGCTTATTTTAGATTTGTCGTTCAGGCTGATCGGCCATCAATTTTCATCCGGCCATTCTCAATTGTTCCAAGACGTGCTATTTTCAGCAAAACGATGGTGTTTTCCTGAAAATAATTGCCGGAACTATCAATGCAACCTATTGAGCAATCTATACTTTCACGGATATATGGGCGCGGCAGGGGGTGGGCGTTCACCAAGACCGATTTTGTGGCTGAATTTGGCGAGGTGAATATCCATCAGGCGCTTTCTTCGCTGACCAGGGCGGGGACGATACGCCGCGTGTGTCGGGGGGTGTACGACTATCCGCGTTTCAGCGAATTGCTGGATCAGGTGCTGAGCCCGGACATCGATCAGGTGGCGCAGGCGCTCGCGCGCAAGTTCAATTGGCGCATTCAGCCTTCCGGCGATGCGGCGCTGAATCTGCTGGGGCTTTCCACGCAGGTGCCGGGGAAGTGGGTTTATCTTTCCGACGGGCCGACGCGAGAGTACGAGATCGGCAAGCACACGCTGGCGTTCCGCAAGTCGCCGCTGAAGGATGTGGGTTTCAAATACCGAGAGAGCGGGCTGGTGGTGCAGGCGCTCAAGGCCTTGGGCAAGGAGCGGGTGGATCAGGCCGTGATCACAACGATCCGGCAGCGGCTGGATGCCAAGGCTTGCGATCGGATACTCAAGGATGCCCGTTCGTCGACCAGCTGGATTTTCCAGATCATCAAGCAGGTGTGCGAGGAGCGCGGCTGATGGATAAAGTAGCCCGCCTTCCTGCTGCAGAGCGCAATGAATTGTTCTCCGAATCGGCGGCGAAGCTGGGCACGACGCCCGCCGTGATCGAAAAGGATTTTTGGGTCACCTGGGTGCTCGACCGTTTGTTTGCAGAGCCCGAGCTGGCAAGGCTGTTGATGTTCAAGGGCGGCACCAGTCTTTCCAAGGCCTATCGTCTGATCGAACGTTTTTCCGAAGACATCGACCTGATTCTCGATTGGCGGGTGTTGGGCGGGGAAGATCCTTTGGCCGAGCGCAGCAAAAGCCAGCAGTCAAAACTGAACGAAGCGATTAACGAAAGGGCGCAGGCCTATATCGGCACCGAATTGTTGCCTGGAGTTGCGGCAGCGCTCGATGGCGTTTGCACTTGCGAACTGGAGGGCGGCGATCCGCATGTGGTGAAGATTCATTACCCCGGCGCGTTTTCCGATCAATATTTGCGTCCCGATGTGCGGCTGGAAATTGGTCCGTTGGGTTCCTGGGTTCCCTATGAGCAAAAGCAGATTAGCAGTTATGCCGCCGAGGCGTTTCCACGTGTGTTTGCAAGAGCGGCATGCACGGTCAATGTGATCAAGGCGGAGCGAACCTTCTGGGAGAAGGCGACGATACTGCATCAGGAGGCGCATCGTCCGGCAGATAAGCCACAGCCATCGCGTTATTCGCGCCACTATTACGATTTGGCCAAAATGGCCGTGTCACCCGTCAAGGATGCGGCCTTGAAGGAGATGGCTATGTTGGCGAGCGTGGCGGAATTCAAACAGCGTTTTTATCCCTGTGCCTGGGCATGCTATGAACTGGCGCAACCGGGTACATTGCGCCTGATGCCGGATGGCGTTGTACTGGCAACGTTAAGGACGGACTATCGGGCGATGACAAACATGATGTTCGGGCAGGTGCTTGAGTTCGACGAGATCATGGCGACGCTGCAACGGCTGCAAGACGAAATAAACGGAGACGGGATATGAGCGCTATCGGCAAACCGAACGCGCCACGCAGAACCGCGTGATCGCCCTATTCCGCGACGAACTTGGCTATCGCTACCTCGGCGACTGGACCGATCGCGACGGCAACAGCAACATCGAGGAAGAGTCTGCTCACGGCCTACCTTGACGCGGCGCGGCTACACGCCGGCGCAGATCAGTCGCGACACTCTACAAGCTGCGCACCGAGGCGGACAACCACAACCGCAGCCTCTACGACAACAACAAGGCGGTCTACAGCCTGCTGCGCTACGGCGTGCCGGTGAAGATCGAGGCGGGCAAGGTCACCGAAACCGTCCATCTCATCAACTGGGACGAGCCGGAGAAGAACGACTTCGCCATCGCCGAGGAAGTCACGCTGCAGCGGCAACCACGAGCGGCGGCCGGACCTCGTGCTCTACGTCAACGGCATCGCCGTCGGCGTGCTCGAGCTGAAGAACAGCCGCGTCTCCATCGGCGACGGCATCCGCCAGATGCCTCTCCAACCAGCAGCCGGAGTTCAACGAGTGGTTCTTCAGCACGGTGCAGTTCGTCTTCGCCGGCAACGACTCCGAGGGCCTGCAATACGGCACGATCGGCACGCCGGAGAAGTACTTCCTGAAGTGGAAGGAGGACGAGGAGGACAACAGCCGCTTCAAGCTCGACAAGTATCTGCTCAAGATGTGCGACAAGGAGCGGCTGATCGAGCTGATGCACGACTTCGTGCTGTTCGATGGCGGCATGAAGAAGCTGCCGCGCGTGCATCAGTATTTCGGCATCAAGGCCGCGCAGGAGCATGTGCGCCAGCGCAAGGGCGGCATCATCTGGCACACGCAGGGCAGCGGCAAGAGCATCGTCATGGTGCTGCTGGCCAAGTGGATTCTGGAGAACAACCCCAACGCCCGCGTGGTCATCATCACCGACCGCGACGAACTGGACAAGCAGATCGAGGGCGTCTTCACCGAGTCGGGCGAGGCCATCAAGCGCACCAGCAGCGGCCGCGACCTGATGAGCCAGCTCGGCCAGGCCAAGCCGCGCCTGCTCTGCTCGCTGGTCCACAAGTTCGGCAAGAAGGGACGTGGACGACTTCGACGCATTCATCAAGGAACTGGAAGCGCAGCCCAGCCAGACGGTGGGCGAGGTGTTCGTCTTCGTGGACGAATGCCACCGCACCCAGAGCGGCAAGCTGCACCGCGTCGATGAAGGCGATGATGCCCAACGCGGTCTTCATCGGCTTCACCGGCACGCCGCTGCTGAAGAAGGACAAGCAGACCAGCCTGGAAGTCTTCGGCGGCTACATCCACACCTACAAGTTCAGCGAGGCGGTGGAGGACGAGGTGGTGCTCGATCTGGTCTATGAGGCGCGCGACATCGACCAGCGACTCGGCTCGCGAGGACAAGATCGACGCGTGGTTCGAGGCCAAGACCAAGGGCCTGAACGACTGGCAGAAGGACGAGCTGCGAGAAGCAGTGGGGCACGATGCAGAAGGTGCTCAGCTCGCGAGTCCCGCATGGAGCGGGTGGTGAGCGACATCGTCTTCGACTTCAGCGTGAAGCCGCGCCTTTCCAGCGAGCGCGGCAACGCCATCCTGGTGGCGTCGAGCATCTACGAGGCGTGCAAGTATTTCGACGCTGTTCCAGAAGACGCCGTTCAAGGGCAAGTGCGCGGTCGTCACCTCCTACAACCCGCAGGCGCAGGGACGTGACGCAGGAAGAAACCGGCGCGAACACCGAGACCGACAAGCAGTTCATCTACAACACCTACACCGAGCTGCTCAAGGACGTCGAAGCCAAGCCGGGCATGACCAAGACCGAAACCTACGAGGATGAGGCCAAGGAGCTGTTCACGAAGGAGCCGGCCAACATGAAGCTGCTCGTCGTGGTGGACAAGCTGCTCACCGGCTTCGATGCGCCGCCCTGCACCTATCTCTACATCGACAAGTCGATGCAGGACCACGGCCTGTTTCAGGCCATCTGCCGCACCAACCGGCTCGACGGCGAGGACAAGGACTTCGGCTACATCGTGGACTACAAGGACCTGTTCAAGAAGGTCGAGAACGCCATCGCGGTCTACACCTCCGAACTGGATCACAGCGCGGGCGGCGCCGATCCCGAGGTGCTGCTGCAGGATCGCCTCAAGAAGGGCAGGGAGCGGCTCGACAATGCGCTGGAAGCCCTCGCGCTGCTGTGCGAGCCGGTGCAGCCGCCGCAAGGGCGAGCTGGAACACATCCACTACTTCTGCGGCAACACCGAGATTCCCGACGACCTGGAGGAACGCGAACCGCAACGCGTCGCGCTCTACAAGGCGACCGCCGCCCTGGTGCGTGCCTACGCCAACATCGCCGACGAGCTTGGCCGCGGCCGGATACAGCGCAGCCGACATCGCGCGCATCAAGCGGCAGCTTGACCGCTACCTGAAACTGCGCGAAATCATCCGCAAGGCCAGCGGCGAAACGCCTCGACCTGAAAGCCTACGAAGCCGACATGCGGCACCTCATCGACACCTACATCGAGGCCGATGAGCCGCGGAAGATTTCGCCGTTCGACGATATGGGTCTGCTGGAGCTGATCGTGAAGACGCGGCATCGCCGAAGCCATCAACGAGCTGCTCGGCGGCATCAAGGGCAACAAGGACGCGATCGCCGAGACCATCGAGAACAACGTCCGCAGCAAGATCATCAAGGAGCACCTGAATGATCCGGCCTTCTACGACAAGATGTCGACGCTGCTGGACGAGATCATTGCCGCCCGCAAGGCCAAGGCGATCGAGTACGAGGAGTACCTGAAGCGCATCGCCGAACTGGCGAAGCAGGTAGGCGCGGGCAAGGCGAAGATACGCCGGAGCAGTTGAATACGCCGGGACGCCGGGCGCTGTATAACGCTGACCCAGAGTGCGGCTGGCGGGCACTCGGTGTGGCCAGCCGCGGAACCTTGCAGCAAATGGCGGCGCGCTTGATCTGGCGCTCAGGATTGACGAGGCGGTCAAGAACGTACGCCCCGATGGCTGGCGCGGCGTTCAGGCCCGTGAGAACGTGATCAAGAGGGCTCTGTATCGAGGTGCTGCAGGACGTGGACGAGGTGGAGCGCATCTTCCTCATCATCAAGCAGCAGAGAGAATACTGATGGTCACGCAGAATCAAGCTTGGCGAGATCGCCGTGGACGTGGTGCAGAAGGACATCAAGAACGTCCATCTCAGTGTCTATCCGCCGACCGGCAGGGTGCGCATTTCCGCGCCGTTACGCATGAATCTCGACACCATCCGCGTCTTCGCGATTTCCAAGCTGGGCTGGATCAAGCAGCAGCAGAGGAAGCTGCGCGAGCAGGAGCGCGAAACGCCGCGCGAGTATCTGGACCGCGAAAGCCACTACGTCTGGGGGAAGCGCTATCTGCTCAAGATTGAGGAACAAGATGCCGCACCGGAAGTGGAGCTAAAGCACAACAAGATGATTCTGCGGATTCGCCCGGCGGCCAGCCAGGAAAGAAAACATGACATCCTCGACGAGTGGTATCGAGAGCAACTCAAAGCAGCCGCTCCCGCCTTGATCGCGAAATGGGAGCCGCTGATGGGCGTGAAGGTGGAGCGGTTCTTTGTGCAAAGGATGAAAACGAAATGGGGAAGCTGCAGTCCCGACTCCAGAAATATCCGCCTCAACACCGATCTGGCCAAGAAGCCGCCAGAATGCCTCGAATACATCGTCGTTCACGAGATGGTCCACCTGCTGGAACCCACCCATAACAGTCGTTTCGTCGCACTGATGGATCAGTTTATGCCGAAATGGCGATTCTATAAGGATCAGCTAAACAAGCTTCCGGTCAGGCATGAGAACTGGATTTACTGATCTTGCATTCTGCGGGGCGCGCTAGTAATGCGGCGGCCTTTCATTCGCAGGCTTGCCCTCATTCCCCGCTTCAGCCAGTGCCTGTACGTGTCTTGCGAGCGCCCTGCAAATTTCTTCGAGCTGGTCCAGCTTTTGTTGCTGCTGATAGACCGTTTTGTTCAGTTCCTCTATTTGGTCTTCCTGGTAGCTGATTTTTGTTTCGATGTTTTCTAGACGTTCTTCACTCATGGGGGGGGCCTGAAGGTTCGGGGACGGGAGCGGGTGGGCATTTTAGCGCGGGGTGAGGAGTGTCGTTTACCCTTCGACAAGCTCTGGTGGAACTACTGGTGGAACTACTAGCCATTCCACTAGGTTGTCAAAAAACGCCAACCAAGTGGCTGGTTATAAGTATTGACTAAGCACGATGGCCCTGTGCTAAGTCACTACTTAAGGGCGAACGGGCTTGGTTGTCGGCAAGTAGCTTAGATTGACAGCAGAACGAACGTTCTCTACCATGCGGTAGCCTGTCATCCTTGACCAAGGAGTCCTGACCATGCAATCCCAGACTAATCCTCAAACACCCATTGCCATTTACCAATCAGCCGACGGTTCGATTGCAACCGAGGTTCGACTGGAGGGGGATACCGTCTGGCTGTCGCAGAAGCAAATGGCTGACCTGTTTGATAAAGATATCCGAACCATTAACGAGCACGTTATCAATGTGTTTGAAGAGGGTGAATTGGTGCGGGGGGCAACTATCCGGAATTTCCGGATAGTTCGCCAAGAAGGTAAGCGACAGGTTGAGCGCGAGATCGAGCACTACAACCTTGATGTGATTATCTCGGTCGGCTACCGAGTGAAATCCAGGCAAGGTACACAATTTCGCATTTGGGCGAGCCGGGTGCTGAAGGATTACTTGGTGCAGGGCTACACGCTGAATCAGCAGCGGCTTGAAGCGCAGCAGGAAAAGATGGCCGAGCTCAAACAGGTAATCGCATTGCTGTGTAACTTTTTGTTTCTGCCGGCCAGTGCGGCAAGTACTTGAAAAGTTAAACTAATCAATTTGGTGTCAATCCGACACTTGATTGTTTATGGCAAACGGCATAAAGTAAGAATTCCTTACTTTTGCCAATTTGGATAATGCCATGCTCGCTAAAATGACCTCCAAAAATCAGCTCACCCTGCCAAAGAGCATCACCGCTGCAGTTGGTCCTGCAGAATATTTCGATGTAGAAGCCCGCAACGGACAGATTGTGCTCACGCCAGTGCGTATTCAGCGCGGCGATGCAGTGCGCGCCAAGTTGGCCGAATTGGACTTGAGTGAGCAAGACGTTGCCGATGCGGTTGCATGGGCAAGGAAATCAACTGCAACTAAATAATTTATGCTGCAATGCCAAGCGCACAAAGCAAACTCCGAATAGTCATCGATACCAATCTGGTGTTGTCTGCGCTGGTGTTTTCGCAGGGCAGATTGTCGCCACTGCGTCAGGCCTGGCAAGGCAAACAATGTCAGCCGCTGGTATCAACTGTGACCGCTACCGAACTGATACGCGTACTTGCCTATCCAAAATTTAAACTCTCTGCTGCAGATCAGCAAGAACTGCTAGCTGACTATCTGCCTTATTGCACCACAGTGCGCATGCCGTCCAAGCTTCCTATAACACCAATCTGTCGTGACAAGTTCGATTTGCCATTCCTTCAACTCGCCGTCACTGGCAATGCAGATTTTCTGGTGAGTGGCGACCAGGATTTGTTAAGCCTTGCGGGCAAGTTTGTTTGCCCCATTGTCACCGCTGACCAATTCATCAAAACGCTATACAAATAAACAAACCCAAGCGTGTTCGATATTTCCAAAGCCCCTCACCCCCAGCCCCTCTCCCGCCTGCGGGCGAGGGGAATGATGGAGCTGTACTTCGCGGTCAATCAAGTAGCAGAATGGCCTGCATGGAGAATGTATGCGCATCCATGTTCTAAGCGATCTGCATCATTGAAATCGCAGCCTATCAACCGCAGCCCGTCGAGTGCGATGTGGTGGTGCTGGCTGGCGATATCGGGAATCATGTGCAGGGCATAGAGTGGGGGCGGCGCATCTGGCCGGACAAGGAAATCCTGTACGTGCCGGGCAACCACGAGTTTTATCGGCTAGGGCGAATAGAGGCGTTGCAGCAGATGCGCGTTCGCGCACGAGAGTTGGGTGTGCACTTGCTGGACAACGATGAGGTGGTGATCGCGGGCATACGCTTCCTGGGCAGCACGCTGTGGACGGATTTCAATTTGTTTGGCGAAGAATTGAGAAAGAGTGCGATGGCCGAAGGTAAAAAATACCTGTACGACTTCCGCTTGATCCGCGAGCGTTTCAGGGTGTTCACCCCGGCGCGATCTGCGCAGCTGCACAAAACATCGCGTGCCTGGTTGACGGCAAAACTGCAGGAACCCTTCCCGGGCAAGACCGTGGTCATTACGCACCACCTGCCCAGTGCGCGTTCCGTGGCCGAACGATATAAGGCCAGTCTTACTTCCGCCTGCTTTGCATCCCACCTGGACGAATTGATGGGGGCGAGTGCGCTGTGGATTCATGGCCACACGCATGACAGCTTTGATTATGTGCTGCACGGCACGCGGGTGGTGTGCAACCCGCGCGGTTACTGCCGCAATCCGGAAAATCCCGAGAACAGGGAATTCGATCCGACACTGGTGGTGGAGGTTTGACGGCAACTGGGAGGGTTTGCCGTATTGCCCGAAACAAATATTGGTGCCAAGCTAAAACCGTTTTTGCATGCCGGCGATCCAATTGATTTGGAGGACTCCTACATGAATGGCGACAACGTGCAGTGGTTGGTCACGCGTGTGATGCGTTGCGGCAGGATAGCTTTGCTGTTTGCGTTGTGCCTTGCATGCGCTCCGGCTCAGGCGGGAACCTCGGCATTGACCTACGAAGAACAGACGCTGGCGGTGGACGGCGTAAACAGGACGGTGCGGGTGCCCAAGGGTTACCGGCTGGAATGGCTCGGCCGCATGGACGAGCCGCGCATGCTGACCTTTGCGGCGAATGGCGACCTGTTCGCCGGTTCGAGGTCGGGCAAGGTGTATCGGCTGCCGCCGCCTTATGCCAAGCCGGAAGTGCTGGTGGAGGCGGGCGGTTATCCGCACAGCGTGGCATTTCGTCCAGGCGAGATTTTGATTGCGAAGACGGACGGCGTGTATCGCGCGCCATATCGTCCGGGGCAGGCCAGTATTGCACCGGACGCCGTGACTCTGCTGGCGGCGTTGCCCGGCGGCAATGGACATGACAGTCGTACCTTGGGAATCGGACCGGATGGTCGCGTGTATGTGAGCTTGGGCATCCAGCACAATTGCAGCGATCAGTTTCTGGATGCGAGCTATCCGTTCAATGACCGGCGCGGCGGCGTACTGGAACTGAACGAGAGCGGCGGCAAGGCAAGCTGGGAACCTTTTGCCTCGGGGCTGCGCAATCCGGTGGGTTTCGATTGGCAACCGCTGACCCACGTCATGTATGCCGACAACAACGGGCCGGATCATCTGGGCTACGATCTGCCGCCGGAATATTTCAGCAAGCTTACGCCCGGCTCCTTTCACGGCATGCCCTGGTTCCAGTTCGACGGCAAGCAACTGATTCGCGACGACTGCATTGCCACCAGGCCGCCGATCCCGATGACCGAGGTGATGCTCCCGGCCGCGACCTTTCCGGCGCGCAATGCGCCGCTGGGCATGGCGTTTGTCCCCAAAGGCGCAATGGATGCGCAACTCGAATACGATGCGGTAGTTGCGTTGCATGGTTCATGGGGCACCCAACCCAGCGGAGGATTTTTCGGCAGCGCCGCAACGCGCCGCCCGCCCAAGCTTGTCGTGGTGCGCTTCAATTATGGCAAGGCAGTTCGTGTGGATGACCTGGTCACCGGCTTCCAGTTGCCCGACGGCAAACGCTGGGCACGCCCGGCGGGCGTCGCGTTCGGACCGGATGGTGCGCTGTACTTCAGCAGCGATAGCGATGCCGAGGGATTGTTCAGACTGAAGCGGATGCACTGACGAATTTCTCTTGGCTCAGTCCGGCTGCTGAGCCGACCTTGGCGCTTCATATTATCCAGTTTTAAATCAATCAAATTGACAACAGAGCGAACGTTCTCTGCGATGCGAAGACCATTATTGTCAACCGGTTACAGTTTGTTACCAGTTGAAGCAGTACCCGATCACAATGTGTGGTGAAACCACGAGCGAAGCTGATAACAGGACAGAACCAGCCCCCTGTAATTCTGTCTTAGCTACAGAGTAAGCCCCATTGTTTGTGCCGCTTATTGCGCATAGCATGCAATCGTTGGGCATGTCGAGATTGCCCAACTTTCCAGCTTGATCAAATTCAGGAATGAGGTGATCAAATGAGTAAAACCAATAGAGCCTTTGCATGGTGCTTTCGCTGGTCCATCGCCGGTTTATTCATATTCTTGATCGTGTTGCCGGCAATCTTCACCCTTCACACGGTCAGTTAGTTGTCGAAGTGCGATGCTGACTTTCAGGGGCCCCCCTGCCTCTGAGTAACCGCCTGCAGCTCAGTCCACCAGCGACAGTTCGAACAAACCGTAATTCTTCACAAGTTCGCTGGGCATTTTTTCGCCCATCTTGTTGAACCATTCCTTGTGCAGGGCCAGCTCTTGTTTCCATTCGTCCGCATCGACCTGGTTGAGTTTGTCGAATTCGGATTTATTGATCTCGATTCCGGTCCAGTCGATATCCTCGAAACGCGGCATCCAGCCCAGTGCGGTTTTGGTGGCGGGGACGCGATTCTTGACGCGATCCACTATCCATTTCAGCACGCGCATGTTGTCGCCGAAACCGGGCCACATGAATTTCCCCTCTTCGTCCAGGCGGAACCAGTTCACGCAGAATATCTTGGGCACGTTCTCGACCACGTGCCCCATCTTCAGCCAGTGATTGAAGTAATCGCCCATGTGGTAGCCGCAGAACGGCAACATGGCGAAGGGATCGCGCCGCACGATGCCCTGCTCTCCGACGGCCGCGGCGGTCGTTTCGGAACCGAGTGTGGAGGCCATGTAAACGCCGAAATTCCAGTTGAGCGCCTCGTACACCAGCGGCACCGTGGTGGCACGGCGGCCGCCGAAGATGAAGGCGGAAATCGGCACGCCATTCGGGTCTTCCCAGTTCGGGTCGATGGATGGGCACTGGTTCGCCGGGGCGGTGAAACGCGAATTGGCATGCGCCGCCTTGCGGCCGCTCGCGCCGTCTGCAGGTGTCCAGTCTTTGCCCTGCCAGTCGATCAGGTGGGCCGGGGCGTCCTTGGTCATGCCTTCCCACCACACGTCGCCGTCGTCGGTCAGTGCGACGTTGGTGAAAATGATGTTTTCCTTGAGGGTCTCCAGCGCGTTGAAATTGGTTTTTTCGGAAGTGCCGGGAGCCACGCCGAAGAAGCCGGCTTCGGGATTGATGGCGTAGAACTGGCCGTCCTTGCCGGGCTTGATCCAGGCGATGTCGTCGCCCACGGTGGTGATCTTCCAGCCGTTGAAAGTCTTGGGCGGGATCAGCATGGCGAGGTTGGTTTTGCCGCAGGCGGAGGGGAAGGCCGCGGCGACATAGCTCTTGTCGCCGGCGGGTGACTCGATGCCGAGGATCAGCATGTGTTCGGCCAGCCAGCCTTCGTCGCGCGCCATGGTGGAAGCGATGCGCAGCGCGAAGCACTTCTTGCCGAGCAGCGCGTTGCCGCCGTAGCCGGAGCCGTAGGACCAGATCTCGCGTGTTTCCGGAAAATGCACGATGTACTTGGTGGTGGGATTGCACGGCCACTTGCTGTCCTTCTGCCCCGGTTGCAGCGGCGCGCCGACGCTGTGCAGACAGGGCACGAATTCGCCATCCGTGCCGAGCACGTCGAACACCGCCTTGCCCATGCGCGTCATGATGCGCATGTTGACGACCACGTAGGGCGAGTCGGAAATCTCGATGCCGATATGGGCGATGGGCGAGCCGAGCGGCCCCATGCTGAAAGGAACCACATACATTGTGCGGCCGCGCATTGCAGCCTTTGAAGAGACCGGTGAGCTTCTCGCGCATCACCTTCGGCTCTTCCCAGTTGTTGGTCGGGCCTGCGTCGTCCTTGTGCGCGGAACAGATAAAGGTGCGATCTTCCACGCGTGCCACATCGGAAGGATCGGAACAGGCCAGGAAGGAATTGGGGCGCTTGGCCGGGTTGAGCTTGATGAAGGTGCCTGTGGCAACCATCTCCGCGCACAGGCGGTCATATTCTTCTTGTGACCCGTCGCACCAGACGATGCGGCTGGGTTCGGTCAGGGCAGCGACTTCGGCAACCCATGCCTTGAGTTTTGAATGCTTGACGTATGCGGGTGCTGCGATTTCTGTATTAATCAATCAAATCTCCTTGGCTTGTGAAAACCTGCGACAGTTGATGCAATACTGGATGACAGCGCCTGGAAGATAGAGCTAGGCTCAAAACAATGTTTGGCATTGTAACGGGATTGGCTACCGGGGTGATACATAAGCTAACGCAGCCATGGGGTGTTCAGATTGAAGATGTAGTTTGAGTTGGTGACAAATTGTCACCGACCGAAAGAAATGCTTAAACCGGTGACGATTTGCCACCAGTTGAGTTCCATTCTTGATTTGCCCTTTCTGCGATACTTGATTGACGGCAGAACGAACGTTCTCTACGATGGCGTTATCGTTCTTGGCATTGATACCCACAACTTAGCTGGGAAATACAGGGCCAGAAGGAAGATGCCATGAGTAAAAAAACTTCAGTTCCAGACAATTCTGCAAACCATCTTGTGGTCTTTCAGGAGAAGGCTATTCGCCGCACCTGGAATAACGATGAGTGGTGGTTTTGTATTGTGGACGTGGTTGCTGTCCTCACCGATTCAGTTCAGCCTGAAGGGTACATCAAAGATTTACGCCGTCGCGACAAAGAGTTAGCTAAAGGGTGGGGGCAAATTGCCACCCCCCTTCGCATCGAGACAGAGGGCGGCATTCAGCGGCTCAATTGCGCTAACACCGAAGGTCTATTCCGCATCATCCAATCCATCCCTTCACCCAAGCGGAACCTTTCAAGCGTTGGCTGGCGCAAGTGGGTTATGAGCGAGTGAAGGAGATCGAGAACCCGGAACTGGCCAGCGCTCGCGCTCGCGCTCGCGAGTTGTATCAGTCCAAGGGTTATCCGCAGGCGTGGATCGAGAAGCGGCTACGTTCGATTTTCATTCGCGGCGAGCTAACTGACGAATGGAAAGCGCGCGGTGTGCAGGAGGGGAGGGAATATTCTATTCTCACTGCCGAGATTGCCCGCGCTACTTTCGGTGTAACGCCAGATGCACACAGCCGCCTCAAGGGGCTGGATAAGGTCAAGACGGGCAACAATCTGCGCGACCACATGACTGTCTGGAGTTGATCTTTACGATGCTGGGCGAGGCAGGTACAACGGAAATCGCGCGGCGCAAAGATGTTGTTGGCTTTGTAGATAACCGAACCGCGGCCAAAGAGGGCGGTACGATAGCCGGTGATGCGCGCAAAGCGCTGGAAGCCAAAAGCGGCAAGAAGGTGGTGAGCAGAGAGAACTATCTGGCGCCGCCCACCGCGGCAACTCTGAAAAATTTAGAAGTTCACGCACCTGCCAAGCGCAACGCGGTAGTTCGTTCGAAAAAATCTATTATTTCCGCCAAGTGAAGTTTGAAGTTACACCTCTATCAAAAGATCAGCCCAGGCTTTCTCCATCTATTCGGACCATCCGAAATTCTCCACTCAAGTATTTTGAGACTCTGCCGATACCACAAGGACAAGCGGTAGTGAATAAGCCGCGCATGGTTGAATAAAAAAGTCGGTAATTTTTGGAGAGAGAACATGAGTGCAGCAATTTCCGGGATGGGTGCGCATATGGCCGCGCAGGCAATGACCGGTGCAAGTATGCCGATGCCGCCCGCGCAAAAGATGTCCAACGTATTTTCACAGATCGACACCAGCAACAGCGGCTCGATTTCCAAAGCACAATTCACCCAGGCATTCAGTTCGCTTAAGCCGCCATCCAGTTTCAAGGCGATGGGCGCGGACGCGGTGTTTTCCAAGCTGGATACGAATAATACGGGCTCGGTTTCCAAACAGCAGTTCGTCAGCGGGATGTCGCAGATGATGTCCGAAGTTCGGGCGCAAAAGCACCAGGCGTATGTGGATCAAGCTTCTGCTACGCCGCCGGTGCAGCAAACCATCAATGCCAGCATGTATGGCTTGAGTCAGTTAGGCGTTCATATCGATGTGAAGGCTTAGGGAGGACGATTAACTACTACCGTGTTATCTCGCTGATAAATTAGTTATCAGCGCCATTCGTTCCTTCGACCAGCTCTGAAGGAACTACTAAGTATTGACTAAGCACGATCCCCCCGTGCTAAGTCACTACTTAAGGACGAACGGGATCGAAGTGTCGAGTACCAACGGAAGAGTTATTTAGTACTTCCTTCGTTCTTCTGCACGTTACTTGGACTGATGTTTCCCCCCAAGTGCATTTGTTCATCCACCCAGCAGTACTGCACGCCCAGTTTTCGCAACCATTCTTTTCCCTCGCTTCCTTTCAGCATGGCTATCGTTGAAAGGGTGCCCGCCAACAAGCATTGATCTGCCATGACGCTGACTGAGGCCAGTCCTGAAACCGGCCAGCCGGTTTGCGGATTGAGGATATGGCAATAGCGCTTGCCGTCCACTTCGATGTAGCGCTCGTAATCGCCGCTGGTCGCCACCGCACCTGATGTGAGCTTGATATTTCCGAGCGATGCATCGGGGTTGCCGGGATTGCAGATGCCGATTTGCCAAGGCTGCCCGTCGGGCAATGTGCCAATGGCGCCTATGTCGCCACCCATATCGATCAAACCAGAAGTGATTCCCATTTCGATGCAGATATCGGCGCAGCGATCTGCGGCATACTCTTTGCCGATACCGCCAAAATCCAGTTCCATTCCGGGAATGGCAAACCGCAGTTGCATCTCGTCACGCGTTATATTCTGCAGACCGATTAGTGGCAGGACTTGGGCTATGGCGGCGGGAGTGGGCAGCGTGGCGGAAGTAAAATCCCATACGCGCCTGAGTACGCCGGATGAAATATCGAATAGTCCGCCGCTGATCTCGAATGCGCTGAGTGCATAGTCGAAAAGCTGCGCAGTCTCGGTATCGATTTCGACCGGCTCGCCGCGCGCGGCAGCGCGGTTGATTTCGGACAGGGTACTGTCGTCTTTAAAGCGCGAGTACTTGCTTTCGATGCGCCAGGCTTCTGCCATCGCAACATCGGCGATCAGGTCGGCGCAGGTTTCGTCCTCGGCATAGAGCGTAATCTGGCAATCCGATCCCATCGCGGGGAAAGAGTAACAGTAGGGGGCGGAAGGCATAAGCCGTGTCGAAAATTCAAGAGAATCGCAGCCGTGCGATTCTCTTGGGAGACAGGAACGTGCAGGAACCGCTATTTACGTCTGCCGTACTTTCCATTTCAATAATCCTCCGCAGATGGATCAGATCTTGAAGCGGCTCACCGTAGCTTGCATGTTGTCTGCCAGTTTGGCCAGTTGGCTTGCTTCCCCGGCGGTCTGGTCGGCCGATGCGCTGTTCTGCTCGGTCATTTGGGCGACCTTTTCGATATGCACCGCGATGTCCTTGCTGGCACGGCTTTGTTCTTCGAGCGCGGAGGAAATATCGCTGACCGTACGGATTACCTGGTTGGATTCGGACTTGATCTGGTTGATGGCATCGCCGGCTTGTTGTGCCAGTGCTACACCGCCATCGACTTGCACCACCGTCGCGTCCATGCCGGCCACTGCAGCATTGGAGGCTTGCTGGATGGTACCGATCATCTGTGTGACTTCCTGCGTGGACTGGGTAGTACGTTCCGCCAGCTTGCGCACTTCGTCTGCCACCACCGCAAACCCGCGTCCCTGTTCGCCCGCACGTGCTGCTTCGATGGCGGCGTTCAGGGCCAGCAGATTGGTCTGGTCGGCGATTTCCTTGATGACCTTTACGATGGAAGAAATCTTGGTTGTCTGTTCGCCGAGATTGCTGATGGATATCGAAGTCTCGCGCACGGTATCGGCGATCTTGCGCATTTCTTCTGCGGCACTGTGAATGATCTCGCCGCCTCTCTCGGAAAGCTCACCGGAGCTTTGGGAAATCTTCAACGCGGCACGCGCTCCGTCTGATACATGGGCGATGCTCACGGTGACTTCTTCCACCGTGGCCGCCATCGCCGCTGTGGCTTCGCTTTGGCTGGTGGAACCGGTGGCTACTTGTTGCGAGGATTCCGACAGGGCGTGGGATGAGCCCGCGACCTTTTCGATGTCATTGTGCACCTGCCGGAATGCGGTTTGCAGGCTGCCCATCAGCTCATTGAAAGAACTGGCCGTCTGGCCGATCTCATCGCCGCTGTTCACCTTGACGCGCCGGGTAAAGTCGCCGGTGCGGCTGATTTCCATGATCGCGGTACGCATTTCGCCCGCCGGGCCGGATACGAATTTACCCAGGATGAAATGGAATAACATCCACAGTACAACTTGCACTGCGACGATGACGACGACGGACATCCACGCGAGCATGCGCAGTTCGGCATTGTTGGCGGAAATATCCAGGTCGACCACGGATGCCCCGTTGTGGTAACCCACCGGCACGGTGTGGCACATCAGGCAGTTGGTGCCGCGGAAGTTCGTGCTTTCGGTGTAGGGTACGATCCCGTGCAGCACATCCCCGCGTTGTTCGAAGAAATTCTGGCCGTCGTCTAGCGCCTTGCGTTCCTGATCACCTACGGGTTGTTCTTCGGGCAGGCCCATGCCGAACTGTTCCTGCACCAGTTTGTTGCGGATGATCCGCAGCGATTTGATGTCTTCGCCGGAACCCATTTTGGTGATGAACAGCTTGCGTTGCTCCACATCGCTGATGATGCCGTTCAGCATCAGCATATTCGCACCATTGATCACACCATCGGCCAGCGCCTTGATCTTGCTCTCGGCGCCGAGCTCTTGTGCTTTGCGCTCAATGTTATAGAACGAGGCAGCGGCCACGATGCTCACTACCAGCAACAGGAGCTGGACGGATAGCTGGACCTTAAGCGCAATACTTGATGTGATGAACTTTGGCATTCTTGGCACTCCCTGGAATATTTCTAATTCTGTTCGGTAAAACCAACACCAGGCATCTCTGCCCAAATCGGCGAATTACCGGTTCATAACCGCTTGGTGGCACTGACACTTTTGAGCCGCACCTATTCTAACGGCCGGATATCTTATTTATTGAGGAAAACAGCAATATAAAAGTCCGCTAGTTCTTTGTTTATCGGAAAACTTCCCGCTGCAATCGTCAAATTAACGTTAAGGCATTCCTCTGTTTGTGCACGATATTTTTATTCCCATAAAAAAATTGCGGACATTAACCTTCCATTCAAAATTGAATTCCGAGCGAATCGGTCACTCTTTAGAAAAATGGGTAATCGAACGGCATTGGCCTGTAACTCCCTACCTGTAAGCCTTTGGCGCGGAAAAAAAGCGATGGCACGGAACTTGATATAAGCCCTGCGTAAGGATGATTTTCCGTTAGGGCGGACGGTTGATCGTGCAGAGATAGCCTGTACTGACAGACAAGGGAGAGAGAAATGTCCACAGAAACATTTTATGAGGTGATGCGGAGGCAAGGTATTTCGCGCCGCAGTTTCCTGAAATTTTGCAGCTTGACCGCGGCATCGTTGGGCTTGGCCCCGACCATGGCGCCGAAGATCGCCGAGGCGATGGAAACCAAACCGCGCACGCCGGTGATCTGGCTGCATGGCCTGGAATGCACCTGTTGTTCGGAATCGTTCATTCGCTCGGCGCACCCGCTGGCAAAAGACGTGGTGCTGTCCATGCTATCGCTGGATTACGACGACACGTTGATGGCCGCAGCCGGACATCAGGCCGAAGAGATCATTCAGCAGATCAAGACAAAATACAAAGGCAATTACATTCTCGCGGTGGAAGGCAATCCGCCGCTGAACGAAGACGGCATGTTCTGTATCCACGGCGGACGTCCGTTCGTGGAAGTGCTGAAAGAAACCGCTGCCGATGCGAAAGCCATCATCTCCTGGGGCGCGTGCGCTTCCTGGGGCTGCGTGCAGGCAGCCAAGCCGAACCCGACGCGTGCCACACCCGTGCACAAAGTCATCACCGACAAGCCCATCATCAAAGTCCCAGGTTGCCCGCCCATCGCCGAAGTGATGACCGCGGTGGTGACTTACATGCTGACCTTCGATCGCATTCCCGAGCTGGATCGCCAGGGACGTCCGAAGATGTTCTACGGCCAGCGCATCCACGACAAATGCTATCGCCGTCCGCACTTCGATGCAGGCCAGTTCGTCGAGCATTGGGATGACGAAGCCGCGCGTCGCGGTTACTGCCTGTACAAGATGGGTTGCAAAGGCCCGACCACTTACAACGCATGCTCCACCGTGCGCTGGAATGGCGGTGTGTCGTTCCCCATCCAGTCCGGTCACGGTTGCATCGGCTGTTCCGAGGAAGGTTTCTGGGACAAGGGTGGTTTCTACAACCGCGTCACCAACATCAATCAATTCGGAATCGAAGCCAATGCCGACAAGATCGGCGGCACCGTGGCGGCAGTTGCAGGTGCGGCAGTGGCGGCACACGCGGCGGTCAGCGCCCTGAGCAAAGCACGCAGCAGCAAAGAAGAACAGAACAAGGGAGGTAAATAATCATGTCAGCTTATGAAACCCAGGGCTTCAAGCTCGACAATAGCGGCAAGCGCGTGGTGGTCGATCCGGTGTGCCGTATCGAAGGACACCTGCGCGTCGAAGTGAACTTGGACAGCAACAATGTGATCCGCAACGCCGTGTCCACCGGCACCATGTGGCGCGGTCTGGAAGTGATCCTGAAAGGTCGCGATCCGCGCGATGCCTGGGCCTTCACCGAGCGTATCTGCGGTGTGTGTACCGGTACGCATGCGCTGACTTCGGTGCGCGCGGTGGAAGATGCGCTGGCGATCCAGATTCCCGAGAACGCCAACACCATCCGCAACCTGATGCAGTTGAACCTGTACGTGCACGATCACCTGGTGCACTTCTACCACCTGCATGCGCTGGACTGGGTGGACGTAGTGTCCGCACTCAAGGCCGATCCGAAGAAGACTTCCGAGCTGGCGCAAAGCATTTCCAGCTGGCCGCTGTCTTCGCCCGGCTATTTCCGCGACGTGCAGAACCGTTTGAAGAAATTCGTCGAATCCGGCCAGCTCGGCCCGTTCAGCAACGGCTACTGGGGCAGCCCGGCGTACAAGCTGCCGCCGGAAGCCAACCTGATGGCGGTGACGCACTACCTCGAAGCGCTGGATTTCCAGAAGGAGATCGTCAAGGTCCACACCATCTTCGGCGGCAAGAACCCGCACCCGAACTGGCTGGTGGGCGGCGTGCCGTGCGCGATCAACCTGAACGACGTCGGTGCCGTGGGTGCGATCAACATGGAGCGCCTGAACCTGGTCAAGAGCATCATCGACCGCAGCAAGGAATTCGTGGAGAAGGTTTACATCCCCGACCTGCTGGCCATCGCTTCCTTCTACAAGGGCTGGGGCTACGGCGGCGGTCTGTCGTCCAAGAACATCATGTCCTACGGCGATATCCCGCAACGCGCCAATGATTACACCGCACCGAATTTGCTGCTGCCGCGCGGTGCCGATCATCAACGGCGATCTCACCAAGATCCACGAGATCGATCTGCGCAATCCGGACGAGATACAGGAATTCGTATCGCACTCCTGGTACAAGTATGCGGACGAGAGCAAGGGCCTGCATCCGTGGGACGGCGTCACCGAAGCCAACTATCATCCCGAGGGCCCGAACTTCAAGGGCACGCGCACCAAGATCGAGAACCTGGACGAGAGCGGCAAGTATTCCTGGATCAAGGCGCCGCGCTGGAACGGCAACGCGATGGAAGTCGGCCCGTTGTCGCGCATGGTGCTGGGTTATTTGCAGCCCAAGCAATTCCCGATCATCAAGGACACCATCGACGGCGTGCTGAAGAAGCTGGATCTGCCGGTCACCGCGCTGTTCTCCACTTTGGGACGCACCGCAGCACGCGGCATCGAAGCGCTGTATTGCGCCGACCTGCAAGTGCAGCAGTTCGACAAGCTGATGGCGAACCTCAAGGCGGGCGACGATGCAACGGCCAATGTCGAGAAATGGGAACCTTCTACCTGGCCCAAGGAAGCCAAAGGTGTGGGCTTCACCGAAGCGCCGCGCGGTGCGTTAGGACACTGGATCAAGATCAAGGACACCAAGATCGACAATTACCAGTGCGTGGTACCGACGACATGGAACGGCAGTCCGCGTGATGCCAAAGGCCAGATCGGTGCGTTCGAGGCTTCATTGATGAATACGCCGATGGCCAATGCCGACCAACCGCTGGAGATCTTGCGCACCCTGCACAGCTTCGACCCCTGCCTCGCATGCTCCACGCATGTGATGTCGCCGGACGGGCAAGAGCTGAGCAAGGTCACGGTACGCTAACGCGCTCGAAAGGAGACTGTCATGTCTGTCAAAACTGAAGTCGATGAGTCGGCGATCACCGCCGCGGGCAATACGGTGTACGTGTACGAAGCACCGGTACGCGCGTGGCACTGGATCAATGTGTTGAGCATCGTGACGCTGGCGATCACCGGCTGGTTTATTGCCAGCCCGATGCCGACGGTGGCGGGTGAGGCGAGCGATAATTTCCTGATGGGATATATCCGTTTCGCGCACTTTGCGGCCGGCTACATCTTCGCCATCGGATTATTGGTGCGGCTGTACTGGGCGTTTGCCGGCAATCATCATGCGAAGCAGCTGTTCATGTTGCCGGTAACGGACAAGGAGTGGTGGGCCGGTTTGCTGCAGGAGGTGCGCTGGTACATGTTCATCGAGAAGTACCCGAAGAAATATGTGGGTCACAACCCGCTCGGGCATTTGTTCATGTTCTTTGCCATCACGCTCGGCGGCACGTTCATGATCGTGACCGGCTTTGCGCTGTACGGCGAGGGTGCGCAGGCTGGCAGCTGGGCGAACATACTGTTTACCAGCTGGGTGCTGCCGCTGTTCGGGCAAAGCCAGGCGGTGCATTCCTGGCATCACCTGATCGCGTGGGGCATCGTGTGTTTCGTGATCATCCATGTCTACACCGCCATCCGTGAAGACATCATGTCGCGCCAGACCATGATCAGCGCCATCGTCGACGGTAAGCGCACTTTCCGTGAGTAAACGGGAGGTCGAGTTGACACAAAGCCCCGCCTTGGGTGCTTTGGAAACCTCGCATGAGGTTGGGTCAAACGCGGGCAAACGCCCGCGTTTTTTTTGGGCCGCACCGCGCACGCCGGTGCATCCCGGGCGTTTCCTCGAAACCCGGTATCTGCAGCCCGGCCACATCTCGCAGGAGGCCCTGGCCACCGCGCTCGGCATCTCGCGCCGCCGCGTCAACGAACTGGTGTGTGGAAAGCGCGTTATCACCCCCGACACCGCCGTGCGCCTGGCCCTGCATTTCGGCACGGATGTGGCGTTCTGGCTGGAGTTGCAGTTCGCCTGGGACCTGCATCAGGCGCAGCAGATGTACTACAAGCAACTTCCCTGACGCATTTCCGGGTAGTGCAGCAATAGACTTTTCCCATGCCTCGTGTTACGTTACTGAGTAATTTCACTCAATTACGTAATACTATGATTTATAGAAGACATCAAGAGCTATTACTCAAGCAACGGCTGAGTGAGGAAGTGCATTTCATCAACATCTTGGCGGGACCGCGCCAAGTTGGCAAAACCACGTTGATTCGGGATGTTATCGCGCAGAATCCAGCGCGAGGATACTACGTATCGGTGGACGACGAACCTGCGAGTGCGTGGCAAGCGGTAGGTGCTACAAGTTTGGTTTCCCCTCCCCAGAAACGGGATGCTGAATGGTTGCAATACCATTGGCATGAGGCCCGCAACCGCGTGTCGCAATGGCAGGCGCAACACAATACCTCTGTGGAAACCCCGGACGAAAAATTTGTATTTGCCATCGACGAAATCCAGAAAATCAGCCAATGGTCGGAAGTCGTGAAAGGCTTATGGGATAGCGACCGGGCCGAGGGACTCGACATGCATGTGGTCTTGTTGGGCTCGGCCCCGTTGTTGATGCAAAAGGGTTTGTCGGAAAGTCTGGCTGGGCGTTTTGAAACCATCACGGTAAGCCATTGGAGTCTGGACGAGATGCAGGGCGCCTTCAATTTCAGCCTGGAGGAATACATCTACTTTGGAGGGTATCCGGGGAGTGCCTCGCTCGTTCGCGATGAAACGCGCTGGCGGCGATACGTGCGCGACAGTCTCATCCAACCGAACATCGAGAAAGACATTCTCCAAATGGTGCGCATCAAGAACCCGATGTTGCTCAAGCAGCTTTTCGAGCTGGGCTGCCACTATTCCGGGCAGGAACTTTCGCTTACCAAGATGATTGACTCGATCAACGAGGCCAAACATACCGAAACGCTGGCGGATTATTTGCAATTGCTGGCACAGGCCAAGCTGCTCACCGGCCTGCAAAAGTATGCAGCACAAGAAGTACGTAAACGGAATTCTGCCCCAAAACTCAACGTGTTCAACACGGCGCTGATGTCTGCAATGCAAGACTACACCTTCGCCGAAGCGCAGGCAGACCGCAGCTATTGGGGCAGGCTGGTTGAAAGCGCCGTAGGGGCGCATCTGCTCAATACCTGCGATGAAGACACCAGTGTGTATTACTGGCGCGAGGGTAGTCTTGAAGTAGATTTCATTGTATCCACAGGCCATAAACTGTGCGCCATCGAAGTCAAGAGCGCATCACGTCCACAAACAGCAAAAGGCCTCGATGTTTTCGCGGGAAATTACCAGCATGCGAAGAAACTCCTGATTGGTGCGGGCGGTATTCCGTTGGCCGAGTTCCTGTCGCACCCTGCCAGTATGTGGTTGGAGCAATAACCGTGCTTTATTGGGTATCGCGTCGATGCAGCACCCGAAACGAAGATCCCTCGAAGGATATTACGGAGGATGCAAGCTATTTTCGGGATGCAGAAGCCTATGTGTTGCTGGGCGATCCGGGCGCAGGTAAAACCAGATTGTTCAAGGAAGAGGCTGGTAATACCGAGAATGGTTTTTACCTAGCCGCGCGCGACTTCATTGATTTGGATCGAGATGAGTGGCGCGGCAAAGTGCTATTCATCGACGGATTGGATGAGACCCGTGCCGGGCGAGATGATCCGCATACGCCGCTGGGAGCGTTACGCAGCAAGCTCGACAAAATGGGGCAACCGCGCTTCCGTCTTTCTTGTCGTGCCGCAGATTGGCATGGCAATAGCGATGCGGAGGCGTTGAAAGTCTGTTCGCCGAATGGCGAGATTATTGCGTTGCATCTCGAACCGCTCACCCATGAGCAAGTTTCCACGATATTGCAGCACGACGAGCGCGTTCTGGACTCAGAACGATTTCTGAACAGCGCAGCCCAATTTAATCTGGAAGGCTTGTTATACAACCCGCAAACCCTCGACATGTTGATCGAAGCGGTTGAGGGCGAGGCATGGCCGGGAACCAAGCAGGAAGTGTATGAACTGGCCTGCAAAAAAATGGCGGTCGATCCCCGCGTACAGCGCCAGCCACATACGATTCCCCAATTGCTGGAAGCGGCGGGCTGGCTCTTCGCGGTGCAATTGCTATCCAACGCAAACGTTATCCGGGCGGGGAATGCAGTCGGCAAGAACGAGATCGGCATCGGCGACTTGGGACCGCCTGAAGGCAAAGTGTGCCAAGCAGCACTGGGTACACGTCTGTTTACCAGCGCCCGCGACGGTGAGTTCACATACCAACACCGCAGCATTGCCGAATATCTGGGGGCGAGGTACATCGCGGAAAGAATTAAACAAGGCTTGCCTTTCAGTCGCATTCTCTCATTGGTGACCGGCCGCGACGGCGGCGTGGTGGCGGCACTACGCGGTTTGATGGCTTGGCTGGCGGCGTGCAGTCCACCAGCGCGTGAACGGTTGATCGAGATCGATCCGCTTGGCATGGTGCTATATGGAGATGCGCAACTCTATTCGGTTGACTCCAAGACAGCTTTGCTGGCGGCGCTGAGGAGCGAAGCAGAAAGAACGGGGCACTTGAATTACAACTGGAATACCCGTGCGTTTGCAGCCTTGACTACGCCGGATATGAAGTCCCAACTGCCAGCTTTGCTGGGCAGCCCGTCGCGCGATAAGCCGGATCAAATTATTCTGGATTGCGTGTTGGATGGACTACACCGCGCCTCTCCGATTCCCGGACTGCAAACGGCGTTGATGGCGATCATCCGGGATTCAACTCGCTGGGATGGCGTGCGCGTGAGCGCGCTTCAAGTATTCATGAATCAGTATCCTCAAGCGCATGAAAGCTTGATTGAGCTTGCTGAGGATACTCGACAGGCAAAGCTCAGCGAAGTCGGGAATCGTCTATTGGGGATAAGTTCAGCAATATGGGATTACGTGGACTCTCAACGGGACGGCCGTCAACTGAGCCGCGACCGCTGGTCAGCGCTGCCGGCGACCTGTCGGGTTACTCGGCTTCGTTCATCGCCGCCAATCCGACCGTGACACTCAACCCGGGCGATCAGGTCAGCGGCAGCGTTGATGCGGTCGATACGGTCGATAACCTGGCAAGCCCGTTTGTTTCCGCCGGCCCGGTCACGGTTCCGACACCTCCGCCGCCTCCGCCTGATGGTGCCGTTGCCGCCGAACAATGTCGCGTTGTCCTTAGCGATCGATATGGTGGAAACGATATACAAATGGGAGGAACGTCGGAATGAGGAGATGAAGACCGCAGAAGCCGGCGAGAAAATGGACGAGACGCCAAAGAGCGCTAAAACACCTAGCGACAACCAATTCTACACAACTCCGATGATGCTTCGCGAAGCAACGATCACCTTCCTAATAAGATTTACATGCTTGTCGCCAGAGGCTACAACGAAACAGCTTGTACCTCTGTCCAAGCGAACGGTTGAGTTGGTCAGAAACCTTATGTCACAAGACTTCTGGCCCGAGGTTAATGTCAAACTCTCTTTCTTCGAACGAACCCTTGCGAATAGTGAGGCAGTTGATGCGAACGCAATCACCTTCGTTCCGGGGCTAGAAGTGTTGAAAGCCATATTGGAGAACCAAGATGCGTCTAGGATTGTTCAAAGCGCTTCGCAGCTGGGGAACTTACTCAACAAGAGCTTGCGGTCTGAATCGGTGCCTATACAGGAGGCACTGCAACCGCTATTACGTGTCATTCTGGCTGCTCTTGGTGAACAACCCGCGGACGATTCCGATAGTGAAGCTAACCAAATTATCGGCATGATGGTTCAGGTCGCACAGGACAATTTCGTAAACCACAATAACCTGAATACCGCAATCACCATCCTCGAAGAGCTTTTGCCCAACCGCCCCGATATCCTCGACACAGTCAGCTCAAATTTACTGAAAGTCTTCCAAAGGCTCGTCAAAGATCATATCTCTCCACCACCAACGGAAAATCATCCGGCGAACGCACAAGCCCAACCTGCAGCTGCAGGCGCCGGAGAAAATGCTTCAACGCCCGCCCCCTTGCCTCCCGAGACAGTGTTGTCCCTGATGTTCCGGCTCGTCGACATACTAAAGTCGAGACTCTCGAGACTGGGCGAGCATCGGCGATGGTTCCTCAGCGGCTTGGTTCAGATGATCGAACGGTCTAGTAGTGCTGAACTTTGTCGCAGAATGCTTGGCGTGGCTAAAGAATGGACTATGAACTATCAAGACTCATTCCCCACGACTAAAGAGAAAACAGCGGTCGTGATTAAGATGAATAGCTTTGAAGGGAGGGGCGACAATGCTCTTGTCAACGATTACCTGCGGCTCATTCTTGAAGTTTATCAGAACCCGGAAATACAGCGGACAGAGCTTACCACCAGGCTGGAACCCGCGTTCATGTTCGGAGTGAGATGTGAGGACTACGAGCTGCGAAACAAGTTCCTCACAGTTTTCAGTAATAGCATGTCCCCGAATATCTTCTCCAGGCTCAACTACATCATCTCAATTCAGAATTGGGAATGGAATGCTCAACACTATTGGATCAACGTCGCACTGTCGCTATTAATGGGCTCTGTTGTACCCGATCACAAACTTCAGCAAACAAAATCCTCATTCATCTTCCGTCGCTTCGGTGATATGAGGAGATACATCGGATGGGGCCGAACCGAAAATCAAATGCAAGTTGATGAGGACGAAGAGACGATCATTGAAGACAGTTTGGAAGGTTTGGTTTCAACGTGTCGACGACTTGCGCAGAATGCTCAGAAGGTTAGCACGGGTGACCTGATGGAACCATTGCGTCAGTTGCAATACTTGGATGATGTCGAAGGCCACCGACTGTGGGTATCGCTTTTCGCTAGCGCTTGGCACATCGTCAGCAAACGAGACCGGAACGACCTCAAGCAAGGGATGATTCCTCTTCTCAGTCAGGAATACCACAGCCGACAGATGGAAAAACGCCCGAATGTCGTCATAACTCTTATGGAGGGTGTCGGTAGATGTTCCCCCACTTTCAAGCTTCCACCCCACTTGATCAAATATCTCGGAACGTCATACAATGCTTGGTATGTGTCTCTCAACATTCTTGAAGAGGCTGCTTTGAACGGAAACGAAGTCAGTGAAGCAGTGCGCGAGAGTAACTTGGACGCCCTCGTTGAGATGTATTCGGCGCTAGGGGAGGAAGATATGTTCTATGGATTGTGGAGGAGACGTTGTGTACTTTTGGAGACAAATGCGGCAATGTCATTTGAGCAGAATGGGATGTGGGATAAGGCAATGCAGATGTACGAGAATGCTCAGGTGCGGGCACGTACGGGTGCTCTGCCATATTCGGAATCAGAATATCATCTATGGGAGGATCACTGGATGCGGTGTGCGATGAAGTTACAACACTGGGAGTTATTATCGGAAATCGCTAACAAGGATAATTATTCGGATCTCTTGTTAGAGTGTGCATGGCGGATGTCGGATTGGACGACCTCTGATCGGGAGATGCTCGAGAATCACGTCAACAGCCTTATGGAATTCCCTACGCCACGGCGCCACGTTTTTGCCGCGTTCATAGCGTTACAAAAGCAGCAAACTACCGACTTCCAGAAACTCGTTGAGGAGGGCACCCAGTTGGCTCTGAAGAAATGGTTTTCGTTACCGCCTATTGTCACGCAAGCACATACGCCGTTATACGGATTATTTCAGCAGTATGTTGAACTCAGTGAAGCGCGTGAGATCTTCCAGAGCCTCCAAACCACTACTTTGCAGAACCTTGAGGCTAAATCGGCGGAACTTAAGTCAATTCTGCAGACCTGGAGGGAGCGGCTTCCGAACATCTGGGAGGACATCATCATGTGGAGTGACCTCGTCTCTTGGCGCCAGCTGGTCTTTGCACAAATCAACAGGGTATACCTTCCACTCGTACGGGAAATGCCTGGAAACGCAGGCGGGGGCAGCAATCAAGCTTCGGCCTTTGCATATCGCGGTTACCATGAGACGGCATGGATTATAAACAGATTTGCCCACGTTGCTCGGAAACATCAACTGCCGGATGTTTGCATCAGTCAACTTACAAAGATCTACACCTTGCCGAACATAGAGATTCAGGAGGCGTTTTTGAAGTTGCGAGAACAGGCCAAGTGTTACTACTACAATAATTCTGAACTCAACACGGGTCTCGAGGTCATTAGCAATACCAACCTGATGTATTTTGTCACTCAACAGAAAGCCGAATTCTACACGCTCAAGGGAATGTTCCTTGACAAACTAAAACAAGACGAAGAGGCGAATGCGGCTTTCGCAACGGCTGTGCAAATTGACCTGTCTCTTGCAAAGGCTTGGGCCGAATGGGGTCATTACAATGACCGCAAGTTTAAGGAGAGTAACGTTGATCTTCAACTTGCGTGTCATGCTGTTGGCTGTTATCTACAAGCAGCAAGTCTTTTCAAGAATGGCAAAGCTCGCAAAGTCCTTGCTCGAGTTCTCTGGCTTATGAGCCTGGATGACGAACAAGGGTCCGTGTCCAAAGCATGGGCTGGTTTCAAAGGAGAAGTTCCGGTCTGGTATTGGATTACGTTCATCCCACAATTGTTGACTTCGTTGTCACATCGTGAGGCTCGCCACGCCAGGGACATTCTTGTTCGCATTGCCAAGGCTTATCCTCAGGTATCACTCCTGCATGTAGCGAAATTAACGTTAGGCACTCTACTTCCAGCTTCGTACGTCGCGAGAAGACTATCTGACTATCCGCGCTCAACTGGCTAATGCGCAAAAGAGGGAAGCAGCCAAGTCGACTCCTCAAACAACACAGGCAGCTCCACCAGCGACTGCAAATGGCGCATCCGCATCCCCTGCCCCGGCTCAATCCCCGTCACAAGGTACACCAAGACCAGAAGGCCAGACACCTTCCGAATCTCAACCACAAGCTGAATCGTCCAATTCTGGTAGCCCTTTTCCACGAACTCTGTTGACTGTAGCGCAACCAGGATCCCAAGCGCAATCAAGTGCGACGGCCACAGCTTCGCCAGCTCCCAGTCAACAACCTGCTGCTCAACAAGTTCCGAGGAAGCCCTGGGAGTATGTAGAAGAGATCCTCAGAACGCTGAGGACGGCTTACCCGCTGTTGGTTGTTTCGATGGAGGGCATTGTTGATTCGATTAACACCCGATTTAAATGTCCTTGGGATGAAGATTCTTATCGACTCATCGTGGCTCTTCTTAATGACGGAATTTCCGTAAGTTATCTACGGGATCTTGGGCTAATTGGATAGTATATGGGTCGGCTCGTACCGTTACCGCCAACTGCTAAGGTCAACATAAAGCGTTTCTCCGACAGTCGGTTGCCTAAAGCTATCAAGGTATCTCATTAATCAATAGTAGTCTGATTTTAGCCTGCGTTTGAAGCGGACTTTGTTTTTCCCGAAGATGGTCAAGAATTGACCTTGAAAACATATGTTCGAAATCTACGAAAATGGCGAGATCACTTCGAGGCAATGCTGGATCAAAGACCACAGAAGATGTATCTGGAGCAATTCAGTCCATGGCTCAGCGACTTTCAATTCCAAAAATTCGACGAAGTCGAGGTCCCAGGTCAGTATCTTCAACATAAAGACTCCAACGCCGAATTTATTAAGATCGACCGGATCCTGCCTGTCGTCGACAACGTGCGTGGTCATGGTATATCGTACAAGCGACTTACATTCCGCGGTCATGATGGCAGTTTGCATCCATTTGCCGTTCAATACCCGGCAGCTAGGCATTGCAGACGGGAAGAAAGAATCGCTCAACTACTACGAATGTTTAATGAGGTTTTGGCCTGGAAGAAAGAAAGTCGACGACGGAATTTGTTCTTCAGTCTACCTGCGGCATTCCCCCTTTCGCCTCATATCAGGATGGTCGAAGATGATGTGTCGTATATCTCGCTTCATCAGGTTTACGAGGACTTTTGTAATCGGTCTGGTGTACATAAAGATCAGGCGATTGATTTCTATGTCAAATCTGTGGAAGATGCAATGGCCATGAGGACGAATAAGGACACTAAGGAATGGCTGAACAACGTCCGGATGGAAATTATCCAAGCGATTCGCCAGAAGATTGTTCCCGATACGTTCCTTCTTGACTTTTTCAAGAGAACATTTTCGACGTTCCCTGATCTCTGGCTATTCCGGAAACAATTTACGTTTCAATATGCGACTGTGGCTTTCCAGACTTATCTTCTCGCGATTAATAACCGCTATCCGCAGAAATTATTCTTCTCGAGAGCTAAAGGAAATATTTGGAATACCGAGATGCTTCCATGCACTTACCCCTCTGTAACTGAGTCTAATAGTAGCTTTGACGCCTAAGGTGCCAACCATCATTAATAAGGACAGTGTGCCATTCCGATATACTCCGAATATACAAACATTCATCGGTGAAGTTGGTCTCGAAGGTCTTTTCTCCTGTGCAATCATGGCAGTTGCTCGTTGTCTATCCGAACCTGAGGTATGTCTAATCATCCGAAAACGCTGACATAAGTTTGAAATGGATCAATATTTGTCAATTTTTATCCGAGACGAGCTGATCACTTGGTATACTACTCAACATATACCTGCTCCACAAGATGCAGAGCTCCGAAATCAAGTCATGACGAATGTTGAGTTGGTGATTCGGCGGTTGGCATCCTTGGTTAAAGTCCCTGGCGGCAATTTGCCTGCGAATCAAACGATAATTGATCACATTTCTCAGGCGGTGGATCCGGAGAAACTTGCTCAGATGGATTTGTTGTGGATGCCCTGGATATAAAGGTTGGAATATTGTTTTCATGGGTGTTAGGGAGTTAATGATTGACATGGATATTGTTTTTTAAGAGCAAGTTTTTCTAGTGTTTCTAGTTTATCATGAATATTCATTTATGCGTCCGAAAGGAAATCAATATAAGTAGTTTTAACATGATCCGTATTAGTTTACAGACGTTAGCCTTCTACTGGTTCTCGGATGTTGTGTACATTGGGGGCGGGCGGAATGTCCGCTCATCTCGCCAATATGAATTGGATCAGTCAATATCTGTTCGGCCGTCTGATCCGCTTCTTGTTGATGTATTGAACATAAAGGGCTCTCACATAGCCCACTTTTACGGGATCAGTGAGGCTGTGTTGGTTGTCGGATATCGGTGACCCTGACTGCGCTCCTTCTATGGTGACGATAGGATTACTTAGTCCACGTGATCAATCACTAGCTTGGTCTACCCTTTTGCTCGGATCTCGACCTCCACAACGGAAGAATACATTCTCCCCTTCACTACCACATTACACAACCGAGGACTTCACGATCCACGGAGCAAGGAGGCTTTAAGGTCTCTAAGCCTGTTCAATTGCAAACTCGAGAAATTTCACCTGATATTTGGATTCTCTGACCGTTTAAATCACCGTTAACATGATGAATTTATAATAACAAAGTTTTACCGTGCTCGGAATGGCTTTAGAACGTTTCATCAATAGAGTTGTTCCTCTTCCGATCCGAAGATTCTTCGCTCGTTTCGGGGTCAAATATAACTTCCTTACCGCTCACTGTAAGAACCTCCGAATTATATCCTTGACCGTTCCTGATTCCTTTGTTTAGATGTGTATATCATTGGCATGACGCTCCTGGGCTCCGTGCTCATTTATGTGGATGGAGGAATAGCTTATGTCGATGCTCTCTTCTTTGCTACAGGGGCCTGTACTCAAGCAGGTCTCAATCCCATCGACGTGAACTTACTCACGACGTGGCAACAAGTACTTCATTTTTATTGTGTCGCAATTAATCCGTGACAGTGCATTATCTTCCTCTTCGCCTGTCTGTGCAATATTGTTATAATAAACACTGCCGTCGTCGTTGCTCGATTATACTGGTTCCAGAAACGTTTTAAACATATCAGTAAGTCCAATTTTGTTACCATGCTAACGTCTAGTCCGTGCCTCCCGCGAACTTGTCCGCACGCGGTCCATGGCCCGAAGTTACAGTGAATCCCGCGGTGAAGGCCGGTGCAACGAAGGCCCAGATGAAGAACGAGCAGTCGGCGGCCGGCGAATACGAGTCCTCCTAAGTAGCGGCAAACCCATGAACGCAGCCCGAACAATCCCAGTCAAAGACGTCCCCATCGAAACCCTCAAAGCAGGCAAAGCAGAACTCGATGCCGCAGAAGCCGAAGAAAAGGCTAAAATTCAAGATCCTGAAACAACCGGATCCTCCTCCTCTGGACAGGATCTGAATATTACGAGTGCGGAGGATAGTTCGAGGCCGTCTACTTCGGATGTTCAGCGGGTTGATTTTGAGGAAATGAATGGCGCGGCGGGGGATCCGATTACGGTGAGTCCCGTGCAGGAACGACCGGGGAGGGATATTCGATTTGGAGATTTACCGCATCCGAGGAAACATGAACGACAAAATAGTGAGGCTAATTCTTATGAGAATGCGATTGATGACCGTGATGAGGATGAATCGGGACGACGGACAAATACTCTCGAGAATACGGGAGAGCAAGCTCGAGGTCGAGTTCTGAGGAGAGCAACATCTTCTCGATTATTGCATCCTTCGACTTTTGAACGGATTTTGAGTAATACGTTTCGTAGGAGAAGACGATCTGGTAGTCCTTCTTCGAGGAGATCGTCCCAATCGAATATGACATTACCTTATTTCACGTTTACTCCTACCATTGGACGGAACTCGGTAATCCTCAGTTTACGCTGGCGCTGACTTTAGCTTTTCCTTGGTTTGACGGAGGAACAGAGAGAAGAACTCGGAGGTATCGAGTACAGAGCTATTAAGCTCCTATTGGTCATCCTACTAAGTATAATCATTCCTGTCATTGCTTACGGAAGTATATTTTTATGGATTATTATTCTTCTCATGGCTGTGCCTTGGGCCATGGATTCTAAGGGATAATTATTATGGATCCATTGTTGAGAGTGATGGTGCGAGCCGGAGTTGGTGGGCCATATTTACAGGAGCATCCATGTTTAATGATCTCGGTAGAATCCTCAATGTGCCATCTGACCCTAGGATACACTTTGACGCCCGATTCCATGATATCGTTCCAACAAACCGTATTTCCTCTATTGACGGGCTCATTCTTCATTATTGCGGGGTAAAACTCCCTTTCCAACATTGTCTGATTTCTCAAGGAACACCGGTTTCCCTTGCCTTTTGAGACTTATTGTTTGGATAATGTTCAAACTTCATTCTGATAAGTCTCCCCGTAAGGAAGTTTTGGCGTTCTTATTGGATCACCCCCGACGATGCTTTACGCTTCTCTTCCCTAGTTCCGCGACTTGGTGGCTCTTCGGTATTCTCCTGGGCCTCAACTTGTTGGATCTCTTCTTCTTCCTTGTCCTCGATTTGGGCGATACTTACGTTTCCGCTATCCCTGTCGGATACCGAATCTTAGACGGTTTTTTTCAGGTAAGCCCACGGATGTATCAAAGTTAACATTCACAGGCTGTGTCTACCCGTACCGCTGGTTTTTCAGTAACGAATCTCCAGCTCCTTCATCCAGCTATCTTGGTTAGTTATTTAGTCATGATGTATATTTCGATTTATCCGGTGGCGATTAGTATTCGGCGAACTAACGTCTACGAGGAAAAGAGTTTGGGCATCTACGCCCATGAAGATGAAGAAAATGCATCATTTGTCGGTAATTCGCATATTTGGATGTGCTAAGTTTAGCAACGCATATTCGACGACAGTTGGGGTTCGACTTGTGGTATATTTTCTTAGGTCTTTTTATTATTTGTATCGTTGAATCGGCTCAGATTCAAGACGCTAATAATTATGTATGTTTCCTCCTTCGACGGGACTAATAATATTAGTGGTTCAATATATTCAATATCCTGTTTGAAGTCGTCAGTGGATATGGAACTGTAGGACTATCGATCGTATTTTCACGCTACAACCTTGTCTCACATTAGGGATATCCAACAGTGAATGCATCTTTCTCTTCCCAATTCCACAGCTTAAGTAAAGTAGTCATGGTCGCTTTAATGGTTCCCGTTTTCTTCACTGTCTCTGACAATAGATCCGAGGACGACATCGAGGTCTCCCATACGCCCTTGATAAAGCGATCATGCTTCCTAAAGAACCAGAAAGAGAACGGCCTGTACGAAGACGAATGTCGATGGCGTCAGCGACAGGTTTCGACCGCGGTCGTCACGAGGATTAAAATAAATTGTGTCAATAGTGAAACGAATATAGCATAAATAGTTTTTGTATAGAGAAATCAGGTAGTGCTTGAATGCCATGATATCTTCGATTACCTACAAAACGCCGTTTCCTAGCCTTCCCAGAACAAAAATCCGATCTACTTTCTCTTGCGTATGACCGTCCTATTCTTCTCGGACAGGTGGATTTCCTATTGGCCGAACCATCTTTTCTAGTAATTCGTATTGAACTCGTTTGATGCATTCTCCTTGTGCGAGAGCGAGGTATGCGCTCATGGGTGGATGACCGATACTTGAGGAAAGAGTGTCTCGATGAATATTTGCAGCCCAGTCATATTTAATGATATCTGGATGACCAACACCGACATATCGAGCTTGTAACTGCTCAAGTTGAGATTGAAGATGTAATTTATCAGCCTAGAAATGTTAGTCACATTGAACAAAGGGGATATCATACCATTATGAGAATGTACACAGGGGATGATGAAAATTGTCCGACTCGACTGATGCGGAGTTTCGGAAATTTTGTAGTCTCGTATCCAGACCCTAATCCATAGGATTAGGGTCTGGGGATATATATGTCGGAGTTCATGATGGATTTTCCGTAAATATTCCGCCTCCGACAACCAGAACTCCGATTGTCATTTTCTCCATCAGTAGTTGTCGCATTCTAAATCTGAATAGATGGATTTATTGCAATTTTTATGGAGAATTTAACTGTCAACTTCCGCTTTCAATTTGAACTTTGTCAGTTGATCTATTCAAGATAATTTGAGTTCCGATCAATCAACAAAATCCCGACATCACCGATTGTCGGGTCCATGTAGAACATCCAAAACTCAACTTTCCTTGTCGGAATTTCGTGTTTTGTAGTTAGAATACCATTCGGAATGTAAGTACATTGATACCGACAAGGATTTGAAGAAAAAGTTTTTATCGTGAACTCCGACATACATATGTCCCCAGACCGTAATCTTGATTATGGTCTGGGTACAAGACTAGAAATTTTGGGGTCTTCATTTCCTTGAGGGTATAACCCTAAGATTCGCTGACTTAGCCAATTTAGTCCCAATCAGGAGACGCGTCCTGAAAGTCGCGTCTCAGCACCAACCGCTCTTGTCAGGTCACTCACTTCGCCTCGACTTCCATCATCATCCGTCTTGACTTCTAACCCTTACCGTCTCCCTTGACCAACACTTCCATCTAAACATCATTTCCTTCATTCAAAGCCCCTTTATAATCTAAGATGGCCAATCTCGGCTGGGACGAGGGTCGTGTATATCACGCTCACGTCCTTCCTGGAGAAGATCAATCTCCTGATGCGCCTTCAAAGCTCGAAGAGCAATTCTACGACTTCATCCTCGAATTTCGATTAGATAATTCATATATCTATCGGTATATCTCTCTATAACTCAATCTAACATTCAGAGATCAGTTGCAGCGAAATATCGTTGCGAAGCAATATTTTCTTGATGTCAGTGTTGAACATATCATCATGGCAAATGAACACTTGGCCGATAAACTCAAGAACGAACCGTCAGACATATTACCTTTGGTGCAAACCACCATAACCCATGCTAATAAATAGTTCGAAAACGCTGTGAAGCGATATGCACTAAAAAAAATCCAACTGGTACCAGGCGATGTTGGTCCACACCATCCCGCTTGGAGGAGTATTCCAGATTGCCAAGTCACCCTCAGTTCTAATGAAAACACGACATCAATTCGCGATCTCAATGTATCCCATTCTAAAGCATCGTTAACTTTTAACAGGCTAGCACGATCTCTAAATTCGTTCGAATCCCAGGTATTGTCATCGGCGCCTCTACGCTCTCTTCAAAAGCCACTCACCTCTCCCTCCTCTGCAAAAACTGTCGCTCAACCAGAACCCTAGCAGTCTCCCATGGTCTTACAGGAATCACCCTCCCACGTACCTGCGACAGAGCAAAACTCCCCGGCGAAGATCGTGACCCCTGTCCAATGGATCCATACATCATCGTGCACGAAAAATGCACATTTATAGACCAGCAAACCCTCAAATTACAAGAAGCTCCAGATATGGTCCCAGTCGGTGAATTACCAAGACACATCCTCGTCAGTGCGGATCGATATCTTACAAATCGCGTTACCCCAGGGACCCGCTGCACCATTCTCGGCATCTACTCGATCTTTCAGAATAAAAAGGGGAATAGAGCAGATGGTGCCATCGCCGTTCGAAATCCGTATGTTCGTGTCGTCGGGTTATCTATTGATGCCGCCGGGAATTCTAAGAATGCTCCTACGTTTACCGCGCAAGAGGAAGAAGAGTTCCTTGAAATGTCCCGACGACCGGATTTTTACGATGTCTTTTCACGGAGTATCGGGCCTTCTATCTATGGAAACGTGGATATTAAAAAAGCGATCGCCTGTCTTTTATTCGGTGGATCCAAGAAGATACTCCCAGACGGAATGAAGTTACGTGGTGATATTAACGTACTGTTGCTCGGTGACCCTGGTACAGCGAAATCCCAATTGCTCAAGTTCGTGGAAAAGGTAGCTCCGATCGCAGTGTATACCTCCGGTAAAGGATCATCAGCTGCTGGTCTTACGGCGTCCGTCCAGCGAGATGCATCGTCGCGTGAATTCTATCTTGAGGGCGGCGCCATGGTTCTTGCGGATGGTGGAGTCGTATGTATAGACGAATTCGATAAAATGCGCGATGAAGATCGTGTTGCTATCCACGAAGCAATGGAACAACAAACGATTAGTATCGCCAAAGCGGGGATTACTACAATCTTGAATTCCAGGAGTAGTGTTCTTGCTGCTGCGAATCCCATTTTCGGGAGGTATGATGATATGAAAAGTCCCGGAGATAATATCGACTTTCAAACTACGATCTTATCACGATTCGACTTGATTTTCATTGTCAAGGATACACATGACGCTAATCGCGATAGAGTATACATCTCAACTTTGCATCGACTAATGATAGACTGTCGCCCAACACGTTCTTAACATCCACATCAACCGAGCAGTCACCGATATGCCAGAAGGTGAAATCCCAATCGATAAAATGCGCTCCTACATTCGCTTCGCAAAATCTCGATGCGCACCCCGTCTCAACGATGAAGCCGCAGAAACTCTTTCCTCACACTTTGTCGATATACGTCGTCAAGTTCATCAAGTCGAGCAAGATGCCAACGAACGGTCCAGCATCCCCATTACCGTCCGTCAATTAGAAGCCATCATCCGTGTCTCTGAATCTCTTGCTAAAATGACGCTGTCGACAACCGTTACCAGGGATCATGTTAATGAAGCCGTGCGGTTGTTCAGTGCGAGTACAATGGACGCAGTGAATAACGGTGCAGGCGGGGTTCGAAAGGACTTGAATGATGTCAGTTGGAAAAATTGAAGAGGAAATCAAGAAACGAATTCCAGTTGGGTTCAGTGCGAATTATCGTGGATTAGTAGATCATTTTGTCTCAAGACGGGGTTACTCGGAACGCTCTTTGGAAAGGGCAATTTGGGTATTAGAAAGGAAGGAAGTTCTGCAAGTGAGAAATCAGCGACAGAAGGTTTATCGGGTGGGCGTGTAATTGTTTATAGTTATTTAAATGTGCTTATTTATATCTTAAATAATTGAGGCGAGTTGAATTCCTTATTGAACAACGAATGTGATGCTATGATCTCAACTCGTCGAAGATTCGGATCGTCCTCGAAAAGCGCTTTGGTGGCGAATTCGAGATGTGTTCGACTTTCCCAAGTCGTTCGAGTGATGGCTCGTCCCACGACTGGCTCAAATAAATTCTCGCCATAACCACTACCGATCATATCTCCCCATATAGCGACATTACATGCCATAATCGACTCTGAAGCCCATTCAGTCTTAAATTGTTGAGTGGGATGATCTCGAGACAGGGCCATTGTAACCATTTCATCCGTTTCATCGTAAAGCACCCAATCGAATTCGACTTTGAGACTGCGCAGGTCTAACGGTGAAATGAGAGTTGAAATACTTGACATTGGACACCAACTCGTACGAACACCGAGGTATTTCGTTTGCGAAGGAAGGCGAATGCTATTGGGCAGATTGAAAGGGAGACCCCTTAATTTTAAGCCGAGATTGATTGACTTTGCGTGGCCGGTAAGAAGGTTTAGAAGCTCGAGTTGAGATACATTGTCACGCGCAATGCATACCTCGAACGTGACATCCGAGAGTATGCATTGACCCCAGAAAGAAATGAACTCTTCCAGGTCATTACCGGTGTGAGCCAATGCATAGAGTCGCATAATGTAGTTGATATCTTCGATTATCAGATTTTGAGATGTGGTTTCTTGACACCATGGCGAAATTCGTGATCTTATCCCTCGGTCGATATAAAGTGTCCAACCTAAGGCCGCTGCCGAAACAATTTTATGTTGATTGCGTTCCTCAGCAATATAAAAAGTGACATTTCGCAGGTGCGGAAACAGCCCCGTGAAGACGTTATCCTTTCCCCACACAAAGTCTCCGCCGGTACTCGATATCTGATTGACGATAATAGCTGAAGAGATTTCTTGGTCGTAGAAGTTAAGCAACCCCAGATGTTCAAGACTCGGACATGCGCGATTTATCACTTCCAACCCTTCTCGCAGGTTCGATAATTTCCAATCGTCAGATAACAAACCGGAAGGCCGACAGGGTAAGCACCACTCAAGAGATCGAAGACTCTCGAGGTTGGCTAGAAGATTGTCGATGACATGAGTATTTCGGCCTACTTCTTCTGAATCGTTGCCCATGCATATGGCACAGAAGAAGGCTCTGGAGGCGCCTTCGGGTGACTTGAAGATATGCACTGTGTGGACCCATGACGAAATAACTCGATGCAAAATTACTAAGATGAAGTGAAAGTGCCGTGAGATTAGGACACAACTTGCACAAGTTTGCGATTCGTCGTGCATAAGTGATTTCTTCGCTGGGCGTGCATCCGGAAAACCGATGGCGGATAGTTAGGGAGGAGACTGTCGCCGCGTTGGTGGGGGAGCACGCTGACCAGGTAGCGCAACTCGTTCGCGCTCTCCATGTCCTGCGATATTCACTGCGTGCACGTTGAAACCGGCGACGTCCCCGATTCTTTCTGCGACACGTGGGAGAAGGACGTTGTGGCGCCGCTCAAAGCCGCGGGCCGCTGCATTCCCAAGCTGGTGAAGCTCAAATCGCCTTTTCGCTACATTCTTTACCCGATCGTGGAGTATGTGCTGAATGTGGAGCGCGAGCGAGAGAACTGCAAGGTGTGTGTTCTAGTGCCCGAACTGGTGGTGCGTCACTGGTGGGAAGGGGTGCTTCACAACCGGCGGTCGGATTTGCTGAAGGTGATCCTGCTGATGCGCGGCAACCGGCGGATTGTGGTGATCAATATCCCCTGGTACCTGGATAAGTGACGATCTCTGCGCCGGTGTGGGCGCGCCCTTTCGCCTGAATCTCAGTCCAATATGGAAGCACTTCCGTCGCCGTAGGGCTTCGTAAAAGGTGGGGGGAGAGGATAGTCTAGAGGGGTACCGGAAACCAGCCACGATGCACGCCCCGGAGCCGAAGTCCGGATGCGGAAGGGTTTGTTTGCGCACGGTGCCGATTGAGGAGAGTTTCAAGTTGAAGAGGACGCTACTGTTCTTGCTTTTGGCCGCGCTTCCGGCTGTGCTTACGCCTGTAAGTGCCATCGGCCAGGTGAACCCTGACATGGAATCAGCCCCGGCGCAGGCCGGACCGAAGTACGAGGTGTTTGTCGGCGGAGCTTATTCGCGCATCAGACAAGTACCCGTTTCGTACAGCGGAATGGTAGGCGGAAAGGTCTCCGTTTCTCGCGATTTTGGAAAATACTTTCAGCTGATGGGATCGGGAGATTACTACAGCCTGGGAACCGGCCACACCGACATTCCGCAATAAGGGCAACCCGACGATTTACACGTTTCTGGTTGGGCCAGCGCTGCATGCGACGCTCTACGAGAACCTGAGCGGACTGATCTTCGGCGAAATAGGCGGAGAGCATACCGGGGGCGAAAGCATCACGCCTAACATTTCCTTCGCGGGAGGATTTGGCGGAGGGCTGGCCTACAATCTGAACCGCAGATTCGCGGTGCAGCTCACCGGAGATCGCGTCGCCGCATCGTTCTCGCTGCCCAACAACAATCCGGTGCTGGCTAATTCGACGAGCCGGACATGGAACGCGCGCGGGACATTCGGCCTGGTCTACCGGTTCTAGGACCTGTTAGCGGCTCTAGGATGCAGGCGTTTCGACTGATTCGCCTGCGAGAGCAAACTTTCCCTCGGCCATTCGCACAGCAAGACGCATTGCAGCCTTCATATTTTGAGGGTCGGCCTGATTGCGGCCGGCAATGTCGAAGGCTGTGCCGTGATCGACGGAAGTGCGGATGATAGGAAGCCCAAGCGAGACGTTGACGCCGCCTTCGAAATCGATCAGCTTCATGGGAATGTGACCCTGATCGTGGTACATGGCGACGATGAGATCGAACTCGCCGCGCAAAGCGCGAACGAAGATGGTGTCGGGCGAGTGCGGACCGGAGCAATCGATACCGAGCGCGCGGGCTTCAGCGATGGCGGGAGCGATGGTCTCGGCATCCTGACGGCCGAAGAGCCCATGCTCGCCGGCATGAGGGTTGAGCCCGCAGACAGCGATGCGCGGCGCGGCGCGGCGGAGCCAACAGCAACGCATCGTTGCCCAGCTGGATGGTGCGCACGATGCGCTCGCGATCGAGATTGCACGCTTGTTCAAGAGAGATATGCGTGCTGACGTGGACCGTCGCCAGCTTCTCGGAATAGAGCAACATGCGCGGCTCGGGCGCGCCGGTCAGCTCGGCGATGTACTCCGTGTGTCCGGAGAAGGCGCTGGCCGGATAGAGTGACCGCTTCCTTATTGAGGGGCGCCGTAACCATGGCGTCGGCCTCGCCGCTCATGCACAGCTCGACTGCGCGCCGGACGTACGCGACGGCAGCGAGACCGTACTCGGCGCGAAGCTGGCCGAATTCGACGACATGGCCAGAGGCGAGCGTGCCGGTTTCGATCAGCGTGCAGGGCAAAGTGCGCGGGTCAATTCCGCGTGACGCGCTGAGCGGCGCTGAGAGCGGCCGAATCGGCGATGAGCAGCCACTCCGCCAGCGAGGAGACGCTTCGATCCCGCAGAGCTTTGAGGGCAATTTCGGCGCCGACGCCGGCCGGGTCTCCAGATGCTGATGGCGATGCGTGGAAGTCGGGTCAAGTGCGGCCTCGCAGCGCGACGAGAATCTCATTGAAAGCTGTCGGGCGTGCCAAAGCCGCCAGACTTGGTGACGACGGTGCATCCATGTGCATCGCCGCCTTGCACGGTGCCCCATGGAATGCCGGGCGCAAATTCACCCTGGAGAATAAAGGAGTGGGCGTCAAGAGCGCGAACTGCAAGCTGTGCCGTTTCGCCGCCGGTAAGAATGAGGGCCTGCGGGGCGTAGTCGCGAAATGCCGAGCGAATGCGAGCGCTGGCGCCGAATGACAAACCAAGACGGAGGACGCGCACGCCGTATTGATTCGCGGAGCCCAGCTCCTCGAGTTGAAGTTTGGTGACGGGATGCGATGTTCCCGCGATGAGCAAGGTGCGCGCTGCGACCGGTACGAACGGGGCCATCGGGCGCGCGGGAACGAGAGCGGCGAGCGCCTGTGCCAGGCCGGCCGAGCCCGCGTAGAGCAGGCCGGGCAGATCCTTTGCGGCGCGGGCCAGAGCGTCTAGATCGGCTTGGGTCGCACTGTCGCAGATCAACAGGGTTTTGCCTGCATCGAGCGCAGGCAACAGCTCGCGAGCGTGCGAGACGTGAAAGATGCGGCCTCGGGTGGTAAGCGGGAAGAGGCGCTCAAGGCGAACCTGCGTGTTTTGTCCCGCGGCGTCTTCAACTTCCAGGATTCCGTCACGAACGGTACGGCCAACAGCGGGAAAAGCGGGAGCGAAAACGACGGCGCGCGTTCCGAGAACGTGATGCGCGGCGAGGATCTCGGCGGCAATAGGGCCGCGCGCGGCGGAGTCGACCTTCTTGAAGAAAAGCGAATTGGGATCGCTGGCGAGAGCTGTACAGGCGAGGGAGACAACCCGCGCAGCGCGGCGCGCCGAAAGTTCGCGCGAATTCGTGCTGAATGCCTGCACGGACTCCGGAGTTGAAAACTCAACGCCTGTTCCGAACCAGACGCGAACCGAGCGGCCGGTCCTGAGGAACGCCGCAGCTCCGTCGCAGGCGCCGGTAAGATCGTCGGCGAGAAGAACGATGCGCCCGGTGTCCGGATCGGCGAATGACGGTGGAACGAAGTCCGGGATGCGGGCTTCGGTAAACATTGCGATAGACCTCTCTATATTTTCGAGAGTATACCGTCCTCGCGGATTTGCGAACGGTACTTGCGTGCGACGGTGCTGGACAAGTGAGGGGCGCTTTCGAGAAAGTGGAGGAGATGGATCGCCGGACGTTTTGCCTATCTGCCGCCGCAGCCGTTGCCGCAAGCCGCACAAGAACCTTCGCAGCAGTTGCTCCTCCGGTCCCCGCCGATGGGCCGCTGATCACACTGAGCGAAATCGAGGCCATCGATCGCGACAGGATTCTGCGCGCGGCCAACGAGTATTTGACGGCGCCCCCGATCACGATTACGGCGTCGTCTTCGCCGCGAAGCAAGGGAGGCAAGCACGATTACTTTTCCGAGGCGGACTACTGGTGGCCTGATCCAAAGAACCCCGGCGGCCCGTACATTGAACGCGACGGCTTCTCCGACCCGACAAACTTTAACGACCATCGGCTAGCGCTCATCCGCCTAAGCCTGATTGTGCCGGCGCTGACGGCGGCATGGATCGTTACCCAGGACAAACGCTACTCGACGAGCGCGGCCGCGCATTTGCGAGCCTGGTTTCTCACGCCCGAGACGCGGATGAATCCGTCGCTCGACTACGCGCAGGCTGTCTGGGGACATTCAACGGGCCGGAGTTACGGCATCATCGACACGCTGCACCTGGTGGAGGTGACGCGCGCGGCGCAGCATCTTGAGACCGCGCAGGCCATGACGCCTGTCGAGTTCGCCGGCGTGCGCGAGTGGTTCACTGAGTATCTGCTGTGGATGCGCGCCTCACCCAATGGGCAGGAAGAAGAAGCTGCAAAGAACAACCACGGAACATGCTGGACCGCGCAGGCAGCGGCGTTTGCACGCTACATTGGCAACGAAAACGCTATGCAAATGTGCCGGGCGCAATTCCGCGATCATCTCTTGCCCAATCAGATGGCGCCGGATGGAAGTTTCCCGCTGGAGCTGAAGCGGAGCAAACCGTACAACTACTCGCTCTTCAACCTGGACATGATGACGATGGTTTGCGTGATCGCGTCGGGAGCCGGCGCTTTGCCGAGTGGCGCGACGAACGATTTATGGCACTTCGCGCTCCCCGACGGCAGTATCTACAAGAAGGCCGTCGACTTCATGTTTCCGTTCATCGAGGACAAGAGCAAGTGGCCTTACCCGCACGATGTGGAGTATTTTGACGACCTGCCGAACCGGCAGCCGAGCCTGCTGTTCGCGGGGCTGGTGTACCACGAGGCGAAGTACATCGCGCTGTGGCGCAAGCTGCCGGCGGATCCCAAGACGCCGGAGATCGTCCGCAACTTCCCCATTCGCCAGCCGGTGCTTTGGCTCCGGTCGGTGTAAGCGCGGACTGTAGACGAGGCCCCTGCTGCTTCTATCAGTTCACTGAGACAGTGAAGGTCGTAACCGGGGGAGCCGGGGATACTCACGGGATTGCCCGTTGCCGTCACGGTGAATGTGTAGGATCCGGCTGCAGTTCCCGGATTCGACGGGCCTGTGCCGCCGCCGCCTCCACTACCGCCGCTGCTGCCGCCGCCGCAACTGGAGAGCGCGCCCATTACGGCCATTGCGACCAGAATGCTGAGCATCGCGCGCCAGCTCCGACGCCGCGCAGGGATCCACAAGAAGAAGAGCACGGCAAGAACCGCGCCTGAACCAGCGCCGAGCCAGCCTTTGCCCTTGCCAACTTTGGGATAGATCAGATCCGCGGTAGCCGCTGTTGTTGTCACGCTCGCTGTAGCCTGACCGCTTGTGGTTCCAGAAGAGAGCGCGACCGGCGAGCCAGCGGTAATGGAGCATCCAGGCGCGTCGCCGGATTGATTCGACGGGCCGCTGGTTATTGCGCAAGTGAGAGTGACGCTGCCGGCGTATCCCCCGCTGCCCGTCACAGTGACAGTAGAAGTGGCAGACCCGCCGGGCGAGATGGCACTCGACGGACTGGCTGCCGAAACGCTATAGGTGGATGCTGCGGGAGGAAGAATTCCCAATCCGATCTCGGTGGTGTGAACGTCAGAGCCCGCAGTTCCGGTTACGGTCAGGTTGTAGGGACTCTGAGTCGTGGATGTCGAGGATGTCACGGTTACGGTTTCATTGACATTCTGCGACGATGTTATGACTGCAGGCGAGCCAACCGTGCAGGTCGGCGGCGCGGTCCCGCCGTTCAAGGGCGCGATTGCGCAGGTCAGGTTCACAGTTCCGGTGAATCCATTAGTTGGCTCGACAAAGATGGTCGTCGTGTTGCCTGTCGCGGCTCCGGCATTGATAGAAATTGCGCCGTGGTTGCCCAGCATAAAGTCCTGTGGCAGATTAACGTTCACTGTGACGTCGGTTGCTGAGGTGACGCTTCCTGCGGTTCCCACGACCGTGATGACGTAGGTGCCTTCCGAAGTGGTCGCCGTGGTGTTGACGGTCAGCGTGGAGGTTACAAAGCTGGTGCTTGTGATTGGAACGGCGGACGGTGTGAAGTTGGAAGTGCCGCAGGTAACAGGGTTGGTTGCGCCGGCGGGCGACGATACAGAGCAGGTGAGGTTGACGGTTCCGGTGAAACCGCCGGAGGGAGTGACCGTGATGGTGGAAGTGTTGCCTGTGGTTGCGCCCTGAATGACGGTGACGCCGCCACTGTTGGTGAGCGTGATGGCGGGACTTCCTCCACTGACATTGGCGGTGATGGCGAGCGTGTGGACGAATTCGCCGGTGTTGGCGTCTTTGCCGATGACGAGCACGTTGTAGTTGCCGCTCGGTGTGCTGGCGGGGACGTTGACGGTGAGCGTGGCGGTTGTGCTGCTCTGGTTCGAGAGCGCGACCGGAGTGGAAATGGAGCAGGTGACGGGCGACGTGGCGGCACAGGTGAGGCTGATGTTGCCGTTGAAGCCGTTGACCGAGGCGAGGTTGATGGTGTCGGTACCGCTGTTGGCTCCGGCGCTGATGCTGACGGGAACAATGGTGGTGGCGGGGACAAGCGTGAAGTCGGCCAGGGGATTCGCAATCGGGCTGCCGCCGTTCAGGGTATATTCCGACCCTGCGTACGTGTTATCGCCCGAGTACTGGAGGGTGATGAAATTAGAGCCTTGCAAAATGTCCTGGCTGCTCAGCACTACTGAAAATGTGGAGACGATACCGGCACCCGGCGTGAGTGCAACTTCGCCCAGGCCGGTGCCGGAAGAGAAAATGACGACGCCACCGGAGGGCGCGGAGTGTCCACTTTGGCCGGTGACGGAGCCCGAGACGGTAATGGTGGAGTTCGGCGAGATGGCACCCACGATGCTGGCGGTCGTGGTGGATGCAAGTCCGCTCGCAGCGACAACGGTGATGGTGGTGGTGGCGGCGGGGCTGCAGCAACCGGTGTAATTCCCATCGCCACTGTAGGTGAAGGTGACGTTATAGTTGCCGGCGGCCAGTGTCGGAGAGAGAGTGACCGTGCCGATGCCGGCCTGGGCTCCGTCGGACGGATCGACGCCTGCGCTCAGTGCTATCGTTCCGGAGATGCCCGTCGGCTGGCTGGAGAGCGTGACGGTACCCGTGGGCGGCAGAACGGGAACGGGGGCAATCGCGGCTCCGCCGGAGCCGAAATACGTGCTGTACTGCGAGCCGTTTTCGGCAATGACGTTGAAGACGGTGGGCTGGCCGCTGGTGAGCTCGCCGAGAAAATTGAAATTGGAGGCGTTGTAAAAGAAGGCCGGGGTGTCTTTCACGACGGTGAAGGGGATAGCCGACGAGGCGGTGACTTTGTTGTAGCTCTGGTCGCCGTTGTAGGCCGCGCTGACCGAATGAGCGCCCACGCCGAATGCCGCGTTGTATTCGGCGTCGCCTTCGGCGTTCATTGCCGCGGTATTCATGGCGGATCCGTTGTCGGTGAAGGTGACAGTGCCGGTGGGAGTGGTGAATGTGCCTTCGCTGCCGCAACTCGAGCCCAGAATCTCGCAACTCGAAACGAAGTTGATTTGCGACGCGGGAGCGACCAGCGCGCTGACCATGAGCTGGGTTCCGTAATCCACCTGGGAGCCGGGGTTGGAGGCGGAGCTGGAGGGGAAGTACTCGCCAAGCGCGGCGTTGAAAAGGTGGAGGGCCATGCCCGGCGTTTCAGGGTCGACAGTGATTTCGATAGGAGGCGCGGAGGTGCTCATCGCGCTGCCGGAGTCGCCGCCGTATTGGCCCCAGATGCGATACGTGCCGCCGGGCAGGTAGTTGACCGCGCTGCTGGAGTAGGAACCGCCGGTGAGCGGGAAGATGGTCCGGCCCTGATTCACCGGCTCGGAACTGTCGGTCATGAGCGCGACGTTGCCGGTGGGTGTGGCTGATCCGCTGACTGCGCCGGCGATGGTCAATGCTGTTCCATGAGGAATGGCGCCAAGCGTGATGCCATTTGGAGGCGTGACCGTCATGGTTGTCGCCGTAGAAGCCAACTTGATCTGATTCCAATCGTTGACCAGGTTGTTGGCATCGATGGTGCCGAGGCCGGTAGCGAGGTTGTAACCGGCAGCGGCGTTGTATTCGGGGGTCGTGCCTGAACCGATTTCTCCTTCGGTGACCGTCTCAAAGACGACGGGGTTCGCACCGGCGGAAATGCAGCTGGGCGAAAGCTGCGGCGCAAACTCGCAGGGCACTGCGTTGGATCCGACAGTCACATCGTGAAAGGCGGCGGGGTACTGCGACTTGAGCGCGTAGAGGACGTTGTCGGCCTGGCCCTGGCGGCCCCATTTTTCGTCGACCAGAGCCATGATGCCGGCAAAGGCGGGTGAAGAGGCGGACGTGCCGCCTACGCCAGAGATCTGCACGACACCGCTGACGCCGAGACCGGCTGTTTGGCAATCGCCATCGGTGGCGCAGACGGGATAGAAACTCTTGTTGTTTCCGTTCGCGGCGAAGAGCGAAACGTCGGGAATGTCGCGCACGGAATCGCTGGGCACGCCGGCGCCCGATTGCCATGAAGGTTTGGGATAGCCGGTGGCCTTGCCGGTGCAAGCGCCGGTGGTGGAGTTGAATCCGGATGAACAGAGGGCGGCAGTGCTGGCTCCGCCGCTGCCGGCGGCCACAGTGGTCACGCCGTATAGGCTGAACTCGTTGTCGATGTTCAGGCCGAACTGGCTGTCATTCCAGGGCTGCTCGGGGATGTACTGCTTGAGAGACTCGGCCGGCAACTGGCTGGCGGTAGTATTCCAGTCGTTGGCGATGCTGGCGCCGCCGGTGGCGTAGTCGGAGTAGTAGAAATCAGTTCCGCCAACTGCGACGTTGTAGGGTGTGGAGGCGAAGCCGCTGACCGCCTGACCGCTGACAGCGTAATATGCGTTGTTGTCGCATCCAGCCGAACCGCTGTCTCCGGTTGAGACCATGACGGTCTGGCCCTGGGCAGCGGCCTGCTCCCATAGGCCTTCGATGAAAGAGTTGGTCTGGCCGAGGTTGGCTTCGCACTCTCCAAAGCTGATGCTGATGACGGGAGCGACATCGCCGTAGACGGCGTGCTCCATGGCCAGGATCAATCCGCTCTCGAGCGATGTGTCAGCGGCGACGATCAGGTCGATGGTGGCGTTGGGAGCGACTGCGCCGGACCACTCGACATCGAGATAGGCTTCAATGGAGTCGCCGTTGGGACCGCCAGGATTGTTGATGCCGTCGACGCCGGGATCGTTCCCGTCGACGATGACCTGGGGCGGGTTGGCGGGAAGATTGAAGAGCGCGCGGAACTGATTGACGAGATCGACGTTGATATTGGAGTCGTTGACGATGGCGATGGTTTGGCCGGTGCCGTTGACGTTGGCGTTATAGAGCGGCTGAAGATCGTACTGAACGGCAAAATCGCTGGGGGCGAGGACGTAAAGGTTGCCCGTGGAGCCGTTGCTCCAGGTCCACTGCGAGACCTGGTGCGAGGCAGGATTGAGGGAGGCTTTGCCAAGCTTTTCGAGATAGCTCTTGGGATGGAAGTTGTTAAGGGACGCAAATCCGCCGACGACAGGTGCGAGCGCCGCAGGAATCTGAGGATCGTTCGCGTTTGCATAGTGGGGCTGGCCGTCGACCACGTACTGGTGAATCTGCGTGTGGAAAGCCTCGCGCATCTGCGCCACGCTGCCTGAAAACTCGAGGGACAACTTGCCGGGATTCACTTTAGAAACGGTGAAGCCGTGGCTGCCGAGCCAGGATTCGACAGTAGCGATGTCCTGGTCGGACGCCCCGAACTGAGCGCCGAACTGGTCTGGGGTGAGCCACCGATGGTAGTTGGGCGAGCCGGGCGTGTGCATCTGCGCGATGAGCTGGTGGAGCGCCGTTTCCTGAGCGGAGCTGCGCTGGAGAACGAGCTGAACGCGATCGAGCCGCATGCCGTCAGGCGCTGCGCCGCGGTCATTGGCGGCGTTGGCAAAGGGGCTGACGGTATGGGAAAGCGTGACGCGGCTGCTTTCATCGATGGTGTTGACGATGCGGACAGAGGGGGCCGCATTCTGGGCCATGGAGGCGGCGGACGAGAGACAGACACTGGCCAAGACGCACAGGGGGAGCGAGCGTGAATTGATCATCGGGGAAGATCCTGGACCCTTTCTTTAGAAAGACCCTCGAATTTGTGAAGAGTTTTCGCGTCTGGGAAAATGAGTTGAGACGTTCTGCCCGCAAACCGTCAACTTGCCGGTTCTGATAAGCAGACCGATCGAGATGGCCGAGAACCTCACCATAGTAGGACACGCGGCACGCGAACTGCACAATGCGCCGTTGCGGTTGGCACTGTCAAAGGACTCTCGATTTGCGGAGAATGCACGGTTTGTCTTTTCAGGAACCAATCCCGCAACCGGAGCGCAGTGCACGGCCGACACTTTACGCTGAATGAGGATAAGTAAGAGCCTGTCTGCAAAGAATAAAACGGGAAAACTCGCTGTGTTAGACGGGGATGGAAGAGGAAGGTTGAAGAACCACCTGCGGAAGAGGCTGGGAGCAGGCGGTTTCAGCACCGCACGCAGGGATGGATGTGGCTGGGCCGAATGACAGTCAGAGGCCGGACCGTAAAACTCTTCCAAGGCGGGAAGTCGCCTCAGCGGAGCTGCACAAAGGCTGAGACGGGGACCGAGTTGCAATAGACAATAGATTTCCTATGGTATATTATTCGAGTTTTCGGCCTCAGCCATTACCTTCCTGGGTCTAAATACATGCAGGTTCTCCCAGTTCGGCTGAATCAGCAAAGGGTAGGCAGCAGAAGTCCGAAACCAGACCGGTTCGTGTAAGGGGAAAAGATGAAGGATCCGCAACCGCATATTGAGGAGATTGCCTTCAAAGCGCTGGACAGTTTTCGCATCGAAGTACCGTCCTGGGGTTTTGCGAACACCGGCACGCGCTTCGGCAAGTTTGTGCAGGCTGCGGCCGCATCGACCATCGAAGAGAAGTTTGCCGACGCGGCCGAGGTCAACCGGCTGACCGGCGTAACGCCGACGCTGGCGCTGCATGTGCTTGTGGGATCTGCCCAACGGCCTGAAGGACGTGCCGGAAGTGAAGCAGCTGGAGAAGCGCTTCGGCGTTCGCTCGGGATCGATCAATCCCAACCTCTTTCAGGATCAGGAGTACAAGTTCGGTTCGCTTTGCAATCCCTCGGCCGCCATTCGCGAGCGGGCGCTGGAACACATGCTGGACTCGATCGAGATCGCGCAAGGCGCTCGGTTCGCGCGACATCTCGCTCTGGATGGCCGATGGATCCAATTATCCCGGCACGCAGAGCATGCGCAAGCGCATCGGCTGGCTTGGAGGAGGCGTTGCGCATTGCGCACAGCCACCTCGCGCACGACCAGCGTTTGCTGGTGGAGTACAAGCCGTTCGAGCCGGCTTTTTATCACACCGACATTGCCGACTGGGGCATGTCGAGCCACTTGGCGCGCCAGGCGGGGCCGCAGGCGCAGCGTGCTGGTGGATACGGGCCACCACTACAACGCGCAGAACATCGAGCAGATTGTGGCGTGGCTGCTGCACACCGGACATGCTGGGCGGATTCCACTTCAACGACCGGCGCTATGCCGACGACGATCTGACGCTGGGCTCGATCGATCCTTACCAGATCTTCCGCATCTTCCACGAGATTCACGCGCCGACTCGACGATGGGCTGCACACGCGACATCGCCTACATGATCGACCAGAGCCACAACCTGAAGGGCAAGATCGAAGCGATGGTGCAGACGGTGGTGACCGCGCAGGAACTTTATCTGAAGGCCGCGCTGGTCGATCGCGAAAAGCTGGCGGAATTGCAGCAAGTCTGCGACCTGGTGGCTGCCGAAGAGCTCTACCGCGGCGCTTTCTGGACCGATGTGCGCCCATTGACGCGCGCGTGGCGCGAGGCTCGCGGATTGCCTGCTGATCCGTTGGAGGCGCTGCGCGCAAGCGGCTACGTGGAGCGCGCGGCGCGCGAGCGCGGAAACCGCAGCTCGGCCGTGAGCAGCTATGCGTATGAGCATGACTGGTCCTGAGATCGATTGCGTACTGATTGGCGGCCGTGTGTTTCAATAGGGGCTATTGAAGGAGAGGGACAGTTGGCCAAGGCGAAAATCAAACGGCTGTACCTGATTCCGATTCTTTCGAAGGCGCTCGACGTGATCGAGCTGCTGGAGCAGGACATGCTCCCCTGACGCTCGAAGACGTTTACCAGAAGACCAACATTTCGAAGACCAGCGTCTACCGCATTCTGAAGACACTGGTGCATCGCGGCTATCTGGCGCAGACGCCAGAACGGTCAGTACCGGCTGGTGTCGCGGCCGCGGCGATTGCGCTTTGGGTTTGCGGTGCAGAGCGCGGAGATGCCGTTCAGCGAAGCGGTGGCGCAGAGCGTGACGGCAGCAGCCGCTGCTTCGGGCGTGGAACTGATCGATGCTCGACAATCGCTACGATCCCGACGTGGCCGTGCGGAATGCCGAGGAGTTTGTCGCCAAGCGCGTGGACCTGGTGCTGGAGTTCCAGGTGGAAGAGGCGGCAGCGCCGCGCGTGGCGCACATCTTCAAGAAGGCCGACATTCCCCTGGTGGCGATCGATGTGCCGCATCCGAACGCGACGTACTTTGGCGTGGACAACTTCGAGGTCGGGTACGAGGCCGCGTCGATTCTGGCGCAATACGCGCAGCGGAAGTGGAAGGGCAAGGTCGACAGGGTTGTGGGCGTTGGCTTCAGCGAGGCGGGCAGCTTTGTGCAGAACCGCATCACCGGCGCCTTTGACGGAATCCGCGAACGCTTCAAGGAGTTGACGCCTGACCAGCTTCGTGCAGATTGAAGGAAGAGGCATGCGCGAGGCGAGCCGCAAGGCGATGAGCGAGTTATCTCGCGCGAACAGCAAGCCGGGCGAGCTTACCCTTGTGGCCGCCGCCAACGATTCGAGCGCGCTGGGCGTTCTGGACGCGGTGCGCGAGGCGGGCCTGGAAGCAGAACTTCGCCATCGTGGGCCAGGATTGCATTCCCGAAGTGCTGGAAGAGATGCGCACGGGATCGAGCGCGATTGTCGGCTCGATCTCGCACGAGGCGGAGACCTACGGGCCGCGGCTGATTCAGCTTGGGCATTGCGATTCTGCGCGGGTACACCGTGCCTCCTTATAACTACGTGCACCACCGGCGGTGACGCCCGAGTCGCTGGGCGAAGTCGAGTAAGCCGGAAAAGGCTGAGTCTGAGGCGACGCCGGCTCGACTGCGATCGGCAGCTACGCTAGATCTTCAGCTCGCACGGAATCCGCGGCATGAAACGATTTACGCCTCACGGATGGCTGTATCATGGAGTGTGAGTTCGGTTAATTCCCCTATGAGTGCTCCTTATGACAATGGCAACAACTGCTTCTCCTGCATTGCATTTTCTTGAGGACCGCTGGGATCCCAGCGTTGCGGCTACTCTCGATGAGCCTGAACTGCTGCGCTATCGCTCGAACCTACTGGGTTCGGACCTGCGCATCACGAACTTTGCCGGCGGCAACACCAGCTCGAAGGTCGATGAAGTGGATCCGCTGACCGGCGAATCCGGTGGAAGTGCTGTGGGTGAAAGGCTCGGGCGGCGACCTGGGCAGCATCAAGCGCACGGGCTTTGCCACGCTCTACCTGGAAAAGCTGCTGGCGCTGGAGCGCAGTTACAAGGGCGTCGAGGCCGAAGACGACATGGTCGCGATATGTATCCGCTGTGCGCCTTCCGCAACAATCCTGTCGCAGCGTCCATTGATACGCCGCTGCACGGCTTCCTTCCCTTTCCGCACGTCGACCACCTGCACCCCGACTGGGGGATCGCGCTGGCGGCCTCAGCCAACGGCAAAGTCGAAGATGGACGAGTTCAACCGCGAATTCGGCCACAAGCTGGTGTGGCTGCCGTGGCAGCGCCCCGGCTTTGAACTGGCGCATGATGATGAAGCGGTCGGTCCAGGAGAATCCCGGCTGCGACGGCATCGTGCTGGGCGGGCACGGGCTGTTTACCTGGGGCCAGACGCAGCGCGAGTGCTACCTGAACACGCTGAACGTGATCGACCAGCATCGGCCAGTTCATTGAGCGCCACGGCAAGGCCAAAGGGCTCACGCGCTTTGGCGGCGAGGCTGTGCCGGCGCGCGCGGACCGCACGGACTTGCCATTGCAAATCGCGCCGTTCCTGCGCGGGCGCATCAGCGCGCAGCAGCGCTTTATTGCGAGTTTCAGCGACGCTGCCGACGTGCTGCAGTTCGTGAACTCGGCTGCACGCAAAGGAGCTGGCGTTATCTCGGCACCAGTTGTCCCGATCACTTTATCCGCACCAAGATTCGGCCGATGTTTGTGCCGTGGGACGCGGCGCAGGACATTGAAGCGCTGAAGACGCCAGATCGACTACGTCGCTGGCGCGAGTATCGCGAACAATACCGCGCGTACTATCGCGACGTTTGCCACGCCCGATTCGCCGGCGATGCGCGACGCCAGCCCGACCGTGGTGCTGATTCCGGGCCTGGGCATGTTCAGCTTCGGCAAGAACAAGACCGAGGCGCGCATCACCGGCGAGTTCTACACGAACGCGATTCATGTGATGGAGGGCGCGAGCGTGCTGGGCGAGGGCGCAGTGAATGGGACCGCTTCCGCAATGCGCGCCGGGAATGGATCCGGCGAGCTTTAAGGTCTTCACAACTACGTGGCGCTGCCGGCCACTCGAGGCGTTCCGCATCGAGTACTGGGCGCTGGAAGAGGCAAAGATTCGCCGCCAGCCGCCGGAGAAGGAGCTGAGCCGGCGCGTTGCGCTGGTGGTGGGCGGAGCCAGCGGCATTGGGCGCGAAGTGGCGCGACTGGCAGCCTCGCGCGGTGCGCACGTGTTTGTCGCCGACCGCAACGAAGACGGCGCGGCGCGGGTGGCTGCTGAGATTGCAACCATCACGTCGCCGGAACCAGGTGAAAAATACAATCCCCGCTGGAAACCAAGTTCCTATGGGATGGTTAGCAGATATTTCGATGGCTGGAGCTAGTAAAGACCAGTAACTAGCTGCAATCGTTACCCACCGGCAAACCCTAACATACTATCCAATAGTCGCTGATTGACCGTTTTTGTAGCAAAACGAGACTTGCCCCTAACGCCGTCATCCCCCATGTAAATAAAGTAGCTAAGAACGCTTGTGTGATCGGATTAAAATTTTAAAAAAACCAACCATGATGGAAGACTCCTTTATTTAAAATGGCTGTTTTCGTAAAGTTTGTTGTTAAAATCCAAAAGCCGATTTTAACGTAGTAATAGCTATTTTGCGCATTCGTATTAAGTTTGCAGCTCTTTTCTCAAAAATAGTAAGCTGTTTCAACATAAAAACAATGACAATTAGCTTTTTCTCCCTCTAAAAGCAACAAAGTTTGAGAAAAGAGCCTAAATAATTGAACCAACATGAAATAGGTTCCAAATGTTTACCATGAGAAACATTTTCACCCTAAGTCAAAAAATAGTCAATTTTTTTACACAAATCTTACAGTCGTTTTTTCGTTTTACCGAGAATTTCAAAAATGAAAGTAGAGTGATTGGGCAAAGCAGATGAATGCATTGGCGAGTAATAAAAAAACCCTTCAATTTGATTAAAAAAGATACCACTTACATAACCTATACTCATCGATTAACAAATGAGGTAGCTATGTGGTATACTTTATGTTTCTGTATTGACCTTTAATAGTATAGCTATATTAACCAAAAAGAAACTCTAACCTATTGTCTATTATGCTTCTATCTTTTGGGGTCTATTCACATCAGAATTTACAGACAGATGGACAGACAAATGGGACTGGTATGGATTCTTTGAACCACAGGTAATTGACTGGCAAACTACACTTCAATTATCTTAGGTATTTATCCAGCAGCTACAGTTCTTTTGATTAATTGGTATCCTTATGAACGAACCATGACCATCCAAAGTTGCTTATGTCCTTGCCTGGTCTGTATTCTCAACCGCATTTGAGTATACCTTCTATCTTGTAGGATATGAACACTTTCACAGTGGATGGAAATGGTGGTATTCAGCTATATCCTATCCATTCTTATATGGGATACTATTCATACAAGTGTGGTTTGTAAGACGATTAATAAATAAGGGGGCAACTAAACCACATCTTAAACACCACCTTTAATCAGTGTACGGTATTTCGATCGTAATGGTTGTACCCACCCCAAGCTTACTCGCCGCTGAAATATTTCCCTTATTTTTATTTAGGATATCCTTTGCTATAGAAAGCCCAAGACCCGTTCCACCTTTTTCCCTACTGCGAGCCTTATCTGCTCTATAAAAACGATCAAAAATAAAGGGTAGATCCTCTTGGCTGATACCATATCCATTGTCTTCGATTTCTATCTTGTATTTATTTTCATGATTACTGGATCTTATGGCGATTTCTTTCTGCTCTCCACTGTACTTTATGGCATTATCAAGTACGATGATTAGAACTTGCTTCAACTGTTCTTGTGGAATCGCAAGTAACCGATTAGCTTTCGTTATATCCTCTTTTGCTATTTTTAATTGCCCGTATATGAGTTCGTAGTCGTGAATAACTTCATTCATAATTTCTGTAGCATCACAAGCGATGATACTTTCTTGGTCTTCTTGTTTGTCCATACGAGTGAGCATTAATAATCGATTCGTTAATTTAATCAATCGATTGGTTTCCTTAATGCTTGTTTGCAGGGAATTCTCTAATACTTTTTCATCATTTTTACCCCATCTTTGCAATAAAGAAAGGTGACCATGAATAACTGCTAATGGTGTTCTGAGCTCATGAGATGCATCTTCCACAAATCGTCTCTGTTGTTCCATTGAAGCCTCAATTCGATCCATCATTGAATTAAAGATAGAACTTAGTTGTGAGAATTCATCTTTGGTTTCTATAACGGGTATTCGCTCTTGGAAATGCTGGTCTTCAATTTTTCTCATGGTATTAGTCATGATCGCAAGAGGTGCTAATAACTTTCTCGCCAAAAGCTGTCCACCTATAATACTTAATATGTAGTGACAGAATGGTCCCTACTAATAAGACCCAAAAAACGCTTTCCATAAATTCTTCAAAGGTTTCAACACTCTGTCCAATCTCAAGTGAACCCTTAAAGGACTCAACTATTAATGGCTTTTTTAACATAAGAAAGTCTTCATTGTCTTCCTTTATTCGGTGGAAGCCAAATTCCAATTTGCTACTTTCAAGATCAGGAAAGTCCTCTGAAATATTAAAAAGTTCCTGTCCTTGTTGATCCAAAATCCGTATCATTTCATTCTGTCCTATAATATTTTCAAAGAAATCTTCAGAAAGGACAGTTTTTATACCACTGAGTTTGTATTGCTCTTCGATTAACGTACTAATCTCTTTCGAACGTTTATTTAATTGATCTTCTTCCTGATTAGTGGTAAGAGCATGGATGAGAATAAGTTGCATAACGTTACACAACATAAAAATAATAAAAATGGAAATAGTTGAATAAATAGTCATTCTCCATTTAATCGAGATCCTCTTCATTTTTTTATTCATGCACCTTAACCCCTAATCTCGTATGACATATCCTGTACCCCTGACCGTTTGAATATAGGATTCCTCTTCTTTTCGATCTACTTTCGCACGTAAATAACTAATATAAACATCTACAATATTGGTTTCGATCGTATTATCAAATCCCCATATTTTTTCTAATAGGATTTCCCGTGTTAACACTCTATTTTTGTTTTTCAGTAAAAGATACAATAAATCGAACTCCTTTTTAGTTAGTTCAATTTCATCATTTCCGCGTTTTACCGTTCTCGATTCCATGTTAACCTCTAAATCTTGATAGATGATTGTATTGTGATTCATCGGGACTTCTGATCTTCTAAAAAGGGACCTCATCCTTGCTAATAATTCTTCTATCTGAAATGGTTTTGTAATATAATCATCTGCCCCGCTATCCAGTCCAGATATTTTATCTAAAATGCTATCTCTAGCCGTTATCATGATAATGGGAGTACTATTAACCAAACGAATTCTTCTACACACTTCGATTCCATTTAAATTGGGCAGCATTAAGTCCAATAAAATAAGGTCAACATCTTCATGTAACGCCTGTTCTAAACCATCTCTTCCATTAAAAGCAGTTCGTACTTCATAGCCCTCATACTCTAATTCTAATTGGATAAATTGTGATAAATCCTTTTCATCTTCAATAATCAATATTTTTTTCATACAAGACCGCTCTCCAATAAAAAGGGTGTCACATATGAAGGCACCCTTACCTATATTCTTTTATGCTTGTTCATATTTAAGTTATTCGATTCTTTTGTAACAGTATCATCTTCAAAATCGAATGAACATTCCTGTATATCGTTACAATCCGCGATAAAGCCTTTCTTTCAGACCGTTTCTCTTTATATCTTTTGGAAAAACCAAATCGCACTCGAAAGCCAAAAGCCACTTGCAAAATATCCTCCAATAATATCACTTGGATAGTGAACACCTAGATAAATTCGACTTGTACCAATCATAAAGATAAATCCACTGCTAATCAAAATCAGAATCGTACGTCCTAAACGGGAAGGGATATGACGCCATAACAAGAAAGTAATGATTCCGTATACTGCAAATGCATTCATTGCATGGCCACTTGGAAAGCTGTATCCTCCTATTTCAATCAATCGATGTAAATCTGGACGAGCTCGATGGAAAAATTGTTTTAAAATCTGATTGATAATGGGCGTTCCAGCCACAACAGAAATAAATAATATAAGCTCTATCCGATGCTTTAAGACAAAATAGAGAAATAAGCAAACAAATAGAGTAATGACTAACACAGATGGAAATGACCCAATTTGAGTAAAAAATTTCATGACTAAGGTTAAAGTCGGTGACTCAAAACCTTGTATAGTTGAAATCAATACTTGATCAAATTGAATAAGTTTCTGTCCGTTCCCTAATATTGCGATACTACTAAAACCAATAAGTGACACCAAACTTATCATGAAGCCACTAAACAAATGCCTTATTAATTTCATCATCATAACTCCCAATCAGTATGTCGAATCTTCCAATATAAATAATATTTATTACAAATTCATAAAACACGGATTTTATTTCGTACATCAAAAATCCACTTTCATACTTTTTTGTTAAGACATTTGTATGAATCATCATTTTAACCATCTTTTCTTTCAAATATGATAATTTTCAAATAAAAAGTGCCGCGACACGCTGACACGTTTTCATTCGGACACTTTTTATTGAATTAAGCCTATTCTA
>CAWHQY010000013.1:0-422890 GCA_963831505.1 uncultured Alphaproteobacteria bacterium | reverse complement strand
AGCGCGGAACAGGGCGGCCCGCGTCGAGGTCGTACCCTGATCGATCGCAAGCACGTAGGACGCCACCGTTTCCTCCCCCTAGAGCATGATCCTGAAAAAGCCTGCCCCCGGACTTGATAGGGGGGTGGAAACCGGTTTTCCGCCTTCGCGAAGCCCGCTTTCGGCGGGCGAAGGAAGGTCCGATAAGATCATGCGCCGCCAAACAGTTGGAGCGCCAATCGATTCAATTTGGAACGCTGCGGCCTGGTGCGTCGCGCGCCTCGCCGTAGAGCCGGCTGCCGCTCCTTAACGGCGACCCGCCGATGCCAAGTCTCGACGATCAAAGTAACAATTTCCTAGCAATTTCAGCATACAAGCGGCCAATCAGAGCGAGTCCGCCATGTTCAGGATAGTCCCGGAAATTCGATTTAGCGCTCAACGTGCACGGCTCCGAGCACTGGTCGGCCGGTTCAAATCGGAAAGACGCGGAAATGTCGCGGTAATCACCGCGCTTGCGGCCCTTCCGATGATCAGCGCCATGGGCTGCGTCATCGATTATTCGAATGCGACGATGACCCGGACCAAGCTGCAGGCGGCCGCCGACGCGGCGAGCCTTGCGACCGTTTCGAATAACTCCCCCGTCCTAATAACCGCCAAGGCCATGACCAGTGACGGCAGTGTCACCGGCGGCTCAGCTTATGCAACCAACTTTTTCACGGCGAATTTGCCGTCGGCCTATTCCACCGTGGTTCCAACGGTCAGCGTGACAAAGACCGGAATGACAATGACGGCAACCGTTGCCTTCTCGACGACGGTTCCCACCTATTTCATGAAAATCGTGGGTTATCCAAACATCACCATCGCGGACACGTCCACGGCGAGCTACACGTTGTCCGCATACATCGATTTTTACCTGATGCTCGACGTCTCCGGCTCCATGAGTTTCCCTTCGACGGCCGCGGAGCAGACGCGCTTGACGGCCGTCAATCCCGACAACTTGGCAGGCAGCAACGGCTATCCCGCCGGCTGTCAGTTCGCTTGTCATTTCGCCGCACAGGGCGCTTGCTCGCAAAACGGAAATCCGGGACAAGGACCGATCCCCGCCGTTGCCCATAGTTACGGGGGCTACATCCCGAATCCCAACCCGGGTGGATATTGCCAGGGATTTATCATTTCGCGCTTGGGCACGACGCCGACATCTTTTGCAAGCGGGACAACCAATTCCACCCCGTCCGGCAGCCCCGGCGGCAACAACATCAATTGGACCAATACGCCGGTTACAAGCTGCCCCAATCCGGGAACGACGTCTTGCATCCAATTGCGCGCCGATGCGGTCGGCTATGCTGTAAACGCCCTCCTGCAACAGGCCTACAGCACCGAACAGACCACCGGTATCTCAAATCAATTTCGGGTCGGCCTCTATCCGTTTATCGTCAACCTCTATTCTTATTTTCCGCTGACCACGAACATCAACGGATCGCCCACCAATTCAAGCACGATCAATTATGCGGCGGCGCAACTCGCGAACCTCTTGGACACCGGCGTCAACTCCAACCTCGGCTCCGGCGGCACGCATTTTGAAAATGCCTTTCCGTCGATGAACAGCCTCATCACCTCGGTCGGAACCGGTGGCAGTTCTACCAATACGCTGCCGTATGTGTTTCTGGTCACCGATGGGTCCCAGGACAACCAAACGCAATGGAACGGCAACTGGTCGGGGAGCAATCAGGCGACCACGATCAATCCGTCGCTGTGCACCACCCTCAAGAACCGCGGCATAACGATCGCCGTGCTCTACATTCCTTATCAACCAATTCAGAATCCAAACCCTAATTTTGCCGGCAACGAAGACGGCGCTGCCAATTCCAATATTCCGAACATTCCCGCAGCGCTCCAGTCGTGCGCTTCGCCGAGCTTCTACTACACGGCGAGCACGCCGACCGACATCCAAAACGCCCTGGTTGCGATGTTCAACCAGGCCGTCAGCACGGCCCACATCTCACAATAGGTCTTCTCGGGAGGGCGGCGGCCGCGATTGCGCCCGTCCGCCTGATCCCCATTGAGTGGCGCGATTAAGGCCTATGGGCACGTGGCGCCGGTTACGGGGACGTACGGTATGCAAATGCTACTGCGCGGAGTAGCGAATACACTGTCCGAAAGCGTGATTCCGCCCTGGGCAAAATAACCGAAAAGTGGCGTGAATTTGTAGCTCACCTGGGCATAGATCAGATAACATGGAAATGTGCTGCAGGTGTTGGCCGACGTTGCGATGACCGCCGGAAGGGTCACGGAATTTCCCTTCCCAAGGGCTGTGCCATTGAGCGTGGCGCTCCAATCAACCGTAGCCGTACTCTGGGCGGCGGCGGCTATCGACAGCTGCGAAACGACGACAACGATCGGCGCACTCGAATACGGCGCGAGCACCGCGGAGGTGGCGCCGGTAATCGCCGTCATGTCGGTCGATTGGATTGGCGTTTTTAACGAATATTGATTGGTTATGGCGGCCAGAGTGTAGGTCGCGAACCGCACTTTCATGTAAACGGCGATCGCGTTCCCGGCGTCAAAAGTTGCCAACAGCCCGATCAACAGCAGCGGCAGTATCGCGGCGAATTCGATCGCGGCGACGCCGCGCGTCGAATCGATAAAACGGCGACAAACGCTGCGCAACCCGGGCATGATCAATACGGCTCCACTCGGATGGCAGTGACCCCCATCATCTCCGCGGTATTGTTTGGGAGATTTGAAATCACGTAGCCCAGCGGCCCACTCACGACCGACCATTGATAGACAAGCTGTATGACCATGACTTCGCCGGGGCTGCCCGGATCGAATGCGAAGGAGGTGACGGGCTGGCCTCCGCTGTACAATTGTGGCGCCGTCGTACTGGCGGCGGCAAAAGAAGCGTAGCTTTGCGCGACGACGATCACGTTGGCGCAGGTGAACAGCGCCTGAATCTGCGGACAGATTTTGTTTTGAATCATCGTCGCGGTCCACGCTCCGTTCTGTGCCTGTCCGGTCATGAAGTAGCGGCCGACCTGCGCGGCCGCGGTTTGCAAAGTCATCTGTGCAAACAAAAATACCGCCGTCTGAAACAGGGCTATCAGCACTGCCAAAAAGGCCGGCGCGATGAGCGCAAACTCGACGGCAGTCGCGCCCTGCCGTCCGGAGCCGAAGCGAGAGATTTCGCCCGCGCCGCGCCTGAAGAGTTTCGCCAAATTTCGCAGCATGCTGTGCGCGTACCCGTTCGAACTCTGGCCGTTGCGAAACCCGATCGTGTGATCTCTCGCCACGGCTCGCGACCACTGGGACCCCGGAGCAGGCTCCGGCTGCTTAGCCAAGTAGATGAAAGGCATTGATTTTTCGTTGCCCCGAACGCGGAGTCGCGCGGTCGCATCGTTAACGGCGAATTGCCCGGCAGCGAGAAAACCGGGTCGGCCCCGGGCGGAGCGCCCTATTGCTCGAGCACGAGCTTGCCGTCGCTGTATTCAAAGCGCCGCAACCGCGACAAAAACGCCAAACCGAGGAGGTTTTCGCTCAAGGCCTCGTCCGGCAGCACCAGGGCCCCGACGTCCCGGACTTCGACCGTGCCCACCTGGACGGAATCGAGGCGGGTCGGAGCCGCGCGAACATTACCGTTTGCGGTTCTGACCTCGGCGACGAAGGCATTCTGCGGCGGATGAATTCCGAGCCGGGCCGCGTCACGGGCGGTGAGCGCGACGACCGACGCGCCGGTATCAACCATGAATCCCACGCGGCGGCCATTGACGACGGCGTCGACTTCGAATTGACCGCGCCAGTCGCGGGAGACGGTGACGGACCGAGGTCCGGAGCCGGCGGCGGCAACCGGCGTCGGTGGATGCTGCGACAGCGCCGCGGGCTCCACGGCGGCGCCGATATGCGAGGCGTATCGCGGGCCGAGCACGCCGGCGGCGAGCGCAATGCCGGCAAAAATGGCGATGGAGCGCATGAAATGGCACCTCGCCCGCATCCCATCATCCGCCGGCGAATGGCCGGCTAATAAGGTCCGCTCTCGCCCGTTTTTGTCGCGTCTTGGTCAGCCGTTGCTTAAGATGTTCGCTCACATTCGAACGATCGGTAATGGCGCCGACCCGCCGTATCTAAGGCGCGCAGCGCAGCAAGCCGGTCCAGTCGCAATAGCCGAACCCGACGCGGCAGCAGCCGAACGACTGACGCGAGCAGAAGTAGAACTGGTAATCAAACCCGCAATGATCGGAACAATAAGGACGGCCGCTGAAGGCATCGGCGGCGCAATGATTGCGAAACCGCGGCGGCAGGGAGGACGGGCCCTGCCAATCCACCTGGACGAGTGGGACGCCCGCGGACAAAACGACCAGCGGCGCCGCGCGAGCCGTCAGTGGCAGCAGCGACGCACGCGAACGCGGCGAGTGCAACAACAAGAGCTCTCATTTTCATGGAGTGCTTTCCGATGACATGGTGATCGATGGGGCATCGAGCGGCGCGGTTCAAGTTCCGGCTGGCACGCGGCGAGCGGCGATACGCGCTTGCGCGGCAAGCGGATTATAAAGCGCGAGCCTTCGCCTTCCTTGCTCTTCACCTCGATGCGGCCTTGATGCAAGTCGACCGCCATCTTGACGAGATAGAGACCGACCCCGGTTCCGACGATTCCCGAAACGTTGCTGCCGCGGTGATAGCGCTCGAACAGCCGGCCGAGATCGCCGGATGGAATGCCGAGGCCGCGGTCGGCGACGGCGACGACGGCTTCGTCGGCGGCAAGCTCGGCCTCGACCTCGATCGCACCGCCGCCCGGCGAGTATTTGACGGCGTTCGACAACAGATTGCTGAAGACCTGGAACAGTAACTTGGCATCTCCGATCATCGGCGCGGGCGTGGCATCGAACCGTTCGACGATCTGCGCGCGCCGGCACCATCTCACGGTGCAACTGGCAGACTTCGCGCAGCAGCGCGGTCAGATCCATTTCGGCCGGATGGAAATAAAGCTCGGCGCCGCCGTCGATCAGCCGCGCGGAATTGAGCATATTGTCGATCAAATGCGTGAGCCGCAGCACCGCGGCGCGAATTTTTCCGGCGCGTTCGCCGATCTCGGCCGCGGCAAGTCGATCCTCGCAGTCTTGTCCAGGCGCCGGGCGTGACCGTCGATGATGGTCAAGGGCGTACGGAACTCGTGCGAAGCCATCGACACGAAATTGCGCTGCGCCAGCGCCAGCCGCTGTTCCTGCGCCAATTGCTCTTCGAGCATCGCGGCCTGGCGGGCCAGCATGCGCTGGCTGCGCATCAGCTCGATGGCGTTGTTGCGAAACACCACGGTGGCCTGCGCCATCTCGCCGATCTCGTCGCGCCTTTCGGTCTCCGAGATGTCGATGTCGGTGTTGTTGGCGGCGAGCCGGCGCATGCGGTCGGCGAGATGAAGGAGCGGGGCGGAAATCGAGCGGCTGATGTGAACGAGCGCGGCGACGACCATGACCGCCGGCGATCGACCATGCCGAGGAGGATGAGCCAGAACGCCTGCCGATAGGCGACGCCGAGACGATCGCTCGCGGCCTGGGCATTGGCGACAGCCTGGTCGGTCAAGAGGCCGAGCGTGTCGCTCGCCGCATCGTAAGCCGCACGCGACGTGCCGCGCGTACATCGCCAGCGCCTCCGCCTTGCGGTTGCCGCGCGACAGCACCACGATCTGATTGACGATTTCCCGGTAGTCGTTCCAGCGCTGCTTGAACCGGGCGTACAAATCCGTCCTCGGCGGCATCGTGCCTGATCCGCTCGAAGCCGCGCTCGGCCTCGGCGATGGAGCGGTCGAGCTCCGCCATCTGCTTCTCGGTCGCGGCTAGTCTCGGACGGCATCCGACGACAAGCAGATTGCTGCCTTCGATGGCGCGGAAATCGGAGGTGAAGTTGTTGAGGTCGCCGAGTGACGCGGGTGGTGGGCAGCCACACTCTGCGCAACGTCGGCCGATAGCCGGTTGAAATTGCTCAGGCGCCAGATGCTGAACAATCCGAGCACGACGACCAGCAGAAAGAAAAGCAGGAACACCGCCGTGAGATGGAAACCGGATCGAATGCGGCTGCCGCATGGGACATCGACCGTCGGTGTAGGCCAGCCAAGACCGATCCAGGTCGCCTTATGGCGATCTATATACGAAGGCGGCCGCTCCGGAAACCCGCGCCGGCAAAATCGCCGGCACGACGGTCCGGCGTGCTGATTTCGGCGCGCATTTCCGCTAGCTTCGACGTTCGGTAACCCTGCATGCCCGAAATCGCAAAAGAAGATACTTTGCATCGAGGACGACCGCGAAACCGCGGCGCTGATCGCCGAGGAGCTGATCGACCGCGGCTATGAGGTCACGCGTCGCGCATGACGGCCGCGAAGGGCTCGCCGCCATTCTCAAGACCATGCCCGATCTGGTGCTTTCGGACATCAGCATGCCGGTGATGTCGGGCTTCGAGCTCCTCGAACGCCTGATCGGCGCTGGCGCCGCGGTTCGCGAAAATGCCGTTCGTCTTTCTCACCGCGCTGACCGACCGCGACAACGAGCTCAAGGGACGGCAATTGGGCGCCGACGACTACGTGACCAAGCCGATCGATTTCGACGTGCTGGCAACCATCATCACCGCGCGGCTCGCCGGCGTCGCGCGCACCGGGCTGTGGCCGAAGCCGTCGGATCTCAACGACCGCGAGGTGGAGGTGCTGACCTGGGTCGCGCGCGGCAAGACTTCGGTCGAGATCGCGCAGATCGTCGGCTTGACCAAGCGGACCGTCGATTTCCACATCGACAATGCGCGCGGCAAGCTCGGCGCCGCGACCCGCACCGAGGCGGTCATCAAGGCCACCACCGGACGGCTGATCGAGCCTTAACCGCGGACCGTCAGCGCGCAATAAGCCGGACTTTCGAATCGTCCTCTAAGCGCAAATGCCCGGTCGCAATTCCCCGGCTGCCCTTCCCTCGCCCGATCGAGCCGATAGCCGACGCCGGATTCGCTGACGATCAGCGTCGGATGCATCGGATCGATTTCGATCTTTTGCCGCAGCTTGCGCACCAGGATGCGAAGGTACTGAATGTTGCCGTCATGACTACCCCAGATTTCCCTTATCAACTGCTGATGGGTGACGACCAGTCCGACATGCGCGGCCAGCGCATGAAGAAGCGTGTATTCCTTGCGCGTCAACTGCACGCGGTTCCCCTGCAAGGTCACCATCCTCGACACCAAATCGATCGAAAGCGGGCCGGCTCTCACCACCGGGTCACGGTTGGTGCTACGCAGATGCCGCCGTAGCGCCGCATCGCTCCGCGCCATCAGCTCCGAGATGCCGAATGGCTTGACCACGTAGTCGTCCGCACCGAGCCTCAGCAGGCGCACTTTCTCATGTTCGTCTGAATGGATCGAGAGAACGATGACCGGAACGTTCGACCAGGAACGGATACGCTCGAGCACCTCGGAACCTTCGAGATCGGGCAAGTTGAGATCGAGAATGATCAAGTCGAGCGCGCTCATGGTTGCGGCCTTCAGCCCGGCCGCGGCGTTCTCCGCTTCGAGCACGGTAAATCCATGAAGCTCGAAACCGGCGCGAAGAAAGCGCCTGATCTGCGTTTCGTCATCGATAACCAGGACCTTAGTCATTGAGCGCGTCCACAGCTTCCGGCGTGTCTGCCGTCTTCGGCAGCCGCAATGAGATCGTCGTGCCGAGGTTCGGGCCCGCGCTTTCCGCATGAATGCTGCCGCCATTGGCCGCCATGAAGGTGCTGGCGATCCAAAGGCCCAGACCCGACCCGGGCGACGCGGCGGCCGAATGGCCGCCGCGGAAGGACCGTCTTCCCAGCTGTCCTTCTCGCCGGCCGTCAACCCGCTTCCCTGATCCTTCACCGAAAGGACCACCTGATCCCGCTCGCAACGGCTGCTGATTTTGATTTCGCTGCCGATCGGGGAATATTTTGCCGCGTTTTCCAGAAGCTGGCCGAGCGCCTGCTCGACAAGAATGGCATCCACGCGCACCAGCGGAACGTCGCGCGCGAGATCCAGGGTGACCCGGTGGGAGGCAAGTCGGCGCTGCTTCTGCTTGAGTGCGGCGCTCACGATATCCGTCGGGTCGGTCCACATCAGTCGTGGGCGGACGCCTTTGGCGCTGATGCGCGTGGCATCAAGCAGGTCGCGAATCTCACTATCAAGCTCGCCCGCCTGGTCGTGAATCGCCTCGACGAGCGCATGCGATCGGGGATCGTTCCGGATCGCGGGCATCTCCTCGAGCACGCTGCAACTGCCGAGGATCGAGGCGAGCGGCGTGCGCAATTCGTGGGATATGCCGCCGACGAGAGCGTCGCGTAGAACCTCGGTCCGATAGTTGATCGTTGCTTCGCTCGATAGCCTCCTTCACTTTGAGATGCCTGAGGGTCACGGTTGCCTCTTCAAGCAGTTGTTTCACGCGTTGCGCGACCGCCGCGGTGCCCCCGCTCGGGCCGTCGCCCAATTCGACCACGATCGCGCCGTAACCGAGGATTTGCGGAGCAATCACGCGTGCCAGCCACGTGCTGCCGTTCCCTTCCTCCACGATCGTCGAGGCATCAGGGTCGTTCGCCGCCATCAGCTTCACGGCCTCGCGCCGCACGGCCGCGGGCACGGTCGCGTGCGCGTCGTGCCTCGCTGTCATCCTGCGCCGTTGCCAGGAGAACGGTGCGATACCTCAGCGTGTTCGACAGGTAATCCTGAACCGCGAAAATCAGATCGCGGCCGGTAAGACAGGTGGCGAGGCTTTGCGAAAAGGCGTGGAGTTCCGTGATCTCTTTTTCGCGCCGGCCGACGACGACCGTCTCCTTCTTGAGGCGTGCCGCGAGATTGCTGGTGACCGGCGCCACCAGCAGGATACAGGAGCCAGATCGACAACGTTCTGCGGATTCGCGAACCCAGAGAGTGTAGAGCGGCGGATAGAAAGAAGAAATCTGCCGCCGCGGCGCCGGCGAACGGCCGCTAGATCAAGCCCGGTACAATGCCCCACTGCGTGGCCGCGAGCACCACGGGCAACATGTAAACCAACGGGACGAAATTGAGCGGGACGAAGTAGTTGACGACAGCCAGTATGACTGTCGCCAGCCAGACCAGAGCCAGCGTCGCCCCAATCGGAATGGCGTTGGCGGCGAAGAAATTCGTCCAACGGCTTCTGTGTCGACCGGATGACCGGCTCGACGTCGTCCTTTGGCACGCTAACAGTCAGGTCGCGCAGTCGACGCCGTTGTTGAAACGTTGACACGGTTTTTGCCTTTCCGAAAGCGCTCAGTTCGGAGTTCTGCACGCACCCGGCTGGCATTTATCACAGTAACGTTCTCTCACATGGCCATAGAAAGTCGAGATGAATTCCCCCCAGAAAAAGTATGAAAATTATATATACTACCCCCTGTAGCCGCAGGTCTGCCCACAAATTGTTCAGGCCCGCACCGGTCCTGCCTATTTTGCGGACAACGTCGCGCTGCTGGTGGTGCGACGCACCATGCGACTCGCAGGATGCGTCGCACGGGGACCCGAAACCCATCAGCTCAGAAGTGAATGATCACGTCGGCTGGCGCGCAATGACGGCGGAGCTCCTGTTGGGAGCGATTCCCGCGTTGACGTTGCCATTGAAGGCCGGGGCGTCGAGGGAGCGATAGTAGGCGATCTCGGGACGGATCTCGATTTGCGGCGAGAACCAGTGCTGCCAGCTGAACGCGATATCGGCATAGTCGCGTCGCGACGCCGGTGCGCTGTCCCTGCGGATCGTTGAAATACTCGGTGCGCAGGGAAAAGTTGTTCAACTTGTTCGGCGAATAGTTGATGTAGAGCAGGAAGGTCTGCTCGTCCGCGGTGCAGGTCAACGCCGCGGCGATTGCCGCACTGCGCCGCGTTCGGGGCGTTGAACGGCATGAATTGCGGGCTGAACGGCGTGCCGCCATTGGCAATGAGAGCGACGGCCGCAGGATTGTTGAGGTTCGGTACGTTGCGCTCGTGGATGTTCCAGGATTTCAAAGGCGATGTGCCAATAATCGTTGAACTTGTGATAATAGGTGAAGCCGACCCATTGCAGGTTGTTGTAGCCCCATACGCCGTTGTTCCATCGCGTCCATAACGGCGTAGAGGTCGTCCCTACCATCATCGCTGGTCCAGCGCAAGCCGACCGTGCCTGACGGCGTCGCGCCCGGGATCCCTCAGCATCGTCGTGCCGGGATAAAGCGGATCTTGTCCTGGACCGAAACCGGCGGCGTTGCTTCCAGATTGAACGTACAGATTAGGGATATGGCGCCCCACCGCCATGGCATCGTGTCGCTGCCGACAGTCAGGCCCAATTGGACGATCCAATTCTTGGTGACGGCGAGCGTCGCTTGCAGATGCCGGTATTGGTGTAGTTGTCGAACGTGTAGGTCAGCGAGTGCACGTAGGTGTAGTTGTTCGGCGCCAGCTGCGCCTCGATATCGGGAATCGAGATGAAGCGGCCGATGCGAACGTCCAAGCCCTGCATGACAGGAAAATAGAGGTCCGACATACGCCATCGGAAAGTCGTAGCCGTTGACGCTGTTGTGGTTGAGCAAGCTGCTCGCTGAACAGGCCGTACGCCGTCGTGTAGCGATAATCGACGCCGTACAAGGCCGAGAAGCGGAAGCCCCAATCGAAGTGATCGTTCTGCACCGTGTCGGCCAGACGCTCGATATAGACCACGGCCTGGTCGAGCTGGACGGTGTTGGGCGTGTAGTCATATGCGGCCGGCGCATTGCCGCCCGGCTTGCACCGTGTTGGTGCTGATATTGCCGCCCAGCTGCGACCCAGCCGTAGACCTGGACGTGGGCGTCGTTCATCGCGTGCCCAAGTTGCGTGTTGCCAAGCGCGACCATCAGCGGACTGTCGACCGAATTCGGCCTGGTCACGCCGATCGTCTGCCGTGCCGCCATAGGGCCATTCGGTGAACGGCATCGGCGGCGTGGATTGCGGAGTCGCCGGCCAGACCGCGTCGGAGCGGCGGCTCGGCGGTGCCTTCGGATCGGACGGCGCTACTGCCTTGCCCCATTCGAGCTGGTAGTAGCGAAGGAAACGCGTCACGACGTCGTCGCCGAGATACGCGTCGAGACATTTATAGTCGAGGTAAGGATCGCAGTTTCCGCTCCGCTCCATCGCCCTGAGCGCCTTCGGTGACACCTTGGGGCTGCGCGCAATTGTAATCGACCCACGGATTGCATGTCGGGCCTTCCACCCACGCCGTCGGAAGTCCATCCTTCGGCGCGCCGTATACATCCGCCGCCATCGCGCGGCCCGATGCGGTGACCGCCAGCAGCAAGATGCCGGCAACCAAAAACAATCTTTTCATGACCCCGTCCCCATTTCTTCGTTCGCAACGCGGCGAAAGCACACCAAATTCATGCAATGTGCATTCCAGCCGTAACCCCATCACCTGCGATTTTTCGCAGTAAGCCGAAGAGAGTCGATATTGCCCAAGTCGATTTTTAATATCTAAAAAATAGCCATGACGATCAGGCCATGGCATTTTTGCATTGATTTGCGTCACTTGAATTTGACCCAGCTCAATAAGGAAGCGAACCACTCAGCGGTCCTCGCCGAACGCTCTCCAAGGTGCAAACGCAGGAATCCTCGCGATTTCAGTGCCTTTGCCGCGTGGCGTCCGTCGCGTCGGAAGCGCGAAAATCGCCTCGAATGTGACACTTCGGTCACAGTTGCCAAGAAAGACGCGACCGAACGGCGGGCTTTATCATCCTGATCAGCGCGAAAATCGGCGGAGCACCGCCGACCAGTAATCCGCGCATCACGCATTGCCTTTGCCCGCAAGCACCCCGTGCCGCGCGCACGCGTAATTTTTTCTATATCTAAAAGCCCGGGGATCGCTCTCGCTTGTATATGGCGGCGACGCTTAGATTGAATTTCGGCGAATTCGTCCGCAGCAGCGATTCGAGCATCAAGATGTCGTTGAGTGGCGAGACCGCGAGCAGCGACAGCGGAACAAATATGCGTCGTCCGGCGGACAGTCACGTCTCCAGGCAACGGGCATTTCAGTTCATACCGAAAGACTTGGCCGCCAAGTGCCGAAAGCTGATCGAGAGCTATCACGCCATGTATGGCTTCGTCGGACTGCCCGACATGCTGTGGCTCTCGGACGCTCGCGATGTCATCGAATGCCATGAAGAACTGACGCAGCTCTTCAAGAAGGCTTCCAGATCGCGAGGCGCGAAACGCGCCAACGATTCATTTCTTTTGATTGCGACCACGATTGTCTCGCTGGAAGTTCTGGCGCGCGACTTACGCCAACTGGGGCAAGCAGTTTCCAGCGGCGAAGCGCGAGGCAAAGAAGGCTGCTCGGCGACGTTTCGTCCCGAAGCGCACGTGGCTGATGGATCTGTATCTGTTTCCGCCGACTCGGCGTCCGTCGCAAATTTGCAGACGTGCTTGCGCCGTCTATCCGACCTGCAGACTTGACGCGGAAACGCGCCCCATGCATCGGATCGCGACAACGTGCTTTTATGTCAGTGCAATCTTTTTGACCGCCTCGACCGTCACTGTTGAGCGGGCAGTCGCGACGGACACGGAAACCGGCGGGTACGTCGTCAAGTCACAGCGGCATGCGCCCACCGCAACACTCGGCCACGCGCAGCAACCCACGTGCTCTTGGGTTGGGCCGGGAGGCCGCGCCATTTACATCTGCAAGTGATGGCGCTCTTATCATTACATTGGCAGTCGGCCTGAACGCGTCCCGCAGCACCGCTCGGTCGCTAAGTGCTGTCGGAGTGCTTTGCATCGGCGAGTCCGCACAGGCATTGCAAGCGTTAGACCTAGTCTTACGCAATCCGTCACGTCTGTGTCTGTTGGGCCACAATGCTATTAAATTGCAATGTCAGGCTGAAGATATCAGCATTTGCTCAAGTCTTGCCCTCCCTTCTGCGATAAACCCGTTACAAAAGGGCTTCTGTAGCGCCCCTAGCGCCCATCCCCCAAACGCGGGACGGAATATGCAGCGGCTGGCCTTTTGTCTCGTCACCACCGGAAGCTTAATTTCGTTTGCGGCCTTCGCCGCCGATATGGCGGTGAAAGCCCCCGCGGCCGCGCCGTCGGCTTGGGATATTGCGATAACCGGCGCGCTGATGTCGGATTATAACTTTCGCGGCATTACGCAATCCGCTCATCACCCGTCGGCGCAGGCCGGTTTCGAGCCGCGCTACAATTTCACGCCAACGTTGCAGGGCTATGTCGGCGTTTCCGACGAGAGCATCGACTTTCCGAATAACGCAGCCGCCGAGATCGACTTCTACGCCGGTATTCGTCCTACCTTCGTCAACCTCGCTTTGGATTTTGGCGTTTGGGATTACTATTATCCTGATGGTCACTGCTTCAACACGCCGGCATTTTGCGGCTTCGCTACCGCCACGCCGTTGCCGAATGGCAACCTCGTCAAACAGAACGAAAGCTTCTACGAGGGTTACGGCAAAGCCACCTATACGGTGAACGACAACTTTAATTTTGGCGGCAGCATCTGGGCCTCACCGTCGGTGCTGAACTCGGGCGCCACCGGCATCTATTATACCGGCAACGTCATGTTGACCGCTCCAGCGGCGTGGCTGCCAAAAGGTATCGGCGCCTACGTGTCGGCCGACATCGGCTGGTGGCAGTTCGGAACGACCGACGCCTTCTACGGGATACCGGCTTTTCCCGGCGGCATTCCCTACCCAAGCTACGCGAATTGGGACGCCGGCCTAGCCTTCACCTGGAAAATGCTCACGCTCGATCTGCGTTACTATCAGAGCAACCTGAGCAGAGGCGATTGCAACGCTCTCACCAGCGATCAAACCGCTACGGGAGTAGCGACCACCCCGATCAATCCGTTTCCGCTTCCCGGCTCCAGTTGGTGCGGCGTTGCGTTCATCGCCAAGCTTTCAGTCGCCACATCGCTCAGTATGTTGAAATAAGATCGATCGTCCGAACGGCGGTTCGCGATCACCAGCAAGCCACTTCTCCGGCATCGCTCGGCACGTGGCCCGCGACGGTCAAGGTCGCCGATGCGGCATAGCCCAACAATTCCTACCAGACCAGGCGTACAGGCAGATCAGCGCCAGCGGAACTGCCGCCAGTCCGAAGTAGACCCAGGTCCGATAGCTGTCTGCATCTTGTGGCGCCCAAAACAGCTGGAGCGCCACCCAAATACAGACCGCAAAGCCGAGGGCCAGTCGTACGACATCCCCCGGCGTGTCATAGATCGTCCAAATCGTCTCGTTTTGCGGAAGGGCGACAAGGACGGTTATGGCCAACAGGCAGGCGATAAACACCAAGCGCAGGACCGAACCGGTCAGTCTCAAGCCAAACGGAACTGTCGAAGCCGATCGGTTTGCCGGCTCCGCGATATGCGCCCGCGCCCATTCGATTGGTATCCAGGTCATTGGTTCCTCCAATTACCTTTGATTTGCGGGGGCTCAATTCGAGCTTGCTTTCAAGTATAAGCCTTTTCCTTTCAAAAATATAGAACTCGTATAGGTGCAGCGCATCAAACATAAAAAAAATATATAACGATCCCTGCGCCTTTTGGGCATTTTTCGTTGAAATGCTTTCGGGCCAAGCATTTGCACAGGATTTGCTCAAGGATCGAACAGGCCTCATTGATCGGCATTGGACGCATCGGCAAGGAATCCGCCTTCTGCATCGCCGCGGGCGACGCACCGCAGCAAATACTCGTGCCGTTGATGACTGGAGAGAATCAGTGCGGCGACCGGATCGTCGTCCCGTTGATTCCGCTGGTCGCCGTCGTCGGTCCACCAACCTGTGGCGGACCGGAACTGCGGCGCGTCACGCCGGTCCCATTGATGGCGGCGTGGTTCGGAGCGATCGGCCTCACGATCGGGAGCGTATTTGGCAGCGGCCGGTAAAAATGCTGTTCGGTTTTCGAGAAGTGCCCGGTTGAGTTTCCCGGCATGCCCGGCGTCTCCGACGCCGGACCGTGTGGCGCACCCCAAGCGTCGAAATGTTCCCGATCGCGGTGCTCGCCGCCTTCCCGCGGCGGTATGGGTACGCCGATCGAATTGCGCACCACCGGATGGGAGGTCGTCTGCGGCGGGAAAAGGCGGCGGTGGAGATTCTTCATCTCGGGCGATTCCGGCTTGGCGTTGACGTCTCCAATGGCATGCGATTTGGGACTGGGCCGGCGTGGCAGCACGTCGTTGCGGGTATCGATGTCTTGCGGAGTCCGTTCGTCGCGACCAGTCGCGTTTGGCTCCGGTAATCGCTGACCTTCTGGAACCGTGGTTTTGTCGTCTCGCGGCGCGGGCCGATCGGATTTCGACGCGTTTCCACCGGCAGCGTCCTCGCTGGAATGTTGTCGCGCCGCATCGTCGCGCACGCCGGCAGAGCCGGCATCTTCGGCGCAGACCGGCGGCAGCGTCAGAACTCCGGCAACGACCGTCGCCAGGACGCGAAGACCCATTCTAACGTCGCTGACCGTCGGCATGAAACTCACTCGTTCGGCGGCGCCGCATTGGGCATGGCCGGCGGCACGCCGCGGTTCCCACCGAGGAAGAATGTCTGCAACGCCGGCACCACGACAAGAAGTATGATCGGCCCAATGAACATGCCACCGACCACGACGGTGGCCAGCGGCCGCTGCACCTGACTGCCGATGCCGGTCGAAACCGCCGCCGGCAACAGGCCGATGCAGGCGGACAGCGCCGTCATCAGCATCGGCCGCATCCGCTGCTCGGCGGCATGGAACATCGCCTCGATCGGGCCCATGCCGCCGGCCCTGATCTCGTTGTAGTAGGTCATGACCAGAATGCCGTTCATCACCGAAACGCCGAACAGTGAGACGAAGCCGACCGCCGCCGAAATGCTGAAATCCAGGCCGGAAAAGTAAAGCGCTACAATGCCGCCGCCGGCGGCGAACGGGATGCCGGCGAGCGCCAGCAGACTGTCGCGCAATGAATTGAACAGGCCATACAGGAGCACCAGGATCATCAACAGACTGATGGGGACGATGATCTCCAGACGCGCCTTGGCCTGCTGCAGTTCCTCGAACTCGCCGGCCCAGACGATGCGGTAGCCGGTCGGCAGTTTCACGTTGCGGGCAATCCGCTGCTGCGCCTCCGCGACCGTACTGCCGAGATCGCGCCCGCGAACGCTGAACTTGATCGGGATGAAGCGCTCGTTGCGCTCGTGATAGATATAGGAAGCGCCGGTATCGAGCGAGATATCCGCAAGCTCGCTCAGCGGAATGTAGGCATTCGCTCCGCTCGGCGTCTGGTAGCCGACCTTGATCTTGCGGACCGTGTCGATGACGTCGCGGTATTGCGGCGCGAGCCGCACCGTGACGCCGAACTGGCGATCGGCCTCGAGCAGCGTCGTCGCGGCGGTGCCGCCCAGCGCCGCCTGCACGACATTGTTGACGTCGCCGGAATTGAGCCCGTAGCGGGCGGCTTTCTCGCGATTGACCTTGACGTTCAGATTGGGCTGCCCAAGCACCGGAAACACGCCGAGATCGGTCACGCCGTCGACCCTCGCCATCTCCTTCATGACCTGATCGGAGATCTGCTCGAGCTTGGTCAAGTCGCGGCCGATGATCTTCACCGAATTGGCGCCTTTGACGCCCGACAGGCCTTCCTCGACATTGTCCTGAATGTATTGCGAGAAATTGAACGTCGATCCCGGCGAACTCGTTGGCAAACTCCGTTTGCAGCTCGTTGACGAGTTTTTCCTTGGTCATTCCGGGCGCCCACTCGTCGAACGGCTTGAGCGGCACGAAGAACTCGGCGTTGTTGAAGCCGGAGGCGTCGCTGCCGTTGTCCGGCCGGCCGTGCTGCGAAACGACGGTGATGACCTCCGGATGGCGCAGCAGAATATCGCGCATCTTGTTGACCAGCGGCATGCCGGCTTCGAGCGAGATGGTCGGCGGCATCGTCGCGCGAATCCAGAGATTGCCTTCCTCCAGGGCCGGAAGAAACTCCGTGCCCAGCCGCGTCATCAGAAAGCCGAACACGGCCAGACAAGCCGACGGCGAGCCAGGACCATGATTTCGCGGTTCGCCAACGACCAGCGCAGGACCGGTGAATAGACCCTGCGCAGTGCGCGAACGACAATCGTTTCCGTTTCCTCGATATGTTCGGGAAGCAGATAGGAAGCGAGCACTGGCGTGATGGTAAAAGTCGCCAGCAGCGCGCCGAACAGCGCGTAACCGTAGGTCCGCGCCATCGGATTGAAGATCTGACCCTCGACCCCCTGCATCGTGAACAACGGAACGAACGCCGCCACCGTGACCGCCGTGGAAAAGAAGACCGCTTTGTCCACTTGCAAGGCGCTCGCGAAGATAATGCGCAAGCGGTCGGTCCAAGCGCCGCCAGTCCGCCCGCGGGTCGGATCGGCGCCATAACGCCCTTCCGCAAGTTCGTGCACCACCCGCTGCCGATGCTCGCGGCTGGCCTGAAAATTCCGAAAGATGTTCTCGACCAGGATCACCGCCGAATCGACGATGATGCCGAAATCGACTGCGCCGACGGACAGCAAATTCGCGTCCTCGCCGCGCAGGACGAGAATGATGATGCTGAAGAACAACGCGAACGGAATATTGACGCCGACAATGATCGCGCTGCGCAGGTTGCCCAGAAATATCCATTGTATCAGAAAGACCAGAATGCAGCCGAAGACGAGGTTGTGCAGTACCGTCCTGGTCGTGACCGAAACGAGGATGGTGCGGTCGTAGAACGGGACAAGCTTGACGCCGGGTGGCAGCGACCCGTCGGCATTGATCTTGTCGATTTCAGCCTTGATGCGCGGCACCACGTCGTTGGTATGCAGCGTGCGGTTCATGACGACGATCGCCGCCACCACGTCGTCCTCTTTGTCGCGGCCGGCTTTGCCCAGCCGCGGCACGTAACCGACATAGACGTTGGCGACGTCCTTGACCTTCACCGGCACGCCGTTCGTTTGCGCCAGCACGATGTTCTCGATGTCTTCGACGTGATAGCCCTGCGTCAGATCCTCGTTGCCACCGCTGTCCAGGAGCCCGATGCCGCGGATATTGACCGACTGCTGGCCGAAACTGATGGTGCGGCCGCCGACATTGACGTTGGCGTTGCCGACGGCGCCGATAATTTGCGGGCAGCGTGACGTTGTAGGCGTCGAGCTTGTGCAGATCGACCTCGACCTCGAACTCCTTGGTCGTGCCGCCCCAGGTGTTGACCTGAACGACGCCGGGAACGGTCAGCAGACGGCGCTGCACGATCCAATCCTCGACCGTGCGCAGATTGGTCAGTCCGAAATGCGGCGGGCCGGTCACCTGATAGCGATAGATTTCGCCGACCAGGCTCGAGCCCTGAATCGAAGGCACCGCATTGCCCGGCAGATTGACATTCTGTTGCAGGCTGATCGCGGCCTGCGTGAGCGCGAAGTAATAGTCGACCCCGTAATTGAAAGTGACGCGCACGAACGAGAGGCCGTAGAACGACGTCGAGCGGATGTTGTCGACCCCGGGCGTGGCGGCGAGCCCGACTTCCATCGGTATCGTGTAATACCGCTCCATCTCCTCGGCGGAGAGACCGTTGGCTTGTGCGGTGATTTCCAGGATCACCGGCGCCGGATTGGGATAAGCCTCGATGTTCAGCTTGGTGAAGGCGATCAATCCGCCGGCAACGAAAACCAGCAGGCACAACAAGATGATCGGACGCCGGGTCAGTCCGAATTGCAGCACGCCTTTCAGCACGGGTCGTCTCTCACTCCGATATAGCGCACCGGCCCGACCTCACTCCGACGCCGTGGCGAGTGCGTTGCTCAGAAACAACGCGCCCTCGGTGGCGACCAGTTCGCCGACCTGCACGCCTTCGAGAATCTGACGATAGCCGCCAAAGATTCCGCCGATCTTGACCGTCCGCTTGGCGAACCGCCGGCGGTCGGCTGTGACCCAAACGGTCATGGTGCCGTCACCTTCGCGCACCACGCCGTCGGACGGGATGCCGGGCGAGCGGACCGGTGCACCGACGCGGATGACGAAATTCGCGAACATCCCTGCGCGCAATTCATGCTGCGGGTCCTTAATTTCGGAGCGAACGAGGACGCGGCGCGTGTTCGGATCGACACTCGCGCCGATCGTAGTGATTTTGCCTTCAAACGTGCGACCCGGAAACGCGTTCAATGAGACTTGTACCTCCTGTCCAAGGCGAAATGCCGGGCTATCCGCCTCAGTAACGTCAGCGAGCATCCACATCAGGTTGATATCGGTAACAATATAAGGAGCCGGCGTGTTGCCCGGCTGTACGAATAGCCCCGGCGCGGCGCTGCGGGCCGTAATCCGCCCGTTAATTGGACTCGGCACGACGAGCGTGGGGTCGGCGCTGCGATCGGCAATCATGCGGTCAATCTCAGCGTCGGTCTTGCCGAAGATGCGGACCGCATCGCGCCCGGCGCGTAAGTTGCCTTCCGCGGTCTGCTGATCGGATGTGGCCTGGTCAACGTCGCGCTGTGAAACGGCGAGCGTCTTATAGAGCTCCCGAAGCCGTGTCAGATTGCGCGTCGTCAGCTCCAAAACGCCGGCTGCGGCAATTAGCGTCGACTCGGCTTGCAATAAGTCGGGGCTGTCAACAGTGAACAGCGTTTGCCCTTTCTTCACGTCGTCCCCGATCGAACCGTAAAGGCCGATGATCCGACCCTGGTACGGCGTGAACACTTGCACCGACATTTCCTGATCGAAATCGATGCTGCCGACCGCCTCCTTCTCGACCGGGAAGTCGTGGTCTTCGACCGCCTCGACCTTCACTGAGGCGAGCTGCGAATCCGACAGATCGACAGCTGTCCTTGGCCTGCGAAGGCCCTTTCGCCGCATCGCTCAATTCGCGCCGGCGTGGGTCGCCGCGCCAGCCTCGGGCTTTGAACCCTCGCTAAACCGCCACGCGCCATAGCTCACGACCACGATGGCGATGAGGACGATGATCGCAACCCTCGCCCGGCCAGTCGTCATGCGCGGAAACATGGATAAAACCGCATCCCGAGACGTGAGGATTGCAGCGAAATGGCCATTACCCCGCTTCGCCGTCTACTGTCATTAATCACAGAACTTGGAGAGTGATAAACGGATTTGGCAGTTCGAATAATCACCCGTGCCGCGACTTATCGCAGTTTATCACGGCGATACCATTTCGCTATTTCTCGTCTACAGTATCGACCCACGCCATCTCTGACGTCGTGTGAAATGCCGATGACTACTGTGAAAGATACCAGTGCAAATCCACGCTAAATCGCCCACACTGTGGCAGGGTAGACACAGCAAGCCAGCGCCAGTTCGTCAATAATAGTGGCGGCAGTCAAGTGTAGACCGCTGCCCCGTATCGCTTCAGAGTTCGAATACTTCCAAGTCAAATATGTCTGGTTCGTCGGTCAGTAAGTTGAATGCAGCAGCCGGCGTTCTCACGGCGGCTCTTCTTTTGGCAAGTTGCGCGCTCGGTCCGGATTTTCTTCATCCCGCAGCGCCCGACGGAGGCTACACCAGAGGAGCCGCCGCCAGCGCGAACCTCGTCGGCGGACACCCCACTTGGCCAATCGCAGCGGCTCGTTGTCGGTCGTGACATTCCTCAGGAATGGTGGACGCTCTTTAGATCGGCGGCACTCAACGCGCTCATCCAGCAATCGCTAAACAACAATCCTTCGCTGCAAACGGCATTGGCCAATCTGCGCGCGGCACGGCAAGCGGTCTACGCGCAGGAGGGCAAGTTCTTTCCGCTCGTCGACGCCAACTTCAATCCAACGCGACAGCTGACCGCCGGTCCGATCACTCCCGTTCTCAACTCCGCCGCCAATCCGTTCAATCTCTACACCGCGCAGGTAGGGGTGACGTACACGTTCGACGTCTGGGGCCTCAATCGCCGCGAGGTCGAAACGCTCAAGGCGCTGGCCGACAACCAGCGCTTCCAGGTCGAAGCGGCCTACCTGACGCTGACATCGAACGTGGCGGTTGCGGCGATTACCGAGGCCTCGCTGCGCGGCCAGATCGAGGCCACCAACGAGCTGATTGGCGCCAACACCAAAATGCTCGAAATCCTGCAACGCCAGCTCGCTTCGGGCTATGCCAATCGGAGCGACGTAGCGGCGCAAGAAGCGGCGCTGGCGCAGGCTAGGGCAACGCTGCCGCCGCTCCGCAAGGCACTTGCGATACAGCGCGATCTGTTGGCCGCGCTCGCGGGCACTTATCCAAGCGACGGGCCTCGCGAGCTGTTCAAGCTCGCCGATTTGCATCTGCCCAGCGATCTCCCGCTGAGCCTGCCATCTCAGCTCATCGAGCAGCGGCCGGACATACGCGCAGCGGAAGAGCAACTTCATGCCGCCAGCGCACAGATCGGCGTCGCCACCGCAAGCCTCCTTCCGTCATTCACGATCAGCGCCAATGTCGGCTACATGAATTCGCTGCTAGCCGGTCTGCTGGCGCCGCAGAACCTGTTCTGGCAGCTGGCCGGCAACGCCACCCAAACGGTGTTCGACGGCGGCGCGCTGCTGCATCAGCTGCAAGAATCAAAGGACACTTACAACGCTGTTGCGTGGGGCTATCGCGGGACCGTCATCGGGGCCGTGCAAAACGTGGCCGACGCGCTGCGCGCACTGCAAAACGATGCCGACGCGCTCAAGGCGGCGCGGGACTTCGAACGCGCTGCCAAGATCAGCTACGATCTCGCGCGCCAGCAAATGCAGAGCGGCAACGCCAACGTGCTGCTGCTGCTGACGGCGCAGACGACCTATCTGCAAGCGGTTATTCAAGTCGTGCAAGCGCGATCGGCCCGGCTCGCCGACACAGCTGCCTTGTTCGCAGCGCTCGGGGGCGGTTGGTGGAATCGCAGGGCACCGCCTCCAGAGAAGACGCTCAACGTCGGCACCGGCGAAGCCAAGCCGGTCGTTGACCGGCACGAGGGTTTTTTCGAGATATTTTTCCCGCCGCAGCCGGATTAGCGCGCCCCCAGCCGTCGTTGGCAGAAATCTCTCAACGACATCTCAGATCTCGGCGGCGACGCTGGTCTCGAATGTCTTGAGGCGCTGCTGTAATTTCACCAACTCGTCCTTTGGCAAATGGCCCGCACACCCGGAAGCCACGCGCTGCGCACGTTCGAGAAGTTTGACTCGAACGTCGCCGTGCCCAGCGGCGCTTGCGATATCGTTGAAGGCTCGCATTAATCTCAAGCTGACCGCCAAATCGGCAACCGCATAGTGCCTGATCTGCTCGAAAGCCGTATCGAGCAGGCCCTCGAAGCTCATCCACGGCACGACCAGCCGCAGCACGTGCGGGGGCGCGTAATAATGGGATGGCGGCGGCATACGGCCGATCCAGAAAATCATGATCCGACTGAGCTGGTCCACGCAGCTAATCGCCGTCGACGGATCGTTGACCGCGGGCGACATGGCGCGAAGCGCAATATCGACGATCTGGATGACGCCGAACTCGACGTCCTGCTGCATGGTGCGCGTTGAACCGATATCGAACGTGGCGATGAGATGGAGGGCGCGGTCCGGCGGCACGCGGTCCGCCCTCGACACGCGCGCCAGCGGAATACCGGCGGGTACAAACTGACCGACGCGACGTTCGAGATGCACGCTGATGCGGTAGGCACGCGCAAGCACGACAAGTCGATTGATGTCGATATAGCAGATGTAGCCCGATTGCGGATTGAGAATGGGTGTCCCGTCCTTCGCCGCAGACACCTCGCTCCGGTCGGGCAACGGGAAATGCCCTCGCGGATAGGGCATGAGTTGGTCGATGACCAGCTCGGTTTCGCGCGCAATTCGATCCACGATGTGGTTGACGCTGATCGAGCGGGAAATGTGATTGATGAAATAAATCAGCCAGCCTACGCAGACCAGCGCCAGCAGCATCGCCCCCGACACCGTCGCGACAGGCACGAACATGTGCGGCAGCGCGCGGGCAGCCGGCAAGGCCGCCATGCAGTAGGAGAATGTCCCAAGGAAGACACCGAGCGTCCATTGTGTGGTGCGGTCGCGAACGAAACTGATGAGGATGCGCGGCGAGAATTGCGTCGATGCAAGGGTGAGCGTCATGAGCAAGATCGCGAACACAATCGACACGACCGTCATAATCGAGGTCGCGATGCTGCCAAGGATCACCTGCGCGACGGTCGGGTCCTCGTGGGAAGGAAAGAGGGTGTTGGGAATCCAAGCGCTTATCGCGGGCAGTGATTCTTCAAGCGACGAGAGCCCCGCGCCCGCGGCGCCGAGGACAACCGCGATCGCCAGCGGCCGGACGAGAAAGCCGCCGCGAAGCGCGTACATCGCCGAACGAAATAAAATGGGGAGCCGCTCAAACATTCCCGGTTCCCACCACTACCCTCAAAAGGATTTGAGCGTCTAAACCGATGATGCAGTCAAAATTTCGAAGTCTCGCCGTCCTCGATCAGACCGGTCGGCGGACACCGCGGCAAAGAATTTAAGCCCGGAATCCGGCGATTGCCACCTCGTCCGGCTTACCGGGTGCTTTTCCGGGATGTTTCGTCGCGCGGTCGGGTATGACTGATGCGTTTGCCAGGTGCTGCACCACCGGCCCGGCTTATCAGCCGAGAACGACCGCGGGACCGCGCCCCACAGCCGCAATCAAGCGCGCTCGAGAATTTTAGGAACGGCGACAACAGAGCTCTCAAATCGAGCGTGGTTTTGGCCGGTCATGGAACCGGCCGGCGCGCCGACGATGGGCGGCCCCTCGCCTCGCCCGATCATCGCCGGTCTTTGAAACTTTTACGTCCTAGCTGCATCTCAGGCGGATAAGCCGGTATGAGCCGGGCGACAACGGCCAACGCCGCGTCAAGCAAAGCCACGAGCGGATTGCCGCAATTCTCGACGTCAAGCTCGAAATTCTCGGACAAGAACATCGTCGCGCATCCGCCCGGCAAGCTGTGCTGCCAGGCAAACCGCAGCGCGGATTCCCTAAACAGGAAGATACCGCCGGTTTGCCCCCCGGCCTCGCGCGCAACCCATAACCCGTTCTTATTGCACCCGACGAAGAATAACGGGATCGTCTCGTTGAGAACGCTGGCGTCGGGGCGACCCGGCAGCTTGGCGGGAGCACGTGGGGCGGCATCGAAATCTTCCGGCGATGCGTGAATCATCGCGGGTCAGCCCGGCCCGCGTGCTGGAGAGAGATGGTGGCGAAGTTTGCGCTGACCGACGCCAGTGCGTTCTTGCGCATCAGCCGCCGGCATCGATCGATGTCGTGTTTGGAGCGGCGCAAAGTCGCCGCGGGCACCGCCCGTTTCGATCGAGCGGCGAAATGCTCGTCGAGGGTCTGCGCCAGCCGGTGCCAGAAGCCCACCCGTTTCGTTGCCGCGACACCCGGCGGTTCGTCGACAGGAACGACGCTCATGACCTCTCCTATTGGTCGATTCGCCGGCCGAATGTGCGCTGACAGGCATATGAATTCGAGACGGAACGGATGCCATCGTCATAAAGCCGATATAGGGATGCCGTGAGCGCTGAAACTGTCGCCGGCCTTTATAGGATTCCTATATTCGGGCAGGCTCGTTCCACCTCGAATTCCTATGCGAAAAGTGACAGCTATGCCCCTGGACGGCATAAAACCCTGGATGTTTTTGATGCCGATCAAAGTCGCGCGGCGCTAACGAGCGCCTGCTTGCGACTATAGGATTTATGGGGTCGGAGCATTCCCATGATGGATGTTGTCGTGCTTGCGGTCGGGGTCGTCTTCTTCGCGCTATCGGTCGCCTATGTTTATGCCTGCGACCTGCTGTGAGGTGAGCCGTCATGATCTTTGACTATTCGCTCGCCGGCCTCGTTACGGCTGGGCTCCTTCTATATCTGACCTACGCACTGCTCAAGCCTGAACGGTTCTGAAGGGATCGCGGCCATGACCCTCATCGGCTGGGTACAGATTCTACTTTTCGGCGCGGTCGTGATCGCCGTTACGCCGCCGCTCGGCGCCTATATGACCAGAGTCTTCAACGGCGAGCGCACGTTGCTCTCGCCGATCCTGCGGCCGGTGGAGTCCGTGATATACAAGGCCTCCGGCGTGAACGACCGCAGCGAACAGCACGCCATCACCTACACGATCGGCATGCTGCTGTTCCACGCCGGCGGCCTTCTCATTCTTTACGTGTTGATGCGGTTACAGGCCGGACTGCCGTTTAATCCGGCGGAACAGTCCGCGGTCGCCCCTGACCTCTCATTCAATACGGCCGTCAGTTTCATCACCAACACCAACTGGCAGAACTACGGCGGCGAGAGCACGATGTCATACCTCGTGCAGATGCTGGGGCTCACGCATCAGAATTATCTGTCGGCGGCGACCGGCATCGTGCTCGCGGTCGCCCTCATCCGCGGTTTCGCGCGGCATTCGGTTCGCACCGTGGGTAATTTCTGGGTCGATGTCACGCGCTGCACGCTCTACATCCTGCTGCCGATCTGCGTTCCCTATGCGCTGTTTCTGATCTGGCAGGGCATGCCACAAACGCTCGGTCCGTATATAGATGCGACGACGCTGGAAGGCGCCAAGCAGACCATCGCTGTCGGCCCGGTCGCTTCGCAGATCGCGATCAAGATGCTCGGCACCAATGGCGGCGGATTCTTCAACGCCAATGCCGCGCACCCCTTCGAGAACCCGACTGCGTTCTCGAATTTCGTGCAGATCGATCTCGATCTTCGCGCTCGGCGCGGCGCTGACCAACGTGTTCGGCCGCATGGTCGGCGATCAGCGTCAGGGCTGGGCGGTGCTCGCCGTCATGGGCGTTCTTGTCATCGCCGGCGTCATTGCCTGCTACGCCGCGGAAGCGCACGGCAACGACGCCCTCAATGCGCTCGGCCTCACCGGCGGCAACATGGAGGGCAAGGAAACCCGCTTCGGCATTGCCGCATCGGCACTGTTTGCTGTGGTCACCACCGACGCCTCGTGCGGCGCGGTGAATGCGATGCATGATTCCTTCACAGCGCTGGGTGGCATGATTCCCCTCATCAATATCGAACTCGGCGAGATCATCGTCGGCGGCGTCGGCTCCGGCATGTACGGCATGCTGCTGTTCGTCATCATCTCGATCTTCGTCGCCGGACTGATGGTGGGCCGCACGCCGGAATATGTCGGTAAGAAGATCGAAGCGAAGGAAGTCAAAATGGCGATGCTCGCCATCCTGATCCTGCCCCTGATGTTTCTCGGCTGGACCGCTGTGGCGATGCTGGTGCCGTCCGCGGTAGCCGCGATGAACAATCCGGGGCCGCATGGCTTCACCGAAGTGCTCTACGCCTACACCTCGCAGACCGGCAACAACGGCTCGGCCTTTGCCGGGCTGAGCGGAAACACGCTGTTCTACAATCTGACCGGTGCGGTAGCGATGTTTGTCGGCCGGTTCTGGATGATCATCCCGACGATGGCGATTGCCGGCTCGCTCGCCGCCAAGAAATCGATACCGGCCTCCGCCGGAACATTTCCGACCACGGGCGGATTGTTTGTCGGCCTGGTCGTCGGCGTCATCGTCATCATCGGCGGCCTCGCCTTCTTCCCGGCTTTGGCGCTTGGACCGTTGGTCGAACAGCTTTCGATCAACGCCGGCACGCTGTATTCGGCAAATTAGCTCGGAGCGAGTGCGATGGAACCGTCGACGCTACGCAAAAGCCGGCCGGTATCGGCGCTGTTCGACCCGAAGATCGTCATACCGGCGATCGGCTCCGCTTTCGTCAAGCTCGATCCGCGGTCGCTGATGAAGAATCCGGTGATGTTCGTGCTCGAAATCGTCACCGCACTGACCACGGTGATCTTGATCCGCGATCTCGCGACCGGCGGCGAGCATATCGGTTTCGAGTTTCAGATCATCCTGTGGCTGTGGTTCACCGTGCTGTTCGCCAACTTCGCCGAGGCGGTCGCCGAAGGCCGCGGCAAGGCTCAGGCCGAAACGCTGCGCCGGCAGCGCACCGAAACCCAGGCCAAGCTGGTGACCGGCGCGGGCGATTCGCAGAGCTATCGGCTGATCCCCTCGACCGAACTCAAGGTCGGGAACGTCGTTCTGGTCGAAGCCGGCGACATCATCCCGTCCGATGGCGAGGTGATCGTGGGCATGGCGTCGGTCAACGAAGCCGCCATCACCGGCGAATCGGCGCCGGTCATTCGCGAGTCCGGCGGCGACCGCTCCGCCGTGACCGGCGGCACGCAGGTGCTGTCCGATTGGATCCGTGTTCGCATCACCGCGGCGCCCGGCTCGACCTTCCTCGACCGGATGATCAGGCTTGTCGAAGGCGCCGAGCGGCAAAAAACTCCGAACGAGATCGCGCTCAACATTCTGCTGATCGGCCTGACCATCATTTTCGTGTTCGCCACCGCGACCGATCCCGAGTTACGTCGCCTATGCCGGCAGCAGCATCTCGGTCGTCGTACTGGTGGCGCTATTCGTGACCCTGATCCCGACGACCATCGGCGCGCTGTTGTCGGCCATCGGCATCGCCGGCATGGATCGTCTCGTGCGTTTCAACGTGCTGGCCATGTCCGGCCGCGCGGTGGAGGCCGCCGGCGACGTCGATACGCTCCTGCTCGACAAGACCGGAACGATCACGCTCGGCAATCGCCAGGCTACCGAATTCAGACCGCTGCGCGGAGTGAGCGAGCAAGAACTGGCCGATGCCGCGCAACTGGCTTCGCTTGCCGACGAAACTCCCGAGGGCCGTTCCGTCGTCGTCCTGGCGAAGGAGAAATATGGCATTCGCGGCCGCGAGCTTGCCGACTTGCAGGCCAACTTTATACCGTTCACCGCCCAGACCCGGATGAGCGGTGTCGAAGTCGGCTCCTCCTGGATCCGCAAAGGCGCGGTCGATGCGATCCTGAACTACCTCAACACCGCGCCGGCGGTCGTCGGTGCCGGCGGCGCGGTGCAGGCGCTGCGTCCAAATCTGAGCAGCGAGACCGTGCGCGAAGTCAACGCGATCGCCGATACGATCGCAAAATCCGGCGGCACGCCGCTCGCCGTGGCCAAGGACAATCGGCTCCTCGGCGTCATTCAGCTCAAGGACATCGTCAAAGGCGGCATCCGCGAGCGTTTTGCCGAGCTGCGCCGCATGGGCATCCGCACGGTCATGATTACCGGCGACAACCCGATGACCGCGGCGGCGATCGCGGCCGAAGCGGGCGTCGACGATTTCCTGGCGCAGGCGACGCCCGAGGACAAGCTGCGGCTGATCCGCGACGAACAGGCCAAAGGCAAGCTCGTCGCCATGTGCGGCGACGGCACCAACGACGCGCCGGCGCTCGCGCAAGCCGATGTCGGCGTCGCCATGAATACCGGCACGCAGGCCGCGCGCGAGGCCGGCAACATGGTCGACCTCGATTCCAACCCGACCAAGCTCATCGAGATCGTCGAGATCGGCAAGCAGCTGCTGATGACCCGCGGCGCGCTGACCACGTTCTCGATCGCCAACGACGTGGCGAAGTATTTCGCCATCATCCCGGCGATGTTCGTCGCCTTCTACCCGCAGCTGCAGACGCTCAACATCATGCGGCTGGCGACGCCGCAGAGCGCCATCCTCTCGGCGATCATCTTCAATGCGCTGGTCATCATTGCGCTCATTCCGCTGTCGCTGAAGGGCGTGCGCTATCGCCCGATCGGCGCCGCTTCGCTGCTGCGCCGCAATCTTTGGATCTACGGCGGCGGCGGCGTGATCATTCCGTTCATCTGCATCAAGGCCATCGACCTCGTCGTCACGGCCTTGCGCCTTGCTTGAGGAGTAACGTCATGCTGCGCGAAATACGTCCGGCGATCGTCGTTCTCGTCGCACTGACGCTGATCACCGGCCTGGTCTATCCGCTGGCGATGACCGGCATCGCCGAAGTCATTTTTCCGCGTCAGGCGCAGGGAAGCCTGATTGAGCGCGACGGCAAGGTCGTCGGCTCCGCGCTCATCGGCCAGGAGTTCAAGAGCGACAAATATTTCCACGGCCGGCCGTCGGCGACCACCGCGCCCGATCCCAACGATCCGACGAAGACCGTGGCCGCGCCGTACAACGCCGCCAATTCCGGTGGATCGAATCTGGGGCCCTCCAACAAGGCGCTGATCGACCGTGTTCAAGGCGACCTCGACACACTCAGGAAGGAGAATCCCGCCGCCTCCGTTCCCGGTCGATCTGGTGACGACGTCGGCAAGCGGGCTCGATCCGGACATCTCGCCCGAGGCCGCCTACTTTCAGGTTCCGCGAGTTGCCAAGGCGCGCAACTTGACCGAAAATCGCGTGCGGCAGCTTGTCAGCGATCACGTCGAGGAACGCTTCCTCGGTGTCTTGGGCGAACCGCGCGTCAATGTGCTTGTGCTCAATCTCGCGCTCGACCGGCTGCCGGCCGGTTGAGCAGCTGAGCCGCAACGTCGAGAGATCTGATCAGTGATGGCGGATCAACGGCGCGCTTCCGAAAATCGACCCTCGCCCGAAGCCCTGCTCGCGGCGGCGCGCCGCGAAGAGGGGCGCGTCGGCAAGCTCAGGATTTTCGTCGGCGCCGCGCCGGGCGTGGGCAAGACCTACGAAATGCTGCACCAAGCCCATGCCCGTAAAAAAGACGGCTACGACGTCGTCGCCGGCGTCGTCGAAACTCACGGCCGCAAGGACACCGAGGCGCTGCTGCAAGGCCTGGAAGTCATTCCTCGCCGGCATGTCAATTACAAAGGACAAACGCTCGAAGAGATGGACCTCGACGCCATCATCGCGCGCCGGCCGCAGATCGTGCTCGTCGATGAGCTCGCCCACACCAACGTCGAAGGCAGCCGCCATCCGAAACGCTATCTCGACGTCGAAGAGCTGATGAGCCACGGCATCGACGTCTATACCACGGTCAATATCCAGCATATCGAGAGTCTCAATGACGTGGTCGCGCAGATCACGCATGTGCGCGTGCGCGAGACCGTACCGGACGCCGTATTCGATCGCGCCGATGCCGTCGAACTCGTCGACCTCACGCCCGACGACCTGATCCAAAGATTGAAGGAAGGCAAGGTCTACGTCCCCAAGCAGGCCGAGCGGGCGCTCGAACATTTCTTCTCGCCGGCAAACCTCACCGCGCTGCGCGAACTTGCTCTGCGCCGCACGGCCGAGCGTGTGGACGAACAGTTGCTCACCGAGATGCAGTCGCACGCGATCCAGGGCCCTTGGGCGGCGGGCGAACGCATCCTGGTGTGCATTAGTGAAGATCCACGCTGCGCCGGCCTGGTTCGCTATTCCAAGCGGCTTGCCGACCGCCTGCATGGGCCGTGGACGGCACTCTACGTCGAGGGCAGGCGCGCCGCACAGTTGTCGGAGGACGAGCGTGACCGCATTGCTGACACGTTGCGGCTTGCGGAGGCGCTCGGCGGCGAGGCCATTACGCTTCCCGCCAGCGATCGGGACATCGCCGAAGACGTTACCCGTTACGCCCAAGCGAACAATGTGACGCAGATCGTAATCGGCAAGTCGGCGCGTACGCGCTGGTTCGAGATGCTCCACGGCTCCGTGGTCCATGATCTCGTCCGCCGTTCTGGCAACATCAGCGTCCATGTTATCGCCGGCGATGCGATTGCCGGCGATCCCATTCCCAAAAAATCCGTGCGTGCCGCCGAGCGCGACGAAACATTCAATCCTCGCCCCTATGTAGCGGCATTGGTAGCAGTGGCCTTGGCGCTCGGTTTCGGTGAATTGATCGAAGCCTGGGTCGGGGTTGGCAATGTTGATCTAGTTTTCCTGACTGCGATCGTTGCGATCGCAGTTCGCTTCGGCTTGTTGCCCTCGCTGCTGGCAAGTGTTGCGTCCGCACTTGCCTACAACTTCTTCTTCCTGCCGCCGATCTACACGTTGACGATTACCGATCCGGCCAACCTCGTGGCTTTCGGCTTTTTCACCCTCGTGGCCATCATCGTTTCCAGTGTCGCCGCGCGCGCTCGCACCCAGGCGGTTGCAGCGACCGACCGCGCGCGCGTCACTGAATCCCTGTATTCGTTCAGCCGCAAGCTCGCCGGAGCCGGAACGCTCGACGACGTACTCTGGGCCACGGCCTATCAAACCGCGTTGATGCTGAAAGTCCGGGTCATGCTGCTCCTGCCAGAGAACGGCTCGATCGCTTTGAAGGCCGCTTACCCGCCCGAGGACATCCTCGACGATGCCGATCTCGCGGCGGCGAAATGGGCGTGGGAGAACGACCGCGCCGCCGGCCGCGGCTCCGACACGCTTGCCTGGCGCGAGGCGACTGTTCCTGCCCATGCGCACCGGACGCGGCGCCATCGGTGTCATGGGGATCGACAGCGACAAACCGGGTCCCGCTGCTTACGCCCGATCAGCGGCGGCTTGTGGACGCTCTGCGCGATCAGGGAGCGCTTGCGATCGAGCGCGTGCGGCTTGGTCGAGGAAATGGACCGCGTCGAGCGCACCGCCGAAACCGAACGCCTGCGCTCGGCGCTGCTGACCTCGATCTCCCACGATCTCAAGACGCCGCTCGCCGCCGTGCTGGGCGCGGCCGGAACGCTGCGCGATATCGGTCAAAAGCTCGGCGACGCCGAGAAGGCCGATCTGCTCGCGACGATCATCGACGAATCCGAGCGGCTCAACCGCTTCATCGCCAACCTCCTCGACATGACCAAGCTCGAATCCGGCGCCGTATCGCCGAACGTCGCCCTGCACGATATCGGCGAGATCGTCGGCAGCGCGCTCCGCCGCGCCAGCCGTATCCTTTCGCACCATGACGTCGAGCTCGAGTTGGCGCCGGATCTGCCGATGCTCGAACTTGACGCGGTCCTGTTCGAGCAAGTGCTGTTCAATCTGCTCGACAACGCCGCAAAATACGCGCCCGCCGGACACGACGATCCGCATCCAGAGCTGGCGCGACTGCGGAATCCGTCTGCCTGCGCGTGCTCGACGAAGGAAGCGGCATTCCGGCGGGCGACCTCGATCACATCTTCGATAAGTTCTATCGCGCGCAAAAAACCGATCAGGTTCGCGCCGGCACCGGTCTGGGGCTTGCGATCTCGCGCGGCTTTGTCGAAGCCATGCACGGCACCATCGTCGCGGCCAACCGCACCGACGCAGCGGCGCCGCGTTCACCATCAGCCTGCCGATCCCGCGTGAGCGGCAGAACCTGGATGCCGCCGCATGAGCGCCGCCCCTCTCCGCGTGCTTGTGGTCGACGACGAGCCGCCCATTCGCAAGCTCTTGCGCATGGGCCTGACCGCGCAGGGCTACCAGACGCTCGAGGCGCCGAACGGCAAAGTCGCGCTCGAGCTTCTGAGCGAGGCGCCGGATCTGATCATTCTCGATCTCGGCCTTCCGGACACGCAGGGCCTCGACTTGCTGCGAACGATCCGCGCGCGCAACGAAAGCGTCCCCATCGTCGTGCTGTCCAGCCGCGGCGATGAAGCCGGCAAGGTTCAGGCGCTCGACCTCGGCGCCGACGACTACATCACCAAGCCGTTCGGGATGGACGAGCTTCTCGCCCGGATGCGCGCGGCGCTGCGCCACCAACTACAGACCCACGGCGAACGGCCGGTGTTCCGGATCGGCGACCTTGCCGTCGATCTCGTCCGCCGCATCGTCAAGGTCGGCGACAGGGAGGTTAAGCTTTCGCCCAAGGAGTATGATCTGCTGCGCGTGCTGGTCCAGCACGCCGGCAAGGTGCTCACGCATAAATTCCTGCTCGGCGAATTGTGGGACGATTTGACCGACGCCCAGTATCTTCGGGTGTATGTGCGTCAGCTCCGGCAAAAGATCGAGGCCGATCCCGAACAGCCGCAATATATTCTCACCGAGACCGGCATCGGTTATCGGCTGCGCGCTCCCGACTGAGCGCCAGTGACCGCATCATGAAAGTTTCGGATTTCCTTTCGCCCGTGGACGTGATCGCCGGCTTGGCCGCTGCCGATAAGCTAACTCTCCTGGAAGAGCTCGCGCGCCGGGCCGGAGCGGTTGTCGACGTGCTTCCGGCCCGGCTGCTGGCGGAATTGCTCAAGCGCGAAGAGCTCGGTTCGACCGGGATGGGCGGCGGCGTAGCCATTCCACACGCCCGATTTCACCAGATCGGCAAGCCGTTCGCGATGTTCGTGCGCCTCAAAAGACCGATCGATTTCGACGCCGTCGACGGCAAGCCGGTCGATACGGTCGCCCTGATTCTGTTGCCGGAGGCGCCCAATGGGGATCGCCTAGGCGCACTGGCTTGCATGGCGCGCAAGCTGCGCGATCCGGCGGTTATGGAGGTTTTGCGAGCGGCCCGCGACGGCGCGCGGATCTATCGCACGCTGACGGCAGACTGATCGCCCCGCGGAACGCGCGGCGGGCCGCCATTGCCGTCAACCTCGCGGGCGCCCATATCCGGCGGACGGCAAGGATCAGCACGGAGGAAACCGGCAGATGGCTGACGAGCTCGTCTTCTACACCAACCCGCGGTCGCGCGGCCGCATCGTGCGCTGGATGCTCGAAGAAGTCGGGCAACCGTATCGCACCGAAGTGCTCGACTACGGCACCACCATGAAAGCGCCGGCCTATCTTGCCATCAATCCCATGGGCAAAGTGCCGGCGCTCGCGCACGGCGACGCCGTGGTGACGGAGGCCGCCGCCATTTGCGCCTATCTCGCCGACGCGTTTCCGCAGGCCGCGCTGGCGCCGCCGCCCGGCGACCGTTTGCGCGCTCCCTATTATCGCTGGCTGTTCTTCGCCGCCGGACCCGATCGAAGCCGCCGTAACCAACAAGGCCTTCGGTTTCGCCGTGCCGGCGGAACGCGAGCCGTCGATCGGCTACGGCAACTTCGAGCGTGTCATGAAGACGCTCGAGGACGCGGTGTCGGCCGGCGACTATCTGCTCGGCGACAAGTTCAGCGCGGCCGACGTCTATGTCGGCTCGCATATCGGCTTTGGCTTGATGTTTGGCACAATCGAAAAGCGCCCGGCCTTCGAAAGCTACTGGCAGCGGATCACCGCTCGTCCGGCCTATGCGCGGGCCCGGCAACTCGACGACGCGCTGATACCGCCGGCGAAGACAAGCTGATTTTCACGCACGCGATCCGACCGGATACGATCCGGGGAGCCGCATCAGCGGCTCCCCTACGCGCACCGTCGCGCCGTCACGAACATTGTCCGCAAGCGCGAAGCCTTCCGGCGCGAACACGATGATCGTCGAGCCGTGCTCGAACCAGCCGAGCTCGTCGCCTTTGCGATACTTCGCGTCGCACGGGATGACGTTCGGCCCGCGATGCCGAGATTGAGTGGGTCGTCGAGGCAGTGCAGACGGATGCTGGCGACCAGGATCGCGGCCACCGCCACCAGCGTCACGGTCTGACCGCCGGCCTTGAGCGTCGTCCGCACGACGGCGCGCTCGTTCTTGCAGAACAGGCGCTCGACGCGCTTGAGCGCGATCGGATTGACGTTCCAGGTGTCGCCGGAGATGTAGATGACTTCCTCGACCCGGCAATCGTGCGGCGCGTGGAAGCGGTGATACATGCTCGACGTCAGCCGTAACGTCACGTAACGCCCGTCGCGGTACCTTCGACGAGATCGCGATCGCCGAGCAGATCTTCGAGCGTGTAGGGAAAGCCCTTGGCCTGATAAAGCTCCGGTGCCGGCGATCTCGCCGCAGGCGCCGACGATGGCGTCGCAGGGGCTGACCAGGATATCGGCACGGGCATCGATCGCGCGCGCGCCGTCTTTCAGTTCCCGGATGAAGCAATCGTGCAGGCTGCGGAATTGCGTCTGTCTTCGCCTCCCGCAGGTCGAGATCGGCAAACAGCCGCCAGACGGCGATCGACAGGTCGCGGACGAGCGGCTGTTCGATGCGGCTGAACCAGCCGATGAACTGGGTCGCGAGGCGGCGCGGAATGCGATTGGTCAGGAGGAAATTGATATCCTCCTGTTCGATCAGGCGCATGCAGCTGGGAGCGGACCGTCATGGGACTGTCAACTCCCGCGCGTAAACCGCAATTCGATGACATTGGCCATCACGACTCTGAGAGCTCCGGTACGACGGCTTAGGCGATGACGGCTTGGGGCGCCTCGACACTGACGCTCTATGGGGTCGGCGGCGCGGCGCTGGCGACCTCGTCTGGCGAAGCTGCGGCGGCGCTTCGATTTGTCGAGAGCCAAGCATCGATCGCTCGCCGGTCATGCGCGAATGGCGCGGCGCCTCGCGGCCCTCATGCCCGTTCTACGAATACGACGAGGCGCGGTTCTTCTGCTCCGACGGCGCACCGGCGGACGTCGCGGCACGCCGGCGCGCAAGGCTTCGAGCGGCTGTCCGCGCTTTACCAGGCGCGCTTTGCCGAGACCATCCGCCGCACCGCGGAGGCGGCGGAGAGCATCTCCGACCTCAAGTTCACCGACGCCTATCGGGTGCCGTTCCAATACCGCCGCTATCGTGCGCCGCCACCTGCCGTCCGCCGCCTTCGTGCAGTCGAGCGAAGGCGTCAAGGTCACCGATCTCGACGGCAATCGCTTCTACGACGTCAGCGGCTCCTATGGCGTGAACGTGCTCGGCTACGATTTCTACAAGGGCGCCATCGAGCGCGGCGCGGCGCGGGTGCGCGAACTCGGCCCGGTGCTCGGCCCTTATCATCCTCTCATCCTCGACAACGTGAAGCTCCTGAAAGAGATTTCCGGCCTCGACGAGGTGTCCTTCCATATGTCGGGCACCGAGGCCGTGATGCAGGCGGTGCGGCTTGCGCGCTATCACACCCGGCGGTCGCACCTGGTGCGTTTTTGCGGCGCCTATCACGGCTGGTGGGGCGACGTGCAGCCGGGTATCGGCAATCCGGTGCCGGCGCACGAGACCTACACGTTGCGCGACATGTCCGAGGAGGCGCTGCGCGTTCTGCGCGCGCGGCGCGACATTGCCTGCGTACTGGTCAATCCGCTGCAGGCGCTGCATCCGAACGCCTCGGCGCCGAGCGATTCCTCGCTCCTCGACAGCGGACGCCGCGCGCATTTCGACAAGGACGCCTACGCCGCATGGCTGAGGGCGCTGCGCGCGGTCTGCACCGAGCGCAACATCGTTCTGATCTTCGACGAAGTGTTCGTCGGCTTTCGTCTCGCCAGAGGCGGCGCGCAGGAATATTTCGGCGTGCGCGCCGATCTCGTCACCTACGGCAAGACGCTCGGCGGCGGGCTGCCGATCGGCGTCGTGTGCGGACGCAGCGAACTGATGAAGCGCTTTCGCGACGATCGTCCGGCCGACATCTGCTTTGCCCGCGGCACGTTCAACTCGCATCCCTACGTCATGGCGGCGATGAACGAATTCCTGCGCCATCTGCAAACGCCGGATGGCGAGGCGCTCTACCGCGACCTCGATCGGACCTGGAACGAGCGGGCGCAGCGGCTCAACGCGCGTTTGCGCGCGGAAGACCTGCCGGTCGAGGTCGCCAACATGTCCTCGATCTGGACCGTCTGCTATGCGCGGCCGTCGCGCTACAATTGGATGCTTCAATACTATCTGCGCGCCGAGGGTCTGGCGCTGAGCTGGATCGGAACCGGACGCCTGATCTTCAGCCTCGATTACACCGATACCGATTTCGATGCGGTAGCCGACCGGTTTGTCGCCGCCGCGCCGTGCCATGCAGCGCGATGGCTGGTGGTGGAGCAACCCGAGCGCTCACCAACAAATCGATCAAGCGGACGATCCTCAAGGAGACCCTCGCCCGCCGTCTGTTCTCTCGCGGCGCCTGAGTCGGTCGTCTCTTGGCACCGCAGGCGCTGACGAAGCAATCGGGGAACCGTCATTCGTCCGCCCGGACCGCTTCGTCGCAATAGCCCTTCGCAACGACGGCCGAGCTCACGTCAGATGCGGCGCCTCTTCCGCTTCCTCTTCTTCCCATTCCGCGACTTCAAGCCCGATGCCCGGATCGATCAATTCGCCGCGCATCAGCGCAAACGGCGCCTTGTGATAGAGCTTAATGTCGTGAAACGGGTCGGTGACGATCTTGGTCGCCCACACCAGTCCGGTCTGCACGTCCTTGATGAAGAACAGGTGCACGGTGCGGAACAGCACCCCGCCGATGCCGATGACGAGCCAGATCACCGCGACCTGACGAATAAAGTCCATCTTGCCCGCCGCCGGCGTGAAGATGCCGAAGAAGGTCGGATCGAAGTAAAGCACCAGCGGCGACAGCGCCCAGATCGTCATCAACACCACTTTGCGGCGCAGGTTGTAACCGACCTTGATCTCTTCCTTGTATTCGTGGCTCGCCTGATTGACGGTGTCGTAGGTCTTCGGCTCGAAGAAAAAGTGCCCGCATTGGCGCGTCGTCATCGAGACGAGCCATCCGGCCATCGCCGAGATGGCCGGATCCTTGAAGATCATCACGTAGGAAAACAGAAAGCTGATCGCGCTGACGAAGTGCAGCGACTGGTTGATCCGGCTGTGGTGATAGTAACGGTGATCGTCCCAGCGCTGGGTGCGCAAGGCCGTGAGAAATCCGTCCATCTGTGTCCCCCGTCCTGAGGTCATCTGATCTGGATATGGCGATTCGGTGAATCCCCGATGACAGGCGACGAGCCGCCGTCTGCGGGAGGTTGTTTCCGAGACGAAAAGACCGCTCGGGTCAGGATGCGGCGCGCGCGGCCGGATAGGTCGCCGGCGCGAAGTTCGGGCGAACGATCTCCGCACCGTCGTCCTTGGTGAAGCGAATGAGCGAAAAATGCCCGAGCGGCGGCATGGCACGGCGCTCGGCAAGGCGGACGCCTTTGGTTCGCGCCGCCCATTTCACGTAGCGCTCGAAGGAAAACTCGGTGCGCCAGCCGAGCTTGCGCACCGCCGGCTGCAACACATGCTCGACGCGCACGCCGCAGACCCGCTTCGGCGCCGACGCGGCTCACCAGAATGATCTCGCCGCCCGGCTTGAGCACGCGGGCGAACTCGTCGAGCGTCGCCTCGGGATTTGGCGCCGTGGTGACCACGTATTGCGCCACCACCGCGTCGAACGAATTGTCGGGAAAGGACAGATGCTCGGCATCCATCACCCACAAGCCCTTCGACGTTGGTCAGGCCGAACTCGGACGACGCGTTCGTGCGCCTTGCGCAACATCTGCTCCGATATGTCGATGCCGCAGAGCGTGCAGTTTTTCGAATATTGCGGCAGCGCGATGCCGGTCCCGACGCCGACTTCAAGAATGCGGCCGCCAACGCGTTCGGCGGCCTCGATCGCAGCATCGCGGCCGCGCTCGAATACCGCGCCAAACACCAGATCGTAAACCGGCGCCCAGCGGTCGTAGGCCTTGGTGACCGTGGTCTTGTCGAGGTCCGCATGCGAGAGGCTGGTCATTTGGTAGATTCCTTTGTTGCCGCCCCGTTGAGAAAATCCGCCTGGCCCACGTCAACCGGGAGCGGTCTCCGTGATCGTCATTGCCGTTTCAAATTCGCGGCTGGTCCGCCCGCCACCTTGCGGACATGACCGAGGAATTGCCGCGCGCTATTTTCCCACGAATAATCCAGCGCGAATTTGCGGCAGGCATCGCGGGAAAGCTGCAAAGCGTCCATGCAGGCGCGACCGAGGTCCTCGTCCAGAACGCCGATCGGTTTGTCGCCGATCACGTCCTTCGGACCGGTGACGGGGAAAGCGGCGACCGGAACGCCGCTCGCCAGCGCTTCGAGCTGAACGATGCCGAATGTGTCGGTGCGGCTCGGAAAGACAAAAACATCCGCCGCCGCCAAATGCGCGGCGAGCGTTCCGTTTTCCAGCGGGCCGAGGAATTTGGCGTCGGGAAATTCGCGCCTGAGCTTTCCCTCCTGCGGTCCGGCGCCGATGACGACCTTGGTGCCCGGAAGATCGAGAGAAAGAAACGCTTCAATATTCTTTTCGACCGCGACGCGGCCCACGGTCATGAAGATCGGACGCTCGAAGCCGAGATCGATCGCGCGGTCGGGCCGGAACAGATTGACGTCGACGCCGCGGCGTCCACATGCCGAGATGGGCGAATCCGCGCTGGCCAAGCTCGCTCATCAGCGACGGCGTTGCCACCATAGTCACTGTCGCGCCCGCGTGGAACCATCGCAGCGATCCGTAAATCCAGCTTTCCGGAATTGGCGATCGGGCCGAAATGTATTCCGGAAACCGCGTCGTGTAGCTGGTCGTGAACGGTCTCGCGTTCCGCCGGCAATAGGCGCGCACGGCGAAACCGATCGGTCCCTCGGTCGCGAGATGAATGGCATCGGGGTTTGCCGCTTCGATCCGCTCGGCGATTCCGCGCCGGTTCGGAATGGCGAGCCGTAACCCGGGATAGGTCGGGAGCTGAAACGACGGAAAGCCTTCCGGCGACAAAAAATCGATCGGCGTACCGAGTTCGCCCGCCGCGCGCGCCAGAGAACCGAGCGTGCGCACAACACCGTTAACCTGCGGATGCCAGGCGTCGGTGGCGACAAGAACCTTCATCGGGCGTGCGGCCAAAGGCCGCCCCTTGCTGTTGTCGAATCACGTGCGACAACAATTGCGATTTCTTGTCTCAATCGTGTGACGGTGGCCTTCGAACGGGCGTCCAAATTGTTTTTGCTCGTAACAATACTGTTACACTTGGATGAGAGTTTTCCGGTGCGAAGCGCGGGACGATCTTTTTGTAGTTCGCCGCCTGGCGCAGAAACACAACGTGACGAGCAGCATCGCGCCGAACATCACCTCCAGGCTGGGCCGCGGTACGATCAGCGCAGCGATCAGCCTGTCGGTCCTCGCCGCGGCCGTGTTTGTTCTCTATGAGCTGCTACGCGACGCCGATTTCGACAAGGTCGTGGCTGCGCTCAAAGCGCAATCAGGCCGGGAAATCGCGATGTCCGGCGCGTTCGTGGTCGCCGGCTACATTACGCTGACTTTTTACGACGTCTTCGCGCTGCGCACGATCGGCCGCAACACTGTACCTTACGCGATCGCTGCACTGGCGAGCTTCACGAGTTCCACGATCGGCCACAGTCTCGGCGCGGCCGTCTTGACCGGCGGACTGATCAGGCTGCGCATCTACTCGGCCTGGGGCTTGACTGTGATCGACGTCGCCAAGATCGCCGTCGTCACCGGCATGACGTTCTGGCTCGGCAATGCATTCTTGCTCGGAAGCGCGACGACGTTCGCGCCGGAAGCCGCGACCGCCGTCGACCACCTGCCAGCCTGGATCAATCGTTTGATCGGTCTTGGTGGACTCTCCGCCGTCGGCGGTTACCTCGTCTGGCTCGCGCCGCGCCCGCGCGCCGTCGGCCGCTCCGACTGGCGCATCGTTCTGCCGAGCATGCGCTTTACGCTCGTGCAGATCGGCATCGGCGCGCTGGACCTGACGTTCGTAACGATGGCGATGTACGTGCTGCTGCCTGCTTTACCCGCGGTCGGTTTCGCGACCGTGCTTGTCACCTTCCTCACCGCTACCCTCCTGGGGACGGTCAGCCATGCGCCCGGCGGCCTCGGTGTCATCGAAGCGACCGTCCTTGTAGGACTTGCGCAGTTTCCACGCGAAGAACTCCTGGCCGCTTTGCTGACGTTTCGTGCACTTTATTTTGTGCTTCCGCTCACCTTGGCCACGCTCTCGCTCGGTCTGCGCGAGCTTCGCATGCTGGCGCGGCCTGCATCCCCCGGCGCCGACCAGGTGTCCAACATCGCTCCCAACCTTGTAAGGCGGATACCCCCACGTTAAGATTTTCGCCGCGCAGAGTGGGGTTGGTTTTGACGCGTAGCGTGATAGTTCCCGGGGATCGAATGCGGCCGTATTGGCGGCCGGCAGCGCGGGTCAAAGGCACGATAGCCGTAACCGCCGTCGCGGCAGCCGCGCTGCTGCTGGCGTCGCCGCGCCACCTCGCCGCGGAAAAGATGGAATCGGCGCTGGCGCGCGCCTACCAGGGCAATCCGCAACTTAACGCGCAGCGCGCCATCGTCCGGCAGAGCGACGAGGGGGTATCGCAGGCGATGTCCGGGTATCGACCGACCCTATCCGCGACCGCTTCGGTCGCGGAGCAATATACCAACACGACCGGCGTCATTCCGCCGATCCCGCCGGGCCTGCCCAACGGCGTCTCGTACACGGTCAAGGGCTTCACCACCCCGCGCGCGGTGGGAATCGCCGGCGCGCAGACGTTGTTCAATGGCGAGCAAAACGCCAACAACGTGCGCAAAGCCGAAAGCCAGGTGTCTGCGGCGCGCGAAACGTTGCGGATGATGGAAGAGTTGGTGCTGCTCGCCGCCGCCTCCATCTACATGGACGTGTCGCGCGACACGGCAAACCTCGAGGTGCAACAGAACAACATTCGGGTTTTGCAACGTACGCTAAAAGACACCCGCAATCGCTTCGCCGCCGGCCAAGTGACGCCGACCGACGTCGCCCAGGCGGAGGCCCAACTGGCCGCGGGCGAAGCAAGCCTATACGCCGCGCAATCGGCGCTGATGACGACGCGGGCCAATTATCGCCGCATCATCGGGATCGACCCGGCCAGTCTCGCTCCGGCCTCGCCTGTGGATCGACTTGCGCCGACGACGCTGAATGCCGCGGTCGCAGTCGGCACCGCGGAGAACCCGGCAGTGACCGCCGCCTTGTATGGGGTAGACGTTGCGCAACTACAGGTGAAGATTGCCGAAGGCGGGCTGTGGCCGACGCTCGCCCTTCAAGGCAGCGTGCAGCAGCAAACTTATTCGAATATCCTGACACCCAACCTGTTCCTCGGAACGGCCATGCTCAACCTGACGGTTCCAATTTATCAGGGCGGCGCCGAATACTCGGCCATTCGCCTAAGCAAGGAGACCGAAGGACAGCAGCGGCTGAACGTGGATCAGGTCCGCGACCAGACTCAGGCGAACGTGGTGCAAGCCTGGGGCCAGCTCCAGGCAGCCAAGGCACAGGTCGAGGCGGCGGTTCGCCAAAACGAGGCTTCCGAGCGAGCGCTCGAGGGAGTTCGCAACGAGGCTCAAGCCGGCCAGCGCACGACGCTCGATGTGCTAAATGCCGAGCAGGCTTTGGTGAATGCGCGGGTCAACCTCATCGTTGCCCAGCACGATCGCGTGGTTGCCTCATATGCTCTCGTATCCGCCGTCGGCCGGCTGTCGGCGCAGGAGCTGCGGCTCCCGGTCACCATCTACGACCCGATGGTGCATTATCAGCAGGTCCGCGACGCCTGGTACGGCATGCGCACGCCAGATGGACGCTAAAATAAGGCGTTTATCGCATTTGGAAGTAGGTAATCTTCCCAGGCGAACGGCCTGGGAACCATATGGGAAGATTGCGCCACGTACGAGTGCCGTTGCACAGCGATATTGAAAGTCGCACACCTTCGTACTGTCCGATCCTCCCGCGTATCAGTTGATGCCTATTTTCTGCGTCTGCACGCGCATCGATGTTAAACTGGTGACGCTCCGAAGCTAGACTAGGCGCGGACTCATTAACGCGAAGGCACAGTCGTATGGATGCGAGCTGGATAAAGGCAAAGTAGTTGGCTGCGAGCTTGCGTAGCGCGTCGCGACCCGCCGACACTGTTTAATCTTATTGAAGAACCGCTCCACAAGGTTGCGGGCTCGGTAGAGATGCGGGCTGAAGCAGATCGGCTCGGTGCGATTGATTCTCGGGGGTATGTTGGCCCAAGCGCCTGCCCAAGGCCAAAGCCTTGCGACCGGACGTTCCGGTCATCATGATTACCGCCTACGGCGATGCGGAGACGAAGCGCAAGGCGCTGGAGAACGGCGCTGAGGCGCTACTGACCAAGCCAATCGACTTTATGATGCTCCGCAACGAGATCGATATGCGAGTTGAACGCGCGGCGTGACATCGAATTGCGTTCACTTCCGCCAGAAACCTCTAAATCTCGTCGGCGACATCTCGGCGTAACGCATTGTGTGCTGGATATTCCGGTGTCGGCGGCAAGCCCACGGCGCCCGAATGTCGTCCCCCTTTTTCGCCAGCGCAAAGCCGCGGGCGGGCGTGTGTCGGCTTCGTCAAGAAAAGCAGTGCAACTTGCTCTTTGCCGGACATGTGAAGAATCCCCTCAGACCAATGCTGGTCTTATGTGTTGGCTTCGGGTGGTAGGAAGTTAACTTCATGCAGCGCCGACAACGCTACAACTTCGTTCGGATCCGTAAGGCCATGGAGCTTTTCAAACAGTGCTTCCAGCTTGCCCCCGGGTGATACCCAGAACAGAGAGCGGGCAGGTTTGTCGGACTTATTAAAATACCCGTGTGGTATTCCGCGCGGCATACGTACAAGGTCGCCAACCTTTGCCTGTACCCACACGCCATCGAGCTTAAGATCGAGTACGCCGTCCTGCATCAGAATAAACTCGTCTTGATTGGGATGCACATGAACTGGCACGTACTGCCCCGGCTCGGCATTCGTTTCAAACGCAAAAGCTGCATCGCAGCTTGCCTTTGGATAGTAAACTTGCCCCAAAATGTTCCACATCTTCCCGGCGTAACCGGTGCCGTTTGAGGTAATGCCTTTTTCCAATTTGCTCATAGGGTTTGCCTCTCGCTGTGGTCGCCATTTGAGGATAGCCGGAAACCGCCACGGTCACCGAGTCCTTTCTTCAAAGCAATCAGATTGCAGTCATCATAAATTCACACAGGAACTCGCTTGGAGTAGATCGCCTGAGCTACTTCGATCCCCTAGCCCGTGGTGGAAATCGTGGCGAGCCGATCATCTCGTGCGATGTCTTGCAGACAGTTCAGCGTGATTGATGGATTGCGCCTGACGGCGACGTCGTTTCATAACTCGTGACGTCCTCGGGAAGACAGAGCCACGGTTGGCTCGACCGCCCGCAAACTGAAAATCAACTTCAACACTTTTCGGGTCGTTTAAAGTGCCTCCGGTAATGAGCCTGAAGCTCGGACGCTTCTCAAGAGTTAGCATCACCGTTGTCGCGCAGAGTTTGCAGAAATGCAGCCGGAGGAAGCAATTGCTTTCATCGGATCGCTGTTCGTATGTAGCGATCTCAGTGCCAGTGAGCGCCACGCCGTTCTTATCGAACGAGATATGACTGCTTACTGCGCCACCGGTGCGTCTTTGACAGAATGTGCAGTGGCAGACCGTTACCCGCTTCGGCTTTCCCACGTGCGGTACCTGATCGTTCCACACAAGCACCCACCCTCGCGAACCTCCGTCATCGGCGCGGCTCCCATATTGCTCGATAGCCTACGCTGTCTGTGCTTGGAGCCACAGGGGCCGGCGACGGCGGGCAATTCGCTTAGCGTCGCACGCCACGCGCTCCAATGGCGATCTTGCCTTGACGGCGACCGACGACAGTCGCACGCATTAACCCCCTGTTAAGCATAAGACCGTCACTCTTGGCATTGAGCAACTAAGTGACGGGTCGAACCGCTATGGCAGCAGCTCTCAAATTGTTGGAAGAAATCATCGGCGACCCGAAGACGAAAGCGAGCGAAAGACTTGAGGCAATGCGTATGCTAAAAATGTATCTACTTCAGCTCAAACGTCTGATAGACTCTCCGAAGACGGCGCCGAATGTTCGAGAAAACGTAATAGAAGTTTTACGCGAATATCGACAAAGACCGCTTTTGCTTTCTTACACTTGGATGGTCGGGTCGTTCGCCCGGAGCAAATAGCACATTTGGTTTACCGGACGCGATTCCCGGCTGAACTACAAAAGCAATTTGGCACCGGGTAGGTTATCGCCAACAACGTCGGCAGCTTTGAGGCGGCGGATTGCTGCTCGATTTCTATCCGCTGGATCATGCCGCGCGATGCTTGGCTGCTCAACCGAACGAATATGCGGCCGGGAGATGGACCTCGCGCATAAAACGAGGTCAAACACGCCGACGTGTATCGAGTGTGTACATGATCCCCTCTATCTCCTTGGCAGCGTAGCGCCGGTTTTTGGCGTTTTCGGCATCGTCTCGGGAGGACGCGCGTGACCTTGTTGCTGTTGGCCTATCTGGGCGGCGTATTGACCATCGTCAGTCCGTGCATCCTGCCGGTTCTGCCGTTCGTGTTCGCGCGCGCCGACCGGCCGTTCCTCACCAACGCGCTCCCCATGTTGGCCGGCATGGCCGTGACGTTTGCGGCGGTCGCGACATTGGCCGCCGTCGCCGGCGGATGGGTGGTCGAAGCCAACCAGTATGGTCGAATAGCCGCGCTTGCGCTGATGGCGGCGTTCGGGGTGATTTTGATATTTCCTGCGCTGGCGGACTGGGCGATGCGGCCGCTCGTCGGCGTCGGCGCAAAGCTTTCGGCGTCAGCCGAGCGTGAAGCCGGCGAACAGCGGACAACGATCATGCCGTCGCTTCTGCTCGGCGTGGCAACCGGATTTTTGTGGGCGCCGTGCGCGGGGCCGGTCCTCGGCTTGATTCTGACCGGCGCCGCGCTCAAAGGCGCCAGCGCCGGTACCTCGTTCCTATTGCTCGCCTACGCCGCCGGCGCCGCCACATCGTTGGCGCTTGTTCTGCTTGTCGGCGGGCGGGTATTCGCGGCGATGAAACACTCGCTGGGCGCCGCCGAGTGGGTCAAGAAAGGCTTGGGCATCACGGTGTTGATCGCCGTCGCTGCGGTCGCATCGGGACTAGATACCGGCTTTCTCACCAACATCTCGCTGTCCAACACCTCCTCGCTCGAACAGCGGCTGATCGATCGTCTGCGGCCCGCCTCGAAGGAGGCGAAAGGGTCGTTACAATCCTCCGCCGTCACGAGCGGCGAGCCGGATAAGACGGTGGGGGCCGGCGCCGTCCGCGCTCCAAACCTGGGTGTCGAGGGCGGCTTTCCTTCGCTCGCGGGCGCGGTGGCGTGGCTCAACTCGCCGCCGCTGACGCCCGAAGGCCTTAAAGGGAAGGTCGTGCTGATCGACTTTTGGACGTATTCCTGCATCAACTGCCTGCGCTCAATTCCCTTCGTCAAAGCGTGGGCGGAGAAATACAAGGATCACGGACTCGTCGTGATCGGCGTGCACACGCCGGAATTCGCCTTCGAGCGCAAGGTGAGCAATGTGCAGGCGGCTGTTTCAGATTTGAAGATCGGATATCCCGTCGCCGTCGACAGCGAGTATGCGATCTGGCGCGCGTTCGGCAATGAATATTGGCCTGCGCATTATTTCATCGATGCTCAGGGGCGCACGCGTTATCATCATTTCGGCGAAGGCGACTATGACGAATCCGAGCGCGTCATTCAGGAGCTTCTTGCCGAAGCCGGCGACAAGGATTATGCGGCCGGATTCGTGGCGGTGAAAGCATCCGGCGCGGAAGCCGCGCCGAGCATGATCGAAAGCCAATCACCGGAAACCTATATCGGCTACGCGCGAGCGGAGAATTTCATCTCACCCGGCGGCACCGCTCGAGACAAGAGCCACGTCTATGCGGCGGAAACGCCGAGACTCGACCAATGGGCCCTGTCCGGTGATTGGACGGTCAGCGGCGAGAGCGCCACGCTCAACCAGGAAGGCGGCCGCATCGTCTACCGGTTTCGCGCCCGCGACCTGCATCTCGTACTCGGACCTGCGACGGAAGGAAAAAAGATACGTTTCCGGGTGACCATCGACGGGTTGACGCCGGGCGCGGATCGCGGCGCCGATGTCGACGCGGACGGCCGAGGCGTTGTCGGCGAGCACCGGCTGTATCAGCTTATTCGCGAGAGCGGCGGAATCTCGGATCGCACGTTCGAGATCGAGTTTCTCGATCCCGGCGTCGAGGCCTATGCATTCACCTTCGGCTGAGCGACGTGGCGGCTTTTACTCGTTCCCGGCCGGATGACCGCGCAACGCAAACCATAACCGTGCCACGGCCTCTTCCGGGCTGTTGCACCTGATGATGTGCGGCGGGTTGTCGCTCTGCGCCGTCCAGATGTTTGCCTCGGCAAACAGTCGCGAAAAGCGCGCATCGCAAGCCTCGATCAGGTCGGAAAGGTTCGGGCAATAGTAGCCGTCCCTGACGTCCTGCATGCGATCTTCCAGATCGTAGGACGTCAGCGTCACGCCGTGCTGGCGCGCGGCATCGCTCCATCCCTTGCCCTGTTCCGGCGGATAGAATTTATGTCCGGCCAGGTAGGCCCCGATCGGAAAACCGGCGCTCTTCAGTTCCTTCGCCAGCTCGCGGTTCATCGCGCGGCTCAGTCTTCGAGGACATATACGCCCGGCGCCTCGGCAAGTTGCGGGTAACCGGATGCGGGCGCGCCCATCGCCGGCGTCGCGACCGGCGCGTCCGAGCGGGCGTACAGCCAGCCAAGCCATCGCGTCCGCCACGAACCGTCCTGGCGCGAGGCGTCCTCATAGAACCGTTCCGGATCGACGTAATGATCCTCCGACCCTTTGGTGCGGACCCGAAAGCTGCGCCCGGCGTGGCCCGGCTCCGAGACGATGCCCGCATTGTGGCCGCCGGTCGTCAGCAGATAAGTCACCTCGGTATCGACCTGCAAGTTGATCTTGTAGTTGGAGTGCCACGGCGCGACGTGGTCGCGCTCCGTGCCGACGGCGAAAATCGGCGTGCGGATGTCGGTGAGCGAGACCGGCTTGCCGGCCGCCGCAAAACGGCCTTCGGCGAGACCGTTGTCGAGAAATAGCTTGCGCAAATACTCCGAATGCATCCGGTACGGCATGCGCGTCGCATCCGCGTTCCAGGCCATGAGGTCCGTCATCGCCTGCCGTTCGCCGAGCCTGCGATCCGGACTTGACCGTCGCGCTTAATCGGCGGCCGGGATCACCGGGAAGAGAAGATGCGAGGGATGCGCTGCATCGTGATGGATGCTGTGCACGACCGTGCGGCTGCTGCATACATGGTAAGGGATATACTCGACGTTGGTCGCGCCGAGCACTCCGGTCGACAGATCGAGGCTGGCGATCTCGACGCAAATGCGATGACCCTTGCGGAACAGATTGGCCATCGCGAAGATTTCGATTGTGTATTCCTCGATCTTGCCGGGTGTCACCTTTCGCCGCGCCGCGCGTGTCAGCTTGTGCCAGGGCTTCCACGGTTTTGACCGCGTGACGTCGAGCGCACGGTTCGAGGCTTTGAGCCAGCCGCGCGTCAGTTCGCGCTCGGGAAGATCGGCGGCAATTTCGCGTTCGCCCTCGCGCGCCGTTCGCACGGACGGATCCGGCCCGACATCTTTGAGAACGACGATCCAGTTGGTATCGTCCTGGTCGATCGCGGCGAACAGCGTCAGCACGCTCGGCCCGGCGACCAAGAGATCGTGCGGCAGCGGATCGCTGAGAAAGCGCAGCTTCGCGATCCGGTTGGTTTGCGTCGGCGGCATCTGCACAAACACATCCGGCGGAATGTAATTGTCCACGCTCGACGCGACGTATGGCTCGGCCGTCAGCCGCTCCCAGCTGGCGAGATAAAGCTTGGTCCACTGCGCCTGCGGCAGCGGCCAATCGGCGCCACGTCGCCATTCATTGGCTCCCATCACCCAATAGGAGACCGGCGGCTCGTCCATTATTCCGGTGTCGGTGCCTTTGAGCCAGTGGTCGTACCAGCGCAGCATTTCTCCACGCAGCGCGCGCAGCGGCCGGTCGGGATGCGCCGGACCGGTGAGCAGCATTTTCTTCGGCGCCGGGATTTTGCTGAAATAGGTCTGCGCGCCGGCAAGATGCGTTTTGTAGGTGTACCCGTACCAGCCAGCGCCGGTATAGGTCGGCTGCGTGATCTTCGGAAATTCCGCTTCGGCCTCGGCGATGGTTTTCTCGTCGTCATAGGGATCGATCAGCACATCGAAATAGCGCGGCATGTGCTGGCCGCGCTGGACGAGAACGTTGTGCAAATGCGGATACATGCGGATATCGGGATCGGCCATCGCCTCGCGCCACTTCTCCTCCTTCTCCGGCGGCAGATCACCGGGCGCGCCGCGCATTGTGTGCACCGAGGAGAAATGGTCCATGAGATAGCGGAAGGCGTGCAGCACGCCTCCGGGATATTCCTCGCGGAAGCCGCCGAATTTGCCGTAGGCGCCGCGCGGATCGTAGGGGAAGATCGCCTTGAGAAGCGGCGGCCGCTGACGCGCGGCGTGGAATTGTTCGGAGGCGAAAGCGCCGATGCCGACCATGCCGATATTGCCGTCGCACCAAGGCTGCTTCGCGATCCACTCGATCACGTCATAGCTGTCCCATTCGCGCGAACCGCCGTCGCCCGATTTGAGGAAGCCGCGCGGCGAACCGATCACGTGCACGTAGCCGCGCGACACGAAGAACTCCGTATCGCCGGCTTCCGCATGGCCGAGCCAGAGCGACGACCAGGAGGGTTGCGGCGGAAAACTTTTCGGCAGCTCGTTGCCCTGTAGCTCCTTGGAATGGACTCCGAATGCGAACAGAGCCGGGAAACGCCCCGCCGCATCCGGCCGGTAGACGTCGACCACGACAGTGACGCCGTCGCGCATCGGCACTGCAACGTCCTTGTCGCACACGATCCGATCGTATTGCGGCGGCCGGTGATAATCGGACGGCGGTTGGTGACCCGAGGGAAATAGCTCCTCGGCGGCGCGGGTGTCGTTGTCTTTCATGTCGAACTTCGATCCGACTTCTGACGAAAGCTATTTGTCGCCGACCATGACGCACATCAACAGCGCCGGCTCTTTTCCGGTGTTGACCCAGGAATGATTGGTGGCGCGTTGGACCACGGCGTCGAACGGCGTGAGCTTGATCGGCGCTCCCTCATCGAGCAGCAATGAAATTTCGCCGGATAAGAGCAGAATGTAATCGACGGTGGGCGTCGTATGCATCATCGGGTGCCGGCTGGTATCGACACGCGCGTCCGGATCGCCGACCTCCTTGAAGAACCAGTCCTGCACCGCCGCGACTTCCGAGGGCGTCATCTTTGGATTTTCCGGCGGAATAGTGAACAACCGGAACATCGTACCGGCGGGCGCCGGGAAGAATTTCATAGCCGACCGTCCGATCGACACGTCGTGCGGCGATTGGCCGGGCTTGGTTTGCCAGAAATCGAAGTTGCCCGGCCCGTGCAGGGCCGCTTGGGCGTCTTCCATGACGACGGATTTTCCGGCGGCGTTGATGCCGGTGACGATTACGCGATGCGACTGCGACATCGACGACCCCTCTAAGGAACAATCACCAGATTGATGAAGCCGCCGTCGCGGAACTGCGAACCGTCGAGTGCGCGGTTCACCTCTGCGAGCGGCAGGCGAACGTGCTGGAATACCGAAAGATCGAGCGTGCCAGCGGCCGCCATCGCCGCTAGCGCCTCGCCGTCCCCGACGCTGAACCAGTTGCTGCCGATGAATTCGATCTGGTTGTCCATCATCCGAGTATGTCCATGACCGTCTTTTCGCCGACGCCGCCGATATTGATCGCCTTGCCGCCGCGGCGAAGCGCATAGACCGCGTTCATCAGCAGCGCGCCCGATGTGCCCGGACCCAGGCAATCGATGACCGCATCGACGCCATGCCCGCCGGTCAAGGTGCGAGCCCAATCCGCGGCCGATTTGCCTTCGTCCTCGGCCAGTGTCTCGGTCCGGTCGGGCGCCAGCGCCTTGACGCGGGCAAGGCGTTTGCGGTCGCGGGCGGTTCCGAGAATGCGGGTAACGCCGCGGCCGAGCGCGGTGAGCGTCGCACCGAGACCGAGCGTCCCGCTGAGGCCGTTGATGAAGATCGTTTTGCCGGGTCCCGCGCCCGCCTTCAGCAATGCTGCGTATGCGGTGCCGATATAGCCGAAACGCACCGCCTCCTCGTAGGAGACGTTTTTCGGCAGCGCCACCAGATTGTGCTGCGCCGCGATCATGTATTCGCACATGCCGCCGTAAGGATAGGCATCGAACTGCTTCTGCGAGTCCGGCCCGAAGCCGAAATATCCGCTGAAGGTATAGTTGGTGCAGTTCATCGTTTGTCGGCGCGGCACGCCGGGCAGGAACCGCAGAACAGGCCGGGATTGACATAGACGCGGTCGCCTTTGCGGAAATTCTGCACCTGCTCGCCGACCGCGGCGATCTCGCCGGCAACATCGAGCCCGAATATCGCCGGCAGTCCCGGCAGCGGCAATTCCGGGAACCAGGTTTGCCAATGCGTCAGCACATTGATCAGGTTCGGCACGACGCCGCAGGCCCGCACCGCCACGAGAACGTCAGTCGGCCGCGGCTGCGGTACGGGCACCCGCTCCAGTCGCATGGGCTCACCGACTTTATGGAGCCGGGCGGCAAGCATCGTGGCCACGCAAACATCCTCCCCTTAGTCCCGGCCGTTCTAGGCAAACCGGGAATGGCGTCGTATAGCCCATCGTATAGCCTAGCGCCCGGACGACAAACCGCGTGGCGGGAGAAAGCATGGATTTTGAATACTCGTCGGAGCAGAAGCTGCTGTGGGACAGCGTCCGCAAGTTGATGCAGCGGGTCGCCACACCCGAATACTTGCGCCGGCTGGACCGCGAGCGGCTCTATCCGTACGAGCTTTATGATGCGTGGGTGGACGCCGGGCTGTTTGCGCTCCCCTTCGCGGAGGAATATGGCGGCGCCGGCGGCAACGTCGTCGACCTTGCGATCGTATCCGAGGAGATCGGCCGCTACAGCGCCGACGTGGCGATGGCGTTCGGCGGCAGCATGTTTTGCGCCCTCAACGTAGCTCGCAAGGGATCGGAGGAGCAAAAGCGCTACTGGCTGCCGAAGCTGATTTCCGGCGAAATCCGCATGTCGATTTCGATGTCGGAGCCCGATGCCGGATCCGACGTCGGCGCGATGCGCACGCAAGCGCGGCGCGACGGCAATGAATACGTCATCAGCGGCCAGAAGATCTGGGCGACCGCCGCCGGCGCCAAGGACAACGTCATCAACGTCTATGTGAAGACCGACCCCAAGGCGCACTACCGGCAAGGCATGTCGCTGTTTCTGGTCGACAATGACACAGCCGGCCTTGAGATCCGCAGGTTGGACATGCTCGGCCGCCGTTCGGTCGGCACCTTTGAGCTCAACTTCTCCGACGTGCGCGTTCCGCCCGACCGGCTGATCGGCGGCGAGAACAAGGGCTGGGAATGCATCCTTTCCGGGCTTCAGGCCGAGCGTGTGGTCGCCGCCGCCTGCGATTGCGGCAGCGCGCGCGGCGCTCTCGACATGGCGGTGAGCTACGCCAAGGAGCGAAGGCAGTTCGGCCGCCCGATCGGCAGCTTCCAGGCGATCGCCCACATGCTCGCCGATCTCGAAGCACAACTCGAAGCCGCCTGGGCGTTGACGCTCAAAGCCGCGTGGCGCGTCAGCCGCGGCGAGGACGCGTTGAAGGAAATCACCATGGCGAAGCTGCTTGCCGCCGAAACTTACGTGAAGACCACGGAAACCGGCATGCAGGTGATGGGCGGCTACGGCTATAATATGGAGTTCGACATGCAGCGACATTTCCGCGACGCGCGCGCCGCAACCGTCGCCGCCGGCTCGTCGCAAATCCAGCGCAACCTGATCGCGGCCCAGATGGGCCTCAAGGTGCAATAAGAAATTTTCGGCGCAAGCGAGATGACAGTCGGCCTGCCGCTCACCATTCCCAACTCGTTTGCGCGCGCCGCGCGCTGGTTCGGCGGCGGCGAAGCGGTGGTGGATTCCGGAACGCGGCTCACCTATGCCGAGCTCGACGTGCTTTCACTGCGCGCCGCCGCGCTGTTCGCGGCGCTGGGCGCGGAGCCCGGAAAGCCGCTGGCGCTGCTCTGTCCGCCGAGCGCAATCTATCTCGTCGCCTGGCTCGGCGCGGTGCGGCTCGGGGCGTTGCCCATGGCGCTGCACACGCGCGAATCCGCAGCCACCCTCGCCGCCGTCTGCCGCAAGATGGAGCCGAGCCTTCTCGTATATGACTCTTCCATGGAAACATTGGCGGCCGGCATTACCGCCGCCTATCCCGATCTGCGCGGCAGCGTCGAGGCGCGCTCGGCATTGCCGCCAACGCGCGGCGGTGCGCTTCGCCCGGCCGCCCGCATCCCCGCCGATCTCGACGGCACGCATTCCACTCTCCGCCCGGCGACGCCGGCCGAAGACGACCCCGCGGTGATCGTGCTTTCCTCCGGCACTACGTCGGTGCCGAAGGGCGTGGTGCACACCCATCGCGGCTTTATCGAGAATGCGCGCAGCAACCTTTACCTCTATCAGGGCCTATCGCCGCGCGATCGTTCGCTGGTGCCGCTGAGCACCGCCTTCATCGGCTGCTACAATGGCTGGTTCCCGTTCCTCAATGCCGGCGGCTGCACGATCTTCATGGAGCATTTCGATCTCGGCGAACTGGTGCGAAAAGTGACCGCCGAGCGCGCCACGCACGTCTTCCTGACGCCGACGCTGTGGCGGCGACTTCTCAATGCCGACGAGCAAAGCGCGGATTTTGGCTCCGTGCGCCTGATCGGCTTTGCCGCCGAACCCATGGACGCCCCGACACTGCAACGGCTGCGTGAGCAAATCAGCCCGAACGTCGTGCAGATGTACGGCTCGACCGAGACCGGCGCGGCCGCAAGCTGCATCACCGCCGAGGAAATGCTGGGCGAGCGGCTGGTCAGCGTCGGCCGCCCCATGCTCAACGGCGATCTGCGGGTCGTCGTGCCGGGCGGCGGTCCGTGCGATGAAGTGGCGCCGGGCGCGACCGGAGAGATTCTAATCTCCAGTCCCTCGCTCGCCGTCGGCATCTGGCGAGATCCGCAGACGACCGCCACCGCGTTCGTCAACGACGGCGACCGGCGCTGGTGGCGCTCGCGCGACCTCGGCCGCATCGATGCCGGCGGCTATCTCTACCTCGAAGGCCGCCGCGACGATATGATCATCTCCGGCGGAATCAACGTCATGCCGGCGCGCGTCGAGGAAGTATTGCTGGCGCATAGTGGCGTCGCCGAATGCGCAGTCGTCGGCGTTCCGGACGCGCGAGTGGGGCGAGCGCGTGCACGCGTTCATTGTGCGCGGCGATCCGACGCTCCAGGCGACGACGCTCGAACTTCACGTTCGCTCAAGCGATCTTTCGCCCTATCAACGGCCGCGAGCCTACACGTTTGTCAGCGAATTGCCGCGCACGTCGACCAACAAGGTGCTGCGCCGGCTGCTGCGCGAAACCGCATTACGCGCAGCCCCGGCTTCCGAGACCGAAACCGTTCAAACAACAGGAAGAAAATGAGCGAGACCGAGCCGCTTCTGCTGATCGAGCGTCAAGGCCCGATCGCCATCGTCACTCTCAACCGTCCCGACAAACGCAACGCCTTGAGCGAACAACTGTGGGGCGAATTGAAAAAGACGTTCGAGAATTTCGAGTCCGACGTGCGCTGCGTCGTGCTCGCCAGCGCCGGCGCGCACTTCTGCGCCGGTCTCGACCTTTCCGAGCATCGCCACCGCGAAGCCTTCGAAAGCATCTTCATGTCGCGCTTCGCGCACGCCACGCTCGATGCCATCCAGTTCGGCGGGCGTCCAGTGGTGACGGCCATGCAGGGCGCCGTGATCGGTGGCGGTCTTGAGGTCGCAGCCGCAACGCATGTTCGCGTCGCCGATACCACCGCGTTCTATCAACTGCCCGAAGGCCGCCGCGGCTTTTATGTCGGCGGCGGCGCCAGCGTCCGTGTCGCCAAGATCATCGGCTCCGGCCGCATGGTGGAGATGATGCTGACCGGCCGCACCCTCGACGCCGCGGCGGGCGAACGGCTTGGCCTATCGCATTACCTGGTCGAACCGGGCAAGGCGTTGGAAAAGGCCGTCGAGCTCGCCAACGCCATCGCCAAGAATGCGCGAATTCCCAATTACCTGATCGTCCAGGCAATCCCGCGCATCGAGGACATGTCGGCCGCTGACGGACTTTGGACGGAAAGCATCGCGCAAGCGGTCAGCATGACCTCCGAGGACGCCCGCGCGGGCATCGACGCCTTCTTCAACAAGCGCAAGATCGAATTCTAGCCTTCGTTGGCCAAGTCCTCTAAGCTGCAAGTCCTTTAAGCTTAAAGCGATGAAGGCGGCTCAACATGCCCGAGCTTGATGCCGCGCAGGTCAAGCGGCGCGCCAAGGAATTGGGCGCCGATCTGGTCGGCATCGCCAGCGCGGCAACGCTGAACGCCTTCCCGCCGGACCCGCGCTGGCCGCAGACGCCGGAACGCATTTCGCCCTATTGCAAAAGCGTCATCGTGCTGGTGCAGCGCATCCCCGCCGGCGCGTTCCGCTGCAAGAGTAATGTGCCGGTGCAATACATCGACATGCTGGTGTTGCGGAAAATGGACAAGGTCGCCTATCGGCTCGCCGAAGAACTGGAAGACGCCGGGCCATCCGACTTTCGTCACCGCCGCGCAGGAAACCGACTGGAGCTACAAGCGCGCGAGCTACGGCCGGCTGTCGACGCGGCATCTCGGCGTCGAGGCCGGCCTCGGCACGCTCGGCCTCGAAGTCAACATCCTGACGCCGGAATTCGGGCCGCGCGTCTATCTCACCGGCATCCTCACCGAGCTTGAGCTCGAGCCCGACCGGCCGCTGACCGAGCAGGTCTGCATCGGCGAGTCCTGCAGCCGCTGCCTGCACTCCTGTCCCGCCGACGCGGTGCTGCATTTCGGCATCGACAAGCGCGCCTGCGCCACCGAAGCGCAGGAATTCGGTTTCTCCACCATCCTGCAATTCTTCGAGCGCTTCATCGACGCGCCGCTCGCCGACAAGGAGCGGATGGCGCGCTCGCGCGACGTCTACGGTTTCTGGCAAGGACTGTTGCGCGTCGTCGGCTCGTTTGGCGATTGTCCGCGCTGCCTCGCGGTCTGCCCGGTCGGCAACGACTACCACGCGCACCTCGCCGACGTGCAGAAGGCGATCCCGGAAAAGACGCCCGAGAAGGTCGCGCTCGGCAAACGCTACCGCGACGACCGCATCGCAGGGCGTCGACGTTGCCGGCCTCAACGATTGGAACCGGCGCTGGGTCGGGCCCGAAGGGCTACAAGGGCATGGTGGCGCGGCAGTTGCAGGAGTTCAAGAAGCTACAGCAGCGCCGCAACGAGGCGGCGACGGCGGCCGCCGGCGAGGACGGGCGCGAGTAGCATGGTCACGGCCTTCAAGCAGCCGCTGACCGCGGCGGAGATCAAAGCCAAGGCGCGCGCGCTCGGCGCCGATCTCGTCGGCATCGCCGACGGCGCGACGCTCGACGGGCATCCGCCCGATCCGCGCGATCCGCGGCGTCCCTCCGACATCACCGATCTCGACGCCGGCCGCGTCATCGTGCTGGCGAAGCGCGTGAGCCGGGGCGCGGCGCGCATCGCCGCCTGGAACGATCGCCACAAGTACTACAACGACGAGCTGGCGCTTTCGCGTCTCGAAGAGGCTTCGCTCGAGCTCGTCTACTGGCTCGAAGACAACGGCTATCCGGCGATCATCGTGCCGCCGACGCATGTCGATCCGTGGCGCTATGACGGCGATCCAGAACGGCATCAGATCGACTCTGCTGTCGTTGCCCCATGCCGCGGTCGAGGCGGGGCTGGGCACGCTCGGACTCAATCTGCAATTGCTCACGCCGGAATTCGGACCGCGCGTGTTGCTCACCGCAATCCTCTGCTCGGTCGACGTCGCCTGCGACAGCAAGATGGAAACGGCTTTGTGCCTCGGCCCGAGCTGCGGACGCTGCCTCAAGACCTGTCCGGCCGACGCGGTCGGGCATTGGACGCGCGACTGGCCGGCCTGCGACCGCTTCCGCTCGCCGCACGGCTTCGCCCAGCTCAGCGAGCACGTCACCCGCATCATCGCCGAGCCGGACGCTTCGCGGCAGAAGGATCTCGTTCGCTCCGAGGACAGCTTCAATCTCTGGCAAAGCATTCTGCGCGGCGCCGGCGTCATCACCGGCTGCCGGCGCTGCGCCGATGTCTGCCCGGTCGGCGCCGACTACGCGGCGATGCTCAGCGACGCGCTCGAGGCCATCCCGGAAGACACGCCGGACAAGGAGGCACGCCTCGCCGCCATGGAGCGGGAGGAGCAAGCCGGCCACTTGCCGGACGCTTATGCCGAGCAACGCCGCTGGATCGGCACGCTGCCAGCGCGCGGAATCCTGACGTCGTGACGCTCGCTCGCCGATCTGCCGAAGACGCGGGCCGAAATTGAGCGCATCCAATCCGAACGCAAAAGGCGCGCGCTCGCGCAGGCGCGGCGCGCGCCCTTCTACGCAGGCAAACTCGACCACGTCAACGCGGACCGGCTCGACGATCCGCGACGAGTGGCGCAAGATTCCGATCCTCGACAAGGAGACGTTGCGTAAGCTCGAAGACCAGAGTTCTACGAAAAATTCTGTATCGCGCCGGACGACGGCATCGCCGAGTACTGGCGCTCCGGCGGCGCGACCGGCATGCCGCTGTTCTATCCGCGCAGTTTCGCCGACATCGACGGCCGCGATGATCGGGTTTGCACGCATTTACGACTGCACGAATTGCAGGCGCTGGCGGCCGCGCCCACGTGTCGTTTCCGCTCGGCATCCACCCGGTCGGCCAGATGCTCGCGCGCGCCGCGTCGACCCGCGGCATCGCCGTCAACTGGGCTGGTTCCGGCACCACGACGCCGTCGGCGATGCAGCTCGAACTGATCGAGCGGCTGCGCCCCACGATCTGGATGGGGATGAGCAGCTACGGCCTGCACCTCGCCAATCTGGCCGAGGCGCGCGGGCTCGACCTCGCCGCACGATCGATCGAGACGGTGCTGTGCTCCGCCGAGCCGCTATCGGATGCCAAGCGCGAGAAGCTCGCCCGCCAGTGGGGCGCGCAGGTGCGCGACACCTTCGGCATGACCGAGGCCGGCATGATGGGGGCCGAGGACGAGGCCGGACGCGGCTTCCGCATCTGGACCGATATGTTCCTTGTCGAGGTGCTCGACCCCGACACCAAAGCGCCGGTTGCGGAGGGCCAAGTCGGCAGCCTGGTGGTCACGCCGCTATGGACCAACAACGTCACGCCGTTCCTGCGCTGGAGCTCCGGCGACCTCGTCACCTGGCAGCGCGGCGACGACGACAGGCGGGCCGTTCTCGGTGTTTCCGTTGATCAAGCACGCCCACCGCACCAGCGGCTTCTTCAAGATCCGCGGCGTCAACGTCAATCATTCGGAATTCGAGGACTTCATCTTCCGCAACGTCGAGATCAACGACTTCAAGGCCGAGCTGGTGACCGAGCGCGATCTCGAAGTCATGGTGCTCTCGGTCGAAGTGAGGCGCGGCGTCGACGCGGCGGCCGCCGTCGAGAATCTGAAATCAGCGGTGCGCAACCAGTTCGAACTGACCCCGCAAATCGTCGTGGTCGAGACCGGCAGTCTCGCCAAGGAATTCGAGGCAAGCGTGAAGATGCCGCGTTTTTCCGACCGGCGGCTTTAGGGCGTTGGCAGCAAAGTGGACGCCGGTTTTGCGTCCGGACACGCGATAAATCAGACTTAGAGCAGGACGACAATTCGAAGGCGTTAGAACGCCGACTTAAATCAATGTTCCGCCTTGGGGTCGGAAATGCTCGCCTATCGCGCCAACAACTGCCGTCTCGCAGACGTTCCGGAGCGTTGCCAAACGCCCGCGATGTACATAACTACCGGTCAGGATACTCAAGAAGACACTGAACGGGCCACGCAAGCAGGCTATTGGCGGCGTGTCGGATTTTCGCCCACTTGAACAACCTAAGGATCGACTATGAGCAGACTGCCGACGCTCTTTATCCCGCATGGCGGCGGACCGTGCTTTTTCATGGATTGGGATCCGCCCGATACCTGGAAGCGGATGGCCGAGTATCTGCGCACGGTCCCCGCCGAGGTTGGATCGCAGCCCAACGCCCTACTGGTCATTTCCGGCCATTGGGAAGAAAAAGTAGCGACCATCCAGAGCAATCCCGCCCCGCCCCTGATCTACGACTATTACGGTTTCCCGCCGAGCACCTATCAGATCAAATTCCCCGCTCCTGGAGCGCCTGAGGTTTCCGCGCGCGTCGGTCAATTGCTGAAGGCGGCCGGTATTCCACACGCTTACGACAATGCCCGCGGCTTCGATCATGGCGTGTTCATCCCGCTGAAAGTCGTGTTCCCGCATGCCGATGTGCCGATCGTGCAATTGTCGCTGTTGGCCAGCATGGACCCGGCAGAACACATCCGTATCGGGCAAGCGCTCTCGCCGCTGCGCGATGAAGGCGTGCTGATTGTCGGCAGCGGCATGAGCTACCACAACATGCGCACGCTGATGGCGAGCATGCGCGGCGGCGCCAACGGCCGCGGACCGGACCCGGGATCGGAGCGTTTCGATAACTGGCTGGAAGAGGCGCTGACCGGGAAGACGCCGGAGGCGCGTATCGCCGCGTTGTCGGCGTGGGACAAGGCGCCGGCGGCGCGCGACGCCCATCCGCGTGAGGAGCACTTGCTGCCGCTTCACGTCGCGGTCGGTGCGGCGGGCAACGATCCGGGACGCCGGACGCTGAAGGATGTCGTCATGGGAGCGGTGGAGTCCGCGTACCGGTTCGGATGACGCCGCCACATGCTCAAAGATCAATTCGTTCCGCCTGCGGCCGCCTTCACGCGCAGCGTCTCCATCCGCTTCTCGCATTGCGATCCGGCCGGCATTGTCTACTTTCCGCACTACTTCAACATGTTCAACGGGCTGATAGAGGACTGGTATACGCAGGAACTCGGCCATGACTACGCCGAGCTCATTATGGGAAGTAAGTACGGATTTCCCTTCGTTCACATCGAATGCGACTTCAAGATCCCGAGCCGGATGGGCGATGTCATCGACCTGAGTTTGCTGGTCGAGCGCATCGGCCGCTCCTCGCTCGGCATCGCCATTGTCTGCCACCGGGACGGAATTGAGCGGCTGCGCGCCCGCATGGTCACCGCCATGATGTCGATCGAGACCGGCAAGCCGGTCGCGCTGCCGCAAGAGCTGCGCGAGCGCCATCGAATCGTACCGCCGGCGAACGACTGACGTTTAGGGCAAACAGCGCGGAGCCGCACGAGGCAAGGCCGATGGCTGATAGCGAGATCGACGCCATTCGCACATTGTTGACGTCGAAGCCGCGGCCGGTCGGCTGGACGGAGCGGCGGCTCCGCATCGAAGAAGTCGGCTCGGTCTGGCCCGTCGCCCCGGACGTGAAGCTCGCTGCGGTCGACCTCGGCGGTTTGCCCGGGGAATGGTCGATTGCTCCGGGAAGCGATGCCGCGCGCGTTCTGCTGTTCTTCCACGGCGGCGGCTATTGCTCGGGTTCCATTCTCAGTCACCGCCGCATGGTCACCGAGGCCGGACGAGCCGCCGGGCGCGCGCACGCTCGCCGTCGGCTACCGGCTGGCGCCGGAACATCCGTTTCCCGCCGCTTATGACGATGCGCTGGCGGCGTGGCGGTTTCTGCGCGACCAAGGTGTGGCGGCCGCGCAGCATTGCTGTCGGCGGCGACAGTGCGGGCGGCGGTCTGTCCATCGCCCTGACCAACAGATTGCGCGCCGCCGGCGAAGAGCAACCCGCGTGCCTGTGGCTGGCTTCGCCCTGGACCGACCTGACGATGTCGGGCTCGACGCTGCTCACCAAGGATGCCGTCGACCCGCTCATCCACAAGGGGTTATCTGGACGAACTGGCCAGCGCCTATCTCCCCGCGGGAATGGACCGGAAAGACCCACGGGTCTCTCCGCTGTTTTCGGACTTGAAGGGATTTCCGCCGACGCTGGTGCAGGTCGGCTCCGATGAAACGCTGCTCGACGACGCCGTGCGTTTCGCCGCCGCCGCCGGCGCCGCCGAGGTTGCCGTGACGCTCGAGATTTGGCCGCACATGATTCACGCTTGGCCGATGTGGAATGCTCGCCTGGCGCCTGGCCGCCGTGCGCTTGCCGACGCCGGCGCGTTCATGCGCCGGCACCTCTAGGCGCTATTGCTGCAGATGCGATTTCGGTTCAACGTATTTTGACTGACCTTTCGAACCGGTTCCACTTTGGTCGCTCCGAAGTTTTCGCGGAGCATGATTGTTCGCATAACCGGTTTTCACCCCGGATCACGTCCGGGCTGGTTTCCGGATCACGCTCAAGACGGCGCCGCAGGAACGGAGTGCCGCGTCGAAAATCAATTAAACCGCGCGATGACATCGTCAGGGATAACGCGAGCGCTGATCTTTTCCGGCTTCGGCCTGTCGCGCTCCGCCCACACCCGTATTTCGGTGCCGATGATCGCCAGTTCGCCGTCGACCGTGATCCGGTGCTCGACCTGAAAGCTGGAACGGCGAAATTCGGCGATCCGAGAAACGATTTCGATGACATCGCCGAACTTCACGGGTCCTTGACACTCGAGGTTCACGTCCACCAGCGGAAAGATAATGGACGTGGCCGGAAAGTCCTGCCGTTTGACGCCGAGCGCCGCCTCGAAAAGCGACCAGGTGCCGGTGTCGAAGTATTCGAACAACCGCTTGGCGAAAACGATGCCGGCCGGATCGCAATGCCCGGCTTCGACGGTCATCTGCCATCGCGATACGAAAGACGTCAAAGCCATTCCCCTGAAATATATTCCTCTGAAAATGACGCCTCTGGTTTGCCGCTTCGGCGAAGCATCCTACCGGGCTTGCACCGGACCGTAAATCTTCGCGCTTCCGGCGGCAGCGCAGTCAGCTCACGAGCGGATGGCCGGGCTCGCGGCCGAGCTTTTGACGCAGCTGTCCCTTGCGCGACGCCGAGTGCGCCGCGCGCCACGGCTGCAGGCCAGATCATGCCGGTCTTTTCCTTGATCACGGCATGCGCCTTGCCGGCGTCTAGAAAAGCCGCGGTCAGAACGTTGGCGTCGTTGAAATTCTCGATGAAGGCATCGGCGATGCGCTGCTGGCCGGTCGAGCCGCGGGCGCGGCCGTCGCTGCCATATTGCGCGATCAGCAGCATCTTGCCGGCATTGGTGATCGGCTCCAGCAGAATGTTGTTGAACGTGTAGGTGATGGCGCCGTCGCGTGCGTAGAAACGCTCGAAGGTTTCGGTCATCCATGCCGCGTCGAACGGCCGATCCTTGCGGGCGATAATCGACTCCACGAGATTGCGCGCCATCTTGTTGCCGTTGTTGGCCCCCTGCCCGCCGACCGGATCGAACGCCATCGCCGTATCGCCGAGCGGCGTGACGATCCGGCCCGACGGCAAGCGGCCGACCGGCTTGCGCACGGTCGGCGCGAACCGGCCGACCAGCCAGCCGTTCGGGTCGGCGAGCTGCATGTCCTTCGCCCAGTCGTAGTCCCAGGGAATGACGTCTTTGATGACTTGCTTGTAGATCTCGACCGCCTGCTCGCCGCTCTTGCAGTCGCCGAACCGGTCGAGCGGACCGCCGGGTTTTGCCTCCATCAGCATGTTCCAGGTCGGACCGTGGTCCTTGTGGTAGTAGGGCACGTAAAAAGCTTCGCCGAAGGGAGCAAAGAAATTGAACTTCACCGGCAGGAACGGCACGCCGGCAAAACCCATCTTGCCGCCGGTCGTGATGATCATGGTGAGATTGCGCTGCGGTTTGTCGTAAACGCTGCGCTCGGCGTCGCGCTCGAACAGGTTGCAAAGATCGGCGCGCCCCGCGGCGACGATCGTCAGTTCATGCGCGGCGGCAATTTCATCGAGCCGCGCCACGCTGACATTCTCGATCTCGATCTTGCCGCCCTTGGCCGCGAGATCGTTCATCCAGCGATGGCTCTGCAATCGCAGGTCGATGGCGATGAAATAATTTTCGAGTCGGCCGGCGAGCGTGAGGAGGCGGTTGTCCTGGGTCGGGCTGAAGGTCAGATGCACGCCCTCGCCCTTGGGCGCATCCTTCTCCCAATGATTGAGGCCGAGCTCGCGCTCGAACTCGAGCGACTTATGAAAGCGCGCCGCGGTGCCGGTCGGTCGGCTCTCGTTGAGCCACTGCTCGGCCGTGCGGTCGGAATAAAGCGTGACCCGATAGCCGGCGTCGACGAGAGCGTGAGCGGCAAGAAGCCCGGCCTGGCCCGAGCCGATAATGGCGATGTTGCGCATCGTTTCCTCTCCGGATTCGTTACGGCCGATAAATCTTGACCGGCGCCGACGCTTCAAAGGCCTGCGTCGTGTATTCGACCAGTTCGAGCTGATTGCCGAAGGGATCAAGCACGTAATTGACGCGGGTCGTGGCGCACGGGCCCTGGTCGAGCACGATCGGTCCGTCCATGACTTTGCAGCCATTGTTTGCGAGATAATTTTTCGCCACTTCGAGGTTCTCGACCTTGAACGCGATGTGATGTCCGCCGAGGTCGCAATTGCGCGGCGGCCGTTCGTTGCCGTTCCGGCGGGCCGGTCGTATTGAAATAGCTCAAGCATCAAATTGGGTCCGATGCTGAGCATCGCGATCGTGAGCCGGGCGCCGCCGACGTTGATATGCGCCTCGGTCCAGTCGCGGCCGTCTGCCATACGCGGCAGTTCCGCCGCGTCGAACGGCCCAAGCCGATAGAGCTCATGCCCGCCGAATACGTCGCAGTAGAATTTCACGGCGGCGTCGAGATTCGGCACGGTGAGCCCGACGTGATCGACATGGGACAAACCGGGCAGTCCCGTTTTCATTGGCGTCTCCCGCTATCTTCCGCCGTGTGGCCCCGCCCCGACTTTACCCCGTTCCCCGCGCTAAACTCCATCCATGCAGCGCGGCGAGTATGCGTTTTGTGCCGATGAAGCGTTGCGGGAGCCGGCGAGCGCGCCGGTTTTCCGCGTCCGCAAACTGAATGGTCGGCGCGGCGGCCGAACCAGGCCCGCGCCAGCGCGCCGCCGCGTCGGATAGGTTGCGCTACCGATGGCTCTCCCGCCATCGTCTGACCCAGAGCGTAAACGTCAACACCAAAAGCGATCACCGCCACAATGGCGGCGACGTTCTCAATGGTAAGTAAGAGGTAGGCCGTCACCAGCGCGCCGGCGTGCGGGGTTTCCTGCTCCCAGGAAACAGGCATCACGTCCGAAAAAAATTCCCGTCGCACGATGAAAACGGCGGCAAACGTCAGGAGACCGAGAAACAACAGCTTGATCGCGGCGCGCATTCCCCGCTATCCAATTGACTAAAATAGTGGACCTGCATGGCAGACGGCAGATTGATACTGATCAAGCCGGCCCAATGCCAATTCGCGCAAAGACGCAGTGGAAATTGACGGAAATCAAATCGAGCACCGAGACACTGCTCTAATGATCAAATCGCATCGATGCTTGAAGAGAGCCCGTCCCCGTGACCAAACCAATTCCCGACAAAGCCGAAGTCGCAGTGGAATATCCGGACAAGCTTTATATCGGCACTTTTGAGCGCACGGCGCGTTTCGACGCCCATCTCGACCAGGCCGGAATCTCACTCAGTCTTTATCGCAACGGCTCGGCCGACGTCCGAAAATCGGTTCACATGCACTTTCATTACGCGCTGTTTGCCGAGATTCTTCACGATCTGGCGATGACGGCGGCCTCGGTGCCGCCCGACGATCCGCACCGCAAGGTTGTGCGCGACGCGGCCCAGGCTCTTTTCATCGCGCTCGGCCGCGACGAAGCGGCCCTTTCCTAGGGCTTCCCGGTCGGTATTGAACGGTTCGCGGCATCTCCCGGGCGTCTGCGCGTCGGAACCGATAAATTCCACCCTTCTTGCCGCCTCAGGAACGATTGCGTGCGCACGCCTCGCGAATTCGCTCGACGAGTGCATTTCCAAGCAACGGCTTTTCCACGATGGGGATATCATCTTCAGCCGCCCGCGCGCTCAGCGCAACGCTCGGGTGGCTAATGAGGAGAATCGCCGGTGCGTGGACTTTCCGGTGTCGCAATGTTGCAATCAGCTCCATTCCACTCATGCCCGGCATTCGTTGATCGACGACGAAGCAGTCGAACCCGGCAAGATTGCCGGCGTCGAACAGTTCGGCCGCGCCGCCATAGGCCCGGACTGAAAACCCTTCCAATTGCAGTGAGAACTCAAGCGAATTGCAAACGGCCGGATCGTCGTCAACAACCGCCACAACAGGCTGGCGCCCGGTCGATTGAAACTGCGTCTTGGTCGCTGTGGCCTGCACCCAGACCTCGCATTCTGCCGAAAATTTTCAGGCAGAATGCCGGCACGATCGGGGCCGCCGCATTGATGTGCCTCAATTCGCGGCAACTGGCTTGTTTAGCCCGAGCCGACCATGCCGACGATCAGCGCCATGCGCACCAGATCGGACAGGCTTCCGGCCTGCATCTTGTTCATGAGGTTGGCGCGGTAAATCTCGACCGTGCGCGGGCTGATGCCGAGATCGAACGCGATCTGCTTGTTGGCACGTCCTGCCACCAGTCCGTCAAGCACGTCGCGCTCGCGGTTGGAGAGAGCGGCCAGCCTGGCTCTCGATCTCGGCGCGCTCGGCCGCCGCTTTGCCTCGCCGTCGCGCTGTTCTCGAGCGCCGAGCGCACGCTTGCCAGCAGCGCCTCGTCGTCGAACGGCTTTTCCAGAAAATCCATCGCGCCGATCTTCATGGCCTCGACCGCGAGCGGCACGTCGCCGTGCCCGGTGATGACGATGACCGGGACGCTGATCTTGAGTTCCTGCAGCCGCCGCAGCAGGTCGATGCCGCTCATTCCCGGCATGCGCACGTCGGTGATCACGCAGCCCAGCCTCGGCGTCCGGCGCGCGCTTCGAGAAAGGCCGTCGCGGACGCATAGCTTTGCACGTCGATCCTGGCCGTGCGCAACAGGAACACGAGCGATTCGCGCAGCGCCTCGTCGTCGTCGATGACGTGCACGAGCCCGGTTTCAGACGGCATCGCCGGCCTCCTCCTTGCTCACGGCCGGCAGGGTAAAGCGAAATACCGTTCCGCCGCCGGGATTTGGCAGCGGCGCAATCGAGCCGCCATGCGCTTCGACGATGGTGCGCGAAATCGACAGGCCGACGCCCATGCCCTGGCGCTTGGTGGTGACGAACGGCTGGAACAGCTGGGCGCTGATCTCCGGCGCAATGCCCGCGCCGGTATCGGCGACGCTGATCTCGACCATGTTGTCCGCCGCCGTCGCGGTGGAGACGACCAGCTCGCGCTTCTCCGCCCCTCCATCGCCTCGATGGCGTTGCGCATCAGATTGAGCAGGACCTGCTGGATCTGCACCTTGTCGGCCAGCACGAAATCGACGCCGGTTCGAACTCGAAGCGCACCCGCACGCCCTTGTCCTTGGCGCCGACCAGCGCCAGCGCGCTCGCCTCCTCGACGAGCTTCTTCACGTCCTCCGACCCGCCGTTCGCTCTCGCCGCGGGCGACGAAATCGCGCAGCCGGCGGATGATCTGGCCGGCGCGCATCGCCTGCTCCGCCGCCTTGTCCATCGCCTCGCGCAGGATTGTCGAACGCTCGTCGGCACTTCTCTTCGAGCAGCCGGCGCGATCCCTTCATGTAATTGGCGATCGCCGACAGCGGCTGGTTGAGCTCATGCGCCAGCGCGGACGCCATCTCGCCCATGGCGGTCAGCCGCGACACATGGACCAGCTCGGACTGCAATTCCTGCAGCCGCGCTTCCGTCTTCTGGCGCTCGGTCAGGTCACGAATGAAGCCGGTGAAAAACCGCTGATGTGCCCGCTCTTCACCTCGCCGACGCTGAGCTCGAGCGGAAAGGTCGAACCGTCCTTGCGCTCGCCGACGACGACCCGGCCGATGCCGATAATTCGCCGCTCGCCCGTGCACAGCGTAGCGCTCCATATAGCTGTCATGGCCTTCGCGATAGGGCGACGGCATCAGAATGTTGACATTCCTTCCCATCACTTCGGCGGCGCCGTAGCCGAACAGGCGCTCGGCCGCCGCGCTGAAGGACTGCATGATGCCGCGTTCGTCGATGACGATCATGGCATCGGGGATGGTGTCGAGAATCGATTTCAGATGCGCTTCGCGCGCATGCGCATCTTCGGCGCTTGCCGCGGCCGCGAGACGGGAGCGGCGGAGCAATTCGCCGCGCCATGACGCCCCGACGCCGACGAGGGCGAACACAATGGCGTTCACGACGTCCGCGTTCGACAACATGCGGTAATCGGCGACGAGAAACAGACCCAGCAGCAGGCCGAGAAAAGTGGCGAAAAAGCCGGGGCCCCATCCGCCGAAGGCCGATGCGATCAGAACCGCCGGAAAGAAGAACAGATAAGAAGCCTCGCCGGCGAGCACCGACGCCAGCGCGACCCGAATCGCCGAGCGCTACGACGATGGCAACGACGGCGATGGCGTATTGCTCGATGACGCCGCGCGGCGCGGCAAGGCTCGCCGCCGCCCTGGCGATTGACGATGCTGTATGAGGTTAGCGCTGCTGTCATATCGAATGTCGGTAATGGCCGTGGATCACTAGCCTTTCCGCTCCGGGGGAGCGCGGCGCTCGGTGCCCTCAGGAAAACCCCTTAGGGGCATTATCTGAATTTCTCGGCCTTCACCCGAGGGTTACCAATACCTCCCGACACTCCCGGAGGTAAAGAGCCATGCTCTCGCAATCAGCTATCCGTAGCGACGCACTCCGCCATCCGATTTCAGCACGTTTGGTTCCGCCGGCGCCGCGCAATGCTCCCGAAGCGGCGAGCGAGCGTGATCCGATCGCGCAAACCATGCAGCTCATGGGCGCCACGATGTCGTTTCCCCGCAACACGGAAATTTTCGGCGAAAACGAGCCGGCCGACTATGTCTACAGGGTCGTCAGCGGCAGCGTGCGCACCTACAAGATTCTCAGCGACGGCCGCCGTCAGATCGGCGGATTTCTATCTGCCCGGCGACATCTTCGGGCTGGAATTTGCCGACGAACATACCTTCTCGGCCGAGGCGATCACCGACGCAAGAGTGGTCGTGGTCAAGCGCAGTGCGCTGACGGCGCTCGCCGGCCGCGATGCTTCGATAGGCCGCGAGCTGTTCGCCCTCACCAGCCGCGAGCTGCGGCGGGTGCAGGACCGCGTCCTGCTGCTGGTCAAGAGCGCGCAGGAGCGGGTCGCCAGCTTCCTGCTGGAAATGGCGGAACGCGCCTGCGCCGGCAACGTCGTTGAATTGCCGATGTCGCGCCAGGACATCGCCGACTATCTCGGGCTTACCATCGAGACCATATCACGAACGCTGACGGCTCTTGAAAGCGCGGCCGCGATCGAGGTGTCGACGTCGCGCCGTATCGTGTTGCGTAATCGCTCGGCGCTTAGCCGTCTGAATGCCTAGAGCATCATTGCGCGGGTGAACGAACATGCAAGTCCGCGATGTCATGACGCCAGACGTCATTTCCGTGACGGCCAAAGATACCGTGCTCAAGGCCGCCCGCATGATGCTGCAAAATCGCATCAGCGGCCTGCCGGTCGTCGACGCAGGCGGTCGGCTCGTCGGCATGGTCACAGAGGGCGATTTTCTCCGGCGCGGCGAGATCGGCACTGAGCGGCAGCGGCCGAAATGGCTCGAAATCCTGCTCGGCCCCGGACGGATGGCCGACGAATATGTGCGCAGCTCGGGCCGCAAAATCGAGGACGTCATGACCAGCGATCCCGTGACGGTCACCGAGGAAGATTCGCTGGAGACGGTGGTCGAACTCATGGAGCGCCGCCACATCAAGCGGCTTCCCGTGTCTGCGCGACGGCAAGATGGTCGGCATCGTCAGCCGGGCCAATCTCATGCATGCCCTGGTTAGCCTCGCGCGCGACATCGAAACTCCGGCCGGCGGCGATGCGGCAATTCGCGACCGCATCCTCGCCGCGGTCGCCAAGCAGCCGTGGGCGCCCCGGATCAACGTCGTGGTCAAGAACGGCGTGGTGGAATTGTGGGGTACGATCACGGACGAGCGCGAGCGCCAAGGATGCATCGTCACGGCCGAGAATGTCGCCGGCGTCCGGGAGGTGCACGATCACCTGGTTTGGGTCGAGCCAATGTCCGGCATGGCATTTCCCTCGCCCGAAGACGAGGCCAAGCTGGGCATGACGGCGTCGGGAAACGCCGTTCACTGAGCCGACGCGGAACGAAACAATTTTGCGCCAGGCGCCTAACGACACGGGATAATCATGCCGCAGAAACATTTGCCGGATTGCCAAAGCCGCGTACGCCGCTTCGTCGTGGGTGTGGCTTTGATGGCGACTGTCTTGCTGCCGCAGACGGCAAGCAGCGAAGAGGCGCTGTCGCCGCAGGCACAAAGAGGGCTGGTTTTTGTTCGCGCGCATTGCGCGAAATGTCACTCGGTCGATCGCGTCGGCCCCAGCCCGCTTAAGATCGCGCCGCCCTTCCGCACGCTGCATGAGCGTTATCCGGTCGAAACGCTCCAGGAATCGCTCGCCGAAGGCATCGTCACCGGACATCCAACGATGCCGGAGTTCCAGCTCGATCCCGGCCAGGTCGGCGACGTGATCGCCTACTTGAAGTCGCTGGAACAATAAGCCGCCCTCCCCTTCGCGCGGTCTCTCCGGTTCCGCACCCGAACCGCGTGTGAGCGCATGCGTCGCCACCGCCGCTGTCATTCGTTTTCGGCAAATCACTTGGCGCAAAAGCCTCTTAGCCGATGGCAAATAATCGGCCGTTCTTGATTTGCATCAACTGCGTAAAACTCCGCGCGTGCTTTTTTCGGGCGCTTCGTCGAGTCCCTTCGGCTCGCCGAGTTTTTCGGGGTGACCTATGGCGCAATCACACGCACAAGCGAAATATATGACCTTCGGAGAGGGCGGCACGGCCATCGCCTTCGCTGTTCTTGCCATTTTCTCGACCGTGGTCGCGGCCAAAGCCTACACGCCGGAATATGCGTTCCACGCTTATCTCTTCGCCGCGGCAAGCGTGGCCGCGGTGTTTGTCATCGTCAATCGCTACTTCGATCGCGGCAATGAAAAGCCGCCGCTGACCATCGACGGCAAGCCGAACTACAACATGGGACCGGTCAAGGTGGCGACCATCCTGGCCATGTTCTGGGGCATCGCCGGATTCACGGTCGGGCTGTGGATCGCGCTCGAACTCGCCTATCCGGCGCTCAACTTCGACATCTCCTACATCTCGTTCGGCCGGCTGCGCCCGCTGCACACCTCCGCCGTGATCTTCGCCTTCGGCGGCAATGTCCTGCTTGCCACGTCCATGTACGTCGTGCAGCGAACCTCGCGGGCGCGCCTCGTCGGCGATATCGCGCCGTGGTTCGTCGTACTCGGCTACAATTTCTTTATCGTCATCGCCGGCACCGGCTATCTGCTCGGGATCACGCAATCCAAGGAATACGCCGAGCCCGAATGGTACGCCGATCTTTGGCTCACGATCGTGTGGGTCGTGTATCTTCTGGTCTATCTCGGCACGCTGATGCGGCGGACCGAGCCGCATATTTACGTCGCCAACTGGTTCTACCTCGCGTTCATCCTGACCATCGCCGTTCTGCACCTCGGCAACAACGCCGCAATTCCGGTGTCGGTGTTCTCGTCGAAATCCTACGTGGTGTGGTCCGGCGTGCAGGACGCCATGGTGCAGTGGTGGTACGGCCACAACGCCGTCGGGTTCTTTCTCACCGCCGGCTTCCTCGGCATCATGTACTACTTCATCCCGAAACGCGCCGAGCGGCCGATCTACAGCTACCGCCTCTCCATCATCCATTTCTGGGCGCTGATCTTCCTCTACATCTGGGCCGGCCCGCATCACCTGCACTACACCGCGCTGCCGGACTGGACGCAGACGCTCGGCATGACCTTCTCGATCATGCTGTGGATGCCGTCCTGGGGCGGCATGATCAACGGGCTGATGACGCTGTCCGGCGCGTGGGACAAGCTGCGCACCGATCCGGTGCTGCGCATGATGGTGCTGTCGGTCGCCTTCTACGGCATGTCGACCTTCGAGGGGCCGGTCATGTCGGTGAAGTCGGTGAACTCGCTGTCGCACTACACCGACTGGACCATCGGCCACGTGCATTCCGGCGCGCTCGGCTGGGTCGGCTTCGTCTCCTTCGGCGCCATCTATTGTCTGGTGCCGTGGCTGTGGAACCGCCCGCTCTACTCGCTGCGGCTGGTGGGCTGGCATTTCTGGATCGCGACCATCGGCATCGTCGTCTACATCACGTCGATGTGGGTCGCCGGGATTCTTCAGGGATTGATGTGGCGCGCCTACACCAATCTCGGCTTTCTCGAATATTCCTTCATCGAGACGGTCGAGGCCATGCATCCCTTCTACGTCATCCGTGCGATCGGCGGCGCATTGTTCCTCGTCGGCGCTCTGATCATGGCCTTCAATCTGTGGCGGACGATCTATCCGCGGGAACGGCTCGCTCCCATCGCGGGCATGGCGCCGGCCGAATAGGAGGATCGCCCAATGTCATTTGCTACGACTCTCTGGCGTAAGCACTGGGTCCTGGAGCGCAACTCGATCCTGCTGCTGATCGGCATCTTGATCGTGATCGCTTTCGGCGGCCTCGTAGAAGTCGTGCCGCTGTTTTACCTGCGCAGCACCATCGAGACCGCCCCCGGGATGCGGCCCTATTCGCCGCTCGAACTCGCCGGACGCGATATCTACGTGCGCGAGGGCTGCTATCTTTGCCACTCGCAGATGATCCGCGCACTGCGCGACGAAGTCGAGCGCTACGGCCATTACTCGCTCGCCGCCGAGAGCATGTACGACCATCCGTTCCAGTGGGGCTCGAAGCGCAATGGGCCGGACTTGGCGCGCGTCGGCGGCAAATACTCCGACGATTGGCACCGCGACCATCTGCAAGATCCGCGCTCCGTGGTCCCCGGCTCGATCATGCCCGCCTATCCGTGGCTATTCACGACCGACCTGGATTTCAGCCACATCGCCCAAGAAATGAAGGTGCAGGCGTTGCTCGGCGTGCCGTATTCCGACGAGATGATCGCTAACGCGCTCGCCGATGTACGAACGCAGGCGACCAACGACGCGCCCGACGCAGCCGCGCTCGCCAAGCGCTATCCGAAGGCGCAGGCGCGCAGCTTCTCCGGCAACACGGAACACATCACCGAAGCCGATGCACTGATCGCCTATCTGCAAATGCTGGGGACGCTGGTCGACTTCAAGCTTTACGACGACAAAGCCAATATTCGCTGAGGAGAGAACCGGTGTCGCCGACATACGAATTTTTCGCGCAAATCGCCCAGACGTGGGGACTCGTCTACTTCTTCGTGCTGTTCCTCGGGGTGCTGATCTATGCGTTGTGGCCGTCGCGCCAAAAGCAATTTGACGAGACTGCGCGCATGCCGCTGCGGGAGGACTGAGACATGGCCGCCGAGAAACACATCGATGCAAGAACCAAGGTCGGCACCACTGGCCACGAATGGGACGGCATCGAGGAGCTCAACACGCCGCTGCCGCGCTGGTGGCTCTGGCTGTTCTACGCAACGATCGTCTGGTCGATCGGTTATTGGGTGGTCTATCCCACTTGGCCGCTGATCTCCTCCTACAGCAGCGGCTTGTTCCACTGGAACACGCGCAGCGCGGTAGCGACCCAACTCGCCGAGCTCCAGCAACAGCGCAGCGCGATGATGACGCGGCTCGCCTCGGCTTCGTTGCAGCAGATCGAAACGACGCCGGACCTGCTCGACTTTGCCCGCGCGCTCGGCCGCCGCGCCTTCGCCGACAATTGCGCGCCTTGTCACGGCGCCGGCGGTCAAGGCGCCAAGGGCTATCCCAATCTCGACGACAACAAATGGCTCTGGGGCGGTACGCTTGCCGACATCTCGCAGACCATCACCCATGGCGTCCGTGCCGGCGACGACGCCGGCCATCAAGGCTCGATGCCGGCCTTCGGCCGCGACGGCACCCTCAAGCCGGATCAGATATCGAACGTCGCCGATTACGTGCGCTCGTTGTCGGGCCTTCCGACCACGGCGGGCGCCGACCTGACGAGCGGCGCCAAGATCTTTGCCGACAATTGCGCTGTCTGTCACGGACCGCAGGGCAAGGGCAATCGCGAGCTCGGCGCTCCCAATCTCACCGACAATATCTGGCTGTACGCGCCGGACAAGAAAACGATCATGGAGGGAATTTTCAACGGGCGCGGCAGCATCATGCCGGCGTGGAGCGGCAAGCTCGATGACGTCACTATCAAGGCGCTCGCCGTCTACGTGCACACCTTCGGCGGCGGAGAGCAGTAACGAATGTGCCCGGGTCGCGACATTGCGCTCGACACGGTGGACGCGGCCCAGCCACAGCCTGCACGGCATTCGCTTGCCGCACTGGCGGATGACGCGGCGCAGACACCGCTCATTCCCGGCGTCGATCACGATGAGCCCGAAGACGAGCAGCCGCTCTATGCCGCGCGCACGAAGGTCTATCCGCAGCGCGTAACCGGCGCGTACCGGCGAGTGAAATGGGCCGTGCTCATCCTTACGCTCGGCGTCTATTATCTGCTGCCGTTCGTGCGCTGGGATCGCGGGCCCAACGCGCCGAGCCAGGCGGTGCTGATCGATTTCCCCAGCCGGCGCTTCTATTTCTTTTTCATCGAAATCTGGCCGCAGGAATTCTACTACCTCACCGGCCTGCTCATCATCGCGGCGATGGCGCTGTTTTTGATGAATGCGGTCGCCGGCCGGGTCTGGTGCGGCTATCTCTGTCCACAGACGGTGTGGACCGATCTCTTTCAGGCCATCGAGCGCTTTACCGAGGGCGACCGGCGCGAGCACTTGCAGCGCGACCGGCAGCCGTGGTCGGCCGAGCGCGTGGCGCGAACCGGGGCCAAGCATTTTCTGTGGTTGATGGTCGCGTGGTGGACCGGCGGCGCCTGGGTCTTATATTTCGCCGACGCACCGAGTCTGGTCAAAGACCTGGCGACATTTCAAGCGCCCCTGATTGCCTACGTGTTCATCGGCCTGTTGACGTTCACGACCTATGCGCTCGCCGGCTGGATGCGCGAACAGGTTTGCGTCTACATGTGCCCGTGGCCGCGCATTCAAGCGGCGCTGACCGATGAATACGCCCTCAACGTCACTTATCGATACGATCGCGGCGAGCCGCGCGCGTCGCTGAAGAAGGCGGCGGCACTGCACCAGCACGGACAGCCGGCCGGCGATTGCATCGATTGCCTGCAATGCGTGCATGTTTGTCCGACCGGCGTCGATATCCGCGGCGGCCCCAATCTCGGCTGCATCCAATGCGGGCTGTGCATCGACGCCTGCGACGCGGTGATGGAAAAGATCGGGCGGCCAATTCGCCTCATCGCTTTCGACACCGACATCAATATCAAACGCCGCCAGCATGGAGAAACGCCGATCTACCGCATCGTGCGCAGCCGCACTGTGCTCTATGCCGTCATCATCGCCCTCGTCGGCGCGGTGATGGCCTACACGCTGGCGACGCGCAGGAACGACGGCATCAATGTCCTGCACGACCGCAATCCGTTGTTCGTGCGGCTGTCCGACGGATCGCTCCGCAACGCCTACACCGTGCGCGTTCTCAACAAGAGCCTCGACAACAAGACCTTCGTGCTGTCGGTCGCCGGGCTTCCCGACGCCGACATCGACGCGATCGGACACTCGGGATTTGCAAACGGCAACCCGCTTATCGACGTTGGCCCGGATCAGTCGCGCGAAGTTCGCGTTTTGGTGACGGAGCGCCAGCGGATTCCGCCGGGCGCCTCGATCCCGATCACCTTTAGCATCGTGCCCCAGACGGGCGGATCGGCCGCGAGCGCCGGCGATCATTTCTTCGGACCGTGAGGACGCAGCATGTCGAACGACCTTTTCGCCGACGGTGATCTCAATCTCCGCTCTCCCGAACGGCCGGGGCGAAAGCAGCCGCGGGAAGTGACCGGCTGGACGGTTCTCGGCTTGATGGTCGCGTTCTTTGCGGTGGTGATCGGCGTCAACGCCTTCATGGCCCACAAGGCGCTATCGACCTTTGGCGGCGTCGAAACCGACAGTTCCTACCGCGCCGGCCAAACGTTCGAACGCGACGTCGCCATGGCGAAAGCGCAGGACGCCCAGCATTGGCAAGTCGACGCCAAGGTGACGGCAGTTGCGAACGGCAACGCCCTCCTCGACATCGCCGCCCGCGACGCGTCGGGCGCGCCGCTCACCGGCATGGTTGCAACGGCGTTGTTCGCACGCCCGACCGACCGGCGGCTCGACCGCGCCGTTGCCGTCAGGGAAGACGCCCCCGGCCATTTCCACGGCAGCGCCGATATCGCCGCCGGCCAGTGGGATCTAGTCATCGAGCTTTCGCGCCAGGGCGAACGAATGTTCCGCTCCAAGAACCGCGTTTTGATCCGCTGAGCGCCGGCGATGGCAGAGACCCTCGATCTTTCGATGTTTGTCGAGCCCGGAAGTGCGGGCGCGTCGCACATGACGCTGGCGGTGGAGGGCGTCGCCTGCGCCGGTTGCATCCGCAAGATCGAGAGCGGGCTGACCAAGCTGCCCGGCGTGATCGACGCGCGCATCAACTTCACCCAGCGCCGGCTCGCCGTCGATTGGCACAACGACGAGATCGACGCCGCCGGCATCATCAAGGCGATCGAGGGCATCGGCTATCACGCCTATCCCTTTGCGCCGGAACGCGCCGACGCCGACGAGAGCGCCCAGGCCACACGGCTGCTGAAATGCCTGGCCGTCGCCGGCTTCGCGGCGATGAACGTGATGTTGCTGTCGGTCTCGGTCTGGGCGGGCAACGTCTCGGACATGACGCAGGAGACGCGCGATCTGTTCCACTGGCTCTCCGCCTTGATCGCGCTGCCGGCTGCCGCTTATGCCGGCCAGCCGTTCTTTCAAAGCGCCTTCCGGGTGCTGCGCAAGCGCCAGGTCAACATGGACGTGCCGATTTCGATCGGTGTGAGCCTGGCGCTCGGGCTTTCGGTGTACGAGACCGCGATCCACGCGCCGCATGCCTATTTCGATTCCGCGATCATGCTGTTGTTCTTTCTGCTCATCGGCCGCTACCTCGATCTGGCGATGCGACGGAAGACGCGCGTATTCGCCGGCAATCTCGCCAGCCTGAAAGCGGAATTTGCGCATCGCCTCGACGCCAGCGGCGAACTCACCCAGGTGCCGGTCGCCGCCTTGCGCCGCGGCGACCGCGTCCTGGTGCGCCCGGGCGAGCGTATTCCGGCCGATGGCGTCGTGATCAATGGCGCTTCGGAGATCGACGAGAGCCTGGTAACCGGCGAAACGCTCTATCGCGCGGTATCGGCTGCGGCCACGATCTATGCCGGCAGTATCAACGTCTCCGGCGTCCTGACCGTCGAGGGTTACCGCCGCCGGCACCGGTACGCTGGTCGAGGAGGTGGAACGGCTGCTGGAGAAGGCGGCGCAAGCGAAATCGCAGACGATGCGGCTTGCCGATCGCGCCGCCCGCCTTTACGCGCCGCTGGTGCACACCACGGCTGCGCTCACCGCGATCGGCTGGCTCGTCGCCGGCGCTTCCATTCACCAATCGATCGTCATCGCCATCGCCGTCCTCATCATCACCTGTCCGTGCGCGATCGCGCTCGCGATCCCCGCTGTGCAGGTGGTCGCCGCCGGCGCCCTGTTTCGCAGCGGCCTCATTCTCAACGGCGGCGACGCCATCGAACGGCTGGCCGAGGCGGACACCGTCGTTTTCGACAAGACGGGAACGCTGACACTGCCCGATCCGAGCGTCGACGATGACGACCGACGTCGATCCCGCCACGCTCGAGCAAGCGGCGCGCCTGGCGTTGTCGAGCCGCCATCCGCTGGCAACCGCGCTGGCGCGGCGGGCGCGCGAGCGTAGCCCCTATCCCGGCGCCGTCGAGGAACCGGGGCAAGGCGTCCGCGCGCTCATCGACGGCGAAGAAGCGCGGCTTGGCAGCGCAAAATTCTGCGGTGTCGGAGAGGACGCGCGCCCGGCCGGTGCGCAACTCGGCGAGGCATCGTTCATCACCTTTGTCCGCGCCGGCAAGACCGCAAGCATCGCCATCCGCCAGACGCTGCGACCCGATGCCGCCGCGGTAGCGAAAGCGCTCGGCGAACGCGGGCTGCGCCTCATGGTGCTCTCGGGCGATCGGGCGGCCGCCGTCGCGCCGGTGGCGAATGAACTCGGCATCGAGGATTGGCGCGCGGGCCTCACGCCGAGCGAGAAAATCGCCGTCATTGAAACGTTGAAATCGCAAGGCCGCCGCGTCCTCATGGTCGGCGACGGCTTGAACGACGCGCCCGCGCTTGCCGCGGCGCATGTGTCGATCTCCCCGATCACCGCCGCCCACCTCACCCAGGCGCACGCCGATGCACTGTTCCTCGGCGAGCATCTCAGGCCGGTGCTGAGCGCCGTGATCGTTTCGCGCCGGGCGCGGGCCTTGATGAAGCAGAATCTCGCGCTGGCCGCGATCTATAATGTGTTGGCCGTGCCGCTGGCGATTGCCGGATTGGTAACGCCGCTGATCGCCGCTGTCGCGATGTCGGGCTCCTCGCTCCTCGTCACGCTCAATGCGCTGCGGGCGCGGCTGCGTCCGGAGTTCGGCGCATGAACGTCCTCATCTATCTCGTGCCCCTGGCGTTGCTGCTCGGCCTGACCGGGCTGGTCGGGTTCCTATGGGCGCTCAAGAGCGGCCAGTACGACGACCTCGACGGCGCCGCCATCCGCATCCTGCCGGACGACGACATGCCGACCTAGACCGCTGACTGGAGCCGCCGACTTGGAGCGCCGACTTAAAGCGGCAAGGTCACCAGCACGGAGGAAGGTTCCTGCGGATCGGATGCGATCCGGAAACCAAGGTCCCGGCACATTTCCAGCATGGAGAAGTTCTCTTGCAGAACCTGTCCTGCGATGGTGCGTATGCCTTCGGCGCGGGCATATTCGATGATCAACTGCATCAGCAACCAGCCGAGGCCGTGTCCTTTCAGGTCGGAGCGCACGAGGATGGCATATTCGCCGCTGTCATACTCGGCGTTGGCGTGCAGGCGGACGACGCCGAGCATGCTGCCGGTCGCCTCGTCGAGCGCGATAAAGGCCATCGCGCGCGCGTAATCGATCTGGGTAAAGCGTGCGATGAAGGTGTGGCTGAATTCCTTGACCGGCGCGAAGAAGCGAAGGCGCAGATCCTCCGGCGTAACGGCGGCGAAGAACGGCCCATAGAGAGGCTCGTCTTCCGGCCGAACGGGCCGGACGAAAATCGCCCGGCCGTCCCGCATTTTGACGTGTCGCTCCCATTCGGCCGGATAAGGCCTGATCGCGAAACGCGGATTGCGCCAGGATCCACGCTGCAATTTATCGACCGGCAAAACCGATACCCGCGCGTCGACGGCGATGATTCCGGTCTCGTCGGCGAGCACCGGATTTAGATCGATTTCGCGAATTTCGGGAAAATCGGCGACGAGTTGCGCCAGCTTGACCAGAAGAAGCTCGATGGCACGCTCATCGGCGGCAGGCACGTTGCGATAGGCCTTGAGAATTCGCGACACCCGGGTGCGCGCGATGAGCCGGCGCGCGAGCTCGAGGTCGAGCGGCGGCAGCGCCAGCGCCTTGTCGCTGATGACCTCGACCGCCGTTCCCCCTTGCCCGAACGCAATCACCGGGCCGAAGGTCGGATCGTCGGCCACGCCGACGATAAGTTCGCGCGCCTTGGGACGCACGATCATCGGAAAAACGGTAATGCCGTCGATGCGCGCGTTGGGCTTGGCCGCCCGCGCCCGGTTTAGAATGTCCACTGCCGCCGCGCGCACGGCGGTTTCATTGCCGAGGTCGAGCCGGACGCCGCCGACCTCCGATTTGTGGACGATGTCGGGCGACTGGATCTTCAGCACAACCGGCGTGCCCTTGGCGAGATGCGGCCGCGCCGCCGCCACCGCTTCATCGGCATCGCGCGCCAGCGCGGCCGGCGTAACCGCGATGTCGTAAGCTGAAAACAGCCGCGACAATTCCAACGGGTCGAGCCAGGTCCGTTTTTCGCGCAGCACTTGGTCGATGACGGGACGCACGGCGGCGGCATCCGGCACGAAATCGTGCGGCAGACTTGGCGGCACCGCCATCAGTTGCTCGCGCGATTCCCGGTAGCGCACGAGATGCATGAAACCGCAGATCGCGGCAGATTCGGTCCCGTAATTGGGAATGTTAGCCGCATCGAATGCGTCCGCAACGGGCTCGTTCTCGCTGACCCACATCGCAAAAACCGGTTTGGCCGGAGCGCGTCGTTTGCGATGCCGTTCGGTTGCGGCGACGACCGATCTCGCCGCATCGGCGGGCGCGGCGAGCGCCGTCGGCACATTCATCACGAGAACGGCGTCGTTCGCATCGTCGGCCAGCAGCAGATCGAGGGCTGCGCCGTATCTGGCTTCATCGGCGTCACCGGCGATGTCGACCGGATTGGCGCGCGACCAGATCGGCGGCAATACGGCATCGAGCATGCTCATGGTCTGCGGCGAAATGGCCGCAAGTTCGCCGCCAAGATCGACCAGACGATCGACCGCCAGCACGCCTACCCCGCCGCCGTTGGTCAAAATGGCCAGCCGCTTGCCGGCAAGAGCGGTCCTGCGCGCCAGCGTCTCGACGGCGGCAAACAACTCGTCGAGATCGATCACGCGTAGCAGGCCGGCGCGGCGGAAGGCGGCGTCATGGACCGCATCCGACCCGGCCAGCGCCCCGGTATGCGTCAGCGCCGCTTTCGCGCCTTGCGGATGCCGTCCGGATTTGATCACCAGCACCGGCTTGGTGCGCGCGGCGGCGCGCGCCGCCGACATGAATTTATGCGCGTCCCTGATAGATTCGATGTACAGGACGATTGCGCGCGTATCGCGGTCCATGGCGAAATGATCGAGCAAATCGCCGAAATCGACATCGATGCTGTCGCCGATCGAAACGATTGCGGAAAATCCGACGCCCCGAGCCGCCGCCCATTGCACCAGACCCGCGGCGATGGCGCCGGATTGAGAAATCAGCGCCAGATCGCCCGGCGGCGGCGACGAGGCGGCAAAGCTGGCGTTGAACTTCGCTCGCGGCGCCAACACGCCGAGGCAGTTGGGCCCGACGAGACGCATTCCCGCAGCGCGGGCGTTCTTTTCGCAGATGTCCGCAAGTGACCCGGGCCCATGACCAAGTCCGGCGGTGATGATGATTCCGGCCGCCGTTCCCTTGCGCGAAGCGGTGGCGACAGCATCCGGGACCACCGGCGGTGGCACTGCGATGACGACCACATCGGGCACCTCAGGGAGCGCGCCGTAGGATTTGACGGCGCGCACGCCTTCGATCTCGTCGTAGCGAGGATTGACGAGATAAATTGCGCCCGCGAACCCGGCGCCGTGCAGGTTTTCGAGCACCGCCCGGCCCGATGAGGTTTTGCGCGGAGAAGCGCCGACGACCGCGACGGATCGCGGCGCGAACAGGCTCTCCAGACGATAGGTTGACATCGATGGGCTGATCCTGAGGCCGAGTTATGCGAAAGCCGCGACGATATCCTTTTGATCCAAGTCAAAGCTCGGCCGGGCGGACGACGACATGATGACATAGGAAAAGGAGGAAGCCATGCCCGTCACCGACGCCGTCATTATTGCCGCCATTGTCGCTGCTTTTGTCGTTTTCGGAGTGGTATTGGCGTGGGCAGAAATTCAAACCAGGAATTTGCCTAAATCCGTGCGACAAAGCGGCGAACCACCAAAGCAGAAAGCAGGACCAACGGTTATTCAGGCCACGTTTCGCAGAGATTTGAACGCGGCATGAGCCACCTGCTTTTCGGTCGGTCGGCCGCGTCTCAATTAAATTTCACGGCAACAGAACCGCTGCACCCTGCAGCCGCCCGTTTCGCAGATCCGCCAACGCATCATTCGCCCGAGGCAGGGGGTACGGAACGATTTCCGTCACGATGCCGGCTTTTGGTACGATGCCGAAGAACTCGTCGCCGTCCTTCCTGGTCAGATTGGCAACCGATTTAACGTCCCGCTCCTCCCACAGCAGGCTGTAGGGAAAACTCGGAATATCGCTCATGTGGATTCCCGCGCAGACGACACGGCCGCCCTTGCGCACGGCCATCAGCGCCAACGGAACGAGACTACCGATCGGCGCGTAGATGATGGCGCAGTCGAGTTCGTCTGGCGGCCGCTCTTCGGAGCTTCCGGCCCAGCATGCCCCAAGCTTGCGGGCGAAGGCTTGTGCGTCGGCATCGCCGGGTCTGGTGAAAGCATAGACATCGCGGCCCTGCCAGCGCGCCACCTGCGCGACGATGTGAGCGGCCACGCCGAAGCCGTACAGTCCGATCTTCGTTCCGTCGCCGCTCAGCTTGAGAGAGCGCCAGCCGATCAAGCCCGCGCACAATAACGGCGCGGTGGCCGCATCATCGTCCGCCTCGGGAAGCCGAAAAACGTACTGCGCGTCGGCGACGACATGGGTCGCATAGCCGCCATCGCGCGTATAGCCGGTGAATAGCGGCTCGTCGCACAGATTCTCGCGGTCGCTGCGGCAATAGTGACAATGGCCGCACGTACGGCCAAGCCAGGGGATGCCGACACGCATTCCGACATCGAGACCGTCGACGCCCTGCCCGACAACATCGATATGGCCGACAATTTCATGGCCCGGAACGATCGGAAGCTTGGGCTTCGCCAATTCGCCGTCGACCACATGAAGATCGGTCCGGCAAACGCCGCAGGCCGCTACCCGGACCCTGACCTCGCCGTTCGACGGCTGCGGATCAGGCCGCTCGACGAGCTTGAGCGGCTCACCCGGCCTTTCCAGCACCATCGCCCGCATTGCCACGCGTTTCTCTTTGTCATTCGAACGGTCGGACATGCTGCCCGGTCGCCTGTGCAGCTTATATCAATGTTCCGAGCGTCAGCAGCGCCATCACTGGGTCGCAGACAAAGAGGCGGTCCGCACGCACGAGCGACAGCCGCCGGTTTCGTCACCATCGCGTAGCCGCCGCGTGCGGCAAGCCGCACCGGCCGCGTCCTCTGGTACACGCCGCAAGCGGCGAAACTGCTCGACGTCGCGTTCGCCGATTTCGATCGGCAGGACTACGTTCTGCCGCCCGAAATCCAGGCGTGGCTGCACCAATCCGCAGCGACGCCGCCGGGATCGGAACCGTTGTCGACCGCCCTGAAGGGGCGCAAGGCAGCGGTCGCCATGCGGCTCATCTATGTCGGGCAGATCGGGCCCGACGAGTATCTGCTGCGGCTCCTGGAAGGCGCGATCGACGACGACCGCACGTTGCTCAAGCAGAAGCTGATGGTGACCGAGCGCGAAGCCGAAGTGCTGTGGTGGATCGCGCGCGGCAAATCGAACCGCGACATTGCCGAAATTCTCGATCTCAGTCCGCGCACCGTCAACAAGCACCTCGAACAGATTTACGCCAAACTCAGCGTCGAGAACCGCGCCTCGGCCGCCGCGCTCGCGGTCCGGACCATCGGCGTTCGCTGATCGCGCGCGCCGGCCGCCCTTCCCCGTTAACCATATCGAAGCGCCGTGCGGCCAGACGGTTAAGAAACCGTTAACCTGGGGCGCATGAACTTAATGCAACGTCTGTCGCTACAGGGGCGGTTCCGGTCGCCGGGCGCGCTCGCGGCGTTCGGCGCGTTCGCGGCGCCGGAGCCACTTGGAGCGATCATGATCGTTTGTGCTGCCGTGTGGTGGTGGCAGGCGCGAAAACGAAAGCTGCTTCCCAGGCTCTTGGAGCGTGTCAATAAAGGAAAAATCCCCGACGCTGCCGCGACGCGGTGGCAGGAATTCTCGGCCCCCGGGGGTTAGGCGGCCGAAAAACCGTGCGGCGGCACTACAGGTTTCCCTGGTAATGGCAATCCGGCCCGCCGCACAGCGTGTCCGAGACGCAGCTCGTCAGGCTCACGAGCGCTACCGCTAGAACAATGAATCGAAGCATCATGGTATGCTGCCCCTCGTCGCCGTAGACGACTGTGCAACTGCGGTTGCTAACAATTGCTGAATCGTTTTTTTCGAGGGCTTATCGACCATTCCCTTCGCGCCGGAATGGGAATACGAGGCATAGGTGATGAACAAAGGCATTTTCGTCCTCCCTTTTTGACGGTGTTTTGTGCGTGCAATCCGGGCGCGAAATGCTCCACGCCCCGATTTAATTCGAACGCAGTTTGGCGGCACCGTCAAACTGGGCAACCATGTCTTTTTGAAATATGAGAGCGTGTCCGGAAAAAGTGGGCACCGGTTTTGCGTGCGGACGCGCGATAAATCAGAAACTTGGAGCTGGATGACGATTCTAAGAAAAGTCATCATGATCTCGGATGTGACCCCGTGCCGCCGTTTTCCATCGTGCGTTTATTTCAAATCGCCGCTCATGATGGGCATGATGCGGCGTCGCGATCCGACCAAATGATATACTCGGCAGATTGGCGGTCAGACTGTCCCTGGTCTTTTTGGACAGCGCTGGAAATCCGAACCGTTTCAGCTTCGCTTGCCATCGAGCCGTTGCCTGCGGTCAGGGGACGACGACGGTGCCAGCCTCGCCAGCGAGCGCACGGCCGAGACTGGCCGAAGCGGTGATCAGTCCCCTGGCGCCGCCGCCGTCGAGGAACTCGATCAGGGCCTTGATCTTCGGACCCATGCTGCCCTTGTCGAACTCATCCGCGGCATCGTAGCGCCGCGCCTCCGCGACAGTCATGCGGTCGAGCCATCGCTGCCCCGGCGTGTTGAAGCCGATCGCCACGCGCTCGACGCCCGTCGCCAGAACAAACAGGTCAGCTCCGATCGAGCGCGCCAACAGGCTCGACGCGAGATCCTTGTCGATCACCGCCTCGACCCCGCGAAGCGTGCCGTCCGCCTCCTCGACCACGGGAATGCCGCCGCCGCCGCAGCCGATCACCACGAAGCCAGCGCGCGCCAGATGCACGATCGCCTCATAATCGATGATTTTGCGCGGACGCGGCGAGGGCACGACGCGCCGCCAGCCGCGACCGGCGTCTTCCTTGACGGTCCAGCCATGGGCGGCGGCGAGCTTCCTGGCCGTCGTCTCGTCCATGTGCGAGCCGATCGGCTTGGTCGGATCGCGAAAGGCCGGATCAGCGGCATCGACCAATGTCTCGGTGACAACGGCAACCGGCTCGCGCGCGATGCCGCGTTGGCGGAACTCGTTGCGAAACGCCCGGACAAACATGTAGCCGAGCGCGCCCTGCAGGTCGGCGCCGGCATAGTCCATCGGTACCGGGGCGACGTCCCGGATAGCGAGTTCGGAGCGGCGCAGAATAAAGCCCATCTGCGGGCCGTTGCCGTGGGTGACGATGACGTTCCATCCGGCTTCGATCATGTCGGTGACGCCCTGCACGGTCACGGCCACCGCTTCGTATTGGTCGGGGATTGTCTGATGCTCCCGGTCGCGGATCAGTGCGTTGCCGCCGATCGCGACCACCGCCAGCTTGTTCGCTCCCCCCACGTTTCCTTCCGGCATGAGCGGTTATTGGTCCGGCAGCGTCGCGGCGAGCGCCGTCAACGCCGCCACGAAGCAGCCGAGCGGCGCACGCGTGATACCGGCGCCGATCTGGCCGATGCCCGGCTCGCGATGAGCGATGCCGGTATTAATGATCGGTAGAATTCCGGTGTCGACCACCTTTCGTGCGTCGATGCCGGCCGGCGTGCCGGCGAAATTCATCGGCGGCAGTGTCAACGCCCCGTTGCGGCCGAGGGTAATGTGACCCATCGCCATGGTATTGGCGATCGCATCGTAAGGCGTGCCGCCGACGAAATTGACGATGGCAGGCGCTGCCGCCATGGCGAAGCCGCCGAGCCCGGCCGTCTCGGTAATTGCGCTGTCGCCAAGATCGGCGGCGGCGTCGGCAATGGAATATCCTGGAAAATACAGGCCATCGACCACCGGGGCAGGAGCGGTGAACCATTGGTCTGAGGTGCCGCTCATCTGAATGCCGAAGGCGACGCCGTTGCGCGCCATCGCGGTTACCATGCTGCTTGCGGGGATGCCGCGCGCCGCGCCCAACATCAATTTGCACGCCGCCATCGATATGTTGAGGAAGAAATGGTCGTTGCCGGCGATGAAGGTGACGGCAGACGTCACATCTTCCCGCGTGGCGCGCGAGCGCAGCATGGCGGGGGCCAGCCGGCGCAGCAGCAACGAAGTCGCCGCGACGTTGCGGTTGTGAACTTCGTCTCCCATGTTGAGCGCCTGAGCGATCAGCGGCTTGAGCGCTATGCCGCCGGTTTCCGCGAAGACTGCGTCAAGCACGGGGTACAACGTCGTTGCCATCCACGCCAGACGTTCAAGAACCTCCGCATCGTTGGCGCCGAAGCGCAGCACTTTCCCGAGCCCCTCATTCAAGTTGCTGAAGGACTGCCGACCGCTCGCCGGATCGCGCACGATCCAAACCGGCATCGACGGACTGATGATGCCGGCCATCGGGCCGACCGCACCGTGATGATGGCAGGGCGCGAACGTAACATCGCCGCGCGCGGCAAGATGCTTGGCGGCGGCATGGTCCTTCGCCCAGCCCTCGTGGAGAATTGCACCGACGATTGCTCCCTGCATCGGCCCGCACATGCGATCCCACTCGATCGGCGGCCCGGCATGAAGGATACGCCGCGCGTTCATGCCGGGAATCGCATCGCGGGCGAGCCGAACTCCAACGAGCTCCGGTTGAACGGCCAGATATGCGGCGAAGGCCTTGCGATTGGCCGCTTCGACAGCGGCTTCGTTGATAAGGCGCGCCAGCGCCAGCCCGGCGGCGCGGTCGCCGCCGGCGGGCGGTGTCCATTCGATGCGGGTCGCCTTGCCCCCGGCCTGCACGATCTCGTCGGCGAACGAAGCAAGGCCGACGTTGAGAACTTGCAGCTCCTGCTCAAACAGACCCATCGTCATACCTCGACCGCCGCGCCGACAACGTGGGCCGCAAGCCGGACCGCCTCGGCATTGCTGCCGGCAAGCAACATCCCGGCCTCGCGAAGTCGTGCTTCCTGGCGTTGCAGATTCTGCGGATCGCCCGCGGTGCCGCAGACGAAGCCGACAATTGCGAGGTGTCGTCCGACCGCGGTGGCGCGGGCGATCGACGCCTCGACCACCGGCGCGATCGCGCTTGCCGGGTCGGCGTGCGCGCCATAGCCGAGCACGATGTCGACCAGGATCACCGCGGTTTGCGGATCGTCCGCCTCTGCGGCCAAGCGCTCATTACGCAGCCGGTGGTCGATCATCGGATGCGGCCGACCGCGCGTAAATACGTCGTCGCCAAGGTCGATCAGCGTGTTGGCGCGGCTCCGCCAGACATTTTCGAGCGCTTGCGCGCGGCCGACCGGCGTATTGGAGTAGACATCCGGGAGAGCCTCGCCAAGCAGCAGCGTCGCCTCGTAGCACAAGGTGCCGCCGCTGAAGAGGCCGCGCAAATAGCGTTGCCCCGCAGCCAAGGGCGGAAAGTCCGGTAACGCGGAGGCGCGCGCGGTGCCCTCGGGTTCCCGGCCCGCGGCCAGCGCTACGGCGGCGAACGCCGCGTCCTCCAGCGTCTTGACCACGGTAAGTCCGGAGGACTCGATCGATGCCGGATCGGCGCCGAGGAAATTCACGACCACCGGCTTGCCCGCAAGACGCGCCTGCGCAAGCACGCGTGCGGCGATCTCCGGCGCCGGCGGCTTTGAGATCAACACAATCGCCGTCGTGGCGGCGTCATTGGCGAGGGCGGCGAGGCCCTGTAGCATGGTGATGCCGCCTACGTCGCGCGCGAGATCGTGGCCCCCCGTACCGATCGCTTGGCTGATACCGCCGCCCAGCCGGTCGATCAAACAGCTTACAAGCTGCAAGCCGGTACCGGATGCGCCCACTAGACCGATCGCGCCCCTCCGCACCGCATTCGCAAAGCCGAGCGGAATGCCGCCGATAATGGCGGTACCACAGTCTGGACCCATCACCATCAGGTTGCGCGCCAGCGCGTAACGCTTGAGCGCGATTTCGGCCTCGATCGGAACGTTATCGCTAAAGAGCATGACGTTGAGACCGAGGCGAAGCGCCTTGAAGGCTTCGGCTACGGCGTAGTCACCCGGAGTCGAGATCAGCGCGAGGTTGGCTGTGGGCATGATATCAAGGCCCATCTCCAAGCTGCGCGCAGGCTCTCGGCGCGGCTCCGCTCCGCCGCGCGAAACGGGCTGACTGTCGAATGCCCGCTCGGCCTCGGCGAGCGCGGCAGCAAGCGACGCCTCGTTCTCGCCGTCGAGTGCCACGAGCAGGTCATTTGGGCCGGCGGCAACATCGCCGGCAAGCAGTCCGGCCTCGCGCAGCAAGGCCAGGTTATTCGCCGATGCCATTACGGCTGAGGCCTGCCGAACTCCCGGCAGTGCGGAAAGGCGCGACGATAGTTGCATCAGCGCCATCGAGTCCCGGTAGAAATTCGGGATCACTTTGGCGGCATGCGCCATTCACGCTCTCCTCCCGCCGCAAATATCAGCCAGAACTTTCTGCCGTCGCTTCGGAACCCGTTCTTAAACTGGATGGCGAAGAAGGGGCAAGACGAAAGGACGTCAGTCCCGGCCATAAACCTCAGCCACAAATGAGGTCTTGGCCGGCGCGCTTGGGAACCTGGCACGCACGGCGCAAGGCAGCCCGGGTGCCGCGGCCGTCAAAACAGCGTCCGCGCTGGCGTCAGCCGGCAGTTCGGCGCAAGCGGCGCAGCCGTGCAGCAGACCGAGCACGGCCGCAGCGCCGGAGCTGTACCCAACCGCCAACGCGGCGGCAACGACACGACCAACCGTGGCATCGTCGCTGCCGGCGGCAATGCAGGCGGCGAGGGCCGCAATCCGTTCCGACACCTCGCCGGTAGCGGCCGCTTCCAAATAGAGGCCGCTTACGTGTCCGGTGCGCGTCGCTAGCGCGGGGATTACGTTCCCCCCGAGCACGGCCGCAAAGCGCCTGCTGGCGTCGCTGCAAGCCCATAGCGCGGCGAAATATCCGACCAGATAATCGTCACCCGCCGGCGTCTTACCTTCGCCGAGCCCGACAAGGCTGGACACCGCGCACTCTGCGTCGGCCAACTGCCGGCGTCGAGTCGCATCCGCCAGGCTATCGAGAGCGGCGCCGGCTTGGCGGCGCAGTCCGCGGCTGCGGCCGTCTGCATCGAGGGCCGACCAGGCCACGCGACAGGCCCGGGCCACGCTGGCGAGGCCGAAATCCAGCCGCAGCGTGGCAAGACCGCTGCGCCATTGCCGCATATTGCGGAGATCGATTGCGAACCCGGCGCCCGCCATGCGCAGCACGGCGCCCCGCGCGGCAACCTCCGCCGCTGGCGCTAGAAAGGATCGAAATGAGAAACCCGCAGGCGCATCGAGCGTGATTGCGCGCGGCAGGCAGCCCAATTCGGGGACGGCGAGCGTCAGCCATCTTCCACAGCCGACCCGCACGAGGGCGGCGCGCGTATGGACTTCGACGATGCGCCCAGAAAAGTCTCCGGTCGGCACTCCGATTCCGACGGCGAGCGCGGCAAGGCGCATGATCACTCCGATCGAGCACCGGCATAGGCCATGGCGGCAATTTTTGGAAGATCACGGCGCGTTCGGCTAATCGCCTACACCCGCTCCCAGGTTCTTAAAATTGTGCGGCAGCGTGAAGCTCTGAACGGCCAATCGGCAACGGCGCAAGCAGCACGGCGATCGGCGCTAACAGTCCGGCATAACCGACCTGCGCCTGCACCAATCCCCCAGCGATTGCACCGACGGCAAACGCGCACTGAGCGTACCGGCAAGCCATGCTGAAATCGCCACCGCGATACCGAAGATCGGTATGGCCGCGATCTTCGCCACCACGTCGTATTGATGCCGCGCTATGTCTACCGCAAGAAGGCCTGGAGATGGATCGATCGCCGGCGCAACAGCATTGGCCGGCGCGAGCGTGCCCGGAGTTAGGTACAAAGAGGCGGAACGACTAAAAAGAAAGCCCCGACGGGGGTACATCGGGGCCAAAGAGGGGGTTTGTCCCGCCGGTGACGATCGGAACCCGGCGTGTCTACGCGCTTTGTCTTCGTGACACATCCCCCTCATTTAGCGGGGCGCCGAAGCGACGCCGAAGTCGAAGTGGAGTCATAGTCATGGCCCGGAATTCCTTGGGAGCCACCTACCTCGACCTCGAGGGAAAATCAGTAATCGTAACCGGCGGCGGATCAGGCATCGGTGCGTCGATCGTGCGCGCGTTCGTCCGACAGAAGGCGAGAGTCGGCTTTATCGACATTGCTGAAGCGCCATCCAAAGCGCTTGTCACCGAGCTCGGCGGCGAGAGCGCGGGCGTGCGGTTCGAAAAGGCGGATATTCGGGACATCGACGCTTTGAGGGCGGCCATCGCGGCGCTGGAAAATGCGCTTTGCGCCGCCGACGTCCTTATCAATAACGCCGCGCATGACGAACGCCACGAGACGCCCGACGTGACGCCCGAGATGTTTGACGAACGCATTGCCGTGAATTTGCGGCACGCGTTCTTCGCCGCCCAAGCCGTGCTACCAGGGATGCAGGCCAAAGGCGGGGCGTAATCCTGAATTTCTCGTCCATGTCGTGGATGGCCGGAATGGGCGGCATGCCCATCTACACGGCGTCGAAGTCTGCGATGATCGGGCTGACGCGGGCGCTGGCGCGCGACTACGGGCAATATAATATTCGCGTGAACGCAATTGCTCCGGGCTGGGTCAAAACCGAGCGGCAGCTAGCCAAATGGCTGACGCCCGAGAGCGACAGGCGGCGTCTCGAGGCGCAGTGCCTCAAGAGATGGGTGGAGCCGGAGGACATTGCTCGTTTTTGCGTTTTCCTCGCGTCCGACGACGCCTCGGCATGCACAGCGCAGCACTATGTCGTAGACGCCGGCTGGGTCTGATTTTCGGGTATTCAATTACTATAGGCGAAATTAACGGGATTCCGTCTCAGCGACCGGCACAAGCGATCTATCAATATCGGGCGTCCATTCATGCTTTGTCGGCTAGTTGTCTCGGCCGGGGCCATTGCCGGTGTTGCGAACACTGCAACGACCGGGGGACACGATCGGGACCCCCTTGCAAATGGACGCCCAATCGATGCACCGTGGTTCGGTCGTGCGAGCACGCGGTTATTTCCTTCACGCGTCGAGCGCCCCAAAGGCAATAATGACTGGAGGAGCGGATGCCGGAAGCAAGAATAAACGGTGTCCGAATCTGGTATCAGGAAACTGGACAAGGCGACGCCGTCGTTCAAATACACGGCGCCGGCTTTGGGCATTTCAATTTCGCGACTGCAACCCCGATTCTATCACGCACTTTCCGCTGCATCGATTTCGACATGCGGGGTTACGGCCAGTCCGAGCGGCCCTCTCAGCGTTATGATATGGAAGTTTGGGCCGACGACGTCGCAGCATTGATGGATCACCTTGGGCTTCATTCCGCCCATATCCACGGTACGTCGATGGGCGGCATGGTTGCCCAGCAGTTTGCGGCAAAATATCCCGAACGCACGCAACGCTTGGTCATCAACTGTTCAGCCGCCAAACTGGATCACGCCGGCATCCTGACCTTTCGCGGTTGGATCGACATCGCCGAGGGCATGGGTGTCGGCTCGCGAACGTTGGCCGAGCTAATCGCCGTCCAGGCGCTGTCGCGGCGCTTCCTGGATGGCCCCGGTGGACGCGAAGCGGTCGACATGATCCAGAATATTTTGCGAGACTGCAATCGCGCGGACATTTTCAAGCGAGCCTGCCAAGCCATGATCGACATGGACTTGCGGCCGCTATTGCCAAAGATAACCGCACCAACGCTCGTCATCGGCGGGGACGAGGACATCATGACGCCGTGGCAGCAGGCTGGAAGCGGCGCCGGCCAGGAATATCTCGCGCAAAATATTCGCGGCGCGAAGAAATATGTCATCAAGGGCTCGAACCATTCGACCCTGTTCGACGGCACCGAAGAAAACTGCCGCGTGGTGACCGCCTTCCTCAAGGAAGAATCGTGACCCGATATAACCTGTCGAGTACCGATCGCAACAGCTTCAGAATAACAGAGCCCGATGCCCCTGCCTTTGCGCTTCAGCGCAACCTCGGCCGTCGCACGGATGAGCAGCTTGCCGAACTCTCTCTCTCTCTCGAGTCAGCTGAATTCTTCCTTCGCCCGACGACTTTGACCCTTGACTACGATAAACTTCTGATATGATTTTGTAAGGTGAGTTCTTTCGGCAGTGCGAACGGCCGTTTCTGAAAATCCTCGCCTGCTCTAGATGCTCATGCGTAATCCGTCCGGGAAGGTTCCGTGAGCAGTATCGCCGCTGTTTCCTCTCGGCACGTGCGGAGTTTCTCTGCACGAACTTTGTTTTTCTTTGCGTTTTGGGTGATCCTATCCGGGTTCAAGACCGCCGATCTTGTTGTCGGAGCACTGGCGGCCGTTATCGCAACGTTGGCAAGCGAGCGCCTGTTGCCGCCGGGTCGATGGAGCTTTCGTCCAGTTGCCCTGGCCACGCTCGCGATGCGGTTTTTTTATCAGTCCATTAGTGCGGGGATAGATGTAGCACGACGCGCGCTTGATCCTCGGCTGCCGCTGCGGCCGGGCTTCGTGGTTTATCGATCGCAATTGCCGCCCGGCCCATCGCGAAATGCTTTCTGTACGATGATGAGCTTGCTCCCGGGCACTCTTCCCTGTGGCCCTGACGCAAACGATAGTCTCGTTATCCACTGTCTCGATGTGAATGAGCCGGTCCTCGAGCAAATGGCCGCTGAGGAGGCTCGCTTTGTTCGGGCGCTCGGAGGCGGGCACCGCCATGACTAGCTTCCTGTTCGGAGCCGCGGTTTTCGTTCTTGCGATGGTGTCGCTCGGTATTTTCCGTATTCTTCGCGGTCCGGTCGATACCGATCGTATGATGGCCGCGCAATTGATCGGCACTGGTGGGGTCGCCGTTTTGCTGTTGGTCGCAGTGGCAACTGCCACACCCTCCATCGTGGATGTTGCTTTGATGCTGGCGCTGCTTGCCGCCTTCGCCTCGATCGGGTTCGTGGTCGGCGCGGCCGGTTCGGATGTGGGGGGCATCGAATTGCCACGGGCAACGGATCGCGGATGAGCCTTGCAATTGACGTGTTCACCGTTGCTGCAGTTTCGGCAGGTGCCTTTTTCTTCCTGGCGGGCACGGTCGGTTTCCTGCGTTTTCCGGATGTGCTGACGCGTCTCCACGCCCTGACCAAGGTCGATAACCTCGGCCTTGGCCTCGTCATCTTGGGCCTGCTGCCGCATGTGGGAGGAATGCGCGGCGCGCTGAAGTTGATCAGCATCTGGCTTCTGGTCCAATTGTCCGGCGCGATTGTCACGCAGCTGATAGCACGCAAGGTCCGTCAAGATGGGCCACACGCATGACCGCGGCTTTTGCTTTCGAAATCGGATTGGCCGCAATACTTCTGGTGGTCGCCGTTTGGACGGTCGCCGCCCGCACGGCTTTCACCGCCATCGTCGCGTTCGTTGTTTACGGGTTGCTGTTGTCGATAGTCTGGGTGGGGCTTTCAGCAATCGATATTGCCCTAACAGAGGCCGCCATCGGCAGCGGCGTCACAGGCATGCTGTTGCTCGGTGCATCGGCACGCCTACGGGCCACCGAAGCGGTCGTGGCGCAGGCTGGCCTGCGGATCCGTATTTTTGCAGGTATGTTCTGCGGCCTCATAGCCGCGGGCCTCGCCGTGGTTTTCTTGGTGCCGCCCGATGTCGCCGTCACCCTCGCGCCGGCCGTAATGGACAATTTGGCGGCTAGCGGTCTCGGCAATCCTGTCGCCGGAGTTCTGTTTGTCTACCGAGGGTTCGACACTCTGTTGGAGAAGATTGTGCTGCTCATCGCCGTGCTTGGCGTCTGGTCTTTCGCGCCAGATCGCCTATGGGGCGGAATACCTGGGCTCCGCATCCTTGCTCAATCCAACGGCGTGCTGCCGTTTCTGGCGCAGGTGTTGCCCCCGCTGGGGATCGTCGTGGGCATCTACATGTTCTGGGTCGGAGCGGCGGATCCTGGTGGCGCATTTCAAGGCGGTTCCGTGTTGGCAGCCATGTGGGTTCTCGTCTTGGTCGCGGGGTTGCAGGATGTGTCTCCGATCAGTCGGCGTTGGTTACGCCTTTTGATGACCGTTGGGCCGCTCATCTTCATTATCATCGGGTATGCGGGCTTTCTGCTGGCCGATGCCTTCCTGGCATTTCCAGCCGGCTACGCGAAGCCGTTGATTATCGTCGTCGAGGCTGCATTAACGCTTTCGATTGGCGTAACGCTCGCTCTGCTGGCGGAAGGCCCCCCTGACCGGATGCCCCAACAATGAGCGCCGTGCCGCTATTCGGGCTGTGTGGTGCTGGGTTGGTGGGGCTCGGATTGTTTGGGCTCATCACAAATCCGCATCCACTGCGCAAGATACTCTCCTTTAATCTGCTTGGGAGCGGCGTGTTCCTATTGTTCGGTGTCGTCGCGCGCCGAGGCGCGGCGGCCGGACTGGGCGGCGATCCAGTACCGCAGGCGATGGTCATTACCGGCATCGTCGTTGCTTTCTCGGCTACGGCAATGGCGGTGGCGCTACTGGTGCGCCTCTTCCGGGAGACCGGCAGGGTGGAACTCGACTCCGAGAGCGGCGAGAACGGAGCGGATTCTTGATGCCGGCAGCTGCGATTTCCGACGCGACGACGGCAGGTGGATATCTGCTCGTGCTCGCGATCGTACTGCCGGCGACCGGTATCGCGTTGTCGCTCGCGCTCGGCGGCCGTTATTCCGAGCGCATCTTCTTCTTTTTCGTCCCCATCGGCCTGACGATCGCAACGGGAGTTTTGTACTTGGTTTGGCGGAGCGGCCAATCGCTGATGTACAATGTGGGCGGCTGGAAACCGCCTCTAGGCATCGCTCTGCGGGCTGATGGTCTAACGGCGCCGATGATGATCACAACCGCCATTGTGATCTGTGCCGTCGGACTTTTTGCCCGCGGGGAGTTCAGCCAGCCGCGAGGGATGCCCGAAGGCCGTGCTTCGTTGGCGTTCTGGATCCTTTTGCTGGCGATCTGGGGCGCGTTGAATTCTGGTCGTCCTCGGGGGCGATCTCTTTAATCTTTATGTGGCGCTGGAATTGCTGACCTTCGCGGCGGTGCCGATCGTGTGTCTTAAGGGGCACCCAGAAACGCTCAAAGCGGCGCTGCGATATCTGCTTTTCGCGCTGACGGGCTCGGTGCTTTATTTGCTCGGCACGGCTTTGATCTATGGCGGCTACGGCACCCTCGACATCGTCCTATTGTCTGGCCGCGTACATCCCGAACCGATTGCATGGATCGCGGCTGCGCTCATGACAATCGGCCTTCTGGCGAAGACGGCGCTCTTCCCGTTGCACATTTGGCTGCCGCCCGCCCATGCCGGAGCTCCCGCGCCTGGCAGCGCCGTGCTTTCGGCTCTGGTCGTCAAGGGCTCGTTCTTCTTGCTCGTGCGGCTGTGGTTCGATGCGATGCCCGGTGTAACGAGCTTTATCGCCGCTCAGTTGCTTGGCGCGCTCGGCGCTGGGGCAATCCTTTTTGGGAGCGTGCTGGCATTGCGGCAACAGCGCCTCAAACTGCTGATTGCCTACTCGACGATCGCTCAGATTGGCTACCTGTTCTTCATATTTCCGCTTGTGTCCGGCTCTGGAGCGGCGGACCCCTGGGGCAGCGTCGCGTGGACCGGTGGATGGCTCCAACTATACTCCCACGCGTTCGCGAAGGGTTCCATGTTCTTGGCCGCGGGAGTCATCGCTGAGACGCTCGGCCATGATCGAATTGCGGAGTTCGGTGGCATTAGTCGCGTGCTCCCAATCACGATGTTCACCTTCGGGATTGCCGGCCTCTCGCTGATGGGAGTGCCGCCGAGCGGCGGCTTCACGGCTAAGTGGTTGCTGCTCCTTGCGACAGTCATGGAAGGTCAATGGTGGTGGGCGGCTGCCATGCTGCTGGGTGGGCTGCTCGCGGGCGGTTACGTCTTCCTAGTGCTCGGGAAAGCTTTCTCCAACGCAAGCCCGCCGTTGAAGCCATACATGCCCGTGTCCCGCGGTCGCCAGAGCGTGGCATTGGCTCTCGCGCTGTGTGCGGTTCTGCTCGGTCTGATGCCGCTGCGACCAGCGACATTGCTACAGATTGGCCGCCCTCAATCGCCGGTCGTGACTTCGCGATAAAATGCTTGTGCCACTGTTCACCGTGACATCAAGCTCCTTCTCCTTTTTGCAAGAGCGCGGATCGTGACGAACTCGGGAATGCTGATCGCAGCGACGCTGGCGCTACCGCCGGCCATGCTGGCGGCATGTCTGTCGCAGCGGTTGCGGCGTCGCATGGCGGCGCTGCTGGTATTTGCGCCGTTGCCGGCCGTCGCAGCCGCGCTGTCGGAGTTCGATGGTACGACTTTGATCTTACCGAAAGCGTTGCTCGGCCTAACGTTCGAGCTTGATCGCTCCGGTGCGATGTTGCTTGGAGCTTCCGCGCTGCTATGGGCTGCCGCCGGCGCTTATGCCAGTACCTATCTGCGAGACAAGCCGGATTTCGGACGCTTCGCGGTCTGGTGGCTGATGACGCTCACAGGTAGCCTCGGCGTCTTCATCGCCGCCGACCTGGTGGGCTTTTATTTGTTCTTCACTGTTGTCAGCCTGGCAGCTTACGGACTTGTCGCATTTGACGAAACTTCAGCCGCCAGGCACGCGGGCGCCGTGTACGTCTCTTTGGCCGTTCTCGGCGAGGCGTTCCTGCTGATGGGCTTTGTACTCCTGACTACCGCCAGCCCAAACGGCAGTCTGCTCATTCGCGACGCTGCGGCCGCGCTCCCAACATCTCCGTGGCGCGACGCGACATTGGTGTTTCTGTTCCTGGGATTTGGGCTGAAGATCGGTCTGGTGCCTTTGCACGTTTGGATGCCCTTAGCGTACACGGCTGCGCCGATTCCGGCTGCGGCAGTGCTCAGCGGAGCAGCAGTAAAGGCGGGTGTGATCTTTATCCGTTTTGTGCATTTCGAAGCCGCGCCGCCGGGCTGGGGCGCGGCGCTCGCCGCCGCTGGTCTTTTCTCTGCATTTTATGGCGTCGCGATCGGAATTACGCAGTCTAATCCCAAGACCGTCCTGGCGTATTCCAGCGTGAGTCAGATGGGCATGCTCGCCGCCGTGATCGGCATGGGACTTGCGGCCGACGACGCTACAGTGGCGACGATGGCAATCTTCTATGCGGTGCATCACACGTTGGTCAAAGGCGGCCTGTTTCTTGCCGTCGGCGCAGGCGCACGGACGGCAGGGCGCGGCCTGTGGCTGGTGCTACTGCCAGCCGCCATGCTGGCACTTGGACTTGGCGGGCTTCCGCTGACCGGAGGCGCACTAGCAAAACTTGTCGTAAAAGCGCCGCTCGGGGACGGAGTTGTGGGCACGCTCGCTACACTATCGGCGATCGGAAGCACTGTTCTCATGCTTCATTTTCTCCATCGCCTCATTGCAGATACTGCCAACGCTTCGCGAACCGCAGCACCGGCGGGTCTCATCCTGCCTTGGCTGGCGATTGCATTCTCTGCCGTTGCCTTGCCTTGGGCGCTCTATCCTCGTGTTGCCGACGGATCCTTGTATGACGCGTTGGCTCCAAAGGAATTATGGGCGGCACTCTGGCCGATCCTGATTGGTGGATTGCTTGCCATCGCATTGCGGCGCTGGGGGTACTTGCTCCCGCGGGTGCCGGCGGGTGACGTGCTCGTATGGGGCAACGGTCCAACGCGTGCGGTTTACCGTTTGGGCACGGCCATGGAAGGCATCGACACGAGTTTGCGCCAATGGCCAGTGGCCGGCCTGTTGTTGCTGGTCCTGACGGTAGTTTTGGCGGCAATGATGCTCGTGGCTCGTTGAGGTAGGCCGCTTTTGTCCGTCGCCGCTAGCTCACACCCAGGGGTTCATCGCTCCTTTTCCGCTCTGGCGGCGGTACGTCGTGCAACGGCTCCTTAACGCGGAACGATGTGACGTAGAGCACGGGCAAAACAATCAGAGTGAGGACAGTCGCGACAAACAAGCCGCCCATTATCGCGAACGCCATCGGCCCCCAGAACACCGTCGGTGCGATCGGAATAAATCCGAGAACGGTGGAAATCGCTGTCAGCATGATCGGGCGGAAGCGTGAGACCGTACCCTCGACGACAGCGTTCCAAATGTCGCGTCCTTGCGCGCGCTCGGTCTCGATCTGCTCGATTAGGATTACCGCATTGCGCGCGATCATGCCCATCAGCGCCAGAATGCCGAGGATCGCGACAAAGCCGAGTGGCTTGCCGGCGATGATCAGGGCGGCGACGACCCCGATGAGGCCCATCGGGACGACGCTCACGACCAGGGCGAGGCGGCTGAAACTGTGTAGTTGAGCCATCAGGAACAGGACCATCAGGAACAACATCAGCGGAACCTTGGCGAAGACCGACGCCTGCGATTGCGCGCTCTCCTCGACCGTCCCACCGGCCACGATGTGATAACCCGTCGGCACGCCTTCGTTCAGCTTCTCAACCACTGGAGCGAGTGACCGCGCCGCGGCTTCCGGGGTCGCCGGAGCTTGGACGTCGGCCTGCACCGTCAATGTCGGCACGCTTGCGCGGCGCCAAATCAACGGATATTCCTGATCAAATTCAAAAGTTGCGATTTGGCTCAGCGGCGCCGTGCGGCCGTTGGGGAGCGGCAGCTGCAGGCCGCGCAGCGTCGACAGAGAGACGCGCTGTTCGTCATTGGCTCGCGAAACAACGTTCACGAGATAGATGCCGTCGCGAACTTGCGTAATCGGCGTTCCTGTCGTCACAGTGTTCAGAACCCCAGCGAGCGCTTGCGAACTCAGCCCCAACAGCCGGGCCTTCTCCTGATCGATGTTGATGCGCACCTGCCGGGACGGTTCGATCCAATCGAAGTTAATCTGTTTGACATTCGCGTCCGCGCCCATCGCTTGAGCAAGGCGCAAAGCGATTGCGCGCACCTGTGCAATATCGGGCCCACTGACCCTGTATTGCACAGGCCAACCGACGGGAGGCCCGAGCTCCAACGGTGACACGCGGGAGACGACGTTCGGCAGCTGCTCCGCCAACTCTTTATCCAGCTTCGCATGGAGCCGCTCACGCGCCGCCACGTTCTTGGCGACAACCACGGCCTGCGAAAAAAAGTCATTGGCCAATTGCACGTTGAGCGGAAGATAGAACCGGATGGCGCCGCGCCCAACGTAGGTGCTCCAACCGACGACGTCGGGATCGCCAGTCATTATGGCGTCGAGCTTGCTCGCAACCTCGGCGCTGGCGAAGATCGAAGCGTTTTGCGGCAGCGTGAGATCGACGACGAGCTCTGGGCGGTCGGACGCCGGGAAAAATTGCCGCGGTACAAGAGGCGTCGCCAGAAGGGACGCAACAAAACAGGCAAGCGTCACGGCGATGGTGAGCCATCGCATCCTCATCGCGCCAATAAGCACGCCGCGGAATATGCGCACGACAGCCCCTTGCTGCTCGGCGGTGCCGGCCGGCGGTTTCTTGAGAAGCACGACGCCGAGCAGAGGCCCAAACAGAACGGCGACAAACCAGGAAACGATCAGCGCGACGCTCACGACGGCAAAAATGGAGAACGTATACTCGCCCGCGGAACTACGCGCGAAGCCGATCGGCACAAAGCCCGCCGCCGTAACGAACGAGCCCGTCAACATTGGAAATGCTAGCGTCTTATAGGCAAATGTCGCGGCCTCCTCCTTGCTGTCGCCCTGCCCGAGGCGCGAGGTCATGACGTCGACGGTGGTCATCGCGTCGTCGACGAGAAGGCCGAGGGCGATGATGAGGGCGCCGAGTGAAATGCGCTGCAGGTCGATCCCGAGAAATTCCATGATTGGAAAAATAATGGCCACCGTTAGCGGAATAGAAAGCGCGACTACCGCGCCCGGCCGGAAGCCGAGACTGACGACGCTCACCGCCATGATGATAGCGATTGCTTGCCAGAGCGACGTCATGAACTCGCGGATTGCCGTATTGACAACGACCGGCTGATCAGAGACCAGCGTCGCGTCGATGCCGAGGGGCAGATCCGCGAGCGTCTCGTTGATCGCTTCCGTAATGTTGCGGCCAAGCGCCAGAATGTCACCGCCGTCGCGCATGGCGATGGCGAGGCCGATGGCCGGGCTGCCGTTAACGCGAAACATCGGCTGGGGCGGATCGGAAAAAGCGCGGCGGACTTCGGCGATGTCGCGCAGGCGGATCATCCGTCCATTCGAGAAGAAATTGACGTCAAGAATGTCCCGTTCGGAACGGAATGCCCCCGATACCCGCAACAAGAGCTTTTCGTCGCCGGTCTGTAGCGAGCCCGCGGGGCTGACCGCATTCTGCGCCTGGAGGGCGGCGATCATAGCCGCCCGGTCGATACCAAGTCCGGCGAGCTGCTGCGTCGAAAATTCGACGAAAATCTGCTCGTCCTGCGCGCCTATGATTTCGATCTTCGATACGTCCGGCACCCGCAGCAGGCGTGAGCGGACGTCCTCGACATAATCGCGTAGTTCGCGATGGTTGAATCCGTCCGCGGTGAAGCCATAGATCAATCCAAAGGTATCGCCGAAGTCGTCGTTGAAGCCGGGCCCGACGACGCCGGCCGGCAACGTATGACGAATGTCGCCGACGTTTTTGCGAACCTGATCCCAGATAACCGGCACCTCGGCGGCTGACGTTGAGCCTTTTAGGTTGACGAAGATGGTGGCGATACCGGGCTTGGTATAGCTTCGCAAATAGTCGAGGCCTTTAGTTTCTTGCAGTTTGCGCTCGATTCGCTCAGTGATCTGCTGGAGCGTATCGTCGAGGGTCGCGCCGGGCCATGAGGCTTGCACGATCATCGTCCGGAACGTGAAAGCCGGATCCTCGCTGCGGCCGAGCCGAAAATAAGATGCCAACCCACCGACGGTCACCGCGATCATCGTGAAGACGACGAAAGAACGGTGCTTCAGCGCCCATTCCGAGAGATTAAGGGAGCTCACGAAAGTGCTCCAACTGGGCGGATTCTTTGCCTGCGTGGTGTTCTTGAACGCGGGCTATCACAACGGACTTCCCCCGTTTGGCAGCCTGCTTGAGTGCATCTTTAACGCTTGTCCATCGCCGAACGGGCTGAATTGCAATCGTCATGATTACGAAATCGGGATATTCGCCGCAGTCGAACCGGACGTATGAGAATACTCCCGCAGCAATGGCGACGATGGGGGAGTAGATGCCAAGCTGACGGTTATAGAGCGCCCATTCCCAAAGATTAGACTGCATCATGACTTCGTTCCGAGCAGCCGGACTTTTTGCCCTGGGTGAAGAGCTTGAACTCCTGCGGTGACAACGATATCGCCGGTATCAAGCCCCTGCGAGATGGCGACATAGGCTTGGTCGAAGCGCTGCACCTCCACCATTCGTATCGACACCGTGTGACTTGATGGATCAACGACCCAAACGGCGGGCTGTTGGTTGGCCCGCGTAAGCGCCGTTGCCGGGATCTCGATTGTAGGTGTCGAAGCTATCTCCAGGCGCCCTGTTACGGTGACACCGAGCCGCATCGCTGGCGGAGCGTCAATCAAGCCGACCTTTACCTCGAACGTCCGAGTCACGGGGTCGGCCTCCGGCGCAACCTCCCGAACGCGCCCGTGCGCGGTCACAGTTGGATCGTCCGTCAGGTTGACAAGAATCTCTGGATCGCTCGGTGCCGACCTCAGCAACTGACCCGGCACGTCAAACACGGCATCCCGCCCATCAGAACGAGCGACCCGAACGATCATTTGTCCCGCCTGCACCACTTCGCCAGCTCTCGCACCCACGCCTGTCACGATTCCTTCAGAATCCGCCGTCAACCTAGTGTAACTCACCCGATCCTCGGCAGCCTTCAACTGCGCCTCTGCGATGACGATCTGAGAACGAGACGTTTCCAGTTCTTGCTTCGCCTGCTCATATCGAGCGCGCGGCGTAGCGCCACCGGGAAGAAGACTTTGTTGACGGTCGAAGTTACTTTTGGCTTGGGTAAATTGTGCTTCCGCCGCCACAACGGCAGCCTGTGCTGAACGCAAGGCATTTAGCTCGTCTTGCGGCTCGAGCTCGGCTAGTACTTGTCCAGGCTTGACTTCATCGCCGAGATTTACAGGTCGTTCGATCATCCGTCCGGCGATGCGGAACGCTAGACGGGTCTCGGTTTCGGCTTCGATTCGCCCTATGTACGTAACTGCTTTACCGGAGTCACGCTTTGCGATGGTCACCGTCCGAACAGGACGAACTTCAGGGGCGGGCGTTTCAGATTCGCGCTGGCACGCTGATAACCAAACGAGCGCCAATAACGGAATTGTAAGGGGTTTCAGTCGCATTCGTTGCACGCTCCCGCCACGCAATTGAGCCCAGAGCACATCATTAACCTTTCCTGTTCAACTTGTGTATTTTGAAAGCTCCCCGTTTTATAAGTACTGTGCCCAAGGCCCGACATCAACAACCCGCTGGAAGACTCCCTGTTTACACACCGCTCAGTGACGAAACGTATTGAGTCAACCACAACTTCATGCAATGAGCGACGGCAAAAGAAAATCGGATGCTGCTTGATCGCATTGATAATTCAATTGTTCGACAGCACGTTGGTATTTTTGCGGGACATTCGTGCTACGGGCGTCAATCAAGCGCCAAGATGGGTTGGACCGTGCGCAATCCAACGGGAAGACAGCAGTTTCGTGATTGCTGCAAACGCATGCTTTACGGTTAGTTCAACTTCCCTGCGGCGGCGCCTCCACATAAAATCCAGAAGTGGGTTCCACCCAACTCATCTAGTCCTCAACCTTATTGACGGCCGGGATATTTTCCGCAGCAACCCGTAGCGCCTGTCGCTGCCTCTCGTCAGTGATGGTACCTGAGGACTGAACCACACCGTTCCTCACTACAATGTCGATCACACTAAACGGAGCCCACGGCTGCGTTTTCAATTCAGCAAGCAGTTGTTCGCGAATAACCGTGTCCTTGGCGGAACACAGAGCGACCTCCTGGGCGAAGCTAGCCATGGCATGAAGCAGATTGGTTCGCGTGATAATACCGACGATCTTGCCGCCTTCGAGGACTGGGACTCTCTTGATATGATTGCGTTCCATGAGGCGGACGACGTCCTTTGGTGGCGTCTCCGGCGCCACCGTGCGGGAGGCATCGCCTGGTATGAGACGGCGCGGTCCAGACGTTGGTGCATTGTCGCGTTCTGCTTGTTCGTTGTCAGCAAAGCGGGTCACAGCATCTTCTTCCGACATGAGTAATGCCCTCAAAGCAGTCGTTCTAGGTCAAAGTCCGAAGTGACGTGATGGGCCCCGGGGCGAACTTCGACCACCACGAAGAACTGCGCCGGCCCCTCGGCGCGCGCTTGGTGCGCTGTCGAGTCGGTAGGAGATGTGCCGAATTTCAGACAACTCGTGCCCACGCTTCATGGAATTGTCACGCTCGAGAGCGGACGTCATTGTAATGCGAGGATCATTCGGTCAAAATGCAAAGAGCTCTCCGAAGGTGAATGCGGGAGTTGAGCCTTGCCTGGTCTGCAAGAGAAAGCGATACGCCCAGCACTCGCAACATTGCTTTGTGTTGCGGCTTCTCTGAGTTGTCCGACGATTGCACACGCTGGTTCCGCACGCGATTATCTCAACGCGCCGGTTGATTCTTGGCTGACCATCTACAATTCCGGCTACTCGACGTCCGTTACGCCCGAAGATGGAACAGACATAACGTCCAGAACGCGTTCGAATGCCTTTGTTCAGTCGGTCGTTATTACTCGAACGATGGACTATGGGGGCCGCACCGGCGGACTTTCTATAGTTCTGCCCTACGCTTTTGCAGACACGAATTCTGGCTCCTTTCAGGCCAGCACGAATGGCGTTTCTGATGTCGGCTTCCTTTGGCAAATGAACATGCCGATCCGGGCGCAGCGACGGGCCGATGACCGTTTACTGCCACCTGTTTCCGGAGCCCACGGCCCAGCGTCGCTGAAGGTCAGGCGCGGGCGTGGCCTTCGAAGCCGCCGAGGAACGCGGCCAGGTCTCCGGCCTGAAGCCTCTATCGCTCGAGGTAGCCGCCCTCCTGCACGAGGATGGTGGGCAGGCGCAAGGCAGCGATGCGTTCGGCGATCGAGGCGAAGCCCGCCGTCGTTATCGCCGAGGCCGGCGAAGGGATCGCTCTTCGCGGCGTCGAGGCCGAGCGCCACGACCAGCAGGCCCTGGCGCATAGGCGCGAATTTCCGCCAGGGCCCGGTCGAGCACGGGCATATAGCCGGCGTCGCCGGTGCCGAGCGGCAGCGGAAGGTTGAGGTTGAAGCCCCTGCCGGCGCCCTCGCCTGTTTCCTCGGGCCAGCCCCAGAAATAGGGATAGTAGACCCGAGGATCGGCATGAAGCGCGCGCTGAGCGCCGCTCCCTGCGATAAAACCAGCTTCCACACGCTGGCACGTTGCGCGCCGAACGCCATGCGGATCGCGATCTCACCCGTGCGCTGCAGCACCGCGTACGAAATCACGCCGTAAATTCCGATCAGTGCCAGGATCAACGCCACCGCGGCGAATGAGCCGAGCAGGAACAAGTTCAGGCGGCGTCCGGCGAGCGAATCGGCCACAATGTGGTCCATGGTCGACATCTGCGAAATGGGCTGGTCCTTGTCCACTGACCCAGAGCTGGCTGCGCACGGCCGCCGCGAGATTCTCCGGATTCCCGCGCGTCCGAACCACGAAGGCCATCGTTGACCAGGAGTTTTGCAGGTACGGACTGAAGATTTCAGGATCGGCTTCCACGTTGAGACCGGAGTGCCGCACACTCGCGGTCACGCCCACGATGGTTTGCCACGGCTCACCCGGTTCGTCGATCTTGATGTGCTTGCCCAGCGGATCCTCGTTCGGAAAATATCGATTGGCGAGAGCCTGGTTGATGATGGCCACCCGCGGGGCGCTCTCGACATCGCGATCCGTGAAATCGCGGCCTGCCAGGAGCGGCGTGCCCATGGTCTTGAAGTAATCCGGGCTGACCACGCGCTGGCCCACGATCATTGCAGCGGCGAGCGACTTGGGCGCGGGCCGTCCTTCGATGGCGATCATCGAGGCGCCCTGGAATCCAAGAATGGGCAGGGAATTGACTACGCCGGCTGAAACCACTCCACTCAGCCCCCGAATGCGGCTCAACAACTGCTGTTCGAACGCCACCAGTCTCAGCGGAGGTGTCGTAGCGCGACTGGGGAAGGCGCAGCCCCATGGTGAGCACATTGTTCGATTGAAAGCCGGGATCCACATGCAGCAATTGTTGAAAGCTGCGAATCAATAGCCCAGCGCCCGTGAGCAGCAGCAGCGCCAGCGAAATCTGACAAATCACCAGACCGTTGCGCAACGTGTTGTGCCGCGCGCCGGCGAGCGTTCGGCTGGCCGCCTTGAGCGACTCATTCAAATCCACGCGCGAGGCGCTGAACGCGGGCGCCAGGCCGGCCGCCAAGCCGGTCAGTATCGACAGACCAGCCGCGAATGCCAGCATGCTTGGATTCACGGAGAGCTCATCCAGCCGCGGAAGTGCGACGTTGGTGAGCGATCGTAGCAGGCCCGTTCCCCACATGGCCAATAAAACTCCCAGTGCGCCGCCGGGAATGGATAGCGCGAAGTTTTCCACCAGCATTTGCTTGATCAGGTCGCCTCTACTCGCCCCGAGCGCCGCGCGTACCGCCAGTTCCTTGCGACGTCCTGCGGAGCGCGCCAGCAAAAGATTCGCGACGTTCACGCAGGCGATCAGCAGCACGCATCCCACGGCGCCGAACAGAACCAGTAGCGCCGGACGGACGTTGGAAACAACCTGCTCCTGCATGCGAAAGACATTGGCGCCGACACCGTCGTTACTCTTCGGGTACGCTTTCGCGAGAGCGCGGGCGAGCGTGCCGGTTTCGGCATTCGCCTGTTCGATGGAAACGCCCGGCTTCAACCGAGCCACCACGCCGAGTGGGTGATAATCGCGATTCGCTTTGTCGAGGACCGCTGGTACCCACAGCTCCTTGCCGGACGATACCTCGCCGATACCGAGCTTCATGGGCGGAGGAAAGCTGAATCCGCGCGGCATCACGCCCACGACAATTCGCGGTTGACGATCGATGGTAATCGCTCTTCCAACCATGCCACGATCGCCTCCGAAGCGGCGCTGCCACAGACCATAACTCAAGATCACTTTATTCTCGTTGCCCGCCTGATCTTCTCCGGGGAGAAAATCGCGGCCGAGCATTGGCTGCACGCCGAGAATCGAAAAAAGATTGGCTGAGATCGGCATTCCGCGCACTTGCTCGGGGTCGCCCGCGCCGGTGAGGCCGAACTCCTCCTTATCGATATAAAGCGCCGCCATGCCCTCGAATCCACGCGTCTGCTTTTGGAGGTCGATGAAGTCGGCTTGCGAGACCGGCACCTGCGCGAGCCCCTGTGCCGCCACACTCTGCCATAGCATTACCAGGCGATCCGGATCGTGATACTTCATGGGGCGAAGAAGAACCGTATCCACCAGACTGAAGATCGCGGTATTCGCGCCGATGCCGAGGCCAAGAATGAGCACGGCCACCGACGCGAAGCCGGGGCTGCGCCGGAGAATGTTCGCGGCGTATCGAAAATTGTGGAAACTGAGCATGGTTATGTTGTTCACCCTCAAAGCTATATACGTTCCAATCGACGCTGGCGGAGGCGGAAAGTTGGCAACTAGTACCGTAAAGGAAGGTCAGTTAGAGGCCGATTCAGGACTATGCAAGACCGTCGTAGAGAACTCCGCTTTGGTTCCAATCAGGCCGTCGTTGTGTCGGTCCTGTCGCCAAACCCCGCCCAGGGTATTCGCGGAACCATCGTTGAGGCTTCCAAATCGGGGTTACGCCTGGCTGTCGGAACCCCCGTGGAAAACGGTGCGGTGATTGAGGTTAAGTGGGGCGGCGCCACGATGGTGGGCGAAGCCCGCTACTGCCGAAAAATTGGTCCCAAGAGTTACGGGGTCGGCGTAAAGATATCGAAAGTAGACGGGCAGGCGAAGCTGCAGACACAGTCTGGCGTGGCGTAACGTGGGGCAAGCCTCCGGCTTGCCATCAAGATGCAAGCCAGAGGCTTGCGCCACGGGTTACGTCGCCCGCAGTGAATCCACCGGATTCGCGGAAGCCGCTTTGGCCGCCGGACGCCAGCATCCGAGCATCGCCGCCGAGGAAATCACCACGGCCGCCACTGCATAGGTGACTGGATCCGTTGCCGAGATGCCGTAGATCAAACTGTCCAGAGCGCGCGACACCGCGAGCGCGCCCGCCACTCCGAGAATAGCGCCCGCGGCAGTCAGCATAAGCCCTTCGCGCATCACCAACCGCAGAACGTCCGCGGAAGTAGCGCCCAATGCCATCCGCACGCCCATCTCGTGCATCCGGCGCGACACCGAGTAGGAAATTACTCCATAAATTCCGATGGCTGCGAGCAGGAGCGCCAGGCCGGCGAAAATTCCGGCCAGGACGGCTGTGAACCGCGCGGGCGCCGTGGCGCGTGAAACGTACGTTGTCATGGGACGCACGTTTGAAAGCGCCAGCTCCTTGTCTCGCGTGTGCAACTCCTGCCGAATTGTGACTGCGAGCGCCGCCGGATCCATGCGAGTACGAACCGCGAAAGCTAAATGCTCACGAGGCGTCTGCGTAAACGGGATGTACACTTCGCCCCGCAGGCGCTTCGAAAGCGAGTGATTGCGCACATGCTCCACTACGCCCACCACCACGGACCACACCGGTACAACGCCCCTCTTCGTAAAATGCTCCGCCTCAATTTTCTTGCCCACCGCACTTTGCCCAGGCCAAGCCGAGCGCGCTAGCATGTCGTCCACCAACACCACCTCGCGCCCGTCGCTGCGATCCTGATTGTCGAACCAGCGGCCTTCGAGCAAGCGCGTCCCCATGGCGTGCAAATAGCCCGGTGTGACAGCGCGGTAATCCGCCAGCAATGTCGCGGCGTCGTTTTCAGAGACACCTTCAGGCCGGTACGGACTGTACCAGTTCGGATAGTCACCCAGGGGAAGATGAGAAACGCCGCCCACCGATTCAACTCCTGGCAGCGACGCCACGCGCGCTTCCCAATCTCTGACGAAATTGACGCGATCGAGTGGTCTGAACTTGCTCAAGTCCAGCTCGAAGGTCAGCAGACGTTGCGCTTCAAAACCCGGCTGCACCTGTTGAATCTTCGCCAAGGTTCGGATCATCAGGCCGGCGCCGATCACAAGCACAAATCCGAGCGTGACCTCTGCCACGATCAGTGCCGCGCGCACTCCCCGCCGCGCCGGAGTTTGGGAATTGCGGCCGGCCTCGCGCAGCGTACCGATCACATCGGTCTTGGCTGATTCGAGACTCGGCGCGAGACCGAATAGCAGCGCCGCCACAAGAGAAACCGCGGCTGCGAATCCAAGCGCCGGCCAATTGAGTCCGACCTGCGGCATGCGCGCCAGAAATTCCGGACGGATGGCGAGCAGCCCCCGCAGCGAGATCCAGCCCAGCGCTACGCCAGACGCGCCGGCGATCCCGCACAGCACCAATCCTTCCAGCAGCAATTGTCGGAGGATGCGGCCTTCGGATGCGCCCAGAGCGGATCGCACTGCGATTTCGCGGCGCCGGTCGCTGGCTCGAGCCAGCAGAAGATTCGCGATGTTCACCGTACAGATGAGAAGAACGAAAGCCGCGCCCGCGAACAACGCAATTAAAGTGGTCCGCAGATCGCGAACCGCGTCGCGCTGCATCGGGGCCACGTCGAGCTGCATGTTGTCAGCGGCGAATTCCGTGTAGGCGCCGCGTATCTGGCTGGCTACCTGGGTCATGTCGGCCTGGGCCTGTCCCACGGAAACGCCGGGCTTCAAGCGGCCCAGCACACGAAGATAGTAGAGCGTACGCGGATCTTTATAGATACTGCTGTCGAATGGGTAAAACACAGCGACACTCGGCGGAACGTTCGCATCCTGGGGAAAGTGAAGCTGGAAATCCTCTGGCATAACGCCGATCACAGTCGCGCTGCCGCCGAGAAACGGAACCCCTCTCCCGATGATCGACGGATCGCCGCCGAAGCGCCGCTGCCACAGCCCGTAGGTTAGAACGATGGCGGAGTGCCCGCTGAACTGCTCCTCCGGCCTGAACGTGCGCCCCAGTGCGGGAGGAACTCCAAGCATGTTCAAAAAATTCGTAGTGACGAATGCAACCTTCACCTGTTCCGGATTCTGATCGCCGGTGAAGGTCCCGTTGCCCACCCAGATTGCCGCGATGTCCTGAAAGAGCCGGGTGCGATGTTGGATTTCACCGAACGCTGGTCCGGACGTCGGTGCGCGGGATCCGCCTGACTTGAAGCTGGACCAAATGAACGCGAGCTGTTCCGGGTGCTGGTAGGGCAGCGATCGAAGCAGCACCGAGTAAACCACGCTGAAGATCGCGGTGTTGACGCCGATGCCGAGCGCGAGCGTCGCGATGGCGATGAGAGCGAATACCGGGCTCTTTCGAAGTCCTCGCCACGCGTATCGAATATCCGCCAGGCACGATTCGAGCTTGGCTCCCACACGCACCTCCCGCACTTGTTCTTTCACTTGCTCCAGGCCTTCGATCTCCAGGCGCGCTTGACGGTCGCGCTTGCTCGGCCGGAAGTCCGCGCTCGATATAGCGATCCCGCAGCATCGCATGAAAGGAGTGCAGCTCGGCGGCCATCTCGGCTTCCAATTCGTTCTTGCGAAACATGAGCCGGAAGAACGCCGCCGCGCGGCTTACAGAAGACATCGGTCAAGACTCCGCTTCGAGCAGCCGGTTCACGGCGCTGAAGGCCTTGTTCCACTTGCGTTTCTCGGTTTCCAATTTGGCGCGGCCGGATCGCGTGAGCGAATAATACTTGGCTTTACGATTGTTCTCCGATTCACCCCAGCGGCCCTCAATCCAGCCGTTCTGCTCCAGCCGGTACAGGGCCGGGAACAGCGATCCCGGTTTGACGACAAATACGCCGCGCGTGATTTGCTTGATGCGGTCGGAAACGCCCAGACCGTGCATGGGCTCCAGCTCGAGCGTCCGCAGCACCAGCATGTCGAGAGTTCCCTGCAGGATTCCGGAAGATTCTTGAGCGCTCATATCGACCGTCTAGACAAGTATAAACGATACTCCTCTAGACCGTCAATAGGGGAATGTGGGGCAGCCAATCCTGGCTGCAGCCGGGCTTTCCAGCCGGCGGGATTCGCTGGAAAGCGAATCCGCAGCCTGAAAGGGCTGCCCCACGGAGATGCGTTACGGGCGCGCCGACATGTCCCGGAACTTGGCCGGCGTCAGACTGGTGTGGCTCTTGAACATGGCGCAGAAGTGGCTCTGATCGGAGAACCCGCACATCAGCGCGATTTCAGACAAGCGGCTTATCGGAATTTGCCAGCAGATGACAGGCATGCTCGATACGCCGCTTGCGAATGAACTCGCCGATGGTGGTGTCGTAGTGCTTTCGGAATTCGCGCGACAAGTGGACCGGATGCACTCCTCCGATGGCCGCCAATTCGGCTAGGCTGGGAGCCAGCAGATACGAATCCTCCAGCGCTTCCCGCACGCGCCTGAGCCAAATGGGTGCATGCGCGCCATTTTCTCCGATCACGCGCGCGCTTTCCGCCAGGATCTCGAGCAGCACGCCTTCCATGGCCAGCGGAGCAATATCGTCAGTCGCCAGGAACTCGCGATACATACGATTCGCAAGCCACGAAGATGCAAGACCGGAGACTTCGCCGGGACGTTGACAGCACCGGCGAGTGGTCACCTAAACGATCGAGCGCCAGCGGTTCGATGTTCACCAGCAGGCATCGCACGCTGGTGTCGAACTGATTTTCGTGCAGCTCCTCAGGCGGCAGGAAGCGCAAGGCGCCGGCCGTGCACATGCATTCGCGCTCCGCGTACTTCTCTTTATAGGAACCTGTCAGCACGAAACTCAGATAGGCATGCGTGTGCCGATGCGGCGACAACGAGAGCCCCGCCGGATAGACGCATTCGCTAAACGAGAACCCGGGGATCTCGCGCTGTTTTACAACGTTGCCGGATGTGCCCGTTACAGGCTCCGGCGGAAAAATGTTTCGGTAATGCGATGTTGGCGGCGCTCATGAGTTCGCAAACTCCATCCGGAGTCCCTTTCGATGGTTGGACGATGAAGACCCGGAAAAGTTAGTGCCGCGATTCGACGAAGCGACGTTGGTCTTACTGGGATTCATACCATCTTGTACGCAGCGAACGTGCACTATTTGTTTGTCCTGAATTGATTCACGAACACGAAAAAAAGTTCCATGAAAGTGCAGTGGTCCCACCAGCGGACAACGAATCCCACAACCGCACATGAATTGTGAGAAATGATTTTGACATCTGGCTAACGTTCTGCCACGAAAGCTCGACAGCGGCAAGAATCGGGCGCTGGATCGGCCTTACATTAGATCCATCAGAAGTTCGATTTGAAATCTCCCTCGCATGGACGATGAGGGAAAACGAAGGCCCCGAAGCCAAGCTGACGAAGCGAGGCAAGTTAAAGCGCTAACAAAAGGGATACAGTCGTGATGCGAAGCACTTTTCGCGATGCACGCCGCCTACGTGTGCTCGCGTTTGTCTGCGTGCTTGCATGGGGAGCAAACAGCGCGGACTGGAATGCTACAGAAGGACGCCGGACGCCGCGCGTTCGAGCAGGGCCGTTACGCCGAAGCGGAGGCGCTGGACCGCGCGGCGCTAGAGATGGTGCAGCGCATGTATCCAGCCGACAGTCCCGAAGTGGCGGGATGTCTGAACGATCTGGCCGTCTGCTATACAGCGCCCTGGGAAAGTACGCGCGATGCCGAGGAGCTATACCGGAAGGCGCTCGCAATCTGGGAGAATTTACCGGGCAATGAGACGTCCGAAGCCACGGGTACTGAGTAACCTGGGAGTCTTGCTGCAGAGCGGAGGCGCGATATGCCGAAGCGGAGAGCTCTGGCCCGCCGCTCGCTCGACATCTACGAACGGGTGCTGGGTGACACGATCATCCGGACACGGCGGTCGGCGCTCCATCACCTCGGCGAATTGTATATCGCTGAAGGGCGATATGCCGAAGCCGAAGCGATGCTTCGCCGCGCCGTCGACAATTCGTGAGAGTACGCTGGGAAGAATCAACCCGGACACGGCTCTCACGCTCGGCTGTCTGGGGCAGGTGTACACGCGTCTCGGCAAAAGCGAACTCGCCATCGAACTGCTGCAGCGCGCGCTGCGTCATCACCGAGAGAAGCTCTGTCTCCTCGAGCATCCTCGCGTGGCGGTCATCCTCAATAATCTTTCGAGCGTCTATTCAGCGCAGGGCAAGTACAAAGATGCGGAGAAGCTTCTGGAACGCGCCGTGACAATCTGGGAGCAGTCGCTGGGACCGAATCACCCCGACCTTGCGGCCGCGCTCTCCAATCTTGCCACGCTCAGTTTCGCGCGTCATAACTATAAGAAAGCCGAACAGTACGAGCGGCGGGCCCTGGAAATCGACCGGTTGCGTTCGGGTCCGGATAATCCGGCGGTGGCGATAGAGCTGGACAATCTCGGGGCGGCGTTGTTCGCGCAGCACAACTACGTGGAAGCCGAAACGCTTCTTCAAGAGGCGCTCGCGCATCTCGGAGAAAGCGCACGGGCTCGAACCATCCCGACGTCGCGGACGTGCTGGGCAATCTCGCGGAGCTGTATATAGCCGAGAGCCGCTATTCAGAAGCCGCCGCGGCGTACAAGCGCTCCATCGATATTCGCGAATCCAGCACTGGGCGCAGAATAACCCGCGGCTTGGTCGCCGACCTGGGAGCCTACGCACGCTTGATGCGGAAGATGCAGGATTACGCCGAAGCGGAAAAGGCGGACGTGCGCGCACTGGGCATCCAAGTGCGAAATTCGCTGCACCCGTGAGCCTTACTTGAACTCGGGGCTGCTGGCGTTGGCGGGTTCGGCCGACCAGTTCTGGCGAATGATCATGCTTTGATCGGTGTAGAACGTGCGGCGTCCCGTACTGTTGTAGGCCTTCGGATTCACATTCAGCGTGTAACCCTGCGGATGTCGCCGCCATGGTGAACAGTATAGCCGTCCTTGTCGCCGGATGCGAGGCTGCCTGGAATCAGATCGGCGGCCTGAGGCCCCGGTCCTCCGCTGGCGGGCGGCCCGAGCTCGGCCAGCGTGGTGGCGTAACGTGCCGAACTGCGACATGTACTGCGTCTGCATGCTCGTGATGGTCTGGATCTCGCGAAGCACCGCCATCTCGTTGGCGTTCATCTTGGCGCTGCCCAGTTTGGGGACGGCAATCGCCAGAATAATCAGGATGATCGCGATGACGATCAGAAGCTCGATCAGCGAAAAACCGCGCGAGCCGCGCCGCCGTAGACAGGACTGCCGCATGACATTAATTATGACGCGAAATCGTGCGGAAGCGTGTAGGACAGCCTCCGGTTGTCCGTGGCAAGCCGGAGGCTTGCCCTACGGAACCATAACCGCCGGCACGTTCTGATCCCGCACCAGCTTGTTGAACGCCGCCAAATCCGTGCCCACCAATCTCTTGAGCGTCTCAAGTTGAGCATTCACCTGACTGGCCAGATCTTCGAAAACCTGGCGTGGATTGCAGCGTTGGGCGCGTTGTCGGAGCTTTCCACCACGCCCTCCAGCGCGGCCAGCTTATTGTTCAGCTTGATCGGAAAATTGAGCGGATCCTCGTTGGCCCGATTCTTGGTCTGATAGAGCGCCTCCTCCACGGCGGTCAGCTTCTTGGCCAGCGCCTTGGCCGCGTCCACCACCTTTTGATCCTTCGACGCGCGCGATGTATTCATCCAGTTGTTTGCGGATATCGCGGATGCTGGATCACGGCCTCATTGGTCTGGCTGAGCTTGTTGTGGATCTGCAGCGCGACCTCGAGCTGCCGCGCGTATTCTTCCGGCGTGGTCGCAAGGCGCGGATCCTTCTTCACCTCGAAAGTCTGCGTTTGCGGATTTTCCATTCGCCGTCAGCCGCACCTTGATAGCTTCCCGGCACGATCGACCGGACCTCGCACGTTGCCGGCCCACATGATCAGACCCGGAAACGTGGTGGCATCCGGATAGCGCAGGTCCCACACGAAGCGATTCAGACCGGCTTCGGCCGGCACGCGATCGGCATCCGGCAGGCGGGCGCAAAATCGTCCTCTTCTTCGCTCCGGCTGTCCTTCTTTTCGGCGGCGGATTGCTCGAGAATTTGCGAATCAGCTGGCCGGACGTTGTCCAGAAACTCGAGCGTCACTTCGTCCTTGGGTTTTTCCTTGAACGAATAATAGACCACCGCTCCCGCTGCGGGATTCTGTCCTTGCGATCCACCGGGCGGCAGCCGGAACCCGCCGCGCAGGCTGCGATAAGTCTCCTTGGGCTGGAAGAGCTTCACGTCCTTCCTTCGGGCCGCCGGCCGCCAGTTGATAGACCAGCGGCAGATCGTCCAAGATCCAGAACGAGCGGCCCTGCGTGGCCACCACCAGCTCCTTCTCGCGCTTTTGAAACGCCAGATCGGTGATGGGCACCACCGGCAGATTGAGCTGGAACGATTGCCAGGCGTCGCCGCCGTTGAACGAAATATACATGCCCGTCTCGGTGCCGGCGACCAGCAGATCGCGATGGTTCGGATCTTCGCGAATCACGCGCGTGAATGCGTGCGCCGGAATTCCGTGCGACGATGTGCGTCCAGGTCTTGCCGTAATCGGTGGTCTTGTAGAGATACGGCTGGAAATCGTCGAACTTGTACATGGTCGCGGCGAAGTAAGCCGTGCCGGCATCGAACGGCGAGGCCTCGATGGAGTTGATCTGGATCCACTCCGGCAGGTTCTTGGGCGTGACGTTCTCCCAGTGCTTGCCGCCGTCCTGCGTCACGTGCACCAGGCCGTCGTCCGAGCCGGCCCAGATCAGCCCCTTCTTCAGCGGCGATTCGGCGATGCGTGAAGATGGTGTCGTAATACTCGATGCTGGTGTTGTCCTTGGTGATCGGGCCGCCGGACGGACCTTGCTTCGATTTGTCGTTGCGCGTGAGATCGCCGCTGATCACCTCCCAGCTTGTGCCGCCGTTGGTGGTCTTGAAAACATGATCGCCGCGCGCAGTAGAGCGTGTTCGGATCGTTCGGCGAAAAGATGATCGGATAGTTCCACTGGAAGCGATACTTCATCGCCTCGGCGCCCGTAGCCCATGGGATTATCGGGCCAGACGGTGACGTTGCGAAGCTGGCCGGTGCGGTGGTCGTAGCGCGTCAGCAAGCCGTCGTAAGATCCGGCGTAAACGATCTCGGAATCCTTCGGATCGGGCGCCAGCCAGCCGCTCTCGCCGCCGCCGACGTCGTACCAGTCGCGCTCGCCGATGCTGCCGTCGTCGCTGCGAGTGGCGATGCGGACCGTGCTGTTGTCCTGCTGCGCGCCGTAGGCGTGATACGGGAAATCGTTATCCAGCGCCACGCGGTAGAACTGCGCGGTGGGCTGCTGATCCTGCGTGGTCCAGGTTCTGCCGCCGTTGGTGGTGACGATTGGCGCCGCCGTCGTTGCACTTCGATCATGCGATTGGAATCGTTGGGCGCGATCCACAGATAGTGATTGTCGCCATGCGGCGTGCGGACGGACGTCGAAGGTCTTGCCGCCATCGTCGGAGCGGATAGAAGCCGACGTTCGACGGCATACACCGTGTCGGCTTTCAGCGGATCGGCGAAAATGCGCGAGTAATACCAGGCGCGCTGCCGCAGCTTGCGTTCCTGGTTGACCTTGGTCCAGGTCTTGCCGCGCATTGTCGGAGCGGAACACGCCGCCGTCTTCGGCCTCGACAATCGCCCACACGCGATCGGAATTCACCGGCGAAACCGTGACGCCGATGCGTCCGAGAATCCCTTTCGGCATGCCCGGGTTGCGGCTCAGATCGGTCCAGGTATCGCCGCCGTCGGTGGATTTGAACAGGCCGCTGCCGGGACCGCCGCTTTCGAGATCCCACGGCATCGCGATGCATATCCCAGAACGCCGCGTAGATCACGTTGGGATTGGTGGGATCGAGAATCAGATCCACGGCGCCCGCCTTGGCGCCGCGCGTATAGATCTGCTTCCAGGTCTTGCCGCCATCGGTGGTGCGATAAACGCCGCGCTGTTCGTTCGGTCCCCAGAGATGGCCGAGCGCCGCGACGTACACGATGTCGGGATTCTTGGGATGAACGCGAACCGCGCCGATGTGATAGGTGTCCTCCAGGCCGACGTGCTTCCAGGTCTTGCCCGCGTCGGTGGATTTGTACACGCCGTCGCCGTGCGAGGCATTGCCGCGAATGTCCGGCTCGCCCATGCCCGACGTAGACGACGTTCGGATCGGATTCCGAGACGCGCGATCGCGCCCACCGATCCGGTCTTGAACTGGCCGTCGGAGACCGGCGCCCAGCTCGCGCCGCCGTCGGTGGTCTTCCAGACGCCGCCGCCGGTGCCGCCGAAGTAATAGACGTTCGGTTGCGACGTGACGCCGCGACACGGCCACGGCGCGTCCGCCGCGGAACGGACCGATGTTGCGATACTTCAGATCCTTCAAGGAATTGAGGTCGGGCTGAGCGACGCAGACTCAGGCAGGGTAACAACACAGCAGCTAGGGTTTTCATACGCAGTGTCGAATATTATCCCAGGGTTCGCGGTGTGAAAGATACGCATTAGCGTTGTATACTGCTGGATTGGCATGAACAGCAGGATCACGTTCGCCAACGTAAGCGCGGCTTGGCTTTGCTGCGCCGCGCTCGGATTCACCCAGCAGGTGATGTTTCCGCCGCCCCTCGCTACCGCTACTCAAGCCGGACCGGTAGCCATGGCCACCGGCGATTTCAACGGCGACGGCATGGCTGATCTTGCAATATCAAACGTGGGCGCGCACGTCATCGCCGTTTTGCTCGGCAACGGCGACGGAACATTTCAGGCGGCCGCCTGTCCGCCTGGCGCCGATCGGCGCCTTCGGCGCGATGGCGTTCACGGTCGGCGCCTACGGCCTCGGCTCGTTGTGGAACCTGGTCGCGCTGATCGGGACCTTCTATCTCACCAGCCTCCTCTTCATCCTGGTCGTGCTCGGTTCAATCGCGCGCCTGTCGGGATTTTCGATCATCCGCTTCATCGCCTATATCAAGGACGAACTCCTGATCGTGCTGGGCACGTCGTCATCCGAGACGGTGCTGCCGCAGATGATCCAGAAGATGGAGCATCTCGGCGCCTCGCGGCCGGTGGTCGGCCTCGTCATCCCCACGGGCTACAGCTTCAATCTCGACGGCACCAACATCTACATGACGCTGGCGACCCTGTTCCTGGCTCAGGCGACCAACACAATCTGACGATCTGGCAGGAACTCGGCGTCCTCGGCGTCGCCATCATCACCTCGAAGGGTGCGTCGGGCGTGACCGGCGCCGGCTTCATTACGCTCGCGGCGACGCTTGCGATCGTGCCCGACATCCCGATCCAGTCGATTGCCATCCTGGTCGGCATCGACAAGTTCATGAGCGAATGCCGCGCGCTGACCAACCTGATCGGCAACGGCGTCGCCTGTGTCGTGATCAGCCTGTCGGAGGGCGAACTCGACAAGACGGCGCTGCACGAGACCATGGCCCATCCGCTCCAGCTCGGCGAGGCGCTCGAGCCGGGTGCGGCATAACTGAACGAGAGAGCAAGACGGACGAAGCCAGCGTATGAGCAAGACCATCACCATCTACGGGATCAAGAACTGCGACACCATGAAGAAGGCGCGCGCCTGGCTCGACGGCCATGGCGTGAAGTACGATTTCCATGACTACAAGAGCGAAGGCATCGGCAAGGACAGGCTGAAGGCCTGGAGCGAGGAATTGGGCTGGGAGACGCTGCTCAACCGCGCCGGCACCACGTTTCGCAAGCTGCCCGATGCCGACCGGGAAGGGCTGAACGAGAAGAAAGCGCTCGCGTTGATGGCCGAGCAGCCTTCGATGATCAAGCGACCCGTGCTCGACCTCGGCAAGAAACGGCTGGTCGGCTTCAAGCCGGAGACCTACGCCAGGGAAGTGAAGGCGTAAGCTAGGCCGTGAACCCATAAATTCGCTGGGCGGACATCTCGCCAGAGTCCGCTACTACTCGATAGCGACCAAATTCCGCAGCGCAACGAAATGACGGCGATGTGCCACTAACGGATATCAGCATCTCCAAAGATGCAACGCTTTCACCGGCGACAATCACCACTCCGGAGGCCGGATCGTCGGCCCGATGTCCTCAGGACCTGGCAGGCCCGGAGCCGGCGGTGGCGGCTCGTTCGCGGGCGGAAGCAAGTTGCCCCAGTCCGTTCGCGCACGCATCTGGTCAACCGTTGCCGGGGTCACGAAGTTACCACCTTCCCGTATCTGCCATCCACCACCGAGTGCCCGAAACACCGCAGTGAGGCCAAGCGGAACGTTGGCCGAGGCGCCGGCCAGGCTGTTTTGAGCCTGAAAGAGATTCTGTTCCGCGGTCAGAACGGTCGTGAACGAAGTAGCCCCTTGCTCGTACTGCTCCAACGCGATTTTGAAAGCGCCGTTTGCCGCTTCAACGCTGCGACGCAGATATGCGGCCTGGTTGCGCGATTGCAGATATGTCGCAAGACCGTTGTCCACTTCCTGCTGGGCACTCAAGACGGTGTTCTGATAGTCGATCAGCAATTGCTGAAGTTTGGCATCCTGCAAGCGAATGTTGTTAGTGATTTGACCGTAGTTCAGGAGATTCCATTGAAACGACGGGCCCGCAGCATACGCGACGCCCTTCCAACTGACGACTTGACCAAGGTTATGGCCATTGGCGGTACTGGCGGAACCGCCGAACGTGCCCGTAATGCTGATGGCCGGATAGAGTTGCGTGGTGGCAACGCCAATCTGCGCGCTCTGCGCCAGGGCGGCGAGTTCGGCGGCGCGGACGTCCGGCCTCCGGCGCAACAGATCGGCAGGTATACCTACGACGACGGAGGCGGGCGGCAACGGTATCCTGCCGGCTGATCGTGAAAGCAGCATGCCGAGCGACTGCGGCGGAACGCCGAGCAGGACGCAGAGCGCGTTTTCTCCCTGCTGCAATTGTATCGTCAATTGGGGTATTGCCGCGCGAGTCTGTTCGAGGACATTTGTCGCCTGGAAGACGTCAAGTTCCGAAGTACCGCCGCCCGTGAACTTTGCCTTTGCGATGCTAAGCGCCTGATCCTGCCTGCGCACATTGGCCCGTGCAATTCCGATCAACTGCTCTGTTGTGCGGATACCGATATACGTTGCGGTAACATCGGCCAGGAGCGACACCAGAACGCCGTCGTAAGTCGCAATCGAGGCCAGGTACACGCTATCGGCGGATTCAACTCCGCGGCGAAACTTGCCCCAGAAGTCCAGTTCCCAGGCTGCCTGCGCAGCAAGAGCATCGGTCCAGAAATATGAAGGCGTTGCATTCGGAGGGGACAGCGGCGTCGCCGCGCTGGTTCGATTGTAAATGATCGACCCCACGCCCTGCTGCACCTGCGGATAGCTTATGCCGATGGCAATCCCCAGCACCGCACGTGCTTGCAGCACCCGCGTCCCTGCGCTCTGCAGTGTCAGATTTTGGCCATACGCAATCTGGATCAGCTTGTTGAGGGTCGGATCGCGAAAGCCCGTCCACCAGTGTTCGTACTCAAGCGGGCCGGATTTAACCGAGCGATTGCCTGCGCCACGAAATTTTTCGGCAAGCGGAGCGACAGGCGCTGTAAAATCCGGCCCAATCGTACATGCCACGGTTGGCAGGAGAAGCGCAGCCACAAGCAACCGATGAATTGACCAGCCAAGAATAGCGACGACGTTCTGCCGTCGCCCAAACGGTGCCGGATGCTGCGTCTCCAAGGCTTTCGCTCCCCACGCACGTGGACCTGACTGTATCCCTTCATTGTCGCGTCGCACGTTACGACGGCGGTTTTTCCACAGTGGGCATCACGTACAACAGCCACTTCTTCATCCGGATCGCGACCTTCGAAATGACGTGCGTGGCCTTGCCCTTCTGCGTGTAGATCACCGCCGATCCACCTGACCCGAGGGACAGCTTGCGGGCGACGGCATCGTCGCTGAAATTGATCCGCACCGCATAAAGCCCGTCTGATCCGATCCGGGCCGCGTTCGGGATCGTGCCGCTGGTCGTGAATTGACCACCACCCGTGGCCGGGATCACGTAGTCCACTTTTCCAAGGAACAGACGGCCCGGGTACGGGTTGAGCACCATTTCCACCTCATCGCCCGGCTCGACATTCGAGAGCCAGTTCTGCGGAAACACGGCGGCGACGGCGGTATCAGACACGTTGACGAATGTTCCGGCCGCAGCAAGCGGCATCGGCACAAGCATGGTGCCGATCTGCACCTGCCAGTTCGTAACGTATCCATCGCCAGGTGCCATCATCTTGCACTGCGCGAGGTTAAAGCGCGCGTCGTCCAATTGAGCTTCGACAGCGGGAACATTGCTCTGGGCTGTCTGCAAGGCGGCGGCGGCCTGTTGAGCAGAAGCCTGCGCTTGCGCGAGGCTCGCTTCGGCCTGTTGAACGGTGGCGTCCGCTTCCTGACGTTCTTGCGTCGCCTTGGCTACGTTGAGCTGGCTAATGGCAGCCTTGTCCGCGCGCTGAATGTTGAGGGCGATTTGTTCCTGGGTCTTGGCTAGTTCGTCCGCGGCCTTCGCCTTCGCGAGACTGGCCTGCGCATTCGGTATGGCCGCGTTTGCGGTCGCAAGCGCGGCCTCGGCTTGCTTTACGTTTGCCTTCGATGCCGTTAGTTGCGCCTCGACCTGGTTGACTGTGTATTGGTAGGGCGCCGGATCAATCTCCAGGAGCAAATCACCTTTTTTCAAGGGTTGATTTGCCTGGGCGTGGATCGCCTTGACCTGCCCTTTGACGTAGGGGACGAGCTGTACCACGTACTGGCTGGTCACCATCTTTTCCGTAATCGGCGCCGACTGCGTCCAGACCACCACGACGCCACCGATCATGAACACGCCCAAGACGATCATGGACGCGATTATATAAGCCGTGGGCTTGATGCGCAGGACCTTGAACAGCACGAGAATGATGGCAACGTAGACAATGATCAGAAATGCGATCACGGGCGCGTCTCCTTGTCCCCTGAACGCTGACGCAATGCCGACACACTGTCACCGCTGTCGGGTTCGACGCCAGGCGACTGAGGATCGTTCTTTGCTGATTTCACTCCGAACGGTGTTGTGAACGCCCATATGAACGCCACCGGCCACAGCAACCCGCCGGTCGCGATCCCGATCCAGCTCATGGCATTGATCGCGCCGGCCTGCGGATGGTTCCATTTGTGCGCGAGCTGCCCTGGAAGTTTACCCAGATTGACGACGATGATTACGCCAACAAAGATCAGAACAGCAAACACCACAAACGCGAACGCATCCAACGCGCCGAATGAAGAATCCACTGCCAGCACTCCATGTAAAGCTGCGCAGTCATATTCCGCGCAGGTACTCGCTGCTCAGTCTATTCTATTCAAGAGCGAACGTTTTTTTGCTTAGCAGACTAGGGTAGAACAACCTCCGGGTCTATGCATTTCGCTCCGCCTGGCCGAGCGCTGGCGCGCTGACGGCGGCAAAGGGCGCACCGGTCATCCTGGTCCTGAACCAGTACAAGTGTATCGGGTGCAATCCTGGTAAACGCCCCGACACTCGGAGGATGGTATTTGCTTCAAGGACAGACAGTCGCGATATCGCGCACGGCAGGAATTTCTGCATTGCTGCTTGGCGGTCTGGGCCGCCGACAAGGTGAGAGGCGCGTGATCGGCGTCGCGCGCATTGAGTGTTCCCGTACTCAGGACCAGTGCAGGAAATGACAGAAGCACTGTGAAGCGTACGAAGACGACGGCAAACGACTGCTTGCTACATTTCATGGCCCAGCCCTCTTTGGTTCAAAAACCCAGTGAGTTTGGAGTGACGTCGCAGTTTGTCAATGACGTACAGTCTTCTTTATCGCCATCCGCAACTTATGCCGGCCAAGGATTGGTGTTCGTTACGGTCTAATGCCGGCCTTTAAGCAACACTGGCGATAAGCATCCAGTGCTGCAGCGTTCTTATCGGCGTTGGTGGGACTAAAACCCAAAGCTTGCACCGCCTCGTTGGCCTTCCGGAAGCATTCAACGCGCGCGGTCTTAGCGTCCATCTTCGCGGCTTCCGCCGGGACCGCAGCACCTAGCAGTGGAATAAGCAACGCCGCGCCCAATAGGAAATTTGGCTTTGTTGGTCGCCTCCTGTTTGAGAGCGGAGAGTGAAATTTTCAACCTAGCTTTGAACGCGCGCTATGCACTTTCGGCATGAGCGTCGATTTTTCAGCGGCGCCGCGACGGTAGAAGCGCTTAGCAATGGTCGCGGTAGGCGAACGCGCTCCTCAGAATTTTGTCATGTTCGCGGCCGGCGGGTTAGGATTTTTCGCCAGGGTCGCCTTATAGTCCTCTACCACCTTCAACAACGGGCCGAGAACCGAATTGTACATCTCGCCAATGTTGTGCTCCTCCTGCGGGTCAAACTCGATATTGTACCGCGCGCGATGGCGTGCGGGCCGGCTCGATCAGAAACTGGGTCAGCCGCAGACCTTCGGTTTTCCCTCGCGACAAACGCGTAGCGTTTGCGCGGAGATCATGCCCAAATTGGAAGCTAAAGCGCGATGACGATTGATCCTAAAGTCATCGCGCTTTAGTTCGCCTCGCTGCTTGATCGATCTGACCACCGACGGGTCGGCATTGGCATATTTCATATTTCAATCGAACTCGATGACGTCGCCGGCCGCGATGCGGCCTGGTGCGCGGTGAAACAGGTCGCGGTCGATGACGCTGCGCAACTTGGGCGTGGGCAGTGAGTCGTTGCCCCGCATCAGGTTCTTGATCTCGAAGCCGCCGTCCTCGCTGATGGTCTTCAGCGACGCGAGGATGTGGGTGACTTCGCCGCCATCCGAAAACGGCATCAGCAGGCGCTCATAGGCGACGAGCCGCCCGTAGATGTCGTCGATGGTGGCGATGGTATAGACCGGAAGCTTGCGCGCGATGCATTCGTAATAGACGGGCATCACGATGGACGCGATGCGCGCGCCCAGATATTCGTCGAGCAGCTTGCCCTTGCCGGTGTGGCCATAGGCGTTCGAAATCCGCGTGCCGTCGCTCTGGATGGTCAGGCGAGGCGGGTTTGACGAGGTGTCGACTTTGTAGAAGACGAGGTCGGGCAGTTCGTCCTCGATCCGCTCCGGCCGATATTCGGCCATGCGCGGCATCGATTGTGTGCGGGCATACAGGCGAAGCCACGTGTTGAGGAGATCACGCTGCTTGATCGACTTCACCACCGATGGTCTGGCGCTCTCGAATTCCAAGGAGGCAATCCCCGTTTCCCGCAAACCGGCAGAACATCGGCCGGGAAGGAAAATTTTTGATGAAGGCGCAAGGCGCGCGCCCCAACAGTGTTAACGCAAGCTTTTGGCGCGGCCTGCCTGGCTTCCTGAGAGAGCGGGTGAAGCGGGCAGGGCAGGCCGTTGCAATGCTGCGACTAACGGCCAATGCGGCAAGTCGCGCGAGCGTAGGATTGCCCAAGCTTTCCGCCTTGCCTAATGCAGTGCAATGACGGCATATTCCGCCTCCGGAGGCGGCAGTCCGGGGTGGTCTTACAGCCGTTCTGGAGGGGCCGAAGATTTAAGAAACGCCAGCGGCGCAAGGCTTGCGTAGCCGGCAGGGGGAATTTGTTTGGCCGATGAGTTCATTCTCGAAACCCACGGATTGACCAAGGAATTCGCGGGGTTTTTCGCCGTTCGCGATGTAGCGCTCAAGGTCCGCCGTGGCAGCATTCACGCGTTGATCGGTCCGAACGGGGCCGGGAAAACGACGTGCTTCAACCTGCTGACCAAGTTCCTGCAGCCGTCTGCGGGAACCATTCACTACAAGGGCAGGGACATCACGGCGATGGCGCCGGCCGACGTCGCGCGGCTCGGCCTCGTCCGCTCCTTCCAGATTTCGGCGGTGTTTCCGCACCTTACCGCGCTGGAGAACGTGCGGGTCGCGCTGCAGCGGCAGCACGGCTCCTCCTTCGATTTCTGGCGCTCCAAATCGGTGCTGAACCGCTTCAACAACCGCGCGCACGAGCTGCTGAACGATGTGGGCTTGAGCGAGTTTTCCAAGACGCCCGCGGTCGAGATGCCCTATGGGCGCAAGCGGGCGCTCGAGATCGCAACCACGCTCGCGCTCGATCCCGAGATGATGCTGCTGGACGAGCCGATGGCCGGCATGGGCCACGAGGACATCGACAAGATCCAGGCGCTGATCAAGCGCATCTCGGCGAAATACACCATCCTGATGGTCGAGCATAATTTGAGCGTGGTCGCCAATCTCTCCGACATCATCACCGTGCTGACGCGCGGGCAGGTGCTGGCGCAGGGAAATTATGCGGAGCTTTCGAAGGACGAGCGGGTCAAGGAAGCCTATCTGGGGGCCGGTCATGCCTGAGGTGAAAATGACTGGGGCGCCTGCAGCCGGCGCCGCATCGGGTGCCGCCGAGGTGCTCAGCGTCCAGAATCTCGAAGCCTGGTACGGCGAATCCCACATCCTCCACGGCGTCAATTTCAACGTGAATGGCGGCGAGGTGGTGACCCTGCTCGGGCGCAACGGCGCCGGCAAGACCACGACGCTGAAGTCGGTCATGGGCATCATCGGCAAGCGCTCGGGCTCGATCCGCTTCAATAATTCCGAGATCATCCGTACGTCCTCCGACCGGATCGCGCGGATGGGCGTGGCGTTCTGCCCCGAGGAGCGCGGCATCTTCGCAAGCCTCGATGTCCGCGAGAACCTGATGCTGCCGCCGACGGTCAAGCAAGGCGGCTTGTCGATGGAGCAGATCTTCGATCTGTTCCCCAACCTCAAGGAACGCTTGAAGAGCCAGGGCACCAAGCTTTCCGGCGGCGAGCAACAGATGCTGGCGATCGCGCGCATCCTGCGCACCGGCGCCAATTTCCTGATGCTGGACGAGCCGACCGAAGGCCTTGCGCCCGTCATCATCCAGCAGATCGGCGAGACCATCGCGCGGCTCAAGAAGCAGGGCTTCACCATCCTCCTGGTCGAGCAGAATTTCCGCTTCGCCTCGACGGTGGCCGACCGCTTCTACATCGTCGAGCACGGCAAGATCATCGACGGCTTTGCAAACTCCGAGCTGCAGGCCAACATGGACAAGCTTCACACCTATCTCGGTGTCTGAGGCGGACTTGGGAACGAGCACGAGAGACAGACGATGCAAGCCCTTTATGCCCAGCTCCTGGTGGGACTGATCAACGGCTCGTTCTACGCGCTGCTCAGCCTTGGGCTTGCCGTGATTTTCGGCATGCTCAACATCATCAACTTCGCCCATGGCGCGCTCTACATGATGGGAGCTTTCTGCGCCTATTTCCTGCTCAGCCTGACCGGGTTGGGTTATTGGTGGGCGCTGCTCGTCGCACCCATCGTCGTCGGTATTTTCGGCATGATCCTGGAACGGACCATGCTGCAATGGCTGACCGGCCTCGACCATCTCTATGGCTTGCTGCTCACCTTCGGCATCGCGCTGATCGTGCAGGGCGTGTTCCAGAATTATTTCGGCTCGTCCGGCCTGCCTTACGCCATCCCTGACGAGCTGAAGGGCGGCATGAATCTCGGCTTCATGTTCCTGCCCATCTACCGGGGCTGGGTCGTGGTCTTCTCGCTGATCGTCTGTCTTGCCACCTGGTTCCTGATCGAGAAGACGCAGCTTGGCGCTTACCTCCGCGCCGCCACCGAAAATCCGACGCTGGTGCGCGCCTTCGGCATCAACGTGCCGCGCATGATCACGCTGACCTACGGGCTCGGCGTAGGCCTTGCCGCGCTCGCCGGTGTGCTGTCGGCGCCGATCAACCAGGTGCGTCCCTTGATGGGCGCCGACCTCATCATCGTCGTGTTCGCGGTGGTCGTGATCGGCGGCATGGGCTCGATCATGGGATCGATCATCACCGGCTTTGCACTCGGCGTGATCGAGGGATTGACCAAATATTTCTATCCCGAGGCCTCCAACACCGTAGTATTCGTCCTGATGGTGCTGGTGCTGCTGGTGAAGCCGACGGGATTGACGGGAAGGGCGGCCTGACATGTCAGCATTGACCGACGATACCCTGCCAATCACCCCGCACGCGATGCGGGACGAGATGATCGTATTCGCCATCATGGCGGTTCTGCTGGCGACGGTGCCGTTCACCGGCATCTACCCGTTCTTCGTGATGCAGGCGTTGTGCTTTGCGCTGGTGGCCTGCGCCTTCAATCTCCTGATCGGTTACGGCGGCCTGTTGTCGTTCGGCCACGCGATGTTCCTGGGCACGGCGGGCTATTGCAGCGCCCATGCGCTGAAGGTCTGGGGGCTCGAGCCCATGCTCGGCATCGTGGTCGGTACCGGGGCCGCCTGCCTGCTCGCCGTCATCACCGGCTATATCTCGATCCGCCGCCAGGGCATCTATTTCTCGATGATCACGCTGGCGCTGTCGCAGCTCCTGTACTTCATCTACCTGCAGACGCCGTTTACCCATGGCGAGGACGGCATTCAGGGCATTCCGCAAGGGAAGATGCTCGGTTTGCTCGACCTGTCGAAACCGACCATCCTGTATTACGTCGTGCTGGTCGGCTTTTTGGCCGGGTTTCTGCTGATCTTCCGTACCATCAACTCGCCGTTCGGCGAGGTGTTGAAAGCGATCCGCGAGAATGAGCCGCGCGCCATATCGCTGGGCTACAAGACCGACCAGTACAAGCTGCTCGCCTTTATCCTGTCCGGTACCCTCGCGGGCTTTGCCGGCGCGCTGAAGGTGTTCGTGGCGCAGAACGCCTCGTTGACCGACGTGCATTGGAGCATGTCGGGAGAAATCGTGCTGATGACACTGGTCGGCGGTCTCGGCACGGTGTTTGGCCCGGTCGTCGGCGCCTTCGTGATTGTCGCCATGCAGCAATATCTCGCCGGCTTCGGCCAGTGGGTGACCGTGATCCAGGGCGTGATCTTTGTCGCCTGCGTGCTCCTGTTCCGCCGGGGCCTCGTCGGCGAGATCGCCCATCTTCTCAAGCGTTCGCTGTAAATAGCCGATTTTTCAGGCCGATTTGCCTTCCACAAAGCGGTGGATGACCGCGATTTGAGCTCTCGGTCGACGGGCCTTTCCCGCCAATCCCGTCTATGACAGTTTCATGACGGGCTGCCGGGGGCGGCCGTTCCAGACACGGTGGACGCTCCATGTTCCGTTGGTTTCGCGCCTTTCTCCCGCGGGAGGAACGGTTTTTCGACCTGTTTGCCCGCCATTCCGTCGTGGTCGGTCAGGGCGCCCGGGCCTTGCAGGACATGCTGCGGGGCGGGGACGAGACGACGGTCCATTGCCAGCGCGTCAACCAGTTCGAGAATGACGCCGACGGCATCACCCGCGAAGTGCTGACCGCGGTCAGGCGGACCTTCATCACCCCGTTCGACCGCGGCGACATCAAGAACCTGATCACCTCGATGGACGATGCGATCGACCAGATGCAGCAGACCGCGAAGGCGGTGCTGCTGTTCGAGGTCCGCAGTTTCGAGCCGTTGATGCGCGAGATCGGAACGCTCTTGGTCGAGTGCTCCGATCTGGTCGGCCGCGTAGTGCCGCTGATGCAGTCGATCGGCCAGAACGTCGCGACCATCACGGCCATCACCGAGGAACTGACCAAGCTCGAGGGACGCGTCGACGACCTCCACGACATCGGCCTGCGCGAACTCTTCCTCAAGCACCGCAACGCCAACACGATGGATTTCATCGTCGGAGCGGAGATCTACGACCATTTGGAGAAAGTCGCGGACCGCTTCGACGACGTCGCCAACGAGATCAACTCGATCATGATCGAGCAGGTCTAGCGCAGTGGAAACCACGCTTGCCCTTCCGGTGCTGACGGGCCTGATCGCGGTCGCGCTTCTGTTCGACTTCCTCAACGGGCTGCACGACGCGGCCAACTCGATCGCCACCATCGTCTCGACGCGCGTGCTGCGCCCGCAATATGCGGTATTCTGGGCGGCCTTCTTCAATTTCGTCGCCTTCATGGTGTTCGGCCTCAACGTGGCCCACACCATCGGCACCGGCATCATCGATCCCTCCGTGGTCGACACCCAGGTCATCTTTGCAGCGTTGATCGGGGCGATCGTCTGGAACCTCGTCACCTGGGGGCTCGGCATCCCGTCGTCGAGCTCGCATGCGCTGATCGGCGGGCTGGTCGGGGGCGGCATGGCCAAGGCCGGAATTTCGGCCGCGGTCTGGGGCGGCCTGTCGAAGACGCTCGCGGCGATCGTGCTGTCGCCGCTGGTCGGGCTCGTGCTCGCCATGGTCCTTGTCGCGATCGTCTCATGGATATCGGTTCGCTCGACGCCGTTCACCGTCGATCGCGCGTTCCGAATCCTGCAATTCGTCTCGGCCTCGCTCTATTCGCTCGGCCATGGCGGCAACGACGCGCAGAAGACCATGGGCATCATCGCGGTGCTGCTCTATTCGCAAGGAGCGCTCGGCGCCGAGTTCTCCGTGCCGTTCTGGGTGGTGCTGGCCTGTCAGGCGTCGATGGCGATGGGCACCCTGATGGGCGGCTGGCGGATCGTGCGCACCATGGGACTGCGGCTGACCAAGCTGACCCCGATGCAGGGCTTTTGTGCGGAAACCGGCGGCGCCATCACGCTGTTCATGGCGACCGCGCTCGGGGTTCCCGTATCGACCACGCATACGATCACCGGCGCCATTGTCGGCGTCGGCGCCGCGCGGCGCGCCTCGGCGGTGCGCTGGAATGTGGCAAGCTCGATCGTCTATGCCTGGGTGATCACGATCCCGGCCTCGGCCATCGTCGCCGCACTGACCTATTGGGCCGTGTCGCTGCTGCGATAGGGCATGATCCGGAAAAGTGTGAAGCGGTTTTCCGCGACAAACGCGTAGCGTTGCGCGGAGATCATGCCCAAACAAAGAGCTAAAGCGCGATGGCAATTCGTCCTAAACTCATCGCGCTTTAGCCGGCAATTTTTCGGGAAAACTGGCGTTTACCCGGGGGTTTCCTATATGGAGAACGCGCCGGGTTTTCGCTTGATTGCCCGGCTTTTCCCTGCCAAACGCTGCCCCCGATGACCGACCTCGCCGTATCCGCCGATTCTCCCTCCCGCTCGCCGCTGTCCCACGAAGTGGCGCGGCGGCGCACGTTTGCGATCATCTCCCATCCGGACGCCGGCAAGACCACGCTGACCGAAAAGCTCCTGCTGTTCGGCGGCGCCATCAATCTCGCGGGCCAGGTCAAGGCCAAGGGCGAGCGGCGCAACACCCGTTCCGACTGGATGAAGATCGAGCGCGAGCGCGGCATCTCGGTCGTCACCTCCGTGATGACCTTCGAGTTCGAGGGGCTGGTGTTCAACCTTCTGGACACGCCGGGCCACGAGGACTTCTCGGAAGACACCTATCGGACGCTGACCGCGGTCGACTCCGCCGTGATGGTGATCGACGCCGCCAAGGGCATCGAGGCGCGGACCCGCAAGCTGTTCGAGGTCTGCCGCTTGCGCGACATTCCGATCATCACCTTCATCAACAAGATGGATCGCGAGAGCCGCGACACCTTCGAACTGCTGGACGAGATCGAGAAGACGCTCGCGCTCGACACCACGCCGATGACCTGGCCGGTCGGCCGCGGCCGCGACTTCATGGGCACCTATGACGTGGCGAACGGCGGCATCCGCCTGCTCGAAGGCGGCGGCGCCAAGACCGGGCAGGCCGAGCAGATCGACATCGCCGAGCTTGGTGGCCGCAATGCCAATCTCGACGTCTCCGCCATCAAGGACGAGCTCGAGCTGATCCGCGAAGCCTGCAAGCCGTTCGATCTGGACGCGTTCCGCGAGGGCCACCTGACGCCGGTCTATTTCGGCAGCGCGCTGCGCAATTTCGGCGTCGGCGATCTGCTCGAAGGCCTCGGCAAGTTCGCGCCAGCCCCTCGCGCGCAGGATTCCGACCTGCGCAAGGTGCAGGCCGCCGAGCCGCGCATGAGCGCCTTCGTGTTCAAGATCCAGGCCAACATGGATCCGAACCACCGGGACCGCATCGCCTTTGCGAGGCTCTGCTCCGGCAAGCTCAGCCGCGGCATGAAGGCGAAGCTCGTGCGCACCGGCAAGAGCATGCCGCTGACGAGCCCGCAATTCTTCTTCGCGCAGGACCGCTCGGTCGCCGACGAAGCCTATGCCGGCGACGTCGTCGGCATTCCGAACCACGGCTCGCTTCGGATCGGCGATACGCTCACCGAAGGCGAGGACCTGACCTTCGTCGGCGTGCCGAGCTTCGCGCCGGAAATCGTGCGCCGCGTGCGGCTGACGGACGCGATGAAGGCGAAGAAGCTGAAGGAGGCCTTGCAGCAGATGTCGGAGGAGGGCGTCGTGCAGGTGTTCCGCCCGCGCGACGGCGCGCCGGCGCTGGTCGGCGTGGTCGGTCCGCTGCAGCTTGACGTCTTGAAGGCTCGGCTCGATGCCGAATATTCGCTCCCCGTCGAATTTGAGGTCAGCGAGTATTCGCTGGCGCGCTGGGTCTCCTCCGAGGACCCGAAGAAGCTGGAGGCGTTCATCTCGGCCAACGGAAGCGGCATCGCCGACGACGTCGACGGCGATCCCGTGTTCATGGCCAAGAACGAGTTCTATCTCGGCTATACCAGGGAACGCGCCGAGGGCATCACCTTCTCCAGCGTCAAGGACGTGAAGAAGAAGGCGTAACTGCACCGTCTATTTGGCTCCGAGCCTCTCAGCTGGCGCGCTTGAGACTGTCCCATGCGGTTTGGCTGGCGCGGTCGAACGCCGCGCGGGACTCCGAAAGCGCCGCATTCAATGCCGTCCAGGACTCGTTTCCGGCCTTCGCCAGCTTCTGGAGGTTCGCCTCGGCGGTTGAGGCACCGGCCTTCATCTGCTGTACGGCTGCTTCGGCCTTGGTTTTTTGGTCGGTCGCCAGTTCCGCGGACGCCGCCAGCATCTTGTCGGCCGCCTGCCGCCAGGCCTTCATTTGTGCGGCGGCGACTTCCTCGAAGATCGATTGTTGCTGCTTCGCTTGCTGGGCGAACTCGTCGACATATTTCTTGGTGTCGGCCTGGAAGCCGTTCCACTCATTTTCCAATTTGGCTTTTGCCTGCAACCAGCTGGTTTCGTTCGCTCCTGCGTGTTTCTTCACGCTGTCGAGGAATTCTTCGCGTTTGGCGCGCAAATCCGCGATGATCTTTTCCGCCCTCACGCGCGAGTCGGCGGCGAGCTGCGCGGCCTTGCCCTCGAGGGACGCGACAACGGCGTCCATTTCATCGATCCGCCCCTTCGCCCAGTTGAAATAAAAATGCGCGCTGCTTTCCATGATTTCCTCCATTGCCCTGAACGATTGGCTCGCCAAAGTCACGGCGGCGGACCAGCAGTCGAGCACCTTTTTCGGTCGTACCGTTGATTCAGATCAATCCTGAACGCGCGGTTGTGAACGGCGGCGGTCTTGATGTCGCGACGCAGGGTCATCATGCTCTTCAGCGATATTTCAGGTCCCGTCCCATGCTGCGGCGCATTGTTTTTATGATCGGCGTCTTGTTGCTGGTTGCTGCTGCGACCAGCCACGCCGACGCGCGGCAGCGGAACCAGATCAATCCGATCCCGTTTTCGCACGAGCCCTGCAGCGTGCTCGATGGGCGGCCATGCACGCCGACCTATTGCAGCGTGTTCAACCACGGGCCCTGCATTCCCGAGATCGACTATCCCTATGGCGAGAACCTGCAGCTCACCATCCAGACCGTGCCGCCCAAGGACGACGAGGCGAAGTACAAAAGGCCCGGCCACGACCTCGACACCATCGGCGATCTCTTCGCCGAATTGCGCTCCTGCTGGTCGCCGCCGCCGCAAGATGCCGCCCGCGAGGGCATGCAGATGTCGGTGCGCTTCAGCTTCAAGCGCTCCGGCGAGATGATCGGCCCGCCGCGCGTGACGTTTTCCACCGCGGGCGTGCCGGCCGATACCCGCGCGACCTACCTCAAGGCGATCAATGCCTCGCTCGACGCCTGCATCCCCCTGAAATTCACTTCCGGTCTCGGCGGCGCGCTGGCCGGCCGGCCGATCGCGATCCGCTATGTCGACAATCGCGAGCTGAACAAGGCGCAGGCGAAGCCTTAAGTCACCACATAATTCGTCATTGCCGGGCTTGACCCGGCAATCCATCCTTTCAAAATGACTTTAGTTGTCCGCGTCGCGGACGATGGATGCGCGGGGCAAGCCCGCGTATGACAAGCGAAAGCGTGGCGCTCCAGATGAGGCCGCGCAAGGGAGAACGTCGTGGGACTGCTCGTAATGATTCTGGGCCTCGTGCTGTTCCTCGGCGCGCACACCTTTACCACCCAGCGCGAGGCGCGGGCGCGGGCGATCGCCTCGATGGGCGAGGGCGGCTACAAGATCGCCTATGCGCTGGTCTCGGCGGCGGGGCTCGCGCTGATCGTCTGGGGCTTTGCGCATTACCGCGCGACCGACTGGATTCCGGTGTGGACGCCGCCGAAGGCGCTGAAGCATCTCAATACGCTCCTGATGCTGCCGGCGGTGATCCTGGTGGCCGCCGCCTATATCCGCGGCCGCATCTACGTCACGCTGAAACACCCGATGCTGGCCGGCGTGAAGCTGTGGGCGTTCGGGCATCTGCTCGCCAATGGCGATCTCGGCGGCATCATCCTGTTCGGATCGTTTTTGGCCTGGGCAGTGTTCGACCGCATTTCGCTGAAGCGGCGCGCCGACCCAGGTGGGCCGCCGATTCCGGTCGGCGGCATCAGCAACGACCTGATCGCGGTCGCGGTCGGCGTCGTCGCCTATCTGGCGCTCGCCTTCGCGTTCCACCCGGTGGTGATCGGCCTCCCGGTGATGGGAAGCTAGGAAAATGGACTGGTCGAAAGATTTCATTCCGCCCATGCGGCTGGAAGCGCGGTTCGGCGACCGCGTGGTGCCGGCGTTCTGCGAACGGCCCAAAAACCTCTGGGCGATGGTCGAGCAGGCGGCTGCGCGCAACGGCGAGGGCGAAGCGCTGGTGTGCGGCGAGAAGCGGCTCACCTGGCGCGAGACGGTCAGGCGTGCGCAGGAGATCGCAGCGGGCTTCGGCAAGCTCGGCATGACGCGCGGCGACCGCGTGGCGATCCTGCTCGGAAATCGCATCGAGTTTCCGTTGATCCTGTTTGCGGCGGCGCAGGCCGGCCTCGTGACCGTCCTGCTCGGCACGCGCCAGCAGAAGCCGGAGATCGCCTATGTCCTGACCGATTGCGGCGCCAAACTCCTGATCCATGAGGCGTCGCTGGCCGGGCGCGTGCCGGATGCGAAGGATGTGCCCGATCTCGCGCATCGCATCGTCGTCGATGACGACGCGCGGCTGTCTGATTTCGCGCGTCTGGCCGATCATCCGCCGCTTAACGAAGCGGCCGGGGTCGGCGAGGAAGATACCGCGATGATCCTCTACACGTCGGGTACGACCGGGCGGCCGAAGGGCGCGATGCTCGCCCATTGCAACATCATCCATTCCTCGATGATCTTCGCCTCCAGCATGGAGCTGACCGCGAACGACCGCTCGATCGCCGCGGTGCCGCTCGCGCATGTCACCGGCGTCGTCGCAAACATCATGACCATGGTGGCCTGCGCCGGCGCGCTGATCATCGTCGCCGAGTTCAAGGCCGCCGAATATCTGAAGATCGCAGCGAAAGAGCGCGTCACCTACACGGTGATGGTGCCGGCGATGTATAATCTCTGCCTGCTGCAGCCGGATTTCGACAAATACGATCTCTCGTCCTGGCGCATCGGCGGCTTCGGCGGCGCGCCGATGCCGATCGCGACCATCGAGCGGCTGGCCGACAAGATCCCCGGGCTGAAGCTGATGAATTGCTACGGCGCGACCGAGACGACATCGCCGTCGACCATCATGCCCGGCGAATTGACGGCCAGCTATATCGACAGCGTGGGCCTTGCTTGCGCCGGTGCGACCGTCATCGCGGTCGATGCCGCGGGCAGGGAGCTGCCGCGCGGGGAGATCGGCGAGCTCTGGATTCGCGGCGCGTCCGTCATCAAGGGCTACTGGAATAATCCGAAAGCGACCGCCGAGAGTTTCACCGGCGGCTTCTGGCATTCCGGCGATCTCGGCTCCGTCGATGCCGACAATTTCGTGCGCGTGTTCGACCGCCAGAAGGACATGATCAACCGGGGCGGATTGAAGATCTATTCCGCCGAGGTGGAGTCCGTGCTCGCCGGACACACCAGCGTGGTCGAGAGCGCGATCATCGCGAGGCCATGCCCGGTGCTGGGCGAGCGCGTCCATGCGGTCGTGGTGACGCGCGACGGCGTCTCCAGCGAGACGCTGCGCGCGTGGTGCGCCGAGCGGCTGTCCGACTACAAGGTGCCGGAGACCATGCTGCTGACCAAGGACCCGCTGCCGCGCAACGCCAACGGCAAGGTCCTCAAACGGCAGTTGCGGGAGATGCTGGGCGCCTGACGCCGATTCAGGCGCTAAGGCCTTGAAGGTTCACGGGAACATTCCCCTGTTAACGCTTTGATCCCGCTCGCTTTGCCTTGCCACCGCCATATCGTTAGGGTAACGCCGCCGCGAGCAGGGGCTGCGCGGGCGCGTTTGGTAATCGCGCGCCGGGGATGGGATATCTCTAAGTGTCTGAATTATTTGACGAAGTAGATGAGGAAGTCCGTCGCGATCAGCTCAAGAAGCTGTGGGACAAGTACTCGATCTACATCATCGCAGCCGCGCTTTTGGTCATCGCGGCGGTCGGCGGCTGGCGCGGCTATCAATATGTCGAGGCCAGGAAGGCTGCCGAAGCCAGCACGGCCTTCAACCGGGCTGTCGAGCTGTCCGAGCAGGGCAAGCACGAGGACGCGGAAAAGGCGTTTGCCGATCTCGCGGCGAAGGCGCCCTACGGCTATCGGCTGCTGTCGCGGTTCCACCAGGCCGCCGAACTCGCTTCCCGCGATCCCAAGGCCGCCGCCAAGATGTTCGACGAGCTGGCTGCCGATTCGTCGGTTGGCGCCGAGCAGCAGGAGCTGGCGCGCATCCGCGCCGCGGGCCTTCTGGTCGACAGCGCGACCTATGCCGACATGAAGCAGCGGCTCGAGCCCGACACGGTGCCCGCGGCGACGTTCCGTCACTCCGCGCGCGAGCTGCTCGCGCTATCGGCCTTCCACGCCAACGACACCACGGCGGCCCGGCTCTGGCTGGACCAGATCTCGGCCGACAACGAGACGCCGCCGAGCCTGCGCTCGCGCGCCGAAGCGCTGCAAGCCTTGCTGCCGCCGGTTGCGAAGAGCTGACGGCCGGGAGGAGAGAGTTTGACCGAGAGATCGACCATACGCCGCCCGCTCCGTCTGATCGCAGCCGCGCTGCTCGTCGCGTTTTCGGGCGTGCTTGCGGGCTGCTCGAGCGGTTTCGGCACCAACTTCGACCCGACCGATTTGCTCGACTGGCTCGATACCAAGAAGAAGCTTCCGGGTGAGCGCAAGCCGGTGTTCCCCAGCGGCGTGCCGGGCCTCGATCAGGGCGTTCCGAAAGATCTCTACAAGAACAATGCCGAGCGGCAGCAGCAGCTTGACCAGCAAAACGCCGCGGCCGCCGCAACCCAGCCGCCGGAGCCGCCTCCGACGGCCAGGAAGGGCAGCAAGGGCAGACAGCCCGCGACCGCAGCCGCCGCGCCCGCCAATCAGCCGGCAGCCGAACCGGACGGCGAGGCTGACGTCGCCGCCCAGGAGGACGCGACGCCTGCGGCACCTCCACCGCCCAAGCCGAAGAAGATCGTGCGCAAGCGCACCACCGCACCCCCGCCGGACCAGCCCCCGGCGCAATCGGCACAGCAATCGCCGTCGGCATTCCCGGCGCCGCTGCCGGGCGGGTCCTTCACCCGCTGATTTTTGAAACCTGGATTTATTGACAGGCCGCTAGAGCATGATGACTAGTGGTCATCATGCTCTAGCGTCTTGTTTGAACATGATGTCCGCGCAAACGCTGCGCGTTTGTCGCGAGGGAAAACCGGTCCCCACTTTTTCCGGATCATGCCGTAAAACAGCGCACGGATCGTTCATGCCTTTCACGATTGCCATCATCGGCCGGCCCAATGTCGGGAAGTCGACGCTGTTCAACCGCCTGGTCGGACAGAAGCTCGCGCTCGTCGATGACGAGCCGGGCGTCACGCGCGACCGCCGCGAGGGTGAAGCCAGGCTCGGCGATCTCGAATTCACGATCATCGATACCGCGGGGCTGGACGAGGGCGCGAAGGGCTCGCTGACTGCGCGGATGCAGGAGCAGACGGAAACCGCAATCAAGCTCGCCGACGCCCTGATGTTCGTGGTTGATGCCCGCGCAGGGCTGACGCCTACCGACCGCGCCTTCGCCGATTTCGCGCGCCGCGCCGACAAGCCGGTATTGCTGCTCGCCAACAAGAGCGAGGGCAAGCATGGCGATGCCGGCGCGATGGAGGCCTATGCGCTCGGGCTCGGCGATCCCATCCAGGTTTCCGCCGAGCATGGCGAGGGCCTTGGCGATCTCTACGACGCGCTTCGCGCGCTGATGCCGGAGCCACCGCCGGAAGAGGACGAGGGAACGGCCGAGGAGGAAGAAGAGGATTTCACGAAGCGTCCGATTCGAGTCGCCATTGTCGGTCGGCCCAATGCCGGAAAGTCGACGCTGATCAATCATCTCATCGGCGAGGAGCGGCTGCTGACGAGCCCTGAGGCCGGCACCACGCGCGACTCCATCGCAGTCGAGATCAAATGGAAAGGCCGTGAATTCCGCGTGTTCGATACCGCCGGCTTGCGCCGCCGCTCGCGGATCGAGGAGAAGCTGGAAAAGCTGTCGGTCGCGGATGCCTTGCGTGCGGTGCGCTTTGCCGAAGTCGTCGTCATGATGATGGACGCGCAGAACCGGTTCGAGGAGCAGGACCTGCGCATCGCCGACCTGATCGAGCGCGAGGGCCGCGCGCTCGTCATTGCCATCAACAAATGGGATTTGATGGACGGCAAGTCCGGCCAGATCTCGCTGCTGCGCCGGGACGCCGATCACTTGCTGCCGCAGGTCACGGGCGTGCCCGTCGTCGCGGTCTCCGGCCTGATGGGCGAGGGCATCGACCGGCTGATGCAGGCGATCGTCGATGCCTATGCGGTCTGGAACCGGCGCGTGTCGACCGCCGCGCTCAATCGCTGGTTCGAGCAGGCGACTTCAGCCAATCCGCCGCCGGCGGTTTCGGGGCGGCGGCTGAAGCTGAACTACATCACGCAAACCAAGGCGCGTCCGCCGAGCTTCGTGCTGTTCTGCTCGCGCGCCGACGCCGTCCCGCAATCCTATTTGCGCTACCTCGTCAATTCGCTGCGCGAAGCGTTCGATCTGCCGGGCACGCCGGTGCGCATCACCCTGCGTGAGAAGGCCAATCCCTTCGCGCATAAAAGGAAGCGACCGTCATGAGCGGCGAGGCGTCCGAGGTTGACGCCGAAGCACCGCCGGCGCGCGTGAGCGCGTTCGCCTTCATCTTCGTCACCATCCTGCTCGACATGCTCGCGCTCGGTGTCGTCATTCCGGTGCTGCCGAAACTGATCGAGAGCTTTGTCGACAACGACACGGCAAGTGCGGCGCGCATCTTCGGCCTGTTCGGCACCGGCTGGGCGCTGATGCAGTTCATCTTCTCGCCGGTGCTGGGCGGCTTGTCGGACCGCTTCGGGCGGCGGCCGGTGGTGTTGCTGTCGAATTTCGGCCTGGCGGCGGACTACGTGCTGATGGCGCTGGCGCCGTCGCTGGCCTGGCTGTTCGTTGGACGGCTGATCTCGGGCGTCACCTCGGCGAGCGTCTCGACTGCGTTCGCCTATATCGCCGACATCACCCCACCGGAGAAGCGCGCGGCCAATTTCGGCAAGATCGGCGTCGCCTTCGGCGCGGGCTTCATCCTGGGCCCCGCGCTCGGCGGCCTGTTCGGCGAGATGTCGCCGCGGTTGCCATTCTGGATCGCGGCGGGCCTGAGCCTTGCCAACGGGCTCTATGGCCTGTTCATCCTGCCGGAGTCGCTGCCTCCCGATCGTCGTGCGCCGTTCCGCTGGAAGAGCGCCAATCCGATCGGAATGCTGCCTTTCCTGCGCGCGAACCGCATTCTGGCTGGCTTGCAACTATCGAATTTCCTTTCGCAGCTTGCGCATGTCGTGCTGCCCTCGACCGCCGTGCTCTACGCGACCTATCGCTATGGCTGGGACGTGCAAAAGGTCGGGCTGATGCTCGCGATTGTCGGCGTCTGCTCGATGGCGGTGCAGGGTGCTGCGATCGGGCCGATCGTGAAGCGGATGGGCGAACAGAAAGCGCTCCTGTTTGGTCTCGTCTTCGGCGTGGCTGGTTTCTTCATTTATGGTGTGGCGCCGACGGGGCTGTTGTTCTGTCTCGGCATTCCCGTGATGGCGCTGTGGGGCGTGTCCGGCGCGGCCACGCAGGCGCTGATGACGGGGCAGGTGGCGCCCGACCAGCAGGGCCAGCTTCAGGGCGCGACCGCGAGCGTGCAGAGTCTGTCGCAGATGCTCGGGCCGCTGCTGTTCACGCTGACCTTTGCCTTTTTCATCGGCGAGAACGCGCCGTTCACATTGCCGGGCGCGCCGTTCCTGCTCGCGTCCGCGCTGGTCGCGCTGGCGCTCGTGGTGGCGGCGCGGACGTTGGCGAAGAAATAAGCGAACATGTCATTCCGGGACGGTGCGTTAGCACGGTCCCGGAATCTCGAGATCCCGGATTATGGTGCTGGCGCACCATTCCGGGATGACGGCTACGCCGTCATTTCTTGATCAGCGGGCACTCGCTGGCTTCCAGCGGCTTGGCCGCATCTTCCGGCGCAATGGTCGCGATCAGCTTGTAATAGTCCCACGGACCTTTCGACTCTTCCGGCTTCTTCACCTCGAACAGATAGGCCGGAATGATGCGGCGGCCGTCGGCGCGCAGCGGGCCGTTGCCGAACAGGGGATCGTCGGTCGGCAGTTCCTTCATCTTGGCGACGACCTTGGCGCCGTCATGCGGATTGCCGCCGAGCGCGTCCAGCGCCTTCAGATAGTGCAAGACCATGGCGTAGTTGCCAGCCTGGGTCATCGACGGCATCGCGTGATTGTTGGCCTTTTCCGCGAACCGCTTCGACCAGGCCCGGGTCTTGTCGTTCAGGTCCCAGTAGAAGGATTCGGTAAAGGTCAGGCCCTGCGCGGTCTTCAGGCCGAGCGCATGCACGTCGTTGATGAAGAGCAGGAGCGCGGCGAGCTTCTGGCCGCCCGCCACGATGCCGAATTCGGCGGCCTGCTTGATCGCGTTGGTGGTGTCGCCGCCGGCGTTGGCGAGGCCGATGACCTTCGCCTTGGAAGATTGCGCCTGCAGCAGGAAGGAGGAGAAGTCGGAGGTGTTGAGCGGATGCTTGACGCCGCCCAGCACCTTGCCGCCGTTCGTCTTGACGACCGCGCTGGTGTCGCGCTCGAGCGCCGCGCCGAACGCGTAGTCGGCGGTCAGGAAGAACCAGCTATCGCCGCCGGCCTTGGTCAGCGCCTTGCCGGTGCCGTTGGCAAGCATGTAGGTGTCGTAGGTGTAGGAAACCGTGTTCGGGGTGCAGGCCTTGCCGGTGAGGTCGGCGGTGGCCGCACCCGAATTGAGCAGGATCGCGTTCTTTTCCTTCACCAGGTTGCTCACGGCAAGCGCCACGCCGGAGTTCGGCGTGTCGGCGATCGCATCGACCTTCTCGGTGTCGATCCATTGCCGTGCGATGTTGACGCCGACGTCGGGCTTGTTCTGGTGATCGCCGCTCAGCACGTCGATCTTCCAGCCCTTGGCCAACAGTCCGGAATCCTCCACCGCCATCTTGATGGCCACCACCGAATTGGGGCCGCCGATGTCGGCATAGAGGCTGGACATGTCGTTGAGGACGCCGATCTTGACGACCTTGTCGTCGGCCTGCGCCGAGGTGGCGAATCCGAATCCAAGTCCAAGTCCGGCAAAGGCGATGAGTGCGGCCGAGCGCCACGCAAGTGTGGTTTTCATGAGTATTCCTCCAACTTTGATGTCGGGACGGCTCTCTTGGGCGGAGCATTTACCCGTCGTGTGACCGTCAACCGATCCTGTTCCCCCGTTAGCCGCTACAACGCCTTTCGGCAATCCATCTTTCGACCGGTTTGGCCTGGACATCTAGGCGCAGAGCATCCGCGGTAACCCGCTGCCGGGGCTCGTTTTCCAGCCCTGCCGGCAAGCGGGGAGCCCGAGAACCCCGCGTTGTCCGAATCGGACCGATCGTCTAGCGTTTCGCGCTCTGGGTGCACCCGTTTGGCGGGCCGATGTCTGATATCAATCTGCTTCAGTCGCTTGTCCAGATCGGGAGCTATCAAGCGGGGCGGGCCGATCTCGCCACGCAGTTGCAATTGCTGCGGTATTGGGACGACGAGCTGGCCAAGCCGCGCAACACCGACCCGAAGCGCCTGCTGCGCTACGGCTTCAAGATGTACTCGCAATGCGACGAAGACGGGATCATCCAGGAAATCTTCCGGCGGATTGGAGCCAAGCACCGTACGTTCATCGAGTTTGGCGTCGAGACCGGAATCGAATGCAATAGCGTCAAGCTTCTGATCGAGGGCTGGCGCGGTCTTTGGCTCGACGGCTCGCCGGGAAATATTGCGCAGATACGGAGCCGCTTCGACACGTTCTTCCGGGAGGGCCGGCTGCAGGCGATCCAGTCCCTTGTCACCGCCGAAAACATCAATGCGCTGATCCAGCAGGGGGGCATCAGCGGCGAGATCGACCTGCTCAGCATCGACATCGACCAGAACGACTATTGGGTCTGGCAGGCCATCGAGGTGGTCAAGCCGCGCGTCGTCGCGATTGAATATAATGCGACGCTGCGGCCGCCATTTTCGGGGGTGATCCCCTACAATCCGACGCAGGCCTGGGATCTATCCAACTATTTCGGTGCCAGCCTCGAAGCGCTGGTGCGGCTCGGGCGGCGGAAAGGATACCGCCTGGTGGGCTGCAGCATCAGCGGCGTCAACGCCTTCTTCGTGCACGAGGATTGCGCCGGCGATCATTTTCTCGACCCGCCCACGGCCGAGGAGCACTACGAACCGCCGCGTTACTTCTTCGGTCTTCTGACAGGCGGGCACCGGCCCAACCCCGGGCCCTACGTCTTGGTCTAGGGGCGTGTGCTTGCAAGAGGGCCGAGGGGCCGACCGCAGCCAACCGCGCACGCGTCACGCGCGGCCGAGCTGCACTTGCCGGTCGACGGCAATCCACGTCGCTCGAGCTACCGCCAGCAACGTTCCAGCTTCACCAAAGGCTGCGGCCTCGGCAACGCGTTTGCGGCCGTCGCGACCGGCCTCCCAGGCCGTGATGACGCAGCGTTCTCCCGGGCGCGGCCGTGCGTCGATCCGGGCCGACATCCGGCCGAGCAGGATCGGCGTCCGGTCAAAGCTGCCGCTCTCCCGGTCGTGAGACGAAGCATAGCCCGTGGGACAATCGAGCGCCGACCAGAGAAATTCGGGCGCGACCAAGCCGTCTTCGGCCGCTAGCGTCGGATCCGGTGTCCAGGTCGCCGCGAGCACGGCCGAAGCGTTTGGGGATGGACGCCCGAGCGGGCCGGCGAAAATGCGCAGGCCGTCGCCTTTCGCCCTTGCAGGACCGCACACGAAACATGTCGGCAGTGGATGCTCGTGTGGCTTGATCGGCGTCAGCCGCTCGGCCGCACGTGCCTCGTCGAAGCTTGCCTTCTCCGGGCGCGCGAGTTCGACCCTTGCGGGTCGCGCGGTGGCGACGACGGTCGCGCCATCGCGAAGCTCCCATAACCCGTCGTCCGTCGCGACGACATCGAGCGGCTTGTCCAGGGGAGGCGGCGCGCGCAGCGTCACTTCCGCGCCGCCCGGAATGTGCCGGGCCAGCCGGCCGCAGACATATCCGCCGTTGCCGGAGTTCGGAGGACCGCAATAGCGTCTGTCGATGATAATCGAGTTCATCGATTTTCCTCTCTTTTGCCTCTCTTGCCAGCGCCGGCGCGCTCTACCTTATCTTGAGGACGATTCTTCCCTGAACCGTCCGACTGGCCACGGCGCGCATCGCTTCCTTGACCTGCTCCAACGGAAGGACGCGATCGATGTGAGGACGAATCTTCCCCTCGGCCAGCAATTGCGCCAGCGTGTCGTTCGCACGCACAGCCTGCTCGGGGAATTTCTCCGCCCAGGCGCCGGCAAAGACACCGACAATGGAATAATTCTTCAATAGCGGAAGGTTCATCGGCAGCGACGGAATCTGGCCGCTGGTGAAGCCGATCGGCATCAGCCGTCCACCCCACTTCATCAGCCGCGCCATTTGCTCGAAAATCGTTCCGCCGATGTTGTCGAAGCAGATATCGACGCCTTCTCCACCTGATATCGACTTGATCCGCTCGCGCAGGTCTTCGCTGCGATAGTTGATGACATCGTCGGCACCGTAATCGCGCACCAGACTTGCCTTGTCGTCGGAGCCGACACCGGCGATGACGCGCAGGCCCAAATGGCGGGCGAGGTCGACGGCGGCGAGGCCAACCCCACCTGCGGCCCCGGTGATAAACACGGTTTCCCCGCGTTGCGCGCGTGCCCCCTCGACCAGGGCGTAATGGGCCGTGCCGTAGTTGTGCCAGACCGTGGCCGCCGTCTCGAAAGCGACACCGGCCGGCAACCGCACACTCTTCCATTCCTTGGCGATCATCCGCTCGGCATAGCCGCCGGTCCAGTTTCCGCACGCCACGCGATCGCCCTGCCGAAATCTCGTGACCTTTTCGCCAACCGCGATGACGATTCCGGCCGCTTCCGTGCCGGGCACGAATGGCGTCCGTGGTCGCATCTGGTAACCGCCCGAGACCAGCAGTTGGTCCATGAAACTCACGGAGGCCGCATGGACGTCGATCAGAATCTCGTCGCTGGCCGGCGTCGGCTCTTCGATCTCGCCGATGCGCAGGTCCTCCGGGCCGGTGAACGCGCTGCATAATACGGCTCTCATTGGGGTGCTCCCGCGCGGGCGCGACCGAAAATGCGCGGCAGCAGCATGGGAACGCGCCGGCGATACTGCTGGTAGGTCGTGCCGAACTCGGCGATCAAATCCCGCTCCTCGAACTGCAGGGCGACCAGGATGTAGGCCGTTGTCATGATCGCGAACAGCAAATGGCCGGCGGTCATCTCGGGCGTGGCCCAGAATACGAGCAGAAAGCCCAGCATGAGCGGATGCCGCACGATTCTGTAGAGCAGGGGCGTCTTGAACGATTGACCCGGCAGCTCCGCCCCGCGCAGCGCGAAGAAAGCCTGGCGCAGGCCGGACAGATCGAAATGATCGATCATGAAGGTCGAGGCAAACACGATTCCCCAGCCGAGCCAATAGACGCCGATCAGCAACCACGCCGCCATTCCGCCGATCTGCCAGACGGGTGTCGGGATCGGCCGCCACTGCCAGAACAGCAAGAGAAGGATCAGGCTGGAGAGCAGCACGTAGGTACTGCGTCCGCAGGCCACCGGAAAGATTTTTGCCCACCATCGTTTGAAGGCTGGGCGCGCCATGATGCTGTGCTGGATCGCAAATAGGCCGAGCAGCAGCAGGTCGACGACGATGGCCTCGCTCAACTTCGTGCGCCCGCCGACGTCGATCGACTTTGGCATGAGATAACTATAATTGCCGACGAAACCGACGGCGTAGAGCGATGAAACAAGGAAGACGGCATAGCTCACGATGGCGTAGAACAGGATCAGGAGACGTGCGAACATGAATGTTCTCTCTATTGTGCCGGCGGCAGCGGTGCCAAATGCAAGAGCCTGAACCGGACAGCGAGCAGGCTGGATCAGGCCCGACGGCTATCACTGGACCGTCCCCCGAGCGTCCCCCCGGGCGCCGATAGGGCCAGATGTGATCTCATGAGTGTGATTTCATGACTGGGTTCTCGCTTCAGACGCTCGGATTCCCCGAGATCCACGGTGACAACCGCCCGATCAAGCTGAACCTGCGCAAGGGTCTTGCGCTGCTGATCTATCTCGCGGAGGCCCAGGGCGCCGTTGCGCGGGACGTCATTGCCACGCTGCTGTGGCCCGAGAGTCCCAGCGAGACCGGCCGCGCGCGATTGCGGCGCATGCTGCATCGCATCGAGCTTGTGCTTGGCCAGCCTGTTTTCGAGACCGACCGCACCAGCGTGCGGTGGTCTCCGGCGGCGGAACTGAAGGTCGATGCGCATCTGTTCGAGAGCGCCTGCGACCGAGGCGCTTTCGAGGAAGCCTGCCTGGGCTATCGGGGTGACTTCCTTGCGGGCTTCTCTCTGCCCGATTGTCCCGAGTTCGACGATTGGGCGTTCTTTCGCCGCGAGGCGCTCAGGGGGCGGCTCATGCATGGGCTGGAACGCCTGGTGCAGGACAAGAATGCCGCCGGCGAACATTTTGCCGCCGCGGCTCACGCGGGGCGCCTTGTCGAGCTCGATCCGCTGAGCGAGGTGTATGGCCGGCATTTGATCCGCAGCCTGCTGCTTGCCGGCGATCGAAGTTCGGCAGAGCGGCACTACGCGGCACTGACACAGCGGCTGCGTGACGAGCTTGGGGTTGCGCCCGAAGCCGCGACCGAAGCGCTCATGGACCCTGCCACGGCGCCGCCGGACCATGCCGTTCCGACAACACTTTATGTAAAGGGCGCCGGCGTACATCTGGCGTATCAGACCTACGGAAGCGGCGAGCTTGATATCCTGATCATGCCCGGCTTCGTGTCACACGTGGAACGCGCCTGGGAGCATCCCTCGTGCCGGGCATTTCTCGTTTCCCTGATGGCGCTTGGGCGACTCATCCTGTTCGATCGTCGCGGCATCGGGCTGTCGGACCGGGTCGGATCAGCCCCGAGTGTCGAGGTTACGGCCGAGGATATCGGCACCGTGCTGCGGGCGGCGCATACGCGTCGCGTTGTCCTGTTCGGGGCGTCGGAATGCGGGCCGGCGTGCATCAAGTTTGCGGTCGATGAACCCCGCGTCGTGGCTGGCCTCATTCTGTTCGGCTCATTGGCCAAGGGCTGTTGGGCGGCGGACTATCCATACGCGTTGCGGGCGAGCCAATATGACGTCTGGCGCCGGCAGCTTGTCGCCGAATGGGGTGGCCCTGCCGGGATCGAAACCTTCGCGCCGAGCCTTGCTCGTGATCCCCAGGCGAGGGCCTGGTGGGCCGGGCTGCTGCGCGCGGCCTCCAGTCCCGGTGCCATTTGGGCCGTGCTCAAGGCGTTGCGCGATACCGACGTGAGACACCTTCTGCCGCGGATTTCCATGCCCACGCTGGTGCTGCACCGCCGGAACGACCGGGCGGTGCGCATTGAGGCGGGCCGCGATATGGCGAGCCACATCACCGGCGCTCAATTCGTTGAGCTCGACGGCGACGATCATTGGTTCTTTGCGGGTGCTCAGCAACCCGTGATCGAGGCAGTCAAACGATTTGTTGGCGCTCTGCCGCGCGACAGGAGCCAGAGCGGCAAGGCTGGGACGAAGCGCTAGTGCATGACCCGGAAAAGTGTGAAGCGGTTTTCCGAAAAGATCATGCCCAAACAAAGCGCCAAAGCGCGACGACGATTTCATCCCAAACTCATCGCGCTTTAGCGCAGCGCGTCCGCGTTGGTCAGCTTGAATTTCTGGATGCGCTTGGCGTTGTCGACCTCGCCGGTATAGACGTTGCCCGATTTGTCGATCGCCATGGCGTGTATCCAGTGGAATTGGCCGGCATTGCGGCCGCCGCCGCCGAACCGGCCGACCACGCTGCCGTCCTCGCGCTTGAGGATGCGGATTTCGTTGTTCTCGCCGTCGGCGTTCAGGAGATAGGTCTGCTTCGGGTCCGGCCAGATGGCGAGATCCCAGACCGCGCCATTGCCGAGCGTGTTCTTCTCGTAGAACCATTCCTTGACGAAAGTGCCGTCCTTCTTGAACACCTGGATGCGGTTCTGCGTGCGGTCGCAGACATACACCAGGCCGTCATTGGCAATCTTCACGCAATGCACGGGATTGCCGAACTGCTGCGCGACCTGCGCCTTCGGATCATAGGCGGCCTGCTTGTCGTCATTGGGCGCGTGGCCATAGGCGCCCCAATGCCGCTTGTAGGCGAGTGTCGTGGCGTCGAACACGATGACGCGGCGATTGCCGTAGCCGTCGGCGATGTAGATTTCGTTGGCATCCTTGTCGATCGCAGTCTCCGCGGGCTTGCCGAGCTGGGTGGTGTCGTTGGAGCCCTTGGTCGGCGCGATCTTGCCGATCTGGCCGAGGAACTTGCCGTCGAGGGTGAATTTGAGGATGGCGTTGTCGTTGTCGGCATTGCCGCCGACCCAGACGAAACCGCGGTCGTCGACTTCGATGCCGTGCTCGCGGCCGACCCATTCATAGCCTTCGCCGGGCCCGCCCCAGGAGCGCAGCAGATTGCCGTCGGTATCGAACTCCAGCACCGGCGGCGCCGGCACGCAGCATTTCGAGCGCGGCGGATTGAGCGTTGCGCCCTTTTCGTCGTCGGTGAGCGAGCGCGGGCGCTGGATGACCCAGATATGTCCCTGGCCGTCGACGGTGATGCCGCCGACCTGGCCGATGATCCAGTTGTTGGGCAACGGCTTCGGCCAGGAGGCGTCGACCGCGAAGGCCGGGATGCCGTCCGCGGAAGCGGGGTGGGGAAGGATGCCAAAAGCAGACGCTGCGAGACAGACGGCAGCGGCTTTGGCAAAACGATCGAGCGTGCGGGCGCGATTGGGCGTCGGCATCATCAGTTCCTCCCACGATTTTCTTGGCTCGCGGCTTTTTGCCGCTTGGCGCGTAGTCAATCGCGGGGAGGGAGATGAGTCAACGGCCACCGCCGTCATTGCGAGGAGCGCGAGCGACGAAGCAATCCAGCTCCTCGCATCATTCTGGATTGCTTCGCGAAGCCTGTCATCGGGCCGCGCATCGCGCGGACCCGTTGGCTCGCAATGACGGTTACTCCGGCGCGCGGAAGTCCATCAGCTTGCGCGATCCGGTAGTCGTACAGCTTGCCGGTCTCGGTCCATTCCGGCGCGCACATCGGCACGATGAACTCGGCTGCCTGTTCGGGCGTGTCCAGCGTCATCGGGTCTTCGCCGGGAAACACGGTGGCGCGCATGCGGGTGCGGATTGGACCGGGGCTGAACAGATTGACGCGGATAGGGGTGGTCGCGGTCTCATGCGCCCAGACCCGCACCAGCGTCTCCAGCGCGGCCTTCGAGGCCGCATAGGGGCCGCGATAGGCGGCCGCCTTGCTGGCGGCGCCTGAGGTGATGAACACGGCGCGTCCCGCGTCCGATTGGCGAAGCAGCGGCTCCATGCAGCGGATGAGCTGAAAATTGGCGGTCACGTTGACCGCCATCACGTCGTTCCACGGCTTCAGGTCGATATGCCCGAGCGGCGAAGAGGGGCCGGCGACACCGGCATTGCCGAGCAGGATGTCGAGCTTGCCATGACGTTCGTGCAACGCCGCGCCGAGCCGCGCGATCCCGTCGGTATCGGTAAGGCTGAGCGGCACCAGTGTCGCGCTGCCGCCGTCCTTCCTGATTTCGTCGTCGAGCTCCTCGAGGCCGCCTTGGGTGCGCGCCACCGCGACGATGTGCGCGCCCGCTTTGGCGAGCGCGCGCGCCGCGGCATAACCGATGCCGCGCGAGGCCCCGGTGACGAGGGCGAGGCGGTTGGCGAGGGGAAGAGACATGACGAATTCCGGATCAAAACACGCAGGTCATACGCGGGCTTGACCCGCGCATCCATCTAAAAAGCCTTTGATGCTGGATGGATTGCCGGGTCAAGCCCGGCGATCATGGAAAACTCATTCCGGGATGGTGCGTAAGCACCAGACCTCGGGGGCGCAATTTAGCCCCGGGGAATCTCGAGATCCCGGGTTCGCTCATTTCATTCGCGCCCCGGGATGACGCTTCGCGTCAACTGGCCTCCGCCAGCAGCGAGAGCTGCCGCGGCTGTGCCTCGACATGGGTGAGGTCGGTGAGGCTGGTCGGATAGTCGCCGGTGAAGCAATGGTCGGCGAATCTGGGATTGGCGGGATCGCGGCCGGGATAGCCCATCGCGCGATACATGCCGTCGATCGACAGGAAGGCGAGGGAATCGGCGCCGATGATCTCGCGCATCTCCTCAAGTGAGTGGGTAGCGGCCAACAGCCCGCCGCGGTCCGGCAGGTCGATGCCGTAATAATCGGGATAGAGGATCGGCGGCGAGGCGAGGCGGAAATGCACCTCGCGGGCGCCGGCATCGCGCATCATGCGCACGATCTTCTTGGAGGTGGTGCCACGCACCAGCGAGTCGTCGATCAGGATGATGCGCTTGCCCTCGATCGCGGCGCGGTTGGCATTATGCTTCATCTTGACGCCGGATTCACGGATGCTCTGGGTCGGCTGGATGAAGGTGCGGCCCACATAGTGGTTGCGGATGATGCCGAGCTCGAACGGCACGCCCGAATGCTGGGCGTAGCCGACCGCGGCCGGGACGCCGGAGTCGGGCACCGGGACGATCACGTCGACCTCGACATGGCTCTCTTTGGCGAGCTGCGCGCCGAAGGCCTTGCGGACCTCATAGACCGAGCGGCCGTGCACGATGGAATCCGGCCGCGAGAAATAGATGTATTCGAACACGCAAGGGCGCGGCGGCTTCTGCGGGAACGGCTTGTGCTTCTGTTCGCCATGGTCGTCGAACACGATCACTTCGCCGGGCTCGACGTCGCGGACGAATTTCGCGCCGATGATGTCGAGCGCGCAGGTCTCCGAGGTCAGGATCGGGCAGCCGTCGAGCTCGCCCAGCACCAGTGGGCGGATGCCGAGCGGGTCGCGGGCGCCGATCAGCTTCTTGTTGGTCATCGACACCAGCGCATAGGCGCCTTCGATCGTGCGCAGCGCCTCGATGAAGCGGTCGATGAAACGGTTGCGCTTGGATTGCGCCACCAGGTGCAGGATCACCTCGGTGTCGGTGGTCGACTGCATCATGGCGCCGTTGCGGACGAGTTCGCGCCGCAACGAGAGCCCATTGGTGAGGTTGCCGTTGTGGCCGACCGCAAAGCCGCCGGCATTCAGCTCGGCGAACAGCGGCTGCACATTGCGCAGGATGGTGGCGCCGGTGGTGGAATAGCGGACGTGGCCGACCGCGACAGTGCCGGGCAGGCGCTCGATCACCTCGCGGCGGGAGAAGGTGTCGCCGACGAGGCCGAGCCGCCGCTCGCTGTGGAAGCGGCTGCCGTCGTAGGAGACGATGCCGGCGGCTTCCTGGCCGCGGTGCTGGAGCGCATGCAGGCCGAGCGCCGTGATGGCGGAGGCATCGGGGTGGCCGAAAATGCCGAACACGCCGCACTCTTCGCGCAGCGTGTCCCCTTCGAGGTCGTCCTGGGTGTCGATCGCGGATTGGCCGAATCCTGAATCGACAGGTCTTGGACATCGAACAGGTCTTGGACCGACAGGTCTTGGATCGAGTTGGGCGTCACCGGAAGGGTTATGCATCTCGTCCATTTCGCCTCTCTCTCAAGGGCTTCGCTCACTTGGCCGCGGGTTTCTCGATCAGCTTCTTGAGCTGGTCGCGGGCAGGTTTGCCGTAGCCGTCACCGCTGCCCGGCGGGGGCGGTTCGGTATCAGTTTGCTCGTCTTCAGGCTTATTCTTCTTGAATTTCTTTAAAATGGTGTTCTCGGGGTCATCCGGCAAGAGCGACATCAGCCAATCCCCGGTTCCCTGTAGAACCACGCGGGATTTAGCATTTATTACCCAATCCGGCCGCTGCTTGTCCGGCACCAGCCAGACGAAGAACAGGAAGGCCACAACCACGATCAACAGTCCCCGGGCGAGCCCGAACAGGAAGCCCAACGTGCGGTCCAGCGCGCCGATCCGCGAATCGAGGATCATGTCGGAGATGCGGACCGTGATCACCGAGACCACGATCAGGGTGCCCACGAATACGCCGGCGACCACGACCACGGCTGCGACGGTGTCGTTGTTGAAATAGGTCTTGGCGGTCGGCAGCAGCTTGTTGAAGGAGTACAGCGTCACCAGCGCGGCCGAGCCCCAGGCCGCGATCGACAGGACCTCGCGCATGAAGCCGCGGACCATCGCCAGCAGCCCCGAAACCAGCATGACGCCGAGCAGGATGAGATCGAGGATCGTTATCGGCATCGGCTGGTCTGGTCCGCTGGCAAATCCAAGGTTCCGAATTGGCGTGTCGGTGCCGTCCTACCTGAGGGGCTGAGAGGGCGTCCGGCAAGGCCTCAAAACGCGCTATCCCATCACGGCATCAAGCGCCTTTTTCGCGGGTTGTATAGCGGCGCCAAACGCCAACGTCACGCCCAGCTAGCTGTCCTGACGGCGGAATCTGGCCGGTGTGGCATTTTTCTCTGGAGCGGCGGTTTCCCGGTTCATTTTCGGGCTGCCGCGCGCGGCGATCTCCGCAACCAGGCTGGTGAGGCCGCCGACGGTGTTGAGCGACAGCCCGGCGTCGCTACCGACCTCGCCCCGGCCCGATTCGGGCAACACGGCGCGGCCAAAGCCGAGCTTGGCCGCCTCCTTCAGGCGGGCTGCGGTCTGGGCCACCGGGCGGACCGCGCCGGAGAGCGAAATCTCGCCGAAATAGACCGCGTCCGTCGGCAAGGGGGCATTCACCAGCGAGGACACCAAAGCGGCGGCTGCCGCGAGGTCGGCCGCCGGCTCCTGGATGCGCAGGCCGCCTGCGACGTTGAGGTAGACGTCGTGGCCGGACAGCTTGACCCCGCAATGGGCCTCCAGGACCGCCAGCACCATCGACAGCCGGCTCGGATCCCAGCCGACCACCGCCCGTCGCGGGGTGCCGAGCGAGGTCGGCGCCACCAGCGCCTGCAATTCGACCAGGACGGGGCGGGTGCCCTCTATCCCTGCGAACACCGCCGTGCCCGGCGTGCCCAGATCGCGTTCCGACAGGAACAGCTCGGAGGGGTTGGACACCTCGCGGAGGCCAAGGCCTGTCATCTCGAACACGCCGATCTCGTCGGTCGGCCCGAACCGGTTCTTCACCGCGCGCAGGATGCGGAATTGCTGCGAGCCTTCGCCCTCGAAGGAGAGCACGGCATCGACCATGTGCTCGACCACGCGGGGGCCCGCGATCTGGCCGTCCTTGGTGACATGGCCGACCAGGATGATGGCGGCGCCCGATTTTTTCGCGAATCGAATCAGCGCCTGCGCGGAGGCGCGGACCTGGGTCACCGTGCCCGGCGCGGATTCCACCGTGTCGGTCCACATGGTCTGGATCGAGTCGATCACGATCAGGCGCGGCACGGCGCCTTCGGAAAGGGTTGAGACGATATCCTCCACGGAAGTCTCGGCGGCAAGCTGCACGGGCGCGTCGGCGAGCCCGAGCCGCTCGGCGCGGAGCCGCACCTGCGCGATCGCCTCCTCGCCCGAGATATAGACCGCGCGGTGGCCGGCGCGGGCAAGCAGGCTGGTGGCCTGTGTCAGTAGCGTCGATTTGCCGATGCCGGGATCGCCGCCGACCAGCAGCACCGAGCCGCGCACAAAGCCGCCGCCGGTGACGCGGTCGAGCTCGGCCATGCCGGACGAAAGGCGGGGCGCGTCCTGGCTTTTGCCGGCAAGGCTCTCCAGCGCGAAAGTGCGGCCCTTGCGCCTGGAGCGGATCGACACCGGCACGCTGCCGGTCGTGTCCTCCTCGGCGAGCGTATTCCACTCGCCGCAGGACTCGCACTTGCCCTGCCAGCGATTATACGCCGCGCCGCAGTTCTGGCAGACAAAGGAGAGGGTGGTGGATTTGGCCATGGGGTGGAATTCGGCTGGGTTGATCTTGAGTTACATAGCATGCAGACCTTGATTTGTGTTCACATTTCGTTCCAAGTCGCGCTCGTCAAATGGTAACCACTTGTCCGGCGGCCGGCTGGCAAGGAAAGGCCCGATAAAACTGGTCTATCAGGATGAAGGCGGCACTGCCGTGCACGAACTATTTCTGGTGGTATCCGGCGTCGTCGTTGACGGCGACAGGCAACTTGTCGCCGTCGAAAACCATCTTGATATCTTGGTGCAGAAGCATATCCCCGAGCACGACCGGCCGGGCTTCATCTTTCACGCCACCTACATCTGGAGTGGCGCAAAATATTTCAAGGATCGCGATAAGTGGCCGATGGAAAGGCGCCTCGAGATCCTTCGGGATCTAGCGCGCATACCCGGTCGTTTTGACATACCCGTCGCGTGGGGATTTGTGGACAAGGGCAAATTCCCAGATCCAAAATTTGCTATCGCCTTTGCTCAAGAGGAAGTTGAGGTTGCGCGACACGTCATGGCCTTTACCGACTGCTCGCTGGTGGTCGAGGAGTTCATGCGCGCCTGCACTGACGAGATCGCCCTGATCATCGCCGAAGATCGGGATATCGTTCGGCAGGCGATCAAAGAAGCCATAGCTCTCTACCGAAGCCCGGAACAATTGAAGGCTTGGAAACTGGATAAGAAGCAATTGCTCCCGTTTCGGCGACATTCGGACACGGTGCATTTCGCAAAGAAGCCGGAATCTCGGCACCTGCAATTGGCCGATGCCTGTACCTTCTTTATCAAAGGACACCTCAACACAACAGGTTAGAGGCGATTTCCTATTTGCTGAGTTGAAGCCGATGCTGCTGGTCTTTCCAGCTCAGGACTCCCTTGCGCGGGCAGAAGCCTCTTAATCGCCCACTCGAAAGCTTCGCGTCGTTCGTACGCGTCTGAAATGCCGAAATATGACAATGCCCGAGAACTCCGTCCCGGGCATCATCGTTGGCCGCGAACAATCCGCCGCTTACTTCACCGACACGAACGGCACCGCCGAGCCCGGCACCATCGTGGTCGGCAGCACGCCGTTCCAGCGCTCGGCCTGCACCAGCGTGACGAGGTTGGGGTTGGAGCCGAGCGCCTTGGCGCGGGCTTCGATGGCGGAGGCTTCGGCCTCGCCGGTGATGCGGATGTTCGAAGCCTTGGCCTCGCCGTTCAGGCGCACGGCCTCCGCGTTGGCCTGCGCCTCGGCGCGGACCGCATTTGCCTTCGCGGTGGCCTGCGTCACGGTGATCTGCGCCTGCACCTTCTCGCGCTCGGCGTTCTGCTGCAGCTTCTGCACCTCGACCTCGGCCAGCATGCGCTGCTCGATCGAGTGCAGGTAGTTCTGGCTGAACTCGATGTTCTCGAGCTGGACGCTCTCGATGATGATCATCGGGTCGTATTTGAGCGTGTCGGTGATCGCGTCCTTGATCGCGGAATTGAGCGTGCCGCGCTCCTGGATCGCCTTCACCGCAGTGTAGCGGCCGAACACGACCTTGACCTGCTGGTTGACGACGGGGCTGACGACCTGGTTGACGGCGGCGTCCAGCCTGCCGAACTTGGCGTAGAGGTCGGCGACCTTCTCAGGTGCTGCGCGCAGCGTGACGCTGATCTTCAGGTCGGCCGGCTGCTGGTCGTAGGAATAGGAGTTCATCTTGTCCCAGGTATAGGTCGCGGTCTTGACGCTGACCTTCTCGACGCTGTCCATGACCGGCACCTTGAAGCCAAGCCCGGGCTGCGCGGTGCCGACGACGGCGCCGTTGCGCAGCAACACGCCGCGCTCGGTCTGGTCGACCGTGTACCAACTGCCCAGTAAAAGCATGAGAACGATCACGCCGGCGACAGCGGCGGCGGTAGCCCCTCTGATCATCGATTGCTCCTGAAATTGGAATGAACGCGGCTCGATTCCGACATTCAGCGCGTCCGGTTACAAATTTGCTGTGACGCGCGTCACTTGGTCGGTGGTTCCCCCCAAATGGTTCAGGCCGCGCTAACGGGTGGCCCGGGATTTTAGGCAGTCACCGCCGTCCACAACAGCGACGCGCCGGCCGCCAGCATGATCGCATCCATGATCAGCCGAAACGCCTCGGGCTTCAGGTGCAGCACAAAGCGCTTGGCGATGAAGGCGCCGAACATCAGGGACGAGCCGGCGACCACCCCCTTCAGCGCGACATCTGCCGTCAATGCCCCGAGGCGCTCGAAGGTGACCGATTTGGAGAAATAGAGGCCGAGCGAGCTCGCCGCCTCGGTGGCAAGGAAAGCGCCTTTGGTGAGCCCATAGAACAGAAACAGCGGCACGCTGAGCGGCCCGGTCGAAACCACGATGCCCGTGAGGTAACCGATGACGGCGCCGCCGAGCGCGAGGTGCCAGAGGTTTGCTTTCAGCTCATGCCGCGCGAGCCAGTGCCGCACCGGTACCATCGCGATCAAAAACAGGCCGATCGCGATGTCCACGGCATGCGAGGGCAGCGCGAGCAGCGTGCGCGCGCCGAGTGCGGCGGCCGGAATGCCGGTCATGGAGTAGGCCGCACAGGCGCGCCAGTCGATCTCGCGCCACCACGCGAGGATCCGCGAGAAATTCGCCAGCACGGCTGCGACCGCCATGATCGGCACGGCCTGCTTCGGCCCGTATTCATAGACCAGCACCGGCATCAGCATGATCGACGAGCCGGTGCCGACAATGCCGGAGATGGTGCCCGCGATCAGGCCGACGATGAGGACGAACAGGAAGCCCAAGGGTTTGTCTCCCGCGAATCTGAGAGAGTTTAACGTCATTGCGAGGAGCGAAGCGACGAAGCAATCCATCCTTGCTTCCTGGCGAAGATGGATTGCTTCGCTTCGCTCGCAATGACGAGGACCAGGCGCGATGGTTAACCCGAGGTTCTCGCGAATGCAAAGATGCAACGGACTTCGCGGCCTGATCCTTAGAATTTGAAGCGTATTGCTTGCATCCAGAGCATCAAAGAATTTGAGGCAGGCGATGAGAAACGATCATCAATATTGCGCCCTCGACCGGCACGCCGTGTTGACCGGCTCCAACGACAGCTTCCCGTGGCTTGCCAGCCAGATGCTGGCGCTGGAGGCGAGCGAGGTGGTGCGGCTGCGGATGGAGAAGTTCGCCAGCGGCGACGCCGATAGCGAGCATGAAGCCCATCTGATGGTGACGGAAAAGATTTTTGCGGCGTTCGAGGCCGGCATGAGCTGGCTCGCGGGCGCCACGACATCCTCGATCGTCGGCCGCTATCGCGAGCACGTCGCCGCGAACGCCAGGCGGCTGTCGGCCGGCTGATCTGCCTGAATCCGGGACTGCTGCCCGATGCTGCCATCATGTTGGCAGCAGGAGGATGCTACGACCGCTCCGACGTCGCTGGACGAGGAGGGGATCATGGCTATCACGGGAAGCTGCCATTGCGGCAAGACGCGATTCGAGGTGAGTGATGCGCCCACTGGCGTCACACGCTGCACCTGTTCGCTCTGCTCCAAGCGCGGCGCGCTGTGGGCCTATTATACGCCCGCCCAATTCCGCCTGATCTCGCCGACGGAGAACATCGCGACCTATCGCTGGGCGAGCCGAACCGTCAAACATCATTTCTGCGCCAGTTGCGGCTGCGGCACCTATTCGGAATCGCCGGACTGGTCGACCGGCAAGCCCGACTTCGACCATCCCAGGGTCGGGATCAATGCGCGATTGTTCGACAATTTCGATCTCGATGCGGTCCCGGTGACCGTCATCGACGGCAAGAATCTCTGGTAGCGTTTTCGAGCGAAGTGGAAACCGGTTCGCGCGAAGAAAACGCGTCGGAACAAAGTTATTATTTCAGCACGATCCACGCCGGCGCGTGATCGCTCGCGCCTTCCTCAGCCCGCACCTTGCGGTCGACGCCCGCCTTCGCAAGGCGCGGCGCGAGCGCGGGGCTGAGCAGGAGATGGTCGAGCCGCAGTCCCGCATCGCGGGGCCAGCGGTTGCGCTTGTAGTCCCAGAACGTGAACATCGGTTCTTTCGGATGCAATGTGCGGATCGCGTCGGTCCAGCCCTGCGCGGCCAGTGAGGCGAACGCCGCGCGGCTCTTCGGCTGGATCAGCGCGTCCTTGTCCCAGGATTTGGTCGGATAGATGTCGAGCGGAGACGGCGCGACGTTGTAATCGCCGGCCAGCACGACCGGCAGATCCTGCTTGACGAATTTCGCGACGTGCCTGCGCAACCGCGCGAACCAGTCGAGCTTGTAGTCGAATTTCGGCCCCGGCTGCGGATTGCCGTTCGGCAGATAAAGGCAGGCGACGATGATGCCACTGATGGCGGCTTCGATGTAGCGCGCTTCGTGATCACTGCGGTTGCCGGGCAGCGCCGTGCGGACCAATACCGGTTCTGACTTGCGCGACAGGATCGCCACGCCATTCCAGGTCTTTTGCCCGCGCCAGACCGCGTGATAGCCGGCCTTCTCGATCGCGGCCTGCGGAAACTCATCGTCCGCCGCCTTCAATTCCTGCAAGCAGGCGACGTCGGGCTTTTCCGCGCGCAACCAGCGGAGCAGGTTGGGCAGGCGCCGGTTGACATTGTTGATGTTGAACGTCGCGATCTTCACGCCGGCGTGGACGCCGCTGGGGCATCTTCGGGCTTGGCCTCCGCCTCCGGCGCGACCGCCCGGATTGGCGGGGGCGCCGCGCCGCCCTTGTAGAGGCGCGCATAGCGCCGGCCGAGGCTCGTCAGCACCTCATAACCGATGGTGCCGAAATGATGCGCGAGCTCGTCGACCGTGATGCCTTCGCCGATCAGTGTGACCAGGTGGCCGCGCCGCGCGGCATTCGGCGGCAAGTCGGTGACGTCGACCGCCATCAGATCCATGGAGATGCGGCCCGCGATGGGGCAGCGCTTGCCGGCCACCACCACTTCGGCGCCGCGGGTGCCGTCATTGGCGCTGGCGGCGCGGAAATAGCCGTCGGCATAGCCGGCAGAGACGATCGCGAGCCTGGTCGGGCGCCGCGCGGTCCAGGTGCCGCCATAGCCCACGGTTTCGCCGCGCTCGACATGGCGGATCTGCACGACGCGCGCCTTCAATTCGACGACCGGCTGCATCGGATTGTCGGCTTCCGGCGTCGGATTGACGCCGTAAAGCGCGGCTCCCGGCCGCACCATGTCGAACTGGAATTGCGCCCCGAGATAGATGGCGGACGAGTTCGACAGCGAAGCCTGCACATTGGTGAACAGGCTCGCGATCTCCCGGAAGGCGGTGAGCTGCCTGGCATTGGTCGGGTTGTTGACGAGCTCGGCGGAGACGAGGTGGCTCATCACGAGGGTAATGCCGTGATCGCCGGCATTGATGCGCGGAATGATGCCCAGCGCTTCCGCGATCGTCAGCCCGAGCCGGTTCATGCCGGTATCGATCTGGATCGCCGCGCCGCCGCTCCAGCCCGAGCGGCGGCAGAACACGTCCCATTCCGCCAATTCATTGAGATCGCCGATGACCGGCTTGCAATCGATCTTGGCGTAGGAGTCGCCGGTGTTCTGGAAGAAGCCGTTGAGCGTGTAGATGGTGGCCTGGGGCACAGCGGCGCGAAGCTGGCGCGCTTCATCGAGCGAGGCGACAAAGAACGTCCTGCAGCCGGCACCCGCGAGCGCCTTTGAGACGGGCTCAACGCCGCAGCCATAGGCATCCGCCTTGACGACGCCGGCGCATTCGGCCGGCACGGCCGTTTTCTCCAGCTTGCGCCAATTCGCGATAATGGCGTCGAGATCGACCGTGAGTATGCCGTTGTAGGTCGCGAGCGCCGCCGCCTGGTTGGCTTCGGGCGACAGCAGGGTACCCGCCAGCGACGGATGGGGATCGGAAATGATGTTCATGCCGCAAGTTTAAGCGGCGCGCGCCGTTCCTTCAACCGCGCCAACCTATCAATAAGGCCGATCCGGTACCTGACCGTCCGGCGCGAGGTCGCCGAACCGCGTCACCGACGCCTCGAAATGCAGCTCGACCGTGCCGGTCGGGCCATGGCGCTGCTTGCCGATGATGACTTCGGCCTTGCCATGCGCGAAGCTCATGTCGATTTGCCATTTCTCGTGTTCCGGCGTGCCCGGACGCGGCTCCTTGTTGGCGAGGTAATATTCCTCGCGGAACACGAACAACACGACGTCGGCGTCCTGCTCGATCGAGCCGGATTCACGCAGGTCCGACAGTTGCGGGCGCTTGTCGTCGCGGGACTCGACCTGGCGCGACAACTGCGACAGCGCGATGACCGGGACGTTGAGCTCTTTCGCAAGCGCTTTCAGGCTGGTGGTGATCTCGGTGATTTCCTGCACGCGGTTGTCGTTGCCGCGCTTGCCCGATCCCTGCAAGAGCTGGATGTAGTCCACCACGATGAGATCGAGGCCCTTTTGCCGCTTGAGCCGCCGGGCGCGGGCGGTGAGCTGCGAGATCGACAGGCCGCCGGTTTCGTCGACATAGAACGGCAACGACTGCAGCTCGATCGAGCATTCGCGGATCTTCTCGAAATCGAGCTCGCTGATGCCGCCGCGGCGGATGGAGCTCGATGGGATTCCGGTGCGTTCGGCCAGAATACGCGTCGCGAGCTGCTCCCCCGACATTTCGCAGGAGAAGAAGCCGACTGCGCCGCCATTGACGGCCTTGGTGGTGCCGTCCACCTGCAACTCGCCCTTGTAGGCCCTGGCGATGTTGTAGGCGATGTTGGTGGCGAGCGAGGTCTTGCCCATGCCGGGACGGCCGGCGACGATGATGAGGTCGGAGGGCTGCAGGCCACCCATCTTGGAGTCGAGGTCGCGCAGGCCCGTGGCGACGCCCGACAATTTTCCGTCGCGCTGGAAGGCCTTCGCGGCCATGTCGACGGCAACCGTCAGCGCCTGCGAGAAGCGCTGGAAACCGCCGTCATAGCGGCCGGTTTCGGCCAATTCGTACAGCCTTCGCTCGGCGTCCTCGATCTGCGCCCGCGGCAGAAAATCCACCGGCGCGTCATAGGCGACATTGACCATGTCCTCGCCGATGCCGATCAGGTCGCGGCGCAGCGCAAGGTCATAGATCGTGCGGCCGTAATCCTGCGCGTTGATGATGGTGGTCGCTTCGGCGGCGAGGCGGGCGAGGTATTGGCCGACCGTCATGCCGCCGAGATCGGTATCGGCGGGCAGGAAGGTCTTCAGCGTGACGGGAGTGGCGATCTTGCCCATCCGGATCAGGCTCGAGGAAGTCTCGTAGATCGTCTGGTGGATCGGCTCGTAGAAGTGCTTGCCCTCGAGAAAGTCCGACACCCGGTAGAACGCGTCATTATTGACCAGGATCGCGCCCAACAGGCTTTGTTCCGCCTCGATATTGTGCGGCGCACTCCGATAAGCGGGTGTTGTCGCGTCGGGAGCGAGCTTGAGCACGTTCGAATCAGGGGAAGCCATGGCAGCGATTGTCTTAGCAAGTTTGTCGGATGCGGGGCGGCGATAAAGCGCTTGTCGTGCGCAAAGCGGAAGCGAAAGCTCGCGTCTATGCACCGTTCATCTAAAATGTGGATGAAGGTACCGCCGTGCTTGACGGCTTTCGGCCGAAATCGGGCGGTCAGCCGGCCGCCTTTTGGCGTCTCATTAAATTTGGGGAACGGACTGAACTTTGTCCCGCGCGGCACATACCTAAGAAATGGTGTCGTGCGTCTGGCTCAGGTCAGAAGCAGGTAGGCAAGCGCAAGCAGGGCCGCGCCGACCCCGGTGGCGATCAGGATATAATCGGTCCTGAGGCCATCCTGGATGTCGAACGAAAGCGGATGTTTTTTTCGGTCCATGGCAGATTTTTAGGCCGACGGAACCGGACGCTCTGTGAGTTAGTTCACATTTGGCTGGGATTGTTTGCCGCAGGGTCGGCAGTCCGGTTTGAACAAGGACGGAAGATGGGTCAGCGGCTCACGACATGGCAGAGCGGAAGCGGCGACCGGCTGTGGCTGTCGCTGCTCATCGACGCCATGGAAGAGGCAGCGCGCCCTGAAGTGCGCTCGCAGCCTTGCGAGAGCGCCATCCTGCAAGCCTTGCGCGCGCAACTGGCGCAACCGGCGGCTCGCTATTGCTACTCGCCCTCCGCGCTACGCCACTGATTTTCCTGAAACTTATCCGCCTGCCATCTTGAGCCACGGCCTCCGGCCGCTTTCTATGGCGCGCAATTTGGCTTCGGCCTGGAAGATATAATCCCGCGTCATCGGCACCACGCCCGGGCGGTTGGTGAGCTGGATCTGGAAGTTCATCAGGTTCTGCTTGCGGAACGCCATTTCGGAGCACGCCAGGTAAAATTCCCACATCCGGGCAAAGCGTTCATCATAGAGCTGCACGGCCTCCTTGCGCCGCGTCAGGAATCGCTCGCGCCACTCGCGGTCGTGAAAGTGATCGAACCACGGCGAATGAAGTGACCGAGGAAGTGACGCAACAAACTGTCCATCGGACCCATGGCAGTAACCGGGAAAGACGTTGACCTGCTCATGGTATTTTTGACGCAGGAGGAACAGGGGTGGTTCCTATTGCATCCCTATTTGATGATAACTTATCCGCGTTTCTGCAGCCGTTAGTGCATTGATGACACAGTAGATATTTCAAATTGTCCCTTTCACGCAGTTGCGTGGGTCGGCGCTTCCATTCGCGCGATAATCGGCTAAAAGGTGTCGCTGCCAGCGTCGGGGGAAGAATCCAGATCGCGCTGGAGGCCATTTCCGAATCTGGAGAAAGTCAGGAATGTTGAGCCGGGCGCTCAGTCTCGCGGCGGTGCTGCTTCTAATCGGCTCCTTCGCACCGAAGCCGGCGCTGGCGCAGGAAAACCTGGATGCCGGCAAGACGCCTTCCCAGCTTTTCGCGGGCACCTGCAGTGCCTGCCACAAGAGCCCGCGTGGCCTGTTGAAGACGGTATCGCCGTCGTCGCTACCGACCTTTCTCCGCCAGCACTACACCACGAGCCCCAACATGGCCGGGGCGCTCGCCTCCTATCTCGTCTCCAATGGTGCGAGCGACGCCCGCATCGGCGGCGATGGGCCCAAGGGAGCCAAGGGAACGAAGGAGGGGGCGAAGCAGCAGGAGGCCAAACAGGAAGCAAGGCCGGAACCGAGACAGGGGGAACAGCTCGATCGCTGGGGCCGCCGCTTGCATCCCGCCACGGCGTCGCAGGAGGCCAATGCGCCCGCGGCCGAGCCCAGGCCCGAGGGTGCCGAACAAGCCGATCGTGGTCCCGATGGCCGCAAGAATGCCAAGCAGAAGCTGACCAAGCGCGGACGGCCGGGTGAGGCCTTGCCGAAGGAAGAGCCGACTGCGGCAGTCGAGCCGCCCAAAACAAATTCCAAACCTGACACCAAGCCGGACGAGACGGCTGCGAGGGAAGAGAGCAAGCCCGACACCGCCACCCCGATGACGGCCGCTCGCAATCCGCCAGGGTCGAACAGCCGGTGGAAACCCGGGTGCTGCGCCCCGATCCGGTTCCGCCGGTGACCCCGGCGCCACCGACCACCGCGGCGGTGCCCGCGGCGACATCCGCCCCGGCCGCTGCCGCGCCGTCTGCGCCAGCTCCATCGTCGACGCCCGCGCCGGTGCAGGCCGCAGCGTCCTCGCCGGTCACGGAAATGGCTGTGCCGCTGTCGGCGAGCGCCGCGCCACCGGTCCCGCCACCCCCCGTTGCGGCTTCCGTGCCACCGCAGCCTCCAGTACTGCCGGCCGGACCGCCGGCTCCGCCGATCTCGCAATAGGCCTATCCCGAGCCGGGCTCTTCCAGCGACGGCTCGCCTTGACCGCAACTAGAGTATCACTCTAGAGTAGAAATCTAGGCGATATCCGGGGAATTTCGATGGCTGCGCAGCTGCGCGAAGAGCTTCTGGCGGCGGGACTGGCGGTGTTCGAGCGCGATGGCTTCGAGGGCGCGACGGTTGCCGCCATCCGCGCGCGGGCGCGCGCCTCGAACGGCAGCTTCTTTCACTTCTTCGCCTCGAAGAAGGAATTGGCCGCCACGCTCTTCCTCGAAACGCTGCAGCGCTATCACGCCGCGATCCTGGTCGCGCTCGAGCCCGGCTTGAGCGCGCAGGCAGGAATCGACCGTCTGATCCGCGCGCATCTTGACTGGGTCGTCGAGCACAGGCGCGAGGCGCGTTATCTCTTCGAGATCTCCCGTGGCGACTGGACCGAGGAACTGCGCGACAAGCAGCGCGCGCTGAATGTGCGCTTTGCGGAAGGCATCGAGCGCTGGCGCGCACCGCTGGTAACGAGCGGCGAGCTTCTGCCGCTTCCGCAGGCCGTCTTCGGCAGCCAGATCATCGGGCCGGCGCAGATCTTCTGCCGCGCCTATCTGTCGGGCCGCGATCGCAGCGATCCGAGGCTGCAGGCGGATCAACTGATCGCCTGCGCGATCCGCGCGCTGGTTTCGGACAAAACGACGGGAGACAAGACATGATCGCAGAAAGCGATGCGAATTTCGAGGCGATCGAACATCTCATTCGCGACAATGTCGGCCGCCAGGGATTCATGCGGCTGGTCGGCGCCGAGCTTTCCGAGCTCGCGCGCGGCTCCTGCACCATCGCGGTCGAGCGCCGGCCCGAGCTGTTGCAGCAGCACGGCTTCTTCCATGGCGCCGTCACCGCTTTCCTGGTCGACAACGCCACCACGATCGCGGCGGCGACCTCGCGCGGCCAGCCCGCACTCACGGCCGAATACAAGCTCAACCTGCTGTCGCCCGCGACCGGCGAACGCCTGATTTGCCGCGCCCGCGTCATCAAGCCCGGGCGTCAGGTCGCCGTGGTGGCCGCGGACGTCTTCTCGGTCAGCGATGGCGTGGAGAAGCACACCGCGACCGCGCTGGCGTCGATCGCGATGCTGCAGGAGCGGATCCCCGTGAGGGAAACAAGCCCGGCATAGCGCGTGATCCGGAAAAGTGTGCAGCGGTTTTCCGAAAAGATCATGCGCAAAAAATGACCTAAGCGCGGTGAAGATTCATCCTGAGATCATCGCGCTTTGGGGTGCCGGGCTTGCACCAACTTCGTAGGCAGACCGCTTACTTCTCGGCGGGCGTTTCCGCCGGTGCCTCGGGCTGCTCGATGTCGTCGGGCTGGGCTTCCGGATCGAAGAACTCGCCGGCGGCGGCGAGCGCTTCGGCGGCGGCGTCCTGGTCTTCCTGACGGGTCGAGATGTCCTCGCCGCGCTTGATGCGCTCGGCTTCGTCCGCGCTGCGGGCGACCGTCACGGTGATGACGGCCTCGACCTCCGGATGCACGGCGATGGTCACCTTCTGCTGGCCGATCGTCTTGATCGGCGCGTCGAGCCACACCTGCGGACGGGCGACGTGGACCTTTTCCGCTTCCAGCGCGACGACGATGTCGCGCACCGAGACCGAGCCGAACAGCTGGCCGGTTTCAGAAGCCTGGCGGATGATGACGATGTCGATGCCATTGATCTTCTCGGCGGCCTTGGAAGCTTCCGATTTGGCCTGGAGGTTGTTGGCCTCGAGCTCGGCCTTCATGCCGTCGTACTTCGCGCGGTTCTCCGCGGTGGCGCGCAACGCCTTCTTGCGCTTCAGGAGGAAGTTGCGCGCAAAGCCGTCACGGACTTTGACGACTTCGCCCATCTGACCGAGCTTGGCGACACGCTCCAGCAAAATGACTTCCATATTCGTTCTCCTTATGTGTGATGTAAGTTTTGAAAGGTTGATTCAGGGGGCAGCCAAAGGCGGCGGCCGCGAGCGCAGATAGCGCTGGCGCAGGCCGAACACCGCGTCAGCCACGCCCAGCACCACCATGGCCAGCACCGGCCAGACGAACAGCACGACGATCGCGTAGGCCGAGCCCAGCCAGAAGGCGCGGCTCTTGAGCGCGAGCGTCAGCGTATGCAGCACCGCAAGGCCCGTGAAGGCATAGGCCATCATCAGCGCCGAGGTGACGATCTGGGCGAGGATCGAAAGCAGTCCGCCCGCAAAGCAAAGCGCGGCGGCGACGCAGAGCACGACCAGCGCCGTCGGCGGCAGCGTAGCGGTCCGCAGGTCGGGCCAGGGGCGGTGCAGGCGGCCTGAAGTGGCCGCGATCTTGGCGGCAAGCCAGAGGTTCAGGGTCAGCGTCGGCATCGCGACCGATGCAGCGGCAAACGGCGCCAGTGCCACCATCGCATCGACCCATTGCGCCATCTCGGCGGGCGCAGGTTCGTTCTGCGGATTGAAGATCCGCGTCACGCCGCGCCGCAGCATGTCCGTGATCGTTGCGGCGTCGGTTCCGAGCGTGAGCATCGCGGCAAAGGTGGTCAGTGCCGCAAGGCCCGCGATCCAGAGCAGGATACGGCCGACCGGATACCATTCGAGGTTGGGCTCGGCGGGTGCCGCGCCATTGCCGGCCGCCGCGATCGGTCGGCCAAGCAGCACGAGATGGCCGAGCCACCAGCCGGGCAGGGCGACGGCGACCGCAAAGGCGATGCAGTAATTGATGCCGAAGATGGCACCCAGGCCAAGCGAGGCGGCGATGCCGCCGATCGCGCCGCAAAGCGGACCCCAGCCGATCGCCGCCACCATCAAGGGCAGCGGCGCGAGATAGAACAGCAATAGCGAGATCAGCGCGCCCGATATGATCGAGGCGAACATCAGCGCCGACGCGGCGCCGGCGGCAAGCCCAATGAGAACCATCGCGATCATCAGCTGTCCCGCTCCTTTCGAGCGGTTAGAGGCTCTTCATGAGCCCCAACCATCGGCGACCGGATGACCCGGAAGCCTTATGAAATGTTGCGGCCGGCGGCATGACGCCGCCGGCCGGAGAAGTCGTCAGCGAATGACGTAGGGCAAGAGGCCGAGGAACCGCGAGCGCTTGATGGCGCGGGCGAGCTCACGCTGCTTCTTGGCCGAGACGGCCGTGATACGGCTCGGCACGATCTTGCCGCGCTCGGAGACGTAACGCATCAACAGCTTGGAGTCCTTGTAGTCGATCTTCGGCGCGTTCGGGCCCGTGAACGGGCAGCTCTTGCGGCGGCGGAAGAACGGACGGCGTGCACCAGCTTCAGCCATGCTTCTTACTCCTCTGCTGCCGGCGTTTCAGCGGCATCTTCGCGCGGACGGCGCGGACCGCGGTCACCGCGGAAGCCGCCACCCTCGCGATCCCCGCCACGGAAGCCGCCGCCTTCACGATCGCCGCGGAAGCCACCGCCTTCGCGGTCGCCACGGAAGCCGCCGCCACGGTCGTCACGCTCGCGGTCGCGATCGGCCTTGCGCATCATCGCCGACGGGCCTTCCTCGTGCTCCTCGACGCGGACGCTGAGATAACGGATCACGTCTTCGCTGATGCGCTCCTGGCGCTCGATCTCGGCGACCGCCGAAGACGGCGCGTCAATGTTGAGCAGCACGAAATGCGCCTTGCGATTCTTGTTCATGCGGTAGGTGAGGGAACGCACGCCCCAGTTCTCGGTCTTGGTGACCTTGCCGCCGGCCTGTTCGACAATGCCGGTCATCTGGGTGGTCAGTTCTTCCACCTGTTGGGTGCTCGCGTCCTGACGCGCGAGAAAAACATGCTCGTAAAGAGGCATGAGAGTCCTTTCCTGGTGTTGGCGCGGCTCCCGGCGTCAAGCCCTTCGAGACCTTCGGAAAGGACTCGTTTCAAGCTCAGAAGGCGGAAACACGGGACGACGGACCGACTGGCCCTGCCACATCAACTCAAGGAATGAATTGCTGAGACCGTCCGTTCAGCTCCCGGCCGGGATCCACGGATGCCGCGCTTTATACGGATTTTCCGCCCCTTGGCAAGGAAAACGGCCGCGAAAAGGCAAGGAAAAGCGGCCCGCCCCGCGCCCGATTTTATGTCGAAACCGCCCCTGATCGCCCCTTGGCTTGACAGCGCGGCCGTGGGCGGTGTCTTACGGCCCCAAACGTCGGGCATTTTACGTCGGGGAGCGCCGATGACGGCAGCATTTACTTTTCCGGGACAGGGTTCCCAGGCGGTCGGCATGGGCAAGGCCCTGGCGGACGCGTTTCCGGCCGCAAAGGCCGTGTTCGACGAGGTCGATGCGGCGCTTTCCGAGAAGCTGACGGCGATCATCTGGGAAGGGCCTGCCGAAACCCTGCAGCTCACGGAAAACGCCCAGCCGGCGCTGATGGCCGTTTCGATCGCCACCTTGCGCGTGCTCGAGAGCGAGGCGGGCTTCTCGGTCGGCCGGGACGCGGCCTTTGTCGCCGGCCATTCGCTCGGCGAATATTCGGCGCTGGCGGCGGCCGGAAGCCTGAGTATTTCGGACACCGCGCGGCTGTTGCGCACCCGCGGCCTTGCCATGCAGAAGGCGGTGCCGGTCGGCGCGGGCGCCATGGCGGCGCTGCTGGGCCTCGATTACGACGCGGCGGTTGCGGTCGCCAACGAAGCAGCCCAGGGGCAGATCTGCCAGGCCGCCAATGACAATGGCGGCGGCCAGGTGGTGGTCTCCGGCGACAAGGCGGCCGTCGACCGCGCGGTCGAGATCGCCAAGATCAAAGGCGCCAAGCGCGCGATGCTGCTGCCGGTTTCCGCGCCGTTCCATTGCAAGCTGATGCAGCCCGCCGCTGACGTGATGGCGAAGGCGCTCTCGGAAGTCACGATCAAGAAGCCGGCGGCGCCGCTGGTGTCGAATGTGCTGGCTTCCGCCATCACCGATCCCGACGAAATCCGCCGCCGCCTGATCGAACAGGTGACGGGAACGGTGCGCTGGCGCGAGTCGGTGGCCTATATGGCGTCCAGGGGCGTGACGCGGTTTTTCGAGATCGGCGCCGGCAAGGTGTTGAGCGGGCTGGTCAAGCGCATCGCCGACGGCGCGGTCGGCGTTTCCGTCGGCGGACCCGGCGATATCGCCGCGGCGAAAGAAGCTTTGGCTGCCGCGAAATCGGCGTGAGGAGAATTCGATGTTCGATCTGACTGGCAGGAAGGCGCTCGTCACGGGTGCGACCGGCGGCATCGGCGGCGCGATCGCGCAGGCGCTGCACGTCCAGGGGGCGACGGTTGCAATCTCCGGCACGCGGCGCGAGGTGCTGGACGGTATCGCCGGCAAGCTGGGTGACCGCGTGCATGTGCTGCCCTGCAACCTCTCCGACAGCGCGGCCGTGGAAGCACTGGTGCCCGCAGCCGAGCAGGCGATGGGGCAGGTCGACATCCTCGTCGCCAATGCCGGCATCACCCGCGACAATCTCTTCGTGCAGCTTCGCGACGAGGATTGGGACGAGGTCATCAATGTCAATCTGACCGCGACCTTCCGGCTGGCGCGTGCCGCCACCAAGCTGATGATGCGCAAGCGATTCGGCCGCATTATCGCGATTACCTCGGTGGTCGGCGTAACCGGCAATCCCGGGCAGGCCAATTATACCGCCTCCAAGGCGGGCCTGATCGGTCTGATGAAGACGATCGGCGCCGAATACGCCAAGCGCAACGTGACGGCCAATTGCATTGCGCCGGGATTCATCAAGACGCCGATGACGGACGCGCTCAACGACAAGCAGCGCGAAACCATCCTGACCAAGGTTCCGGCGGCGCGGCTCGGCACGCCCGAAGATATCGCCGCCGCCGCGGTCTATCTCGCCTCCAATGAGGCGGCCTACGTCACCGGCCAGACCATCCATGTCAACGGCGGAATGGCCATGATCTGAGCCGGCCCGAACGGCCCCATATGCGGCGAAAGGCCGTTTCGGAGCGCTATCCGGGACTTATGGCCAATACTTTTGAAGTATGATAACCGAACCCCCCGATTGGATGAGCAAAGAACGCCATTGCAGGATTTGGAAACCCTGTATATTGGCGGGGCGGAGCGTGCCGTCAGCCGGCGGGCTCGCGCCGGCCAGTGCCGATGACCGAAGTTCCTGTGGCCTGCTGCCGCGACGGTTCACGGGCTTCGATAAACGGGACGCTGGTAACGGGGCCAAATCAGGTTTATGCGCGACTTTCGAAGGAAGTTTAACGACCACGATGGCTCGTATCGTCCTGGGGTCGGGTCAAGGAAACAAGCACGAGGTTGAACGATGAGTGAGATTGGCGAGCGGGTTAAGAAGATCGTGGTCGAGCACCTTGGTGTTGAGCCCGAAAAAGTGGTCGACAACGCGAGCTTCATCGACGACCTTGGCGCCGACAGTCTCGACACGGTCGAACTCGTGATGGCATTTGAAGAAGAATTTGGTTGTGAGATCCCGGACGACGCTGCGGAAACCATTTTGACCGTCGGCGACGCCACCAAGTTTCTTGAGAAGAACGCAAAAAACTGACGCCCCCGGGCGGTGACGACGAAGCCGGCCGCGCCGTGAAAAGACGGTCGACCGGTTTCTTGTTGCGGGCCGCCGGATCAGGGCTGGAGTTGCAGGCATGAGGCGGGTTGTCGTTACGGGCCTCGGCATGGTGTCGCCACTCGGCTGCGGCGTCGAGCCGACCTGGAAACGGATCCTGAGCGGCCAGAGCGGCGCGCGCAAGATCGAGACCTTCGATGTGTCCGATCTGCCGAGCAAGATCGCCTGCGTCGTTCCCCGCGGCGACGGCTCCGACGCCAGCTTCAACGCCGACCAGTGGATGGAGCCGAAGGACCAGCGCAAGGTCGACGATTTCATCATCTTCGCGATGGCTGCGGCAAGACAGGCGCTCGACGACGCCGACTGGCATCCCTCCACCGAAGAAGAGAAATGCGCGACCGGCACCATGATCGGTTCCGGAATCGGCGGTCTCTCCGGCATCGCCGACACGGCGATACTTCTGAAGGAGCGCGGCCCGCGCAAGGTGTCGCCGTTCTTCATTCCCGGCCGCCTGATCAATCTCGCGTCCGGTTACGTTTCAATCGAACATGGGCTGAAGGGGCCGAACCACGCGGTGGTGACGGCCTGCTCGACCGGCGCGCACGCGATCGGCGACGCCAGCCGGCTGATCGCGCTCGGCGATGCCGACGTGATGGTCGCGGGTGGAACCGAATCGCCGATCTGCCGCATCGGCATGGCCGGCTTCTGCGCGGCGCGCGCGCTCTCGACCGCCTTCAACGAGACGCCGGAAAAAGCCTCGCGTCCCTATGACAAGGACCGCGACGGCTTCGTGATGGGCGAGGGCGCCGGCGTCGTGGTCCTCGAGGAATATGAACACGCCAAGGCACGCGGCGCGAAGATCTATGCGGAAGTGATCGGCTACGGATTGTCCGGTGACGCCTATCACATTACCTCGCCGTCACCAGACGGCGATGGCGGGTTTCGCAGCATGTCGGGCGCGATGAAGCGCGCGGGAATAACCGCCGCCGATATCGACTATATCAATGCGCATGGCACGTCGACCCAGGTGGGGGACGAGATCGAGCTTGGCGCGGTCGAGCGGCTGCTCGGCAATGCCGCATCGAAGGTGTCGATGTCGTCGACCAAATCCTCGATCGGACATCTGTTGGGCGCGGCCGGCGCAATCGAGGCGATCTTTTCGATTCTCGCGATTCGCGACAACATCGCGCCGCCCACCATCAATCTCGATAATCCGTCGGTAGAGACGGGAATCGATCTCGTGCCGCACACGGCGCGCAAGCGCGAGATCAATGTGGTGCTGTCCAATTCCTTCGGTTTCGGGGGCACCAACGCTTCCGTCATCCTCCAGCGTGTAATCAACTGATGCAACGCACCGGGAATCGGTTACCCATAAACCACCGTTTCGCCGTATTCAGTGCTAAATCGTAAGTCGGGCGCGACACTACCGGCCGCACGCCAAAAGGCGCGGCCACCAAAGCGCGATGGGACCGGGATAAATTGCCATCGCGCCTTGGATTCTTGATTGAGCATGATCTCGGCGCAAACGCATTCCGCGTTTGTCGCGAGGGAAAAGCGGTACCCACTTTTCCGGATCATGCTCCAGAACGACAGGACTCAGGTTGCATCGATGAGTGAAAGGCCGCCCATTTCGCCCCGCAGCCCGCGTGCTGCGCTGGAGCCCGAACAGGTACCGCCGCCGCCCCGGCGCTCGGAACGCGCGCGCAATCCCTTTGTCGTGGTCGGCAACGCGATCATCACTATCGTGCTGCTGCTCCTGATCGGCGCGGGCACCAGCTATTATTACGGCAGGCAAGTGCTGGAAACGCCGGGTCCGCTCAAGGAAGACAAGATCGTCAATATCCCGGCGCGCGCGGGGAAACGCGACATCGCCGATGTCCTGCAGCGCGAGGGCGTTATCGACGTCAATCCGTGGCTGTTCATCGGCGGGGTGTTCGCGATGAAGGCCAGTTCCGACCTCAAGCCCGGCGAATATTCCTTCCAGAAGAACGCGAGCCTGCGCGACGTCATCGCCACCATCGTCGAGGGCAAGGTGGTGCAGCACTCGGTCACGATCGCGGAGGGCCTGACCTCCGAGCAGATCGTCGCGAGACTTTCCGACAACGACATCTTCTCGGGCTCGGTGCGCGAGATACCGCGCGAAGGCACGCTGTTGCCTGAAACCTACAAATTCCCGCGCGGCACCACGCGCGAGCAGGTGATCCAGCGTATGCAGCAGGCGCAGAAGCGCGTGGTGGCGGAAATCTGGGAACGGCGCAGCCCGGACGTTCCGGTCAAGTCGCCGGAGCAATTGGTGACGCTGGCCTCCATCGTGGAAAAGGAAACCGGCAAGCCCGACGAACGCAGCCGTGTCGCCGCGGTGTTCGTCAACCGCATGAAGCAGAAGATCAAGCTGCAGTCGGATCCGACCATCATCTACGGCCTGGTCGGCGGCAAGGGAACGCTGGGCCGTCCGATCAAGCGCAGCGAGATCGCCCAGCCCTCGCCCTACAATACCTATGTGATCGAGGGCTTGCCGCCCGGGCCGATCTCCAATCCCGGGCGCGCCGCGCTGGAGGCCGCTGCCAATCCGGCGCGCACGCGCGACCTCTTCTTCGTGGCTGACGGCACCGGCGGCCACTCCTTCACGGAAACCTACGACCAGCATCAGAAGAACGTCGCGAAGCTGCGCACGATGGAAAAGCAGATCCAGAACGATACCGTCGAACCGGCTGCCGACGACCCGCCGCAGGCTGCGGCGGTCGCCCCGTCCGCCGCCGACGCCCCGTCCGCCACCGGAACGACGGCGAAGCCGCCGGCGGCGAAGCGGCCGGCCAGGGCGCCCGCACCGGCGCCGCGCCAGGGGGCCGCTCAACCGGCACTGCCGACCGTCCAGCAATAACGGCTGGGCGGGCTGCCGCCACGCCACCGGACTCCACTTTTCCCAAAAAGGTCTTATGGTCCGCGCGCGTCGGGGGTTGGCGAATCTGCCCCCGTTTCTGTCTGTTTTTTTGCGGAGAATTCCTGGCCATGGCGCTGTCGAGCATGACCGGCTTTGCCCGAAGCCACGGCGCAAGCGGACCCTATACCTTCGAGTGGGAGCTGAAGTCGGTCAACGCCAAGGGCTTTGACCTGCGCGTGCGGCTGCCGCAGGGCTGGGACGAACTGGAGGCGCACGCCAAGAAGCGCGCCGGCGAGGTGCTGGCGCGCGGCACGGTCTACGCCAATTTCAACGTCAAGCGCGCCAACGCGCTCTCGACCGTGCGAATCAATGAGGACGTGCTGGCTTCCGTGCTGAAGGTAGCAACCCAGCTCGCCGGCAAGATCGACGCGGTGGCGCCGAGCATCGACGGCCTGCTCGCCATCAAGGGCGTGATCGAGATCGTCGAGCCCGAAAGCAACGAGGAAGAGGACAAGGCCGCAAGAGCCGCGGCGATTGCCGCTTTCGACGAAGCCCTGCAAGACCTGGTGGCGATGCGCCGGCGCGAAGGCGCCGCGCTTGGCCAGATCCTTTCCCAGCGCATGGACGAGGTTGAGGTGCTGGCGAAAAAGGCGGAGGCCGCTCCCGGCCGCAAGGCGGAGGCCGTGCGCGCGCGGCTTGCCGAACAGGTTGCCGCGCTGCTCGAAACCTCGGACCGCTTCGATGCCGACCGGCTGACCCAGGAGGCGCTCCTGATTGCGGCCAAGGCCGACATCCGCGAGGAGCTTGACCGGATCGCCTCCCATATCTCGCAGACGCGCGAATTGCTCGGCAAGGGCGGACCGATCGGGCGAAGGCTCGATTTCCTGGCGCAGGAATTTCATCGCGAGGTCAACACCTGCTGCTCGAAATCGAACGACATCGAGCTCACGAATACCGGCCTCGAACTGAAGAACGTGGTCGAGCAGTTCCGCGAGCAGGTACAGAATCTGGAGTGATCCATGGCGGCGCAGGGGCGGGGCTTCGACGGGGTGGAACGGCGCGGATTGATGTTCGTGCTGTCCTCGCCGTCGGGCGCGGGCAAGACCACGCTGTCAAGGCTTCTGATGGAGCGCATGGGGGGCTTGCGCATGTCGGTTTCCGCGACGACGCGGCCGAAGCGCCCCGGCGAAGTCGAGGGCCGTGACTATATGTTCGTCGACCACGCCCGCTTCGAAGAAATGGTGAAGCGGCAGGATCTGCTGGAATGGGCGACCGTGTTCGACAACCGCTACGGCACGCCGCGCGCGCCGGTCGAGGCGGCACTATCGGCCGGACAGGACGTGCTGTTCGACATCGACTGGCAGGGCACGCAGCAATTGCGCGAGAAGGCGCGCGCCGACGTGGTCAGCGTATTCATCCTGCCGCCGTCGGCGGCCGACCTTGAAAAGCGGCTGCATTCGCGCGCGCAGGATTCGGCCGACGTGATCCGCGCGCGCATGAGCCGCGCCAGTCATGAAATGAGCCATTGGGCCGAATACGATTACATCGTGATCAATCACGAGATCGACGCGGCATTTGCCGAGGTGCAGTCGATCCTCAAGGCCGAACGGCTGAAACGCGAGCGCCGCACCGGCCTCACCACCTTCGTGCGCGAGCTGCAGCGGCAGCTTGAGAAGTAGGTCTGAGCTGGGACGCACGAGATCACCTCCGGGCATGGCTAGGACGAGGATATGCAGCGACGTGATTTCATCACGGCATTTGCGGGCGCCGCGGTAGGCCCGATCGGGGCGAGAGCGCAGCCGTCCAAGAGGGTCGCGCGGATAGGATTCCTGGTCACGGGATCGCTTGAATCTCCGGAGACGCGCACAACTCTCAACGCCTTTTACCGAGGGTTGCGGGAATACGGCTATGCCAATGGTGAGAACGTGATCGTAGAGGTCAGAGCGGCGGACTCGAAGGTCGAACGCTTTCCGGTTCTGGCCAACGAACTTGCTAAATCTCGACGTCATCGTGGCCTCAAACTCGGTAGCTGGTCGTGCCGTAGGGCAAGCGACCGCCGCGAGTTGTTCCGGTGATGGGCGATCCCGTTGGTGACGGACTTGTCGCCAGCCTCGCGCGACCCGGCGGGAACACCACTGGGCTAACCTTCCTTGGCCCGCAACTGGTCCCCAAGCGTCTAGCCCTGCTCAAGGAGGCGCTCCCCGCCGCTTATGGAGTCGCGGCGCTCTGGCATCCCGGCGCATATGGCGTGCGCACGATGGACGACATGATGAACGAGGCGGAAGGGGCGGCACAGACCTTGGGCTTGCAGCTTCGATTGTTTGGTGTGCGGGAGCCCGACGAATTGGACAAGGCGTTCTCAGCGATTGCAGATGAGCGAGCTGATGCCCTTATCGTGTTTCCCAGCCCGATGCTTTTTGCCGAACGAAAACGTGTTGTCGACCTCGCCACAAAGCTGCGGCTGCCATTGATCTCCATGGGCAAGGAGTTTGTGCAACTAGGTGGATTGATGTCGTATGGAGCGGACATCACCGACTTATTCCGGTTGAGCGGCGCCTACGTGGACAAGGTCCTTAAAGGTGCGAAGCCATCGCGCTTTAGCTCTCCTTGTTTGGGCATGATCTCCGCGCAAACGCTTCGCGTTTGTCGCGAGGGAAAACCGGTGCCCACTTTTCCGGATCATGCGCTAATCGGACTTCGTGCGATCTGCGGCGAAAGTCCGAGATGCTCCGCGATAAGCAGACATCGCTATATCCGCTCATTGATAAATTTTGAAACCGCCCGCAGGTCTACGTCGTGCCGGGCACCGCAGGCCGCGACGGCGTCAGCGGCCGGCCTTGGACTCATCATGGCGTGATAGTCTTGGGCCTCGAATGCGAGTCGCGCCCTCCACCATGAGGAGCTTCACAAGCGCTCTCTTTTCACGACGCGGCGCGGATGTCGCGCTGCTCGGCGCGGTTGGGCCTGGAGCCTTCAAGCTCGGCCTGCAACTGCTTCGTCAGTCGCGCCAGATAGTCTTCGATCTTCTCGACGCGGGCGTCGTTCGAATTGCCCTCGGTCATTGCAATGTTCGAATCGTCCTCGGCCATTGCAATCGAGAAATCGGAATCCGGCGCCGCAGCTCTCACTTCGTCGAGATCCGGGAGCGTGTCGGCCTGTCCGAGCTGTGGATCGACCCAGGGCGGACTGTTCGGGTTCTGCGCGGAATTCCACGCCGTCCTTTCCTTCAGCCAGTGATTTCGCCGGCGACGGCGGCCGAGCCGGTACACCGCGCTGCCGGTCAGGCCGGCCAGCGCGAGCGCCCCGACGGCGACGAGAAGGAGTTTCTGGATTGAGCCCGTGTTGCGTTCCACCGGTGCAGCCGCCAGCATCGGCGGGGGCAGGGTTTGGGTCGAAGTGTCTGCGTTGACGTTGGCAGGCTGTGCGTCAGCAGGCTGTGCGTCCGTGGGCTGCGTGTCGGCGACCGCCACGGAAGCTTCGGGCGGCTGGCTTGCGATGGTGGCCGAGCCGGAGGATTGGGGCCAGCGTCCGGCGAGGGGGGGCATGGTGCCAGTAGCTGCGGGCGCATTGGCTGCGGGCGCATTGGAAGTCGCGGCGTTCGCGGGGGCCGCTGCCGGTGCAGCGTTGGGCCAAACGGACGGCGCCGCGGCGGCCGCGGTCCCGCCTGGGACGCGCGCGCGCGGGCCGATCTCGGCGTGGGCGTCCGCGATCGAACGCGTGGTTGCGGCTTCGGTCCGCTGCGGTGCGGGCTTTTCAACCGGTGCGGGATCGGGCGTGTCCGCGCGCGCGGACTTTTCATCCTCGCCGCGCATATACCAGCAGTGGCGACCGGTGCCGCGTTCGATGCGGAAGTACCAGTGCTGGCCTTGCGGCGTCTCGTTCTTCGGTTCGGTGAGACAGTCCGCCGCTTGCGCAGCATGCTGGGGCAGGGCGGTCCACGCTGCACCGGCAACAATACCGACGAAAAGGGCCGACGCGAATTTCGCTGGTACGCCCGACATACGCATCTCCGCTTACGCTACGCTACAGACTCATTGCTGACTCCAAATCTCGACAAAGAGTTGGGTCACAGTGGGCCGCAAATCCGGAGAGGTTTAGGCTTAATTAGGGCTTGGGTTCCGCCCCCGAAAAGACAACATTCGCAAGCGGTTGGCGCTCACTCGCCATAGGCGAGCCTGCGCCGGACGCAACTGCCGGGTCACTGGCTCATTCGCTGGCGAGCACGTCAGAGAACAGCACGTAGCGCTCGCCGTTGAAGCGCACCAGCCGCATCTGCTTGATCGGGCGGTGATCGGTCGGGCTCGACGTCAGCCGGATGCCGGGCAACAGCAGCGGCAGGTCCATGTTGAGGTGGCTGGCCTTTTCCATGACGTTCTCGCGCGTGAGGTCGTCGCCGCATTGCCTGAGCAACTCCACCACCGCGTGGCCGACATTGTAGCCATAGGGCGCATAGTAGTCGCTCTTGTCGACATGCGCATTGTACTTGTCCATCCAGGCATTCCAGGCCTTCATCTCCGGGTCGTCGCGCCATTGCGGATCGGCCGGGTCCTTCTGGTAGGCCGCCGAGATGATGCCCTTGGCGGCCTCGAAGCCGGCGGGCTTGATCGCTCCCGCAATCGAGGAGCCGACGCTGGAGACGAACTCCTGCGGATGCCAGTCGATGTCGTAAGCCTTGCGGATTGCTTGCGCGGCGAATTTCGGCACCGAGAAAATCAGGAGCACGTCGGCGCCGGCGGCCTTCAGCGACACGATCTGCGAATCGACCGTGGGATCGGAGGTGTTGTAGGTCTGCTGCGACACGATCATCCTGTCGGCCTTTTCGCCGAGCCCGCGCTTGAAGCCGAGCAGATAGTCGCGGCCGAGATCGTCGTTCTGGGAGAGGATTCCGACCTTCGCTTCAGGCTTGTTCGAGAGGATCCATTTCGCATAGATCTCGCCTTCGGAGGCGTAATGCGGCGTCCAGCTCAGCGTCCACGGATAATGTTCGGGATCGTTGAAGACGGTGGCGCCGGTGCCGATGAACAGATGCGGCACCTTTTTCTGGTTGATGTATTTCACCACCGCCATGTTGGTCGCGGTGCCGACCGGATTGACCAGGAACAGGACCTCTTCGCTCTCGATCAGGCGGCGGATCTGCTCGACCGTCTTCGGCGGGCTGTAGGCGTCGTCGAGGGCGACATAATTGATCTTGCGCCCGTTCACGCCGCCTTCGTCGTTGACCTTCTGAAAATAGGCGGTGGCGGAGACGGCGCCGGCGGAATAGGCCGAGGCCGGGCCGCTGAACGGCGTCGTGGTGCCGATCTTGATTTCCTTGTCGGTGACGCCGGGGCCGTATTTCTTCTGCGCGAATGCCGGGTTCGCGGCGACAAGCGCAAGCGCCGCCAAGACCGCGGCGTGCGCCAAGGGTTTCCTCCAGGCCATTCAACTCCTCCCGTTAACTGAACGGCGAGGCCGGCGAGACTTTTCTATGGTTCTAGTTTCTTAAGACGATACGTCCCACGACTTTCCCGGCTCGCAACGCGTCGATCCATTTCTGAACATCGCCCATCGGCTCTTCCCGCATGGGCGTCGGCTTGATCTTTCCGGCGCGCGCCAGCGCCATCAACTCCTGCCCTTCGGCCAGCGTTCCGACCATGAAGCCTTCGATGGTCATGCGCTTGTAAACCCACTGCACCATGGGCAGGCTGAAATTGCCACCCATCAGGCCGGACACCACGATCTTGCCGCCGCGGGCGACCACCGAGACCGCGAACGCCATCGACTTCTCGTTACCCGCGAAATCGACGATCTCATCAAACCCGCCCTCGGTCTCCCTGACAATTCGTTTAACGATGTCGGCCTCGGCCGGGTCGTAGGCGAAGGCTGCGCCGTTTTGCAGCGCGGTTTCCCGTGCGGCGGGATTTAGATCGGCGACGCTGATCTTCTGCTTGAACATCGCCTGCGCGAACGACAGGCCCATCATGCCGACGCCGCCTAAGCCGATCAGCAGCAGATTGCGCTGGCGCGGACGATCGACCAGCCGCTTCAGCGCGCCATAGGCGGTGACGCCCGAGCACATCAGCGTCGCGGCCTGGTTGACCGGCAAGGAATCGTAGTCGAGCAGATATCTGGCGTCGGGCACCAGCACATGGGTTGCAAAGCCGCCGTCGATGGAGACACCGAGGAAGCGCTGCTTGATGCAGAGATTTTCGTCGCCGTTCAGACAATCGCGGCACTGGCCGCAGCCGATCCACGGAAACACCGCCTTCTTCTTCCCGATCAGCTCTTTTGCGGCATCGGGTCCGACTTCGTCGACGACGCCGGCGATCTCGTGACCGAGCGTGAAGGGCAGGTTCATGCCGCGCGTAGTGTCGAGCCGCTTGCCGCCGCCGAGATCGGCATAACCGTCCTGGATGTGCAGGTCGGAGTGGCACAGCCCGCAACGCTCGATGCGGACGAGCACTTCCTTGGCCACCGGTTTCGGCGTTTCGACGATGGTCTCGCAGAGCGGCGCATCGAATTTGACCAGCGATTGTCGGCGCATCTGTGCCATGAAATCCAGTTCCCCCGAATTTATTTTTCCTCAGTTCAAATCAGTTGAATACTAGTTCAATTCTCAGTTCAAGACTTGTTCTTCGGGCGAAATTCGAGCGCAAGCGTGTCGAGCATAAGCTAAGCTGGAGTGGCTCGTTAGCGGGAGAAGGCTGCCGGCGGCAACTTCCACATTTGGCACGAAGCGAGCCGGTCTCGCGATGTCCTCTGTGGATGGCTCCCGCGTTGCAAGGGCTAAATTGACGCAGTGGCGTTGGTCGGGTGCAGTCTTCTGTCCGGCCTGTTGACGCAGTCGGTTGAGACTGCTGGCCCTGATGGAGTCCGCGAACAAGGTCCCATTCTGTTGATCAGGCTATGACGCCTTGGACATCGATTGGGTTGTCCCTGTTCCCGGTCTGACCGGTCTGCCATCACATCGCATCGCGCTCGCAACCTCGTGAAGCTGATCTCCTCTTCAGCTAAGTCCTTTGTCGTTTATGCTGCCAGTGCCGGCTGGTGGCCCGTACGATAGGTTTGGCCACGCGCCATGATCGCCCAGATGATCCGCGCGGTCTTGTTCGCCATCGCGACGGTGGCGACCCTTGTGGGCTTTCGCGCCAGCAGATCCGCCAGCCGTGGATTGCCTTCGGGATTTTGCCTTGTACGACGCACAAGCGCCGTCATGCCCACAACGAGCAGCTTGCGCAGATATTTGTCACCCATCTTGGTGATACGACCGAGCCGCTCTTTGCCACCGCTTGACTTCTGAAGTGGCGTCAGTCCCAACCAGGCGGCGAATTGCCGCCCCGAACGAAACTGATGCGGATCGGTCACCGATGCAGCCAGTGCCGTCGCGCCGATCGGCCCGATACCGGGGATCGTCATGAGACGACGTGCAACATCGTTGCCACGTAGCCAGACGGCCAAATCGCGGTCAATCTCGCGGAGCCGAACGTGGGTGTCGAGCGCCTGCTGTGACAGTGTAGCGACGATCTTGACAGCTTCAGTCGGCACCTCAGGCGCTTTGCCATCGACGATCTGCCGCGCCATCAGCAGCGCTCGTTCGAGCCCCTTGGGGATATCGACGCCAAATTCGGCCAGTAGACCGCGGATCATGTTGACCAGCTGCGTGCGCTGCTTGACCAGCAAATCGCGCGTCCGGTGCATGGACAGCGCTGCCTGCTGCTCGGGCGACTTGACGGGCACGAACCGCATCGTAGGCCGTGTCACCGCCTCGCAAACCGCTTCCGCATCGGCAGCGTCGGTCTTCCCTCGCTTCACATATGGCTTGACGTAGGCAGGCGGCATCAGCCGCACCTCATGACCGAGCTTGATAAGCTCGCGCGCCCAATGATGCGACGTGCCGCACGCCTCGATGCCGACCAGGCAAGGCGGCAACTTGGAAAAAAATGGCAGCATCTGCGAGCGCCGAAGCGACTTGCGAACCACAGCCTGGCCGGCTGCATCAACACCGTGGACCTGAAAAATGCTCTTGGCCAAGTCGAGGCCGATCGTGGTAATCTGCATAACGGATGGCTCCCATTTTGCTCGTGAACGCCTGAAGGCCTTCACACTTTGGCACCCAGATGCCGTGAGCGGGAGCCATCCACCTCATCTGTTGATTGGGGTAGACCGGAAGTCGCGGGCGGGGCGTCAAACCGACGCGATCACTTGCCGACACGGGCAGCGCTGGACCAAAGCTTCCTATGATCTCAACGTGGGACGATATCTGCTGGATATGGTCGAACAGGGCGTCCAGCACAAGCATTGTCGCGGGCCTGTACCGCCTCGCGGCGGTACGCCTCTACTTGGTTCAACAATTGGACCGAAATGTCGCATGACTCGCGATTGTTTTCTACGTATTTGAGCGTCGACTCCGTGGCTGAGGAGGCATGATATAATGATGCGCAGCGCTCCGATGGCGGTGCTTTCATCGCCTGTTTCCAAGCCTCCGTGGCCGCGTTGCGTAGTCGCAAGTATTCATGGCAAGGCATCCGCGCTTCCACCTGAACCCCGAGCCCGGTCATTGTTATCATTGCCAAAGCGGGCGAAGCGTTTGCGTTTGCGCGGAGATCATGCGCAAACAAAAGGCTAAAGCGTGATGACGATTCATCCTGAAACCATCGCGCTTCAGTTCATCCTTCGTGATGATCAGAAGGATTTCACAGACGACCCATCCGCGCCATTTCAATTCAAGAAGTGTTCGATTTTTCGGTCCGTGTCTCAGCCAATTCGCGCGCCATCGCGACAAAGCCGGACACCGGAACGGTCTCGGCGCGCCGGGTCGGATCGACATTGGCGGCGGCCGCAAGCCGCAAGGGATCGGCGGGCAGCGATTTCAGGCTCTGGCGCAGCATTTTACGCCGCTGGCCGAAGGCGGCAGCCGTAACCTGCTCCAGCGCGCGGCGGTCGCAGGGCTCGGGCTGCGGCCGCGGCACGAGCCGCACCACCGAGGAGGTCACCTTTGGCTGCGGCACGAAGGCCGCCGGCGAAATATCGAACAGGATTTTCGTCTCCGCGCGCCAGTTGGCGAGCACGCCGAGCCGTCCATAGGCCTCCTCGTTCTCGCGCGCGACGATGCGCATCGCGACCTCGCGCTGGAACATCAGGACCATCATGTCGTACCAGGGCGGCCACGGCTCGATCGAGAGCCATCCGATCAGGAGGGACGTTGCGATGTTGTAGGGCAGATTGGCGACGATCTTCGCCTTCGTCGCGCCGAGATAGGGTTTTGGATCGAAGGTCTGCGCATCGGCGCAGACGATCTCGAGCCTGCCCGGATATCGTTGGGCGACGGTTTCCAGCGCGGGAATGGCGCGCTCGTCATGCTCGACGGCGATGACATGCGCGGCGCCGAGCGCAAGCAGCGCGCGCGTCAGTCCGCCCGGCCCGGGGCCGATTTCGACGACGGTTGCGTTCTCCAGCTCGCCCGCGGCACGCGCGATGCGGGCGGTGAGGTTGAGGTCGAGCAGGAAATTCTGGCCGAGCGACTTGCGTGCCGACAGCGAATGTTCGCGAATGACGTCGCGAAGCGGCGGCAGGTCGTCGATCGCGCTCATTTGGCGTTGGCCGCGGCCATCCGCGCGGCAAGCCGCAGGGCCGCTATCAGGCTCGCCGGATTGGCGCGGCCGGTGCCGGCGATGTCGAAGGCGGTGCCGTGATCGGGCGAGGTGCGGATGAACGGCAGGCCGAGCGTGACGTTGACGCCGTCGTCGAAGGCGAGCGTCTTGATCGGGATCAGCGCCTGATCGTGATACATGCAGATCGCGCAGTCGTAAGTCTTGCGCGCGGCTTCGTGGAACATGGTGTCGGCCGGCAGCGGCCCTCTTGCGTCGATGCCTTCGTTGCGCAGCGTCTCCACCGCCGGCGCCACGATCGCCCTGTCTTCCGTGCCAAGCGAACCGTCCTCGCCGGCATGCGGATTGAGGCCGGACAGTGCGAGCCGCGGGCGGGAGATACCAAAACTTTTCTTCAGGCCGTCGGCCACGATGCGCGCGGTCGAGACGATCAACTCGGTCGAAAGTTGTGCGATCGCCTCGCGCAGCGAAAGATGGATCGTCACCGGCACGACGGCGAGCATCGGCGACCACAGCATCATTACCGGCTGCGGCGCCTTGCCGTTTTTGGCGGCGAGCTCGGCCAGGAATTCGGTGTGACCGGGATGGCGGAAGCCGGCGCCATACAGCACGCTTTTCGCGATGGGATTGGTCACGACAGCGCCGGCCCGTCCGGCGCGCACGTCGGTCACGGCCTGCCGGATCGAGGCGATGGCCGCGCCGGCGCTGGATGCATCCGGACGGCCAGGTTCTGCGGTTGCCGGCTTTCCCGTTGCGACGACGGGCAAAGCGTCGACGAATGCCGGACCGGCGCCGGCGGCGTCCACGTCTGCAAAGGGGATGTCGACGCCGAGCGCGCCGGCGCGGCGCGCGAGGAAATCGCGATCGCCGAGAACGTAGAAGGGCGGGAGTTTCAGCTCCTCGCGGCGCACCCACGCCAGCAGCGTGATATCGGGCCCGATGCCGGCCGGCTCACCGAGGGTCAGCGCAAGGGGCGTCGTTGCCATGGCTACCGGCGATATTCAATCATCGCGCCCTTGCGGATTTCGTCCAGATAGGCCTTCGACGTCGCCTCGTATTTCTGCGCAAACATCTTTTCGCGCATTTCCTTTCGCTTCGGCGTATCGATGGTGGTCGGCTTGCGGCCGCACAGCGCCACCATCTCGATGCCCTGCTTGGTCACCTCCGGCGGGGTCAGGTGGCCGATCGGGGTGTCGTCGAGCAGCTTGCGCAGGTTGACCGGGATATCGGCCGAGGTGCGGATCACCATCTCGCGGATCGCCGCGTTCGGCATCGACTTGAAATACTGGTTGGCCTGGTCGCAGGTCTCCACCCGCGCGCGCAGCGTCTCGGCGTCCTTCTGCCGCAGCTCGATCGCGCTTGGGGTGGACCCGCGCGGCACGATCAGCACGACCGGCTGCATCCGGTATTCGAACGCGTTGGCCTGCTGCGCATCGTCGCCGCCCTCGGCCTTGACCTTCTCCGCGACGTCTTTCTCGCCGACCTGCAGGCGCTCCTTGTAGCGGCCGCGAACCAGGCTGCCCCAGACCATGTCGGTCTTGATCTTCTGCTTCAGCGTCTCGGCGCGGACGCCCTGGGCCTCCAGCGACTTGGCGAGCTGCTCCGGCGTGATCCGCATCCGCTGGCTCATCTGCGCAAAGGCCTGATCGATGTCGGAGGCGCCGGGATCGACGCCGAATTTCTTGGCCTCCTTGATCTTCACCTTTTCGTCGATCAGCTCGTTGATCACGTCCTGGCGGTTCGGCTGCTTGTGGGTGGAGATGAAGGCGAGCTTGGAGCGCTGCTCGATGTCGAAGTCGGTGATCGGTTCGCCATTGACCATCACGGCGACGGTTTGCGCCCGCGCCGGCGAAGGCGGCAAGACAATCCCGAACGCGCAGGCCGCGACGCAGCTCACGAGAAGAGTGCGAAGCCGATGCGAAAATGTAGCCGCCACTATCATGTTCGATCTCAACCCATCCGAGTTAAGGTTTCAGCCGGGCCCAGGTCGGCCCTCCGGCACGGTGCTACTGAATACCGCCGGCACCCGACGCCGCTGACGAGGTATTGGCAAGCGTGCGCAGGCCGATCTGCAGCATATAGGCATGGCCAAGTACCGGCGGTGCGGCGCCCGCGGAATAGTTGTAGGACGTGACATAATTCGCCGCGAGGACGAAGCAATCGTCCACATAGCCGGCGCCGACCACATATTGATTGAGCTTGTTGGCCTCCAGATCCCAGCGCAGCGCGCCGGTCGCCACCCAGTTTGCCGCGACCTTGACAGACCCTGACGCGAGCAGGCCCTCGCGGCGGGTCAGGTAGCCGAGGTCGGGCTGGGGCGCGTAATTGCCGTACATCATGCTGATCGACCAGCGATTGAAATTCGCGCGCGCCTCGGCCTCGAAGCGCTGCACGTTCCAGGTCTGCTCGTCGAAGCGCGAGCGGACACTGAAGGTGTAGGTCGAGTTCGGTGAGTAGTTGACGCTGGCAACATAGTCCGATCGGGGCGTGGCAAGGCCGGAATCGACGCCGGTATTGATTTCGTCATGGACCGCGTACGAGTTCAGGCCGAACAGCTGGTAGGACTGGCCGAACAGCACCTTGACGGCGCCGCCGCGGTCGAACTGCGTGGTCGCCTGCACGCCGACATTGGCGCGGCCGCCGCCTTCGACGCGGTCATACCCCGAGAATTTGTCGACGCTGAACAGGTTGCTGGCGTCGAACACCATGCTCTGCGCGTCCTCGTTCGGCAGCTTGCCGGCATAGGTCTCGTTCGGCCGGATGATGACCTGGGCGATCGGCTCGATGGTCGTGGAGCCCCAGGGCTGCACGTTGATGAAGGGATAGCGGTATTCGAGGCCGACGGTCGGCATCAACCGTACCGCCTGTGTGTCACCGACGGGCAGGAAGTTGGACACGCCCGGCTGGTTGGCAACGTCGGAGTTGATCGCGTCCGCCCGCATGCTCGCGAACGGCGTCCAGATTTCGCCGATCGAGTCGGTGAAGGAGCGCCGCCACTGCGCTTCCACCGACAGGCGCGTGTAGGTTCCCGGGAAGCCGCGCAGCAGACATTGCGTCGGAGTGCGCGCCAGCGGATCGGCGGAGGCCATGGTGCACAGGCCATTGGTGTTCGCCAGCGTCGTGATCGGATCGAACACCGCATCGTTGCGCGTCAGGTTGACGAAGTTCGTCTTGTAGGAGACCTCGCCGCCGAAGATCGGATAGTTGAACACGTTCGAGTAATCGAGCACGGGGTAGATCACGGGAACCTGCTGCTGGTTGCCCGAGAAGCTCAGATAGTAGATCGAACGCAGGTCGAAATAGCTGCGGTTGCCGACGCCGGTCAAATAGAGCTGCGAGATCGCTTCCGTCGGAAGGCTGAGGAAGGCGTTCATCGGGTCGCGGTAGGCCGCCAGGCGGTAGTCGGACATGAAGTAGTAGTCCGACAGAACCACGCCGTCCCAGCCCCAGACCCATTTGTCGTTGATCGCGAACTGGCCCTTGGTCTCGACGCCGCCGCGGAACTGGCGGTCGCCGGGCTGGCCGGCGAAGGCGCCGGGATCGAGCTGATCGATGCCATAGGCGCGGATCTGATAGGAGCCGTTGATCAGGCGCTGGCGGAATTCGGCCGTCATCAGCACGCCCTGGCGGGTGGTGATTCGCGGCGTGAACGTCGCATCCATGTCGGGTGCGATCGCCCAGTAATACGGGATATCGACGCCGAAGCCGTAGTTCGTGTTCTCGGTGAAGCCCGGCATCAGGAAGCCGCTCTTGCGCTTCACGGTCGGATCGGGCGTCGAGAAATACGGCATATAGGCCAGCGGCACGCCGAAGAATTCGAGCTGCGCGGTCTCGAAATACAGCATCTTCTCGTTCTGGTCGTGAATGATGCGCGCGCCCTTGACCTGCCACAGCGGCGGCTTCTTCGGATCGTCCTTACAGGGCGCGCAGGCCGTGTAGACGCCGTTCTCGAACACCGTGTAGTTGCCGCCTGAGCGGTCGGACCTCGTCGCCGCCATGCGCGTGGCATCGGCGGTGTCGACCCGCAGCGAATCGACGAAGCCGTCGCGGTAGTCGTCGCTTAAGTCCATGACGTTGGCATAGGTGATCTTGCCGTCGGCATCCGTCATGCGGATGTTGCCTTCGGCATGAAGCCGCTTGGTCTTCTGGTCGTAGATCACCTTGTCGGCTTCGACGCTGGTGCCGTTGTAGAACAGCTGCACATTGCCGACCGCGGAAACGCGATTGTTGTTGTAGTCGTAGTCGACCTCGACCGCCTGCACGAGCATCTGGCCGTCATTGGCGACGCGCGGGCGTACCGGCCGGGGCGGCTGCGGATTGTAGGTGAAGCCTTGCGCGGTGGCGGGCGCGACGGAAGCGAGCTCGAACGCGCCGGAAATCAGCACGGCGAGCACTGCGGCAAGCGGGCCGATCGCGGCCAAGCGCATCCGTTGCCGGCGCAGGGGTGCGCGGCACAATGCGGACAGGCTCTGGAGGGCGGCGACGACTGCCACTACCCGTCCTCCTGGTACAGCAAGGCCAAAAAACCGGTGAGGCCGCCCACGGTCACGGGCAGCCACGCCGCAGCGATCGGATGCATCAACTCGGCCTTACTCAAATCCTCAGTTACTTTCGACAGAACGTAGAGCAGAAAGCCCGCGCCCACGCCACTCAAAACCATCTTTTGCACGCCGCCGAATTGGAAGAACCGCAACGACACGGATGCGGCCAACATCACCATTGCAGCCAGCAAAAACGGCTGTGCCAAAAGCTTATGGTACTGCAGGCGATAACCGGCGGTCGCAAATCCCGAACTTTCCGACGAGCGGATGTAGCCCGGAAGTTGCCAAAAGGACACAGTTTCGGGCGTCGAAAAACTGTTGCGAACCTGCGCCGGCGTGAGCGACGTGGCGAGTTGGAAGCTGTCCTGATCGACCGGGGGCGAATTGAGCGAATAGCGGCGTGCGTTCCTGAACAACCAGTAGCCGTCCTCGAGGGTGGCTTCGCGCGCCTCGATGCGTTCCCTGAACTGGCCGCCTGTATCAAAGCGGAACAGCGTCAAGCCGGTCAGCCGCACGCCCTGATGCTCGCTGCGCGCGGCGTTCATGATCACCTGGCCGTCGGCATTGATCTGGTTGATCCAGAAGCCCGACGCATCCTGCACGCCGCCGCCGGGCGCACCGCCGAACAATTCGGCTTCCATGCGCTTGGAGAGCTCGCGCAGGTTGGCCGACATCGGGTTGTAGGCCACGGTGGCGAGGACGCCGAGCATGATCGCGCTCGCAAGCGCGGGCGCAATGAATTGCCAGGCCGAGACACCGGCCGCGCGCGCGACCACGAGTTCGAGCCGCCGCGACAGCGCGAGATAGCAGGTCATCGCGCCGATCAGGACGCAGAACGGCATCATCTTTTCGAGCAGTTGCGGCACGCGGAACAGGGAGGTCTCCGCCACCATGATCGGGGACGCCGAAGCAAGGCCTGAGGTCTTGCGGACCATCTCGATGTAGTCGACCAGCACGAGCAGCACGAAAATGCTCATGAACACGCCCAGCGCCGAGACCACGAAGCGGCCGGCGAAGTAGCGCCCAAGGGTGTTGGTGACCATGCTCATGCGGTGACTGGCCGTCCGAACAGCCGCAACAGGCGGGCGTTGGTCTTGTTGACTGCTTCCATCAGCGCCGCCGGCGGTTCGATCACCACGCCGTGGAGGATGATCCAGATGCCTGTCCCGATGCCGGCGAACAGCAGGGCGTATTGCACGATGGCCGCAGACGGAGTTTTCACCGCCATGACGGAGCAGGCGAATCCGGCCATGCGCAGCCCGAACACGGCAAGGATCGATCCGCCGATGGAGAAGTTCCGGCTCTGGCGCGTGGTCCGCGGCGCGCCGAGGAAGGCGAAGGTGAGCGCGGCAAACGCGAACGGATAGATCGGCGCCATGAAGCGGTCATGCAGCTCGGCGCGGAATTGTCCGGGGAGCTGCTTGTACATCGCATCGTTCTCGTCCGGAACCAGCAACTCCCAGAGGTAGCGCTCGCGAATGCCGAGCGCCACGTCGTTATGCTGCGAGAATTTCGACATGTCGAAGGCGTAGCGGCCGAATGCGACCAGCGCCGGATCGCGTTTTCCCGCCTCGAATTGCTGCAGATTGCCGTCCTCCAGCACCAGGAACGAGCCGTTGCCGCTTTTGACCACGGTGCCGCGGTCGGCGACGATCGAGACGCGCTCCTTGGGATCGCGACGGTCGTCGATGAAGATGCCGACCAGGAGCCCGCCGGGTTGCCGCTCGCGAATCCGGATGGTCAGATTTTGATCGAGTTGCGCAAAACGCCCGGGCTGCAGCACGTTGGTGAGCACGTCGGCGGTGATCTCGGCGTCCCACTGCTTGATGCGGCGCATGCCGTCGGGGGCGAGATAGGCGGCGATGAAGGCGACCAGCATCGACACCACGATGGTGGCATAGACGAAGGGGCGGAACAGCCGGAACGGCGAGAAGCCGGCGGCGTTCATCACGATGATTTCGGAGTTGGTCGCAAGCTTGTTCAGCGTGTGCGAGATCGCGATCATCAGCGCGACCGGCGCGATGATCAGGATCAGCGCCGGGATGACGAGGCTCGTGAGCCCGAGGAAGGTGATGATGGTCTGGCCCTGACTCGTCATCAGGTCGATGCCGCGCAACGCCTGCGTAATCCAGATCACCCCCGTGAGGCTGATCAGGACCAGCGCAAACGACGCGAGCGTCGTGCGGAAGATATACCTGTCGATCGACCCCATCGTTACCGCACGATCCCGCCCTGCCGCCGGGCCAACTGCTGATCGTAACCAGCCCCTTGACAAAGGGGTCCCCTTTGGTCACGCCGCCCGCTGTCCTACCCGCTCATAGTCTCACTACCATCCCTTTGATCCGTCAACAAAATGGCTGCGCCGTGGCGCGCTCGGCGCAAGGTTAATATTTCCGCCAATGTGGCGGCCCGGCCACGCCTGTCGCCGGGGGTGCTTGGCAGGGGACTAGAAGGCGGGTCATAGTGATCGGCGAGGCTTCCTGGCGGCAGCTCACGCGCGCCATCAAGGGGCCGCGCCAAGCCCGCCGCCGATCACGCGAAAGTCCAGATTTTTGGAGGATTATCTCATGTCCGACGCCGTCAAGGTCGGCTTCGTCCCGTTTTCCACTGCGCCGCGCGGCATTTTGGTGGCGTTCTGCGACGATGCGTTGAAGCTCGGTCCTGTCACCCGGAAAATCCTGGGCAAGGCCGAGGGGCTGGTGAAGCGGGCGGCCGCCACGAGCCAGTTCAAGGGAAAAAGTGGATCGGCGCTCGATATTTTGGAACCCGAGGGAATCAAGGTTCAGCGCTTGATCATATTGGGCGCCGGCAAGGCCGCCGACCTCAAGGGGAAGGATTTTCTCAAATTCGGCGGGGTGTTAGCCGGCAAACTGAATTCCGGCAGTGAGGCGGTCACGGTACTGGCGGAACTGCCCGAGGGCGCCATGCAGCCGGACCAGGCTGCCGCCATCGCCACCGGCGTGAGGCTGCGTACCTATAAATTCGATCGCTACAAGACCAAAAAGAAGGACGGAGAGGAGCGGGGGCTGCGGGCCGATGTCTCGGTCGCCGTCGAGGACGCGGCCGCGGCTAAAAAGGCCTTCGCACCGGACGCGGCCGTCGTCGATGGCGTGATTCTGGCGCGCGAGCTCGTCAACGAGCCGCCGAACGTGCTCTACCCCGAAGAGTTCGCCCGCCGCGCCGCGCAGTTGAAGAAAATCGGTGTCGACATCGAGATTCTCGACGTCAAGGCGATGGCGAAGCTCGGCATGGGCGCGCTGCTGGGCGTGGCGCAGGGCTCGGCGCGTCCTGGCCGCACCGTGATCATGCGCTGGAACGGCGGCAAGAAGGGCGAGCCGCCGGTCGCCTTCGTCGGCAAGGGCGTCTGCTTCGATACCGGCGGCATCTCGATCAAGGGTGCGGCGAGCATGGAGGACATGAAGGGCGACATGGGCGGAGCGGCCTGCGTTGTCGGTCTGATGCATGCGCTCGCCGCGCGGAAAGCGCGCGTGAACGCGGTCGGCGCCATCGGCCTCGTCGAGAACATGCCCGACGGCAACGCCCAGCGTCCCGGCGACATCGTCACCTCGATGTCCGGCCAGACCATCGAGATCATCAATACCGACGCGGAAGGCCGGCTCGTGCTGGCCGACGTGCTCTGGTACGTGGCGAAAAAGTGCAAGCCGAAATTCATGATCGATCTGGCGACGCTTACGGGCGCGATCATGGTCGCGCTCGGCACGGAAAACGCGGGCCTGTTCTCCAACAATGATGAATTGGCGGATCGTCTGGTCAAGGTCGGCGCCGAGACCGGCGAAAAGGTCTGGCGCATGCCGCTGTCGGCGGAATACGACAAGCTGATCGACTCGCAATTCGCCGACATGAAGAATACCGGCGGCCGCCACGGCGGCTCGATCACCGCGGCGCAATTCCTGCAGCGCTTCGTCGACAACACGCCATGGGCGCATCTCGACATCGCGGGCACCGCGATGGGCGCGCCGAAGACCGAGATCAATCAAAGCTGGGGCTCCGGCTTTGGCGTGCGTCTCCTGGAGCGACTGGTGTCCGAGTATTACGAGAAATGATCCCAAAGGAACCGGGAAGAAAATGACCGAGGTCCTGTTCTACCATCTGCAGAACATGTCGGTGGAGAACGTGCTGCCGCCGCTCCTGGAGAAGTCGCTGGAGCGCGGCTGGCGGGTGGTCGTGCAATCGACGTCGGAGGAGCGCGCCGACGCGCTGGATGCGCATTTGTGGACCTATCGCGACGAATCCTTCCTGCCGCACGCGACCTGGCGCGCGGCAGACGCGGAAGAGCAGCCGATCCTGCTGACGGTTGCGGATGCAAATCCGAATCGGGCCAATGTCCGCTTCCTGATCGACAATGCTGCACTGCCCCAGGACTGCGACAGTTACGAACGGATGGTCCTGTTGTTCAACGGCGACGATGCGGACGCGCTTGCGTTCGCCCGAGGCGCCTGGACGGACTGCAAGTCGCGCGGATTCGAGGTGACTTACTGGCAGGCGGACGAGCAGGGCCGCTGGCGTCGGCGGGATTAGCGCATGATCCGGAAAAAAGCCTGCCCCGCACTTGATGCGGGGGGCGTAGCGGTTTTTCGAAAGCATGGCCTCGGGCTCGACCCGAGGGATCATGCGCAAACAAGCAATCCCGGGAGATTACGGGGTTAGCGATCTCGCTGAATCAATGATAATCTGCAGTGTCCGCGCGGGGGACTTCCCTCAGCCATGGTGACGCCGCAAAGTGATGGTGGGACAATCGGTTAGGGCATGAACCGGAAAGGCGGAATCAGGCTTTCCGAAAAATTCGTGCTCAAGCTCTGAAGGCCGGGACGGGGAACGTACCTTATCGTGCGACGAGACAACCAACATTTTGGGCGGCTTTGGACACTGCTCGCGCTCGCCCCGCTGATCGCGGGCTGCTCGAGTGCGAGCGATCTGATGTCGAAAGATGCCGAATGGTTCTCGCGTTCGGGCCGCCTGTTCATCCGCAGCGTCTCGATCGATGCGCCGCCGCTCAATCCGAATACGCCGGTAGCCGCCGACGATCTGGTGAGCGCCGAAGGCGCCTGTCCGGGTATGGCGGCGCCGGGCGGCCCCAGCGATGCCAATGCCCTCACCGATGGACCCGCCGGCGATCCGGCAGCCCAGCCAAGGGGCGGCTCAGTGGCGCTTGGCCACACCGAATGCGACGTCGTGCGCGGCATCGGCGCGCCCGACAGCGTCAACCTCTCGAGTAACCCGCGCGGCGAGCGGATGGCCGTCGTGACCTGGTTGCGCGGTCCGCGCGCCGGCATCTACACCTTCAACGCCGGACGCCTGAGCATGGTGGAACGTGCGCCCGAGCCCGCGGCGTCGCCGAAGGTGGCAAAGCCCAAGGCGAAGAAGAAGGCGGCGACGTAACTCCGCTTCAGGGCGCCAGTCACTCGCATCAACCCGCCCCGGAGGCCGTCGCACAATAGTCGCGCCAGAACTGCCGGTAACCCGTCTCGACCTTTTGCGTGTAGATCACGGCATTTCCGGCCGGCGAGTTCGCGATTTTGGCGGGAAGATCCGCCCGCAGCTTCTCCAGATGGGAGGGCATCGATGCGTATTTTTGCGCAATCGCAAGATAGCCGTCTTCATCGTCAGCGACCCAGTCGTCGAGACCGACGCCTTTCAGGATGGCTCCCGCTGCACGCGACGACGCGCCGTTGCCGAGCTTGGCAACCACCGGAACGCCCATGTAGAGCGATTCCCAGGTGCTGAGGCCGCCGTTCTGCGGAAATGGATCGAGCGAGATATCGATGTTCTCGAAGGCCTTTAGATGGTCACGGCGCTCGGTCGAGCCGATGCAAATAACGCTGTCCTGCGGAATTCCCTGGGCCACGAAACGACCGACCAGGCTGTCGCGAATAAACGCTTCGTCGAGGGCGAGGTGCTTGACGACGAGCTTCGATCCCGGCACCGCGCGCAGCAGTTTCGACCAGACCGCCAGCACTTCGTCGGATATTTTGTCGATCCTGTTGAAGACACCGAAGGTGACAAAGCCGGTGCGGCGCATTGGAAGCGCGGAAGGCTGCACTTCGGTGAGGGGCTCGGTCGTGATCAATGACGGCAAATCATACACGCGCTCTGCAAACAGATGCCGGACTTCTTGGGGAATGGTCACGGGGTCGGCGAAAAAGTAATCCATGGTCTGAAGGCCCGTCCCCGTGCCGCTGCCCCAGGCCGTGACCTGGATCGGGGCCGGCTTGCGCGCGAACAGGCCCATGCGATTGCCCGTCGTATACCCTGAAAGGTCGACAAGGATATCAACGCCATCGGCTTGAATGCGGTCTGCCAGTTCATCATCGGAAAGAGCCATGGCGTCGACCCAGACGTCGGCCGCCAACTCGAAAACGGCGGTAAGCGAATCTCGCGCCGGCGAACTGGAGTAGCAGTTGATCTGGAAGTTCGCCTTGTCGTGGGATCGCAACACCGGCAGGAAACCAAATGCCGCCGAATGATTCCTGAAGTCGGCGGAAACATATCCGACGATGATGCGTTTTTGCGGGTCGAGCGGCCGGTTTGCGAGCTTGCGCCTCGGGAATTTGGAGCCGATCGCATCCCACCAGTATCGTAGCGCCGCCTGCTTTACCGCGAAGTCCGCTTCGGGAAGAAAGTCCAGATAGAAGATCTTCTTCATGATCGCATCATCGCAATCCGGCTTGATCTCCAGCGCCCGATCGAAATGCTGGATTGCGGCGGCAATTTCTCCCAGTCTTCCGAGACAGGCGCCCAGCAAAGTGAGGCCGATTTCGGAAGTCGGATTTTGCTCGAGCACCTTGTTGCAGGCGACCATCGCCTGCGACACTCTGCCCGTGAGCATGTTGACCTGCGCTTTCCCCCGCCATGCCAATTCCAGCGAGGGCTCGAGCGCGACCGCGGCGTCAAAATCGGCTTCCGCCTGCGCCCTGCGTCCGAACAGCAGATGGAGCCGTCCGCGGTGGGCCAGGAGTTCCGCCATGTCCGGCTTGATCGCGAGCGCAGCATTGAACGCCGTCTCCGCCACCTCGAAGTGCCGGAGCTCGAGGTGAGCCAACCCTTTGCCGACCATGGCTTCGAAGTGGCGCGGCCGAAGCGCGAGCGCCATCTCGGCGCTTGTCACGGCCGCTTCGTATCGCTTGAGCATCATTTCCGCCACGCCGCGATTGCAATAGGCGTCGGCGTCATCGGGCTTTAGCTGGATCGCGCGCGTGAACGCTGCGATCGCCTGCTCGGCCAGTTCCAGCCGGAACAAGGCCATGCCCAGATTCCTCTGGGCCATCGGAAAATCCGGCTTGAGCGCGAGTGCCTTTTCATAGCAGGCACGGGCTTCGTCATGGCGTTTGAGGTTGAACAGCGCAAAGCCGAGATTGGAATGAGCATCCGCCGACGACTGGTCGAGAGCAACCGCGCGCTCAAGGATCCGTTTCGCGTCCTCGAACCGCCCGCAGTCGAGGATGGACACGCCCAGTAGATGCATGGCGGCAAAGGAATTGGGCAGGTCCCGCAGCGCGCGCCGGCAAAGCGTCTGGACATCCGCATGCCTGCCCTCGCCATAGGCTGCGAACGCATCCAGCAGCGCCTCCGCCTGCTTCCTGATTTGCTTTTGCAGCTTCGCGTTCTGGACGGCGCGGGAGCCGGCGGTGCTTTGCAAGACCTTTTCTCCGGGCGATTCTCTTGGATGAGATTCTAGCACGGGCCGTTGATTCGCGAGCGGCGCTGCACGTGAATGCGCATGCATCATTGGCTATGCATCACGAACGATCAACCGCGCCCGATCGGGGCGGCGAGGCCGCCGCCTCGGCCTGCATGGCCTGCAGGATCCGGAGCGCGCGCTCGGCATCAGAGGCAGGAACAAAGATGTGGTCATGGTAGCAGGCGGCCACCACGTTCGCGCTAATTCCATGCGCGGCGAGCCTGCCTGCGACGGCGGCGGTGAACCCGACCGCTTCCAGACTGGAGTGCACCGTCAGCGTGATCGCCCTGAAGGTGGCGTGAAACGGCACGTCATGTCGCTCCGCCTCGGCTCTCCCGATGATCAGCGTGATGCCCTCCCGCTCGCGGAAAAATCCCAGGGCGGAGCGGAGCAGCTCGACCTCGACCGAGGCGTCCGGTAACGAACAGAACACCACCTCTTGTTCTGATAACTCCGGGTTCATGGACGCCAGCAGATCGGCAAGGTCCGCGCTGCCGCTCATGGTTCACTTCCGGGCGGGCAGGCAGCACCGCCATGAACTATATATGTCAAACGCCACTCACAAATGTGAAGCCCTTCGCATGCGTCGCGCCGGCAGGATGTCGAACGAATCTTCCTGTCGCGCGAGCCTGCGGTAGGTGGCGAGGTCATCTTGCTGCAGCGCCGGTCCTTCGCCGCGTCGCGTGTCGGAGCCGTTGTTCGCCCGAAGCGGAAGAGTAGTGCCGAGACCCGCATAAAGATATCGATCGCCGAACGCCTTCTTCAACGCTGCGAATGTTGGCTCGCCCGTGCAGTGGCCCGGCGCAATGCTTTCGACCTTGAATGTATCCTTGAGAGCCGTCACCGCCTTCGCGATGATTTCATCAGAGGCGACGACAAGGTGGAAGCCGCCGGCAACGACATGAATTCTGGGATTGATGGCTGCCGCTGCCTCCACAATCTTCTCAATTCCCGGATGCGAGCACCCGACGACGAGCACCATGCCATCGGAAGTGTTGACCGCGAGAGATAGCTCCTTGAGCTCCTTCGTGCCGGGAGCATCCGACACCAGCGCAATCAAGGTTATGCCGGGGGAGATTTCGGTCGTCTTGTCGATCAATTCGAATTGAGGCCCATGCCATGCCGCGCCGAACTTCATGGTTTGTGGCGGCTTGCCGCCATAGTAGCGCATCTCCGGCGGCAAATTTTCATCCTTGCGATAGAAGCTCGACGGCAACGATGAACCGTAGATGCCGAAGCCTTCCTTGGGCGCATAGATTTTCACGGTCGGATTCACACTCAAGACATAATTCAACCCTGCCATGTGGTCCGAATGCCGGTGCGAAAGGACAACGAAATCCAGCGTTTTGAGGTCAACTCCCTTCGCCTTCACATTGGCTGCAAAGATGTCGGCGTCATTGCCGGTGTCAAACAAAATTCGCTTTCCGGCGACCTCCACGAAAGCGGAGAACCCCCAGTCCTTGGTCATCGACGGATCGGTTCCGAACGCGTCGTAGAGAATGGTGATCTGACTTTTTGACTCGGGCTCAGCGGCTCTGGCCGGGGCGGCTATCAAGGTGAGGCTTGAAATTCCTGCTGCGATAAGAACGGTCGCGAGAACCTTCATGAGAGTTTCTCCCTACGAACGAGCGATCCTCGAAATTTGCTGTCGGGTCCCACGTTGGTTCTTGACTGCTGGGTCCGCGGCGCAACCCTACGCCCTCTCCAGAAGACTTTCCATGATAGTCACCGCGGCGTAGACGGTCCTGGACCGAAATCCCTCATGTCAGAAGTGCTGACGCAGATGGCATAGCGTCCAGTACGGTGCCCTCACAATCGCCCCGGTCAGCACGGAATCCGCAATAGTACAGCCCCGCTGGAGACGCCGCTCATGGTTCTATTGCCGGTGAGTGAAGCTTCTTGCTCATGTACACCGTGACGCCGTTCATGAACGGCTCCTCGCGATCGACTTCGTAGCCGAGGCCGAGATAGAGGCGGACATTCGCTGCGAAATCCTTGTTGGTGTAGAGCCGCACCTCCTTCAGGCCGAGCGATGCCGCCAGCGTCTCGGCGTGGGCCATCAGGCTGCGTCCGTATCCGCGCCCGTGGAAGGCAGGCAGCACCGCGACGTTTTCGACCAGCAGGTGGTCGTCATGCGGAATGGTCTCGATCAGGGCCGCGAGGCGCTCGCCGGCAAAGAGCAGATCGATCAGATGGTTCCGCACCGCGGCGTCATAGTCCGCGCGCATCGGCAGCGGCTCGCGGCCGATCAGCGGGACCCACCTGGCGTAGGCCGCGCGCGTCAGTTCGCGGACCGCTGCAGCGTCGTCCGGGATGGCGCGGCGCAGCTTGACATGCACTGCGTCCGGCGTGGATGGGGCATCGATCGGAAACTGGCCTGGCACGGTGTTGTCTTAGCCCACGGCCATTGATGCGTCACGGGCTCTTCCCAACCGCAGTTGGTCGATTTCGCCGGAATTTTATCGCCCCCGATCGGCACACGAGGGTGTGCGCCGAAAACCAATTTCGCGAGATTAACCTTCCGTTTTCAGAAATTCATGATTTATCTTCGCGCGTCCCGCGCCCGATAAGAGGGACGTTTCGCGATCGTCACGAACGTTGGGTGGAGGATGCGATGGATGCTTTGGTGCGCGAGACGAAGCGCGCTGATGCGGACGGCAAAATCGTGTGGTCCTGGCGCCACCACGTTTGAGACATGCCGACCACATCGAGCGATGTCTGCTTTCGAGGGTAATTCGGAGGACACGTGCTCATGCTGAGTCCTTCTCAGTTTGACCCAGACTGTGTGAAAACCTGACCGATGCTATGATTCCCTTGCTGAGTCGCGGGGGGATAATGAAGGGTTTCGTTGAAGGGGCGGATCGCCAGCAGACGACGCTGTTACCGGAATGCCTTGATGATTGGGTGGACGAGAGCAATCCTGTTCGCGCAGTTGATGTGTTCGTCGATGCGCTGGAACTGCGCGAGCTGGGATTCGATGGCGTCACCCCGGCAGCGACCGGCCGGCCAGGATATCATCCGTCGCCGATGCTCAAGCTTTATATTTATGGCTATCTCAATCGGGTCCAATCGAGCCGGCGGCTGGAGCGTGAGGCTGGCCGCAATCTGGAAGTGATGTGGCTGACGGGACGGCTCGTTCCGGATCACAAAACCATCGCCGATTTCCGCAAAGACAACGGCCCTGCCATCAAGAAGGTCTGCGCGCAATTCGTTGCCTTGTGCCGCAAGATGGGTCTGCTGGCGAAAGCGAGCGTCGCGATCGACGGCAGCAAGTTCAAGGCGGTTAACTCGCGCGACAACAACTTCACGAAGGGAAAGATGGAGCGGCGTCTGGCGCAGATCGAGGAGAGCGTTGCGCGCTATCTGAGCCAACTTGACACAGCCGATCGCCAGACAGCTTCCGGTGAGGCGCCGTCGGAGGAGCTTGTGGCCAGGACCACACGGCTCAAGGAGAAGCTGATCAAGCTCGAAGAAGAGGTCAAGCGCCTCAAAGCGATAGAGAAGGTTATGCTTGCCGCCCCCGATCAGCAGGTCTCATTCACCGATCCTGATTCCCGCTCGATGGCGACCAGCGGGCGCGGCTCCGGGATGGTCGGCTACAATGTCCACGTGGCCGTCGATACGACGAACGATCTGATCGTCGCGCATGAGGTGACCAACGTCGGCACCGACAGGTCACAGCTCGCGAACATCGCTGGCCAAGCAAAGGCGGCATTGGAGGCAGAAAAACTCGAAGCCTTCGCCGATCGCGGCTATTTCAAAGGTGAGGAGATCCTCGCATGCGATGAGGCTGGCATCACGGTCACGCTGCCGAAACCCCAGACATCCGAGGCGAAGTCGGAAGGCCGCTTCGGCAAGCAGGATTTCCGCTACGTGGCTGAGGAGGACATCTACATTTGTCCTGCCGGTGAGAAGCTGACCAACCACTTCACGAACGAGGAAAATGGAGTGGTACTGCACCACTACTGGACCAACCGCACCTGCGCGCTGAAAGCTCAGTGCACGAAGGGACCGCAACGTCGCATCAAGCGGTGGGAGCACGAGCAGGTTGTCGATGCCGTGCAGGCGCGCCTGGACAAGAATCCGGATGCGATGCGTACTCGTCGCGAGACGGTCGAGCATCCGTTTGGCACGCTGAAAATGCGGATGGGGGCGACGCACTTTCTGATGAAGACGCTGCCGAAAGTGGCGACCGAGATGGCGTTGCACGTGCTCGCCTACAACCTCACGCGAGTGATGAACATCGTCGGCATCAAACCGTTCCTCGCGGCGATCCGGGCTTGAGGAGCGCGTTATGGTGCCCGCCGTGAGATCGTTAGGGTCGCTCAGCATGGCCCGAGGCTGCGCCCGGATTGACTCCAGACCCGATACAGCAAAATAGGCTCAGCAGATCGCGCCGAGGTCCATCACGCCCGGTCACTTGCAGTTATCGGGGTACGAAAAACGTTTCCACACGGCCTGGACCCACACCGGACATCGGGCGGACTTTGGGCTATGTTTCAACCAACGGCTCGCGGAGCCTTAAGGGAGTGTTGGCATGCCATGGAATATCGAACGGAAACATGACCACGTCGCGGTCGTGACCATGAACACCAACAAGGTCAATGCGCAAAACCCCGCGTTCTTTGCCGATCTTCATGCCGCGTTCGATCGCCTCGAAACCGAGTTCGATGATTGTGCCATCGTTCTGACAGGGGCGGGCAAGGTGTTCTCGGCGGGCCTAGACCTTGATCATCACTTTGCAATGTTTGCGCGCCGCAATCTCAAAGAGATCGACGATTGGTTCGCTGCCTATCGTGCTACCAATCTTCGCCTGTTCACCTATCCCCGGCCAACTGTCGCGGCGATCAATGGCCATGCTTATGCGGGCGGGTTCATCACGGCGATCGACTGCGATTATCGTATCGCGACGGAAGGCGCGCTGCAGTTTGCGTTGAATGAGGTGCCGATCGGCATTCCGATGCCGGCGGTCTATTGCGAGATCATCAAATATGCGATCGGCACGCAGGCCGCGTCCGAGTTCATACTCTTCGGAAAGATTTACGATCTGCAGGCCGCAAGCCGGATGGGCGTCGTGCAGAAGACCGTGGCGCCGGACCAGCTTCTGGATGCCGCCGTCGCTTGGGCTGCTCACGTGACCCCTGACTGCTATCCGGCCTATTCATTTTCCAAGCGCGCCTTACAGGCAACGACGATGGCCGCAATCGATTCAGCGGCGCGACTCGATTTGGATTGGCTGTCGCGGGGGATGTCAGACCCCAAAAGTCTGCGCGCGAATGCACGTCGCTACAGGGAACTCAAGGGTAAGGAAATCACTTGGCCGCTGCCCGCGTAATGGCTTCGGCCATGTCTGGTGAAGTCGTCAACACTTCGTCCGCCTTTGGCACGAAACGGGCCAACGAGGCCGGTCTGTTAATGTCCGTTGTTCGGAAGTGCCCGTCAGAGGTCAAACCGGCGCGATTGACCAACAACGGAGTGATCATCGCGCGGACATATGTCGCCCGTTGCACTTTGCCGATAAAGCCGCTTCTAGCGCGTGGCGCCGGAGGCGACTGTGTTGCCGTTGCGCCGCACCAGTTTAAGTTCCTCAAAGATTTCAGAAATTATTTCGACGCGCAGTAGAAAGGTCACCGCGCCATGCCACCGCCGCGCGTTGTCCTAAGCTATGACCATATACAGGCTGTTAGAAAACACTGCGTTCGGGCCGGAGGAAATTGAACGATTAGTGGCGGCCCACGAAAAGACTTTACGGGCGCTGGGTTTGAAAGATCGCAACGACCCCATCACGCAGCTTGTCGCCGAGAAGATCATCGCGGTCGGCCGGTTGGGGATTGAAGACCCGGCGGAGATTTCCAAGCTGGCTCTTAAGGAGCTGGGAAGTAAGGGCCAGTGACGGCACATTGATGTTCACTTTTGAACATTTCGCCCCCCATTGCGTTAGGTCGTGGAACCGCCGTGGTTTGAGGCTGCGCGGAGGGGGAATTGCAAGACGTGCCCGTAGTCCTCGTAGTCGAGGACGAAGAACCATTGCAAGAAATCGTTCATGACGCCTTGAAGGAGGGCGGCTTCGACCTGACGACGGTCGCTTCCGGCCAAGAAGCCGTGGCGATGATCGAAAGCGGCGTGGTCAAGTATTCGGCGCTGGTAACCGACGTCAACCTCAAGGGGCCGATGAAGGGTTGGGAGATCGCGCGTCTTGTCAGGCAAATCGATCCTGCATTTCCCATCGTCTACATGACGGGCGCTGCCGCCGACGATTGGGCGTCGGAAGGAGTGCCCAACAGCATTCTGCTGAAAAAACCGTTTGCTCCAGCGCAATTGGTTACGGCAGTGTCCCAACTGCTCAATACAGGCTCGCCGACTTCTGGGTAACCGCCACTGCTGTGTTTGGTACGTTTGAGACGTGCCGGCTGCGCCGAGTAATGTCCGCTGTCAGGGGTGACCCGGAAGACACGTGCTCATGCTGAGTTCTTCTCAGTTTGACCCGGAACGGACATCAGACTTCAACGCCCTGCATTCCAGATAAGAGGGGTGGTCTGCCCCGATCACGACGATGCGAGCAATCCTAAAACGCTATTTAGTGGTGCGAATAGACCCGCGAGCTAGATCAGTTCGTAGCACCAGCTTTGTCGAGGGTAATCAGACCTCTTGCTCCCCCTGGGAATAAAGCTCTTGCTGGTTCGGTCTCCTCCTCAGGGCATTGAACAAACCTCAACGCGAAGCAAGACAAATGACCCGGTCGTCCGCCGTAAGTGGCTGACCACGCGGGTCTGGAGAATGATACCGACGGTCGCGAGTTGTTTTCCGACAGCAAATGCATTCGGCGCGACCCACTATGCGCGCCCTCCGTCTGCTAGTCTAATACGGATAAGGATGGCTGGCCGGCCGATATGCTCCTGAATTGACGCCCTGATGTTGACTTTTTCGTCGCCGGCAATGCGCGCTGACGAGATGATCGAGTGACGACCGGCCAATGACCGTTATTGGCGTGCGCCGCCTTTGCACGCCGCACACCCTTAGCGGAACTTTCATCGAGGGGTGTGTGGTTAGGTCGGGGACCTCGGTGAGGCGAAAATCGTGCCGCGCGGGCCTGCTGTTGGCGGTCGCGCATTAAAGCTAAACAGCCGGACAGTTTTGGTCGCCATTCGCCCACCCCGATACTAATTCTCTGTAGCGCTGACTTGCCCCCATATTATCGGAGATCATTGTAAGCTTGGAGCCAGTGGGCTGCTTTTCGATTCGGACGGAGACAAAGTAGTTGGAGCTCCCAGTGCCATTCACGGTTAGCGTCAACTGGCCGTATCCGATCTCGGAGTAGAGATCCGCATCGACCGCGCCAGACCGGTAAATGCCAGTCTTCGAGGCGAAACACCGCTTGGCGGTGGTCGATACGCGTTGAAAGAGCCCTTGGTAATCTTGAGCGTACGTTTGAACAGTTGGTCTGTTTACTTCTTCCGGTGGATTACTTGCGCACCCGACCAAGGTGATCGCTGCTAGAATGCCGAACCAGGAATGCGCAAAGCTTCGAGCCGCCAACATTGAATGCTCATACTCCAACCGACGACAACGCGAGCACATTCTCGGCGCATCGGACTATCATCGGATTGTCGGAATTCGCAAGCGCGATCGCTGACTATCCCCACCTGCTGACCCCACATCTCACGGTCTGTTTACTACGCCCGCCAGTGTGTCAGCTCGGGCGCGATGTCCGTTATTCGGTCGCTACTGCCTACTTGATGCGATATTGTTTCACTGCACTCAGTGTCGGTCCCGATAGGCGTCGAGCTGCTGGCGCGCGAAGGCGTACTGGGGATTGATCCCGCAATAGGCGTCAGTACCGCTCGCGGTGGCCACGCATTGGGCGTAGCTGGAGAACTGGCAATTGCCGGGATAGCCCCATTGGCGCCCTTGCAAGCAGTAGCGATCCTGTGTGGCCTCGCCTCCGTGGCCACCGCCGCCACGAGCCAACGCCATCGTTGGCGAAACCACCTCCTGATTTGCGGGCGAGTGCGATTGCGATGGACTAGTCTAGAACTGGCAAGCGATGCGGTGCATGGTCAGACAGCGAACAAGAGTAGCGACTTCTGATGGTCAACTGCATTGCCTGTGGACAAGCGGATCAGTTGATCGATTTTTTGCGGGGCGACTCGCGTCGAAGGCTCTTCGGGCGTCGACAAATTCGTTGCGCGCAAAAACTGATTGAGTTCTTCTCAGTTTGACCCCGGATGTATGGTCCGGCCGTGCGTTGCAAGTGGATTTTGCCGAGCTGGCGGTAAGCGGTCTCGCATCAATGTATCCGGCCTTTGATTGGAGCATTTGCTCCGGGCCATCATGGATATCAGCGCGCGTGCGTTCTCATTAGCGGACAGGCCTCGATTGGACCATTTGGGTCACCAGTGTTCGCATGCGCCGGGAAGACCGAACCTCCATCTCAACTTATCCTCTCGCAGACCTCGGCTGGAAACTGTTGATAGGGTTACGTCATCGCTTGCTCCTCATATCGCGCAGTTCCTTTGTTCGAGCCAAGGACCGTTCCCTCGTCCCGGCCCGCAGAACGTCGATCGCGTCGGGCGCAGGGGCGGTCAAGGCCGGCCGTCGCGCTCGGCTTACGGCTGGCCCCGGCCTTGCCAGGCTGCGCCTTGACCGTGCCGAGCACGGCGCGAGGATCAAGCGGGTCGGACGCCTGCATCGTCGGTCCTCGTCAGCTCGAAGGCGCGGCCTTTAGCCAGCACTGCCCAGGCGATGCGGGCAAGCTTGTTGGCGAGCGCGATCGCCAGCACGTTGTGGTGCAATCGCCTCTTGGCGGCTTCGATCCAGGATTTGAGCCCGTAACGTTCCCAGTTCTTTATCCTGACCAGCACAACCCATGCCGCCTGCACAAACAGAACGCGCAGGTAGCGATTGCCGCGCCTCGAGATCTTGCCAAGGATCGTGCGGTCTCCCGTCGAGATCTGCTTCGGCACCAGTCCGAGCCAGGCGCCAAAGTCGCGGCCTTTGGAGAATACGTCTCCAGTGCCGATCGCGGCCACCATGGCGCTCGAAATGATCGGCCCGATGCCAGGCACCGTCATCAGGCGCGAACATGCCTGATCTTGACGGGCCAGTGCCTCGATCTCGCCGGACAGGCCATCAATGCGCTGATCCAGCCGGCGCCACTCGCCTGCCAACTCCTCGATGACACGCAACATGCGTGGCGACAGGGCATCGGTGCGTGTCGCAAGGATAGTGGGCAGCTCCGTGCGCAGGAAGCCGATGCCCTGGCGCACGGCGATCCCGCGTTCCAGCATGAAGGCGCGGATCTGGTTGATGATGCCGGTGCGTTGCGACACCAGCCGCTCGCGCACCCGATGCAACGCCTGTAAATCCAGTTGCTCCGCGGTTTTGGTCGCCACGAACTTCATCGTCGGGCGCTGCACGGCTTCGGCAATCGCTTCGGCATCATTGAAGTCGTTCTTCTGTCCCTTGCTATAGGGGCGAACATATTTGGCCGGCATCAACCTGGCATCGTGACCAAGCGATGCGAGTTTGCGGCTCAGGTGATGTGCGCCGACGCAGGCTTCCATGCCGATCAGGCAAGGCGGTATATTGGCGAGCCGCGCTTCCACTTGGCCACGCGACCACTTTTGCCGCAGCACGATGGCGCCGCGCGCATCGTGGCCCACGAGGTGGAACGAGTTCTTGCCAATATCGATGCCGATCACGGCGATCGCGGTATTGGGTGTCTGAGACATGGCCTGCTCCTTGTCTTTGGCGCCCCTTGCCAGCTTGGCTTGCTGGCGGGGCAGGAGCACGGCCGGACCAGTGCAGCGAGGCTAGCTGCCATTCCAGCGGGTGCAAGTCCCGCCAACAGAGGAGTCCAGACACTGTTGTAGTTATATCCAGCGACGGGGAGGGTGACCGAGCATGGCCCGGTGCGCGAAGCGAGGTTCAAGCTGAACGCGGACGGAAAGACCCCCGATGGCGGCGTCCATTCGATATTCACCATCACGGGACTTCCCGGCGCGGATGGCTGCATTTTGCAGCAGCCCAACTTCGCCCGCGAGCTGCGACGTGGGAACGTGATATTCCGAATTCCGACGCCCGTGTTCGGCGCCGGACTGATCGAGCAGATTCCCGACCAGGTCATTCTGGACAACCTTCCGAAGCGAAAGGTAATGCCTACGGAATCCGGGGCCGCGTGAACATCATCAATGCGGGTCATGCGGTGACAGCTCGCCAAAATCGAAACGGCAACGACGGCACCATCTCGCGCTTTGGCTGGAAGGCGCAAAACAAGTCTCTTCTGACATTTGCCGGTGAGGCCTACAACGTGGAGATGGGCATCTCAAATGAGCTGTTCGAGACAGAGCGGGAAGAGAATGCGAAGTGTCAATTCAAGCCGACGCCAAACGACACAACCAACCCCGACAAGAGCGGCCTGGATGTACTGAGCGATGTCGAAAAATTCGCCTCATTCATGCGCTTTCTTGCGCCGCCGACGCCGTCGCAAGACACGCCGGGCGGCGCCGCTTCCATTGCACACGGCAGCAAGCTCTTTGTCGACGTTGGCTGCGCCGTATGCCACACGCCAACCCTGCAAACCGGTACTTCCACTGTCGCAGCTCTCAGCGGAAAGGCCGCAAATCTGTACTCCGACCTTGCGCTTCACGATATGGGGGACGGCCTCGTCGACGGGATCAGTCAAGGCCAGGCCACAGCGAGAGAGTTTCGCACCGCGCCCCTCTGGGGGCTCGGGCAACGTATCTTCTTCCTTCATGACGGCCGAACCACGGATTTGAAGCGGGCAATCCGGGAGCACAGGAGTCGAGGGTCCGAGGCTAATATGGTGGTGAGGAGATTTTTCAATCGGCTAAAGACGGACGAGCAGCAGGATCTTCTGAATTTCCTGCGGTCGCTCTAGGTGCAGGGCCTCAACAGGCACGATTGGAATTTTTGTTGCGCGAATGGCCCACAGGCCAAGCGCGCGCCGGGAGTGTGGATTCCGGGCCCGCGCCTAACGGCGCGTCCCGGAATGACGATGTGATAGATCACGCCACGAACTCACCCCGCGGCCTGATCGACCTGCGCGCTCGCGTCGAGCCATTCTTCCTCGGCCCGCGCCAGCGCATCCGCCGCGTTGGCGCGCGCCTGGCTGAGCTGCGCCGCCTGTTTGGGATCGCGGGTGAAGATATCCGGCAGCGCCAGCGCGGCATCGATCTTTGCGATGATGGCGTTGATGCGCTCGATCTCGGTCTCGGCTTCCGCGATCCGCTGCTTCGGCGCCTTCTGGCGCTCGTTCCGTCGTTCGGATTTCTCGCGTTCGGATTTTTCGCGGATGGCATTGCGCTCGCCGGCTTCGCGCGGGCCCGCGCGCTCGCCGCGCGAGGACAGTACGAGCCGCCGGTAATCGTCGAGATCGCCGTCGTAGCTCGTCACGGCCTGATCGGCCACGACCCACAGCCGGTCGGCGCAGGCCTCGATCAGATAGCGGTCGTGCGAGACCATGATGACAGCGCCCGGAAACTCGTTGATGGCTTCGGCAAGCGCCGCGCGGCTGTCGATGTCGAGATGGTTGGTCGGCTCGTCCAGGATGATCATGTTGGGACCGAAGAAGGTCGCCAATCCCAGCAGCAGCCGCGCCTTCTCGCCGCCCGACAGGCTTTTCACCGGCGTGTCCGCCGCCTTGCCGGAAAAGCCGATCGCACCGGCGCGGCCGCGCACCTTGGATTCCGGCGCATCCGGCATCAGCTTGCGGATGTGATCGTAGGGCGAGCCGTCCTCGTTCAGTTCGTCGAGCTGGTGCTGGGCGAAATAGGCGACCGAGAGTTTCTCCGCGCGCGTGATCGATCCGGAAAACGGCGCGAGCCGGTTCGCGAGCAGTTTCACCAGCGTCGATTTGCCGTTGCCGTTGGCGCCGAGCAGCGCGATGCGGTCGTCATTATCGATGCGCAGCGTGACGCGGTTGAGCACCGGCTTGCCGACTTCGTAGCCGACCGAGACATTGTCGACGGCGATGATCGGCGGCGACAGCGTCTTCTCCGGCGCGGGAAAGCTGATCTCCCGCACGTCCTGCGTCACCAGCGCCGCGATCGGCTTCATCCGCTCCAGCATTTTCACGCGCGATTGCGCCTGGCGCGCCTTGGAGGCCTTGGCCTTGAAGCGGTCGACAAACGCCTGCAGGCGCTTGCGTTCGGCTTCCTGCCGTTTGGCTTGCTTGGCGTCCAGCATCTCGCGGGTCGCGCGCTGCTCCTCGAACGAGGAGTAGCCGCCGCGGTAGAGCGTGAGCTTGCTGCGGTCGAGATGCAGGATCTGGTCGACCGACGTCTCCAGGAGGTCGCGGTCGTGGCTGATCACGATCACCGTGCGCGGATAGTGCGCGAGATGATCCTCGAGCCAGAGCGTGCCTTCGAGGTCGAGATAGTTGGTCGGCTCGTCGAGCAGCAACAGATCGGGCGCGGCAAACAGCGTGGCGGCGAGCGCCACCCGCATGCGCCAGCCGCCGGAAAATTCCGAGACCGGACGCGCCTGGTCGGCGGCCGAAAAGCCGAGGCCGCTCAGGATCGCGGCGGCGCGGGCCGGCGCGGAATGGGCATCGATATCGACCAGACGGGTCTGGATTTCGGCGATCCGGTGCGGGTCGTGCGCGTGATCGGCCTCGCGGAGCAGCGCGTCGCGCTCGAGGTCGGCCTTCAGCACGATTTCGACCAGGCTCTCCGGGCCGTCAGGCGCTTCCTGGGCAAGGCTGCCCACGCGCCAGCGCGGCGGGATGGTGATGCTGCCGCTTTCGGTGGCAAGCTCGCCGCGGATGGCGCGAAACAGCGTCGATTTGCCGGTGCCGTTGCGGCCGACCAGCCCCACGCGCGCACCCGGCGCGATCTGCACCGTAGCGTGGTCGATCAAGAGCCGTCCGGCGAGGCGGATGGAGATGTCCTGGATGGAAAGCATGCGCGGGTTTTCACCGCAGCCGCCGCCAAACGCAACCCCGCTTTACCTGAAAAATCCGAAGCCGCCGTCACGAGGTGGGTAGACTTCGTTTTCGCGTTCCCGCCGCCTCAGTTCCTCGACCAGGCGATCGAGCTCGGGTGCCGGACCCATGAAATTCGGCCGCAGGCTCTGCTGGAGCCGTTCGCCCACGGCGTCACAGATCGATCGGCTCGTCTTGCGATCGATTTCCTCGCTTGTATGGGGTTCAAGGCCGGTCATGGCAGGTTCCGCAGACAATTCGTGTTTGATAACGGCTCGTTATTTCAAACTCATCTGCACCGGAATAGTTTCCGCGAAAGGGGGCCCTGCATGGCTTTTGGGTGAAATTTGCATGAAAGGACGGGATATCCGCAAAACACGCAAACCCGGAGGCCGGACGGATCGGAGCGCTCACCAGCACTGGTTTACCAGCCGCCAGCGGATCCCCCAGGGGGTCTGGAGAAGCTGGCGCTGATAGCAGAGGCCATACCCGAAGGACACCGGAACGCCGTTGTAGAAGCGGGGGCCCCACGCGCCGCGATACTGGGGGGGCCGGCTGTCCAGTTCTGCAGGCCGCAGTTCTGCAGCTCTTGCGGCCCGGCTTGGGGCAAAGGCGGCGAGGCTCAGGGATATCGCGGCAACCATCGCCAACGTGCGTTTGCGAAACATGGTTATCTCTCGTCGGTCAGTCGTCATGAAGTCGTTGTAAATCCGCGCATTTCAGCAGCCGGCCCTCAAGGCGGGGCGCTTGCCGTGCGCGCGCCCCGCCGATATAAGCGCGGCCAACTCCACAGCCCGTTAATTCGAGGACTAAAAATGGCGATTGAACGTACTTTCTCGATCATCAAGCCCGACGCGACCGCGCGCAATCTGACCGGCGCGGTTAACGCGTTGATCGAGAAGGCGGGCCTTCGCATCGTCGCGCAGAAGCGGATTCGCATGACGCGCGGCCAGGCCGAGACCTTCTATGCCGTGCACAAGGCGCGCCCGTTCTTCGGCGAGCTCGTGGATTTCATGATCTCGGGCCCGGTCGTGGTGCAGGTGCTGGAAGGCGAGGGCGCGATTGCGAAATACCGCGACGTGATGGGCGCGACCGACCCGTCGAAGGCGGCCGACGGCACCATCCGCAAGGCGCATGCGAAATCGATCGGCGAGAACACCGTGCACGGCTCGGACGCGCCGGAGACCGCCGCGATCGAAATCGCGCAGTTCTTCTCGGGCAACGAAATCGTCGGCTGATCGATATTCGACGCACCAGGCCGGCGGAGCGAGAGGACCCATTGTGAACTGGTTCTGGCAGATCTTCGATCCGGCCGTTATCGGCGCTGTACTGACCCAGTTTCGCAGTGAGATGTCCGAGCCGGCCTTCTGGGTCGCGGTCAGCAAGATCATCTGGATCAACATCCTGTTGTCGGGCGACAACGCACTGGTCATTGCGCTTGCCTGCCGCGGCCTGCAACCCCGGCACCGGCTGTGGGGCATGGTGCTCGGCGCCGGTGCTGCGGTCGTGCTCCGCATTATCTTCACCGGTATCGTCGTAACATTGATGGAGCTGCCGTACCTCAAGCTGGTCGGCGGGTTGGCGCTGCTCGTGATTGCTGCAAAATTGCTGGTGCCTGACGAAGAGGGCGAGGACGAGGTCGAGTCTGCCTCGCATCTTCTCGCGGCCGTGCAGATCGTGGTGGTGGCCGACATCGTCATGAGCCTCGACAACGTGATCGCGGTTGCCGCCGCCGCCAATGGCAGCGTGCCGCTCCTGATCCTTGGCCTCGTCATCAGCATTCCCATGATCGTCGCCGGTGCCGCGCTGATCATGGCGCTGCTCACCAGGCTGCCCATCCTGGTTTGGGCCGGTGCGGCGCTGCTCGGCTGGATCGCGGGCGAGGTGATAGCAACCGATCCCGGCATCCATCCAAAGCTCAACGCACTGTTCTCGGGGTCTCTGGGTGCGCGCCTTGATTCGATCCTGGCTGCACTCCGCGTCTCGCCGCAATTTGCCAATGGCGGTTCGGGCGGCGAATTCCTTTGCGGCGCGCTCGGCGTCGTCTTGGTGCTTGTGCTGGGCTATATCTGGCGCCGGCGCAGCCTGCGAGCCGCGGCGCTGAACGATTCAAAGAGCCGCGCCGAGGTGTCGGGCTGAGTCGGACTAAAGCGCGATGAGATCAGGTTGATCGTCATCGCGCTTTGGCTCTTTGTTTGAGCATGATCTCCGCGCAAACGCTATGCGTTTGTCGCGAGGGAAAACCGCTACACACTTTTCCGGATCATGCTCTAGCGGCGGACGATCGATCCGCTGCGGCCGAGCAGGCGCGCGAGCTGCTTGAAGCGGCTGCCGACGCGATCGGCGACGAGATCGACCATCCGATGCTCGAATACGAGCATCAGCTTGCGGCCCTGGCTGCGAAAATGCGTCGCCGGCAACACGCCGGGGCGGGCCGCCGAGATCAGATGCGCCACGCGGAAGGCCGCGCCGAGCACACGGGCGCGCTCCAGCATCGCCGCGGTGACCTGCTGCTGGATGATGGTCGACGGCTGGTTCTCCTCGCTCAGGCCCGCATAGCGGAAGAACACCGACAGCGCGATGAACGCGCGCCCCTGGTGGCTGACCGAGCCGAAATTGCCGTTGGTGATGAGCTCAATCGTCTGCTCGCCGCGGTGATCGGGATGCACGCGCCAGGCGATGTCGGACAGCAGGCAGGCCGCATGACGCAGCCGGCGATCCTCCTCGGTCTCGCGCAGATGCACGACCCGCACCAGCCGGTCGGTCCATCCGATCAGTTCCTGGGCGTGGCGGGCAGATCGCGACAGCAATTCGTTCAGGTCTTGCGCCGCGCAGATCAGGCCGTCCTTGTTCCGCTCGGCCTCCGGCAGCATCGAGAACAACAGGCCTTCGCGCACGCCGAAAGTCGAGAAGGTGATCGTCTTCGGATGCGCGGTGCGGATGATGTATTCGAGCACCAGCGCGGCATAGGCAAGAAGCGGCCGCCGCGCATCGGCCACCGCCTCGATGTTGGCGAGCATTTGCCTCGCCGCGAGCCGGCGCAGCCGTTGCACGAAATCGAGCGCCTCGGCGGCCGATATCGAATAGCCGTGCATCACCTTCAGGGGGTAGCCGCTCTGGATGATGTGGATGCGCGCCAGCGCGCGCCAGGTGCCGCCGACCGCATAGAAGGTGCGGCCGCGTCCGGCCTTCAGGCGCGGCACCTCCGACAGCTCGCTCTTGACGATGCGCTCGGCGCGCTTCAGCGATTTGTGCGAGAGGTCCTGCAGCGCGAGGCTGCCGAGCGGCAGCGTGACGCCGCCGCGCACCTGGTGACCGCGCACGTCGACCAATTCGAGCGAGCCGCCGCCGAGATCGCCGACGATGCCGTCGGGCCGGTGGATGCCGGAGATGACGCCGAGCGCCGACAGCCTTGCCTCGCGCGTTCCCGACAGGATTTCGATTTTGGTGCCGCAGATGCGCTCGGCCCTGGCGATGAAGTCGGGTCCGTTGGAGGCGTCGCGGCAGGCCGCAGTGGCGATCGCATGGACGCGGCCGACTTGCTGGATCCTGCACAGCGCGTGAAAGCGCATGAGCGAGGTCAGGGCCTTGTCGACCGCGTCAGGCGCAAGCAGGCCGGTGCTCTGCACTTCGCGGCCGAGACCGCACAGCGTCTTCTCGTTGAACACGGAGACGAGGCTTCGCGCCATCGCTTGATAGACGACGAGACGAACCGAATTCGAGCCGATGTCGATGACTGCAACGCTGTCGGCACGCTTGCGCCGCCGCTTCACCACCAAAGCCCCTTAAGCGGGATGGTGGCGTTCGTTGCGGCGCGTGAGACGGCGCGGCGAAGATTCCTTGAGCGACTTTCCACGGCCTGAGAGACTCGGATTCGTCATGAAGTAGTTGTGCAGATTGAAAGACTCTTCGCCTTTCGCGGTCTTCATACGCGTTGAAGACCCGTCGGGCAACAATTGCCAGCTTTGCTCATTGTCCTTCAGGTTCGCGACCATGATCTGTTCGAGAACCTGCTGATGCACTGTGGGATTTTGCAGCGGGCAGAGCACCTCGACGCGCCGGTCGAGATTGCGCGGCATCATGTCGGCGGAGGAGATATACACAGCTGCTTTGGCGCTTGGCAGGCCCTGACCCATGCCGAAGCAGTAGATTCGGCCGTGCTCGAGGAAGCGGCCGATGATCGATTTGACCCGGATGTTCTCGGAAAGGCCGGGCAGGCCGGGCCGCAGGCAGCAAATGCCGCGCACCACCAGCTCGATCGAAACGCCGGCCTGGGACGCCTCATACAGCGCGTCGATGATGTCGGGGTCGACCAGCGAGTTCATCTTCATCCAGATCACGCCCGGCCGGCCGTGACGGCTGTGATTGGTCTCGGCCTTGATGTGCTCGATCATGCGCTTGCGCAGCGTGAGCGGCGAGACCGCCATCTTCTCGATATCGATCGGTTCGGCATAACCGGTGATGTAGTTGAAGACGCGCGCGGCGTCGCGGCCGATGATCGGGTCCGACGTGAAGTAGGAGAGGTCGGTGTAGATGCGCGCGGTCACCGGGTGATAATTGCCGGTCCCGGTGTGGACATAGGTGGTGAGGTTGCCGCCCTCGCGGCGCACGACCAGTGACAATTTGGCGTGAGTCTTGAGCTCCAGGAAGCCGTAGACCACCTGGACGCCGGCGCGCTCCAGATCGCGCGCCCAGCGGATATTGGCTTCTTCGTCAAAGCGCGCCTTGAGCTCGATCAGCGCGGTCACCGATTTGCCGGCTTCGGCGGCTTCCGCCAGCGCGCGCACGATCGGCGAATTGTTGGAGGTGCGGTAGAGCGTCTGCTTGATCGCGACCACGTCGGGATCGCGCGCGGCCTGCTGCAGGAACTGCACCACGACGTCAAAGGACTCGTATGGATGATGGACGATCAGGTCCTTCTGGCGGATCGCTGCGAAGATGTCGCCGCCATGGTCGCGCACGCGCTCGGGATGTCGCGGCACATAGGGCACAAATTCGAGGTCGGGCCGGTCGAGCCGCGTCAATTGCGACAGCTCGTTCATGGCGAGCACGCCGTCGACCAGCAACATCTCGTCGTCAGTGGTCGAGAGCGCCCGTTGCACGAAGGCGCGCAGCTCTTCCGGCATGTTGGCTTGGATCTCGAGCCGGATCACCGATCCGTGCCGCCGCCGCTTCAGCGCGGTCTCGAACAGGCGCACCAAGTCCTCGGCCTCTTCCTCGATCTCGAGTTCGGAGTCGCGGATGATGCGGAACGCGCCCTGACCTTTGACGGTATAGCCGGGAAACAATCGGCCGATGAAGAGGCCGGTTGCCTGTTCGAGCGTGATCAGGCGCACCACCCCATCCTTGCCCGAGGGAAGGCGGATGAAGCGGTCGATCTTGCCGGGCATACGGATCAGCGCGTTCATCGGCTTGCCGTCGGAGACGCGCGAAAGCTGCAGCGCCACGGTGAAGCCGAGGCTCGGAATGAACGGGAAGGGATGGGCCGGATCGATTGCGAGCGGCGTCAGCAGCGGGAAGATGTTGTGGAGGAAGTGATCCTCGATCCAGCCGCGCTCGCTCCTGGTGACGTCGCGCCCGTCGACCAGCACGATGCCCGAATCGGCGAGAAGGTGGCGCAGGTCGCGCCAGATCGCCTGCTGATCGGTGGCAAGCTGCGAGACGGTCTTGTTGATCAGGATGAGTTGTTCCGAGGGCGTCATTCCGTCCGGGCTGCGCTCGGCAATGCCTTCGCGGACCTGCGCCTTGATACCGGCGACGCGGACCATGAAGAACTCGTCGAGGTTATTGGCCGAGATCGACAGGAACCGCACCCGCTCCAGCAGCGGGTGGCCGGCATTGACCGATTCCTCGAGCACACGACGGTTGAAGTGCAGCCAGGAGAGCTCGCGGTTGATGAAGCGCTCGGGGCTTGCGGCAATGGACGTAACAGTCTCGGAAACGGTTTCCTTTTTCTCTTCAATTACAAAGGCTTGTTCAGATTCCATGAGAAGTCGATCCAGTCGTGAATCGGAAAGCCGTGGCGCCTTGTTTAACAGGAGGCCGGGCGAATAATGTGACAGTGTAATGACGCACCACCGGCCATGATGACCCCCTCCGGGGTGGCGTCAAGATGGCGGGCTTATCAAGGTTTACGAAAGAGTTCCGCCGCCAGCGCCCGGGTCACTGGCCGGCCGAGGCGCAGGCCTTCGCGGTCAAGCAGGTCAACCGCCTGCCGCACCGATATATAGGATCGCTCGATCCGGGTTGCGAGATAGCTGACGACGGCCTCGTCCACGGCGAGCTGCCGATCCGAGCAGAATTTCACGATCAGGGCGCGGAACAATTGGGCGTCGGGTTCGAGCAGCGAAACCACGGGCAGCGCGCGCAGCCGTGAGCGCAGATCGCGCAATTCGACGTCGAAGGCGGCAGGAGAGATGCGAGCCGTGATCAGGACATAGGCCTGATCCTCACGTGCGAGGTTGAGCAGATGAAACAGCGCGCGTTCGTCGAACGCCCCCGGCTTCAGATCCTCCACAACCAGCGCGCCGGTCGCGAGCGCCGCCGGAACGTCGGCAGCGGAGAGTGCGTGCGCGGTGGTGGAACGCGCGCCGGCATCCTCGGCCCAGATCGCGGCGAGGTGGCTCTTGCCGGAACCCTCAGGCCCCGCCAGCAGCATGGTGCGGCCCGGCCATTCCGGCCATGCATCGATCAGCGCAAGGCCTGCGGCATTGGCCGGCCCTTCCAGAAAATTGTCCCGCGTCAGGCTTTCCGCATGCGGCAGCGCGAATGCCAGTTGACGGGGATGAACGCGGCCTGCCACGCACTGCTCCATGCCGGGATGTCGGCGCAATTGCTCAAGCTTCGATCGTGCCCATGTGCCTTATCCATTCCACGAGATACAGCGATACGGAAGAAAGGGTAAAGATCGTGACAAGGCCCATCAGGATCAGGTCGTAGGGTTTCGGCGTGAAGTTGAAGCCGAGCGATCGCCGAGCACCAGCGCGGCGAACGCCACCTGTGCCACCGTATTGAGCTTTGAGACCATCGACGGCTTCATGGCCACCGGCTTGTCGAACAGCCACGACACCATCACGGCGGCCACGATCATGAAATCGCGCGACACCACCAGGATCACGATCCAGCGCGGGATCGCGCCCCAGATGCCGAGCGCAATGTAGATAGAGACCAGCAGCGCCTTGTCGGCAAGGGGATCGAGCAGCGCGCCCAGTTCGCTCGTCATGTTGAAGCGCTTTGCGAGGAAGCCGTCGACGGCATCGCTGACGCCGGCAATGATGAACACGGCGAAGGCCAGCTCCATCTGGTCCGAGGCGATGGCCCAGACGATGATGGGCACCAGCAGGATCCGGCCCAGGGTGATGAAGTTCGGGATACTGGTTGGAATACTCACACGGCGCTTCCCGGCTACCGGTTTGATTTCACAGAACATCCGGCCCTTGGCGGGGCCGGCCGGTCGTTATCTACATAGTATATGGGAACTGCGCTTGCGAGCCATTGCACGGCGGCCCAATCCGACGTAACCAGCCGCGAATATCTTGGAAAAGTGCATGGCCGAGCGCAAAAACGGGCTCACTTACGCGGATTCGGGTGTCGACATCGATGCAGGCAATCGCCTGGTCGACCTCATCAAGCCGATGGTCCGCGCCACCGCGCGCCCCGGCGCGGACGCCGAGATCGGCGGGTTCGGCGGCCTGTTCGACCTGAAGGCGGCCGGCTTCGCCGATCCCGTGCTGGTGGCGGCAACCGACGGGGTCGGTACCAAGCTCAAGATCGCCATCGAAACCGGCATCCATGACGGTATCGGCATCGACCTCGTGGCCATGTCCGTCAACGACATCGTGGTGCAGGGCGCCGAGCCCCTGTTCTTCCTGGACTACTTCGCCTGCGGCAAGCTCGATCCGGAGGCGACGGCCGCGATCGTGGCCGGCATTGCCGAGGGTTGCCGCGAATCCGGTTGCGCGCTGATCGGCGGCGAGACCGCGGAGATGCCGGGCCTCTACAGGGAGGGCGATTACGATCTCGGCGGCTTTGCGGTCGGCGCGGCCGAGCGCGGCACGCTGTTGCCGCGCCCCGACATCGCCGCCGGCGACGCCGTCATCGGGCTCGCGTCGTCGGGCATTCACTCCAACGGATTTTCGCTGGTCCGCAAGATCGTCGAGCTGAGCGGCGTCCCCCTTGACGCGCAGGCGCCGTTCTCGCCGGTCATGACGCTGGGCGGGGCGCTACTGACGCCGACGCGGCTTTACGTGAAATCCTGCCTGCGCGCGATCCGCGAAAGCGGCGCAATCAAGGGGCTCGCCCATATCACCGGCGGCGGCTTCACCGACAACATCCCGCGCGTGCTGCCGAAGCATCTCGGTGTCGGCATCGATCTTGCGCGGCTGCCGGTGCTGCCGGTGTTCAAATGGCTGGCGGCGCGGGGCGGCATCGCCGAGATCGAGCTGCTGCGCACCTTCAACTGCGGCATCGGCATGATCGCCATCGTCAAGCCGGATGCGGTCGAAAAGGTCAGCGAAATCCTGACCGCCAATGGCGAGAGCGTCACGCTGCTTGGCGAAGTCATCCCCGCAGCGGGTGAACGACGCGTCGTCTACAATGGCCATCTCGACCTCACATCATGAAGCGCCGCGTCGCCATTTTGATTTCAGGGCGCGGCTCCAACATGGCGGCGCTGATCAAGGCTGCTTCCGTTGCAGATTACCCGGCTGAAATCGCGGTCGTGATCTCCAACCGCGCCGATGCGCCGGGGCTGGAGCGGGCCAAGGCGAGCGGCGTTGCGACCGTGGTGGTCGAAAGCAAGCCGTTCGGCAAGGATCGGGCGGGCTTCGAAGCGAAGCTGCAGGCCGCACTCGATCAGCACAGAGATAGAGCTGATCTGCCTCGGCGGTTTCATGCGGTTGTTCACGCCGGAGTTCACGCGGCGCTGGTACGGCAAGATGCTCAACATCCATCCCTCGCTGCTGCCGTCGTTTCCCGGGCTCGACCCGCATGGCCAGGCGCTGCGCGCAGGAGTGAAGATCTCAGGCGCGACGGTTCACTTCGTGATTCCCGAGACCGATGCCGGGCCGATCCTGATGCAGGGCGCGGTCGCTGTCAGCGATCACGACACCGCGGAGACGTTGTCCGAGCGCATCCTCGAGGTCGAGCATCGCATCTATCCCGATGCGCTGCGGCTGCTCGCGACCGGCGCGGTGCGGATCGACGGCGACATCTGCAAGACGCCGGACAGCACAGGCTCGGGCAATTTCCTGATCTCGCCGGTGGCCAGCGCGGACGGCAGTTCGGTTTGACGCCCGTCCAAATAAAATCCCCCGGCTGGCGGCCGGGGGTCGCAATCATGACGCGTGACGCGGATGAAAAAGTCTAGGAGACCTTCAGGTTTTCCGCGGAAGACTTTCCGCGATTTTCCACGAGGTCATATTCCACGACCTGATTTTCATTGAGGGTGCTGAGTCCGGCACGCTCGACGGCGGAGATGTGGACGAACACGTCCTTGTCGCCGCCGTTCGGCTTGATGAACCCATAACCCTTGGTCGGGTTGAACCATTTGACGGTACCCTTCGGCATCGCCTGTCTCCTGAGCTAGACGAAAAAAAGACGCGGCAACGCTTCACGCGTGCCACGCCACAAACGGGCTTCCGGTAGTCTGCAGAATTTCCGAGTCTTCGCGAAACGCACAGTCGAGCGGCCAAATTCCGATTGTGACGGGGATTGCAACACGAAATTGGCGCGTTAGCAAGCGTCTGGCGCGGCTTGAGAAATCGCTCCAACGGCCGAATCGCGAAATATCCCCTGTGGCGGCGGGGGCACAATGGGCGGCAATCACCCCCGGCTCAGGGCCGATGGCGATTGACCCCCTGCCGGAACTCGGGGCAAATCGGCATGATTGAACAATGATTTTTCGCGTTAGTCGGGCCCCGCGCCTTCGACAAAGGCATCCATGCGCTGCTTGTTGCGGCTATCGCAAATAGGAGAGGTTCGGGCCGCCCGCAGGCTTGCCGGCGCGGTGGTCCTGGTGCTTGCGTTATCGATTGGCGGCCTCCCGGCTCACGCGCAATCGCCGAGCCCGTCGCCTACGCCGACAACCTCTCCAACGCCTAGTCAGATCAATTCCGATATCTCGACCGGTTCGCAAGTCCTCAACCTCGGCAGCAACTTCCTGGAGCGGCTCGGCAACCAGGCGACCAATGGTTTCGTCCGCGATACGCGGACCAATCCGGCTGGAGGTGGCGCCTCCGAAGCGGCCGAGGGGCCGCGCTATCGAACCTGGGGCGAGCTCTACGGGATTTCGATGACGACCGGTCCGCAGGGCGATTATGTCGGCGACAAGCGCAAGACCATGGGCGGCATCGCCGGCATCGGCGCCCGCATCGCGCCGGGGGTCAATATCGGCTTCTCGATCGACCAGAGCCGCACGACGATCGACGTGCCCCTGGCGCTGCAATCGGCGACGCTGGATCTCACGCAGCTTGGCTTCAATGCCTCCGTCGACAGGGGGCCATGGACCTGGGCGCTGGCGCTCGTTCACGGCTTGGGTAACGTGTCCTCGAGCCGCGACACCGGGGGCGGCTTCGGCTTCGCCAGCGCGCATTATGGCGCGCAGGTCGACGGCGCGCTGACCGAGCTCGACTACTACTGGGCCCTGGAGCAGAGCCGCATCGTGCCCAAGGTCGCGCTCGAATATGTGCGCGCCACGACGGACGCATTCCAGGAGGCCGGCGGCTTCGATCCGCTCATGGTGAGCGGCGCCAGCATGGAACGCGCCCGCGTGCTGGCTGGCGCGGAGATCGGGCATTACTGGATCCTCGACCGGAAGATCCTGGATCTCTCCGCTTACGGCAAGTTCGTCGACAATTTCTCGCAGCGCTTCAGCTCGGTGCTGGTCAGCCTTGGAACGCAGAGCATTGCGGTCACCGGGATCGGGGAGAGCCAGTATGGCGCCGATGCCGGCGCGTCCGCTTCCCTCAGCCTCTCCAACACGGCGCGGCTTTATCTCAACTATGACGGGAAGTTCCGCTCCAACCTGACGTCCCACCAGGGCACGCTCGGGCTCGAGATGAGGTTCTAAAGCGCGATGAGTTTAGGATGGATCGTCATCGCGCTTTAGCTCTTTGTTTGGGCATGATCTCCGCGCAAACGCTTCGCGTTTGTCGCGAGGGAAAACCGCTTCACACTTTTCCGGATCATGCCCTATATCATCCGAACGGTTTCGCCGAGACAAAGCCCTCAAGGCCGAAGGTCTCCCTCGATCGCGCCATCAGCGGCACGAGATCCTGCGGGTGGATGAACTCATCGCGGAAGCAGGGATAGGTGCGGGGATCGAAAATCTTCTTGATCCAGTCGATGACGATCTTGTGCCGGTCGGAGTTGCGGAACTCCTTGTGGTAGGCGAGCCAGAGATCGGCGTGATGGTTTACGCCGAGGTCGACGGCGACGAGATTTGCGCCCAGCGCCACCATCGCGGTCGGCAGGAAACCCATGCCGGCGCCGCGTTCGATCGCATAGAACACGCCGATGCTCGAGTTGGTCTTGAAGCCGATGATGCCGTCCAGCGAGGTGAGCCCCAGCACCCTGGCATAGGCGGAATCATCGACCTGCGGCGCGTGCTGGATCACCAGCCGGTGGCTCCTGATGTCGGCCAGCGTCGGCAGGCCGTGGAGCTTCTGATAGCCTTCCGAGACGAACGCATAGATGTGCATCCGGCCGAGCTTGGCCACGATCAGATCGGGATTGGTCGGAGGCTCGAGCTGGATGGCGATGTCGGCTTCGAGCCGCCCGACGTCGGCCTGTTCCATGGCGCAGCGCAGGTCGACGGTGATCTTGCGGTAGGTCCGGTGGAAGTCGATCAGCCGCGGCAGTATCCAGAAATTGCCCGGTCCTTCCGTGACGGCGACGCGAACGGTTCCGGACGTATCGCTTGATTGCGAGGCGCGGCGGAACAAATCGAAGGCGTGGCGTTCCATCTCCATGACGTCGCCGATCATGGCGGAACCTTCTTCGCTCAGCGTGAGCCCGCTCTGGTCGCGCAGGAACAGCTTGCAGCCGATATTCTCTTCGAGGCGGTCGATCCGGCGCATCAGCGTGGTGCTGGTGAGCCCAAGCGCGTCGGCGGCGTTGCGGAAGCTCTTGTAACGCGCGCAGGCGAGGAACGATTTCAGATCGTCCCAGGACGCATCCTGAATCTCGTCGGAGCGGTGCTGCATCGCCGCAGCACCCCGATGCAATAGTTGCTGCATACCGAAAATCCCCACCCGCTAAGCTGACAACCCCGGGCAGGAGAAACGATAGATGTCTCATCTGGTTAATGAAAGGGGCCCATTGGTCGCAAGGCATGATTTCGACATGCTGCCCCGCATCAGGGACGTCGAGGTCAGGCCGGCGCGGCGTTTCGAGCTTGTCTCGATCGCCGATATGGGCAACCGGATGGTTCCCGGCGTCCACATCGCAGAGGCCGATCTTGAACGGTATTTCGCGTTCGATCCGGAGAGCATTCTGACCTTCGGCCGGCAAGGGAAACTGCTCGGCGCCGTGGCGTTCATTTATCTCAACAGCCGCGGGCTGGAGGCGTTGCTGCGCGCCGAGATGATACTGACCAAGCCCGATTTTTCGCTGCTTGCAGGCCCCAATGAAGACGCGTCCGCGATCTATGTCTGGGCGATCGCGGGCCAGGGCCGGGCCATGGCGGGATTGGGAAACGTATCAGAGCACCTCTGCAAGACCCGCCTGGCTGGCGCCGATCTCTATGCCCAACCCTCCAGCGAGGATGGGCGTGAGCTGATGATCGCCATCGGATTTGAGCCGATCGCGAGCTCCCAGCGCGAGCTCTGGCGCTATCAGCGGCCGTGGAATCGCACTTCCTCGAACATGCGGACAGGGACGCCCGCAAGGAGTTTTGCAAATGCACGGAACTAGGACGCCATTACCGCGCAAGTCCAGCTCGCGCGAGATCTCCATTCGCATCGCCCGCGATCCCAACGATCTGATGCTGGTGACCGCGATCCGTTCGGCCACCTATCTCGCCGAGCAGGATTGTCCGATCGAGGAGGAGTTCGACGGCAACGACCTGGTCGCCGCGCACTTCATCGGATTCATCGGCAACGAGCCCGCGGGCTGCCTGCGGGTCCGCTTCTTCGGCGAGTTCGCCAAGATCGAGCGGCTTGCCGTGCGCCACCAATTCCGGCGTTCGCGCATTTCGTTCAAGCTGGTGCAGGCGAGCTTCGAATACATCAAGCGCAAGGGCTTCAAGAAGGTCTACGGCCATGCGCAGGACCGGCTGGTGAATTTCTGGTCGCATTTCGGCGCCAAGCCGCTCGGCCACAACCGCAAGATCACCTTCTCCGACTTTTCCTACACCGAGATGGTGCTCGACCTCGAGCCAGGTCCCGACGCGATCACGCTCGACAGCGATCCCTATGTGATCATCCGGCCCGAGGGCGATTGGGACCGGCCCGGCGTGCTCGACATCTCGTCCGGCCGCGAGGTGACGTCGCCGCTTCGCGCGCCCGCGTTGGCCGACACATGATCTCGAACCGCAAAACCTTGGTGGCCCCGATGGAAGACGATCCGCCTATACTTGTATGCGCCGATCTGCAGATCGAATATCTCACCGAAGGCCGCAGCCACGTGATATCGGATGCCGAGGCGATCACGGCGCGCTGCCTGCAGCTGATGACGCTGTGGCGCGATAATCTCTGGCCGGTAATGCATCTGAAGCGGATCGCGCAGGCCGCCTGGTTCAATCCGGCATCGAAGCTGACGGACTGGATCGCGGAGCTGAAGCCGCGCCCGGGGGAATTGACCTTCGAGCATCCGTTGCCCTCGGCCTATAGTTCGGCCCGCTTCGCCGAGTACATGTCGAACATGCGCAGCATCCGCTGCGTGTTGATGGGCTTCTCGCTCGATGAGACGGTGCTGTCGACCGTGGTCGACGGCTATCACCGCAGCCACCGCTACCAGGTGGTCAGCGATGCCGTCGCCTGCCGGCGCCCCGGCGTCGGCGATGCCGCGTCCTACAAGCAGGCGGTGGTGCGGGTGATCGGCAATTTCGCCGCCGTTCATGAAAGCAGCAACGTGATCGAGGCCGTCGGCAAGATCGCGGTGTGACGGCGGCCGCCCGCTCAGCTCTCGACCTTGTCGCGGTCGACGCGGACCACACGGCCGCGCTCGATCGCAAGCGCGAGGCGCCCGTGCTTGAGCGACAGCGCGGCCTCGCCGAACAGCTCGCGGCGCCAGCCATGAAGTGCTGCGACGTCGGCCTCATCATCGGCCGCGATCTGCTCGAGATCGTCGACGGTCGCGATCACCTTGCTGGCGACCGCGTGCCGTTCGCTGGTCATCCGCAACAGCACCTTCAGTAGCTCGACGATCGCCGCGCCGTTTGAATTGTTGCGCGGCTTTTCGAGCTTCGGCAGCAACGCGGGGTCGCGCGCCAGCCCGCGCTGCACGGCGGCGATGATGTCGGTGCCCCATCTTGAGCGATCGAAGCCCTTGGGGAGCGAGCGCAGTGCGGCGAGCTTTTCGAGCGAGATGGGCGCGTGCGTGGCGATATCGCCGACAGTATCGTCCTTCAGCACGCGGCTGCGCGGCACGTCGCGGCTCTGCGCCTCCTGCTCGCGCCAGGCCGCGACTTCCATCAATACCGCCAATTCCTTGGGCTTGCGCACCCGCGTCTTCAGCCGCTCCCAGGCGCGCTCGGGGTGGAAGTCGTAGGTCCGCGGCGAGGTCAGGACCTCCATCTCTTCGCTCACCCAGTCGCTGCGGCTTCGCTTCTTGAGATCGGCGTCGAGGGCTGCGAAGACGTCGCGCAGATGGGTGACATCGGACACCGCGTAATGCATCTGTTCCTTGCTCAGCGGCCGGCGCGACCAGTCGGTGAAGCGGTGGGTCTTGTCCGGCCGGTGGCCGGTGATGCGCTCGACCAGCTGGTCATAGGCGATGCTGTCGCCGTAGCCCAGCACCATCGCCGCGACCTGGGTATCGAAGATCGGGTGCGGAACGATCTTCGCCAGGTGCACGATGATCTCGATGTCCTGGCGGGCGGCGTGAAATACCTTCAGCACCTTCTCATCCGCCATCAGCTCGAAGAACGGCTTGAGGTCGATGCCAACGGCCAGCGCGTCGACCACGACCGCCTCTTCCGGGCTCGCCATCTGGACCACGCAGAGCAGCGGGTAATAGGTGGTTTCGCGCAGGAACTCGGTGTCGACCGTTATGACCGGATGCTTGGCGAGGCGCGCGCAGACGGATGCGAGGTCGGGGGTGGTCGTTATCAATTCCATGAAGACAAGCCGTTCTGCCGAAAGTGCTGATATGTCAAGGGCCTTCAGGCGAATTCGAGTCTTGCATTTTTTCTTGCATTTTCTCTTGCATTTTCGCTTCCGCACAACCCGGCCGCTGCCTTTCGGCGGCGCGACTCAAGGCCCGGCCGGCCTCGATCATTTCGGCCGGATCGCTATAAGGGGAACGCGCAAAGACGCCGGAAGAGCGGTCGGCTCCCGAACTATCCAGAGAGGAATCGGATGAAACTTGCTTCTTTTTCCACCGCCGCGGGGGCGGCCTACGGATGCGTGGTCGGCGACGGCATCGTCTCGCTCTCCGCCAGGCTCGGTGACCGCGCGCCCACGCTGCGCGATCTGCTGGCCAAGGGCCTGACCGGCGAGGCCGCCAAGCTCGCGCAATCGTCGAAGCCGGATTTCGCCTTGAGCGCGATTTCCTTCGAGCCGGTCATCCCGAACCCCGACAAGATCATCTGCGTCGGCCTGAACTACCGCGACCATGTCGCCGAGACCGGGCGCACGGTGACGGAAAAGCCGGTGCTGTTCGCGCGCTTTGCCGGCTGCCAGGTCGGACATCTGGCGCCGATGATCAAGCCGAAGGTGTCCGACCAGTTCGATTATGAAGGCGAGATGGCCGTGATCATCGGCAAGGGCGGCCGCTACATCAAGGCCGCGGACGCGCTCAAGCATGTGGCGGGTTATTCCTGCTACAACGAGGGCAGCGTGCGCGACTGGCAGCGCCACACCAGCCAGTTCCTGGCGGGCAAGACCTTTGCCGGCACCGGCGGCTTCGGGCCCTGGATGGTCACCTCGGACGAGATCCCCGATCCGTCGAAGCTGACGCTGGAAACCCGTCTCAACGGCGAGGTCGTGCAGCACACCACGACCGATCTCCTCATCAACGATGTGCCTGCCTTGATCGAATACATTTCGACCATTCTGCCGCTGACGCCGGGCGACGTCATCGTCTCCGGCACGTGCGGCGGCGTCGGCTCACGGCGCAATCCGCCGCTCTGGATGAAGGCGGGAGACGTCTGCGAGGTCGAGATTTCCGGCATCGGCATCCTGCGCAACCCGATCGTTGCGGAAGCCGCATAGCGCATGATTCGGAAAAGTGTGAAGCGGTTTTCCCTCGCGACAAACGCGAAGCGTTTGCGCGGAGATCATGCGCAAACAAGAATCTACGCCGGAGAACTGCGGTGTGCCCGTCAGCGATGGCGGGCGCGCTGGGGAGCCTCGTGTCGCGACGACGGCACGGCCATCACGACGACGCAGAGCGCAAGCATCGCCAGTCCCATGAATTCGAAAACAACAGCGTCCACGGCAATATCTCCCCAAACAACCACCCAGGTTTGTAGGGAGCGCCTTGAACGTTTCTTAATTCGATGGGCCGGGCTCAGCGAATGGTGGAGAGTGAGTTAACGCTCACGTCCCGCAGAAGGTCTGGCAGACCCGCTCTTCCGGCTTCGGCGGATTGGCGTAATCGGCGAATTCCGGCTGGTCCTCAAAGGGTTTTGCCAAAACCTTGATCAATTCCTCGAACGGCGCATAGTCGTCGTTGGTCACGGCAGCCGTGATCACCGCCTCGATGCGGTGATTGCGCGGGATGAAGGCGGGATTGATGGCGTGCATCGCGGCGTGCCGCTCCGACGCCGATTGCGGTTCCTCGGCGATCCGCGCACGCCAGCGGCCGACCCATTCATCGAAGGCAGCCGGCTCTGCAAACAATGCACGGACTTCGCTGCTGTCAGATGCGGCATCGCCGAGCCGGCGGAAGGTCAATGTGAAGTCGGCCTTGCCTTGCGCCATCGCGTCGAGCAGGTCCTGCACCAGCGCCTCGTCGCCGTCACGCGCCGTGAACAGGCCGATCTTGGCGCGCAGGCCTGCCTGATAGGCGGCGCTGAATTTTTCCGGGAATGCGCCCAGGATTTCCTGCGCCTCCGCGATCGCCTTCTCCTGGTCGTCGGAGAACAGCGGCAGCAGGCATTCGGCCAGCCGCGTCAGGTTCCAAAGCGCGATCCGCGGCTGGTTGGCATAGGCATAGCGGCCCATCTCGTCGATCGACGAGAACACCTGGGCCGGGTCGTAATGATCCATGAACGCGCAAGGGCCGTAATCGATGGTCTCGCCCGAGATCGAGGTGTTGTCGGTGTTCATCACGCCGTGGATGAAGCCGACATGCAGCCAGCGCGCGATGAGGTCCGCCTGCCGCCCGACCACGGCTTCCAGCAGCGCGTGATAGCGCCGCTCGTGGCCTGCGAGGTGAGGGTAGTGGCGTTCGATGACATGATCGGCGAGCCGCCGCACGGCATCGGTGTCTTGGCGCGCGGCGAAATACTGGAAGGTGCCGACGCGGATATGGCTTGAGGCCACGCGGGTCAGCACCGCGCCGGGCAGCATCGTCTCGCGCACGACGCTCTCGCCGGACATCACGGCGGCGAGCGAACGCGTGGTCGGGATGCCGAGCGCGAACATGGCCTCGCTGACGATATATTCGCGCAGGACCGGCCCGAGCGCCGCACGGCCGTCGCCGCGGCGGGAGAAGGGGGTGGGGCCGCTGCCCTTGAGCTGGATATCGCGGCGGACGCCATCCCTGTCGATGACCTCGCCGAGCAGGATGGCGCGGCCATCCCCTAGCTGAGGAACAAAGTGCCCGAACTGGTGGCCGGCATAGGCCATCGCGATCGGATCGGCCCCGTCGGGCAGCCGTTTGCCCGAGAGGATTTCCGCGCCTTCCGGGCTGTCCAGCACGTCAGGGTCGAGCCCGAGGTGCACCGCCAGCGGCCGGTTGAGCTTGATCAGCCGGGGCGAGGCCACCGGTGTCGGGGCCACGCGGGCGAAAAAGTTGGCGGGCAGGGCCGCATAGGTGTTCTGAAAGGGGAAATGCACCGTCATGGCCCAAAGATAGGCGCGCTCGCACCCTTTTTCGAGCCCAAAACAAGTTCCCACGCTCGGTTGCCGCGCCAGCCTTGCTCGGGTAAACCCAGCGCGTTTCGGGACGGCTTTTGGCCCCTGATTCCGATCCTTCCGACATCCGTTTGAGACATCCATGCATCGTTACCGGACCCACACCTGCGGCGCGCTCCGCGAGAGCCATATCGGCGAGACCGTTCGCCTGTCCGGCTGGTGCCATCGCATCCGCGACCATGGCGGCGTGCTGTTCATCGACCTGCGCGACCATTACGGGCTGACCCAGTGTGTGGTGGACCCGGATTCGGCCGCATTCGGCCTGGCCGAGAAGCTGCGCTCGGAGTGGGTGGTGCGGATGGACGGCAAGGTCCGTCGCCGCCCCGAGGGCACCGCCAATCCGGAGCTGCCGACCGGGCAGGTCGAAGTCTATATCAGCGAGATCGAGGTGCTGGGGCCGGCGGCCGAATTGCCGCTGCCGGTGTTCGGCGAGCAGGAATATCCGGAAGACATCCGCCTGAAATTCCGCTTCCTCGACCTGCGCCGCGAGAAGCTGCATCAGAACATCATGACCCGCGGCGCGGTGGTCGATTCCATGCGGCGCCGCATGAAGGAGCAGGGCTTCTTCGAGTTCCAGACCCCGATCCTGACCGCGTCCTCGCCGGAAGGCGCGCGCGACTTCCTGGTGCCGTCGCGCATCCACCCGGGCCAGTTCTACGCGCTGCCGCAGGCGCCGCAGCAGTACAAGCAGCTCCTGATGATGAGCGGCTTCGACCGCTATTTCCAGATCGCGCCGTGCTTCCGCGACGAGGACCCGCGCGCCGACCGTCTGCCGGGCGAGTTCTATCAGCTCGACGTCGAGATGAGCTTCGTCACGCAGGACGACGTGTTCGACGCGATGGAGCCTGTGATCGGCGGTGTGTTCGAGGAGTTCGCCAAGGGCAAGCCGGTGACCAAGAAGTGGCCGCGGATTCCCTTCGCCGAAGCCGTGCGCAAATACGGCAGCGACAAGCCGGACCTTCGCAACCCGATCGTGATGCAGGAGGTCTCCGAGCATTTCCGCGGCTCCGGCTTCAAGGTGTTCGCGCGGATGCTGGAGGACAGGAAGAACCAGGTCTGGGCGATCCCGGGCAAGGGCGGCGGTTCACGCGCCTTCTGCGACCGCATGAACTCCTGGGCGCAAGGCGAGGGCCAGCCCGGTCTCGGCTACATCATGTGGCGCGAGGGCGGCGAGGGCGCGGGCCCGCTCGCCAACAACATCGGTGCGGAGCGGACGGCTGCGATCCGCGAGCAGCTCGGCCTGAAGGAGGGCGATGCCGCCTTCTTCGTCGCCGGCGATCCCGAGAAATTCTGGAAGTTTTCAGGCCTCGCCCGCATGAAGGTCGGCGAGGAATTGAACCTGATCGACAAGGACCGGTTCGAGCTCGCCTGGATCGTCGACTTCCCGATGTACGAGTACAACGAGGAAGACAAGAAGGTCGACTTCTCGCACAACCCGTTCTCGATGCCGCAGGGCGGGCTCGAGGCGCTGCAGTCGCAGGACCCGCTGACCATCAAGGCGTTCCAGTACGACATCGCCTGCAACGGCTACGAGATCGCCTCGGGCGGCATCCGCAACCACCGTCCCGAGGCGATGGTGAAGGCGTTCGAAATCGCGGGCTATGGCGAGAAGGACGTGGTCGAACGCTTCGGCGGCATGTACCGCGCGTTCCAGTACGGCGCCCCGCCGCATGGCGGCATGGCGGCCGGCGTCGACCGCATCGTCATGCTCCTCTGCGGCACCACGAACCTGCGCGAGATCTCGCTATTCCCGATGAACCAGCAGGCGGTGGACCTGCTGATGGGCGCGCCTTCGGAGGTCGGACCGAAGCAGCTCCGCGAGCTTCACATCAGGCTTAATCTGCCGGGCAAGGGGTAGGCTCGCTCTTGGTTCAGCGCGATTCTTTGCTCAACGCGGTGCGCTTGTACAGCGGGGCCGCGATCGTTTATCGCCATGCGTCCCGCCTGCGCTCGTATCGCTCGCATGGATCGCTGATCTTCGTCAGCGCTGTGTCGCCAGGCAATGGCCGCGCTGCAGTCGCCTGGGACGTCAGTCAAAGACGGCCTGTGCTTGCGTTCAAAGACGCCGGGTGTTCCAATACTACTGCACAATCTTCCTTTTCAGATGGAGTACCACGTGAGCGAGGCACTACATCCAAGTACCCCCCATCATCTGCCAGGCTTCATCACAGCACCGGGTGACACCGACGTACTGATGGTCGTGGTCGGCATTGTTCTGATCGGCGCCGTTCTCATGGTCGGTAACTTCTATCTGCACCTGCACACGATGCCGGAGCGAATGGCGCACAAATCGCAAAAGCTGCAGTTTGAAATCGTGGCCGTACTGGGCCTGCTGGCGTTGTTCACGCACAACCACCTGTTCTGGATAATTGGCCTGTTTCTCGCCATGATCGACCTGCCCGATTTCAGCACGCCGCTGCGCAGCATCGCAGGTTCGGTCAAGAAAATCGCCGGCGTTCCGCCCGACGAGGATGCAGCCGAGACGACAAGCGTCGAAATGAAAAGCGAAGGCGCCCCTCACGGGGTGGCCGAGGAAAGGCCCGATGCGACGAAGGCCAATGTGATCAATTTGAAGGATCCAGGCCATGCTTGAGCTGCTTCTTTGCTCCGCGCTGACCATCCTTCCGGACTATCTTTATCGCCGCTATCGACAGGGAAAGCGCATCGGCCACGAAATCACGCTCTATTCGGTCTGGTTCGAACTGCGCTTTGGCATCGTCGCTTGCCTGATGCTCACGGTATCGCTGATCACGATGATCTTCTATTTTCACCCGTCGACCACGTCGGCGACGTTGTTTTATCGGACCGTTCCGATCATGTCCGAAGTAACCGGCCGGGTCGCGGAGGTTCACGTCGATGTCAGCGCGCCCGTCAAGCAAGGTGACGTGATCTTCAGACTAGACAGCGCCAAACAGGATGCGTCGCTACTGACGGCCAGGCGCAAGATCGTCCAAGTCGATGCCGCCATGCTGGCGGCGCAGGCCGATATCCTGAAGGAGGAAGGCCAGCTTCAGGAGGCAAAAGGCTCGCTGCAGCAGGCGCAGGACGAACTCGACACCAAAAGCGAACTGCAGAGGCGCAACCCCGGCATTGTTCCGCAACGCGACATCGAAAAGCTGCAAGTGGCCGTTGCGGTTCGCCAGGGCTCACTCGACGCCGCGACCGCTTCCAGACAATCCGCGATGACGCGACTGGACGCTCTGCTGCCGGCGGAGAAGGCAAGCGCAGAGGCGGCGCTGGCCGAGGCGCAGGTCGATCTGGACAAGACCTTTATTCGCGCCGGTGTCGACGGGCGGGTCGAGCAGTTCGGACTGAAGCCGGGCGATATCGTCACTCCAAATGTACGGACAGCCGGCGTTCTGATTCCGGAGGGCGCGGGACGGAGGGCTCTCATGGCAGGGTTTGGGCAGATCGAGGCTCAGGTCATGCAGGTCGGAATGGTGGCCGAGGCCACCTGCATTTCCAAGCCGTGGACGATCATTCCGATGGTGGTGACCAGCGTGCAGGACTACATCGCGGCGGGCCAGTTCAGGGGCGGCGAACAACTGATCGAGGCGCAGCAGGTCACGCGTCCGGGCACCATTCTCGTTTTCATGGAGCCGATCTACAAGGGCGGGCTGGAGGGCGTGACGCCGGGCAGCAGTTGTATCGCTAACGCCTACACCAGCAATCACGAACTGATCTCGTCAGGGAAACTCGGGTCGTTCAAGAGCTTCGGGTTGCATGTCGTCGATGCAACGGGAATTGTGCACGCGATGCTGTTGCGGATTCAGGCCCTGCTGCTGCCGGTCAAGACGCTGGTGCTGAGCGGACATTGACGACGTTGAAGGACGCTCGCGGACGTAATCCGCGCCTTGCAATCGGCTTCAGTGCCGGTGGAGAACACGCGGAGTCGGAACGCTGGTGTTCACGAAGAGTGTTACGTCATTTGGAAACTCAATCTCCTTAAGCGACGCTTTCAATGCCGCGCGCGAGCAGCCGATAGGCAGTTTCAGCACACCCGCCATGCACATTTTGCCCGTCGTGCCAATCTGCCGCACGCATTTGCGCTTGCCTCGTCGGGCAAATCACAACGATCTTCTCGCGCATCCCGCCTCGATGAAGAGGGACGTTTCGGCCGATCGTCACGACACGTGGGGCGGGGATGCGATGGACGCGGACGGCACGTCAGACGAACGAGCGCGGACGCGGACGGCGAAGTCGTATGGTCCTGATCTCCCGACGCTGGGATCAAGCCTCGTGTGACGATTTCACGGGCGACGGTGGCTATCAAGCCCGGACACCGGGGAGAGTGCGTATAAGCCGTAAGCCATCGCGCGGGGAATGCCGGTTGATCCGGCTGAACCTGTGGTGACTGCCGCCTGCGTTTTTTGTTGCAGGCGGGCCATGGGTGAGGCCATCACCCGGCATTCCCCGCGCCCTCTTCGTTTCCCGAGGGCCAAGCTATTGGCAGCACCCGGGCGCGAACGCGTCGCGGGACGCGCAGATGTGTTCAAAATGCTGCGGGGTGGGGATGTCTGGCCGACCCGTGTATGACGGGCCCCGGGGCTGTCAAGGCGAGCCGTTTCAGATGTTGCGCCAAGGCACTTGAGCATGCTTCACATCCGGCCCAATTTGCCGCAGAACTAAAGTCGCCCCTATGGAACAATCGGGGCCGGGGGAAGCGAATGTCCTATTCCGAAGATCTGCATAACGCGGCGCTGGCGTATCACCGGTTTCCGCGGCCCGGAAAGCTCGAGATCCAGGCGATCAAGCCGCTCGCCAACCAGCGCGACCTCGCGCTGGCCTATTCGCCGGGCGTCGCCGCCGCCTGCACCGAGATCGCCAACAATCCAGCGGAAGCCGCCACGCTCACCACGCGCGCCAACCTGGTCGCCGTCGTCTCCAACGGCACCGCCGTGCTTGGGGCTCGGCAATATCGGCCCGCTCGCGTCCAAGCCCGTGATGGAAGGCAAGGCGGTGCTGTTCAAGAAATTCGCCGGCATCGACGTGTTCGACATCGAGATCGCCGCCGACACCATCGATCGCGTGGTGGAGACGGTGGCGGCGCTGGAGCCGACCTTCGGCGGCATCAATCTCGAGGACATCAAGGGCCCGGAATGTTTCGAGATCGAGACGCGCCTGAAGGAGCGCATGAAGATCCCGGTGTTCCATGACGACCAGCATGGCACCGCCATCATCGTCGGCGCGGCGATCACCAACGCGCTGGTGCTGAACGGCAAGAAGCTGCCCGACGTGAAGATCGTCTGTTCCGGCGCGGGCGCGGCGGCGATCGCCACGCTCAATCTCCTGGTCTCGCTCGGCGCCAAGCGCGAGAACATCTGGGTCTGCGACATCGAAGGCGTGGTCTATGAAGGCCGCGCCAACGCTGATGGACCGCTGGAAGGGCGCCTACGCGCAGAAGACCGACAAGCGCAAGCTCGCCGACGTCATCGGCGGCGCCGACATCTTCCTCGGGCTGTCGGCGCCGCGCGTCCTGACCCAGGACATGGTCAAGCAGATGGGCGACAAGCCGCTGGTGATGGCGCTCGCCAATCCGGACCCGGAAATCATGCCGGACGAGGCGCGCGCGGCACGGCCCGACGCCATGATCTGCACCGGCCGCTCCGACTTCCCGAACCAGGTCAACAACGTCCTGTGCTTCCCCTTCATCTTCCGCGGCGCGCTCGATGTCGGCGCCACCGCCATCAACGAGGAGATGAAACACGCCGCCGTCGACGCCATCGCGCAATTGGCGCGCGATCCGCCGTCGGACGTGGTGGCGCGCGGCTTCGACAGCGGCGAGGCGCAGGGTTTTGGACCGGGCTCGCTGATCCCGAGTCCCTTTGATCCCAGACTTATTCAACGCATCGCACCTGCGGTGGCGAAAGCGGCCATGGACTCAGGGGTCGCCACACGCCCGATCAAGAATTTCGACGAATACACCGCGCTCCTGGAACGCTTCGCCTTCCGCTCCGGCCTGGTGATGAAGCCCGTCTTCGCGAAGGCAAAGACGCAGCCGATGCGCGTCATCTATGCCGAGGGAGAGGACGAGCGCGTCTTGCGCGCGATCCAGGTCGTGCTGGAGGAGCAGCTCGCAAAGCCGATCCTGGTCGGCCGCCCGTCGGTGGTGGAGGCGCGGATCAAGCGGTTCGGCCTCGGCGTCAAAGCCGGGCGCGATTTCGACCTCATCAATCCCGAGGACGATCCGCGCTACCGTTCCTATGTGCAATCCTATATCGACGTCGCCGGCCGGCGCGGCGTCACGCCGGATGCGGCGCGCACGGTGGTCCGCACCAACAACACCGTGATCGCAGCGCTTGCCGTGATCCGCGGCGAGGCGGATGCGATGATCTGCGGCGTCGAGGGCCGCTACATGAGCCATCTGCGCCATGTGCGCGACATCATCGGCCATTTGCCTGAGGTCAGCGACTTCGCGGCGCTGGCGCTGATGATCACCAGCAAGGGCGCCTATTTCATCGCCGATACCGAGGTGCGCTCCAATCCGAGCGCGGACGAGCTCTGCGAAGTGGCGGCGTTGGCCGCCAAGCACGTGCAGCGCTTCAACCTCAAGCCCAGGATCGCGTTCCTGTCGCATTCCGATTTCGGCAGCTACGACACCGACTCCTCGCGCAAGATGCGGCACGCCACGATGCTGTTGAAGCGGCATCATCCGGAGCTCGAAGCCGACGGCGAAATGCAGGGCGACACCGCGCTGTCCGAAGCGACGCGAAAGATGATCCTGCCGCATTCGGACCTTTCGGGCGAAGCGAACATCCTGATGATGCCGAACCTCGATGCCGCCAACGTGGCCTATCAGATGATCAAGGTGCTGGCCGACGCCATTCCGGTGGGGCCGATCCTGATCGGCCCGGCGCGGCCCGCGCATATCCTCACCCCCTCGGTGACGGCGCGCGGCATCCTGAACATGACGGCGGTGGCGGCCGTGGAAGCCCAGGAGCGCGCCACCCGCCAGCAGCCGAGCCTGTTCACCTAGAGCGCGATGACTTCGGGTCCGAATCACGCCTCGGACGATTGTGTTCATTTTGGTTCCCGCGAGAAGGGCCGTGCGTTGCTATTTGAGCGTTTGAAAAGGGCAGGCGGACCCTCCATAATCCGCCCGCGCTGCGACTCTGCCCCTAAAGCTTTCGGTGAGGCCGACCAATGCCAGCATTCATAATCTTCGGGCGAGTTCTGTTCGCCGTGCTCTTCATCTATTCGGGGGCGACAAAGCTCTTCGGCATCCAGGCGACCGCCGACGCCATCGCCGCCAAGGTCGTCATTCCAGCGATGATCGCGCCCTATACGGCGCAACTGGAAACGGCGGCCGGAATGGCCTTCCCGCAGGTGCTCGCGATCGCATCCGGCGCGTTCGAAATCATCGCCGGCCTCATGATCGCGCTGAATTTCGGCGTGCGCTTCTTCGCCATCCTGATGATCATCTTCATCGCGCTGGTGACCTTCTACTTCCACGATTTCTGGAACCAGACGCCGCCCGACAATGGCAAGACGCTGGTGGACGCGCTGAAGAATCTGTCGCTGATCGGCGCGCTGTTCATCCTTGCCGGTTATGGCAGGGGGCCGCGAATCGCCGAGGCCGCCTATGGCGACGTGTAGCCGCCAATCGGCCTAGGCCGCGCGCCGCCAGGGCGTGACGCTGACCTCATCGGCGGGATCGAGGATCTGCGGCTCGCCGGCCTTGAGGCCATGGGCGGCGAGGATTTCCTGCGGTGTGTGTTCCGGCACCCCGGGAAAGCAGGCTTCGCCGCCGGGCAGCTTCACCCGGGGCGCCAGCGACAGCCAGAACGTGTCGTAGCGGTCCATGAACAGGCCGAACACGGCCGGGCCGCCGATGATGGCGACCATGCCCGCGCTCACACCGGCGAATTCCGCGGCCTGCTCGAACGATGCGCCGGACGGATTCCACAAGGTCGCCCTGGTGTTTGCCGGGTCGGGCGCAAGCGCCGCGACGCCATGGGTCAGGATGACCCGTTTGCGCTTCGGTGAATTGGGCTGGCCTTCGCCGGAGTGCCGGCCGTGCACGATCAGGTCGGCGCGGTCGAGGGCGTCAGTGAAGAACTGCTTGTCGCCCTCGAATTTCAATGCGTCCGGCATGACGTTTTCGGCATTCGCCAGCATGCCGTCGGCCGATACGATGACATAGCCTTCGATGCGGAACGCCGGCACGGTTTGGGTTCGGCCGGGCGCGGTCTACTGCGTCACGTCGGTGACGACGCTCGAAACCGGACGCTGGCTCAGCGTCGGCAGCTTGGCTTCCTTGAGCACCATCTCGTCATATTGCGGCAGCGTCTGCACCGGCGCCTTCGCCCGCATCGCCACGACCTTGTAGCCTTCGGTCTTCAGCCGCTTCAGTATTTCGGGCAGGGCTTCCGCGGTGTGCTTGTGGAAGTCGTGCATCAGGATGATGCCCTTGCCCTGCTTGTCCAGCTTCCTGAAGATGACGTCGACGACCTGCTTGGCGTTGCGCGCCTTGAAATCGAAGGAGTCGAGGTCGCAGGAGAAGATCGCGATGTTGCGCTGGCCGAGATAGGTGACCATCTCCGGCGGATGCTGCAGCGCCGGGAAGCGGAAGAACGGCGAGGGCGAGACGCCGCCGAGCGCCCATTTCACGGCGCCGAAACCCTTCTCGATCTCTTCCTTGCGCTGATCGTCGGTCAGCTTCTTGTTGACCAGGGTGGCGTGCGACCAGGTGTGCGTGCCGATGGTATGGCCGGCCGCATAAACCTGCTTGGCAATTTCAGGATAATAGGTCGCGTGCTTGCCGATTTCGAAGAAGATGCCGGTGGTGCATTCATCCGCCAGCGCCTTGAGGATCGCCGGCGTGTTCTCGACCCACGGACCGTCGTCGAAGGTGAGCACCACTTCGTGATCCTTCAGGAAGTCCAGTTCCTTGAAATGCTCGAAGCCGAAACCGGGGCCGCCTGTCGTGTCGATCTCGACGGTGCGGCCGACGCCAAGCGCGTTCGGGTTGTTGCAGGCGGCGCGAGCGGGCTGCGGCGGCTGGGTCGGCGCGGCGGCGGTTGGTGCGGGCGCTGGAGCAGGTGCGGCGGCGGGAGCTGGAGGTGCCGCTTTCTGGGCCTGCGACCAGGCGATAGAGGGCGCGCATAGCGAAACGGCGACCAACAATCCTGCTGCAACACGCATCTCATTTTCCCAGATGTGAATGCCCTGCGTGCGGCTGAGCCGCTATCAACCGAGCGATCGTTCCCACAAGCCCGGATACTAGCTTAGTTGGAGGGGCCGCGCCAAGGCAACGGCGCCCGGGAAAGCCACAGGATTGTGGCTACTGCGGTTAATTCCGGGAACTGTGTCTTACGTGTCCGCCAGCGCCCGCGCGATGGCCGTCTTGATCCGGGTGTCGGTCGGCTCGACCGCGGAAGCGAAGACTTCGGCGATATAGCCGTCGCGGCCGATCAGGTATTTGTGGAAGTTCCACCTCGGCACGTCCTTCGGACGGGCTTCCGCGGCCCATTTGTAGAAGGGATGCGCGCCGGCGCCGGTCACGACGGCCTTGGCCGCGATCGGGAAGGTAACGGCATATTGGTGCTGCGCCGTCTCGGCGATCTCGGCCGCGCCGCCGGGCTCCTGGCTGCCGAAATCGTTGCAGGGAACGCCGATCATGCCGAAGCCGCGGCCGTGAAATTCGGTCCAGATCTGCTGCAATCCCGCATATTGCGGCGTGTAGCCGCATAGCGATGCCGTGTTGACCACCAGCAACGGCCGCCCGGTGTATTCCGCCAGACGTATGTCGCCGCTGTTCAGTCCCGGAAAGGAAAAGGCATAGGCGGTGATGCGGCTGACCGCAGCCTGCCCCTCGGCACGGGCGGGGAGCGGAGCTGCCGCCGCGGCAAGCGCGCTGGCGATCAAAGTGCGGCGGTCGATCATGGCGGCGTCCCCCTCGATGCCCTGTGATGATAGCGCAGGGCACAGGATGCGACCGCTCAAGAAGCCGTTACGTGGACGCGGGACACCAGGGTAGCGGCATCAGCGGCAGATAGGAGCGATTCCAATCGCAGATCGATTCCTGGCCCGAGCGCTTGAAGGCGTATTTGATCGGCTCGGCCTGGCCGACCGCGACATGCAGGCCGAGCAGCGTGGCGGCGATCGGGAACGCCCATTTGTGGAAACGCCACTCGCCGAGCCGTTCGAGCAGGATCGCGCCAGCGAGGATGATCAAGGGATCGGTGAAGATGAAATACTCGATCTTCAGCCCGCGCCGCACGCCAAGCGTATCGATCCCGATCGCAGCGGCCATCAGCACCAGCGCCTGCAGCGCGGCCAGCCGCTCGCCGTGCCGCCACGCCGAGACGATCCCGGGAACGATCAGCCAGACCAGGAACACTGTCGGCCGCGGCGAGGAGTGCAGCACGAAGGTGTAGCGCGCGAGCACGGAGGCGAGCCCGTCAACGAGCAGCAGCACGACGGCGAACGGATTTGAGCCGTTCGCAGCGTTCGCCGTGCCGGCATCGGCAAAGGTCAGCATCTTCTCAAGGGGATTGGCGACGGCGATCACGTTGCTGGTGTTGTAGTCGACCTTGAGCAGGAGCAGCGCGATCGCGGCGCCAGCGGCGACCGCAAGGATCGAGGCGAGGGTCTCCGCGAGGCTGATCCGCCAGATCGCGGCATAGGCCATCATGCAGATCGCGATCAGCGCCAGCAGTGCGGTCTGGTAGACGCCGAAACGGTTGAACAGGAGCGGATGGAATTGCGCGGCATCGAGCAGGGCGCGGTCGAGGCCGGCGGTCACAAGCGGCCACGCCGCCCAGGCGCCTGCCGCCGCGACGAGCGCGGCGATGGCCGCGGCAAGCCAGCCCGCGGGGGTTTTCCAGAAAGCCACGCTCGGACTTTCCGCGCTTCCGAAGGGCAGGATCAGGAGCGGCAGCGCGCCGATCAGGAGGATCGCCTGCACCTTGTTCTCGAGACCCACGATGCATAACGCCGCCGCAACCACCATGCCGAGCGGCCGGGCGACATGCGCCCGGCGGCCGATCGCGATCAGGATCATCAGCGCGAAGATGACAGGGCAGGCGGCAACCAGCTCGCTGCGAAGGATGCGCGAATGCACGGCCAGTCCGCCGGAGAGTGCGAAGGCCATCGTCGCCACCAGCGCCACCCGCCAGTCGCGGAAAATCAGGCGGGAAAGGCCTGCGAAGATCAGCACGCTTCCGGTCGCGATCAGGAGCGCCAGGACGCGTCCGGCGCGGATGGCGTGCGTCATGGCGAGATCGAACGCGGCGGCATCGCTGGCTTTCGGCATTGCCGGCAAGGTCCAGGCGTCGAGGAGACCGAGATGGTGCAACAGCGCGAACCAGGATTTGACCGACAGAATGGTCAGGTAGGCGGTGTGATCGGTATATTGCTGCGGGTGGCCGGCGTTCATGGCGAGCGCGCTGTAGACCACCATGAAGTCCATGTCGGCGTTGCGCCAATAGACCACGAAATAGCCGAACAGAACGAACGACGCGGCGAGGCCGATGACGATCGCGGCGAGGCTCCGCGACCAGCCGAGAAAAGTCACGCGATCGAGGACATCGCGCGGCGCGGCGGACTGCGAGGCGGGGGCCGAGGTTCGTGCCATGGCGGCGGCTTTTAGCCGACAAGTCCGCGTAAGGCGACCGCGTCAGCGCGCTCTACCGTTTCAACATCAGAATGGGGCTAATAGGTACGGATGATGAAATCGGTATATTCGCCGGTTTCGCCCTGGTTGATGCCCTGATCGGAGACGATGACAGACCCGCCGGAGGCCATCGCCTCGCTGATGCGCGCGATCGCGTCGGCCGGAATCGTGATGCGGTCGAGCGCTTCCGCCGGGCTGTCCGGCAGCGGCGCGGGCCTGGCCTCGGCCACAGGCGCCTGCTTGCCCTTCCGCCGGGAGTGACGGGGCTCGTCGCTGTCGCGCATCGCGGCACGTGCCGACATCGGCACTGACACGACCGACCAATGCAGGAGATTGGAATCGGCCTTGTCGACCACGGCGGTGAAAACGTGAGTGCCGAGCGGACGGTCGCTCGGCGCGATCGTCACCGGGATTGCCCATGCCGGCGCAAAGTTCTGCCGGACATAGAGCTTGGAATCCTTGCGGCTGATGAAAACCGCGAGCTGGCCCTCGCGGCGCCTGGCGTCCGGCTTCGGCGGCTTGTCGCTGCCGCTGAGGCGAGTCTGATCCTTCTTGGCGTCCGCGTCAGCGCCATTGGCCGGCTTGACCGCCTCGGCAGGCTTGTCCGTCCTGGCCGTATCCAGCTTTGGTGTTTCAGTCTTCACCGGCTCGGATTTGGCCGTTTCGGATATGGCGGCGGCTTCCGCCGGATTCGGCTTGCTCTCGGGCGCGGCGGCGACGTCGGCCGGCTTGTCCGAAGCCGCGGGCTTGTCGGCAGGCGTTGCGGCACCCGCGACATCGGCCCGCCCGGATGTTGCGGCGGCATTGTTCTTCGCGGCATCGCCGGCTTCTGCCACGTCCTGGCCGACGGTGCCGGTCGCACGCGACGGCGCGCTTTCATCCTTTGCCGTGTCGGCTTTGGCGTCATCCGGCTTGGCGCTGTCCGCCTTCGTCTCGTTGGTCCCGGCCACGGCCTCGCGGGCAGGCGAGGCATCCGACATGGTGGCCTTGTTGGTCTGCCCATTGCCGCTGGCGTCGGCGGTGCGGGTCTGATCGCGCGGCGGCGCTTCGTCGCCGTGGCCGACGGTTGAGCGCAGTTCGAGCTTGGCCTCGATGGGCTTGATATCCGACGCGCCCTTGTCGGCCTTCGGGGCCAGCGGCGCATCGGGCACCTGCTCCGAAACCTGCGGCTGCGGCAAAACCTTCATGGCCGGCAACAGCGCGTGCTCGAACCTCGCGGGCGACAATTCGCCGGGCGAGACGATCACGCGTGCACCCATCTTGGTCCAGCCCCACATCTTCACCGCGAAGGATTCGGGCATGCGGATGCAGCCATGCGAGGCCGGATATCCCGGCAGCACCCCGGCGTGCAGCGCGACACCGCCCCAGGTGATGCGCTGCATGTAGGGCATCGGCGCGCCGCTATAGATGTTCGAATGGTGGTAGCGATCCTTCTGGATCACGCTGAACACGCCCATCGGAGTGCCGTGACCCGGCATGCCGGTCGACACGGGGCCTTCCGCGAACAGGCCGTTGGCGTCGTAGATCCTGACCCGCTGCTTGGCGATCGAGACGTTGATGATCAGCGGCATCTGCGGGTGGACGGCGGTGTCCTTGATGATTTCCTTCTTCGAAGGCTTGCGCGCGCGCTGTTGCCGCCGCGGTGGCGGCGGCGGAGCGAACTGTTGCTGGTTGTAGTAACCGGGCTCGGCATCGCGGTAGTAGAGTTGCGCGTCGGCCGGAGCGGCGGCCGCGATGGCAAGAACGGTACCCAGGGCAGCGACGCGCAAAAGCGCTCCAACGGCAACGGAAGAGCGAAGCGCATTCGCGCATTTCATCTTGGAATCCTCGGTCATTCGGTTTTCTTCAGTTTCGCAGACGCGAAGCGCGTTAACCAGCGTAACGCCTCTGATTCCATTGGTTTTGGCCCTAAGCGTAGCAAAAAAGCCTCACATCTCGTTAAAGGACAATAGCTTGCCGGTGGCCTTCCCACGACCCGTTGGCGCCCCTACATGGCAACTCGCTGGCCAACGGAGATTTCCATGACATCCCAAGCCGTAAGGCTTCGTGACGCGCGGCGTAAGACCGCCTTTTTCGTGTTCTTCGCGTGGCTCTTGTGGACATCTGCGCCGCCGGCCTTTGCCGCCGATGAACCAGATTTGATCTTTCGCCGCTCGACCGTGTTCAAGCTGCTCAGCCCGAACGACAAGCTCGCCACATATGGGGTCGATGACCCCGAAGTCGAAGGCATCGCCTGCCATTTCACCGTGCCGGAAAAGGGCGGCTACGCCGGGTGGCTCGGGTTGTCGGAACAGGTTTCGGATATCTCGCTGGCCTGCCGCCAGATCGGTCCGATCCGCTTCAAGGACAAGATGGTGCAGGGCGACGACATGTTCCGTCAGCGCCGTTCGCTCTTCTTCAAGAAGATGCAGATCGTCCGCGGTTGCGACGCCAAGCGCAACACGCTGGTCTACATGGTCTATTCCGACAAGCTGATCGATGGTTCGCCGAAGAATTCGACCTCGACGGTGCCGATCATGCCTTGGGGCGCGTCGGAACCGGCGGTCCAGAAGTGCGGCGATTTCGTTCAATAGGGTTCAGTTCCCGCCGGGCCGGCGCACCTTGGGATCGCGGTAGCCGGTCAGCCGCAAGAATTTCTGCGGCGTCGACATTCCGCCGCTGTCGCCGCGCTGTTGGGACATCGCACCACAACGGCGCTCTTCCTTGAGCGGGATCGATTCCGCCGGGGTGGATGCGCCGGCGCGTTTGGCGAGATTCTCGGGGTTTACTGGCTCGGATTTTCGGATGGAGGGACTCTTTCCAACAACGATGCGGCCATCGTCCATGACTGCCATCCTTTGTTGAGGTGAAAGACAACGCGGTTGAGCTGAAATACAACACGCGGCTTTCCCAAAAGTTGCGCGTTTGCCGTAAGTCGGCCACTGAGCGGCGGGGGTTCACCCTTGTCCGGGCGTGGGTGCGGGCTTTCCACCAGAGAAAAGTTAAAAAAGCAGCCCCCTGACGCGTTATGCGGCCGTCATAACGAGCCCGCTGCGCGCCGCTCAACGCCGATGGCCGAGGCCGAGGCCGTCGAATGCGGTGGCAAGTCATTGAAATTGCTTAAATCGGCGAGAAATATGTCGTCGGGTGAGCTGCGACGAAACAAATCTCCCGGCAACGAAACCATTTTGGGCTTTTCGCGCAGAACTCCGGAAACGCCTGATGGTTATCAGAGCGCAACAAAGAGGCGCCAAGCGCCACAAGGACAATCGGAGACAGTCAAATGCGGACCATCAGCTTCATTGTCGCCTTTGCCTTCGTATTGGCCGGTTCTTCGATGGCTGGTTCCGCTGAAACGGGGATGCCGGGGATCGGCACCTTCTCCTACAATGGCTCACCGGTTGTCACGCCCCATGCCATCGTCGTTGCCGCGCGCTGAAGACGCGACTAAAGCAATCAGAGAAAGTTGCCTGTAAGGCCATCATGTCCCTTCGTATTTGCGCAGCCGCCTTCGTCGCAGTCGTTGCACTGAGCCAATCAGCGCACGCTCAAGCGTCGCTTCAGATCCGCGCGGCGATGCATCTCTCCGATCCGCGCGGCGAATTCGTACGCCAGTGCGCCCCCCACATGCTCGGCCGCTGGGCACATCCGGAAGAGGTGTGCGGTTGCCTGCATGATCACGCCGCCGCGGTAGTCGAAGACAACGACCTTCGCGTCGCGCTGTTGCGCGGCATCAGCGAGACCGGCGTGCCGACCATCGAGAACGACTGGGTGCCGGTGTCGAAGCAACCGGAGATCGGCCCGACCTTCACCAAGATCGCCAAGCCCACGCTGCAATGCATGTTCGAGCCGGCGAAGTAGGCGCTGCGCTCCTTTTCCTCATCACTGAACGGCTAGCGCGCGATGAGATCAGGCTGAACCGTCATCGCGCTTTAGATTCTTGTTTGCGCATGATCTTAGCTGCCGCGGCGATGTCTTCTGCCTCGCCACCGCTTCATCTTGCACATGATGGCGAAGTCTGTTGTCGGTATCGCGAGCGTGATGCGCTCTGATGCAGCCATGTCACGCGTTATGGCAGCTGGTAACGCCGCATTCGCCCCGCGCTATTTCTTCTTCGGTCCCGAGCGCGGAATGCATCGTCGCGACGGCAGGACGCCGGTCGGCGTCATCCTCGCGCCCGACACTTCCTTGACCTGGCCGGCTGCGCAACTGCCGTCATCGACCAGCACCCTTTGCCCGAGCCTGAGCCCCACGATGTCCTGCTCGCGCGCCACCTGATCGTTCATCGCGAGCGCGGCCGTCGAGGCGCCGAGCAACAAAAAGCAGCAGCAGGGGACGATCCGTGAGGCCATCATCGGCGCGACTGTAGGGATCCGCGTCCGATTCTGAAAGGTAAAGGCGCCTGCAAATCGGGTTCGAAGTATGATTTGATCGGTGCGGAACAGGAACATCACGACCATGCATGCGAACGACACCAAGAAAATCCTCGAGGCTGTCGATGTCGGCTTCGAGGCCCAACTTGCCGCCACGCGCGATCTTGTCGCGATCCCCTCGACCCGCGGCGCGGAGGGGCCGTGCCAGGACATGATTGGCGACCTCCTGCGCGAACGCGGCTATGAGGTCGACGACTGGCATATCGATCTCGATGATCTCAAGGGTTTGCGTGGTTATGGCCCGATCGAGCATGACTTCTCGAAGGCGCGCACCGTGGTCGGCACCTATCGGCCGTCAAACAATGCCGGAAAGTCGCTGATCCTGCAGGGGCACTGCGATGTCGTGCCGGCCGGCCCGCTCGACATGTGGGAGACGCCGCCGTTCACGCCCACGATCAAGGATGGCCGCATGTACGGCCGCGGCGCCTGCGACATGAAATCGGGCACCATCGGCGCGCTCTACGCGCTCGATGCGATCAAGAATGCCGGCCTGAAGCCGACCGCGCGGATTCATTTCCAGTCCGTGATAGAAGAGGAGAGCACCGGTGTCGGCGCGCTCTCCACGCTGCAGCGCGGCTATCGCGCAGACGCCTGCTTCATCCCCGAGCCGACCGGCGGGCATATGATCCGTTCGCAGGTCGGCGTGATCTGGTTCCGGTTGAAGGTGCGCGGCTTCCCGGTGCATGTGTTCGAGGCCGGCGCCGGCTCGAACGCGATCATGGCGGCGTATCATCTGATCCATGCGCTGGAAAAGCTCGAGATCGAATGGAACGAGCGCGCCAGGGCCGACCGCCATTTCAAGACCGTGACGCATCCGATCAATTTCAATCCCGGCATCATCAAGGGCGGCGACTGGGCTTCCAGCGTGCCGGCCTGGTGCGACGTCGATTGCCGCATCGCAGTGCTGCCCGGCTGGTCGGTCGCCGACTGCCAGAAGGAGATTTTGGCTTGCGTCTCCGCGGCGGCGCGCGATCACCGCTTCCTCTCCAACAATCCGCCCGAGGTCCAATGGTCCGGCTTCCTGTCGGAAGGCTATGAACTCGCGAACTCGGCGGAGCCCGAGGCCGCCTTCGCCAGGGCGTTCAGCGCCGTCTACGGCGGGGTAGTGCCGGACCGCGCGTTCACCGCGCTGACCGACACGCGCTTCTACGGACTGAACTATGACATCCCGAGCCTGTGTTTCGGCGCGAGTGGTGCGGCCATGCACGGCTTCAACGAATATGTCGATCTGGAATCGCTGCGGATGTCGACGAAGGCGACCGCGCTGTTCGTCGCGGAATGGTGCGGGGTGGAGAAGATGTAGGCGCATCCCCGGCCGTGCGGCCATAACCTCGGAGGTCATTGCCTCGTTTACCCGGCCATTCCATTCTGCCGTTTGAGAAGCGCTTAGAGAACGCCGGGAGGGCCGATGACGCCGCTTGAACGAATCCAGTCGATGAAGATGCCGTTTGCGGAGTTGAAGGGCGTGACCTTTGTCGAAGCCGACAGGGACCGTGTGGTCGCGAAGATGGTGGTGCGGCCGGAACTCTGCACACTCCGCAACACCATCCATGGCGGCGCCATCATGGCGTTTGCGGATTCGGTCGGAGCGGCTGCAACCGTGATCAACCTGCCGGAGGATGCCAAGGGCACCACCACGCTCGAGAGCAAGACCAATTTCATCGGCGGGGCGAAGGAGGGGGCGACGGTAACTGCGACCGCTATCCCCGTGCATCGCGGCCGCCGTACCCAGGTCTGGACCACCCGGGTCGAAACCGAGGACGGCAAGCTGGTCGCGATCGTCACGCAAACCCAAATGGTCCTATGACGTTCGTTCACGGTTAACCAATTGGTTGTGAACAGTAAAACACCGGCCTTGTATATCGTGCTGCATTGCACAATATCTAAGGCCTAGGGATTCGACGCCTCCTCGAGGGCATTCTGAGAGGAGAATTGACGTGCTAGATGCAGATACCTTCCGTCCGCGGCCGGGTTTTGGCTACGTGCGCACCCTGAGCCAGCAGGAAGAATTACCGCTGTTGCGCGATCACCTGCTGCGGCTCGATCCGGAAAGCCGCCATGATCGCTTTCACGGCTACCTCGATGACAGTTTCATCGAGCGCTATGCCAAGCGATGCGCCGACGACGGCACCGTCATCGTGGCCTACATGGAAAACGGCATCGTCCGCGGCGCGGCCGAATTGCACCCGCCGGAGCAGTCCGGGGACGGGCTGCCGGAGATCGCGTTTTCGGTCGAGAAATGCGTACGTCGCCAGGGCGTCGGCAGCATCCTGTTCCGGCGGCTGATCTCGGAAGCTCGCTGGAAGGGCTACCGCACGCTGCGCGTGACCACGGGCGCTGACAACGCGGCGATGCGGGCGCTCGCCAGCAAGTTCGGCGCGCATCTGGATTTTCGCCACGGCGAATCCACTGGCACGATCGACCTGACGCCGCAGCCTGAGGTGGAACTCGCAAGGCTCATCGACGCGCCGTTCAATGCGGCGCGCGCGGTGGTGGGCTTCAATCGCGCCTGCTGGAAGCTGTTCGCCAAAATGTACGAGAACGGCCGCGCGGCTTAAGGCGCGCGCGCCGTTAAAAATCCAACAAGGATTGAAAGAGAAGGGCCGTCAGGTGCCGGTGCGTTTGTCGTTGCCAAACCGGCGCACGACGCGGCGCTCGACCACGATCGAGCGCTGCGCGCCTTGCTCGCCCGCGATCACGCGGGTGGACGCACGCGCGTTGGCGCGGCTCTGCTTCTTCACTTCGGCCAGAACGGTCTCGTAGGGCATGCCCATGAGCGACGCCGCGATCTCGGCCTGCTGCTCGTGATCGTCGGTGATGCCGATGGCCGCGAAAATCGCCTCATCCAGCGTCGGCGGATCACGCCGGACGCGCCGCGGTCCATACTTGGTATTCCAGTCTTCGCTCATGGGAGCCTCTCGTTAGGTCCGGGATACCTAGGGGGCGTCTTGTTGCATTGCAATATGAAATTGATATGGCAGGTCAGCTATGCACTGCCGATATTCACAGGCCTTCCAACTTGCTCGCGTCGTAAATCTGGATGTCGGGCGCGCCGGCCGCGAGCGGATGCAGGGCGCGGACGAAGTTGCGTGAGGCCGGGACCGCGAAATGCGCCGCGAGCGCCGCGCGATCGGCCCATTGCTCGATGAAAACCAGCCGCAGCGGGTTCTCGCAATCGACATGCACGGCGTGCGAGATGCATCCGGCCTCGGTGCGCGAGCGATGTACGTGTTCGAGGCTGAGCTCGCGTATCTCACCAAACGTCTCGGGTCGGGCTGTCACGCTGCCGGTCACCAGGATCATAGCCCGATCTCCAACATTTTCACGACGCCGCCTGTTCCACCGGCTGCTGCGGCCAGCGCTTCAGCGCGGCGCGGCCCGCATCCGTCAGCTCATAGACACCGCGTTCGGCGCGGTCGAACCAGCCATAGACATTGTGCAGCAGGATCTTGCCGGCGTCGGGAAAGTCCTTGCGCAAATCCCGCACCTTCTGCGGTCCGGCCGACAATGCGGAAGCGCAGGCCAGCGCCTGCTGACGGTACGCGGTCATGATCGGCGCGCGGGTCGATCCGCCCATCGCGGGATCGCCGATCCGTCGCCGGTGCTCGGCAACCAGCCGCGAGCGCTTCCTGGGATCGCGGCGCGGCGCCGCGGTCGGCGGTTTGACCAGCACTTCCACGTCGCCGCGGGCGGTGACGCCGAGCATGCCGAAGCCGAGCCTGCGGCAGAGATTGCGATAGCGGGCATCGCTCTCGCGGCCCTTGCCCTTGAGCGACATTCTGGCCGCGAGCCAGATCTCGTCCGCGGCGCCGGCGCGATCGACGGCCTGCAGGACGAGCTCGAGATTGAACGACAGTTTCAGCTCGCCGATCACCACGATCGGCGGATCGCTGCCGCTCAACGCCACGAGGTCGCAGCCGCCGATCTCGCCCTTGACGGCGAAGCCGAGCTTTTCGAGGAAGCGTTTGACGGGCAAATAAAGCGCGGTTTCCAAGGGGCACCAATTCGGGTGGCGGCCGGGGCCACGACTAGTCTCGGGATTCTAGCGGAATTTCCGCAAAGCGTTTGATCGGGGCGTGCCGAAGGAGGTAATCTGGCCTTCGGACAAGGTCAAAAGGACATTGGAGGGGAACCTCCGCTGGATCGGCGATCCGGCGGGACTTGCCTGTTTGGCATGAAGGCAATCGGGACGTGAAGCGGCTCAAGGGGCTCTACAAATTCTGGTTCACGACGGCCCGGGCACCGGCTGCGGCGTGATGTTCGCGACCGAAGGCGGCCGTCTGTTCGGCGGCAATTCCGGCTCGTCCTTCATCGGGACATACAGGGTCGAGGGCGACGAGATCCTTTCGGAAATGATGATGTCGCGCCACAACCGCGACCCGAACTACGCGCCGATGTATCCGGTCGACAACGTCAGCATGACGTTCCGCACTCAATGGAAGGGCGAGGAGCTGCATTCCCGCGGTGGTACGCCGGCGCTGCCGGGGGTCGTTTTCGAGAGCATCCTCACTCCCATCAGCGATGCCGATGCGCAGCCCGCAGGTCACGTCGCCGCCAACGGCATCGGGAATGGCCTTTACTCGATTCATATCCGGATGCTCGACGGCATCGACGGCGGCAATAGCGGCGTGATGATGCTGCATGACGGCCGCATCCGCGGCGGCGACGCCTATTTCGACTATTATCGGTCGACGCCGTGAATCAGAATGGAAGCAGATCATCGACGCACACGCTGAGACTCCGAGCAGCCTCGGACATGACGACTTGCATTGACCCGCGATCCGGAAGCGTTCGGCAGACGGACTGATCGCGAAATCACTGGTCGAAACCGCATGCGGGCCGCCCATATTGTAAGGAACGGATGTGCCGCGGCGGCTGCGAGCAAGGGAGTAGAAGCAGGATGTCGCAAAACGATCCTTCTCAGCCGGACGTCTCACGGTCGGACAATCCGTCAGTTTCCAGGTTAGTCTGGACTCGCGCTGATGGGATATTTGATCGGAGGCAGTCGGACCGGCGTTACCTGTGGGATAGGCGCGCTTGCAGGATGAAACAATCATGAACGACTGCCCGATTCCTACACCCGGCCGCTTACCGGGATCAGCGCGCCGGTCACGGCGCTGGCGGCATCGCTGACGAGGAACAGAATCACCTCCGCCAGTTCCTGCGGCGTCACCCATTTGGAAAAATCCGCCTTCGGCATGCTGCTGCGGTTGGCTGATGTGTCGATGGTCGAGGGCAGCACCGCGTTGACGGTGATCTTGCCCTTGTGTTCGGCGGCGAGCGCCTCGGTGAGGCGATGGACACCCGCCTTCGAGGCGGCATAGGGGCCCATGCCGGAGCCCGCCTGCAGCGCGCCCATGGCGCCGATATTGACGATGCGTCCCGCAGGGGACGCGTGCAAATGCGGGATCGCCGCCCGCGAAGTGTTCAGCGCGGTCAGCACGTTCAGCGCATACATGCGCTGCCAGCTCTTGATGTCGCCTTCGGCCACGGTTTCGTAGGTGAAGCCGCCGGCAATGTTGACGAGCGCATCGATCTTGCCGAAATGTGCGGCCGCCACGTCGATCGCTTTCTTCGCCTGCGCGGCGTCGGAGAGATCGACGCCGCCCAGCTCGATCGTCTCCGGCGTCGCCGCTGCCTGCGACGGCGCATGGTCGACGCCCGCCACGCGCGCGCCGCGCTTGACCGCGGTTTCAGCGACCACCTTGCCCAGCGCGCCCAGTGCGCCGGTGATGACAAGGACCTTTCCGTTCATGAGAAATTCTCCGCGGCAAGAGAGCCAGTTCACACTAGCGCCAGAAGAAAATGACTTGCAATGGCCGCGCGTTTGGCGGCAGAAATGTGCCTGCAACGTCAGATAGCAGCGCAGGGATGGTTCACATGACAGACGCGCCGAAGACCTGCACCCCGTATCCCGATCTCGTTCATTTCGGACATGCGCTGCCGCATCTAACAGAAGCGCTCAAGCGACAACGCAAGATCAAGGTCGTCGCGATAGGTTCCTCCTCGACGGCAGGCGCGAACAATGTCGTGCCGTTTCCGCACCGGCTCGAGCTCGCCTTGAGAAGCCGGTACTACGGGCGAATGATCGACGTCGTCAACCGTGGCCTTAGTGGCCAGGAATCGCCTGAAGAGCTGTCGCGCTTCGAAAACGACATACTGGCGGATGCGCCGACACTCGTGATCTGGCAGGTCGGCACCAATGCGGTCTTTCGCAAAAGCGACTATAGTTTTGATGATGTGGAAGACGCCATCGCCGTGGGGCTCTCCTGGCTGGCCACCTTGCCCATGGATGTGATCCTGATGGACCTGCAATACACCAAGGCCATCGTGGACAAGAGCAAGAATGATCCACCGGAGAGTCCAGGACGGCCTCCGTTAGCCGATGATATCGAGGCGCGGATCATGGGTGTTGCGGCAAGGGCAGGAGTCGATGTGTTTCAACGCTGGGCGCTGATGAAGCGCTGGGTCCAGGATGGTGTGCCGCTCGCCGAAATGGACGACGGCGTCTTTCCCAATCTTCACACCAGTGAATGGGCTACCCGATGCATTACGACCGCGCTCGATGTTGCCATCGGCGCAGCCGTCGGCCCGGTGCCGGGGGTGCGGCCCCGTATTACTCCGGTCGCGGTTACATAAAATTTTCGGGAGTTCCGTAAGCGGATCGCAGCGCAAAACCGCTAGGGTTGCCCCTGGACATCAAAGGGGTTGGACTAATGATGAGAATTCTGCCTGACCATGGTTTACCGCTCGTTCAGCTCAAGGAGCAACGGCGCGACCTGGTCGTCGCCCTGCAAAATCGCGCGGGCCCGGTCACGGGCTGGGAGCTGATGCAGATCGCCGCGATCCAGCAGGCAATCCAGGCATTCGAGGAGGTCATCGCCGACCTCGATGCCGAGATGGAAGCCGCCGCCTAAACCAAAGCTCAACCACGTTTTGCGCTTGTCGCGCCCGGTCGGCTGGAGCGGGATGGGTCATCCCCGCGAGGGCAGGGATGCCGTTCGTGTCTTCGCCGACACCACATCACGTCGCGCTCGAGGAAATTTGCTTTTGGCTGGCGAACCCCGAGCGGACTGCCGCCGGGGCGCAACCTGCCACCGGACAGCATCGAGAACGTCCTGAACCGTCTCGACGACGGCGCGGTGCTCGCCAGGCTCGGCGGCGAGCATTGGGTGACCCGCGAAATGATCGACAATCGCCATGAGCAACTCGCGGCCTGGTCGACCCGCGGCTCTAGGATTGGAGCAAGCGCTTCTTGAGTTCGGTGCGCTCGCTCGTGCCGAGGCCGAGGCCATCCCGGAAATAGCCTTCGAGATTGCCATACTGGGCGTTGACCGCATCGAAGCCGGCCGCGAGGAACGAGGTTTCAACTGATCCGATCGCCTGCCGGACATCGGTGGGCAGGTCAGGCGCGGAGTTGGGATCGCGGCGATAGAAGCGGTTGGTGAGGAGATAATCCTCGCCAATCACTTTTTCCGGGACGCCGAGTGCGTGCAGCACCAGCGCACAGGCAAAGCCGGTGCGGTCCTTGCCCGCGGTGCAATGGATCACCGAAGGCGCGCTGTCTTCCAGCAGATGGCCAAACATCTCGCGGAAACTGTGCGTGTTGAGCCGGACATAGCCGCGATAGGATTCGCGCATGATCTCGAGCGCATCGCCGGACGACAGCGCACGCGCCTGAAGCTTTGCCCGCAAGGCTGCCACGACCGTCGGTTCGATCGGCAGCGAATGCACGTTGATCTCCTCGATCACGCAGGCCGCGGCAGTGCGCTCGTCCACCCCGCGAAAATCGAAGGCGTGCTTGACACCGAGGTCGCGCACCACCTTGACGTCGTCTTGTGTGAGGTGGCCGAGATGGTTGGAGCGGAACAGCTGCCGCCAGCGCACCGTGTGGCCGTCGCCAGTCGAATAGCCGCCAAGGTCGCGAAAATTGCTGGCGCCCTGGAGATTGAGGTGACGGGGAGGGAGGTCTGTCATCGGGAGAGTTTAAACGATCCTGTGCGGCAGAGAAATGACCTCGGTGCGGTTGGCAGCCGGGTTCCGCTTTGCTCTACTGGTTTTGCAGGGGGACGAGCATGAATCGGTACAGGATTATTGCTGCGACGGCGGCGACGGCCGCATTTCTGGCGGGGCTGACGCCGGTCTTTGCGCAGACGACGACGTTCCGCAACTATCATTGCGCCGACGGCACCGAGTTCATCGTGGGCTTCTATCCCTACGATTCGCGCGCCTATCTCCAGATCGACGGCGGGTCGGTGATGCTGCCGAAGCGGGTGGCGCTGTCTGGCACGCGCTATTCGGCGGGTGGCGTCACCTTGAAGGTGACCAGGGTCGGGCCGCACCACGATCAAGCGGCCGAAGCGGCCGGAAACGGCGTGCGAGGTCCTGTAGGAGCGAACTGACGAAAAGGGCCGAAACGATTTCGTTTCGACCCTTTTCAGACTTCACGGCAGAGACGCGCTGCCCTCAAGCGGTGGACCGGCATCAGCGATCCCATTTCGACTTCTCTTCCTGGATCGCCGCTTCGTGATACCAGCTGCCGCTGCAGATGGCCTCGTTCACGCGGGGGATATTCTGGTCGATGGCCGGTTTGGCCTCGCCGTAGCGGCGGCCGCCGAGAGCCGCGCGGCCCCCGGCCGGGAATTGATAGATCTGGGCGGACCCGTGGTTGAAACTCGTATTCATCGGCAGCTCCTTGAGCCGTGACGCATCTTGATGGTGCGCCCGACTCGTTCTTGTGTGGTTACTAAACCCGATATCGTTCGTGCCCCCGCAGATGCAATGTGATTAAAACAAAATCACTTTCTGCATATTTGGCGGGCATTTCTGCTATTGCCTTTGGTGGGGCAGGTTCCATCTGGCTAACGCTCGGGCGGATGCAAAGGTTGCCAGGTGTGGCTGGCGACCCGATCGCGCGTCCGCCGCGGCTGGCGCGGGATTAATCGCGTGAGGAAGCGGGCGAGACGGCTGCCGCCAAATCGAGCGGGAATCCGACAATATCGCTGTCGTTTCGATGCCGTTTGGAGCCGTCAACCGCGCTGCTATGCCGCACCTCAAGACGGTCTGTCGGCGAGCTGTCCACGGGAGTTTTTCACCCCGTGCCTGGCGTCCCGCATTGCAGCGATTGGCACGCGAAATGCTTTATGACGGTTGGCTGATTTAGCCGGGTATGCGGTGGGGAATCGGTTGTTCGGTCTCTCCACCTAAGAAAGACGATCAACAGAGAGGCTCAATGACGAAGTACAAGCTCGAGTATATCTGGCTCGACGGATATACGCCGACGCCGAATTTGCGCGGCAAAACCCAGATCAAGGAATTTGCGTCTTTTCCGACGCTCGAACAGCTTCCGCTGTGGGGGTTCGACGGCTCCTCGACCATGCAGGCCGAAGGCCACAGCTCCGACTGCGTGCTCAAGCCCGTCGCGGTCTATCCCGACGGTGCGCGCACCAACGGCGTGCTGGTGATGTGCGAAGTCATGATGCCCGACGGCAAGACGCCGCACTCTACCAACAAGCGCGCGACCATCCTGGACGACGAGGGTGCGTGGTTCGGCTTCGAGCAGGAATATTTCTTCTACAAGGACGGCCGTCCGCTCGGCTTCCCGACCGCCGGTTATCCGGCGCCGCAGGGTCCGTATTACACGGGCGTCGGCTACTCGAATGTCGGCGACATCGCCCGCAAGATGGTGGAAGAGCATCTCGACCTTTGCCTCCATGCCGGCATCAACCACGAAGGCATCAACGCGGAAGTCGCGAAGGGCCAGTGGGAATTTCAGATCTTCGGCAAGGGCTCCAAGACCGCCGCTGACCAGATGTGGATGGCGCGTTATCTGATGCTGCGTCTCACCGAGAAGTATGGCGTCGATATCGAATTCCATTGCAAGCCGCTCGGCGACACCGACTGGAACGGCTCCGGCATGCATGCCAACTTCTCGACCAAGTACATGCGCGAAGTCGGCGGCAAGGAATACTTCGAGGCGCTGATGGGTGCGTTCGAGAACAACATCATGGACCACATCGCGGTCTACGGACCGGACAACGACAAGCGCCTGACCGGCAAGCACGAGACCGCGCCCTGGAACAAGTTCAGCTATGGCGTGGCCGACCGCGGCGCTTCGATCCGCGTGCCGCACTCTTTCGTCAACAATGGCTACAAGGGCTATCTGGAAGACCGCCGCCCGAACTCGCAAGGCGACCCCTACCAGATCGCGTCCCAGATCCTGAAGACGATCTCCGCGGTACCGACCGGCGCCAAGGCGGCCGCCTGAAGAGCCACACGGCCGGGGTGGAGGGCCACCCGGCCGCAGCCTATGACCCGCCGGAGCCTTGCCGCTCCGGCGGGTCATTGTTTTATGACATGCGTATCGTTGGCTTTTCCCGGCGTTATGAAGCGCGCTAGACTAGATGGCGCATTGCAGCATGCCGGGGACGAGCGCGTTGTTGGAGGGATTCTATACGGTCAGATTTCAGCTCGGCGAGGCGGTCGGCCGCAGCGTGCTGTATGCGCGCGATGGCAAGCTGCTCGGCGGCAATTCCGCCTTCGCGCATATCGGGACCTATGAGGAACTGGGCCTCGACGAGGTCGCAATCGTCGTCAACACCGTCCGCCACAATCCTGACCCCAACTATCCGGCCATGGCCGGCACGGACGACGCGACCTTGTTCGCGCGCGGCAGGCTGGATGGCAATTTGTACCGTTTCCAAGGCCGCTTGAGGGAACTGCCCGATGTTCCCTTCCAGTCGGTGATGACACCGGTCGAGGAGCTGCCGCTGCCGATCGCAGGCGGCGTCGGCGAGGGCGGTGCGGTCAACGGTCTCTATTCGATTCATCTCAGGATGCTGGACGGCGTCGAGGGCGGCTTGACCGGTGTGATGCTGCTCAATAATGGCCGCATCCTCGGCGGCGACGCGTTCTTCTATTACATCGGCAGCTACACCAGCGAGAACGGCCGCTGGAAGGGCCAGATCCTCAACCAGGAGCACACGCCGGCCAAGGGCGAAAATACGGTGTTCGGCGGCCATGAGGTCGGCATCGGCTTTTCCGGCACCTGCGACGAGGAGAGTGCGATGCTGGACGCGACCGCGCTCGCCGGCAAGCGCAGCCTGCGGCTCACGGCCGTGCTCAAGCTGATGCGCCGCGCGTAAACCGGAGCCCTCGATGGAGCATGTCATTCGCCTGCTGTCGACGCTGGCGCTGAAAGGCGCGGTCGAAAGGCTTGCGGGGCAATATCAGGCGGCGGCCGGCACGAGACTGGATGCGGACTATGCGCCGACGGTCGGATTGCTGAAGCGCCTGCGTGAGGGCGAGAAGGCCGACGTGCTGATCCTCACCCGCGAGGGGCTGGACGAGCTTGTCGGCGAAGGTGCGGTGGTTGCCGCGAGCAAGGTCGATCTCGCGCGCTCGTATGTCGGCCTTGCCGTGAAGGCAGGCCAGCCTCATCCCGATATCTCGACCGAAGCAGCACTTCGCAAAGCGCTGCTTTCGGCGCGATCGGTCGCCTATTCGAAGATCGGCGCGAGCGGCATCTATTTCGCCGAGCTGATCCGGCGGCTGGGGCTTGCAGCCGAGATCAATGCCAGGGCGACCGTCACCGCGGGCTTCACCGCCGAACGGCTGATCACGGGCGAGGCCGATCTCGCCGTGCAGCAGATCAGCGAACTGAAGCAGGTCGCTGATATCGAGGTGGTCGGCCCGATCCCGCGCGAATTGCAGACCGCCGCCGTCTTCACCGCCGGCCGGATGGCGTCGTCGGCGAAGGCCGCAGCGGGCGATGCGCTGCTCAAATATCTGGCATCGCCCGAAGTGGCTCCGGTGTTGCGGCAGTCAGGGCTCGAGCCTTGAATTTGCCGGCGCGGCGACGCAACCTCGCTTGTCATGCTGAATGTGCTGCAACGTTTCGCACTTGCCATGGTTGCGCTGGCGTTGGCGCCGTCACTGGCGCACGCGCAGTCGGCCGATCTCGTGCTGTGCGATCGGCTGGCGGCCGATCCATCCGATCCGGACAAGCCGGCCGACGTCAGGGGCGTCACCGACATCGCCGCGGCCGACGTCGCGACAGCGATCAAATTCTGCAAGAAGGCGGCCGGCGGCTCCAGGCGTGCGATGTTCGAGCTTGGCCGCGCCTACGCCGCCAACCGGCAGACATCCGAGGCCATCGCCGCCTGGCGCAAGGCCGCCGACAAGGGTTCGAGCTCGGCGATGGTCGAGCTTGGCGTGCTCTACGGCACAGGCGCGGGCGTCGCCAGGGACGACGCGGCGGCGCGCAAGCTGTTTGAACGGGCCGCCGAAGCCGGCAACCCGCGCGGCGTCACCAATCTCTCTGCGCTCGGCGGCAGCGCCGCGTCCTCCGACCCGGCGCGCGCACGCGAGCTGCTCGGCAAGGCCGCCGAGACCAATGCCGAGGCGCAATACCAGCTCGGCCTGATGCTGGCCGACGGCGCCGGTGGTCCGAAGGACGATGCCGGCGCGCGGGCCCTGTTCGAGAAGGCGGCGGCGCAAAATCATGCCGGCGCGCTGGAACGGATGGGAGCGTTTTCGCAAGAAGGCCGCGGCGGCCCGAAGGACAAGGACGCTGCCAAAGCCTACTACAAGCGCGCCGCCGACCTCGGCGACGAGCAGGCGAAGGTGGCGCTGAAGCGGCTCGAATGTGCGATCACGATCAAGGACAAGCGCGGCAATTTTGTCACCGATCTCTGCTTTTAGGCCGGTGCCGCCTTCGCGCTATTTCATGAGATAGGCGAGGTGGTTGCGCGCGTCGCGGTAGGTCGTGTCGAGATAGAAGGGATGCTTGTTTTGTGCCTGCGCCACGGCGCGCACCACGCAAGCCCAGAAATCGCCGTCCCATTTGAAGTAGTGCGAGCAATCGTCCGAGAACTTCACCGCCTCGATGATGGCCTGCTTGAGGTCGGCTTCGCTGGCGCGCGGATGAGCACGCTTGAGGTAGCCGTACATCGGGCCTTCATAGGCATGCTCGCGCTCATACTTGTATCTTTCATGCCATTGCTCCGGCGTCATGGCGCGATAGGCACGGACTTGCGCGTCGGTCGGACGGCCATCGAGGCTATCCAGCCGCGACATCTGCCGCCATAGGTCGAAAGCTGCGTCGTAGAGCGGCAATGGTGCCGCCCTGGCAATGATATCCTCGACCTCGGCCGCTTGTTCGTCTAACGCCATGCATTTTGGTCGCTCTCGCCGCTCGACGGGTTCGAAATCGGCAGCATTGATCGAGCGCAAAGGCAGAGAGCTCGACGGCCGATAAAAAACACCAAGTGCTTAGAAGTCAGGGGTGCCAAATGACGTTTCGTGGATGGATGCTGGCCTTGCTGGTCATGGGCCCGACCGCGGCCCTAACGCAATCCGGTCTCGTTGCCCACGCCGGCGAACAATATGCCCCACGGCTGGCCGATATCATGAATGTGGCGCAGGTCCGCCATTTGAAGCTTTATTTTGCTGGCCGCGCCCGAAACTGGCAACTTGCCGTTTTCGAAGCGCGCCAGCTCAGGGCAAACCTGGCTGAGGCAGCAACGCTCTATTCCGACATTCCGGTCAGCAACATGACGACGCTCGCGTCCCGCCTGCAATCGCTTGACGACGCTATCGAGGCGAAGAGCAGCCAGAAATTTAACAGGGCATTTGTCGAGCTAACGGGCGGCTGCAACGAATGTCATCAGTCGATGGAGCGTCCGTTTATCGTGATGGGGGTACCCACCGACCAACCCTTCAGCAACCAGGTATTCGCGGCGCCGCGCGCTCGGTAGGAACCGGGTTCTCTCACAACGGTTGACCCGAGGGGCGAAGGAACGCCGTCATGATCCGAAAGCTGCAATCCGGCCAATACCGGCTCTATTCCCGCAAGCTCGATCCGAAGACCGGCAAGCGCCGCAATCTCGGCACGTTCAAGTCCCGCGCGGCGGCCGAAAAGCACGAGCGCGAAGTGCAGTATTTCAAGCGACACTAAGGGAATAAACATGCTTCCACTGCTGCCCCAGATGGCCTAAGAGCCCGCGACGATTCCTCTCTTTCTCGCGTGCCAATGATCCGCCTCGACAATATCAGCAAGCAGCAAGGCCACCAGATTCTGTTCATCGAAGCCTCCGCCGCGCTCCAGAAGGGCGAGAAGGCGGGTCTCGTCGGTCCGAACGGCGCGGGAAAGACGACGCTGTTCCGGATGATCACGGGACAGGAGCAGCCGGATGAAGGGCAGGTGGCCGTCGATCGCGGCGTGACCATCGGTTATTTCAGCCAGGATGTCGGGGAGATGTCGGGGCGGAGCGCGGTCGCCGAAGTGATGGACGGTGCGGGTCCCGTCGCTGCCGTGGCCGCCGAGTTGAAGGAGCTGGAAGCCGCGATGGCCGATCCGGACCGCGCCGATGACATGGACGAGATCATCGCGCGCTATGGCGAGGTGCAGGCGCGGTTCGAGGAGCTTGACGGCTATGCGCTGGAGACGCGGGCGAGGGAAGTGCTGGCGGGCCTGAGTTTCAGCCAGGAGATGATGGACGGCGATGTCGGTGCGCTTTCCGGCGGCTGGAAGATGCGCGTGGCGCTGGCGCGGATTCTGCTGATGCGTCCCGACGTCATGCTGCTGGACGAGCCGAGCAACCATCTGGACCTTGAAAGCCTGATCTGGCTCGAGCAGTTCCTGCAGGGCTACGAGGGTGCGCTGATGATGACCTCGCATGACCGCGAGTTCATCAATCGCATCATCACCAAGGTGGTCGAGATCGACGGCGGCTCGCTCACGACCTATTCGGGAAATTATGAATTCTACGAGCAGCAACGGGCGCTCAACGAAAAGCAGCAGCAGGCGCAATTCGAGCGCCAGCAGGCGATGCTCGCCAAGGAGATCAAGTTCATCGAGCGCTTCAAGGCGCGCGCCTCGCATGCCGCGCAGGTGCAGAGCCGGGTCAAGAAGCTGGAGAAGATCGAGCGCGTCGAGCCGCCGCGGCGGCGCCAGACGCGTGGCGTTCGACTTCCTGCCGGCGCCGCGCTCCGGCGAGGACGTCGTCAGCATGAAGAACATCCACAAGCGCTACGGCAGTCGCAGCATCTATGATGGCTTCGACTTCATGATCCGCCGCAAGGAGCGCTGGTGCGTGCTCGGCATCAATGGCGCGGGAAAATCGACGCTGCTGAAGCTGGTGACGGGGTCAACCGAGCCGGATGACGGCAGCGTGACCGTCGGCGGCAGTGTCAAGGTGGGCTATTTCGCGCAGCACGCCATGGACCTGCTGGACGGCGAGCGGACCGTGTTCCAGTCGCTCGAAGACGCGTTCCCGCAGGCCGGGCAAGGCTCGCTGCGGGCGCTTGCCGGTTGCTTCGGCTTTTCCGGCGACGACGTCGAAAAGCGATGCCGGGTGCTTTCGGGCGGCGAGAAGGCACGGCTGGTGATGGCGAAGATGCTCTTCGATCCGCCCAATTTCCTGGTGCTGGACGAGCCGACCAACCATCTCGACCTCGCCACCAAGGAGATGCTGATCGCGGCGTTGGCGGAGTTCGAAGGCACCATGCTGTTCGTGTCGCACGACCGTCATTTCCTCGCCGCACTGTCCAACCGCGTGCTGGAGCTGACGCCCGAGGGCGTGCATCGCTATGGCGGCGGCTATACCGAATATGTCGCACGGACCGGCCATGAGGCGCCGGGCTTGCGGAGCTGAGCTGCAAGCGGGTCGGCTTGAACGCGATCCGCCTCCCGTTACGGTGCTCCAAAAAGCGGGAGAAAACGATGAAGCAGCTTCGGATCGGCGACATCACCATCGACGCGGTGATCGAGCGCGAGGGCCCGTGGCGCCGGCCGCAGGATTTCTTCCCCGCTTATGACGACGCCGTGTTCGAGCATCATCTGCCCGGCATGGAGCCGGAGGTGTTCGACCCCGCCTCGGGGAAGATGGTCATCACCTACCAGACCTTCGTGGTGCGCACGCCGCGCTACACCATTCTGGTCGATACCTGCACCGGCGAGGACAAGGGCCATCCGCCGCCGTTCGATTTTCCCGGCAAGGAGCGCTGGCGCAACGAGCTGTTTGCGCTCGGTATCTCGTATGACAAGATCGACTACGTTTTCTGCACCCATCTGCACATCGACCACACCGGCTGGAACACGATCCTGCGCGACGGGCGCTGGGTGCCGACCTTCCCGAACGCCAAATACGTCTTCCACAAGCGCGAATATGCGGCCTGGGAGGAGCAGCACAAGAAAGGCGCCAATCCGCCCGGCACGGTGTTCCGCGACAATTGCCTGCCGATCGTCGAGGCCGGACAGGCCTTGCTCGTCGACGATGACTATGCGCTCGACGACACCATCACGCTGACGCCGACGCCCGGGCATTCGCCCTGCCATTGCTGCGTCAACATCTTCTCAAAAGGCAAGCGCGCGGTGGTCGCCGGCGACCTCATGCATCACCAGATCCAGTGCCGCGAGCCCGACTGGTCGGCGCGGCCGGATTGGGATCCGAAACAGTCGGCGCTGTCGCGCCGGAAATTCTTTGCCTCCGTCGCCGACACCGATACGCTGATCCTGCCGATCCATTTCCCGCGCCCGACGGCCGGACTGATCAAGGCCGATGGCGACCGCTTTGATTATCGATTCAAACGCGACTGAGCGAGCGACAATGAGGAACGGTTCAGGCACGAAGACGCGGGTGGCGATTGCCGGGCTCGGCGCGATCGGGATGGAGGTTGCCAAAGCGCTCGATCATGGCATCGACGGGCTGGAGCTTGCGGCCGTGTCTGCGGCGAACATCGAGAAGCACCGGCCCTGGCTCGACAAGCTTGGCAAGGCGCCGGCTGCCCTGCCGATCGAGGCGTTGGCCGATGCCGCCGACATCGTGATTGAATGCGCGCCGAGCAAGCTCGTGCGTTCGATCGTTTCGCCGGTGGTATCGCGCGGCAACACCGCTGTTGTGCTCAGCGTCGGCGCGCTCCTGGAGAACGAGGACCTGATCGAGTTGGCGCGGAAACATGGCGGCCAGATCGTGGTGCCGACCGGCGCGCTGATCGGTCTCGACGCCATGACGGCGGCGGCCGTCGGTACCATTCATTCCGTACAGATGATCACCCGCAAGCCCGTCCGCGGACTGGCCGGAGCGCCCTATCTCGTCGAAAACAACATCGACATCGAGGATATCAAGGAGCCGCTCAAGATATTCGACGGCACCGCGCGCGAGGCGGCCAGGGGGTTTCCCGCCAATCTCAACGTCGCCGTCGCCTTGTCGCTTGCGGGGATCGGTGCCGACCGCACCAGGGTGCAGATCTGGGCCGATCCGACGGTGACCCGCAACACCCATCGCATCGAAGTGGAGTCGGACTCCGCGCGGTTCTCGATGTCGATCGAGAACATCCCGTCCGAAAATCCCAGGACCGGAAAGATCACCGCGCTGTCCGTCATTGCCTGCCTCCGCAAGCTGCGCGCGCCGCTGCGGATAGGGACCTGACGACATGAGCCGAAGCTGCTAGGCTTGCCGAAAATCGAAGGGAGAACCGCCATGGATGCCGTGACGCCGAAGGGACACGAGACCGCCGATACGCATTCCCATCTGGTCCAGCCGCAGAAGATGGAATGGCAGAAGACGCGCTTTCCCGGCTGCGAAGCCAAGACGCTGTTGTTCGACCGCACGACCGGTCTGATGACGGCCTTGATGCGCTTTGCGCCCGGTGCGGTGCTGCCCGACCACGAGCATGTCAACATCGAGCAGACCTATGTGCTCGAGGGCTCGCTGGTTGACAAGGAAGGCCCCGCGCAGGGTATCGAATGCAAGGCCGGCGAGTTCATATGGCGGGAGGCGCATAGTCGCCATGTCGCTTGGTGTCCACAAGGCGGGTTGATGCTTGCGATCTTCCAGGTCCCGAACAAATTCTTCGAGGCTGACGGCCGCGTCATCGATGCCAATGGCCAGGATTGGGACGAGGCCTGGGGCCACACCGGCAAAGGAACCAACAAGGGCTGAACCAACACGGGTTGAGAATCGCCTCAGGAAAGCAAAAGGCGGCCGTGCGGCCGCCTTTTACGTTCTGTATCCCTGATCGGAGAGGGATATCGGCAGCGCTTAGCCGCCCGCTTCGCACTTCTTCATGTAGCTGGTCTTGGCAGCGCCGGCGAGCTTCTTGCCGTCGGAGCCGACGGCCTTGGTCTCGCAGGCGTCGTGCGTGCACTTCTTCATGAACGATGTCTTCGCCGCGCCCGCGAGCGGCTTGCCGTCCTTGCCCATGGCCTTGGCGTCGCAGGATGCATCCTGCGCGAAGGCAGAGCCGGCGGCGAAGGTGGCGATGATGGCAGCCAAGAAAATCCGCTTCATTGGGGTGTCTCCCTAAGAGAAAAGTGGCTCGATTGGAACTCGGAATCCTGGCGCGATCAAGCTCAAGCCCGGCAAAATTTGCGGAATATATTCCGCCGGATGTGCCGGACGTTCATCGTTCAGTCAGGATCACCGGTTGAGCAGCGCCTTGAAATCGGCGCGCGCCCGTTGCGCTTCGGCCCGGGCGACTTCGGAGGCTTCGCCGAGGCCGAAAAAGCCATGGATCAGGCCTTCGCCGGCATAATGCTTGGTTGGAACGTCGGCGCTTTCGAGCGCGGCGGCGTAGGCTGCACCTTCATCGCGCAGGGGATCGAACCAGGCGGTGCAGACGATCGCTGGCGCCAGTCCGGCGTGGTCCCTGGCGCGCAATGGCGAGACGCGCCAGTCGGCGCCGTCGGCCTCACTGGCGAGATAATGGCCGCAAAACCATTCCATCACCGCGCGCGACAGGAAATAGCCGTCGGCATTTTCGGCGCGCGAAGGGAAGCGCGCGTTTTCCTTCGCGTGCGCGTAATTTCCGAGCACATCGGTTACGGGATAGACGAGGAGTTGCGCGGCGAGGTCAATCCCGGCGTCGCGGCAGGCGATCGCCGATGTCGCGGCAAGATTGCCGCCCGCGCTGTCGCCGGCGACGCCCAGGCGGCTTGCGTCGCCGCCGAACTCGCCGATGCGCTCGGAAACGTCACGCAGGGCAGCAAAGGCGTCCTCGAAGGCTCCGGGAAAGCGCGTCTCCGGCGGACGCCGGTAATCGACAGAGACCACCACCGCGCCGGTCTCGATGGCAAGCAAACGTCCCTGCCGGTCATGGGTTTCCAGGTCGCCTGCGACCCAGCCGCCGCCATGAAAGAACACGACCGTCGGCGCTTTGCCCTGGCCGATGCGATAGACCCGCGCGTTGAGCGGGCCTTGCGCGCCCTTGACCTTGATGTCCCCTACGCTGTCGACCGGCGGCGGCGGCACGGCCGCGCGGGAAGCAGCCAGCGCGCGCAGTGCGTCGCGGGCGCTTTGCGGGGTCATGGTGGTGGGGTCGCGAAGCGGAAGCAATGGAATGATCTGGGCGATCACCGGATCGAGCGGGGCGGGCATCGGGGATTCCTCGGGGCTTTTTCTTGCTGATTTTCAATCAGCATAGATATTGCCCTTGGGTCAGGCAACCTTGCGTCTATCGGCTGAGGCCGACCGGCTTGAAGGCGGCGACGAGCGGCCTTTCGAGCTTGCCTTCCATGCTGGAGAGGATGTCGTAGGCCTCTGCCCGCGATCTTGTCGCCTTGTAAGGCCGCTCTTCGATCAATGCGGCGAAGATGTCCGAAATCGTGAGCACGCGAACGAGATCGCAGATGCTTTCGGCACAAAGAGCATCCGGATAGCCGCTGCCATCGAGATATTCGTGATGATGCCGCACCGCATCGAGGATCTCGGCGGAGATGCCGTCACTCTGCTTCAGGATGTCGTAGCCCGCAGCCGGATGTGTCTCGATCAGGGCGCGCTCCTCGGGATCGAGGCGGCCCGGCTTGTCGAGTACATTGAGCGGGATCCTGGCCTTGCCCAGGTCGTGAAACATCGCCGACGAATACAGCCGCTCGATATCGGTCTTGGGAACGCCGAGGCTCAGGCCGAAATCGACCGCAATTCCGGTCACCAGAAGGCAATGCTGATAGGTGCCTTCGTGGTGGCGGCGAACCGTTCTCAGCCAATCGGCCAGCCCGTGCTCCTCGACCGCATCGGCGATCTTCGCGCCTGCGTTCCTGGTGCCCGCGACATCGATCGGCATATCTCCTGCGACCGCCGAAAACATCGAAGCCAGTGCGACCTCGGCTGAGGCTGCGGCCGCCGCCGAGCCTTTCGTTTCGGGGAGTTCGGCGGGCATCAGATCGGCAATTTCCTTCAGCAATCTGGCTTTGTTGAGCGGGCCGGTCAGTACGGCTGTCGCGCCCAGCGCATAGGCCTGCGAAATCGCCAGATGCGCGGAATCTTCCACGAGGAAGACGCGTTTTTCGACCCGATTCAAGCCGGCTAGAATCTGCTTGAGCGCACAGACGGCGTCGATGGCGCGCAGATCCGCCCTGATGACGAGCGCGTCGATATTGCTGCGCTGGACGTTCAGACCGCGCAGCAATTCGGACGTGACGGCATGCCTGCGCTCCAGCACGGACCTGACGCCGGCCAGTTTCGCAGAAGTGTCGGCTATCACATGAACCGGCATCGATCCCACACCGCCTCTTGACCGCGATCGTCGCGGTTCAAGTCCAGAACGATCCTTGCTGCTGGGATGTTTCGTTGAGCCAGATCAGGGCTTCCCGGAGGTCAAGACGAAGCACCCGATCTTCGCCGGTAATGGCCGGCTTTCCGTCGGCGCGATAGAGAATGAATGTGCCGTTATCGTCCCTGAACAAGGCCTCTCGGGCCTCGCCGGCCGATAGCGTCGTGGTTTCGATTGTCCGCGAAGAAATCAGTTGCATCTCAAGACTTGTCCTGTCTCAGGGAGTGGATTTCGTGTTGGCTGCGCGAGCCTTCTTCCCCCTGTCTGGCGAAGTGAATTTGACGCCGACCTGCGTTCCATCGACCCAGACAAGCTCGCAGCGCCGGAACGCGAGACCGGTCGACGATAGCAGCAGGAAGAACTCGCGCGCCCTCAACACGTCGGGCGAGCCTTCTATCTCGAGCTTTGCGCCGCTTTGGGAAACATCGAGCATGACGCAACTGCGCCGCCATGTACCGTCGACGCCCATGAGATTGACAGGATGCGGGTGCTCGAACTGGACACGGTTCGCCCTTCGGCTCTCTCCTTTCATCGTCGACCTCCTGCCGCCGCGGCCGCGGTGCCACCGACGGTCGATTGGGCCGCCGCTTTCACCGGCGGCTCGAAGCGAATGGTGTATTGCGCGGACGAGACGTAGAGCATCTCGAACATCTCCTTGGCCTGCGCGAGTTGCTCCTTTGAAAGGGGCGGGACGCGCCGATTGTTCAGGACCGCGGTGGTGGTCGACCAGTTCAATCGGGAGCCGCGACAGGCGATGATCAGCCCGTTGCCGCTTTCTTCCTCCATCAGCGGCGCGATGATCTCGACGGTGGCGCCTGACAGCAGGGTCAGCGCGGCGATGACGTTGGGATATTCGCGGCGGATCGCAAAGCGGTTGACGGAGGAGTCATTCAGCTGCCCGCTCTTGTTGAGGACGACCACCGCAGCCTTGGCTTCGGCATAGTCGTTCGAGGCGGCCGTTGTCGTCGTCGGGACGACCGGGGCCGGCACGCTGTCCAGCACCGCCTGAACCCTTTTGCGAACCTCCGGAGAAGCCGACTTGAGGAGCCGCGCGCGCACCGTGTCCGTGGTCCGGGCGAGGAGCTTTTGCAGGGACTGCGCCGGCAGGTCCGGGCGCGAACCCAGGGACTCCGCGACATTTTCATCCCGCTCCGCCACAATGAGCAGCGCGGCACGGCCCAGCGTCGAAAACCACGCCGTTGGATTTCGGGCGAGGACCCGTGCGGTTTCCTTGCCCGCATGCTTGAGGATGACGTCGGTGAGCGCTTCGTTGAGGTGCGGCCGGCTGGAAATTGCGATCAAATGTTGCTGGCTGAAATGGCTTGCGATCTCGATCAGGTCCGCATCGGTCAGCGATTCAGATTTCAGCAGGACGGGAACCGCAATCGACGCGTTTTGCTGGCGGGCGAGGCGGCGGATGGTCGCCTGCGGCGCGGGAGCGACATTGGCGAGCGCGGCACTGAGCTCTGCAAGCTTCCGGGCCTCGATGCGCTCCATCAGGTGCACGAGCACGTCGTCGAAAACGCTGATTTGACCGGGGCTGAGACTGGTCGCGGCCGAAAGAAAAAGCTCGGTCACGCGCTGCAATATTCGCGCGCGGCGCTCGGGCGTGGCTTCGCGTGCGGCCGCTTCAAGCTCCGTTAACAACTCGGTTGAAGCGATGCCAGTCATAACCCGCGCAAATCCGTTGTGAAAACATCGCGTTTCCAACTGGAAGTTCGCGCGTGTGTCGTTAAGATTTTACGCATGCTGAAATTCAGAAGGTAGGTCGATACCGAAATCGAGCGGTGTAATTGCTATCGAAAATCGGCAGATGCAGCGCCGCATGACGGCGATGGGAGGCGCCGGCACCGAATTGACGACTGAATATCAGGTCCCGTTACAGGTATTATGTTAGTGAGCGGAGAGCGATAGGATTGGATGGGTAGCAATGATTTCGAGCCAAGCCTAACGCCGAAGATATTCAGGTTCTCCGACATCGATGAATTTCGAAGCTCGGTGCGAAGCCTCAATGTCGACTTCACCCCGCTTGTCCGCAAGATTTCCGCCGAGCAGATCATCCTCAATCTCGCCGGCTGCGAGGTCAATTTCACCAAATCCTTTCCCCGCATCATCGATGCCCAGTTGAAGCAGAATTGCACCGCGGTCGGCTTCACGATGGACGACGGCGTTCCGATCCGATTCAACGGCGCCGAGCGAGACAGGTCCGTCATTGTCATCGGGAATGACGGTGCGGCCTTTAGCGCGGTCGAACGGGTCGAGCGGCGTTATGCGTCGATTGTCTTCACGCCGACGGTGACCGATCGCGGCTGGCCGCGAGCCGACGCAAACTTCAACATGTTCGAGACGAGCCCGGTCGCGCAGCAGCGGCTGCGTGAGCTGGTGGTGCAGGTCTTGTCGGCCGCGCCGCGGCTTGTGGGCACCGTCGGCGTGAACGAAGCGTCATCCGCGATCAGGGAATCCCTGCTGGCCGGCGTGGACGCCGTATTTGCCGACGTCGTCCCGACCAAATGGTCAACCTACGTCAATTCGACCCGGCAGTTCCGGATTTTCCAGGACATCCGCGCTCTTCTTGCAGCCGACCTCGGCAGGCCGATCTACAGCGAAGAACTTGCGCAGCAGGTTGGCGTATCGGTGCGCTCGATGCATGACGCCATCCTGCGCTACCGCGGCATGAGCCTGCATCGTTACCTGCGCCTGAAGCGGCTGTGGCTGGTACGCAAGCGTCTGCTGGCCGGCACCGACGACAGCGTCAAGGCCAGCGCGCTCGCCTGCGGGTTCTGGCACCTCGGCGACTTCTCCGGGAGCTATCGCCTGCAGTTCGGCGAAGCCCCCTCGGAAACCCTCGCCAGAGCGCGGCTATCCTGATCGGCAACGGCCTTGCAAGGCGCTCCTGGTGGCGAATGCGGCCGTGACGGCAGTATGGGAGCACGCTAAAAAGCCGCCCGGAAAACTCAGGGCAGGAAAGCAGGGAATGGACTTCGAGGAGTTGGTGCAAACGCGCCGCAGCGTGCGCGGTTTCAAGAAAAAGCCCGTGCCGCGGACGGTGATCGAGGAGATCCTAAAAGTCGCCAAGCGCGCGCCGTCGTCGATGAATACCCAGCCCTGGCACGTCCATGTGCTGACCGGCGAGCCGCTGGAGCAGGTCCGCCGCCGCAACATGGAGGAGATGATCGCCGGCGCGAGGCCGAAGCGCGACATCGTCAGCCACGGCGAATATCAGGGCGTGCATCGCCAGCGCCAGGTCGACATCGCCAAGAAGCTGTTCGGCGCGATGGGCATTGCGCGCGATGACAAGCCCATGCGGCAGGACTGGGTATTGCGCGGCTTCCGGCAATTCGACGCGCCCGTCTCGCTGGTTCTCACCTATGACCGCGTGCTCGACCCCGGCGCCGTCTGCCATTTCGATCTCGGTGCGCTTTGTTACGGCATCGTCCTGGCCGCATGGGATCGCGGGCTCGGCACCGTCATCAACGGGCAGGGAATCACGCGCTCGGATATCGTTCGCGAGGTCGCCGAAGTCCCGGAAGACCAGGTCATCATGACCTGCGTCGCCATGGGCTATCCGGACGACTCTTTCCCGGCCAATGGCGTGCGGTCCGACCGGAAGGAGAACGGTGATTTCGTGCGGTTCGTCGGCTTTGCCGAGTGAAGCCAGGCCTGAAACCGGGTCGATGTCAGGCTAGCGCGGCTCTTCCTCACCCTCGCCGCCCTTGCCGGGCGGCCGGTGCTGGGTCTGGCCGTTGCCGAACTCCTGGCAAGGAAGCTCGGTCCATGACCCGTCGGGGGCCTGCTGATAGGCGTGACAGGACGCCGAACCCGATTTTTCGTCGGTCTTTTGCGATTCGGGTTTCTTCGCGAGAACGGGCGCGGTCGCGACCAGCGCGGCGACAGAACCCATGAGGATCATTCTTGCAATCCGCATCTTGAGCTCCCTCATCGAAGGGCGGGCCGATTTCTGGGGCCGATTATGGTGATTTTGGGCCTGCGCGAGCGCCCTCCCGCAGGCCTGCTGGCCGGGTCGTAAAACCTGCGTCTTTCGTCTAAGTCCACGGGGCGTCTAAATATTGCCGCGGTTTGGTCTCTCATAATAGGATCGGCTGGTCGAAGAATCCTTATTGAGGGGCGGGGACCCTTCGAAGGATGGAATTGGGGACGAGATGGCTTTCCGCATAGCGACTGCGGATACCTTTGTGCCGCGTCGCCGCATCGGGCGGTCCGAGAAGGCTGCCTTGGTCGCGGGGGCGTTCGCCTGCGTAGTGGGTGCAGCCGCCTGGCTGACCGAGGCCCGGTCGTCGGCATGGCAAACCTCGGCCGATATTCTCTCTTTTGAAGATCGCTTCGTCCCTCCCACCGCATTCGAGTCGCGCCGGGCGCACGCGGCGTTGCAGCCGCTCGACCGTTCCGCGCTGTCGGTGCTTGAGGCGAAATTGCGCGATGCCAAGGGCCAGCTTGCCCAGCAACTTGCCTCGTCCGACCGGCGCTCGACGGTTGAAGCGGACAGCCCGCCAGCGGCGACGACCGACATTCCGCTGCCGCGTTCACGTCCCGCCGAAGCAGACATTAAACCGGAGCTAGTCAGCCAATTGGCCGTCGACAGCACCGCTCCCGCGCCGCGAACCGACGACCGCAGCATGCTGCAAAAGCTGTCCGATCTCCTGCCCGGGAAGCTGACGCTGGCCTCGCTCACGCCGAACAGCGGGCTGTTCAAGAGGGGACCGGATCTGGCGGCGCTCGGCTACGACGGTCAGACCGCGGTCTACGATATTTCCGCCCGTACGGTGTACCTGCCGAACGGCATGAGCCTTGAGGCGCATTCGGGACTCGGCCAGTTGCGGGACGATCCCGGGCATGTGGACCAGCGCATGGTCGGCGCGACGCCGCCGGCGACCTATGAGCTGAAGCCGCGTGAAAAGCTGTTCCATGGTGTCCGCGCGCTCCGCATGCTTCCCGTCGACGGGGCCTCGACGCTCGGCCGCGCCGGGCTGCTCGCGCACAGCTACATGCTCGGTCCGGACGGTGATTCCAACGGCTGCGTCTCGATCCGCGACTATGAGCGCTTCCTCAAGGCGTTTGACGACGGCGAAATCGCACGCCTCGTGGTTGTCCCGAGCCTTTCGGGCGTTCAGGCAGCGCAACGAACGACCTCGCAATCGTGACATTCTTCGCGCCTGAGATGAGCGTGGCGTCCAGCTCCGAGACGCCGCTGCGGACGACGTTTCGGATTCGATTGAACGGCGAGACGGTTTCGATCGCGACCGTCGGCCAGGCCTATCAATTCCTGACCACGCTCAGCTCGGTCGAATGGATGGAGTTTCGCTCGCTGCACGACGACGCGATCGATTTGCTCGAACGCGCCGCCGGCGATGCGATGCTGACGGTGCAGGCGACCAACGCCGTGCGCGCGTTGTTCGTCAGCGCCAAGCTGTTGTGAGAGCAGGCGGCGACCGAACGTCAGGGGACGCAGGCTAAATCGTCCGCACGCATGATATGCGCGGCGATTTCGGGGTTGACCAGCCTGGCATGCGTGATCGGCAGCATGTGACCTGCCGTGTGCACATGGCGCGTTTCGGCTGCTTCGATGATCGCGGCGAGCCGTTCGACGATGCGCTGGGTAAGGCGGGGCGACAGGCCGCCTGAAATCATGAGCGTCGGTACGCGGATGGAAGCGGCGGCGGAGGCCACATTCAGTTCGTCAAAGGCTGCGGTGAAATCGAACGGAATCTTCTCGATGCGTTCGGTCAGGCGAAGCCTCGCTTCAGGCGGCAATTCTTCAGCCGGGGCCGAGCCGTTCCAGAAGTGTACGAACTTGTCGATCGCCTGCGAGCCCCTGCCATTCGACAGGTCCGCGGAAATGTTGCGGGACAGTCGGGCAAAGCCATTGCGGTCCGCATCATCGTCGTCGAGCAGCGTTGGCAATACGGGCTCGATCAAGGTCAGGCTGCGGATGCGGCCGGCAAATGGCGAGCTTGTCGCCATTTTGAAAGCGATCGCGCCGCCATAGGAATGGCCCACGAGGTGAACGGGTCCCGCAGCCTGATCGATCCCGCCGCCGAGAAAGGCGACTTCCTCGGCAAGCGTCACCGGTAGTTCAAGCCAGCCGCGGTTATCGCCATATCCGGCAATGTCGGGAGCGATCACCTGATAGCCGGGGTCGAGTGCCTGGGTCAGTTTGCTCCACTGGCGTCCTGAGCCAAGCGAGCAATGCAGGGCGATGACGCAGGGCTTGTGGCCCTGCGCATCGGAGTTTCGGTTCATCATCGGATTGCCTCAAACCTGCGTGGTGCTCAGGCCGAGCGGCGCCATGGCACGAGCATCGACACGCGCTGCCGGTAGCGGCGGTAGTCCTCGCCGAACAGGCCGATCAGATCGCGCTCTTCGAGCAGGATGCCGACAAGGATGTAGGCGGTGGTCACTGCGGCAAACAGCAGGTGCCCGGCGGTCATTGTGGGCGTTGCCCAGAACGCGATGATGAAGCCGAGATAGATCGGGTGCCGCACGAAATTGTAGAGAAACGGCGTCCTGAACTCGGCCACAGGCATCGAGCGGCCGGTGAAATGGTTGGCGACCTGGTGCAGTCCGAACAACTCGAAATGGTTGATCATGAACGTGCTGGCCAGCACGATCAACCAGCCGAAGAGCGACAGGGCGGTCAGGAAATTTGCCGCCGAGGGATTCGCGACATGCCACACCACCGCCGGGATCGGTTGCCACTGCCAGCACAAGAGCGCCAGCGCCAACGTCGCAAACAGCACATAGGTGCTGCGCTCGATCGTCTTCGGCACGATCTGCGTCCACCATGCCTTGAATTGCGGGCGGGCCATCACGCTGTGCTGGATCGCAAACAATGACATCAGGACGAGGTTGATAACCAGCGCTTCCGTGACGGGCGCGCTTCCGCCGGCGTCGATGGTCTTCGGCACGTAGAGGTTTTCGACGAAGCCGACGGCATAGAGAAACGTCACGAAGAAAAAGGCGTAACTCAGCAGTCCGTAAACCAGCCCAATGATCCTGCCCATTTGAAAATTGCTCCTCGTTCAAAAGCGTTTGGGAGCGCCGACCATTGCGCCGGGCGGACCCAAAGACTCTGAGGGAGCGTTGTTTATTCCTTGAGAGCGGCTTGATTTTTCCTTGAGAGCGCCCGGGAGTGGAAATCTCTGGACGCAATTACAAGCTGAGGACCGTCGCGCTGAAGCGTATCGCAGCGGCGGCGGAAGTCCTCACTCCAGGCCCTGGACCGGCGGCGCCGCGGAGGAGGCGGTGGTGGTCTTGGGCGAACGCGCCGGCGGCTGTGCGGCTTGCGGAGCCGGCGCGGCGGCCAGCGGAGCCGGCGGCGCGGCCGCCGGACCGGGCGCAGCCATCGCTGGCCGTGTATCGGGCGCCTGTGTCTGTTGCTGCGCCGACCTGGTGCGCCGGGCGGCCGAACCCGAACGACGGAAGCCCCAGCTATGAGCGATCGACGGTCCGGCCGTAAAGCCCACGGCCGCACCTGCGATGGCGCCGATCGGGCCGAGCACCACTGCGCCCGCGAGCGCGCCAAGCGCGGCGTCGCCGCCGCGATGCTCGTCCGCCAGTGCCTGCGAAGAAATCAGCGACAGCGCTGCCGCTGCGATCGCGATGGTTCTCTTCATCTGGAATTCCCCTCGATAGCCACTGAGGGTTAACCAAAAATGCGGCAAGAAATGAGTTCAAATAGGGGTATTCGGCGGCGTGGAACCGTCACTGCGCCGGAGGTTCCAGCGCTTTTCCGTTGCGGCGGGCGCAGGTGCGAGCCAGGGCATGACTGCCGCTACCCGATGAAGGATGCCAGGACGCCTGCAATTCCCCGCTTTAATTTCCGATTCTTGCCGAACATGTCTTCCGCTCGAGCGACGGCCTGGGTTATGGCGTTTGACGCAAAGGGCGGGGGCGAAGGTTCGTTCGCGGCAAGCGCAAAAGCCCGCGCCAGAGGAGTAACGACGCCATGGGCCTGCTTGATTCTCCCTTCGATCCCGCGCGCGAGGCCGCGCTGGTAACCGGCGCGGGCAACGGCATCGGGCGCGCGATCGCGCAGGCGCTGGTGGGCGAGGGCGTGCGCACCGTGTTTGCCGACATCAGCGAGGAGCGCGTAGCTGCTGCGGTCAAATCCGCCGCGCGGCCTGAATTCGCCATTCCCTTTGTGGGCGATCTCGCCGATCTCGCCGCCTGCGATGCGTTGCTGGCGCATGCCGAGAAGACGGTCGGCCGGGTCACGCACTTCGTGCACTCGGCCTCGCCGCCGCGGCGCGAGGCCGACCACGCCTTTGCCGTGAGCGGCGACACCTGGAAACAGATGCACGCGGTCAATATCGACGCCGGCTTCCACCTCGCGCGCGAATTGTCGCGAAAATTGATGGCGGTCCGAGAGCCCGGCTCGCTGCTATTTTTGACTTCGCTGCACGCCGGCACGCCGCGCAACCTGCCGCATTATTCCAGCGCCAAGGCGGCGATGGCGATGCTGGTGAAGGAACTGGCCAAGACGCTCGGACGCTACAACATCCGAGTCAATGCGCTGGTGCCCGGCGCGATCGCGGCCGGCGGCTTTGTCGCCGATCCCTCGCTCGCAAGGCACATTCCGCTCGGCCGGATCGGCCAGGCGGAAGATTTGGCCGCCATGGCGCTTGCCGTGCTATCGAACCGCGTCTCGGCCTATGTCACGGGCGCCTCGATTGTCGTCGACGGCGGGCTGTCGCTCACCAACTGGTTCGATCCGCCGGCGCTCGATCTCTGACGAAACGCGCCGCTAATTCCGCGCGGAAGAATGACGTATCCAAACCATCCCTTGCCAGCTCTGTCGCGCGCTGCTTCTCTTTCTGGCGTCGAAAATCCCCCGAGAAGAGGATGCGCGCCATGCCGGATTCTGCTGTCTATGACTACATCGTCGTCGGGGCAGGTTCGGCAGGTGCGGTGGTCGCAAGCCGCCTGACCGAGAGCGGCGCGCATCGTGTGCTGCTGCTGGAGGCTGGCATCGAGGGTTCCGATTTCTTCTGGTCGCGCGTGCCGGTCGGCGTCTCCAAGATGATTGACGATCCCGCCGTCAACTGGTGCTACCGCTCCGAACCGGACGAGGGCTCCGGGGGCCGCCCGATCGACGTGCCGCGCGGCAAGATGCTGGGCGGGTCGAGCTCGATCAACGGCATGGTCTATATCCGCGGCCAGGCGCAGGACTATGACCACTGGGCGCAACTCGGCAATCGCGGCTGGAGCTATCAGGACGTGTTGCCGATCTTCAAGCGCATGGAGCGCTACGACGGCGGCTCGGACCAATACCGCGGCCGCAGCGGGCTGTTGCGCGTCACCGACACGCCGCGGCACCGGGTGCCGCTGCTCGAGATGATCATCGAAGCCGCGCAACAGATCGGCCTGCCGTTCAACCCCGACCAGAATGGCGAGAGCCAGGAAGGGGTGGGCATGTCGCAGGTGACAATCGCCAGGGGCCGCCGCCAGAGCACCGCCTATTGCTATCTCGATCCCGCGCGCGGCCGGGGGAATTTCCTGATCGAGCAGGGCGCGTTGGCCGAGAGCCTGATGCTGGAAGGCAAGCGCTGCGTCGGCGTGCGCTATCTCGTGAACGGCGCGCCGCGCGAGGCGAGGGCGAGCCGCGAGGTCATCGTATCGGGCGGCGCGATCAATTCACCAAAACTGCTGGAGTTGTCCGGCATCGGCCAGCCGGATCTGCTGCGTTCGCTCGGCATCACGCCGCTGCATGAATTGCGCGGCGTCGGCGAGAACCTGCGCGACCATTATTCGCCGCGGGTGAAGTTTGCGATCAAGGAGCGCAACCTCACCTTCAACGACAACGCGCGCGGCTGGCGGCTGGCGCGCGAGGCGATGAAATATGCGCTGTTCGGCAACGGCTTTCTGGCGTCCACCGCCGTTCCCGTCCGGATGTATTTCCGCACCCGCGAGGGGCTCGAGACGCCGGACGCGGTGATCTCGATCGCGCCGTTCCTCTACGAGATGGTCAAGCGCGAGCGCCGCATTGCCAAACGCCAGGGCATCACCATGAACGTCAACGTGCTGCGCTCGGAGAGCACGGGCTCGATCCATATCAAATCAAGAGATCCCGCCGAGGCGCCGGCGATCCGCTTCAATTTCCTCTCGAGCGAGCATGACCGCGTGGGTCTCCTCGCCGCGGTCCGCAAGGGACGGGAACTGATGGCGACATCGCCCTTGAAGGAGGTCACGGGCGAGGAGATCGCGCCGGGCGCGAAACTGCAAAGCGATGCGGAGCTGCTGCACTGGATCCGCAACAATGCCGAGACCACCTACCATCCCGTCGGCACCTGCAAGATGGGCTCGGATCCGATGGCGGTGGTCGATCGCGAACTGCGTGTGCACGGCATCGATGGCCTGCGCGTTGCCGACGCCTCCATCATGCCGACCCTGACCTCAGGCAACACCAACGCGCCGTCGATCATGATCGGCGAGAAATGCGCCGAGATGGTGCAGGCCGCCGCCGCCGTGCGGGAGAAGGCGGCCTAAATGTGTCGCTGATGTCGGGAACGAGACCTCGTTCTGAGCCGTTTGATTGAGGCCAGGCACTGGTTGCCGCGGCTTCAAGCACTGGAACAAGAGGAGAGCAACATGATCTCCGAAACGCAGGTCCATACCATCGCGCGTCAAATGTTTGAGAAACATGGTCCGGCGGCGATCGCGCAGGCCGCGCAGAAAGCCCAGGCTTGCGAAAGCCGGGGCGAAACCGATGAGGCGAAAGAGTGGCGCCACATCGAGGACGCCATGAAGATGATGCGCGGACCGCACCAAAGCTGACGATCTTGTCATCGGTGGGCTGGATGCTCCGCCCCATTCGTGGTTGCGGAACCGGAAAAGCTGACGCAAAGTCCTGCCAGAGCCGGAGATCAACCGGCATCGTCCAAGAGAAGATCCAAGCAGGGAGTACGCCATGTTCAAGGTCAGCGTCATGTATCCGCACACGGAAGGCGCGCGTTTCGACCACACGTATTATCGCGACAAGCACATGCCGCTGGTGAAGGAGCGCCTCGGCGAGGCCTGCAAGTTCTACACGGTGGACAAGGGCATTGCGGGCGGCGCTCCCGGGGCGCCGGCGACCTATGTCGGCATGTGCCACATCTTCGTCGACTCGCTTGATGCCTTCCAGTCCGGCATGGCCAAGCATGGCAAGGAGATCCTGGGCGATATCAAGAACTACACCGATATCGCGCCGGTGATCCAGATCAGCGAAGTGGTCGTCGGCTGACATCGCGATCCCTGTTTTCCTCGCGGCTCCGTCAAAGGCCGGGAATAACCGTCCGGGCGCAGCGCGCCCGGCGGCAGGATTTTCTTTGCCCGCTCCATGCGGCAACAGCAATGTTGCTATTTCGCGGACGCGCTTGTCGGCGGCGCATTTTGCGCAAACATAAAGCAAAGTCGTCATAAGCCGGGAGACAGGGCCATGGGCCTGCAAGAAACAACAATAGAGTCGCTTCCCTTCGTGACTGCGGAGCTGAATTTTCTGGCGCCGACCCCGGGCAAGCCCCGCACCTATGCCTTCGATCCGCCGCCGGGGGAGCCGAAATCGACCAATCTGCCGGAGCCGCACCAGGTTCCGATCTTCAACGGGCGCGCCATCGCCAAGACCTTCTCGCTCGACCGCGAAGGCTTTGAGCTGGTGAGGCATCCGGTTTCCGTGAAGGATTTTTACGACGAGGCCGAGATCAGGCGCGTCTACTATCCCGCGGTGGAAGCCTTCATGCGTGCCGCGCTCGGCGCCGACCGCGTCGTCATCTTCGACCACACCGTACGCAAGCGCGTCGCGGGCGCGGCCGACATCCGCGGCGCCGGTCCGCGCCAGCCCGCGACGCGCGTCCACGTCGACCAGACCGTCACCTCCGGGCCGAACCGCGTGCGCGAGCATCTGCCAAACGAGGCGGACGAACTTCTCAAGGGCCGGGTGCAGGTGATCAATCTGTGGCGGCCGATCCGCGGGCCGGTGCGCGACGCGCCGCTTGCGATGGCCGACGGCACGACGGTCGTGCCGGAGGATCTCGTCGCCTCCGACCTGATCTATCCCAATCGCAGCGGCGAGACCTATTCGGTGAAATACAATCCGGATCATCGCTGGTTCTACTTCCCCGAAATGACCGCGGACGAGGCGCTGCTGCTGAAGTGCTACAACTCCGCGACCGACGGCCGCACGCGCTTTGGGCCACACACGGCCTTCGTGGATCCGACCACGTCGGCCGACGCCGCGCCGCGCGAGAGCATCGAAATCCGCGCGCTGGTGTTTCACCGGACGTAGGGCTTGCCGGCCATCTGCCGCTTCCGCCATTTCTTGATGAAATCGAGAAAGACGCGAAGCGGCACCGGCGTCTGACGTCGGCTCGGATAGTAGAGAAAGACACCCGGCAGCGTGCCGCTCCACTCCTCCAGCATCGCGACCAGCGTGCCCTGTGCGAGGTAGGGCGCGACCAGCGGCTCGGCCATGTAGGTCACGCCGACACCGTCGAGTGCGGCGCTGAGCTGGAGGTCGAGGTCGTTGACGATCAACGAGCCCTCGACGGCGATCTCGGTCTCCTTGCGGCCCTTGTTGAAAATCCAGGGCTGGATCGTGCCGTCCCAGGGCAGGCGGTAGCGGATGCAGTTGTGCTGATGCAGGTCCTTTAGCTGCGACGGCGGGCGCTGGCGCCGGAGATAGGCGGGCGAGGCGACCGTCAGCATCCTGAAATCGTCGGCGAGGCGGAGCGCCGTCATGTCGCGCTGGACGCGCTGGCCGACATGGATGCCGGCGTCGAAACGGCCGCTGACGAGGTCGCGAATGGAGTCGTCGACCGCGACTTCAAGACGGATCGCGGGATATTCCGCGAGGAACGGCTGGATCAGCGGCGCCAGCCGCCGCGTTGCGGTCGGTCGCGACACCGCCAGGCGAAGTGTCCCGATCGGCTTGTCCCGAAACAGGTTGACGCTTTCCAGCGCGTGATCGATGCCCATGACGATCGGCTGGATCTCGCCGAGCAGCCGCTCGCCGGCTTCCGTCAGCGCCACGCTGCGGGTGGTGCGATTGAAAAGCCGCACTCCGAGCCGTTCCTCCAGCGAGCGGATGGTCTGGCTCATCGTCGGCAGCGCAATGCCGGCTTGCGCGGCGGCCTTGGTGAAGCTGAGATGCTCGGCCACTGTCACGAAGGCGGTCAGTTCGGCAAGCTGGAGACGGGACGACATTCTTTGCTAAATCCAAATAGCCTATTTCCTTTGTTCGGTATTATCAAAATGGTTCCGCGCTCTCATTTCAAGGCCAAGGGCGGCAATCTCTCAATCACGCCCTGGTGAAACAGGAGCAATGGAATGATCTCGAAGGTTATGTCGGCGGCGGCGCTGTGCACGCTGGCTTTTGTCTCGTTTGCTGGACCGAGCGCGAAGGCCGGCGAATTCTGCTCGACCAATTCGTCGGGCATGCGCGGTTGCGGCTATGAGACGCTGGCGCAATGCCAGACCTCGAATGCCGGCAAGAACGGCACCTGCGCCCGCGATCCCTTCTACAAGGATCCCAAGGAGGCGCTGGCGCAGGCGCCGAAGGGTCGCGCTGCGAAGCAGCCGGTTCAGCACTGATCGCGTCAGGCGGTTTCAGCGCCGCCGGGAATTTCCGGCGCGGATATTGGATCAACAGGAGCGGCCGAAAGGCCGCTCTTTTTTTGTGATGGCTGCGTGGTAACGTTGCATGGGTACGCGGGCGAGGGTGCCTTCGGGTCGGATTGCAGCGGCGGGTTCGCACCATTCAGGCGAGGGCTGATGCTGAAGCGAGCGGACAGCGGGCAGAAGGTGGTGGTGGCGGAACGGATCGTCCCACTCGACCGCTCGCGCACCTTCATCACGCTGCTCGTGGTGCTCTATCACTCCGTCATCAACTACACTTACTACGGCATCGGCGGCGACCGCATGCGCTGGATCGGCTTCGACGGCGTCGCACTGTTCTGCGACAGCTTTTTCATGGCCTGCATGTTCTTCATCTCGGGCCTGTTCGTTCACGACAGCCTGACGCGCAGGGGAGCAGGACGCTATCTCGCAAGCCGCGTCCGGCGCCTGGGCGTGCCGTTCCTGGTCTCGATCCTCGCGATCATGCCGCTCGCCTATTATCGCTATTACCTCACGCAATTCGATTTTGCGCATTTCTATTGGCACATGCTGAGCGTCGGCACCTGGCCGGTGGGGTCGGCGTGGTTCTTGTGGGTGCTGCTGGCGCTGGACGGGCTCGCTGTGCTATTAAGGGTGATCGCGCCGCGCGCGATCGAAGCGGTAGGGCAGGCTGCAGGCGCCATGTGTAACCGGCCGATGCAGGCCTTCGCCGCTTTCGTTGCCTTCTCGATCGCCATCTATCTGCCGCTGCATCTTCATTACGGAGATTCCTCCTGGTTCACGGCCGGGCGCTATCCCATCGTGATCCAGACCAGCCGCATCCTGCTCTATGCCGGCTACTTCCTTGCCGGCGTCGCCGTTGGCGCAGCGGGCTTGCAGCAGGGACTGCTCGCGGAGGGCGGCGCGCTCGCCAGGCGCTGGAGCGCGTGGTTTGCCTTTGCCCTGGTTTTCTACGCCGCCCTCATTTTCCTGGTCTATGTGCACCGCTCGGGGCTCGTCGATCTGAAGTCGCCGCCGCTGTGGTGGCAGGCGACTTACGGCCTCGTCTTTGCGATGTTTTGCGCGTCGATGACGTTTTTCGTTCCGGCCGTCTTCCTGCGCTTTGCGCCGTCGTCGTTGTGGCCGCTCGATGCCATGCAGAAGCAGGCCTACGGGATTTATCTCGTGCATTTCATCCCGCTGATCTGGCTGCAATATCTCATCTACGATCCGCCGCTTCCGGCCTTTATGAAATCCATGATCGTGCTTGCCGTCACGTTGTCGACAAGCTGGCTGGCGACGGCTGCCTTGCGAAAAATTCCGTTCGTTGCGAGGATGATTTCATGACCTGTCGCCTTCTCGTGCTCTACGGCTCCTACCGTTCCGACCGCATGGGCATCCGCCTCGCGCACTTCGTCGTCGACGGGTTTCGCGCGCTCGGTGCCGATGTCGAATTGATCGACGCCAAGGCCGTCGGCCTGCCGATGCTCGACCGGATGTACAAGGAATATCCGAAGGGCAAGGCGCCCGAGGCGCTCGAACGGCTCGCGGGCCAGATCCGCGAAGCCGACGGATTTGTCTTCATCACCGGCGAATATAATTGGGGCGTGCAGCCGGGCCTGAAGAATCTCACCGATCATTTCCTCGAGGAATGGTTCTGGCGGCCCGCCGCGATCGCGAGCTATTCCGCCGGCCGCTTCGCCGGTGCGCGCGCCGCGACGGCGTGGCACGGTACGCTGTCGGAGATGGGCATGGTCGTGGTGTCGAGCACGATCTCGGCCGGGCCGATCGCGCAGACGCTGTCGGAAGACGGCAAGCCGATCGGCGAGGGCGGCAAGGCGCTCGCGCATGCATTTCCTCGCTTTGCCGACGATCTGCTGTGGTGGGTGGAAGCCGCCAGGGCGCAAAGGGCCAAGAAGGCTCCGCCTTACTGAGCGAAGCATTCTGGCGCTGAAATTTGCGCCATGCGCAAACTGGTTGCCCCGGCCGCCGTCACTTTGACAATCTTGCTCGCCATAGGGAGCGGCGGGACGCGCGAGGGCGGGTACGATTTGCGGGGCGTGATGGCGACGATTTTACGGGGGCGCATCCTGTTTGCGCTGGGCGTGGCGGCATTGTTGAGCGGCGCGGCACGCGCCGAAAATCTTGACGCGGGCAAATCGGGCGCGAGGCTGTTTGCCGATAGTTGCGCGACCTGCCATCGCAGTGCGAAGGGCCTGACCAAGGGCCGCTTTCGCCTGACGCTCTATTTCTTCCTGCAGCAGCACTACGCCAGCAATTCGAGCTCGGCCTGGGAGCTCTCGTCCTATCTGGAATCCGTCGATGACCGGGCGCGGCCGAAATCGCGTGCCGCCGCATCGAAGCGGTCTCCGCCGGCGGCACCCAGGTCGGGCTCGTTGTTTCGGCCGCCCGCGCCAGTTCCCCAGCGCTAAAGCGCGATCAGTTTAGGATGACTCGTCATCGCGCTTTAGCTCCTTGTTTGGGCATGATCTCCGCGCAAACGCTATGCGTTTGTCGCGAGGGAAAACCGCTTCACACTTTTCCGGATCATGCCTTAGGCACTTACCGCACCGGCATCGGCGGACGTACCACCGGATCGCCATCCGGCTGTGCCGCAACCGGCGGCGGCGGGGCGATCTGCGCGGGCGCAGCGGTCGACGGCGGCGGAGGCACGTAGGCAGTCTGGGCCGGCGGATAGGTTGGCGGCCTTGACCGGTGCACGAGCGTCCCGAGCGGCCGAGGCGGCGCGCCGAGCCTGGTGGGACGCGGCTCGGCCGCTGCGGCAGGCCTCACCTCGGAAACCCTGGCTTCAGGGGCCTTGGCCTTGTCGCGCGCCATTTGCTCCTGGTTGGCCTTGAGCTGCACGATGCTGGCCTGGAGCTCGCTGACCTGCTGTGTCAGGTTCGCCACATCGCGCGCCATGGACTGCAACACCTCCGCCTGATCGGGTGCTGATGAAGCCGCCGCGGCGGGCGTCGCCGCTATCGCGCTGTCGGCGGGTTGAGCCGCAATGGAGGGTGCGGTTTGATCCGTTGACGCAGCGTTCCGAGTGACGGGCGCAGTGTCGGCCTGCGCGGCCGTCGCTGGCTTCTGGAGCGGCAGCCATGACATCAGCGCCGGAATGATCTGCGGCGTGATGCCGGCAACACTTGCCTGGGCGTCGTCGCCGTAGCGCTCCCAGGCGGCGGCCGCGAAGGCGCTGCCCAGCGCGAACAGGAAGACCACCGCCGCGCGTCGCGCCCATGCGCCGTGCGAGCGTCCGCCGGAGGTGTCGGTGGCGCGAAACGACGTATCGACTCTCGGCATCGCTTCTCCGGCGGGAGAGCCGGATCCCATATTGGGCTGCCGGTCCAGCGGGCGGTGCGTCGCGTCCGGCGCGAGCGACGGAAATTCCGCGGCTGCGCGCGCGACCAGAACCACATCGGGAGCGATCTCGAGCACGTCGTGCGGATCGTTCCTACCGTCCAGAGTCGAATGCATAGGCGTCCCCTGGTTTTGCCCAATGATCCACTGCCCCCTTCCACACTCCCGTCAGGTTTGACCAAAGCAAGGCGATGTCGTGGAGAGGTTGGGGCCGCTAATGGGAACCCACAGTGCCGGCCGCCCTTTGGCTAGCGGGCTGGCGCGCGCGTCAGCCCTGCGGCCTGACGGGTTGAGCGGCCATTCGAGGTAACGTAAGCGTCGGCGATGACCGAGCCGGCCGGCCTCGCCGAATCTTCCCAAAAGAAAGCGAGGCAAGCGCTGCTTGGCGTTGCCTGCGGCGTGGGCGCAGCCCTGTGCTGGGCGCTCGGTTTCGCCGCCACCCGGCATGGCCTGAAGGCCGGGCTCACGCCCGCCGATCTGCTGGGACATCGCTATTTCTGGTCCGGCATCGCATTCCTGCCGTTCGTGGTCCGCTCCGGCCTCGGCAATCTGCTCGGGATCGGATGGGGCCGCGGAGTGGCGCTGATGGTCCTGGGCGGGCCGGTCTTCGCCATTATCAGCTATGCCGGCTTCCTGTTCGTGCCGCTCGGGCATGGCAGCGTCATCCAGCCGTCCTGCGCGACCCTCGGCGGCGTGTTCCTTGCCGCAGCCTTGCTGAAAGAGCGCATCTCGCTGTCACGCTGGGCCGGCGCCGTCGTGATCGTGTGCGGGCTCGCAATCATCGGAATCGAATCGATCGGCGAGATCGGCGCAAGCGGAGTGAAGGGCGACCTGATCTTTGTTCTGACCGGCTTCATGTTCGCAAGCTTCGGCGCGCTGCTCAGGCTCTGGCGCGTTTCCGGTCTGTCGGCTGCCGCAATCATCAGCGTGGTTTCACTGCTGTTGTTTCCGATCTACGTGGCGTTCGGCGGACTGAACCATCTCGTGGCCGCGGGCCTTCGCGAAAACGCGTTGCAGGCGGTGGGGCAGGGGCTGCTCGCCGGTCCGGCCGCGCTCTATCTGTTCGCCTATTCGATCCAGTTGCTTGGCGCAGGCCGCGCGGCAGTGTTTCCCGCGATCGTGCCGGCACTGGCCCTCCTGGTCGGCTGGCTCCTGATCGGCGAGCCGCCGACGGTGCTGCAGGCCGTGGGGCTCGTCACGGTGCTCTCAGGCTTCTACCTCGCGCAGCGCCAGAGCTAAGGCATGATCCGGAAAAGTGTGAAGCGGTTTTCCCTCGCGACAAACGCATAGCGTTTGCGCGGAGATCATGCCCAAACAACCTCAGGCGACGTTGGCCTGCGTGCCCTGCTGCCCGTCTGCCGCGAGCGCATCGAGGTCGACGAGCGTCGGATCGTCATGCGCCGGCGCGATCTTTTTCTCGCCGCTGCCATGGACATGCATCAGCGTCTGCACGCGGCGCGCGTTGAGAAAGTCCGCATGCTGATGCCGCAGCGCGAGCGCCAGCAGCGCTTTCGGCAGTCCCACCATGGCGAACGCCGGCGCGGTCTTCACCTCGCTGCCTTCCCGCCAGAGCAACGGGTTGAGCGTATAGATCATCTGCCGTTCGATCTGGGGCGGCGGCACCACCGCTTCCGGCGGCGCAGCGGCGGTGAGGTTGGCATTGCCCGCGCGCGTGCGCACCGCGATGGTGCGCAGCTCCCAGCACACGAGATCGGCGGCCGAGAGCACTTCGCGCCGCACGGCATCGACGCTGGTCGCAAACCGTGTGGCCTCGATAATCTGCGGCGCACCCTTGGCGACGGCGTCGACCAGCGCGGTAGCGCCGTCGCCGAAGCCGGGAACCGCGCGCTCTATGCTGGCGGCCAGCGCCTCGATCTGGTCCGCGAGCTGCTCGCGATCACGCTGGGCTGTCGCATCCGCCAGTGCGCGTTCGGTGGAGACGATCTGCTCGTCGAGGTCGCCGAGCTCGGTGCGCAGCGTTCGCTCGCGTTCCTCGTCGGTACGCATCTTGGTCTCGGCCTTTTCAAGCCGGGCATTGCTGGCGCCGCTCCGCGCCAGTTTTTCCGTGGCCATGCGCTGTTCCGCCAGCGCGGATTCGGCGCTGGTGAGGCGGCCCGCGAGCTTGTCGCGCTCGGCCTTTTTGGCGTTCAAAACGCTCTCGAACCGCTCGACCGGGCTGAGCTCACGCCTGAAGAATGCCATCTAAAACATCCTCTAACCGAAGGAGACCATCCGCCGAATCGGTTGCAAGTGTAACGTGTCCAGAATTTATTCGGAAAGTTGATCAGATTGCGGCTGTTTGTTGCCCACATGGAACAACCGCACCGGATTATGATGACCGCCCTGTCGGAGGGACCGGGCGGATGGCAAGGCAATCGAATCGTCACGGCGCGCTACGCGCCATTACCAGGATAGTGGTCGCGATCGCACTCGCGTGTGATTCCGGCCGTTTCGCTGCCGCGGCTGACAGCCTTTATCGCGCACAGGCGATCGTCACCGGACAGGGCGAGGCGAATCGAATGATCGGCTTTGCCTCCAGCCTCGAGGACGTGCTGATCAAGGTGTCGGGCGCGCTGAAGCTCGCCGGTGATGTCCGGCTCGAGCCCTACAAGGCGAGGGCAAAGGACTACGTCAAGACCTATGACTATCACGACCAGATGTCCGGCACGCCGAAACGCGACGAGCAGGGCACCCGCGACCGGCCCTATGATCTCATTGTCGATTTCGACCCGACGAAGATCGACGGCCTCTTGGCGACGCTCGGCCTGAAATCATGGTCTGCGCAGCGGCCGGGTCTGGGCGTCTTCGTCGAGATGGAGCAGGGCGCGCGGCAATTCATGGTTACGTCGGATGGCAAGCAGTCCGATCTGCAGCGCGAGTCGCTTTCTGCTGCGGCGGCCAAGCGCGGAATGGCCATCGTCTTGCCCGACGCCGCGGCGCTGGAAAGGGCGAATGTCAGCGCCGCCGAATTGATGGTTACGCCATCCGAGAAGCTCACTGCGATCACCGGCGGGCGGGGCGGCGAGGCCGCGCTGGTCGGCCATCTCACCTGGAGCGATGACGATCTGGGCTGGATCACCGCGTGGCGGATCGAGTTTCAGGGCCGGCCGCACCAGTGGCAAATCCGTGGCGTCACCTTCGATGAAGCCTTCCGGCGCGGGCTTGGCGGCGCGGCGCAGATTCTCTCGGGGAATGGCGATCCGGAATGACCGCCGCTTACGAGTTCGTGATGGGATCGACGGGTCCGAGCGGGGCCCGGCGTGGTATAAGGGCCTTCCCTCGAGAGGAGCCCGGCCATGAAGAAGCTTGTCGCCGCTACCGCCTTCGCCACCGTTGCTCTTGCCGCGCAATCAGCCGCCGCCTGCGACTGGGACCGCGAGGCCAGCACGGAGCAGCAGACCGTTGCCACCACCGCCGCGCCTGCACCGACACCCCAGACCACGCCGCAAACGCAGACCGTCGCCTCAGAGGCCACAAAGCCCGTCGAGCCGACGGCACCGGTCGTACTCGTCAACGACCGCCACTAGCGCGGCATACCTGAAAAAAAGGGCCTCGTTCGCTTTTGCGAGCGGGGCCTTTTTTGTTTGTTGCCGCGCGACCGCGCCTAATTTTTCGGGCGAATGAAGCCCGCAAGCCTGGTCTTCTGCGTCTCGCACCAGCTTTCCAGGCCAAGACGTTTCTGGTCGAAGTCGGTGGTCTGCGTTGCCAGCGCGACTTCACCCATCAGAGTGTCGTCGCCGCGCTCGCCCATCTTGCCGCCGGTCAAAAGATAGGCGATGGCCTTGCGCACCGCCTCCGTGGTGCCGTCCGGCTGCTGCATGTCCTGGGCCTTCTGCAAAAGGTCCTGGTAGACGACGTCGGTGTTGGGACATTCGACCTTGGCGGCGAAAGCCTGCAGCACCATCGTCACATAGGCCGCCCGGGTTTCGGCGTGTGCGGGCGCGGCGAGCGCGATCAAGCCGGCCGTCAACGTGATGAAAACCCCCACCCGCATCGCGAGCCTCCCTGAATTTTTTGAGAGGCTAACGCCGATGGCGCGCTGGTTGCAAGCGCGAAGGTTCATCGCTGCCGCGTGTGGAACCGCGCCCACAAAGCGCGCTATTTCCGCGCGCGGCGCTCCTGCTCCTTCAAGAGGCTCTCGAGCTCCTCATTCTGCACCGCGATGCGCTCGGCGGTGCGCTCCTCGTTGGCGGCACCCGATTGCCCGGCCGCCTGCTCGGTGAGCTGGCGGATATTGTCGCGTAGAATCGCGACGCGGTCGGCAATCTCCGGATTGGACAAGGAACTGAAGTCGGTCACGCTGTATTTCTCCTTCGCGCCGTTATGCGCGTCTTCAAGATAATGGCCCGCCGGCCTCGACAAATCTGTCGAGCCAACGCATCAGCCGCCGGAAAAGGTCTTTCGTTGCGCCCGGAAGCAAATGCGCATCGCGTCCGTCGCCACGAAGCGCAATCGGCGCGGGCTCGATCGGATAGACTCGCTGCAGCATTGGGCTTCCTCCAGCGACGATTCTCTTGCGACCATCAATGTTGAGACCATCTTGCTGAGCCCATCATGTTGGGTCCCGGCCCGGCTTTCAAGAAACTCTTGCGCGCGCCCGCCGCCCGCCGCAAGGATTTGCCCTGCGTGCGGCGCAACAGGGTTGATTCAGGTCAAACTATCAGGCGAAAATCGGTGTTGGCTGATCTCAAAACAAGCCGAGGGAATGCCAAGGAGACGTCATGAGCGATATCGCGCAGTTCATCGCCGTGCCGATCGACCGGACCGATCAGGGGCTGGTCGCCGGCGAAGCCTTCAAATGCGCCAGTCCGCAGGCCGCCATCGAGCGCGCCAGGGGCTACTGGAAAGTCTTCGGCCACGCCGGTGCCGTCGCCTTCGTGCGCGCGGGCTATCCTGATGCGACCACGACGGTGCTGAGACGCTTCGGCAGCGTGCCGGAGGAGCTGGAAATCTGACGCCCGCTTCAGGGGGCGGGGCGGGCGATGTGCCAGTGTTTGGGACTGGACGCGTCGTACCCGTTGGCTTCGCCCGGCGCCTTGTCCTGCGGCGAGGTGTAGAGCGGGCGGTAGCGATAGGCCCACATCTTGCTGCCGTCGTTGCGGATGATCACGGTGAAATCGCCAAACGCTTCGGCATCGGTGGGGGCTGCCAGCGGAATCCAGCGCTCGGTGCATTTGCCGTTGCAGGTCGACTTGTTGCCGGAATCGTCCTTGTCGAAATAATACAGCGTCATGCCGTTGAGGTCGGTCAGCACCGGACCCTTCGGCGTGAAGACCACGTTGGCCGGCGCCGCCGCGGGGCCTTTCTTGGGCGGCGGTGGCGCCTCGCTTCCGTGCGCGAGCGCCTGGCTCGCTGAAAGCAGCAGCGCTGCGGCAATCATCGCAAAACGAAGCATCCTGTCCCCCGAGGGCCTGCAAAGTTAATCGCGCGTTAAGCGCCGAATAGGGAGCCACGTTAGCGGCCGAAGGTTAGTTCCAGGTTTCAGGCGGCTGCGGCAAATATGGACGAATGCGGCGAGCACGGCAGCAGATACCGGCGCGGATGCGTCCGATCGCCGCGATGACGCCCAATTTCACGGCGGCTTGAACGGGACTGCGGAACAGCGCAGGCACTACGCCGTTTCAATTTCACATGTCACATGGAGGAGACTGATGACGAAGCTGAAACTGCTGGTGGGGGCTGCCGCGCTGCTGTCGACCGCGCTCGCGACCCCGTTAATGGCCCAGGAGGTGATCCAGGAGCCCGGCATGGTCGGGTTCAACTATCCCAATTCGCAGTACCTGACCGGCGGCTACGGCACACGCACGCCGTGGAATACCGATCGCTACCCGCGTATGCCGCGTGGCGGCTACGTCGCCTACGAGACCGTGCCGCCGGTGGGCGTTGCCGTGGGCGTCGGCCCGGTCGGCGTCACTGTCGGTCCGTCACCCTATGGCGCCTACGCCTACGATCCGTATTGATGCGTCTGGGATCGGCGAACGGAAGAGCGGCCTCGCGGCCGCTTTTTTGTTGCGCGCCGGTTTGTCGTCCCGCCTGTGGACTTCACCAAATCGCCATGCTGTTGGCGAATTGCGGCCAAAGCCGGCTGGCACGCGAAAGGATTGGACAGGGCAGGTGCGTAAAGTACGGGGAACAGCAAATTGGCCTATAAAATGATCGCAGAACGCGAGAATGTGAAAGTCAACTCGGAGCGGGAGAGCCGCCTGCTCATCGTCACCAAGGCGCGGGTGTTTTCGAGCGAAGGCTGGAAGGTCGTGGTGACCGACGGCGAGGGCAAGTCGTACCAGCCAGAAGAGTTCGAGAAGCTGCTCGCCGCGTGAGGCGGGTACGGCGTGATGAGTCGATTTTTCAACCAGCATTTTCAACCAGCAATTGGGTGTCGTCGCCCGGCTTGACCGGGCGATCCAGTATTTCAAAGTCGTCATTGCCCAAATCGAGACGCTTCTGGGATACTGGATGCCGCGCCTTCGCGGGCAGCATGACCGAGAAGAACGCGCCTTCACATTCTCGTGGTACGATCTGTCCGAGCTTTGCAGGAAAAACCGGGCGCCTCATGAACGTCGAGATTGTCGTGTTTCCCGAGACAAAGGTCGCGGCGATCGAGCATCATGGCCCACCTGAACGCGAACACGATACGGCGCGCAGGTTGATCGCGTGGAAACTCGACCAACGCCTTCTGGATCCCTCAAAACACCGCAGCTACGGCATCCATTATACCGATCCCCGGACGACGCCGCCCGCCGATCATCGCGTCGATTTCTGTCTTTCCGTCGAACACGACGTCGCGCCGAATTCCTTCGGGATCCTCACCAGGGTCATCCCGGCCAATCGCTGCGCGCGTGCGCGCGACATCGGTTCTCGTCATGACAACAAGGCCGTCGCCTATCTTTACGAGGAATGGCTGGCGCGGAGCGGCGAGGCGCCCGGCGACTTCCCGGTGTTCTTCCATTACGTCAATGTCGGCCCGAACGTCCGGGAAGAGGAGATGATCACGGACGTGTACCTGCCATTGAGATAGCAGGGATGGCGGCGAACGGGTGACGGGCGTCAGACGGCGTTGAGCGGCCCGAGGCGACGCTGCTTGGCGTGCCATTTCGGGCCGGGCCCTCGCATGTAATGAAGCTCGGGCCGATAGGGGTCCCAGACGGGACCCATCAGCATTTGCCACCTTGCAATGATCCGGCACAATCCTCGGTGCAGCGCCACGGCGTCCCCTCAGTGTGGCTTGCCGAGGACGGATGCGAACGGCAGGGCGAAGATTTCCTCGCCGAACTCATCGGTGACGTGCAGGACCCAGCTCCGCCAATCCTCCGCGCCCGGCGTCATGAGGAGCGAGCGCACCAGATGCTCCGAGTGGTTGCGCGCCTCGGCCAGATTCATGGTGGCGCCGCGTCGATCGATGAGAACATGCTCGGCGTCGGAGCAGTGGAAATAGACTTCAGTCATGTTCCGCTTCCTGTGGCAAATAAGCAAATAATATGGGCAAGCACAGGGATAGCAGGGTGGGCGAGTGCGGAAAATTCCGGTCGATACCCCATAGGGAAACTACGGAGTTTCCCGAGGATTCGAATCAAATCCGAAACATCCTTGCATCTTCACCGCGACGGGATCGAAGGCCACCTCATCAGGCCGCGCGGACCTCCGAGAGGAAGCGGTTGACCTGGTCGGCGAGGTCGCGCGACTGCGAGGAAAGCTGCTCGGCGGCGCCGAGCACGCGGCTCGAGGCAGCGCCGGTGTCGTCGGCCGCGCGCTGCACGCCGGCAATGTTGGAATTGACTTCCTGCGTGCCGCGCGCGGCTTCGGAGACGCTGCGCGAGATTTCCTTGGTGGCCGAGCCCTGCTCCTCGATCGCGGCCGCGATCGCGGTTCCAATCTGGTCGATCTCGGTGATGACCTCGACCACGTTGCGGATCGCCGCCACCGTTTCGTCGCTGGTCGACTGGATCGCCGCGATCTGCCCGGAAATCTCCGTCGTCGCCTTGGCGGTCTGACCGGCCAGCGATTTGACCTCGGCGGCGACCACCGCAAAGCCGCGGCCGGCTTCGCCGGCGCGCGCCGCCTCGATCGTGGCGTTCAGCGCGAGCAGGTTGGTCTGTTCGGCAATGCTCTGGATCAGCGTCACCACGTCACCGATCTTCTGCGCGCCTTCGGCGAGCGAACGCGCGGTGTCGCCGGTGCGGCGGGCGTTCTCGACGGCGCGGCCGGCGATTTCGGTGGATTGCGCGACCTGGCGGCTGATCTCCGATATCGACGAGGTCAGTTCCTCGGTGGCGCTCGCGACAGTCTGCACATTGCTCGAGGTCTGCGTCGAGGCGGTCGCGACCACCGCGGCCTGGCGGTTGGTGGCGCCCGCGGTCTCGGACATCGACTGCGCGGTCTGCTCCATCACCGAGGACGCGGACGACAATCCGCGAACGAGCTCGCCCACCTTCGCCTCGAAGGCGCGCGTGAGATCGTCGAGCGCGCGGGCGCGGCTCATCTTGACGTCGGCCTCGGCTTCCTTCTCGGCAGCGAGCCGGTCGGCGCTGAGCTTGTTGTCCTTGAATACCTGCACCGCGGCCGCCATCGCGCCGATCTCGTCGCCGCGCGCCGCACCGGGAATTTCCTCGGCGACCTGGCCTGCGGCAAGCCGCGACATACGGCCCGTCAGCGCGACAATGGGGGCGAGGATGCGGCGATTGACCATGACGATCAGGCCGCAGCTTGCTGCGGCGAGGACGATCAGGCCGGCGAGCGCGATGAGGAAGGAAAAACGCGCCGACGAATAGGCGGTTTCCAGGCCCTGCTCGGCGTTGTCGTAGAAGGCGTCGCGCACCGTGATGACGGCGGCGAGGCCGACCTGCAATTCCACATAGAAGGTGTCGACGTCGTGCTCGTATTTGCCGCTGATGGCGCCTTCCCGGGCGAACTTCAGCTCGCCTCCGAAGCGCTCGACATAATCGGACTGCAGCTTGCCGAGCGCGGCGGTGACGTTGGCGGGTGTCGCCGGATTCCTGCGCAACTCCTGCAGCGTGGAGAGGATCTGTTCGGTGCGGCCGTTGGAGCGGCTCAATTCCAGCTTCTCGGCGTCGGTCGCAGGGCGCTTGGCCGCCACCAGGCTCTTGTGCATGCTGGCGTTGAGGCCGCCGATGTCGCGCAGCATCCAGGCGACGTTGGCGTAGCTCGCCTGCCGGTAGGCGACGCCGTCGAGGGAGGCGAGCCGGCGGACCTGCTCGTCGAGCAGAAGGGTGACGCCGGCATTGAAGGCGGCGTTGTCGGCGACGATCTTGTTGCCGGCGGCGCGGCGGGTGTCGGCCGGCGCGGTCAGCGCGTTGGCGATGGCCTCGCGCAGGCTTGCGAATTTCGCCTTCAGCGCGTCGATCGCACTCGCCACCGCCTCGCCGTCGTCAAGCGCGCCGGGAAGCGTGGCGCGGACCTGGTTCACCTTCGCCATGGCGCCGTCGGTCAGCGCGCGCAGCTTGTCGAGCTCGGCCGTCTGTTTCGGATCGATGCTGCCTGAGCCGAACAGGATGTTGGTAGAGAAGCCGCGCTCGGGATTCATGTAGCGCGGGACGTCGCCGACGGCGCGGACGATCTCGAGCCGCTTCTCGGCCAGCGAGACCTTGTCCATGGTCTGGTATTTGGTGGCGGCGACATAGGCGGCGAGGCCTCCGCCGAGGGTGGCGAGCGAGACGATGGCGGCGGTGAGGAAGCTACCAATTTTCATGGGATTTTGGGCCGTTTGCGCTGGTCTTGACGTTGGGGCGCATCGTAGACGCAGCGCATTAATCCAGTGTTTACACTGGAAGGCGCGGGGGGCCACTGCCGGTTGCGATGCTGGAAATGGCGAACGGGTTTCGCGCCCTTGCCATTGGCGCGGATTTCCGCGAACGGTAGGTTTCCACGACAAAACCGCTTGGGGAACGAACGCCATGGCCTTTTCGCTCTACGACGCTACCGTTGCCAACTACCTGCAGATCCTCGGCGCGACCGAGGCGCTGATGACCAAGAGCCTCGAGCACTTCAAGGCGAAGGGCGTCGATCCCGCCGGGATCGTCGAGGCCAGGCTGTGCGACGACATGCTGCCGTTCCGCTTCCAGGTGGTGTCGCTCGCGCATCATTCGCGCGGCGCGATGGCGGCGGCGCTAAATGGCGTGTTCGTACCGCCCTCGGGCAAGCCGGACCTTGATTATGCCGCGCTGCAGGGGCTGGTGACGGAGGCGCGCACCGAGCTTGCCGCGCTTGCGCCCGAGACCGTCAACGGGTTGCTCGGCCGCGATGTCGTCTTCAAGCTCGGCGAGCGCACGCTGCCGTTCACGGCGGAAGGCTTTTTGATGTCCTTCTCGCTGCCGAACTTCTTCTTCCACGCCACCACGGCCTACGACATCCTGCGCCACAAGGGCGCGCCGATCGGCAAGCGCGACTTCATGGGACGATTGAAGCTGAAGGCGTGAAAATCCGCCCGCGTGATCCCGGTCACTGTCGTTGCGTTAGAATTTTGCTAACCATCCGGGATCAGCCTTGCACCAGGAATTTGCGGCGGAACCGGACTCCGGCAGCCGGCAGCTGCAAGAGAAGGCCGGTGGCGTAGCGCCCACCGGCCTTTTCTCTTTTGCGGCGTACGTCCTTACCCGCGAACGAGTGCGGGAACGTGCTATCCTCCGCACCACCCGGGGAGCGCTCGATGCAGCAAGACGTTTTTGAAGCCGAACTCAGATCGGCCGGATATACCGAGATCGAGGCCAAGGCGCTCGATCCAAGGCCCGCGAACAGCGGTCACGCGCACGACTACGACATCAAGGGATTGGTGCTCGACGGCGTTTTCATCGTCACGCAGGACGACAAGCCGGTGACCTATCGTGCCGGCGAAGTCTTTGCGGTGCCCGCGGGCACACGCCACACGGAAGAGATCGGGCCGCAGGGCGCGCGCATTCTGGTCGCGCGCAAATACTAGAGCATGATCCGGAAAAGCGTGTAGCGGTTTTTCGAAAAGATCATGCTCAAATAAAGAGCTAAAGCGCGATGACGATTCAACCTGATCTCATCGCGCTTTAGCCCTTCAACGCCGGTGCCGGGCGCGCCATCGCGGCCCCGGTCCGCGCATGTAGTGAAGCTCGGGCCGGTAGGGATTGAAGACGCTGACGATGAGCGCGGCCCATCGCGCAACGATCCCTTGCGGACCGCGGCCGAATGTGTACGACGGTTGCGTGTGCGGCGGCATGGTGTCCCTCAATGCAGTCTGCCGACGACGGACGCGAACGGCACGGTGAACAGCTCTTCCCCGAGCTCGTCGGTGGCGTGCAGGACCCAGTTGCGCCAGTCTTCCGCGTTCGCCGTCATCACCCAGGAGCGGACAATCCGATGGGCGTGCTCGCAGGCCTCGACCAGGCTGTCGATGGCGACGCCGCGCTTCGCGGCCATCACGTGTTCGTCGTCGGAGCAATGAAAATAGACGTTCGGCATGCTTCGCACCCTGTGCAAACGACTCTTTCGTCACACAGTGATACCAGCGCTGCCACCTGCGAAATATCCGGAAGATCCCGGGGGTTGCGGACGATTCGAATCAAATCGGCGAGAGGTGCGCGCTGCGCCCCGATCAGCGCCTGGTGCTCTCGATCCTGTCGCGCCACAGTGCTTCGAACGTACCGGAATCATTCGGCATGTAAGCTTGCGCATCCAGCGGATTGCCGCGCTTCTCCGTCGGGGCGGTTGCAAGCTCTCGCTTTGGAGCCGGCTGCAGCTCGGGCCACTGCAGCAATGATCTCGAAATCATCGGCTTGCCTTCATACCAGCATTTGCGCCCGTCGATCGTGCGCCAGGACCAATAGCCGTGATGGCCTGCGCGGACGCTGCATTGCTGCTTCGCCTGTGCTGTTGCCAGTCCGACGACCGCGAGCGCTGCGATGGAGGCGGCAACCGCGATTAGAGGAACCTGCTTCGTCGCGTGAAGCTGACGGTGCGGCGATGCCAGCACTTGGGGAGGCGCGTCGCCTGCGGCTCGAAGAGCCAGGGGTTCATCACACATTGCTTTCCACCCATCCAAAACACTAACGACGTGCCGCGCGCAATTCGTAAAGGAGCGGAAAATCAAGACGTTGGTAGGGGAGCTAAATGACTTTCTTGCGATATGAACAGGCGCGTGCCGCCCCGCGCTTCTGTTATCTCGAAATACCCAACATGTCGCCACAATCAGCCGTCGATGGCGATCGCATTGAACCGGCGCTCCGGCCGGACGAGCCGCTCCGCGCTCTCGACGATGCGCATTTCCTCGGTGCCTTGGGCTGCGGTGCGCTCCAGCACGGCGAAGATGGCGGATGCCGCGTGCGCCAGCGCCTCCGGCGTATCTGATCCGCACACGAGCGCGGAGACGAACAGCGCGGCGAAGAGGTCGCCGGTGCCGTTCGGGCTGATCGGCAGTTTCGGCGTGCGCACGCGCCAGGCTTGCGACCGTTCAACGGCAAGCGTCTCGATCTCGCCGTTCGGCGTGCCGGCAAGCTCGGCCGAGGTGACGACGACGGTCGATGGGCCGTGCGCCATCAGTGCGCGCGCCGCTTCGATCATTTGACCTGTTGTCGCGACCTTGGCGCCGCAGAGCCACTCGAACTCGAAATGATTGGGTGTGATGATGTCGGCGAGCGGGCAGAGCCGATCGCGCACCAGCGGCGGGATGGAGGTCGCGACGAACAGGCCGCGGTCGCGATCCCCCAGAACGGGATCGCAGGCATAGCGCAGGGCCGGGTTGCGGGCTTTGGCGCGCGCGACGAAATCCGCGACCACCGCGCCGATATCAACCGAACCCAGATAGCCCGAGAGGATCATCTGCGCGCTATCGACCATGCCGCGCTCCTCGATCCCCTGCAGGAGATCGGCGACCAGTCGTGAGTCAAGCACCTGGCCGCGGATGGTCGGATAGCCCGGCCGGTTGCTCAGCAGCGTCGTCGGCACCGCGATCACGTCGATGCCGTGCATCTGCATCGGAAACACGGCGGCGCTGTTGCCGACATGGCCGTAGGCGACCTGGGACTGAATTGAAATCACGCTCATGCCGGGCACTGAAAAGATGTCGGGTTCCATCGTCGTCGCTTAACACATTGGTGATCTGTTTGCGGTCATTTTCGCGGCTTCACTCAACAGGGAGGCACCATGTCTGACGTCACCATTCCCGGCGGCCGCATTCGTTCGTTCATCGAGCGGATCGAGAACCTCGACACCGAACTGCAGGAACTGAACGAGCAGAAGAAGGAAGTGTTTTCGGAAGCCAAGGCCGAAGGGTTCGATGTGAAGATCCTCAAGGAGATCATCAAGCTGAGGAAGCAGGATCAGGAAGAACGCGACGAGCGCGAAAGCCTGCTCGATCTCTACATGCGCGCGATGGAGCAGGCGGGCCCGGAGAAGGTCGCGAAGGCGGCGTGAGGCCTACAGCGAGAAGCCCGCATGAGCGATGCGATTTGCGGGTTATTGATGCTCAGGTGCAGATCAGTCCCGGATATCGCGATCGCTCATCCGGGCTAAGAGTCCTCACCGGCGACTGATCCGCCCTTCGCCCTATGCGCTGCTCATTTCTTCGGCTCCTCCCGCTCGACGGCATGATCGGCCGACGGGAAGATGCGTTCGTAATTTGCGCGGGCTTCGCGAATGAGGCGGGCCCGTTCCAGCTCTGATTTCGGAACAAATCGTACGACTTCGCCCATCGGCGCGCTCCAGTCATTCGAGAGACTACCTGAGTCGTGCGTAGCGAATATCGTGCCAGGCCGAGCGTGATTCGCCAGCCGTAAGAATACGGCCTCTCGCCTTGTGCCCCTTGCAGGGTATTTGGCACCGGTTTTGCAACGTAACCTGAGTTGATGACGGCTCGTCGAATCACGCCGTGGCGCGAGCGCGTGCGCTCGGCGTCGATGCGGCTGTCATCTCTTTGGCTTCACAACTTCGAGAGGTTTTGACGCGATGACGGCACCGCAGGAATCAAGGGCAGGCTGGCGAGACGGGATGATCCTGGTGGCGTTGGGTGTTGTACTTGCAGTGGGCGGCCGCGCCGCGGTGCCTGACACGGCGGCGGCGCGGGATCTCGATGGCCGCTATGCCAACTCTCCGTTGAAGGGTTGGTTCGATAGCCTGCATTCGGGCAAAGGACCTTGTTGCTCGGATGCGGATGGGACGGCGCTATCGGATATCGATTGGGAAGCAAGGGACGGCCACTATCGCGTCCGCATCGAGGGCCAGTGGTGGGATGTCCCCGACGACGCCGTGATCAGGGAGCCGAACCGGGCCGGCCGGACCATGGTGTGGCCCATTTATTATCGCGCGACCAATCCTCCGCTCCGTGTGGAAATCCGCTGCTTCATGCCGGGTACGATGACGTAGCCTGCAACAACGACGCAGCGCGCGTTCGCGGGCGGAAGAGCGAGCGCGGAGATGTTTGGAGGCTCAAAAAGACAGCGCCGGGAAGGCAAGGGGCCATGCCTTACTGATGCGGCCCGCTAAGCCTTTTCCCGGCGTCCCGTTCGTGGTGCTTCGCCGCTATGCGCCGGTCCGAACGTGTACCGGCGCAGTCAGCGGCCTGTGTTGCGGAGGCGGAGTCATCGAACCTCCCTTTGCCGATGATGATACAGCATGTCGCTCGAGGCGACCGGGAGAATGCTCCTCCTGTCGTCCCGCGCTGTCAAGCCGGTATAAACACGCAGCGTTGCTTGCGAGATGACAGGTTCCGCGGAACCTCGCGTCGTCGTCAGTCGGATTAAGCCTGTCAAAGTGCCAGTTCGTCATCGCGAGCCAACGGGTCCGCGCGAAGCACGGAGTCCGTCTGACAGTTTTTCCCGGTATCGCCCCGCTCATCCGTGCTACGTTTCCGCAGATGCCGCCCTCAACCGAACAGCGCGACGTAGATGACGTAAAGCCAGCCCAGGATGCCGTCGATGATCGCCCAAAGGATCGAATGGTTGTTGGCATAGGAGATCGCGATGGCGAGCGCGGAGCCGAAGCCCACGCCGTATTTCGCGCCCTCGACCCGAATCCCGTAATATCTGTTTTCGTTCATGATGATCCTTCCAGCGCGTGCGTAGGCCAGATTAGCGTAGCGTAAGCCGGCAATCTTGTCGCGCGGCGAAAGGCGGATTGTACTCCCGCTTTCGCACTTGATGAGCTGCGGCGGGCGTGGTCGCTAATTCGCCTCACGATCTGCCTCCTCGCCGGCAGATGCCTCATCACCTCCCTCTCAACATATCTTGATGCCGCTTGAGCCGATGGCAGCGATGATCACATGATGATCGTAATGTTAACTACATCCTCGCGAACATCATCCGGTCTCGCGACCAATCGAAAGAAAAGCGATGAGCACAACCTTCGCAAACCGCACCGACCCAGTCCGTCGATGTAAACGGCACGAAACTCGTATTCCGGGAAATCGGCAGCAAGGGCGGCGTTCCCGTCGTGTTGCTTCACCATCTGACGGCGGTGTTGGACGATTGGCTCCGGGGGAGCCACTCCCGGGACGGTCGAGGAGATGGCGAGCGATGCCGCCGCCTTCATCGGCGCCCTGGGATCCGGCAAGGTCGACCTGTTGGGCTACTCGCTCGGTAGTTTCGTCGCCCAGGTCGTCGCGCAACAGCAACCTGGTCTGGTGCGCAAGATCATTCTCGCAGGCACGGGACCTGCGGGCGGCGCGGGCATCGTGAAGGTCGGCGCGGTTCTGCAGGACGCGCTTGGCAAGGCCGGCGCCAGCAACAAGCATCCGAAGCAGTTTCTGTTCTTTACGCAGACGAAGAACGGCCAGTCGGCGGCTGACGACTTTCTGCAGCGGCTGAAAGAACGTGCCAGGGACCTCGACGCGCCCGTCAGCAACGAAACCGTTCAGGCCCAGATTGCGGCGATCCATGCTTGGGGGCAGGGTGATGCCAGCGCGCTCGCGACGGTCCAGCATCCGGTCCTGGTCGTCAATGGCGATGACGACGTGATGGTGCCGACGCTCAACTCATTCGAGCTGGCCCGCAGGCTGCCGTACGCGCAGTTGAGCATTTTCCCTGACGCCGGCCACGGCGGCATCTTCCAGTACCATGCCACTTTCGTGCAGCAGGCACTCGCCTTCCTTTCCGCCCGCTAAACTCCTTGTTGCGCCCGCGGAGAGAACCCCTCATCCGGCGCTTCGCGCCAGAATCCCGGCGAAGCGAATTGCCTCGCCGCGCGGTCGTTTACGTTTGATTAATTCTGATCCTTAGAACGCGATTCAAAGTTTTCATTCATCGTCACCGTCCTGACGTCATCCAGCCCGTTGCGATGGGGTGATTGGCTTTTTTTGCTTTGAATCGGAATTTTGGGGATGTTGACCGCAGGTCCAGCGCATTTTGCTTACGGCTGTCGTAGCCTTGCGATGGCTCGTTGGCGGCGCCTGGCGGCGTTCGGCGTCAGGCTTTGCGGCGTCTCCATCGTTTTTGGCGCGATGGCGCTCGGCGGTTGCGCGCGCACTCCGCTTCCGCGCGAGGTTCATCCGGTTCGGCAGGCGGCGAGGGCGGCGCCCGTTCGTGCGGCTGTGGCCGTCCGCGCGACCGTGCGCCCTCCAAAAACCGTCGAACGCATTCGGTATGTCGAACCCAGGATTCACCGGCCTGATCCGGCGCTGCTGGCGTCCCAACCCGCGCCCAATTGCGAGTTCAAGAGAACCGATCTTTCGCCGGTGGATCCGCAGGAATGGGCCCGCCTGAAACTTGAATACGAGCGCGCCTGCTATCTGAATGCCGAGAAAGCCGCGCGCGAGCGCCTGGGCCAACTGCAGGAGTCAGCCGGCTGCGAAGTTGAGCCCGCTCCGGCACAGAGCCCCGTCCGGCTGCGGTAACGCGAACCCCATTCGATCTGTATCTAACCTGCGCTGACCGGCTCCCGTATTTAATCGTATTAAATACGCGCCCCACCGGCTCCGGCATTTAAATGCCAGCGGCGGCACCAAATGCATCCTCAATTTGGTCCCGTTTTCGCCACTCCGGACCGCCACTTCCTCCTTGTTAAAATTGTTCTTATTGGTACGGCGGCGCTTCCGGTCGCGCGATTTAAGGTAGACGTTTCGAACGACCGAAATTTGCCGGCGAGTAGTAGTAGTTGCATGAGTGACTATGACAACGCTGTACGACTTGCTTGGTGCACTTACGGACGACGACGCTGAAGACCTCAGGACTGCATTCCGAAAAGCCGCAAAAACTAACCATCCCGATAATAATCCCGGCGACCCGGATGCTGCACAAAGGTTCAGGCAGATCGTGCGGGCCCATGCCATTCTCAGGGATGAGCGGCAACGGGCGCACTATGATCGGCTGCTCGAAGCAGCGCTGCGGCAGCGTCGCGGTGCCTTTCTCGCAACCCTCATTCCTTACGCAGTCGGCTGCGTCACTTTCGCCATCGTCTTGATCGCCGCGCGCCTGCTGTTCGCGCATCTTCTCACCTCTGTTCCAATACAGGGGATCGAAGCGTCCGTGCCCCAATCAGTTCCGGTTGCAACCCTTACGTTGACGGAGCGGTTCGACGCGCTCGAGCAGGCCGGCCCTCGCCATACGCCTGAGGATGCCGGGCTCTCCGGGAAAACTGAAGAGACCATCGAAAAGCCGATCGAAATGACGATCGAAAAGCCAACCGAACAGGCGGAGGTTCCCAAGGAGAATCCCAAGCAGGCGATGACGCCTGGCGTGGTTGCATCTGCGGAGAATGCGGACGACGCGCCCTCCGGCCCCATTGTCGAGCGGGTGCGCGACTACGGGATCGACGACGCCAGATACTATCGGCAGCGGGGTATCGAGGCGTATCGCAGCGGCGACATCGCCATCGCGCTGACCGATTTCGATCTGGCGATCAAATTCGATCCCGCCTTCTCGGATGCCTATGTCGATCGCGGCATCGTCTTCTATCGCATGGGCGACGTTAAGAGCGCCCTTGCCGACGTCGCGCAGGCCAAGCGCATCGATGACGTGAAGCAAAGCCACGCGTCGATGCTGGGGCCGCAGTAACCTGCCGTGTCCCGGCGTGTCGGACTCGCCGCACGGTGGATAAGATCGCCACAGATTCCGATCACACGTCGCCATCGCGATCGTGGACCCGCAAACGGCAGGCCGCCGACGGACGGCCCGCCTTATTTCATCACAACTGGCTCAGGATCCTTCCCCATCACTTCACGCGGATTTGGTGCTTCGGTGCAAACAAAGCGATCGGGTATCGGGTATCCGCTTTGCCTTCCATCCTGTAACATTGCCGCATGAGCGAAACCGAAACCATGTTCGCGGCCCTGCGTCAGTCGGCCGACGGAAGCGTTGTGGACATGCTCGAGCGCATGGTGCGCCATGCCCCGGATCATGCCCTGAACAGGATGAACGCGCTTGATCTCGCGGCCAAGGAGGGCCTCGGCGAGGAGCGGGTGATCGCGGCGTTCCTCAACGCGGTGGGGCTCGGCATGCTGGAGATGACGTGGAGCGTCATGTGCCCGAGCTGTGCCGGCGTTCTCTCCGCCAACAAAAGCCTGAAGACCCTGAACAGGGCGGAGTATCATTGCGCGTTCTGCGCCGCCGGCTATGAGACGACGCTGGACAATCTGGTCGAGGTGACCTTCACGGTCAGCCCGCGCCTGCGGAAGATCGCGGCCCACAATCCCGATGAATTGTCCGCGGCCGAATATTTTCGCCAGGTGTTCTGGAGTTCGGCCATCGATCTTCCGGCCGATGTCGATATGGAGAAGCTGCTGGACGACGTCACGCTCGAAATGGTCGACCTGCCGCCGGGAGAGAGGGCCATCCTTTCCCTGCACGCGCCGGCGGGCACGTTGATCGTGTTCGATCCCGTGACGCATGCGGCGCAGTTCCTTGAGGTCAGGGGCGAGGAGGCGAGCGAGCGCCAGAACCTGTCCGTGATCTTCAACAAGGTCCAGGTTTCCGTCGAGACCGTTGCCTTGCGGCCCGGGCCGCTGCGCCTTTCCCTGGAAAACCGCACCGAGGCCCGCGTGCTGCCGGCGGTATGGGTGACGAACCAGGCGCTGGACGACCTCTTGAAGCGGCGCAAGCCCGTTCTCACGGCACGGCGTCTCCTCACCAACCAGACGTTCCGCGACATCTACCGGACCGACACGCTCGCCATCGGCCAGCACCTCAAGATATTGAGCCTGACTTTCCTGTTCAGCGATCTCAGGGACTCCACCGGGCTCTATGAGCGCGTCGGCGACCTCACCGCCTTCGATCTCGTCAACGAGCATTTCCGCCTGCTGCAGGAGATCATCGCCTCCGAGCGGGGGGCGGTCGTGAAGACCATTGGTGACGCCGTGATGGCGACCTTCGAGACGCCCGACCGCGCCATTGCCGCTGCGCTCCGCATGCGCGAGGCGATGAGCGATCTCGGCGCCGAGCGTCAGCATCAGAGCCTCGGCCTGAAGATGGGCATCCATGAAGGATCGTGCCTCGCGGTCACCCTCAATGCCCAGCAGGACTATTTCGGCCAGACGGTGAACATCGCCTCGCGCGTTCAGGGCCTTGCCGCCTCGCGCTCGATCGTGGTGACGCAATCGGTGGTGGAGAACGAGCAGGCCCGGACCCTGCTTCAGTCCAAAGGGCTAAAGCCAACGCCCAGGCGCGTGGCGTTGAGCGGCATCGCGGACAAGATGTCGGTGTACGAGATTTCCTGAGCGCGGCAGTCGGGGGTAGCGCATGGGCATAACGCACCGCGCTCGCGTCTTGCGCAATCATCCATCGGATTAAACCTGTCAAAGAGCCACTCGGCATTGCGAGGAGCGCAAGCGACGAAGCAATCCAGATTGCCTCCGCGGCGACAATCTGGATTGCATCGCGGAGCCTGTCATCGGGCGCGCATGCGCGCGACCCGTTGGCTTGCAATGACAGGAAGACACGTCTCCACATTCCCGCGGCACGAATGCCCGGGGGATGTATGGATCAAGTCCCTCGAAAGCTGGAGGGCGCAGGGAATGCCGGGTGTTTGTCGCACCCGCAGCCTCGTGTGCAAAGGTAGAAAGCACACGAGTAGTCACCACAGGTACGCCGACGTCCGACACTCCCTGCGCAATGGTTTACGGCTTATTCCGCGCTCTCCCTGGTGTACCGGGCTCCTTAGCCACCATCGCCTTGGGATCATCACCCAAGACTTGATCCCAGCGTCGGGGGATCGGGACCACACGGCTTTGCTCGTCCGCGCTGGGATCGCACGCCTGGCGATTCCGGCACGTCCATCGCATCCCGTTCCAACGTTTGTGGCGATTGGCCAAACGCCCCTCCAGTGGAAGCGGGACGCGCGGATACAACCATTGATTTCTGAAAAACGGAAGATAAATATTTTTGTCGCCGGGGCTGGACACGTCGGGCAAATCAGTGATCCGCGTCATTCGCGGCGGCAGGGATGGATGATATGGATCGCGTTTGAGGAGTGCGTAGTTGGCGTCGGCCAATCGTCTAACCTGGAATGGCAGTGCCTGGTAGGCGGTCCAGAATTTCGGCGAAGCGAAATGCTTCACAGTTCACGGGAGCGGCCGGCGCGGTGCGCCGCAAGAGCTTCCTCGGCGAGCGCATCAAGCTTGCCTGCCTTCGCGTCGCGCTCGACCGCGGCGTCGAACTGCTGCGCGTCGAATACTTCGTACCACGCGCGAAACCGCGCCAGTTCCTGAGGGGGGAGCTGTTCGATGGCTTTCTCGATCTCTTCGGCGGTGGTCATGCCAAGGAAATAACATTCGCAGGAGAGGCGTGAAAGAGGGCGTCAGGCGACCTTCATCGCCCGCGGAAGGCCCCGGATATCGCTTCCGCCTACGCAGATATCGGCGGACAAGGCGCTCGTCCGGGCTACGCTTGCCTGCTACGGTGCGCGAAGGGCGTAGAGCCTTTGGTAAATCATCCGCTCGGGCACCCAATCAAGCAGCATGTAGCCAAGCGGCAGCTTGAGAAGGTTGGCGACAATGCGAGACGAAAGGGGCTGCCAATAGACCGACAGGTTATGAAATCTGACGACCTTGAATCCAAGCGCCTTGAATTCCAGCATCAATCGCCTGTGGCTGAAATGCCTCTGGTAATCGATGATCGGACCCGAAAGGAAAAGCATCTTGCCGGAGTGTTCCCTGGCAACCTTCTGCAAAAATGCTCCCTGTTCCTGGAAAGACAGATAATGGATACATTCGATGGCGGCTATCACGTCGTAACCCCCGAATGAAATGTCCAGGAGATCGGCAGTCTCGTACCCCGCATTTCGCAAATTCAGCGACCTCGCGCGAGCGATCGCTACATCGCTGATGTCAACGGCCATCACGGATCGTGCCGTGTGAAAAATCGCCTGGGTGAGATGGCCTTCGCCACAACCGAGCTCAAGAACCGACTTGTTGCGAATGGACCGCCTCAGGTGTCGGCGCAAAACCCGATCCCTGAATGTCGCGTGCGAGACGTGCCACGGATCGGGCGTTGCATAGTAGCGATTGAAATCGTCAGCCGTGCGCATGGCGGGTTTCGATCGATGATCATCTCGGATCAGGCCCGGAAATCGCTGCGCTCATCCGGGGTACGCTTGCTAGCCTGAAATGGCGCCGTCCACGAGCGGAAAGCATGGCTTCGCCCCGTCTTGCGCGCTCATGGCGCATCCCGTGACGCCTTGATTTCTACACTATTGGGGCAGCAAATCGGGCGGTGTGCTTAGGAGGACTGGCTGTGCCGAGGTCCAGGCTCGCGTTGTTGCTGGTGGGGTTGCTCGCCCTCGCGCTGGGCGGCTGCATGCAGGGGACGCTCGCTCCGTCCTCGAATGCGAGTTTCACTCCGAGAGACCGGCAGTTGCTGGCCCATCCGCCCTACGCGCAAGCGAACATCGCGGAGACGTATCGCCGGCATATCGTCGACTATTCGCGCCGGGAGGTGCCGGGCACGATCCTGGTCGATACCGAGGCGCGTCTTCTCTATTACGTAATGCCGGGAGGCAAGGCGATCCGCTACGGCGTGGCGGTGGGGGAGGAGGCGATGGCCTTTTCCGGCGTCGCGACGGTTGGCCGAATGTCCGAATGGCCCGACTGGATTCCGACGCGGGAGATTCAGGCGCGGCTCGGCCCGTACCCGTCACGCATTCCGGGAGGTCCGGCCAATCCGCTGGGCGCGCGGGCGCTCTACCTTTACGAGGGTAACAAGGACACCCTGTTCCGCATCCATGGCACCAACCAGCCGGAATATATCGGCCAGGCCATCTCGTCCGGCTGTATCCGCATGACCAACGAGGATGTCATCGATCTTTTTGACCGTGTGAGGCTGGGCGCGACAGTCGTCGTCCTCCCGCCGGGCCAGAGGGCATCGTTGCGGCCCGTCGCAGGTTTCCGCGGCTGATCGAAGCGGGCCGGTCACTGATCGGCGGCGGCAGCGTCAGTTGGTGCGGGTTAGTCCTACGGCGTCAAACCCTCATGGTGAGGAAAGCGGTGCGGGACCCGCGCCGCAGAGATGGATGAAGGCGGCGAGATCCTGCTTCTCGCTCGGGCTCGTCGTCACACGGAATCGGTGGTGGAGAACGACCCTGCTTCAGTCCAAAGGGCTCGAGCCAACGCCGAGGTCGCGTGGCGTTGAGCGGCATCGCGGAAGATGTCGGTGTACGAGATTTCCTGAACGCGCGTCCGCGACGCGGACCACGCGAAATTCCAGCGAACCGCCGCGGCTCATAGCGCGTCAGCGCACGGTTTGGCACGCGGCCATCACATGATTGTGCGATGCAATATTTTACTATTGCGATGCAACATCGTTGCTATTAGCTGCGTACTCCATGCTATCGCAAGGAGAACTGACGTGAAGAAGATGTCCCTGTCCGTGGCGGCCGCCGCCGTGATCGCGATGACGGCTGTAACGAGCGGTTTCGCGGCGGAGTTGCCGACCTATGAAAAGGCCGGCTTGCCGATCTCGGCAGTTCAGCTTCAGGTGTTGGGCGCCGCGAATGTCCGGGAACGGTCCCCGGTGGCGACGTCTGCAGCCTCGCCGCATCAGCGGAGCGTCCTGGCGGCGCGGCGGAAGCTGAACACGGCGACAGACCCGGCAATCACCACCGGGGCTGGTCATTGACGGGAGCGGCCGCGCCTGCGCGCTAATCCCGGTCATCGGCCGCAAGGCGCAGGAACTGCCGCTTCATCGCATTGACCCGGGCGAGATAGGCGGCGACGAGGTGATCACCGCAGCGCTCGCCGGGCATCATCTGAAACTTGCGGCGTGCGAAAGCCGTGGCGGGACCCGCGCCGCAGAGATGGATGAAGGCGGCGAGATCCTGCCTTTCGCTCGGGCTCGCCTTCACATCGCCCGTGCGGGCGAGAACATCAGCGACATTGCGGTCCAGATACACGGACGCCAGCTCGATGGCATGGCTCGGGATCGCGCGGATGGTGAGGCTTGTGAATCCGCAGCCGGCATCCGTGACCGCATTCCCCCGGATACACGACCGCGCGGCCTCCGCGTAGGCCGCATCGGTCATCTGGTAGAGGCCGACGGCGCTGGAAGCCGGTTGGTAAATCGCGAACGGGTTCAGGCTCAATCGCCAGCGCCAGTAGGTGCGCGCCACCGGATTGCCGGAACTCTCGACCTGCGCCAGCGCGGCCAGCAATTCGGGCGTGATCGTGGGCGTGGAATAGGCGCGAAACAGCGGCGCGTATTGCCGCCACGTCTCGGCCGGCTCCTTGTCGAGGGCGTTGCCGACAAGGAAGAACAGCTCAGTCGGCTTGCGGATCACCTGATAGACGAGGTTCGTCAGCGCGACGATCGCAAGCAGGATCGCCACGGCGCCCGCGATGCGAACTGCGCGAGGTGCTCGCGCGAGCTTCCGCCGTGCCCAGCGCGCGCCACGTCGCCAGCGGCGAAGGCGAGGGAGGAAGCTCTTGGTTTTTCTTGGCATGCGTGGTGTGGCAGCACGTAGGGCACAATAACGAAACGTATTGCGCAGACGATCCAAGGGCGGATTACGCTGCGCTCATCCGCCCTCGCGCCGCTGCGCTCATCCGGGCTGCGCTTGCTATCGCGCGTAATTCAGCGCTTGCGCAAGCAACTGCGAGGGTGACGTGCGCGACGTATCCAGGACCAGACGGGGATCGGTCCATGCCTCGTATTCGGCACGCCGCTGCAGCAGCCGCGCCCAGGTGAGTTCGTGCGTGCTGGCGACGCTGCGCACCCGCGCTTCGATCCGCTGTCGGTGCATCGTTTCATCGGAGCAGACGCATTCGATGATCTTGAGGCTGACGCGATGTTTTGCTGCCAGATTGCGCCAGGCGGCGCGCGGTGCCTCGACCGGGTTGACCGCATCGACGACGACGGAATGCCGAAGACGGAGATGTTCGTCCGCCAGCGCCTTCGCAACCTCATAGGCCGCGACGCCGGTTTCGGTTTTTGCTAATCCCGCGCGCCACATCGCCGCCTCGATCGGGTCGATCGAGAAAATCGGGATTGACAGGGCGCGGGAGAGGCTTTCGGCCAGCACGGTCTTTCCCGAACCGGGCAGCCCGGACAAGACGATCAGTGTGGGCGATATCTTTGTAATTTCCGTCATGAAGGCCCTCGAAAACTGGAGCAGATGGCCCGCATGAGCACAGCGATATGCGGAGAGGGTAGCTGGCTATCCAGCCATATTTTCCACCACGGAGGAGGGCCGCGCAAGCGGCAAGCAACTCGCAGCCCGCAGGATGACCCGATAGCGCGGGCGGAGCAGCAGGCGCCAAGAAAGCTCGCAGCGGGTAGCCGCGTGAGCGAAAAGATATGCGGGAACGATATTTACCCGGATGTCGCCTCGCTCATCCGGGCTACGCTTGCTATCGCTAAATCCTCCCTGCGTGCTGGCCATTCCGCTCCTACGGGCGCTCGTCCCAAGGCTGCCGCGCGGCGTGATGGATGTGGAGTATCTCGACGGTATCAGCGGTGGCGCGGTAGAAGATTTTGTAGGGATAGCGTCCGAGTGGCACCACGCGAACACCCGGACGGTTGGTGGCCTGGCGTGCGCTCGCAGGCCACCGCGCGATGTGAGCCACGACACGCCGGATGCGCTGCTCGACAACCGGTGCGACCGTCGGATAATGAACGCCGAGCCAATCGGCAATCGCGGCGAGGTCGTTGAGGGCTTCGTCGGTATAGACGACCTTCATCGCGTCCGGAATTTTGCGAACGTCGCCTCGACCTCTTGTTCGCTCGCAAAGCGACCTTCCGCAGCGGCGCGCAGGCCCCGATCGATGCCGGCAAGTTCCTCTGGCGTCGGCTGGTATTCGCCATCCTTCAAGCCAGCATCGAGTTCAAGCGCAAACTCGGCGAGTTCGTTCTGGACGTCGGCAGGCCATGCCTCGACGCGCTCCAGAACTTCTGTCAATTTCGGTGTCTTCATGGTGTGGAAGGTAACACGATTGGACGTGACTGTCAGCGCTACATGGACGCTCAAGTCCGAGCAAATTGATGCCGTCAGTTGCAAAAAGAGGCGGATTACGCTGCGCTGATCCGCCCCGCGGCTTACGCCTTTTTCACGAACTCCGATTTCAGGTTCATCGCGCCGATGCCGTCAATCTTGCAAGCGATGTTGTGTCCGTCTGTCGCCTCGGTGAGGCGGATGTTCCTGACCTTGGTTCCTCCCTTGACGGTCGATGACGATCCCTTGACCTTCAGGTCCTTCATCACGATGACGCTGTCCCCATCCGCAAGCGGATTGCCGTGGGCATCGCGCACGCCCGGCTCATCCGAGGCCGCCGCGGCTGCGCCGCCGGTCCCGGCGCTCCATTCATGGGTGCATTCCGGGCAAACCCAGAGATCGCCATCAGGATAAGCATGCTCGGAATTGCATTTCGGGCATTTCATTCCATCGTTCATGATCGGTCTCATCCTCGTCCCGGCGCGCGCACCGTGGGTTCATGTCCGGGCAAAGCAAGCGAAAACCGGTCGCTTGGCGGGAGCGGACGCGCCATGGCGGATTACGCTGCGCTCATCCGGGCTACTTGCTGTTTTCGGTGCTGAATCCTGCGCCGTCATATCGTAAAGTGAAGGCCGCCCGTTCGGGCGGCCTTTCCAACTCGTTGGTTGGCTGACGCGATCACGAACACCCCGTCGTGCTGCCGCACGTATCGCACTTCATGCAGGTGCCATTCCGCACCAGCGTGAAATTCCCGCACTCCGAGCACATCTCGCCTTCGTAGCCCTTGGCCTTGGCTTCGGCGCGGCGTTCGGCCTTGGAGGGCGCGACGGCGGCGGCGCTGCCGGCTCTGCTCCACTGCATGGCCTCGAGCTTCTCCGTCGGAGAAAGATCGTGGCTCACTTCCTGCTTCAGCGCGACGGCGCCTTCGAGGGTGTCGGAGACGCGGCCCTGCGCACCATGCGAGGCCAGCGAGGTGACCTTGCTGCCGCCGGACGGAGCGTTGTCGGAGCCCGACGTGATCGCCGCCGAGCCGCCGCGCATCACCACGAGGTTGTCCGTGCGCGAGCGGGTCAGTCCCTTCGACAGATACTTGTTGGCCTGGTGGCCCTGGCCATCGTCGGCTCCTTGCCTTCCTCGACGCCTTTGCCCATCGCGTCGAAGTTGGACTCGCTGGGATCGACATGGGCGAGATCGAAGCGCGACATGTAGCTCACCGCGAGCTCGCGGAAGACATAGTCGAGGATCGAGGTCGCATACTTGATGCTGTCGTTGCCCTGCACGGGGCCCGCCGGCTCGAAGCGGGTGAAGGTGAAGGCGTCGACATATTCCTCCAGCGGCACGCCGTACTGAAGGCCGAGCGAGACCGCGATCGCGAAATTGTTGATGAACGATCGCAGCGCGGCGCCTTCCTTGTGCATGTCGATGAAGATCTCGCCGAGACGGCCGTCGTCATATTCGCCGGTGCGCAAGTAGACCTTGTGGCCGCCGACCACCGCCTTCTGGGTGTAGCCCTTGCGGCGATCCGGCATCTTCTCGCGCTCGCGCATCACGATGATGCGCTCGACCAGCTTCTCGACGATCTTTTCCGAGACCTGGGCTGCGCGCGCCGCAAGCGGCTTCTCGTAGAACGCCTCCACCGAATCGTCCTCGTCCTCATCGTCGGCGATGAGCTGCGAGTTGAGCGGCTGGGACAGCTTCGAGCCGTCGCGGTAGAGCGCGTTGGCCTTCAGCGCGAGCTTCCAGGACAGCAGATACGCGGACTTGCAGTCCTCCACCGTGGCGTCGTTCGGCATGTTGATGGTCTTCGAGATCGCGCCCGAGATGAACGGCTGCGAGGCCGCCATCATGCGGATGTGGCTCTCGACCGAGAGATAGCGCTTGCCGATCTTGCCGCAGGGATTGGCGCAGTCGAACACGGGATAGTGCTCGGCCTTCAGATGCGGCGCGCCCTCGACCGTCATCGCGCCGCAGATGTGCACGTTGGCGGCCTCGATCTCGCGCTTGGTGAAGCCGACGGCGGCGAGCAGGTCGAAGCCGGGCGCAGCGATCGCCTCGGCGCCGATGCCGAGCTGGTCGCGGATAAAATCCTCGCCAAACGTCCACTTGTTGAAGGCGAACTTGATGTCGAAGGCGGTCGGCAGCGCCGCTTCCACCTTTGCGAGAGCTTCATCGGTGAAGCCCTTGGCCTTCAAGGTGGAAACATTGATCGCGGGCGCGTTGGAGAGCGAGCCGTGACCCACCGCGTACGCCTCGATCTCCGCGATCTCGCTTTCGCGATAGCCGAGCGCGCGCAAGGCCTCGGGGACCGCGCGGTTGATGATCTTCCAGTAGCCGCCGCCGGCAAGCTTCTTGAACTTCACCAGCGCGAAATCAGGCTCGATGCCGGTGGTGTCGCAATCCATGACAAGGCCGATGGTGCCGGTCGGCGCCACCACCGTGGTCTGGGCATTGCGGTAGCCGTTCTGCTCGCCGAGCGAGAGGGCGTCGTCCCACGCTTTCGTCGCATGCGCGACGAGGTCGGCTTGCGGGCAGGAGGCCTGGTCGAGCGGCACCGGATTGACCGACAGCGCCTCGTAACCCCCGGCGTTGCCGTGGGCGGCGCGGCGGTGGTTGCGGATCACCCGCAGCATGTGCGCGGCGTTCTTCTTGTAGCCGGGGAAGGTGCCCAATTCGCCGGCCATTTCGGCCGAGGTCTTGTAGGCGATGCCGGTCATGATCGAGGTCAGCGTGCCGCAGAGCGAGCGGCCTTCCTTGCTGTCGTAAGGAAGTCCCATGGTCATCAAGAGCCCGCCGATGTTGGCGAAGCCCAGCCCCAGCGTGCGGAACTCGTAGGAGAGCTCGGCGATCGCCTTCGAGGGGAACTGCGCCATCATCACGGAGATTTCGAGCACCAAGGTCCAGAGCCGGCAGAGATGCTCATAGGCGTCCACGTCGAAGCGGCCCCCACCCAACCCTCCCCCGCTTGCAGGGGAGGGAAGGGAGGGGGTGTAGAACGTCAGCAGGTTGGCGGAGGCGAGGTTGCACGCCGTGTCGTCCAGGAACATGTATTCCGAGCACGGATTGGACGCGCGGATGTCGCCGGACGCCTTGCAGGTGTGCCAGTCGTTCATGGTGGTGTTGAAGTGCAGGCCGGGATCGGCCGAGGCCCAGGCGGCGTAGCCGATCTTTTCCCAGAGGTCGCGCGCCTTCAGGGTCTTCATCACCTTTTTGCTGGTGCGGGCGGTCAGCTTCCATTCGCCGTCGGTCTCGACCGCGCGCAGGAAGTCGTCCTTCAGCGACACCGAGTTGTTCGAGTTCTGGCCGGAGACGGTGAGATAGGCTTCCGAATCCCAGTCGGTGTCGTAGATGTCGAACTGGATGTCCTTGTAGCCCTGCTTGGCAAACTGGATCACCCGCTTGATGTAATTGTCGGGCACCATGCTGCGGCGCGCGAGCTTGATCTCGCGGCGGAGCGCCGGGTTCTTTTCGGGGTCGAAACAGTCGTCGCCCGAGCCTTCGCAGTTGACGCAGGCCTTCATCACGGCCTTGAGGTGCTTCTGGTTGATCTTGGAGCCGGTGACGAGAGCCGCGACCTTCTGCTCCTCCTTCACCTTCCAGTCGATATAGGTCTCGATGTCGGGGTGATCGACGTCGACCACGACCATCTTGGCCGCGCGGCGCGTGGTGCCGCCGGACTTGATCGCGCCGGCCGCGCGGTCGCCGATCTTGAGGAAGCTCATCAGGCCCGACGAGCGGCCGCCGCCGGAAAGCTTTTCACCTTCGCCGCGCAGGCTCGAGAAGTTGGAGCCGGTGCCCGAGCCGTATTTGAACAGGCGCGCCTCGCGCACCCAGAGGTCCATGATGCCGCCCTCGTTGACGAGGTCGTCACTGACGCCCTGGATGAAGCAGGCATGCGGCTGCGGATGCTCGTAGGAGGATTTCGACTTGGTGAGCTTGCCGGTCTTCCAGTCGACGTAGTAATGGCCCTGGCCGGGGCCGTCGATGCCATAGGCCCAGTGCAGCCCGGTGTTGAACCATTGCGGCGAGTTCGGCGCGACCATCTGCATCGCGAGCTGGTAGCGCAGCTCGTCATAGAAGGCGGACGCATCTTCTTCCGAGGTGAAATAGCCGCCCTTCCAGCCCCAATAGGTCCAGCAGCCGGCGAGGCGATCGAACACCTGCTTGGAGGAGTGCTCGCCGACGATCCGCTCATTCTCGGGCAGGTGGCTGAGCGCCTCGGTGTCCGGCACCGAGCGCCAGAGCCAGGAGGGGACGGTCTCTTCCTCGACCTTCTTCAGGCGCGCGGCAACGCCGGCCTTGCGGAAATACTTCTGCGCCAGCACGTCGCTGGCGACCTGCGACCAGACCTTGGGGACCTCGACATTCTCCAGACGAAAAACCACGGACCCGTCAGGGTTCTTGATTTCGGATGTCGTCAATCTGAAATCAATCCCTGCATAGGGTGACTGGCCGGAAGTGGTGTTGCGTCGTTCGATTCGCATTGGTCGTGCCCCGTAGCTTTCTTGGCCGCACCGCCTATCCGTTGGCGCGGCGATTGTTATCCTGAAGCGAACCTCCCGAACCGCCACTTTGAGATGGCGGAAAAGCCGTTCGCATGTTCAAGCCGGTGGATCCGGCCCAGTTTCTCCCGGGTTTGAAGAATCGACCCTCGCGGATCGATCTCGTCCCGGCATGACCTTCGCACCCACCCCAGGGATTGCTCCCCCCGGGTTCTCGGGTCATGTGTTCAACGCCCCAACTCAACGTGTCGCACTTCAGGCAGGTGCCAACCCGCACCCATGTGAAGTTCGCGTCCCGAGTTCCTTTAAATCAGGGCAGACAAGCCCTTCACCCGCGGCAATCAACTGGCCGGCGGAGGTGTCGTTTTGGAACCCTTTTGGGAGCGACCGGCGGGACCCAAACACACTCGCGCCGAACAGGTCGAAAGCTAGGACGACTCCGTTACGCCCGTCAAGGACTAGTACGAGTTCCTGAATCAAATACTAAATATGGTGGACGAGATGGGATAACAGGGGTCGGTGCCGCGCCTGTGATGGGCCCAAGTATCAGTGAGTCCACGCAGATTCCCAAACGAAAAAAATCTTCCGCAGGGTGTGAATTCCGCCTTCGCCCCGCTGTTCACAGGAGAGGTATTTTTTCCGCCTCCGCCATTGCCTTTCCAAGACTCACGTGAGGGCACGGGAGTCGTGAAGCTGGCATGTCCGCAAGGTGGTGGCGGTGGGGCCGGATCAGGGTCAAATAGCCTTTCGTCGACTCCCTGCCGGGGCCCCCAACGCAATGACCGATTCGAAGCCCGCGCCCGCGATCTCGCGTGCGCGCATCACGCCCGCGGGGCTGATGTTCCTGGCCATCACCTCCGTCGGCTGGGGCTTCAACTGGCCCGTCACCAAATATCTGATCGGGGAACTGCCGCCCCTGACGCTGCGCGGCCTCAGCGGGGTGGTCGGCGCACTGTTGCTTGCCGCGATGGCGCTGATCAGCCGGCAGAGCCTTCATGTCCCCCGCGAGATGTGGCCGCGGCTGGTGCTCGCCGCCGTCCTCAACGTCACCGGCTGGATGGTGCTGATGGGGCTCGCGCTGCTGTGGCTGCCGGCGAGCGAGGCGGCGCTGATCGCCTACACCATGCCGGTCTGGGCCTCGCTCATGGCCTGGCCGGTGCTCGGCGAGCGGCCGACCTTGTTGCGCACGCTGGCGCTGGTGATGGCGTTCGCGGGGCTCGCCTCCATCATGGGCGGCAACGGCTTTGCCGCGAGCGCGGCCAAGCTGCCCGGCATCATCATGGCGCTGGCAGGCTCGGTCGGCTTTGCCGTCGGCACCGTGCTTTCCAAGCGGCGGCCGATCCAGCTTGCGCCGATCCCGGGCGCCGCCTGGCAGGTCGGGCTCGGCTGCCTGCCGGTTGCAATCGTCGGCCTCTGTATCGAGAGCTCGCACTGGGGCGCGGTGACGCCGCTCGGCTGGGGGCTCCTGGTCTATTCGATCGTCGGCCAGTTCTGCATCGCCTATGTCGCGTGGTTCGCGGCGCTGGCGCGATTGCCGGCATCGGTCGCGGCCATCGGCACCATGGCGGTGCCGGTCATCGGCGTCGTCACCTCGGCGGTGGCGCTGGGCGAACCGCTCGGGGCAGGGCAGATCGCAGCCCTCATCTTCACGCTCGCAGGCGTGGCGCTGGCGACAAAGTCCTAGCTGGCCTTGCCGCCGCCATCCAGCGCCTGCCGCACCATCCGCGCGAGCTCCGGCTTGCGATAGGGCTTGGTCAGCAGCAGCACGCCTTCGTCGAGCCGGCCGTGGTGCACGACAGCGTTGTCCGTATAGCCCGACGTGTAGAGCACCCGGACATTCGGCCGGCGCTTCGCCACGGCCTGCGCGAGCTCGCGCCCGCTCATGCCGCCCGGCATGACCACGTCGGTGAACAGGAGGTCGAACGGCTCGCCGCGATCGACCACCGCCATGGCCGCGCGGGCATCGTTGGCCGATATCGTCTTGTAGCCGAGGTTCTTGAGCTGCGCGATGACAAAGCCGCGCACCAGCGCATCGTCCTCGACGACCAGGATGGTCTCGCTGCCGCCGGCGGCCTCCGCATCGTTTTCCGCGATCGCATCGACGCGGCCTTGCGCCGGCGGCAGATAGAGCCGGATCGTCGTGCCGACGCCTTCCTCGCTGTAGATCTTGATGTGGCCGCCCGACTGCTTGACGAAGCCATAGACCATGGAAAGTCCGAGCCCCGTGCCCTTGCCGATATCCTTGGTGGTGAAGAACGGTTCGAAGACGTGCTCCAGCACCTCGGGCGGCATGCCGGTGCCGGTGTCGGAGATCGCGAGCATCACGTAATGGCCGGCCAGCGTGTCCGGATTGGCGGCGACATAGGCCTCGTCGAGCACGGTGTTGCACGTCTCCAGCAGCAGCTTGCCGCCGTTCGGCATCGCGTCGCGCGCGTTGATCGCCATGTTGACCACGGCATTGGCGAGCTGGGACGCGTCGATATGGACCGGCGTCACATCTTTCGTGAGGATGGTCGCGATCTCGATCTGCTCGCCGAGAGTGGGGCGAAGCAGCTTGGCGATATCGGCGACCGCCTTGTTGAGGTCGACATTATGGGGCTGCAGCGGCTGCTTGCGGGCAAAGGCGAGCAGATGCTTGACCAGCTCCGCGCAGCGTTCGGCCGCATCGTCGATGAGGCTCGCGACCGCGCGCAAATCCGGCCGGTCCTTCAGGTACGTCACCAGCGTTTCCGTGGTGCCGGTGATGACGGTCAGCATGTTGTTGAAGTCATGTGCCACGCCGCCGGTGAGCTTGCCGATCGCTTCCAGCTTCTGCGCCTCGCGCAACCGACGCTCGGTGTCGCGCGAAGCGGTGATGTCGTGATAGACCAGCGCCGCGCCGCCGATCGCGCCGCTCTTCTCGCGGATCGGCCGTCCGGAGATGACGAGATGGATCTCGTGGCCGCCCCGCAGGGGGCGCACGATGATCTCCTGCTCGTCGAACTGCTCGCCCCGCAGGGCCCGCGTCGCCGGCATATCCTGCGGCAGCATCGGCGTGGTGCCGTCGGGATGAAACACATGGCTCAGCGAACGCAGGCCCTGCACGTTCATGCCGGGCTTGTAACGCAGCATCTTCTCCGCCGCCGGATTTGACAGCAGCACCTCGCCCACGGGATCGATGACGAGCACCGCCTCCGCCATGCTTTGAAAGGTGTTTTTCAACACCGACTCCGAGCGGCTCAGCCCCTCATGGGCGGCGAGCAAGTGCTCGGTGTGCTCGGCCACCGCCGCCTCGAGCGACAGGTTCGCCGCCTCGGAGGCGTTGAGCGAGGTCTTGAGCTCACGTCCTTCGCGGAGCTGGAACACCACGAGCAGCAGGATCAGGCTCGCGCCGGCGAGATCGATGGAGATGAGGACGATGCCGGTCCGCTGGGAGGCCGCCGTGCGGATTCCGAGCAGCCGTTCTTCCTCGGCGATCATCCGGTCGAAATTGTCCGTGAGCTGCCGCATCAGGGCGCGGCCCTCGGCATTGGCAAACATCGTGTCGATGCCGTCGGTGTCGCCTGCCTGCTTGCGCTCGATCAATTCGGCGCTGACGTCGAGCCGGCGCGCGATCATCGGCTCGGTGCCCTCGATCAGCTTCAATTGCCCGGGATTGTCGCCGAGCTTGCGCTTCAGCTCCGCAATTGCCGGGCCGATCGCCTCGCGCGCCTCCCGGAATTCGGTCGGTGAAATTGGTGGCGCCGTTGAGCGCAAAGCCGCGTGCCGAACTTTCGGCGCGGCGAACCAGCAGCCGCACATCGGAGATCTTGTTCAGCACCTCGAAGGTCTGGGTGACCCAGACGGCATCCGCGCGCGCCTTGAGGTCGAGGCTGATCGAGGCTGCGCTGATGATCAGGAGGACCACAAGCCCGATTCCAAAAATCATACGCTGCGGCAGCATCGAGGAGATTTCTGTACTTTTCGGGCAAATCGCAAGCCGGCGGTCGCCATCGACACAACGCGGCGCCAGGGCCTGCAGGGGAGGCCGGTGCATTACGGGTGGATACAGGCGAATCGCGCTGCAGGTCAATTTGCCGACGCTGTCAGCGCGCGGTTCCCCCACTATGCATGACAATCAACATAAGAACGTCGGCCTCGGCGCGGCTTCGTGCGTCAAGATGGTAAGTGCCGACCGCTTGCTGCAAGCCTGACTTCGGACGCATCGCCAAGCGTTCGCGGGCGCCAAGCGAACATGACAAGCGCCGCATTCAGGTGGTGCGCGGACAAGACTGGAAAAAAGGGCGACGCGATGCGCCGCCCCTTTCGATAACTGGATAGAGTTTGCGTCAACCCTTACGGGCAGGGATGTCGCTGTCCGTCATAACCGAGATAGGTGCCCGAGGCGGGGTCCCAGGATCTATAGCGCTGCGCGCAATAGCTCGCATCGCCGCCGCCTTCCTGTACCACCGCGACATCAGGACCGGCATCGTAGTAGCGTGCGTTGTCGGGCCGTAATAGTCGGGCCCATAATAGTATGGGTCGCCGTAATAGGCGTAGGAGTTGGCCGCGAGCGCGCCGCCGATCACCGCACCGGCGACGGCGCCGGGGAAGAAGCGGCCATGATGGAAGCGGCCGTCGTGCCCGTGCCAGTTTCCGCCGCCATTCCAGCGCGGTGCGGTTGCCGGCCCAGGCCGCGCGGGCGCCGACGTTCGGCGAAGCTGCGGCGAAATTCGCTGCCGGCGCGGCGCTGCGGGCGAAGCTTGCTCCCGCTCCCGGCGAACCCATTCGCATGCCACCGCCGCATGCGCATGCCGCCACCCCCGCCCATGTGCATGCCACCGCCGCCGCCCATGTGCATGCCACCGCCGCCGCCCATGTGTCCGCCGCCGTGTCCGCGCTGGGCGAAGCTCGCGCTAGGGGCTGCAATCAGCTAGCGCCAGCGCAGTGGCGCCAGCCAGAAGTCCTGAACGCGTCATGTTACTCTCCATCCTGGGGGGTTCGTGATCTAACCGTCATCGCGGTCAGACGTTCCCGAGCCCGCGCATTGAATATGCGTGGGAGCGAGGCTCGCCGGGGACGGCTGTACGGGCGATGAACGGCCGGGGAGACGACCGGACATTACTGGACAATTCCGCGTGTGAATGGCATCAGGGACCGCAGAAACAGGGCATCGGCCGGTCGCATGAAACAGTTCTTCCTGAAATTCTTCACCTGGTGGAGCGGCCAGACTTTTGGCACGCAATTGTGGACCTGGCGGTTCGGGGAACTGGTGGGCGAAGACGAGCAAGGCAACCGCTACTACCGCACCAAGGGCGGCGCGATCGATCCGACGCTGCATTTCGAGCGGCGCTGGGTGATCTACAACGGTTATGCCGAAGCGACGAAGATTCCGCCGTCCTGGCATGGCTGGATCCATCACACCGTCGACGTGCCGCCGACCGAGGACGACTACAAGCCGCGTGAATGGGAACAGCCGCATGTGCCGAACATGACCGGCACGCCGGCGGCCTACCGGCCCTCCGGCTCGACGCTCGCCAGCGGCAAGCGGCCCAAGGCGACCGGCGACTACCAGCCTTGGACGCCGGGAAGCTGAGTGCGGGTGGCGGCAGCGCCACCGTCACAGCGCTGCTCGAAGCACTGCCCACAAGCCATTGATTCCACGACCCTCTCGCGGAGCGCCCGCGGACGGCCGTGAACGGCCCATTAGTGAATTGTGTCGGAGAAGCAGTATAGCTTTCGGGTAGCACTGAACCTTGTCATTCTGCCGCTACCCGCGTGTGCATCCCGAGATCGAAATTCGCTCAGCCCCATGTTTCGAAAATCAATCAAGCAGAAGATCGTCGGCATTGCCGCCAGCCTGATCGTCCTTGCGATGGTCACGTCCATTCTGTCGATGGTCATGGCCGCGCGGGTCGCTCATCTGCTCGACGAACTGACCAATCGCTACGTGCCGGCTTATGGCGATCTCGCGCGTACGAACATTCGTTCGCTCGAACGTTCGCTGGCGGTGCGGCAGATGATCATCGCCAGGATGCAGAACTCCGCCGGATGAGGCGAGCTATGCGGCGCATCTGAAAACCTTCCAGGCGCTCGACAAGGACGTCGAGCGAGGAGGCGCAGACAGCGCGCGAGCAGATCTCTGCGATCATCGACGATACTTCGACGCCGTCGGACAACGCAGCGCTCGGGCGGCTCGACGACCGCATCGATAATGCGGTCAACGATCTCCGCCGCCGCCTCAACGATCAGAATGCGCTGTTGTTGCAGCAGCTCGAGGCAAGGAATTTCGACGAAGCCAGGCGCTCGCTCGGCCAGTCCGATACGCTCCGCGAGGAGTTCAACCGCAAGATCGACGGCATTCGGGCCGACATGCTCACGCAGGTGCATGCGAGCGCCGCCGCCGTCATCCGCCAGCAGCAGCAAGCGATCTGGATCTCCGCGATCGTGACGGCGATCGCCTCCGTGCTCGGATTTGTGTTCGCGATGATGATCGGCAGCGGCATCACCGGCCCGGTGCTGCGACTGCTCGAAGGCACCCGCGAGGTCGAGGCCGGGCGGCTCGATCGATCGATCGCGGTGACGACGGGCGACGAGATCGGCCAGCTCTCGACCGCCTTCAATCGCATGATCGAGCGGCTGCGCCAGAACCAGCGCGTCCGCGAAACCTTCGGCCGCTACATCGATCCGCGCATCGCCGAAGGGCTGCTCGACCAGTCCGCGGTCGCCGCCACCGAAGGCCAGCGGCGCGTGATGACGGTGATGTTCTGCGACATGAAGGGGTTCACCTCGCTCAGCGAGGGCGTCACCCCGCAGGGGCTGGTCAAGATCATGAACCTGTATCTCTCGACCATGTCCGAGCCGATCCATGTCCATCGCGGTGTGATCGACAAATATATCGGCGACGCGATCATGGCCTATTGGGGACCGCCCTTCGTCGAGGAAGCGGAGCAGGCGCATTTCGCCTGTCTCGCCGCGCTCGACATGATCGGGCGCGTCGCCGCCCTGTTGAGGGAGCTGCCCGAACGCCTCGGCGTGCGCACGATCCCGGCCGAATGCGACATCCGGATCGGCATTGCGACCGGCGATGCGCTGGTCGGCAGCATCGGCTCGGAATACATGATGAGCTTCACCGTGATGGGCGACACCGTAAACCTCGCCTCGAGGCTCGAAGGCGCCAACAAGGTCTATGGCAGCCGCTGCCTGATCTCGGCGGCGACCGCCAAGATGTGCGCGGCCGAGCTCGAGGTGCGCGAGATCGATCGGCTGGTGGTGGTCGGCCAGAGCCAGCCGCAGACCGTCTACGAAATCATGAGCAAGAAGGGCGAACTTGCTTCGGCACAGGAGACGTTGCGAGCTCGCTACGCGGAAGGCCTGGCGGCCTACCGGGCGCGGCGCTGGGACGAGGCAGGCAGGGCTTTCACCGCGGCGTTGAACGCGGTTCCAGGCGATGGCCCGTCAATGGCGATGATCGCGAGGATATCGGGGCTTGCGCCAAATCCGCCGCCGGAGGGTTGGGACGGCTCCTGGCATCTGGATAGCAAGTAGGCGGCGACGCTCGCAAGGACCGTTGTGCATCCGCGCTGTGGACAACGGTAACAACGGGGACAGAATTCACAGCGCCGTTGCGCTTCCCGCGGGTGTAGGGCTCAATAGGGTCATCTTACGGAGATGGGAGACCATCGCGACGGATCGGGCAACGGAATCGCGACCGCCCCGATGAGCAGCGGCCCCCGATCAGGACGCCGCCGGGAGATAGGCCCCCGGCTTCAGAGGTTCTGAAATCGCCCGTTAAATGTGGGCGCCGCCGTGAGACAGGAAAGGCCGTCCGGGCAACCGGGCGGCCTTTTTCTCGTGCCGTGGGTCACGCGTGTAACCGGCGGCGTCGGTCGCTGTTTCTTGTTTGCGCACGATCTTTTCGGAAAACCGCTTCACACTTTTCCGGATCATGCGCTATTCGCGCCAGGCAAGGCAACTTGCTCTCAACAGCAGGAACATTGCGCGATAGCCCTGATATCGCGCAATGGGCCGGCTCTTTTCCCATCCATACAGCACAATCATGTCGTTCTGATCGCACACCTGCCATTTCCATCGCCGGCCGCGCTGGAGAATCTTCAGGTCGAACACGGAGCGAGGCAGCCCCGGCGGCGCGATTTTCCTTTCGGGGCGAAAGTGCGGGCCGTTGCCGGCTTTGCTGCTTCCATCGGATTTATTGTTCATGGCGTTGGATGCTTCACGAAGGCCGGTGTGGCGCAGAATCTCAAATAAGTCTGCTTGAGGCCGAATGAAGTTCATCACCCATTTGGGGTACGCGACGAAACCTGCCGCATTATCTTTTGGTAGGGATCGACGAGCTGGCCGTATGGAACACGGTCAAAGGGACTGGAGACGTCACAAGCTCAGCGCAACACGACCTTTGCCAGCATGGCGGTGAGTTCGCTCTGGCGCGATACGCCGACCTTGGAGAAAACCCGCTTCAGGACGGTGCGCGCGGTGTCCTCGGCGATCCCCAGCCGCTCGGCCGCGTCCTTCGGGGGCAGGCCCGCCCCGATCATCGCCGCGATCCTGGCTTCGCCAAGGGTCAGGCCAAACAGATCGCGCACGATGGCGGGATCGGCCGGTTCGTCGAGCTTCTGCTCGATGACCAGCACGAACGCGCGCGTATGGGTAAGGAACTGCTCGGCAAGGCCCGGCTGAAACACCGGAAGCAGATAGATCGCGTGCCGGCGATCGTCGGACTGGACCAGGATTGGCTTGGGATCGCCGGAGAGGTCGGAAGGTCCTGCCTGGATCGTCTGGGCGATCGCTTCATCGAGGCCCGGGCCCTTGCTCACCCCTCTGATCCGCAGGCGGCCGTGGCTCAGATACAGCGTGTCCCCGAGCACATGCTGGGCCGCCGGGTTTGAAAAGATCACGCTGCCGAGCGAGTCCAGCACGAAAACGCCGATCCCGATCCGCGAGAGCGCTTCGCCAAGACCGAGATTGGCGACTTCGGCGTTGAGCAGGCGGACCGACAGACGCAGCGATTTCTCGATGTGACCCGAGATCTTCCGGAGGTCATTGAGCTCGGCGTCGGAGAATTGCGGCTTCGACCGCGAATTGCGCTGCACCGACAGGACCACGCCGACATGCGGATCGGGCGAGACGGCGATCGCGCCGATGAACCCGAGGCCGTGCTTGTCGAAGAATTGCACGCTGCAGGGGTGGTTCTTCATCTCCTCGTCGAAGCCGATGTGACGATCGGCGAACGGCTCGCCGTTGAAGAAATAGCCGAGCTCCTGGGCGCGGATCGCCTTGATGTCGCGCGCCGCCCAGCCGTTCTCCTCGTAATCGCGTTGCGCCGCGACAAGGCGCTCCGAGACGATGGTTCCAAACGAGCCGTCGGTCCTGTGCCAGATGAGGATGGCGCCTACGTCGTCGAAATAGTCGGCGATGGCGCCGAGCGCCTGCGGCCATCGCGACGGTTCCGGCGCGGCATCGTAAATGGCTTCCACGGCACGCAGCAAACGATGGTCGGATGAAGGTAAGTCAGGCATCCAGATTTCGGGCGGTTCCGCAGCGGGGCCGAAAGGAGCCCCCACACCGATACGGGTCTCATCGAAATCGGATGCATCGTCAATGGCGCCGGAGGCTTGGCTGGCCCGCTTTGGTCGCCGAACGCCCGTGCAAACCCCGTAATTTTACGTGCTTGTCCTAGCCCGCGGTCTCGGTCAGCCGGGCCGCCGCACGCTCGATCGCCTGGCTGCGCCGCGACCGGCTTGGCGCGATCCGCTCGTTGATCAGGGCGAGAACGTCGGCAGGCGCGGTGTCGGGCGAGCCGGCATTGAACGGCGGCGCCGGGTTGTATTCGAGCCGAAGCTGGATCGCTTGCGCCGTCTTCGGATCGATGAGCATCGACACCAGGGTCAGCGCGAAGTCGATGCCTGCGGTGACGCCGCCGCCGGTGACACGGTTGCGGTCGGTGCAGACGCGAGTCTTGGTCGGCGTCGCGCCAAAGGCCGAAAGATATTCCATCGCGCTCCAATGCGTCGCCGCGCGGTAACCCCTGAGCAGTCCGGCCGCACCGAGCACCAGCGACCCCGTGCATACCGAGGTGACGTAGCGGGCGCCTTCCGCCTGCTTGCGCAGGAAGGCGAGCATCTCCTCATCGTTGACCATGTCGTCGGTGCCCATGCCGCCCGGTACGCAGATCACGTCGAGCTGCGGACAGCCGTCGAAGGTGATGGTCGGCGTCAGCATCATCACGGAATTGCTCGGGACCGGCTCGATCCGTTTCCAGATCAGGTGAACCGTGGCGCCGGGCACGCTCGAAAACACCTGCAGCGGACCGGTGAAGTCGAGCTGGGTCACCTTTGGAAACAGCAGGATTCCAATCTGAAGGGGTGATGACATAGCGAACCTCTCAAAGCGTTGTGACCAACGGATGATCGTCATGCCCGGACTTGATCCGGGCATCCAGCATTCTTCGAAGGATTGCTTCCGAAGAGGATGGGTTGCCGGGCCTTCGCCGCGCCGAAGGGGCTTCGGCGCCCCGCAGGCGGGTCAAGCCCGGCAGCGACGAAGGCGTTGCTCCTGCTTGACCTCGGGCACCCTTGCATGGTTTGTTGCTGTCCGAAATGGCTTATTTCCCTCATTTTACGACATGAGCTGAAACCCATGATCGGCTTCCTCATCTTTGCGGACTTCCAGCTTCTCGACGTCGCAGGTCCGATTACGGTGTTCGAGATCGCCAACCGCTTCGCCAAGAGCGACACGCCGATCCGCGTGATGGCGGCAAAGCCCGGACCTGTGCGCAGCACCTCGGGCGTGGAGATGCTGGCGCACAAGTTTGGCTCGGCGAGCGCGATCACGACCCTGATCATCTCCGGCGGCGAAGGCGTGGAAGCCGCCGCGCGCAACAAATGCGTCAGCCAATTCGTCAAGGCCGTGGCCAAACGCGGCACCCGCATCGCCAGCGTCTGCTCCGGCACCTTCGTGCTGGCCGAGGCCGGCCTGCTCGACGGCAAGCGCGCCACCACGCATTGGCAGCGCACGCGGCAATTTCTCTCGGCCTATCCCAAGGTGAAGCTCGAGCCCGACCAGATCTTCGTGCGCGACGGTCAGATCTGGAGTTCGGCCGGCATCACCGCAGGCATCGACCTTGCGCTCGCCATGGTGGCCGAGGATTTTGGCGAGGCCGTCGTGGAAAAGACCGCGCGCCAGCTCGTGCTCTATCATCGCCGCAGCGGCGGCCAGTCGCAGTTTTCCTCGCTTTTGGAATTGAAGGCGCCGACCGGCCGCTTCGGGCCGTTATTGACCTGGGCGCGCGAAAATCTCGACGCGAAGTTGACGGTGGAGGATCTCGCCGAACGCGCCGGCATGAGCTCGCGGCATTTCACCCGCGCCTTCATCGCGGAGACCGGCTCGACGCCGTCGAAGGCGATCGAGCGGCTGCGCATCGAGGTGGCGCGGGCGCGGGTGCAGTCGTCGTCGGAGGCGATCGAGCGCGTCGCTGAGGTGACGGGCTTCCGCGATCCCGAACGGATGCGGCGGGCCTTCATCCGCGCCTTCGGCCAGCCGCCGCAATCGCTGCGCCGGGCGGCGAGGGCATGATCCGGAAAAGTGTGAAGCGGTTTTGCCTCGCGACAAACGCGTCGCGTTTGCGGGAGATCACGCCCAAAAAAGCGCGATGATGCCGCCATTTCGACCGCAATAAGTTGAAAATTCGATCTGGTTGGATCGGAATCCGGGACCTATTTCCTGCTGGAGTACGCGGCCGGGTGGATCGGGCAATGCTGGGCAATTCCATAAGCTTCCAAATTCTCTTCCCGGCGCCGTATTCGATCGAGGTTTCGAGGCTCCGGCAGCAGCTCGAAGATGCGCACCTTGCCTGGACGACGGAATGGAAGCGGCAGCAACTCGATTTTTCGATCGAGAACATTCGCTTCGTCCATGACCCAAACTGGAACAGGCGGTTTTTCAGCCTGCAATCGGCGCGCGATGGCGGAAACTGGTTCTGGAAGACGACACATTCACTTGTCATGTTTGAGGGACTATCGATCTGAAAAATTGGTGTAGGATGTGCGGAGTTGCACCGTCCGAGGTCCGTCAGGGAACCAATCAGGTCACCGCGGCTTATCGGGCATAACAAGCCGGGAGGCGGCCCATGAAAATCGCGAAACTCGTCCTGGCCGGAACCGCAGCCCTGATGCTCACGGGTTCTGCGGCGTTGGCCCAGGAAGACCAGAACGGGCAAGTCACCAAGGTCAATCGGTTGAACAACACCGTTGCGATCCGGCCGATCCAGAGCGGCACGGTCGGCGCCAATACCACGGGCGTCGAGCAGGAATTCAAGGTGAAGGACGGCGTGTCGCTGGAAGACCTCCACGCGGGCAACCGGATCACCTATTCCGTGACGGAAACCGGCGGGACAAAAACGCTCACCAAGTTCAAGGTGCAGTAGAGCAACGCGACGCTAGCACAGCTCAGTCTCCATAGTCCGAGCCTTCGTCCCAGCCACTGCGTGGTCGGGGCCTGAATCAGGATGGTCATCAGGATCGCGACAAAGGTGACCTATCGTCGGCGAGCCCCGGCGCGTTGCTGCGTCGACCATCCTGATCTAGCCCACCGCCTTCAGCCACGCAGCGATCTCGGTCACCGCGACATTGGCCTGGTTGAGCAGCTTGCCCATGGTGAAGAAGCCGTGGAACTGGCCGGGGAAGTGTTTGTAGGTGACGGGAACGCCAGCCTCCTTCAGTCGCGCGGCATATTCGTCGCCTTCGTCGCGCAGGGGATCGGCGCCGGCGGTGAGCACATAGGCCGGCGGCAGGTCCGTGAGTGATTTGGCGCGTGCGGGTGAGGCGCGCCAGTCAGAGATGTCGGCGTCGCCGAGATAGTGATTCATGAACCAGCCGATCACGGAATGAGTGAGCAGGATCGAGGTCTCGGGCTCGCGATGCGAGGGATGCTTTCGCGCAAATTCGGTCGCGGGATAGATCAGCAACTGCGCGGCGATCTTCGGCCCGCCCCCGTCGCGCGCGGCCAGCGCCACGACGGCCGCGAGATTGCCGCCGGCGCTGTCGCCGCCGACGATCAGGCGGGAGGCGTCGATACCGTGTTGTTTGGCGTTGGCGGCGATCCACTTCGTGGCCAGGATCGCGTCGTCGACGGCTGCAGGGAATTTGTGCTCGGGCGCAAGCCGATAGTCGACCGAGATCACGATCAGCTCGCTCTCATGGGCGAGCTTGCGGCAGACCACGTCGTGAGTCTCGAGATTGCCGATCACCCAGCCGCCGCCGTGAAAGAACACGAGACATGGAGCGAGCCCGTCTTTCTTGCGCAACGTCTTTGGCGTGTAGATGCGCGCCGGGATCGCGCCGTGAGGGGCGGGGATGGCGAGCGGCTCGGCCGATTTCAATTCCGGCGGCTCGGGGTTACTGACGAGCCGCGCCTGCATGTAATAGTCGCGCGCTTCCGGCGCCGTCAGCGTTTCATAGGCGGGACGGCCGGCTTCCTGGAACGCCTTGTAGACGGCGGCGGCATCGGGATCGAGAACGACGGGCATGTTTCCGATTGACCTCTTTGTTTTTGAGCTGTCATTCCGGGGCGATGCGCAGCATCGAACCCGAGGGAATGACGTGTTCCCTTTAAGCGGCGGTGCGTCCGCCGTCGACGGTGTAGGCGGAGCCGGAGACGTAGCTCGCTTCGTCGGAGGCGAGGAAGGCGACGATGGAGGCGACTTCGGAGGCCTGCCCTAACCGGCGCGCCGGAATCCGCTCGACCATCTTTTCCACCGGTGGCGGCGCATTGCCGCCGGAGCGGCCCTGGAAGATCGCGCTCAGCATGCGGCTGTCGATCAGGCCGGGGCAGACGCAATTGACGCGCACGCCGGTGCCCGTGCATTCCCAGGCCGCGCTCTTGGTCAGTCCGATCACGGCATGCTTGCTCGCGCTGTAGACCGCGATATGCGGCGAGCCGAACAGGCCGGCGATCGAGGCGGTGTTGATGATGCTGCCCTTGTTCTGCTTCAGCATCACCGGCAGCACGTATTTCATGCCGAGGAACACGCCGACCACGTTGACGTCGAGCACCTTGCGGAAGGCGTCGAGCGGGTAATCCTGGATCGCCTTGACCTCACCCTCGACGCCGGCGTTGTTGTAGAAGACGTCGATGGTGCCGAACCTGTCGATCGCCCGGCGGACATATTCCTTGACGCCATCCTCCTCGGTCACGTCGGCGGTCACGGCAATCGCCTGCGCCGAGGCCGGCAGGTCCTTTACCGCGGCATCAAGGTCGGCCTGACGGCGGTCGACGGCGACGATTTTGGCGCCGCGTTCCGCGAGCAGGCCGATGGTGGCGCGGCCGATGAAACCGGCAGCCCCGGTAACGACGGCGACCCTTCCGTCCAGACGAATGCGATCGGGCATGTGTTTCCCTCAAAACTCCGGTTATCCCGGATGGTTTGCGCAAAATCTTGCGCGATTTATCGATCGAAGCCGACTATTCCATCGGATGGGGGAACTGACCAGTGCCGCGGAGGCGGGGCGCGGGGACCGCCCTTTCCCCGCCGTATTCGACGTGTTAACCCGTTCCCCTGCGAGCGGCGGTTAGAGCATTACCCCTGTAAAATAATCCGTAAGCCCGATTCGCCTGTTTAAAGCCGCGCGAGATGCTTCGACCCATTGTCCTGGCCGGATTTGCGGCCCCTATCGCCGCCATTGTCATCGCCGTGGCCGTTCCACCGGCGACGCCTGCGCGCGCGCAAGGCATCGGCAACATCTTTTCCGACCCCGTTCCACGGCCGCCCGGCAATATTCCCCGCGGCAATCAGCCGCCGCCTCAAGAGGAAGAGGAAGAAGTCCCCGCGCTGCCGCAGGGCCGTGTGCTGCCCGCACCCAACCGGCCCTTGCCGGGGCAGGGCTCCAACATGCCGGGTCCGGTGCAGACCCAGCCTCTGGCGCCGCCGCCCGGCACGACCGTGGTCCCGCAGAACGCGCCGCCGGCGGTGGCCGTGCAGCCGCCGCAGCCCGGTCAACCGGGCCAACCCGGCGTCAATCCCGCGCTGCCCGGCCTGCCGCCGGGACAGCGCCAGCCGAAGGGCGTGCCGCAGACGCCGGCGAGCCTGCAGCCCGGCGACGAAGTGGTTCAGGAGCCGCCGGCGGCGAAGATCATCAACAAGAAGGCGAGCTTTTCGGGTCTCGACAAGATCACCGGCCGCATCATCAATTTCGATGAGGACATCGGCGAGACGGTGCAGTTCGGCGCGCTCAGGGTGAAGACCGACGCCTGCTACACGCGGCCTGCCACCGAAGCCGCCAACACCGACGCCTTTGTCGAAGTCGACGAGATCACGCTGCAAGGCGAGGTGAAGCGGATCTTTTCGGGCTGGATGTTCGCTGCAAGTCCCGGCCTCCACGGCGTGGAGCATCCGATCTACGATATCTGGCTGACCGATTGTAAGGGGCCGGAGCAAACCGTGGTCACCGCCGCGCCCGATCCGAAACCTGCGCCGCCTCCGCCACCGGCCGCGCAGAAACGCCCGCCGGCGCCGAAGCAGGCCGTGCCGCGTCCGCCGGCTCCGACCCAGCAGCAGGTGCAGCAGCAACCGCCTCCGCCGCCGCCACCCCCGCCGCAGCAGCCGGGTGGGCTGTTCGGTATCTTCCGCTAGCGCATGATCCGGAAAAGTGTGCAGCGGTTTTCCCTCGCGACAAACGCGAAGCGTTTGCGCGGAGATCATGCGCAAACAAGAATCCAGGGCGCGATGACGGTTCATCCTGATCTCATCGCGCGCTAGTCTTGGCGCCCTCGCGAAGTTCGGCGGCTGGCTTCGTGACGGGCGGGTGCATTTCATCGTTCGATTGAGCGAAATCAATACGGACATACCGCCGGTCGCGTTTTATCGCCTCCATCCATTGTGGTTTGGTGGGGTGTGTCATGAAGACGTTTCTCAACGTGAACCTTGCGCTGCTGCCGCTGGCGATCCTCACCATTCTCTTCGCATCGGGAATGCGGGCGGAGGCGATCTACGCCGGTATGGTCGCCTCGCTCTTGATCGGTGCCGTTCGTCTCTACAGGGGCGAGGTCCGCCTGCTGGACCGGGCGATGCTCGCGATCTTCGCGTTTCTGACGCTCGGCTACCTGCTTCTTCCGGACGTGGTCGGCGCGCACGCGCTGGCCTTCGCGTTTGCCGGACTAGGCGTGTTGGCGACCGCTTCAGTCTTGCTCAGGCGTCCCTGGACTTCAGAGTTTTCGCGTGCCGATCATCCGGGCGAGGCCAACAACCCGATCTTCACTGGCGTCAACATGGTCGTGTCGGGTATCTGGGGCGTGTTGTTCTTGCTGTTGGCGCTGGCCAACCTGCTGAACGCGGGAATGGGCTTCAACATTCTGATCGTGGTGTTCGGGGCCGCGGCTTCGATGCTCGGTCCTCGCTGGCTGGTCCGCCACGCGCTCGCCAAGCGCATTGCGTCGCGCGAAACCTACCACTGGCCTCCGCCGGCGCTGAAGCCGTGTGCGGTGGGTGATTTCGATGTTGCGGTGGTCGGTGCGGGGATCGGCGGGCTGACGGCAGCCGCGCTGCTTGCCGATGCGGGTCTGCGCGTTGTCGTCGCCGAGCAACATTCGCAGGCGGGCGGTTTTTGCCAATCCTTCCGCCGAAGGCTGCACCACAACAATGAGAGGCTTGTCTATCGGTTCGATGCGGGCCCGCACGATTTCTCCGGCGTATGGAAGGGCGGCCCGATCACCTCCGTGCTGGAGCGGCTGAACGTCGCGCAGCGGATTGAATGGCGCCGCATCCCGCATGCCTATCGCATTTCGAACCTCGCCATCGATGTCCCTGACGATTGGCACGCCTATGTGGCCGAGCTTGCCCGCCTGTTTCCCGCGACCGGGAACGGGTTCGCGCAACTCTTTGCGGACATCAAGGCCATTTATGACGGGATGTACTCGCCCCTGATCGCCAGCGGCGGCATTCCGGCGCTCGGCATGACCACGGAAACCTTGCAGGCTTTCGCGCGGCAGCATCCGCTCGCGGTGGAGTGGATGGACAAGCCGTTCAATCTGCTCGTCAGCCGCCATGTCAGTGATCCCGAGGCCTGCAAGTTCATCGGCGCGCTCACCGGCTATATCAGCGACGGCTCCGAGCAGCTGACATGCGCCGATATGGCGCCCTTGTTCGGCTACTATTTCAAGGGCGGCTACTATCCGCTCGGCGGCTCGGAAAAACTGGTCGACGTTCTTGTCGCAGCCGTGAAAGAGCGCGGCGGGCAAGTGCTGCTGAACAGTCCGGTTGCAAAAATCTGCGTGCGCGAGGGCCGTGCGACGGGATTGCTGCTCGCTGATGGACGACAGCTCTCGGCCGCCATGGTCGTCGCCAACGCCGATCTCGGGCGGACGTTTGCCGAGTTGATCGATCCCGCCGAGGTGCCCGAGGGCTTTCTTGTGGGATCGGCGCGGCCGGCGGCGTCGGCGTTCGCGGTCCACCTGGGGCTCGATTTCGTGCCCGACATACCGCCGTCGGTGATGATCGATGGAGAGGAGCAATACGGGCTCACCGCGCTGTCGCTGCTTGATCCTTCCGCCGCGCCGGCCGGCCACTCGACGCTGATCATCACGGCGCTGCTGCGCCAGGATGACGCGCGCGGCTGGTTTCCGGCGGCGGGCGGTCCGGATTGGAAAGACTGGCACCAATCGCCGGAATATAGCGAGCGCAAGAAACTGGCAGGCGATCGCATGATCGCCGCGGCAGAGCAGTTCATTCCCGGCCTGTCGCGCCACATCGTCTATCGCGACGAGGCGAGCCCCGTCACGTTCGATCGCTATGACTGGTCGAGCGCGGGCGCGATCTACGGCGTGCGCAAGTCCGATCGCTTCGACGGATCAAAGAGCCCGATTGTGGGTCTCGTCCTCGCCGGCAGCGCCACCCATGGGCCGGGCATCGAGGCCGCCGTCATTTCCGGCGCTTATGCCGCGGATGCGCTGGTGCCGGGATTGCTGGGGCGGCCGCCTGCGGCCCCCTGCAAGACCGCGGCGTGATGCGCGACAATCGCTACTGGCGCGCCGCGATGATCTCGAGCGCCTGCGTGCCCGCGATCGGCCGGTCGGCGGGCAGCCGCTTGAAGGGCGCGGGGTCGCCCGTGATGGCCTTGTCGAGGAGCACGGTGTAGCGCCGCCGCGGGATTTCAACTGCGCCAAACGTCTTCAGATGCTCGGTGACATATTGCGTATCGAGCAGCTCGAAGCCGCCGGCGATCAGCCGGGCCACCAGATGCACCAGCGCCACCTTCGAGGCATCACGGACGCGGTGAAACATGCTCTCGCCGAAAAAGGCGCGGCCGAGGTTGACGCCGTAGAGTCCGCCGGCGAGATCGCCGTCCTGCCAGACCTCGACGCTGTGGCAATGGCCGAGCCCATGCAGCCCGTCATAGAGGTCGCGGATGCGCTTGTTGATCCAGGTGTCTTCCCGGCCCTCCGCCGGCGCGGCGCAGCCGGCCATCACGGCCTTGAAGGCCTTGTCGACCGTGACCGTGAAGGTATCGGAGCGTACGGTGCGCGCCAGCCGCGAGGAGATGCGAAAGCCGTCGAGCGGGATCACGCCGCGCATTTCCGGCTCGACCCAGAACAGGGTCGGATCGTCGGCGCTCTCGGCCATCGGGAAGATGCCGCAGGCATAGGCGCGCAGCAGCACTTCGGGCGTGATGTCGGAACCGGTTGAGTCGCGCGAGGTCATGCGCGCGACGATAGCAAAGCGGAGCGGGCGATGCGAAGGCCCTTTAGCGTCCGAGGGCGTCGCTCTGGAAGGTTCATTTCGCGCCGGCGCTGGCGGCGGACTTGCCGACCTGGGTCTTGAGGCGCGCAAACCGCAACACGATCCTGGTGCCGACGTGATTGGGATCGCGCTCGACACTGGCTTCGAGCTTGGTTGCCATGGCGGAGACGATGCGTTGGCCCATGCCGGTCGAGCGCGGGTCACTCTTGCCGTTGAGGCCGACGCCGTCATCGGCGATCGACAGCACGATATCCTCTCCCAGCGTCCTGAGATCGACATGAATCGGGCCGGCACCGTCGGGATAGGCATATTTCACCGCGTTCATCACCAGCTCGTTGACGATGATGCCGATCGCGACCGCGCGGTCGGGATCGATCTCGACGGTCAGCGCCTGCAAGGTCAGCCGCGACATCTTGTCGCCTTCGGCGGAGCGGCGGAGATCATCGAGCAGCGCGTCGAGATACTGGTTGAGCAGCACGCTTTTGAGGTCGTGCGAGGTGTACAGCCTGCGATGCACCTGCGCGACCGCGGCGACCCGGCCCATGGCATTGGTGAGCGCGGCCTTGACGTCGTCCTGCGCGGCCGAGTTCGCCTGCAGGTGCAGGAGCGATGCGATGATCTGCAGCGAGTTGCCGACGCGGTGATTGACCTCGCGCAGCAAGACCTCGCGCTCGGCAGCGAGCGCCGCAAAGCGGTCGCGCGAGGCATGGATTTCGGCTTCGGCTTCCGCGCGCGCCCGCTCCAGTGCCGCCTGCCGCAGCGCGCCGTTGACGGCAACCTGCAACAGCGGAAGGAAATCGCCATGCACGTCCTTGACGAGATAGTCGGCGGCGCCTGCCTTCAGCGCGGTGACGGCGATCTTGGAGTCCTGCGAGGCCGTGACGAACACCACGGGCGGCGCATCCGGGATCGCCCTGATCTGCTCCAGCGTCTCCAGCCCGTCGAGGCCGGGCATGTATTGATCGAGCGCCACCGCGTCGATGCCGCCCTGCTTCAGCCGTTCGAGGCCGGCCGTGCCGCCCGCGGCATGCACGACCTTGAAGCCAAGCCGCGTCAGGCCGCGGTCGACCAGCCGGGCCAGCGCCACGTCGTCATCGATGTAAAGCAGCGTGGGGCTCGCGGAGGTCATGGGCTGGCGGGCGGTACCTGGATGACAGAGAAGAATAGACCCAATTGGCGGATGGCGTTGCCAAAACTTTCGTAGTTCACGGGTTTCGTTATGTAGACGTTGCAGCCGAGCTCGTAGCAGCGCTTGATTTCCTGGGAGTCGTCGGTGGTGGTGAGCACGACGACCGGCGTGGCCTTCAGATATTTGTTGTCCTTGATCTGCCGCAGGATCTCGATGCCGGTCATGTCGGGCAAATTGAGATCGAGCAGGATCAAGAGCGCGCGGCCCTTGTGATTGAGCCCTGTCCCGTCGCTGCCGAACAGATGCTTCACGGCGTCTGTACCGTTGCTGAACGGGATGATCTCATTGTTGACGCCGGAACGCCGGATATTGCGCTCGATCAGGCGAGCATGGCCTTCGTCGTCCTCGATCATGATGATGGTGACGGGAGAGGTAGCGTTCATGAATCCTCGGTCCGGTAGGCCGTCCAATTGATGGGAAGGGTGATTGTAAACGTACTGCCGTGGTTGAGTTCCGATGAAACCGACATGGTTCCACCGAGCCTTCGCACCAAGGCACGCACGTGGGCAAGGCCGATGCCCTGTCCCGGTCTGTCCTGGGTTCCCGCGCGGCGGAACAGGTCGAAAATGCGCTGATGGTCCTTGGGGTCGATGCCCCTGCCATTGTCGGATATCTCAAACACGGCAAAGCCGAGTTTGGTTCGGCCGCGGACCGCGATTTCCCCGGGAACGCCGGGCTTGAGATATTTGATCGCATTGTCGATCAGGTTGGAGAAGATCTGTTCCAGCGCAAGCCGATCGCTGACGACCGGCGGCAGCGGCGCGAGACGAATTTCGGCCCTGGCCTCATCGGCCTGGTGCGCCAGGGTCTTCACGATGCCTTCGATCAGCTCGCGCGTATCGATGCGCACGGGTTCGAAGCGGCGCTGTCCTTCTCGCGTCAGGTTGAGGATCGCGGTGATCAGCCGGTCCATCTTGGCGATCGAGGATTTGATGAAGCCGAGGGCTTCGGAGAAATCCGCGGATAGCTGCTGATCCTGGCCATGGAGTTCGGGCTCGGCGTCGGCGGCAGGAACCGGCCGCGGTTCGATCTCTGCCTGAGCCAGTGCCGCGATCCGCCGAAAGATATTGTTGCGCAATTCTTCAAGCTCGCTGGTGAAGCCCATGATGTTCACCAGCGGTGATCTGAGATCGTGGCTGACGATGTAGGCGAAGCGCTGGATCTCGTCGTTGGCCTCGCGCAGATCGGCGGTGCGCTCGTCGACGATGGCTTCGAGGTTGACGTTGCTGTCGCGTAGTCGCGCCTCGGCCTCATCGCGTGCCGCGCCTTCGCGCCGCACGAGAAAGATCGAAATGCCGGCGAGCGCGATGACGAGGCCCGAGCCCGCAATGGTCACTGTAGAGGCAAGCTTTTGGCTGCGATCGGCGTTGTCTGTTCGCAGCGCCAGCAATTGCTGCTCCTCGCCGCGCATGGCATCACCGATGTCGCGGATCGTCGAGATCGTGTTGCCGGCGGCGGCCTCGCGCACCATAGCGATTGTGCTGGAAGCTCCGCCCTTCTTGGCGAGTTCCATTTCGCGCGCGAACTGGCCGAGGCGGGTCGTCATCGCGGCGCGCAGTTTTCGGATATTTTCGACCTGCACAGGATTGTCGCGCGTCAGATTGCCGAGCATGTCGAGCTCCGGAATGATGTTTGCGACCGCGTCTTCATGATCGCTGAGAAACTCGGCCCCCTGGGTCAGGAGGTAGCCGCGGGCGCTGCTTTCGGCGCGCCGGATTTCCAGAAGCAGCGCGTTGGTCTGGTTTTCGACTTCGACGGTGTGCACGACCCAACTGCTGTCGTCGCGGGCCTTGTTGACGAACAGGACAGACGCGGCGCTGATCGCTACCAGCACCAGAAATCCCGCCGCAAGCAGCAGAATCTGGCCCATCGCGCGTCTGGACCTAGTGTCAGGCGCCACGGAAAACGTTGTGCGTGAAGGTATTCGACTCCCCCGAGCGGAAATTTCCCAAGCATTAAACTTTCAAGTCCGGGAAAACACGCGCGCGGGCAATCGGTTCCATGGAGGGCGGAACTTTTTTGCGGTAAGCGGATCAGCCGCCCTGCTGGCCGGCCAGATACTGTTCGAGCCAGTGGATGTGGTAATCGCCGTCGATGATGGCGGGTTCCCGCACCAGGGCGCGGAACAGGGGTAGCGTGGTCTCGATGCCTTCCACCACCATCTCGTCGAGCGCCCGGCGCAGCCGCATCAGGCATTCCCCGCGGGTCTTGCCATGGACGATCAGCTTGCCGACCAGCGAGTCGTAATAAGGCGGGATCACATAGCCCTGATAGACTGCGGAATTGATCCGCACGCCGAGCCCGCCCGGCGGGTGATATTGCAGGATCTTGCCGGGCGAGGGCCGGAAGGTCTGTGGATTTTCCGCGTTCACCCGGCACTCGATGGAATGGCCGATGATCTGGACTTCTTCCTGGGTCATCGGCAGGTCGCCGCCGGCCGCGATGCGGATCTGCTCCAGCACGAGGTCGATATCGGTGATCATCTCGGTGACGGGATGCTCGACCTGGATACGGGTGTTCATCTCGATGAAGTAGAACTCGCCGTCCTCGTAGAGGAATTCGACGGTGCCGACGCCGAGATATTTCATCTCCTGCATCGCCTTGGCCACCGTGAGCCCGATCTTCTGGCGCTGCGCCGCGGAGAGCGCGGGCGAGGGGCCTTCCTCCCAGACCTTCTGGTGGCGCCGCTGCAGCGAGCAGTCGCGCTCGCCGAGATGGATCGCGCCGCCGCGTCCGTCGCCCAGCACCTGGATTTCGATGTGGCGCGGCTTGGTCAGGTATTTTTCGAGATAGACGGAGGCGTCCCCGAAGGCGGATTTGGCCTCGTTCGCGGCCGTGGTAAGCGCCATCAAGAGATCGGCCTCAGTCTGCGCGACCTTCATCCCGCGTCCGCCACCGCCGGCGGCCGCCTTCACCAGCACGGGAAAGCCGATCGATTTGGCGATCGCCATCGCGTCTTCGTCGGGGCTGACCGCTCCGTCGGAGCCGGGCACCACGGGAATGCCGAGCTTCTTGGCGGTCTTCTTGGCCTCGATCTTGTCACCCATCAGGCGGATATGCCCGGCCTTGGGCCCGATGAATTGCAGATTGTGCTCGGCGAGGATTTCGGCAAAACGCGCGTTCTCGGAGAGAAAGCCGTAGCCGGGATGCACCGCTTCGGCGCCGGTGATCTCACAGGCCGCGAGCAGCGCGGGGATGTTGAGATAGCTGTCCTTGGAGGGCGGCGGGCCGATGCAGACGCTCTCGTCCGCCAGCCGCACATGCATGGCGTCGGCATCCGCGGTCGAATGCACCGCGACCACGGAGATGCCCAGTTCCTTGCAGGCCCGCAGGATGCGAAGCGCGATCTCGCCGCGATTGGCTATCAGGATCTTGTCGAACATCTATTCGATAATCACCAGCGGTTCGCCGAATTCGACCGGCTGGCCGTCCTCGACGAGAATCTGCGTCACCGTGCCGGCGCGCGGCGACGGAATCTGGTTCATCGTCTTCATCGCTTCGATGATCAGAAGCGTCTGGCCGGCCGACACCTTCGTGCCGACCTCGATGAACGGCTTGGCGCCTGGCTCGGGCGACCAATAGGCGGTGCCGACCATCGGCGAGGGCACGACGCCCGGATGGTTGGAGAGATCCGCACCGGCCGCCGCGGTCGCGGAAGCGGCGGCGCCAGACGCGGATACGACCGGCACGCCGACGGGCATTCCCGCGGCGATCGAGATGTTGCGCGCGACGCGCACGCGCAGGCCCGCACGCTCGATCTCGATCTCGGTGAGGCTCGTCTCGTCGAGCAGCAGCGCGAGCTCGCGAATGAGCGCGCTGTCGTCGGCGGAGACTTTCGCGGTGGTCTTTCCCTCAGGCTGGCGCGCCATGATCTTGATCCGAAAACTCTGCTTGGGTTGAAGGCGGGGGCGTCAGGCTTTTGGCTTGACGCCGATTTTGGCGGCAAGCCCGTTGATCGCAAGCCGGTAACCGTCGATGCCGAAGCCGCACAGGCTGGCAAACGCGGCCTTGGCGGTGAAAGAGTGGTGCCGGAAGCTCTCGCGCGCATGGATGTTGGAGATGTGCACCTCGACGGTCGGGATTTGCACGGCCTTGAGCGCATCATGCAGCGCGATCGAGGTGTGCGAGTAGCCGCCCGCGTTGATGATGATGCCTGAGGCCTTTTTCGCATGGGCCTCGTGGATGAAATCGATCAGCTCGCCTTCGCGATTGGATTGGCGGCAATCGGCCTTCAGGCCGAATTGCGCGGCCGTATCCACGCACAACTTCTCGACATCGGCGAGCCTCGCATGGCCGTAGGTCTCGGGCTCGCGGGTCCCCAACATGTTGAGGTTCGGACCGTTGAGAACATAAATCGTCTGTTCGGGGCTTTTGGCCATCCCAATCCCGGCAATGAGGCTGATGGGGCGCGGTTATAGGTAACATCCGCCCCAAGGGGAAGCCTTTAGGCCGCGCGGCGGGCCGCCGGAACGCCTCATCCATCTGACGAAAAACCGCGTGGAACTTGCAGAAAACGCTCGTTAACCAACCCCAATGATCGACACTCGCCCCGGCCAGGTGAAGGGTTCTCCAAAGGAAAAGGGGCGGGCACTCGGCCCGCCCCCGAATTCGAGCTCTTGTCAGCACTTAGGCTTCGAGAATGGCCACGATCTCGTAGGTGTTGGGGTCGATCACAAGGATCTGGTCGCGGACCCGGATGAATTCATAGCCGCGCCACTCCGGATAGATCGTGACGACTTCCGACGGAAGCGGATGGAACCTTACGCCCTCGCGCGGCACGCGGGTACCGACCGAGATCGAGAAGTTCACGTTGTTCTCTGGCGCGATCCGCTCGCTGCGGAACACCGTTGTGATCTTGGTGCGCTGGTCGGTCGTCAGCTTGGCGCCGGCGCCGGCCTGACCCGTCGTGGTCTGCGAACGTTCGGTCGTGCTCTTGGTCTCCGCAGCGTTGGTCCCGCTCTTGCTGTCGCGGCCTTCCGCCTTCATGTTGTTGTCGCGATCCCGATCACGGCCTTCGGCCTTCATGTTGTTGTCGCGATTGCGATCACGACCCTCGGCCTTCATGCTGTCGCGGTCCTCGGACTTGGTGCCGCTCTTCATGTTGTCATCGGCGTGCTGATTGGTGGTGCCGGCCTTGCCGCGATCCTCGGCCCGCTGGCTGGTGCTGCCGCCCTTGACGTTGTCTTCCGCGCGATCGTTCTTCATCGCGCCCGGCGACTTCGGCTCGGACTGCGTGGACTTCATGCCGCCCTTCGAAGGCTCGGACGTTTCGGACCGGGCGGGGCCAGCCGAATGGTCGGATTTTGACGGCGCCGCGGAATTCTCAGCGGGCGTGGAGTGCTGCATCGCGTTACCGCCAGCCTCGCCCTTCACGCCCTGCGCATTGGCAAGGCCAGTGCCGGCGATCAGCGCCAGTGTGGCGACCGAAACCAAGAAACGATTAGTCATACGAATATCTCCTCCTGTGAATGCATTGCCCGCTCGACAACGAAGGGAGATATGAGATGTTCCTTGTTCTGGCGGGTTCCCGGGGGTTTGTTTTTCGAACGCGCGATGAACAGGCCGCCGCAACAAAAAGGCCGGCGCTTGCGCCGGCCTTTTGTTCCCGGGGAGGCGGAGAGGGGATCAGCAGGTCGCCTTGCCGCAACGCGCGATGCCGATCTTCTCCTTCAGGCCCTCGAGGCCGACCGCGCCGACCACGATCTGCTTGCCGATCACATAGCTCGGCGTGCCGTTCAGGCCCATCTCCTCGGCGAGCTTGAAGTTCTCCTCGATGGTCGCCTTGACCTCGGGGCTGGAGAGATCCTTTTCGATCCGTGCGGTGTCGAGGCCGGCCTCCTTGGCCGCGGCCATCGCGCGCGCCTTGTCGGCCTGACCCCGGCCGCCGAGCAGCTTCTGGTGGAAGTCGAGATATTTCAGGCCGGTGGGGTCCTGCATGCGCACGGCGACCGCGACCTTGGCGGCGTCCACCGAGCCTTCGCTCAGCACCGGAAATTCCTTCAGTACGACCTTCAGCTTGTGGTCGTTCTTCATGAGGTCGAGCATGTCGGCCATGGCGCGTTTGCAGTAGCCGCAATTGTAGTCGAAGAACTCGACGAAGGTGACGTCGCCGTCCTTGTTGCCCAGCACAACACCGCGCGGCGAGTTGAAGATCGTGCTCGCGTTCTTGGTGATGCTCTCTTCGTGCTTCTGCGTTTCGGCTGCAGCCTGACGCTTGGAGAGCTCGGTCATCGCCTCTTCCAGCACTTCCGGATGGGAGACCAGGTAATTCTTGATGATGGTCTCGATGTCGCTGCGCTGGGTGTCGGTGAAGCTCTGCGCAAAGACGACGACCGGCGCGCCCAACAGAGCGAGCGCGAACAGGGCGGCGGCGAAGAGGCGGAATGAACGCATCGGGTTATCCTTTGATAAGGCCTGAAGTCTTCTCGAAACCGACGGCCTGTTTCTTCAGTATCTTGCTAACATGGCTTCGTACTAACACGGCTTGGGCTTAGTTATCGTTCGAACCGGGCATGGGTTTTGCGGAAACGATATCGTCGGCCTTCACCCATCCGGGGGTTCCTACCGCGAAACGGGTCTTGGCGCGCGAGGCGAGTTCGCGGGCGGTCTTGTTGTCGCCGCGCAGATAGGCGGCCTGGGCGGAGGCCAGATCGGCTTCGGCGTAATTTCCCTTCCGGCCATAGGCCATCGCGAGCTGACTGTAGCCGAGCGGCGCTTCGGTTTCGCGCACTACCGCTGCCCGAAGGATGGCGATCGCCTCGTCCGTGTAGGCCTTATTATCGGTAGCGACCAGCGCCTGCCCAAGTAACATCTCGATGAGCGGTGCGTTATTGGAGAACTGCAGCGCCTTGTGCAGGGGCGCGATCGCCTCGCTGGGCTTGCCGCCCTCGAGCAGGGCCTGGCCGCGCAATTCATGGAAATAGGGGTTGTTGGGCTGGGCCTGGATCAGCCCGTCGATCTGGGCCAGCGCGTTGTTGAGGTCGCCGTGCAGATAGGTGGTGATCGCGCGGGCATAGCGCGCGGGCAGGGTGCTGTTGGACAGCGGAAAGCGGCGGTAGACGGTGTCCTGCCGCTCCATGAAGGCTGAAATCTTGGCGCGCACCATGTCGTGGCGCAATTGCAGGGCCGGATCGTCCATCTTGTCCCAATACGGGCTCGAGCGCGCGAACTCCTGCAGTGCCGCGACGCGGTCGGCGGGCATCGGGTGCGACTGCAGATAGGGATCGGCGCCGCGCGCGGCGAACAGGCTTTCGTCGGTGAAGCGCTTGAACGTCTCGTACATGCCCTTTGCGGACTGGCCGGTCGCGGTCAGGAATTTCACGCCGGCGCGATCGGCGCTCTCCTCCTGCTGGCGCTGGTAGGACAGGAGCGAACGCCGAATCATTTCCTGGGGACCCGCGATCGCCGCGGCGCCGGCGTTCGCGACGCCGGTGGAGTTCCGGGATGCGCCAGCCACGATGGCGCCCGCGCCGAGCAGCATCGCGATGATCATCTGGGTCTGGGCCTGCGCCAGCCGCTCACGAAGCTTGGAGAGGTGGCCGCCGGCCAAATGCCCGGTTTCGTGCGCAAGCACGCCGATCAACTGGTTCGGCGTTTCCGACTTCAGGATCGCGCCGTAATTGACGAAAATGCGCCGGCCGTCGGCAACGAAGGCATTGAACGTGCCGTCATTGATGATGACCATCTGGATGTTCTGCTTCTCGAGACCTGCGACCCTCAGGATCGGCCTCGTGTATTCGCGAAGCAACTGCTCGGTCTCGGTGTCGCGCAGCAGCGCCGGGCCCTTGCCCTGCTCGGCCCGAACCGGCGCCACGGGCACTGCCGGGCCCAGCGCGAGCGCGGCTGCGACCACGGCAGCCGTCAGGCCGGAGGCTTTCTTGCGGGGGGTAAGGTCGAGCAGCATGGCGGTCTTTGGCGATTGGCCTTTACGGCAGATACGGGGTATGCCCTACCAAGCCGCGGAATACGGCTAGTCTGGGGCACCGGCGGAATACCTCCGCGCGGCCAGATTGGCGGTCGAAATAGCAGATATCCATGGGTGAAGCGACACTGAGGGAGCGCGTGGCGGACCTGCTTTCGGCCTCCGTCCGCAGCGATGTTCCGCCGTTCATGGTGATGGACGTGATGAGCGCTGCCGCGCGGATCGAGGCGGCCGGCGGTCATGTCATTCACATGGAGGTAGGCCAACCGTCGGCGTCCGCGCCGAAGACCGCGATCGCGGCCGCGCACCGGGCGCTCGACCTCGGTCGGATCGACTATACGTCGGCGCTCGGCATCGCCTCGCTGCGCGAGCGCATCGCGCGCCATTACTGCGATGCCTATCGCTGCCACGTCGACCCCGCGCGGATCGTGATCACGACCGGCTCTTCCGGCGCGTTCATCCTGGCCTTTCTCGCGATGTTCGAGCCCGGCGACCGCGTCGCGGTTACCGTTCCCGGCTATCCGCCTTACCGTCACATCCTGACCGCGCTCGGCTGCGAGCCGGTGCTGATCGAGACCACCAGCGACACCCGCCATGCGCTGACCGGGGAGGCGTTGCTCGCCGCCCACCGCAAGACGCCGCTCAAGGGCGTTCTGGTCGGCAGCCCCGCCAATCCGACGGGAACGATGATGTCGCGGGAGGCGCTGACCGCGCTGATATCGGCCGCGGAAGGCGCAGGCATCCGCTTCATCTCCGACGAGATCTATCACGGGCTCGACTACGCCTTTCCAGCGGTGACGGCGGCGGAGCTCTCGCCGCATGCACTCGTGATCAATTCGTTCTCGAAATATTTCTGCATGACCGGCTGGCGTGTCGGCTGGATGGTGGTGCCGGAGCCGCTGGTCCGTCCGATCGAGCGGCTGCAGCAGAATCTTGCGATCTCGGTGCCGACGCTGTCGCAGATCGCGGCCGAAGCCGCCTTCGACGGCATGGAGGAGATGGAAGCGATCAAGCGCGGCTATGTCGAGAACCGCCGTATCCTGATCGAGGGGCTGCCCAAGGCGGGGCTGACCGATTTCCTCCCCGCTGACGGCGCCTTCTATCTCTATGCCGACGTCTCCCGTTTCACGGGCGACAGTCTGGAGTTCGCAAAAAGGATGCTGGAGCAAGCCAAGGTGGCGGCAACGCCCGGCGTCGACTTCGATCCCTTCCATGGCAAGAACTTCATTCGCTTCTCCTATGCGCGCTCGGCCGATGAAATGCGCGAGGCGGTGACGAGGATCGCGCGCTGGCTGGCATAGGTTTTCTGCGGCGCCAAAAGCAGAACGCCCGGGCTCAGCCCGGGCGTTCTTCATTTCTCGATTTAGATCGGTTTTCTAGCCGCCGCCGAAACGGCGTGACCACCAGCCGGCCTTGCGCGGCTGACCGTCGCTCGACGCCTCGGGTGCGGGCTCGGCCGATTGCGCGGACTCCGCTGTCGAGTGGGTGACGGGGGCGGGTGTCTCGGGGGCCGCGGTGCTGCTGGACCCGAAGCTGACCTTTTCGCGCACGGTGGAGCGGCGCACCGGCTTGTCGCCCTCCTCGGAAACCGGTTCGTGCTGGGGATTCATCGGCTCCGGCGAGGCCTGATGGACCGGCTGCGGATCGTACGCCGGGGCGATCGGCTCGGGCTGCACTTCCGGCAGCGAACGTTCTTGCGACGGGCCGCTGTCGAAATCGGCAACCGCATCGGCCGCTTCAGAGGCCTGTGGCGGCGCAAGCTCGTCCGAGATCGAGCCTGCAAGGCCGTCCTCGCGCTCGCCACCACGACGGCGGCGGCCACCGCGGCGTCCGCGGCGGCGCGGCCGGCGCTCGCCATTGGCCTGATTGTCGCCGCGGGCGAAGCTCGGCTGTTCCTCGGATTCATCGTCCTCGGACTCGCCTTCCTCGGTCGAGCCTTCCGCGGCGGGGACCGGCTCGCTGAAGACCGTCTCACCGTCCTCGCGCGGCTGGGTCGCCTCGCGGCCTTCGCCGCCGCGTCCGCGCCGGCGCCGGCGCCGCTTGCGGCCGCGCTGACCCGGACCCTCTTGCTCCTCGCCTTCACCGGCTTCAGCGGCGGAAGCCTCATCCGCGAGCCCCTCGGTCTCCTCGGTTTCGACCTCCGATTCGAACTCGGCATCGAACGGCTCGTCCTCGTCGAGCGCTTCTTCGCTCTGCGCGGGCACGATCGAGGCCTGCGCGGCAATCAGCGCCTTCGCCGCTTCCAGCGTATGCACCTGCTCGCCGCGATCGATAATGTAGGACTGCAGCCCGCTCACATTCGCATCGGAGACGATCGAGAGCGTGACCTTGAAGGAGTTTTCGAGGTCGCGCAGATGGCCGCGCTTGTGGTTCAGCACATAAAGCGCGACGTCGTTGCGGGTGCGCACCACGAGATTGTGGGTCGCGCCCTTCATCAGGATTTCCTCGATGCCGCGCAGGAGCTGCAGGGCGACGGAGGAGACAGACCTCACATGACCGGTTCCGCCGCATTGCGGACAGGGCTCCGTCGAGCTCTCCAGCACGCTGGCGCGGATGCGCTGGCGCGACATTTCGAGGAGGCCGAAATGCGAGATCCGGCCGACCTGGATGCGCGCGCGATCCTGCCGCAGGCAGTCGGACAGCTTCCGCTCGACCGAGCGGTTGTTGCGCTTCTCGTCCATGTCGATGAAGTCGATGACGATCAGGCCCGCAAGGTCGCGCAAACGGAGCTGACGCGCGACTTCCTCGGCCGCTTCGAGATTGGTCTTGAGCGCGGTGTCCTCGATATGGTGCTCGCGCGTGGCGCGGCCTGAGTTGACGTCGATCGAGACCAGCGCTTCGGTCTGGTTGATCACGATGTAGCCGCCGGAGCGCAATTGCACGGTCGGCGAGAACATCGCATCGAGCTGGCTTTCGACGCCCATGCGCGAGAACAGCGGCTGGCCGTCGCGATATTGCTTCACCGCGCGCACACTGGCCGGCATCAGCATCTTCATGAAATCGCGAGCTTCCTCGTAGCCGGCTTCGCCCGCGACCATGATGTCGTCGATCTCCTTGTTATAGAGGTCGCGCAGCGAGCGTTTGATCAGCGAGCCTTCCTCATAGACCAGCGTCGGTGCCTGCGACTTCAACGTCGTGTCGCGCACCGTCTCCCACATCCGGATCAGATATTCGAAGTCGCGCTTGATCTCGGGCTTGGTGCGCGCGGCGCCCGCCGTGCGCAGGATGATGCCCATGCCCTCGGGCACGTCGAGATCCTGCACGACTTCCTTGAGCCGCGAACGGTCCTGGGCCGAGGTGATCTTGCGGCTGATGCCGCCGCCGCGGGCGGTGTTGGGCATCAGCACCGCGTAGCGGCCGGCGAGCGAGAGATAGGTCGTCAGCGCCGCGCCCTTGTTGCCGCGCTCTTCCTTCACGACCTGCACCAGCATCACCTGGCGGCGCTTGATGACTTCCTGGATCTTGTACTGGCGCCGCGGCCGGAACGGCCGCTCGGGCACTTCCTCCAGCACGTCGTCGCCGCCGACGGACTCGACGAGCTCTTCCTCTTCGGCGTCGTCTTCCTCTTCGCCGTCATCGTCCTCGCGATGTTCGTCGCCCTGCGGCGCGAGCGAATGTTCGGGATGCTCTTCGAGCGACGAGGTCGCGTGTTCCTCATAGCCGTGTTCGAGCGCGTCGTCGGCGTGGGCGACATTCTCCTGCGCCTGCTCTTCGTCCGTACGCTCGTCACGGGCGAGTTCGTCGTGCAGCTCAGCCGGTTCTTCCGATGTCGCCGCGACCGAAGCCTCGACCACCGCTGTGACCGGCGTCTCGGCCGAAGGCTCGTGGTGGCCGTCGCCATGATCGTGATGATCGTGGCCGTGATCCTCATGCGCGTGATCGTCGTGTTCATGGGCATGGGCCTCATGACCCTCTTGGTCATGATGTTCCGCGGCCTCATGGTGATGCTCGGCCTGTTCGCCGTCATGCGTATGTGCTTGGTTGGCGAAGGAAGTCGCCTCGGTGTCGGCGTGCTCGACGATCTCGCTCCGGACGCGGTCGCCACTGCCGCGGCGGCGCGAATTGCGATGGCGCGAGCGGCGGCGGCCGTGATGACGGTTCTCGTTCTCTTCCTCGGCCTCGCGATGGGCGCGCTCGTCGGCCTCGATCAGGGCCTGACGGTCGGCGACCGGGATCTGGTAATAGTCGGGATGGATTTCGCTGAAGGCGAGGAAGCCGTGGCGGTTGCCGCCATATTCGACGAAGGCCGCCTGTAGCGACGGTTCTACCCGCGTGACCTTCGCGAGGTAGATATTGCCGCGCAGTTGTTTGCGCTGGGCGGTCTCGAAATCAAATTCTTCGACGCGATTGCCGCGGACCACGACGACCCGGGTCTCTTCCGGGTGGGTGGCATCGATCAACATCTTGTTGGGCATTTTGTAACTCTTGGCGGCGGCGGGCGCGTGGGGCCGTGAGCGCAAGATGCGCTGTCGGGTGACGCGACGGTCCACCTGATTCGGGGGTGAGGGGAAGGCCAAATCGCAACAGCGTGCGCCGCGCCGACCCTGATCCTTGCGGAGCGAGCCGCTGGACGGAGCTGTCGCTCCGCTTGGCGGCGGATTTTCCGCTGGGGTTGGTCGGTAACACAGTCTGGCGCATCAAGCGTCGGCCCGTCTGGAACATGTTGGCGGCAGGTGCCGCCCTTATTTATCGTCGCTGAAAGCCAAGGTGTTGGCGCCCTGAGCGCTCGCCTGAAATCACCTGCGGGCCCCCGTGGGGGTCCGATATCGGGGTGGTTGCTTCTCAAAACCGTCCCTGGAACGAAGGTGCCGGGGACTGGACGCCGCTCGGGCTTTGACCCGACCCTTCCCGCCGGCCGCGCGAGGTCGCGCTTGGCTCTTAGGGGAGGGACGGAAAACGCCGGAACCCCGGAAATCTTGAGGTTCCACCGCTGCACCGGGAAGCTGAATGCGACGCAACCGGGAGTATTAGCCGTCAGCACCCCGTACATACGTGGATTGGGGGCCCCGTGCAAGGGAAGCGTCACGGGCGTGCAACACTCCTCGCTATTCACTGGAAGTTCCCTTAAGGAGCCGTTAACCCTGCGGTTCTATTGGGGTAAAAGGGCTGCTCGGAGGCACGGAATCGGTGGCGAGCCGCGCAAATCATAAGATTTTGCTGGGATGCGCGCTGTTGTGCGGCGCAGCATTGGTGCTGTCTGGCCTGACCCTGGTGAGGGCTGCCGAGGAGCAGGCCCCGGCGTCCGCCGCCTATCCCGTCGCCTTTGACGCCCGCCTGGCGGGCGATGCGCGGCAAACCCGGTTCGTGCTGGATATCGACAAGGCTGTCGTGTTTCGCGCCTTCGCGCTTGCCGATCCCTATCGGCTGGTGGTCGATATTCCCCAGGTGAACTTCCGCCTGCCGGCCGGCACCGGTGTCGCCGGACGGGGGCTGGTCAAGGCGTTCCGCTACGGGCTCGTGATGCCCGGCGGGTCCAGGATCGTTTTCGACCTGACGGGACCAGCGAAGGTGGCGAGCTCTACCATGCTCGAGGCCGCCAACGGCCAGCCGCCGCGGCTGGTGCTGGAGCTGGAGGAGACCGACGCCGCGAGCTTCAAGCAGGCGATCGCCGCGCAAAGCGCGCCGGCGCTGAAATCTTCGATCTCCGAAACAAACGCGATTGCGCTGCCGCAGGCGCCGGTCATCCCCAAGCCTGCCACACCTCCGGATCCGCGGCCTGTTGTCGTGATCGATCCCGGCCATGGCGGTATCGACAACGGCACGCGCGCGGGCGAGGAGGCCGAGAAAAACCTGGTGTTGGCCTTTGGCCTCGCCTTGCGCGACCGGCTGGAGAAGTCAGGCAAATATCGCGTCGTGATGACCCGCACCGACGACACGTTCATTGCGCTTGATGACCGCGTGAGGATCGGGCGCAGCCAGGCGGCGGCGCTGTTCGTTTCGATCCACGCCGACTATTTGCCGCATGGGGAGGGCGACGTGCAGGGCGCGACGATCTACACGGTCTCCGACAAGGCCTCCGACGCCGAAGCTGCGCGGCTGGCGGAATTGGAAAACCGGGCGGACGCCATCGGCGGTGTCAACCTGACCCAGGAGCCGACCGAGGTGGCCGATATCCTGATCGACCTTGCGCAGCGGGAAACGCGTACTTTTTCAAACCGCTTTGCCCATCTGCTGATGAGCGAGATGAAGAGGGCGACGCGGCTGCACAAACATCCCCTGAAGTCGGCCGGTTTCCGGGTCCTGAAAGCGCCGGACGTACCCTCGGTACTGGTCGAGCTCGGTTATGTGTCGAACAAGGCCGATCTCGACCATCTGACATCGGATAGCTGGCGTTCGAAGACGGTCGGTTCGATGGCCCAGGCGATCGACGTGTTTCTGGCAAAAAGGCTGGCAACGGCTGCGGGCGAACCGAACAGGGCCGGCGGGAAGCCCTAGTTTGGCCACAGCGGCGGCCTTATAGAAATTCGTATCAGATGTTCGGAATCGCTGATAATTCCGCCGCGTCAAAAGTATAATGTGCCGAATGGACTTGGTAGTTTTTCGCCACGAGTTAGGGAACGCGCCGCCTTGTATTGGCGCCCTGGTTTGAACGGAACAGAGCGGATCGACAATGCGCTTGCTGGTGCGGTTTTTGGGATTCCTGTTCGCTGCGGGAACCGTGGTGTTTCTGGTCGGCGTCGGCGCCGTCGCGGGCGCGATCTGGCACTTCTCGAAGGATCTGCCCGACTACTCGCAGCTTCAGGACTACGAGCCCCCGGTGATGACGCGCGTCCACGCCGTGGACGGATCGCTGCTCGGTGAATATGCCAAGGAGCGGCGGCTCTATCTGCCGATCCAGGCGGTTCCGAAGCTCGTCATCAACGCGTTCCTCGCGGCCGAGGACAAGAACTTCTACGAACATGGCGGCATCGACTATTCCGGCATGGCGCGCGCGGCACTAGTCTATGCGCAGAATTACGGCTCCAACCGTCGTCCGCAGGGCGCATCCACCATCACCCAGCAGGTCGCCAAGAACTTCCTCCTGACCAACGAGGTGTCGTTCGCGCGCAAGATCAAGGAAGCGCTGCTCGCGATGCGCATCGAGCGCACCTATTCCAAGGACAAGATCCTCGAGCTCTATCTCAATGAAATCTATCTCGGCCTCGGGGCCTACGGCATCGCGGCCGCCTCGCTGGTCTATTTCGACAAGTCGGTCAACGAACTGACGATCGCGGAAGCCTCCTATCTGGCCTCGCTGCCGAAGGCGCCCGCCGCACTGCATCCGGTGCGCAACCGCGACCGCGCCATCGAGCGCCGCAACTACGTGATCGACCGGCTGCAGGAGAACGGCTGGATCAAGGCCTCCGACGCCGAGAAGGCGCGCAAGGAGCAACTGGTCGTGGCCAGCCGCGCCAACAGCGCGCACACCTTCGCCGGCGAATATTTCGCCGAGGAAGTCCGCCGCGACATCTTCGAGCGCTACGGCGAGAAGAAGCTTTATGAAGGCGGCCTGTCGGTGCGCACCACGCTGGACCCCAAGATCCAGGTGATGGCGCGCAAGACCATGGTGGCGGGTCTCGTCAAGTATGACGAGGAGCAGGGCTATCGCGGCGCGGTCAGCAAGCTCGATGTTTCCGGCGATTGGGGCGTGAAGCTCGCGGACGTCAAATCGCTCTCGGACATCTCGCCATGGCGCATGGCGGTGGTGCTTGAGACCAGCGATCAATCGGCGCGGATCGGCTTCCAGCCGGGACGTGATCTCGGCGGGGCCGTCAGCAAGCAGCGCGAAACCGGCCTGGTTTCCCTTGATGGCGTGAAATGGGCGCGCGTCGCCTCGGGGCCCGCGAAGGGCAAGACGCCGACGGCGGTGTCGCAGGTGCTGCAGCCGGGCGACGTCATCTATGTCGACCCCCTGTTCAAGGACGGCAACCCGGTCGAGGGACAATATCGCCTCGAACAATTGCCGGAAGTCTCGGGCGCGATGGTGGTGATGGACCCCTGGACCGGCCGCGTGCTCGCGATGGTCGGCGGCTTCTCCTTCGATCAGAGCCAGTTCAACCGCGCGACCCAAGCGTACCGGCAGCCGGGCTCCTCGTTCAAGCCGATCGTCTATTCCACTGCCCTCGACAACGGCTATACGCCGTCGACGGTAGTGGTCGACGCGCCGATCGAAATCGACCAGGGCCAGGGCGGCGGCGTGTGGCGGCCCGAAAACTTCTCGTCCGGCAAATATCAGGGCCCGACGACCTTGCGTAACGCGCTGCGGCTGTCGCTCAACACGGTGACGGTGCGGCTCGCGCAGGACATCGGCATGCCGCTGATCTCGGAATATGCGCGACGCTTCGGCGTCTATGACGAGCTGCCGAATTATCTGTCCTACGCACTCGGCGCCGGCGAAACCACGGCGATGCGGATGGTCACGGCCTATTCGATGATCGCCAATGGCGGACGCCGCGTGAAGCCGACCCTGATCGACCGCATTCAGGACCGCTACGGCCACACCATCTTCAAGCACGACGCCCGCGAGTGCCGCGGCTGCGACGCGCCGGGCGGCTGGAAGAATCAGAACGAACCGCAGCTCGTCGACCGCCGCGAGCAGGTTCTGGACGCGATGACGGCCTATCAGATCACCTCGATGATGGAAGGCGTCGTCAACGCCGGCACCGCGACCGTCGTGAAGGAGGTCGGCAAGCCGATCGCCGGCAAGACCGGCACCACCAACGAGGCGAAGGATGCCTGGTTCATCGGCTTCTCGCCGGACATCGTGGTCGGCATCTACATGGGCTACGACAAGCCGAGGCCTCTCGGCAGGGGCAACGCCGCGACCGGGGGTCATCTGGCCGCGCCCATCGCCCGCGACTTCCTCAAGCTTGCGCTCGCCGACAAGCCTGCCGTGCCGTTCAAGGTTCCGGCCGGCATCAAGCTGATCCGCGTCGTGTCCAAGACCGGCATGCGCGCCGGTCCGGGCGAGACGGGCGGTACGATCCTCGAAGCGTTCAAGCCTGGCACCGCGCCGCCGGATAGCTACTCGGCCATCGGCGTTGCCGATGCGGCCGATCCTGGCGGCAGCTATCCCGGCGCCAGCTTTCCTGGCGGTGGCCGGACGCTGATCCAGCCGGGCGTATCTCCCGATGCCGGCAGTATCATGCGGCCGGGGACCGGGGGCCTCTATTAGCAGCTCGAGGCGGTAAAGTCCGGCGCGCGGGACGATTGCGCTTTGCGCACTCCGCCGCTACATCCCCTCCTGTTCCGAACTTGATGCGGGCCGCAACGGCCCGCGAGCCCAGAGAAGATCATGCGCGCCGAAATCGAACGGTTGGTAGAAGAGATCAAGCAGTCGGTCGGGCTGCTGAGGAGGCATCTTTGACGTCGAGAAATCGACGGCGCGGCTGGCTGAGCTGAACAAGCTCGCCGAAGATCCCAATCTCTGGAACGATCCCCAAAAAGCACAGAAGCTGATGCAGGAGCGCACCTCGCTGGAGGATGCGCTGGCCGGTATCGGCAAGGTCGAGCGTGAGCTCGAGGACAATGTCGGCATGATCGGGCTCGGCGAGGCCGAGAACGATACGGCCGTCGTCGCCGACGCCGAAAAGGCGCTGAAGAACCTGAAGAACGAGGTCGCGCGGCGCGAGCTGGAAGCGCTGTTGTCGGGCGAAGCCGACAAGTTCGATTCCTACCTCGAGGTCCATGCCGGCGCAGGCGGCACCGAGAGCCAGGACTGGGCGCAGATGCTGCTGCGCATGTACACGCGCTGGGCCGAGAAGCACGGCTTCAAGATCGAGTATCTGGAAGAAACCCAGGGCGAAGAAGCCGGCATCAAGTCCGCCACCATCCAGATCTCCGGCCACAACGCCTATGGCTGGCTGAAGACGGAAGCCGGCGTGCATCGGCTGGTGCGGATCTCGCCGTTCGATTCCAATGCGCGCCGGCACACCTCATTCTCGTCGGTCGCGATCTTTCCTGTGGTCGATGATTCCATCAAGATCGACATCAAGGAATCCGACGTGCGCACGGACACCATGCGCTCGGGAGGCGCCGGCGGCCAGCACGTCAACAAGACCGAATCCGCCGTGCGGCTGACGCATATTCCGACCGGCGTCGCCGTGGTTTGCCAGGCCGGCCGCTCGCAGCACAAAAACCGCGCCCAGGCCTGGGACATGTTGCGCGCGCGGCTCTACGAAATCGAGCTGAAGAAGCGCGAGGAGCAGGCGGCTGCCGATCAGGCCGCGAAAACCGACATCGGCTGGGGCCACCAGATCCGTTCCTATGTGCTGCAACCTTATCAGATGGTGAAGGATCTGCGCACGGGCGTGCAGACTTCGGACACCTCGGGCGTGCTCGACGGCGACCTCGACGAGTTCATGGCAGCGACGCTCGCGCAGCGCGCCTTCGGCACCACTCCGGGCGCTGTCGAGGACGTGGATTAAGCGCATGGCCCGCGTCGCATTCATTGGTCTCGGGCGGATGGGCCACGGCATGGCCGGCCGCTATCTCGAGGCCGGATTCACCGTCGCGGTCTGGAATCGCAGCAGGGCCAAGGCGGAAGACTTGATCGCGCGCGGCGCGCGCTGGGCGTCCTCGCCGGAAGATGCCGCGAAGGATGCGGATGCCGTCGTCACAATGGTCGCCGATGACGAGGCCTCAAATCGCGTGTGGCTCGGCAAGGACGGCGCGGCCGCCGCCATGAAGGCCGGTGCGCTCGCGATCGAATGCTCCACGGTGTCGCATGCCCATGCGCTCAAGATGGCGCGCGAGCTCAACTCGCGCGGGCTGATCTATCTTGATTGTCCCGTGACCGGGCTGCCCGAGGCGGCGGCGACCGGCAAGCTGACGCTGCTCGTCGGCGCCGATCCGGCTGACCTCGAAAAGGCGCGGCCGTATCTCGCGCCGCTTTGCACGACCATCCGTCATTTCGGCGCGGTCGGCACCGGCACGGTGTTCAAGCTGATCAACAACCTACTGGGCGCGGTGCAGATCGCAAGCCTCGCCGAGGGCGTCGCGATCGCAGAGCAGGCGGGGCTCGACATGAAGCTGGTCGCGGAAGCGCTCGCAACCGGCGCGGTGGCGAGCCCGCAGGTGATCCGTCATTCCAAACGCATGGCCGCGCGCGACTTCTCCGGCGCCTCCTTCACCGCGGCGCTGCGCCACAAGGATGCAGCTTACGCGGTCGCGCTGGCCGAGACGCTGCTTCCCGGCGTGCCGGTCAGCCGCGCGGCGCTGGCGGCCTATGACAAGGCCAAGGCCCACGCGCCGGATGGCGACGAAGGCCAGATGATCGAGATCGTGTCGCGGCCGAAATAGGCCGCCTAAAGTGCGCCGACTTGAGAATAAGCCGTCATCGCGCTTTAGCTTCTTGTTTCGGCACGATCTTTTCGGAAAACCGCGTCACACTTTTCCGGATCATGCCTTGACACGGAAATCGGGTGGGAATTTTCAGGCTCTCCCCCTAGTCGTCTATTTGCGCGCAGACGGGAGCGAGATGCCACCCTCCGACAATCGTATCGATCGCCGAGACTGGGCGCTGCTTGTCCTGCTGTCGGTCCTGTGGGGCGGCTCGTTCTTTTTCATCGGAATCATCGTCCGGGAGGTGCCGCCGTTCACGGTGGTTCTGCTCCGCGTTTCGTTCGCGGCGATCATGCTGCTGCCGCTCTTGAGAATTTACGGCATCGTCTGGCCAAGGGGAGTATCGGGCTGGATACCGTTCTTTGCGATAGGGCTGTTCAACAACGTGCTGCCGTTTTCCCTGATCGTGACCGGCCAGACCTACATTCCGAGCGGGCTGGCATCGATCCTCAATGCCACGACGCCATTGTTTACCGTGGTGGTGATGGCCGCGGCCGGCGAGGAGGCGCTGCATCCGCGCCGTGTCGCCGGCGTCCTCGCGGGCCTGGTCGGGGTCGTCATCCTCCATGGCGATGCGCTCGGCTTCGAGACGGGGCAGAGCGCGGGTATTCTCCTGTGCCTGGCTGCCGCCTTCAGTTATGGGCTCGCGGCGCTGGTGGCGCGGCGGCTGCCGCCGAGCTCGGCGCCGCTCGGAACGGCGACTTTCCAGATGCTGGCTTCGGTTGCGATGATGATTCCCTTGGCCACATTGTTCGATCGGCCGTGGCGATTGCCGATGCCGGGACCAGCCACGTGGTTGGCCATCATTGGGTTGGCGGCGCTGTCGACCGCGCTGGCCTATATCGTGTTCTTCCAGATCCTGCGGCGGTCCGGTGCTACCAACGTCATGCTCGTGACGCTGCTGATCCCGGTGACGGCGATCCTGCTCGGCGCTCTCGTGCTTGGTGAGCCGATTTCGCCCCGCGAGCTGATCGGGGCGCTGGTGATCGGCAGCGCGCTCCTCCTCATCGACGGGCGTCTGCTCGGATTCGTCGCGCGGGGTGGAGCTGGCACCGGCCCGAACAAGGCTTAAATAGACCGCCACATTTCCTTAAAACGGGGTGGCTAAGCTTCAGGTCTGCGGATATGACGGCCGCCAGAGGACGAGCGACATGGTATCAAGAAATTTGGCATCAAAGAATTTGGCATCGAAAGATCTGGCACCGAAAATCTTCATCGACGGCGAAGTTGGAACGACCGGCCTGCAGATCCGGCAGCGCCTGGTCGGCCGCACCGATATCGAGCTGATCTCGATCGATCCGGCGAAGCGGAAAGATGTGTCCGCGCGCAAGGCGATCATCAACCGCGCCGATGTGGTCATCCTCTGCCTGCCCGACGATGCCGCGCGCGAAGCGGTCGGCATGATCGACCATGACAAGGTGCGGGTGATCGATGCTTCGACTGCCTATCGCACCGCCGAGGGTTGGACCTACGGCTTTCCGGAGATGACGCGTATGCAGCGCGCCGCCATCGCTGCCGCGCGAAGAGTCTCCAATCCCGGCTGCTATCCGACCGGCTTTATCGGCCTGGTGCGGCCGCTGACGGACGCAAACATCCTGCCGAAAAGCTGGCCGCTCTCGGTCAATGCCGTCTCCGGCTATTCCGGCGGCGGACGCAAGATGATCGAGGAGTTCGAGGATCAGGCCTCGCCGAGCTTCACCAAGGTGCCGTACCGCATCTATGCGCTTACGCTCGCGCACAAGCACGTGCCGGAGATGCAGGTGCATGGCGGCTTGCAACATCCGCCGATCTTCGAGCCGTCGGTCGGCCGCTACGCGCAGGGCATGATCGTCGAGGTGCCGCTGCCGCTCTACGCGCTGCCCTCGGTGCCGAAGCTGAAAGACCTGCACGCGGCGCTGGCGAAGGCCTATCAAGGCGAGCAATTCGTCGAGGTCGCAAGCCTCGAGGAAGCCGCTTCGCTTTCGACGTTGGCGCCGGAGAGCCTGAACGGCACCAACGCCATGAAGCTCTACGTGTTCGGGTCCGACAAACTGCAGCAAGCGCGGCTCGTGGCCGTCCTCGACAATCTCGGCAAGGGCGCTTCGGGTGCGGCCGTGCAGAACCTGAACCTGATGCTTGGGCTCGATGAGGCTGCCGGTCTTGCCGATCGGTTCGACTGGTCGACCGCACCCGCGAAGGGGCTCGAGGCGGCGGCGAGCTGAAGCCGTGCCCTCGTAAATCAGGTGTTGCGGCTCTCGTTGCGTCGCCGGCATGCGAGCGTTTGGGCCAATTCGACCGCGCAAAGCGACAGCATCAAACCGACCATCGGCATTGCGGGAATCAGATATCGCAGCACGTCGAGAGTGTGGGCGGCTGCGGCGGTCACGATCGAAGCCGCCCACATTACGACCACCACACCTCCGCGCATGACGAAGGTGGCGCGCCGACGGCGCAGGGCGGCCACCGTCCAAATCATGACGGCGATAACGAAGGCGGTGGACAATGCTCTATAGAGATAGGCGGAAATGCCTGGGAGATCGGACATTAGGCCGATCCGGACTGGTCCGCCCTGCAGATCGACCGGCTGAATGGCCAAGCCATGCCGCGTCATGATGTCGGACACATGCGGCACGTCGTCGGTCGACACCGGTATGACTGGTTCGAGCCCGTAGGGCGGCCATGCGACCGAGGCCCCATAGGCAATCTGACGAACGAACTTGCCCGCGTAAGCAAAAGGCCGGTCGCGTAGGGCGGCAAGGAAGATGCGCCGATAGGTTCTGGCGGCGTCGATGGCATCCCCGGTAGGGCCGGTGACGTCTCGATCAAGTGTGTCGTCGTGAAGGCACGCGTCGCCGAAGAACCCGAGCACCGGCCAACGATCAGGTTCTGCTGCGAAGTCGGCGGCAAGCCGCGTCATGGCGGCATCAGCGCGGTCGCCGGCCACCGATGCGATCTCGCGTCGGGCTGCATCGCTTGCAAGCACGATGTTCAGGTGATTGCAGAACAATGTCTTGGGGACGAACACGACCGAGGCCTGGTCAGAATCGGAAGCGGCGAACCGTGAACCGCTGCCCAAGAGCGCCAGCGCCGCCACGACGGACGCGGCAATCACGGCAACGCGCATCGACGTGTCCGGCCGCGCAAGGCTGACACCCACCAGGACGGCGGCGATCGGGACCAGCACACCCTGCGATCTGAAGCACGCTGCGAAGGCGGCGCACAGGATGGAGGCTGCGACCACGCAGCACCGCGCCGTCTTGCCGGCCCAGGTGGCGACGAGCAATCCAGCCATTGCCAGATTGAGGAACACCGCGAACAGAAGCTCCGCGGTGAGGACGTTCCTGAACAGCAGTAGGCCCGGATACGTCGCCACCAGGATGATCGGTACGAGCCCACCGGCGTTGCGGGTAGCTCCTTGCGCGGTTGCCGCAAGCGCCAGCATCAGGACGGCCCACGCCGCCTGCTGCACGCGCACCACCGTCGTGAGATCGCCTCCGAACGCCAATATTACGGCCAGGAACACCGGGTAGCCCGGATCGCGGCCACCCACCACGGTCGGCCTTCCGGCCTCGAGCGTGCGAAACGCAGAATTCCACGAAGGAGGGCGTATCGCCCCAGATGACCGGGACCGCTGGCCGGAACGATACGATGATCGCCGCCAGCAGCGCGGCCCATACCAGCACGGTCCACAGGGACCAAGCGCCGCCCGGCAAGGCGGGGCCGCCCGTTGCATGCGCAGGAGCATCGCGGTCGGACCGCACGATCGCCCGTCCACAGGGATGAAGTCGAGAACGGCCCAAGCTACAACGAAAGGGATTGAGGGCACAATTCGGCTTCGTCCTCGAAAGCCGGTTCAGCGTGGGTGGCGGAGCGGGTCTGCGTCCTAGCGCTCAGCTTTCCATGCCGAGAGCCAGCCGGTGAACCGCCCGCTGTCGCGCTCGCCGCCGTGCCAGGCCGCGGTGACTGTGCTGTCGTCGGCGACCAGCAGCACCACGTCCAGCCCCTTCGAGCGCCGCAACGTGTCGATTGCCTGTTGTGGCGTCTGCGCGATGGGGCCCGCGACATTGAACGAGGTGTTGACCGACATTTCCACGCCGATACGGCGGCCGAGCGCTTTCAGGTAGGCGTAGGTGAGGGGATCATCGTCCGCGCGCACGATCTGGATACGCCCGGTGCCGTCGGCGTGGATCACGGCCGGAATCTTCTCTTTCGCGTGCGGCTTCGAGCGCGCGGTCAGCACCATGTAGTTGTAAGCGTTGTAGTCGCCGTCGGAGGCGCCTTCGAGCAGCTCGAAATATTCGCGCGCCGCCTCCAGCGTCGCCATCGGCGCGAGCGGGCGGATTGCCTCGCGGTATTTGACGCGCTCGTTGAGGTTTTCGCGCGCCCTGATGTCGCAGGGGTTGGCGAGGATCGAACGATGGCCGAGCGCGCGCGGGCCCGTCTCGGCCGCGCCCTGGTAGATCGCGATCACGCCGTTCAGCGCGACGATGGATGCCATCAGATCGGCAATGGCCTCAAGGCCGGCTTCCGTCGAGATATCGCCGATGCGTTGGGAGGCAATGTCGTCCGCCTTGAGTGTGGCCTCGATCTCGGTTTGCGCCGGCGGCAGCCCGCAATAAAACGCATGTGTCATCGGCGCGCCGCGCCGGCTGCCGGCCAGATGCGCGAACAGCCAGGCCGCGCCGATGGTGACGCCGGGATCGCCGGGCACCGGCGGCACCCAGAGATGCAGGCGCGCGTCGCGCTGCTGGTTCCTCGAAAACCACGCCGCATCGAAATGTTCGAGCATGCGCATATTGCCGACCGCGTTCAGTGCCACGCCGCCGGTCAGCACCAGGCGGTTCGCGCCGGTCGAGCGGAGCAGGTGATCCACCACATGGATCATCGCATCCTCGAACACGAGCTGGGTTGCGGCGGCCTTGTCGAGGCGATCCTGCGTGTCGGGCCGGTGCTTGATGTCCTCGACGCGGAGCACGGCATCGGGGTTCCAGAGCTGATCGGGCCTCAACGGCTCGCCCATGATGTCGATCAGCGCCTGCTTGTAGGGATGCTGGAAAGGGTCGGCGTACCAGTTCGCCATGGCGCGATTCAATCGGATCTCGCCATCGGCTTCGAACTGCAGGACCTGTTTCAGCCGCGCATAAAAGGGATTGGTCGCGCGGTTCATGTTGCCCCAGGCGGCCGCGCCCATGTAGCGGCCTTCGCTGGAGAGCCAGGTCCAGCCGCCCTGGGTCGAGGAGATCACGCTGTAGAAGGCCCCCAGCGAGTCGAACATGCTGTCATTGCTGTAGAGCCTTTGCATCGCGCCGCTCCGGACGACATAGAGCGAGACCGAGCCGATGTCGCCGGTGCCGTCGAGCACCGCGATCGCCACGGGCTCGCCGTCATCGGCGAATGGCGAAGCCGCATAGGAAAACCAGGCGTGGTTGTCGTGATGCGGCATCGCGATCAGCGGTACGCGCCCGGAGAGTCCGAGTTGGCGGGCCAGGATTTTCGGCGTACGCGTCATCTGGTCGAGTCTTCTGCCGTCGAAGCCGGCCGCCTCGGTGTTGCGGACGAGCTTCAGGCTCTGCGGCGCTTCTTCCAGCACCGAGCGGAGCAGCGTGCCGGCGAGCGCCGGATAATCCCACGAGGTCAGCCAGGCGAAGATGTCGCCGATGTCGCGGTCCATGCCGCGCAATGCCGCGACCATCGCGTCGATCGATTTGGCCGGATATTCGGTGGTGTGCTTGTTGCCGGAAAAGCGCTCTTCCTCATTGTTGAGGATCAGCCGCGGACCGTGCGCCTGCGTGACCTCGACCAGCGCTACGCCCGAGTTATGCGTGCCGGGGGGGCCGAGGCCCGCGAGATAAAGCGTGTCGCCCCGCGCCAGCCTGTCGCGCGCTTCCGCGATGCGTTGGTCGGCAAAGGCCGAGCCGAGGCGATGAAAGCCTGCGCGGCCCATGGTCTGCGTCGCAAGCCATTGCGCCAGACGGAATCCGGCCTCTCCAAGCCTTGGATGTCGCGGGCCAATTCGTTTCTGTTCCAAGCCGAAATCCCCTCGCCAGGCAGCATCAATCACAAATGGCTGGCGGCAACAATGCCGTTTCGAGGCGCGGAAAAAGCGGACTTAAGTGCAAGGTGAGGGATGCTTGCCAGTCCGCGCCGGGCTTGCGAGACTTGAGGGATAATAAAGCTGCCAAGTAATCATGAGCGGGAGAGAACGATGTTGGCTCTTACGAGACGCGTCACTGCCTTTGCGGCCATTGCTGCCGCCGCGGTCCTTGCGACATCAGCCCAGGCCGAGAAGAAGTATGACACGGGCGCGAGCGATACCGAGATCAAGATCGGCAACATCATGCCCTATAGCGGTCCGGCGTCTTCCTACGGCGTGATTGGTCTCACCGAAAAAGCCTATTTCGACATGATCAACGATCAGGGCGGGATCAACGGGCGCAAGATCAAGTTCATCAGCTATGACGATGCCTACAGCCCGCCGAAGGCGATCGAGCAGGCGCGCAGGCTCGTCGAAAGCGACGAGGTGCTCCTGATCTTCCAGTCGCTGGGCACGCCATCGAATTCGGCCACCCAGAAATACATGAACGCCAAGAAGGTGCCGCAACTGTTCGTCGCGACCGGCGCCACCAAATGGGGTGACCCGAAGAACTTCCCGTGGACGATGGGATGGCAGCCCAACTACCAGAGCGAAGGGCGCATCTACGCCAAATTTATCCTGGAGCACTTCCCCAACAGCAAGATCGCGGTGTTCTGGCAGAATGACGATGCCGGCAAGGACCAGGTCAAGGGACTGCGGGACGGTCTCGGCGACAAGGCCAATATGATCATTGCCGACAAGTCCTATGAGGTCAGCGATCCCTCGATCGACTCCCAGATTGTGGCGCTGCGTGATTCCGGTGCCGACACCTTCTTCTCATGGGCGGCTCCGAAAGGATCGGCGCAGGCGATCAGGAAAGTCGGCGAGATCGGCTGGAAGCCGCGCTTCTTCCTTGCCAACGTGTCGACCTCCGTCGCCGGTGTGCTGAAGCCGGCCGGCCTTGAGAACGCGAAAGACATCCTTTCGACGGCCTATCTGAAGGATCCCACCGATCCCGCCTGGCGGGACGATCCGGGCATCAAGGCGTGGCGCGCTTTCATGGACAAGTACTATCCCGAAGGCGACAAGTTGAACTCAAACAATGTCTATGGCTACGCCGTGGCGCAGACCATGGTGCAGGTGCTCAAGCAATGCGGCGATGAACTGACGCGCGAGAACATCATGAAGCAGGCGGCCAGCCTGAAGGACTTCTCGTCCGACGTGATGCTGCCCGGCATCAAGGTCAATACCAGTCCGGACGACTTCTTTCCGATCGAGCAGATGCAAATGATGAAGTTCGACGGCGAGGCCTGGCGGCTGTTCGGCGATGTCATCAATGGCGAAGTGGGCCACGACGCCAGCCACTGACCGGCGCTAGCCCGCGCTGAGGCGGACGCCGGCGCGCAGGAATTTCTGGGGATCGACGGCTTCGCCGTCGATCCGCGTTTCATAGTGCAGATGCGGTCCGGTGGAGCGGCCGGTCGAGCCGACTTCCCCGATCACCTGGCCGATCTTCACGACATCGCCGACCTTGACATCGATTTGCGAAAGATGGCCGTAGCGAGTGGAAAGCCCGTTGCCATGGTCGATCTCGACCATGCGGCCGTAGCCGCCGCTCCAGCCCGAATTGATGACCTTGCCGTTTGCGGTCGCGCGCACGGGATCGCCCGTCTGCGCGCGGAAATCGAGGCCGGTGTGCATCGCGGGCCGGCCGAGAAAGGGATCGCTGCGCACGCCGAAGCCGGAGGTGAACTCGACTTCGCCGATCACGGGCTTGCGGTAGGGCACGAGCGCCAGCGTGCGCGTCAGGCGGTCCATCTGTGATCGCGTGACGTTGATGCGGTAAAGCTGACGGTCGAAGGCGCTGGAGTCGCCGGAAAGCTTGACGGGAATAAACGGTCCGCCCATCGGTGCGCGCGGCGTCGCGGCATCGAGCTGCGCGAGATCGAGGCCGAGATCGCTGATGACGCCGCGCATCCGGCGCACCCGCGATTCCATGCTGTCTTCATATGAGCTGAGCGCCGACATCTGGCGGCTCTCGACCTGGTCGAGCGAGTTCTGCAGGCGAACCAGCGCGCTGTCGACGCCCTGGTTCTTGGCGAATTTGCTGGGCGGGGGGCCGCTGGGAATCGGCGCGCGCGATTCGAGCCGCGCCTCGCGATCCGGCGGCGCCACGAAGATCACGGTGTCACTGATCGGATTGGGTTTCGGCGTTGCCGAGCTTGGTTCCGCAGCGGCTGCACCTCGCGACGGGGCCGTCGGGCGAATCGAGCCGGTGACATCGGGAATGGTGCCGAGCGCCGTTGCGCGCGACTCCAGCGCGGTCTGCCGGCGCATGATCTGTTCCAGCTTCTGGTCGAACTGTTCCTGATCGAGCAGCTGGCGGCTGGTGGTGCGGTCGACCTTGGCGCGCAGCTCGGCGATGCGGTCCTCGTAGGCGTATTGCATCTCCGCCTGGCGAGCGATCAGCCGGGTCAGCACGTCGTCGCGGAACGCGAAATAGGTGGCGGTCGCCGCCGACCACATGCCGAGTGCGGTTACCGTGCCGACCACGATCCAGAACGCCACGGGTCCGAAACGCACCTGCTTGCCCGCATGCGTGATGGTGTAGCCGGATGGCGATGGCACCGGGGCATTGGTTGCGGCGTGCGCACGGCGTGCGAAGGGCCTGCCGCGGTCATGGGGATGGTGCTGGGGGTACTCGGAATATTGACCGGAACGGTTCGACATCGGCACTCCCGCGCCGGTCGGAGCCAGGTTCCGTACGGCAAAAATTGCGAGCGCTATCTGACCCTTTCATGGTTAATTTTCCGGAAATGCGGGCTTCCAGCCTATAGCTGCCGGGCCGCCGCCAGCACGGCATCCGCGTGACCGTCGACCTTCACACGACGCCAGACCCGGGCGACCCGGCCCTCGGAATCGATCAGCACCGTCGTGCGAATGATCCCGAGGAAAGTCCTGCCATACAAGGATTTTTCGCCCCAGGCTCCATAGGCCTCCAGCATCTGATGCTTTTCATCCGATATCAGGGGAACCTCAAGCCTGTGCTTGTCGCGAAAGCGCTCCTGGGCGCCCACGGGATCGGCCGAGATCCCCAGCACCTCGGTTGCGGATTCGCCAAAGGCGCCCCTCAGCCGGGTGAAGTCGATCGCCTCTCTGGTGCATCCCGGCGTATCGGCTCGGGGGTAGAAAAACAGCACGAGTTTCTTGCCGGCATAATCCGAAAGCGCGATCATGCCGCCGCCATCGCGAGGCAGATGGAACGCAGGAGCTTTGGCGCCTTCGGCCAGGATGTGAGTTTTTTCCACAGACGCGCTTTTGTTGCCCGGCGGCGAGGCGGCCGGGGAGGATGGGGATCTTAACCGTTTCGATGTGGCCTTGTGCGATGGTTTGCCGGCCGCTTTCTTCGATGCTTTGGCTGCCGTTCGGCCTGTCTTTGCGGCCCCGGTCTTGGAAGCTTTCGACGATTTCGCCGCTTGATGCCGCTTGGACGAAGTTTTGGGGGATTTCTTGCGCGATTTCTTGGACATACGCCTTCCTTTCGTCGCTTTCGGCGGATCAATCATTAGGGTATTGCGAACCCTTACCGGCGTGCCGGATTCGTGCCGAATGGCTGGGCAAGTCTGACGGCCACGGAGTATGGTTACAAGGAATTCGACGCACCGCCTGTCCGCTCGTTGAGTGAGCTTATTTCGCCAGATGATGAGCAACAGGACTAACCAGGGATTGGCACCGATGCCCGCACAGGAGCGGCCTCACCCTGGCGACGGGCGCGGCCAGAGCGCCGACCAGTCCCATGGTGAGCGTCGGCAGCGGGAATCCGTGGCGCGGAATCCGTCGCCCCAGGCCCAGCAAAAGCAGTCTCCGCAGACCGCCGGCCCTCCCTCCCGGGAGTGGAACGATGACGCGTGGGAGCGGGAGCATGACGAGGCTGCCGGCCATCGCGCGCGCCGGCTGTTGTCGAGGCCAAGTTCGGGCATCCACCGGATCGGCGACAAACTCGCCGCGCTGAAGAGGTGGATTGTCGGCGAACGTTGGGTCAGGCGGCTTGCGGTCGTCATTGCGGCGCTGGCGGTGATCTTCGCCGGCTGCTTCTTCGGCCTGTGGTGGCGGCTGGGCGCCGGCCCGATCAATCTCGACATGGCGACGCCGTGGCTTGCGGCAGCGATCGAGGAGAACATCGGTCACGGCAACACCGTCGAGGTCGGCGGCACCCAGATCGAACGGGCAGGGCGGATTCGCATCGCCGTTCGTATCCGCGATATCGTCGTCCGCGACCACGACCGCGCCATCGTGGCCACGGCGCCGAAGGCCGAAGTCAGGCTTTCCGGCATGGCGCTGTTGATGGGACGGCTGCGCGCCGAAAGCCTCAACCTGGTCGACGCCGAGCTCGCGATTCGCATTACGCCGGACGGTTACGTCACGGTCTCAACCGGCGACACCAACAAACCGCTCGCAACCGGCGTGGCTTCGAAGCGGGCCGCTGCCGCCAGCGGCATGCTTGTTCCCGGCCAGCCGAACGCAGCCGCGCCGGCGTTGCCGCTGCCGATCGCGCCGCCCGCGGCCTCATCGGGGTCGGCCACCAGCGGACTGCTCGCGGGGCTCGACTGGCTCGACAGCCTCAGCCTCACCGGCCTCGACGGTCAGAACCTCAACGAAATCGGTCTGAAGAACGGCAACCTGATCGTCGACGATCAGCAGCGCGGCAACAAATGGAATTTCGAGAATATCAGCCTCAGCCTGCGCCGGCCGAGCGGCGGCGGCGTGGCGTTGAGCCTCGGCGAGGAGGGCGCAAGGCCCTGGTCGCTCCGCGTGACCGTTGGACCGCAACAGAACGGCGTCCGCTCGGTCGATATCCGGGCCAAGGACGTCTCGACCTCCAACATCCTGCTGGCGCTGCGCCTGAAGGATCTCACCTACAGCGCCGATCTGCCGCTCACCGGCGAGCTCAAGGGCGAACTCGGCCGCGACGGGCTGCCGACCTATTTCCGCGGCAAGGTTCTGATTGGCGCCGGCACCATCATCGACACCGACACGCCCACTTATCCGATGGCGATCGACTCTGGTGAGGTGAATGTCGAATGGGATTCGGGACGGCACGTGCTGGTCGCGCCCTTCAAGATCATTTCAGGCGCGAACCGCATCACGCTGCTCGCCCATCTCGAGCCGCCGGACGGCAATACCAATGACTGGCAGCTCGGCCTTTCCGGCGGCACCATCGTGCTAGCCGGGATCGACAACAGCCCGCCGCTGATCTTCAACCGTATCAACATCGGCTTCCGCTTCGATACCGAGCGCAAGCAGGTGGTGCTGGCCCAGGCCGATATCAGCAATGGCGAAGTCGGCGTCGCCGGCACCGGCAGCATCGATTATTCGGGCGAGCCGCTGCTTAAACTTGGTTTTGCGGGGACGCCGATGTCGGCGTCCGCACTGAAGCGGATCTGGCCGGCCCTGATCGTGCCGGAAGTGCGCGAATGGGTGATCGAGCGGATCGAGGGCGGCACGCTCCAGCGCATCGAGATCGGCGTCAACACGTTGGTGAAAAACCTGCCGCGCAAGGGGCCGCCGATCCCCGATGACGGCCTTTCCGTCAACATCGTGGGGAACGGCGTGACGGTGCGCCCGGTCGACGGCCTGCCGCCGGTGCACGACGCCGACCTCAAGGCCCACGTCACCGGCCGCAGCGCGACCGTGACCATCGGGCAGGCGATTGCCGACACGCCCGCCGGCCGCAAGCTGACCATCTCCGACTTCTCGTTCGAAGTGCCGGACATGCATCCGAAGCCGCCGCCGTCGCGGGTGAAGCTGAAGATCGACGGCCCGGTGCCGGCGGCGGCCGAGATCATGGCGTCCGATCGCCTCAGCGATGTCATGGCAACCCCGATCGATCCCAACACCAGCAAGGGGTCATTCTCCGCGATCATCAATCTCGGCATGCCGGTCAAGGGCGAGCTGACCAAGGAAAACACCACCTACGCGGTCACCGCCGACCTCAACGGATTTGCCGCCGACAAGCTGGTGATGAGCCAGAAGCTCGAGGCCAATGCCCTGAAGATCGTCGCCAACAACCAGGGCTATCAGGTCAAGGGCGACGTGAAGATCAACGGGCAGGCGGCTTCGCTGGATTATCGCAAGCCCGCGGAAGGCGATGCCGATGTGCGCCTTGCGGCGACGCTTGACGATGCGGGCCGCGCCCGGCTCGGACTCGATCTGGGACCAGCGGTGTCCGGCTCGATCCCGATCAAGCTGGTCGGCAAGGTCTCCAGCGATCACGACAGCAAGATGGGCATCGAGGCCGATCTGACCCAGCTCAGGCTCGACAACATCCTGCCGGGCTGGAGCAAGTTGCCGGGCAAGTCCGGCAAGGCCACCTTCAACGTGGTGCCGAAAGCGCAATCGACCCGCTTTGAGGACATCGTCATCGAAGGCGGGCCCGGCGTCTCGATCAAGGGATCGCTGGAAGTCGACCAGAACGGCGATCTCCTGAACGCGAACTTCCCGACCTACTCGCCTAGCGAAGGCGACAAGACCTCGCTGAAAGCCGATCGCGGCGCGGACGGCGTCGTCAAGGTGACGATGCGCGGCGATGTGTTCGACGGGCGCAGCTTCCTCAAGTCGGCGATGTCCGGCAGCTCGAAGGACGACAGCAAGAGCAAGACCAAAAACATCGATTTCGATGTGGATCTCAAGCTCGGCGCGGTGGCCGGCGCGAACGGCGAGGCCTTGCGCGGCGTCGACCTGAGAATGTCCCGGCGCGGCGGCATCATCAAGGCCTTCAACCTCAACGGCAAGGTCGGGCGCGACACGCCGGTGACGGCGGAAATGCGGGGCCGCTCGCAGGGCCAGGGCCGCGATGTCGTCATCCTGCAAACCAACGACGCCGGTGCATTCCTGCGCTTCACCGACACCTACTCCAAGGTGACGGGCGGCCAACTCATGCTGGCGATGGAGCCGCCGACGCCGGACGCCAGCGCCAAGGAAGGCCTCCTCAACATCCGCGATTTCACGGTGCGGGGCGAAGGCGCGCTGGACCGCGCCGCCGCCGGCGGGCCGCCCGGCACGCAGAGCGGCATCGCCTTCTCGGCGTTGCGTGCGGAGTTCACCCGTCAGAGCGGCCTGCTCACGGTACGCGAGGGCGTCGTCAAGGGACCGAGTATCGGGCTCACGATCGAAGGCAACATCGATTTCAACACCAACCAGGTGCGGATGAGCGGCACCATCATTCCCATGTACGGGCTCAACAACATGTTCGGCCAGGTGCCGCTGCTCGGCCTCTTCATTGGCGGCGGCAGCAATGAAGGCCTGATCGGCGTCACCTACGAGGTGGTCGGTTCTCCCGGCGCCCCGGTGCTGCGCGTCAACCCGATCTCGGCGCTCCTGCCGGGCGTGACCCGCAAGATCATGGAATTCAACACCGGCAAGCCGAACAATCCGATCGAATTGCCGCCGAATAACTGAGCTGTCGCCGTCCCTCGATACCGCCTCAATGCGCTGTTAATGCAGCGATAACCGACTTTCCTAACCTCCCTTTGGCCTGTCCCCCGCTAAAAGCATGCCGGGGGCACCATGGAACCACAGGAAAAGAGCGCCTTCAGGCGCTGGTTCGCGAGCGCCGGCGGATCACTTCGCCGGGTCGGCGCGATCCAATGGCTGATCTTCAGCGGTGTCGGCATCGTGCTCGCGGTCATGGTGGGCACGGGGTGCCTCGTCCTTCAGTTCCGCGACCGCACGGTCGACGCCGCCGAAAGCGAGCTCGGCAACACCGCACAGCTTCTGTCGCGGCATTTCGACCAGCAACTCGTCGTTCTGCAGCGCATTCACGATGAAGTTTCGGCCTATGCGCAAGCCGAGGGCATCGACACGCCCGAGGCGTTCGAGCGCCGCATGTCCTCGCCCTCCATCCACCAGATGCTGACGTCGCGGCTTCAGGCGTTTCCCCATGTCGGCGCCCTGAACGTGTTCAGCGCCAAAGGCCGATTGATCAACTCGACCCACGGCTGGCCGATGCCCGACATCAGCATTTCCGACCGCCGCTATTTCAAGGAATTCAGCTCGGGCAAGGCGGTGCCCGAGACCATCGTCGAAGCCGCCAGGAGCCAGGTGACGGGCAAGTGGACCACGATCTTCGCGCGGCGGATCCTCGGCCGCAACGGCGAGATCATCGGGCTTACTTCCCGCGGAGTCGAGCCGTCGCATTTTGAGGAATTTTGCGCTTCGCTGGCGTTGAGCGGCGATACCACCGTCTCGATGATACATCGCGACGGCACCATCATCGCCCGCTATCCGCATCACGATGGGCTGGTTGGCCGGAATATCTCGGACACGCCGCTATTCCAGCGGGTGCTCGCGCTGAACGGCAGCGCGTCCGGCCGCTTCAAGAGCCTCGCGGAGGGCGAGGAGCGGCTGGGCTCGATCCGGCCGATGGCCAATTTCCCGATCATGGTCGTGGCCACCACGACCACCGAGCACGCCCTGGCCAATTGGCGGGCGCAGACCAAGCTGCAATTCGTTGCAGCGCTTCTTGTCGTGATCGTCGTCATTGTCACGATCTCGCTGATCGTTCGGCAACTGAAGCGACAGCATCAGGCCGCGCAGCACCTGCTGATGGAGAAGGGGCAGCACCTCGACACCGCCATCAACAACATGACCCAGGGCCTGTTGCTGTTCAACGCCAGCGGACATCTCGTGATCTGCAATCAGGGCTATATCGACATGTTCGGCGTCTCGCCGGAGGTGGTAAAGCCCGGCTGTCATCTGCGCGATCTCATACTTCATCGCCAGCAGCTCGGATCGTTCGTCGGCGACGTCGACGTCTATTGCGCGAAATTCCTCGGTGACTGGAAAGAGGATATCCGCGACACCGCCATCGACTTGCCCGACGGGCGCAAGATCAAGCTGGTTTACAAGCGCTCGCCCGACGGCGGGTGGGCGACGACGCTGGAGGACATCACCGAGCGGTCCCGCTTCGAGGCCAGGATCGAGCATCTCGCGCATTTCGACGCGCTGACGGACCTGCCGAACCGCACGCTGTTCCAGCTTCACGCCGAGCGGATGCTGGCCCAGCTTCCGAAGGTTCCGTTCGCGGTCCTCTATATCGACATCGACGAGTTCAAGGGCATCAACGATTCGCTGGGCCACCTCATCGGCGACGAGTTCCTGCGCGCGGTCTCATTGCGGCTGCGCGAATGCGTCGGCGAGAAGGATTTCGTGGCGCGGCTCGGCGGCGACGAATTCGCGATCGTGCAATATGACGCTGGCCATGAGGACGAGGTCACCGCGCTGATCGACAAGGTGTACCGGGCGCTGCGGACGCCGTTCGACTGCCAAGGCCATCATTTGAGCGGCGATGCCTCGATCGGCGTGGCGCTCGCCCCGCGCGACGGGTCGGAGTTGATGGGCCTGCTCAAGAGCGCGGACCTTGCGATGTATGCGGCCAAGGCTTCTGGCCGCCGCACCTGGCGTTTCTTCGAGCCGGGCATGGAAACCGAGGCCAATTCGCGCCGCGAGCTCGAACGGGACTTGCGAACCGCGCTCAGGGATGGCGGCTTCGAAATCCACTACCAGCCGCTCGTGGACGTCGCGAGCGAGAAGATCATCGGCTGCGAGGCGCTGCTGCGCTGGCGGCATCCGCGCCGCGGCATGATTTCGCCGGCCGAGTTCGTGCCCATCGCCGAGGAGACCGGACTCATCCAGGAAATCGGCCAGTTTGTGCTCGATACCGCCTGCCGCGAGGCGGCGGCCTGGCCGGCCGACATTCACGTGGCCGTCAACGTCTCACCGGTGCAGTTCAAGTCGCAGACGCTTTCGCTCAATGTCGCGACCGCGCTCGCCAATGCCGGGCTCGATCCGCGCCGCCTCGAGCTTGAAATCACCGAAGCCGTGCTGATCGGCGACGACGAGGCGGCCTTGACGACTTTCGCACAGCTGCGCGAACTCGGCGTTCACATCGCGCTGGACGATTTTGGCACCGGCTATTCCTCGTTGCGCTATTTGCATCGCTTCCCGTTCGACAAGATCAAGATCGACCGTTCCTTCGTCAAGGAAGTGGCCGATGGCTCCGGCACGTCGTCCATCATCAGGGCGGTGGTTGCGATTGCCGCCGATCGCAGCATGGTCACGACCGCCGAGGGCGTCGAGACCAGGCAGCAGCTCGAAACCGTGCGGGCGCTCGGCTGCACGCAGATGCAGGGATATCTGTTCAGCGCGGCGCGCCCCGCGCGCGAAATCCGCGCCATGCTGGGGCTCGGCGAGGACGCCATCAACGCGGCTTAGCGTCTGAGCGCCGGCACCACCAGGAACGGCAGCATCCCGAGCACGACGTTGATCAGCGAGAACACGATCAGCGGATTGTAGCTGTGGGTGAAGTCGTGCAGCAGGCCGCCGCTCCAGGAGCCGAGCGCCGATCCCAGCCCGCTGCCGATCGAGATCGTGCCGAAGATGGTGCCGACGCGTTCGCCGCGGAAAATCTTGATGGCGGTGGCCGTGATCAAGGGGCCGCGCGAGCCGATCATGCTGCCGAAGGTGACGACGAAGCCGGTCAGGAGCCAGTAGTTCGGATAGTACTGCAACAGCCAGAGCAGGAAGATTCCGACAATCGAGATCGCATAGGAGATCAGCACCGAGGGCCTGCGGCCGATCAGGCTGTCCAGCGTCGAGACGCCGAGCATGCCGAACAGCAGCACGACGCCGGAGAAGCCCCAGGCGGTCGCGGCCTGCAGCGGCGGGAAGCCGGCGTCGATCAAATAGGCCACGATCTGCGCGGACAGCGCATACATGGCGACCGCGGTGAAGAAGAAGGTCGAGAACAGTGCCCAGAAGGCGTGGTGGCGTATGGCGCTGACGAGCGTCCAGCCTTCGTCGATGAAGTCAGTGTCAGCCCTCTTCATGACGTGCGGTGCGCCGGCGGCGAAACGCCGCCACGGCAACAGCGCGACCGGCAACAGCACCACGAGCACGATCACGCCGAATAGCTGATAGGTGCCGCGCCAGCCGACATGATCAATCAGGATCTGCGACGCCGGCAACAGCAGCAGCACGCCGCCGCCCATGGCGGAATAGACCACGGCCATGGCGGTCGGCAGCCGCGGTCCGAACCAGCGCCCGAGCAGGATGGAATTGGGGACGTTGCCGATCAGCGCGGCGCCGAAGCCGACACAAAGGCCGATGGTGAGCTGGAATTGCCAGAGATGCTGTGCGTAGGCCGCGATCAGGAACGCCGCGCCCAGCAGGAAAACGCCGAATGAATACACCGCGCGCGGTCCCGAGCGGTCGAAGACGCGGCCGACCACCGGCGCGGTGAGGCCGCCTGCCAGCCAGGTCAGCGAGTAGACCGAGACCACCTGGGCGCGGTCCCAGCCAAAATTCTCCGAAATCGGTTTGAGGAAGACCGTGAAGCTTTCGCCGAGGCCGCGGCCGAGCACCGAGAGCGCAAAGCACAGCGCGAGCACGCCCAGCGCCGTACGCGCCGGCCGAAGCGGCTGCGCCAGCATCTCCTCCCGCGGCGACGTTTGATCCATGGCGGGAGGGAGCGCGTTTTGCGGCCAAAGCGCAAGCGCTCCCAGCGAATGCGCCTATGCAGGCTTGAGCAGCACGTGGCGCTTCTTGCCGAAGGACAGTTTGATCACGCCTTCCGGGGTGAGGTTGGAACCCGACAGCGCCAACTTCTCGTCGGTGACGGCGGCATCGTTCACGCGCAAGCCGCCGCCCTTGATCTGGCGCCGCGCCTCGCCGTTGGAAGCGACAAGGCCGGCCTTGACGAAAGCCGAGAGCACGCCGATGCCGGCTTCAAGCTCACCGCGCGGAATTTCCACGGTCGGAAGGTTTTCCGCGATTGCGCCTTCCTCAAACGTCTGCCGCGCGGTCTCCGCTGCCTGCCGCGCGGCATCCGCGCCGTGCAGCAGCGTGGTCGCGGCATCCGCCAGCGCTTTCTTCGCTTCGTTGATTTCCGCGCCCTTCAAGGCCGCGAGCTTCGTAATCTCGCTCATCGGCAGCGTCGTGAACAGCTTCAGGAACTTCTCGACGTCGGCATCTTCGGTATTCCGCCAATATTGCCAGAAGTCGTAAGGCGAACAGGCTTCCGCATTGAGCCAGATCGCTCCTTGCGCGGTCTTGCCCATCTTCGCCCCCGAAGAGGTCGTGAGCAGCGGCGTCGTCAAGGCGTAAAGCTGCGGCGCGCCCATGCGGCGGCCGAGGTCGACGCCCATGATGATGTTGCCCCACTGGTCCGAGCCGCCCATCTGCAGCCGGCAGCCGGTGCGCTTGGCAAGCTCGACGAAGTCGTAAGCCTGGCAGACCATGTAGTTGAACTCGATGAAGCTCATCTCCTGCTCGCGCTCGAGCCGGAGCTTGACCGAATCCATGGTCAGCATGCGGTTGACCGAGAAATGCTTGCCCACGTCGCGCAGCATCTCGATCCAGTTGAGCCTGGTCAGCCATTCCGCATTGTCGAGCATGATGGCGTCGCTCGCACCTGCGCCAAAGCGCAGCACCTTGGCGAACACGCCGCGGATGCTGGCCTTGTTGGCCTCGATCTCGGCGATCGAGCGCAGCGCGCGCGTCTCGTCCTTGCCGGAGGGGTCGCCGACCATGGTCGTGCCGCCGCCCATCAGGGTGATCGGCTTGTTGCCGCTCTGCTGCAGCCAGTACAGCATCATCATGGTCAGGAAGTTGCCGATATGCAGCGATGGTGCGGTGCAGTCGTACCCGACGTAAGCCGTAGCCTCTCCCTTCGCTGCCAGCGCGTCGAGGCCCTCGAAGTCGGAGCACTGGTGGATGAAGCCGCGTTCCTGCAGCACGTTTAGAAAATCGGACTTAAATGCCGTCATTTTTCTGCGACTCTAATCATTCTTGTTTTACGGTATTTGGAGCAAATTGCGGAACCTGCCCCAAGCCGACTGCCGCGGCTCTGCGCGTTGTGGCATTATAAGATGTGCCCGTTTGGCACAAGCTTGGGGAACTCTGAACGGGATTTGGCGCCGGGGTAGGGCGTTGCCAAGGACCTGACCGCCATGATGTTGACGACACTCGGTCTGATGAGCGGGACCTCGCTCGACGGGGTCGACGTGGCCTTGATCGAAACCGACGGCAAGCACGTGAAGGCTTTTGGGCCGTCCGGCTACCGGCCCTATACCAGCCGCGAACGCGGCCTGCTGCAGCAGGCCCTGACCGAGGCCGTTCACCTGCCGCAGCGCGATGCCCGGCCGGGTATCCTGCGGGAGGCCGAGGGGGTGGTGACGATGGCGCATGCGGAAGCGGTGGCCGCTTTCGTTGCCCAGCACCGCATGAGGCCTGAGGATATCGACATCGTCGGCTTCCACGGCCAGACCGTGCTGCACCGGCCCGAGAAGCGGTTGACGGTGCAGATCGGCGACGCCGCGGCGCTGGCGAAGACGATCCACATCCCCGTGATGCACGACTTCCGGGCGGCCGACGTCGCCGCCGGCGGGCAGGGCGCGCCTTTCGTGCCGGTCTATCACCGGGCGCTGGCGCAGGCGCTGGAGCGCGAGGGGCCGATCGTTGTGGTCAATATCGGCGGCGTTTCCAACATCACCTATATCGACGGCAGCGACACGCTGATCGCCTGCGACACCGGCCCCGGCAACGCGCTGCTGGACGACCACATGTTCCGCACCATGAACCTGCCCATCGATTGCGAGGGACGGTTCGCGGCGCAAGGCCGTGCGGACGAGAAATGGGTCGCACGCGCGCTGGAGTTGCCGTTCTTCTCGCGTCGGCCGCCGAAATCCCTCGACCGCAACGATTTCGCTTCGCTCAAGCTCGGCGACATGCCGCCCGCCGACGGCGCGGCGACGCTGACGGCCTTCACGGCCGCTTCGATCGCGCGGATCGTGCCGCTGCTGCCGAAGCGGCCGAAGGACTGGATCGTCTGCGGCGGCGGCGCCCGCAACCATACCCTGATGCGAATGCTGCGCGAGCGGGTGGCGCCGGCGAACGTGCAAGCCGCCGAAACGCTGGGCTGGGCCTCCGATGCGATCGAGGCCCAGGCCTTTGGCTTCCTCGCCGCGCGGGGCCTGAAAGGTCTGCCGCTCAGCTATCCCGCCACGACAGGCGTGCCGATGCCCATGACCGGCGGGATCATCGCGAGGCCGTGATCGACGGATCCTTGACGGTTTAATGCAATTGCATGTAATTGGATGCAGATGCATGAATCTGTGAGGATGCCGATGGACGCGCCGCTCAAACTGATCAGTCACAAGCTCTGCCCCTATGTGCAGCGCGCCGTGATCGCGCTGACCGAAAAGGCCGTCGCCTTCGAGCGGATCGATATCGATCTCGCCAGCAAGCCGGACTGGTTCCTCAACGTATCGCCGCTCGGCAAGACGCCGGTGCTTTTGGTTGGCGATCACGCGATCTTCGAGTCTGCCGTCATCCTCGAATATCTGGAGGAGACGCAGGCCAGTCCGCTGCATCCGGCCAACGCTTTGCACCGCGCCGAGCATCGCGCCTTCATCGAGTTCGGCTCGGCCGTGCTCAACGATATCGCCGGGCTCTATTCGGCGCTGGACGAAGCCGCATTCAAGGCCAAGGCGGCGCAGCTCGAGGCGAAGTTTGCACGTCTGGAGGCTCGAATCGTCGGGCCGTGGTTCGACGGCGAGAAATTTTCGCTGGTCGATGCGGTGTTCGGTCCCGTCTTCCGCTATTTCGATGTGTTCGACGAAATCGGCGATTTCGGGATCCTGGACGGTAAGCCCAGGCTCGCGCGCTGGCGCGAGAATCTCGCCGCACGGCCTTCGGTCAAATCAGCGGTCGGCGCCAGTTATCCCGCCTTGCTGCGCGACTTCATCGACCGGCGCCGTTCCTATCTCTCGCAATTGCAGGCGAAGCTAGCCGCCTAGCTCTGCGGCCATTTTCGCGAGCACCGCGACGGTATTCATATTGCGCGCGGTGCCGGTTTTTCCTGCGGGGATGACCAGCTTCGATTTGGCCATGCCCTCGCCGTAGTGGACGTAGATCTCGCGTTTTCCGAGCTTGATCTCTTCGTCCCTGCGGCCGCGGATCGCAGCGAGTGTCTCTTTCGGTGGCGCGGAGTCGAGGAAGATCGCCATGGTGCGGTTGGGCGCGGCCGTGGGAAAGGGATTGTCGGCGGAAACCTGCGCCATCTCGGCTGCGCTTCGCACCATCACGCCGACGGCCTTGCCGGCATAGACGGCAAGCCGCATCTCGAGCGCGGCCTTGACGGCCGCTTCCGCCTTGCGGCTGGTGAAGACCACGTTGCCGCTCGCAATATAGGTGCGGACCCCGGTGAAGCCGAGCTCCTCGCACATCGCCTTCAGTTCGCTCATCGGCAATTTGCCGGTGCCGCCGACATTGACCGCGCGCAGCAATGCCACGAACGCTGCCATCGAGTTTAGCGAACGTTGGCGAGCCGCATGTCGAGATAGGCCGTGACCGTCTCCATCAGCGGCTCCATTTTTTCCTCGAAGAAATGGTTGGCGCCGGGGATGGTCTGCTGGTCGATGACGATGCCCTTTTGCGTCTTCAGCTTCTCGACCAGCGTGTTGACGTCCTTGGCGGGCGCGACGATGTCCTTGTCGCCATGCACGATGAGCCCTGAGGAGGGGCAGGGCGCAAGGAAGGAGAAATCGTAGCGGTTGGGCTCCGGCGCGATCGAGATGAAGCCTTCGACTTCCGGCCGGCGCATCAATAGCTGCATGCCGATCCAGGCGCCGAAGGAGAAGCCGGCGACCCAGCAGGCGCGCGCTTCGGGATTGATGGTCTGCGCCCAGTCGAGCGCGGAGGCGGCATCCGACAATTCGCCGGCGCCGTGGTCGAACGAGCCCTGGCTGCGGCCGACGCCGCGGAAGTTGAAGCGCAGTACGGAAAAGCCGCGCGCGGCGAAGGCGTAATAGACCTGATAGACGATCGGATGATTCATGTTGCCGCGGAACTGCGGGTGCGGATGCAGCACCATCGCGATCGGCGCGTTCTTCTGCTTGGCCGGATGATAACGGCCTTCCAGACGACCCGCCGGGCCGGTGAAAATCACTTCAGGCATGAGGTATCCTTAAGACCATCAGCCGGTATGTGCCGGCGCTGCGGTTGGTTCGGCGAGCCCTGCGGGATCAAAGGGTGTGCGTCGTCGGGTGATGGGCGAACGGCGCTCGATGAAACTCGGCCGCGTTCTAACATGAGGCGAGGGGCAAAAAGCAAGCATCTTGAACATCCGCGAAGGCATTCAAGGTGTTAGCGTCAGTGCTTGCCGCCGTGCGGAAACATTGCCAATTGGCGGGCAGGCGCGGTTTGCCGGCCACGCCGCAGGCTCAAACTCCGGTTAAGCGATAAGGTAATATCATACTCGATGGCTGACCGCGTCTATCTCGACTGGAATGCGACCACGCCCCTGCGCCCTGAGGCCCGGTCGGCGATGGCGGCGGCGTGGGAACTGCCGGGCAACCCCTCGTCGGTCCATGCCGAGGGCCGGCAGGCGCGCAGGCTCGTCGAGGATGCCCGCGCCGCCGTCGCGGCGGCTGTGGGGGGGCTCCCGCGGAACGTGGTATTCACGTCCTCCGGAACCGAAGCGAACGCGTTAGCGCTCAGCCCCGGCGTCCGTACGACTGCCGGCCAGCCAGCCCGGCGGCTTTTGATCTCCGCCATTGAACACGTCTCGGTAATGGCCGGCGGGCGGTTTACCCCGGACGCGATCTCTAAAATTCCGGTCACGCCGTCGGGCGTGGTCGATCTCGCCGGTCTCAGGGCCGGCCTGACCGCTGGAGGTCCAGTCCTGGTCTCGATCATGGCGGCCAATAACGAGACCGGCGCCCTTCAACCGATCCATGAAGCGGCTGAGATCGTCCATGCGGCGGGCGGGCTACTGCACGTCGACGCGATCCAGGCGTTTGGAAAAATATCACTCAATATCAAAGATTTGATGGCCGATTTTGTGACCGTCTCGGCGCACAAGATCGGCGGTCCCAAGGGGGTCGGCGCGCTCATCCTCGCCGACGGGCTTTCCGGCGTCGAGCCACTGCTCCGGGGCGGGGGACAGGAGCGAGGTCACCGCGCAGGAACCGAGAACGTCGCGGGGATCGCGGGATTTGGCGCGGCGGTAAGCGCCGCCATGGCAGAGCTTGGGGCCGATGGCCGGCGCGTGGAAAGCCTGCGGAACCGCCTGGAGGCCGGCCTGCGGCAGACGCCCGGCGTCGTCATCTTCTCCGCTGACGCGCGACGCCTGCCAAATACGACGCTGTTCACAATTCCCGGGCTCAGGGCCGAAACGGCCGTGATCGGCTTCGATTTGGAAGGAATTGCGGTATCTTCGGGTTCCGCCTGTTCATCCGGCAAGGTCCAGCCGTCCCACGTGCTGGAAGCCATGGGATTTGACGCAAATCTCGCGCAGGGAGCGGTGCGGCTCAGTCTGGGCTGGTCCACGACAGAGGCGGACATCGAATCCTGCCTGCAGGCTTGGCGAAAGCTTGCCGGTACCCTAATTAAAGGTAGCGACGAAACACAGCTTGAACGGTTCTAAGCAGGTGATTTTCGCGCTAAAGCATCGTAATAGAGCTTTGAACTGTTCCACCGCGGTCCTTGAAACCGCGAGCGGAGGAATGAATGCCAGCCGTACAAGAGACGGTCGACCGCGTCCGGCGGATCGACGTCGACCAATACCGTTATGGGTTCGAGACGTTGATCGAGTCCGACAAGGCCCCGAAGGGGCTGTCGGAGGATACGGTCCGTTTCATTTCCGCAAAGAAGAACGAACCGGCGTGGATGCTGGAGTGGCGGCTCGAGGCCTATCGCCGCTGGCTGACCATGACCGAGCCCACCTGGGCGCGGGTCGACTATCCGAAGATCGACTATCAGGATCTCTATTATTACTCGGCACCCAAGCCGAAGAAGCAGATCGGCTCGCTCGACGAGATCGATCCTGAAATCCTCAAGACCTACGAGAAACTTGGCATCCCCTTGCGCGAAGTCGAGGTGCTCGAAGGCGTCGTGAAGCCGGAAGGCGAGCGCAAGATCGCGGTCGACGCCGTGTTCGATTCGGTCTCCGTCGCCACCACGTTCCAGAAGGAGCTGAAGGCAGCCGGCGTGATCTTCATGCCGATCTCGGAGGCGATCCGCGAGCACCCCGAGCTCGTGCAGAAATACCTCGGCACCGTCGTGCCGACCTCGGACAATTATTTCGCGACGCTGAACTCGGCGGTGTTCTCCGACGGCTCGTTCGTCTACGTGCCGCCGGGCGTTCGCTGCCCGATGGAGCTTTCCACCTACTTCCGCATCAACGAGCGCAACACCGGCCAGTTCGAGCGCACGCTGATCATCGCCGACAAGGGCGCTTACGTCAGCTACCTCGAAGGCTGCACCGCGCCGCAGCGCGATGAGAACCAGCTCCACGCCGCGGTGGTCGAGCTCGTCACGCTCGACGATGCCGAGATCAAATATTCGACGGTGCAGAACTGGTACCCCGGCAATTCCGAAGGCGTCGGTGGCATTTACAATTTCGTCACCAAGCGCGGCGACTGCCGCGGCAACAACTCGAAGATTTCCTGGACCCAGGTCGAGACGGGTTCGGCGATCACCTGGAAATATCCAAGCTGCATTTTGCGCGGCGATAATTCGCGCGGCGAGTTCTATTCGATCGCGATCTCGAACGGCTATCAGCAGGTCGATAGCGGCACCAAGATGCTGCATCTCGGCAAGAACACCACGAGCCGCATCATCTCCAAGGGCATCGCGGCCGGGCGTTCGCAGAACACCTATCGCGGCCTCGTCACCGCGCATCGGAAAGCCACCGGCGCGCGCAACTTCACCGCCTGCGACTTGCTCCTGATCGGCGACAAATGCGGCGCGCACACCGTGCCCTATATCGAGGCGAAGAACTCGTCGGCGACCTTCGAGCACGAGGCGACCACCTCGAAGATTTCCGAGGACGTGCTGTTTTACTGCGTCCAGCGCGGGCTGTCGCAGGAAGAGGCCGTCGGCCTCGTCGTCAACGGCTTCGTCAAGGACGTGCTGCAGCAGCTGCCGATGGAGTTCGCGGTGGAAGCGCAGAAGCTGATCTCGATCTCGCTTGAGGGGAGCGTCGGGTGACGCCGTCATTGCGAGCGCAGCGAGGCATTCCATTGAAGGACAAAAGCCGGATTGCTTCGTCGCTTACGCTCCTCGCAATGACGAACAATTCCCGTTCGGTTTCCTAAGGACAACAGATGGCATTACTCGAAGTCAAAAATCTGCAAGTCCGTGTCGAGGATCGCGAGATCCTCCATGGGCTGTCGCTCACCGTGAACAAAGGTGAGGTGCATGCGATCATGGGGCCGAACGGCTCCGGCAAGTCGACGCTCTCCCATGTCATAGCTGGCAAGCCGGGCTATGAGGTGACCGGCGGCGAAGTGCTGTTCAAGGGCGAGGACCTTCTGGAGATGGCGCCCGACGAGCGCGCCGCCAAGGGCGTATTCCTGGCGTTCCAGTACCCGGTGGAAATTCCCGGTGTCGCCACCATGAACTTCCTGCGCACCGCGCTGAATGCGCAACGCAAGGCGCGCGGCGAGAGCGAGTTTTCGACGCCGGATTTTCTCAAGAAGGTCCGCGAGGTCGCAAAGTCCCTGAACATTCCGCAGGACATGCTCCGCCGCGGCGTCAATGTCGGCTTCTCCGGCGGCGAGAAGAAGCGGAACGAGATTTTGCAGATGGCGCTGTTCGAGCCGGCGCTGTGCATCCTGGATGAAATGGATTCCGGCCTCGATATCGACGCGCTCAGGGTCGCCGCCGACGGCGTCAACGCGCTGCGCTCGCCGGAGCGGGCGATGGTCGTCATCACCCATTATCAGCGGCTCCTGAACTACATCGTGCCCGACTTCGTGCACGTGATGTCGAAGGGCCGCGTGGTCAAAAGCGGCGGCAAGGAACTGGCGCTGGAGCTGGAAGAGTCCGGCTATGCGCAGTTCGAGGACGCGGCCTGACGAAAGCGGATTTTGCATGAACATTGCTTTGGCAAAGACCGAGACCGGCCGCGCGGGAGAGAGCGTATTTTCCACCGCGCGCGACCGGCTGCCCGGCGCGGGCGAGGTCGCCGAGACCCGACGGCAAGCGTTCGAGGCCTATGAGCGCGCAGGTTTGCCGCATCGCCGGGTCGAGGAATGGAAATATACCGACCTGCGCGTCTTGATGCGCGAGGTCCGGCCGCTCGCAGCAAAGCCCGATGCAGCGGCGCTCGAGCGCGCGAAGGTGTCGCTGGAGGCAGTCGCCATCGATGGGGCGGCGAAGCTTGTGCTGGTGGACGGCGTCTTTGTCTCGGAGCTTTCGGATGCGGCGCCTGCGGGCGTCGATGTGCGCAGCCTGCGCGAAGCGCTTGAGGCTGGCGGCGCCGATCTCCTGGAAAGCGGCGTCACGGACGCGATGGTTTCGCTGAATGCGGCGCTCGCCACGGACGGTGTCGTGATTGACGTCGCCGACGGTGCGGCGCTGGCCAGGCCGCTGCAGGTCATTCACGTGGCGACCGCTTCTTCGGCCTCGGCCTTCACCCGTTCGCAGGTCAGGGTAGGCAAGGGCGCGCGCGTCACGCTGGTGGAAAATTTCGTCGCGGCCGATGGCGCGAAAGCCTATCAGGCGCACGACGCCGTGCTGCTCTCGGCCGGCGACGGGGCGGAGTTGACGCAGGTGCGGCTGATGGCCGACGGGAGAGATGCGGTGAATATCTCGTCCGCGATCTTTGCCGTTGGCGCCAAGGTCAAATTCAACCTGTTCAACATGACCGCCGGCGCCGCCGTGAGCCGCTATCAGGGCTTTGTCACGCTGAGCGGCGAGGGTTCCGAGCTCAACGTCAACGGAGTCAACCTGTTGAAGGGCTCCCAGCACGGCGACACCACGCTGGTGATCGATCATGCCGTGCCGAATTGCACGAGCCGCGAGATTTTCCGCGCCGTGGTCGACGATCGCGCGCATTCGGTGTTCCAGGGCCGCATCATCGTGCGTCCGAACGCGCAGAAGACCGACGGCAAGATGATGACGCGGGCGCTTCTGCTCTCCGACGGGGCGGAAGCCGACAACAAGCCGGAATTGGAAATCTTTGCCGATGACGTCACCTGCGGCCATGGCGCGACCGCGGGCGCGCTCGACGAGAGCCTGCTGTTTTACCTGCGCGCGCGTGGCCTGCCGGAAAAGGAAGCCCAGGCGCTTCTGATCCAGGCCTTTGTCGGCGAGGCGATCGAAGGCATCGCCGACGACGATCTGCGCGAAGCCGTGATGGCAACCGCCGAGCGCTGGCTGGAGGCGAGGGCATGAGCACGCATCCAGCCGTCGCCAACGGTTCCTACGACGTCGCGCGCGTGCGTGAGGACTTTCCGGCGCTCGCGCTGAAGGTCTACGGCAACCAGCTGGTCTATCTCGACAACGCCGCATCCGCACAGAAGCCGACCGCCGTGCTGGAGCGCATGACGGAAGTCTACAAAAGCGAATACGCCAACGTGCACCGCGGCCTGCATTATCTCGCCAATGCCGCCACGGAAGCCTATGAAGGCGGCCGCACCAAGGTTGCCAAATTCATCAACGCCCGCCGCAGCGAGGAGATCGTCTTCACCCGCAACGCCACCGAGGCGATCAACCTCGTGGCCTATTCCTGGGGCGAAGCCAACATCAAGGCCGGCGACGAGATTGTCATCTCGATCATGGAGCACCACTCCAACATCGTGCCCTGGCATTTCCTGAGGGAACGCCACGGCGCCGTGATCAAGTGGGCGCCGGTCGACGACGAGGGCAATTTTCTGTTCGAGGAGTTCGAGAAACTCCTGACGCCGCGCACCAGGCTGGTCGCGATGACGCAGATGTCGAATGCGCTCGGCACCATCGTGCCGGTCAAGGAGGTCGTGAGGGCCGCGCATGCGCGCGGCATTCCCGTGCTGATCGACGGCAGCCAGGGCGCCGTGCATCTGGCGGTAGACGTGCAGGACATCGACTGCGATTTCTACGTTTTCACCGGCCATAAGGTTTACGGGCCGACGGGCATCGGCGTGCTCTACGCCAAGCATGATCATCTGGTGGCGATGCGGCCCTTCAACGGCGGCGGCGAGATGATCCGCGAGGTCGCGAAGGATTGGGTCACCTATGGCGATCCCCCGCACAAATTCGAAGCCGGCACGCCTGCGATTGTCGAAGCCGTCGGGCTGGGCGCCGCGATCGACTACGTGAATTCCATCGGTAAGGAGCGTATCGCCGCGCATGAGCACGATTTGCTGACCTATGCCCAGGAGCGCCTGCGCGAGATCAATTCGCTGCGCCTGATCGGGACGGCCAGGAACAAGGGCCCCGTGATCTCCTTCGAGATGAAGGGGGCCCATCCGCACGATGTCGCCACCGTGATCGACCGCCAGGGCGTCGCGGTGCGCGCCGGCACGCATTGCGTGATGCCGCTTTTAGAGCGGTTCAATGTCACGGCGACCTGCCGCGCTTCGTTCGGCATGTATAATACCCGTGAAGAAGTCGACCATCTCGTTCAGGCGCTGATCAAAGCCGGGGAATTGTTCGCATGAGTGATGTAGCTGAAGCCAGAACCGCCAACATGGAGACGCATTCGGCGCTGTCGCCGGAAGAGACCGAGCGGCTCTCCACGGAAATCGTCGCGGCGCTGAAGACCGTATTCGATCCGGAAATCCCCGCCGACATCTATGAGCTCGGCCTGATCTACAAGGTCGACATCTCAGACGAGCGCGCCGTCGACGTAACCATGACGCTGACGACGCCGAACTGCCCGGCGGCGGGCGAGCTGCCGACCCAGGTCGAAAACGCGGTTGCCAGCGTTCCCGGTGTCGGCGTGGTCAATGTGAATTTGGTCTGGGAACCGGCATGGTCGCCGGATCGGATGAGCGACGAGGCCCGCCTCGTGCTCAATATGTGGTGAAGTGTTAGGGGACGCGGATTTAAGCTCAACTTAGCCGGCATTGATTTGCCGTCAGGACTGACCAGATGACTGACATGACGCCAGTGACCCCCACTCCCACCGCCAAGCCACGGCGGCCGCGCCCGCAAGTGATGCGGCTGACGGATGCCGCAGCGCAGCGCATCCAGGAGCTGACCAGACGCGCCGATTCCGAGATCGTCGGCCTGCGCGTCGGCGTCAAGAACGGCGGCTGTGCCGGCCAAGCCTACACCGTCGAATATGCGCATGAGATTCGCCCGAGCGACGAGGTCGTCGAGGACAAGGGCGTGAAGATCCTGGTCGATCCCAAGGCGGTCCTGTTCCTGCTCGGCACCGAGATGGACTACAAGGCCGACAGGATGCAAGCCCAGTTCATCTTCAACAACCCGAACCAGGTCTCGGCCTGCGGCTGCGGCGAATCCGTGCAGCTCAAGCCCGCGCAGATGTAGGCGCCGGGACGCGGGCGCATGGACCGCGAATTCCTGATCGACCTGTTCGCCGATTTCGGTCCCGTCACCATCCGGCCGATGTTTTCCGGCTTCGGCATTTCCGTCGACGGCGTCAACTTTGCGCTGGCGTTGCGCGCCGGCCTTTATTTCCGTACCGATGAACAAACAATCCCGCAATTCGAGGCCGAAGGCTCCAAGCCGTTCCAGTACCAGACCCGCGCCAAGACGGTCATGGTCAACTCGTACTGGCAACTGCCGGCGCGGCTGTTCGACGATACCGAGGAGTTGAGCCGGTGGGCGAGGGCGGCGCTCGGCGCGGCGCAGCGTGCCGCGCTGAAAAAGCGGCCGAAGGTACGGAAGTCTGCGGGCGGCAAAAGGAAAGCCGCGGCAAAGCCGACTGCTAAGAAAAGCGCGAAGAAGCCGCGGGAAAGGTCCTCATCCTGAGAAGCCGCGCTTGCGCGGCGTCTCGAAGGATGGCCGCGGAGCGTGGGTCGGAGCCTCATGGTTCGAGACGCGCTTCGCGCTCCTCACCATGAGGGTCTGATATCAGGCCACCTGGCTCTGTGTCTCCGCCGAATATTCCGGATCGACTTCGCAAATGACGCGGTTGCGGCCATTGCGCTTGGCGGCGTAGAGGCAGGCGTCGGCGCGTTCGATCAGCGAGTCCGTATCGTCGCCCTGCTTCAGCATGGAGACGCCGACAGAAATCGTGACGCGACCCAGAATCTCGCCGGTCGATTTCTTCTTCAATTCCTTTGCCATCACGGCGCGACGGATGTGATCGGCGACGGTGAGCGCCTGGCGCAGACCGGTGCTGGGCAGCACCACCGCGAACTCCTCGCCGCCATAGCGGGCGGTGATGTCCTGGCCCTTGATGGTCTGCTTCAACGACATGGCGACGAGGCGCAGCACCTGGTCGCCAGTGAGATGACCATAGGAATCGTTGAACGATTTGAAATGGTCGATGTCGAACATCAGGAGCGACAGCGGCTCGTTCTGGGTCAGCGCACTCTGGACGGCCTGCTCGATCATGCGGTCGAAATATTTTCGGTTCCCCAGGCCCGTCAGCGGATCGGTGAGCGACTCGGCGCGGATCGCCTCGAGGCTCTGCTGCAGGTTGCTGATCTCGCTCTTGGAAAGCAGCAACCGTTCCTCGAGCACCTTGTTGGTGTCACGCATCTCACACGTCGACTTCACAAGCGATTCCACGATCGCCTGGACCTGCTCGCGTGTGTTCGCGGCCGACAGCTTCCGGCTCGCACCATCGAGGCTCGCGTCATAGCTCGACGACATGCTGAGTGCATCGGTTAGCAGCACCATCACGTCGTCGATTTCGCCAATGACGCGGGCGCCGACCTTGTCGATACGGTCGGTGGTTTTGATGTGGGAGAGATAGGTGTCGTAAATCTGCTCGAGATCGGCTTCGGTCAGCTTGCCGTTGCGCGCCAGCGTCTCGTTGATGATCTTGTTCAGCGATGCATTGTAGCCGGTCGCGTATACGTACCAGATTTCGTAGTTGCGGGGGATGGCGGTTTGGCGAAGCGAACGGATCTGGCCAAGCGCAACTTCGGCGAAGGCCATTGTGCGTTCGTGTTCGTCAAGCACCTTGACCACGTAATACGTCCCCACAGCGGGGACCGCCCGCTTCACGCAATAACTGGAATTATGGGTGCCAAACTAGAGGACGGAAATGAACGACCAGTAAACGGTTCCGGTCGTGTTTTCGGCGCTTCAGACCCGTGCGCGAACGGGTCGGAGCAGGAACGCCGGCAGGTGCGAATGATCGGCAGATTCTGCTTCCGTCTCGCGAGCAATGCGCCGTGGTTCGCTGCGCGGCGTCGGCTCGCTGCGCGTGCGTCGTCGCGTTGTGGTGGGGCGCCGGCGCCTCCTGCGCAGGGCCTTGATGGCGCTTGTTGCCCGCTTGGCGCGGCTCGCGTTCGCGCTGCGGTTTGCCGCGGCCGCGGCGCGAACCTTCGCGCGGGCGGCGTTCGCGCGGCTGGTCGCCTTCGCCGGACGTCTCGCTCTGATCGGCGAGACCCGCTTCGGCGCGGGGAATGTTCTGGCCGATCAGCTTCTCGATCGCGGCGATCGACTTGAAATCGAGCGGCGAGACGATCGAGATCGCAGTCCCGGCGCGCCCGGCGCGCCCGGTGCGGCCGATCCGGTGCACATAATCGTCCGGATGATGCGGCACGTCGAAATTGAAGACGTGGCTGACTTCGGGAATGTCGAGACCGCGGGCGGCGACGTCGGATGCGACGAGCAGCGGCATCTCGCCCTTGCGGAACTGGTCGAGCGCCGCCATGCGGGCAGGCTGGTCCATGTCGCCATGCAGCGCGCCGACGCTGAAGCCGTGCTTCTGCAGCGACTTGTAAAGAACCGCGACCTCGCGCTTGCGATTGCAGAAGATGATCGCGTTCTTGAGATCCTTGGCGTCGCGCAGGAGGCGCCGCAGCACTTCGCGCTTTTCGTGCGCTTCGCGGCCGGCGGGGACTTGCGACTGCGTCACGGTGACGGCGGCGGTTGCGGGCTTCGAAACTTCGACCTTCTGCGGGTTATGCAGGAAGGCTTCGGTGATGCGGCGGATTTCCGGCGGCATCGTCGCGGTGAAGAACAGGGTTTGCCGCGTGAAGGGAACTAGCTTGCAGATGCGCTCGATGTCGGGGATGAAGCCCATGTCGAGCATGCGATCGGCTTCGTCGATGACAAGCAATTCGACGCCGGTCAGCAAAAGGCCGCCACGCTCGGTATGGTCGAGCAGGCGGCCGGGGGTGGCGATCAGCACGTCGACGCCGCGCGTCAGCTTGGTGTCCTGGTCGCCGAACGAGACGCCGCCGATCAGGAGTGCGACGTTGAGTTTCTGGCCCGCGCCATAGCGGTCGAAGTTTTCCTTCACCTGCGCGGCGAGTTCGCGCGTCGGTTCCAGGATCAGCGTGCGCGGCATGCGCGCCCGCGCGCGGCCCTTCTCGAGAATGGTGAGCATGGGCAGGACGAAGGCGGCCGTCTTGCCGGTGCCGGTCTGGGCAATGCCGAGCACGTCACGGCGTGCCAGCACGTGGGGGATTGCCTGTTCCTGAATGGGGGTGGGGGTCGTGTAGCCGGTGGCCGCAACAGCGGCGAGTACCTTGTCGGACAGTCCGAGATTTGAAAAAGACATTGAGCCTCTGATCGACACCGCCGTTCGGAATCGAGGGTAATTAGGCGGTCGCGTGGGCCCCGAAACGGCGCGCTTGATAAGAGCTCAGGGGCGGTAGAGGACGCTGACCAGCGGCCGATCGACATGGAATCGCGTTCGATCCAGATCCGCTTTGACCGCGAACATAGGGTCGAAATGGCCAAAGTCAATGTTGGAACGGGCAAAAAGGCGCGAAAAAGCTTAATGTTCTCGCACAAATAACGGGCCTTCTGTCATTTCCCTGGCAAACCCGCCGGCGAACGACCGTTCGCTCAGTGACACGGCGAGGTGCGGACAACAGCCTATTGCCGCTTTTTCGGCAATACGGCGCAGCCATACAATACCATCTCGCAGATCTGACGATACCGGGCCGAATAATCCTCGCTTGCGATCGGCGGCAGCGCCTGGTTGACGGCCCGCCCGCCGTCCGCCAGCGCTTGTGCAATCTGGGCGGGCGTGAAGCGGTGATTGAGCTTCAGCATCCTTGAGGCCTGCAGGTCGGCGATCACGTTCTCCAGATCGGCCTGGAAGGCGATCGCGGACTTGATCATCAAATCCCGGCAGCGCTTGAAGGCTTCCGCATTGAGCTCGACGGTGTGAGGAGACCGTATCACGCGGCGTCTTGTGTCGCCGTAGCGAACGTCCAGAATCCTGGTGAGGACGTCGAGCGCGTTGCCGCCCTTTGCCAGTATCGTTCTGCCTGCTTCCAATCCCAGCTTGATGGACTCGGCCTGCCGAAAGGCGATCATCGCCCGGAAGGCCTCTTCCTTGTTGCTGAAATAGTAGTACAGGGCGCGTTGTGTAAATCCGCAGACCTTGGCGAGCCTGACCATCGACAGTCCGCTGTAGCCGTTGTCGAGGAACGCCTGGTTGACCTGCGTCAGCAGGTCAGGACCGGGCTTGATCATCTTCTTCGGCATGGGAGTTCGCGGCGGTTAGAAAACAGGTTTGGGTTTTATCCTGGGGTAGAGTTTGGCCCCATTCATTGGCAACCCGCACAAATACGGGTTTCGATCTGGAATTGTCGAAAAAGACTACTGTTTTTCAGCAACGCAATTTGAGATGACGAACGATGTTTTCGAAAAGCCGGGCTTGCCGCCCTGAGCGAGCATTTTCAGCGTCGCGACGCCGCTGCGCTGGCTCGATATGCGACTGCCCGAGGAGATCGATCCTGCCGACGGCAACGAGCTTCTGCAAGTCTTTGCAACGCTCTGGCCGAAATTCCTGCCCTGTTCCCTGAGCTTCGCCCTTGCACCGGGTGTTGTCAGCCAGAGAGTCGCATTGCGGACCCTTGCCCTCAATTTCGCCCAGCCCGTGCTGGAGAGATGGCGCCGCCGCAAGGAGGCCAGGTCGACTTAAGCAAGGGCAGTGATCAAGGCGGCTTGACCGGGGCGAGTTGAACCCGGATATCGCCTTGGCCGACTATGGCAAAGGGCATTTTCTGGCCGGGCGCAGGGATTCGAATGAGGACATTGGTTGCACTGAGGTTCGCACTTGCGGGGCTGTTTCTCGCGCTCGCGATGCCCGCGCACGCGGAAAAGCGCGTGGCGCTGGTGATCGGCAACAACGATTACAGGAACGTCCCGAAACTGCAAAAGGCCGTCAATGACGCCCGTACCATGGGCGAAACGCTGAAGCAGCTCGGCTTTTCCGTGATGGTCGCAGAAAACCAGAACCGCGTGCAGTTCAGCCAGAGCCTGCTTGCGTTCGACAATGCGGTCGGACCCGGCGACACCGCGTTCTTCTTCTATGCCGGCCATGGTTTCGAGATCGCCGGACAGAACTACCTGCTGCCGACCGACGTGCCGGCAGCGACCGAAGGCCAGGAAGAACTGGTGCGCGACGCCTCCGTACTTGCCGACCGCATTGTCGAGCGGCTGCAGAACAAGAAGGTCCGCACCTCGATCCTCGTCTTCGATGCCTGCCGCAACAATCCGTTCGAGCGCAGGGGCACGCGCGCGGTCGCGGGCGGCGGCGGGCTCGCGCCGATGACGCAATTGCCGGAAGGCGTGTTTTCGATCTTCTCGGCCGGGTACAAGCAGACCGCGCTCGACCGTCTCTCCAACGACGACAACAGCCCCAATTCCGTATTCACGCGGACCTTCGCCAAGGAGCTGCTGCTGCCCGGCGAGAACCTCGTCGAGGTCGCCCAGCACACGCGCAAGCTGGTCAGCGAGATGGCCGACAGCATCGGTCACCGTCAGATCCCGGCCTACACCGATCAGATGGTCGACAACGTCTTCCTGAACGGTCTCGCCAAGGCGCAGGCGGATGCCGTCAGGCCTGCCGAGTCCGTGCAGAAGGTCGCGGCGGCAATTCCGCCCGTGGTCGCGCCCCGCAACCCCAATCCGCAGGCCGAAGCCCTGAACGCGCCGATCGCCGCCTTTTCCCGTCACAATGGCGGCTGGAGCGTCGTGTTCTCGATCGCCGATCCGACGCTCGGGATTTCCTGGCGAATGGGCGAGAGCGGCGATTTCCGCGAGACCGGTTTCCTCGATACGCTCGATCCGCGCACCCGCAAACGCATGCCCAATCCCTCGATCGAGCTTGCGGCGGATGCGCCGGCGGCGACCATCCAGGTCCGCTATATCGACGCCTCCGGCGAGATGCAGGGACCGTTTCCGATCAAGTTCGATCCCGAGGCCGCGCTGCTCCGCGACCAGCGCAAGATTCTCGACATGACCGCAGGAAGCTGGCTGTCGTTCCGTGAGTTCAATGGGCTGCTCGTCTACTACACGCATCTGGTGTCGTATCGCTGCGCGATCCGCGAGGTGCGGATCGGCGTCGACAATGCCGTGCCCAGCCAGGTGCTGAAGATGCCGCCCTGCGACATGAGGGATCCCAACCAGATTCCCTACGGCGCACAGCTCTACATGAAGCTGCCGCCGACCACCCAATTCATGTCGGTCGAATTGACCTATCGCGACGGCAGCGTGTCGGAGATCAAGAGTTTCCGCACCGCCAACCGCAGCAACAATTGAGCGTTTGCCGGCATCCGTCGATCGGCGTCACCCCATGATCGAAAACCCGCCATCGATGGGGATGGCCGTGCCGGTGACGAAGTCGGAGGCGCTCGAGGCCAGAAACACCGCAATGCCAGCAAAATCAGAGTTCTCGCCCCATCGCGCGGCCGGCGTCCGCGCCAGCACCCGCTCGTGCAGTCCGCCGACCTCGACGCGGGCGCGCTTGGTCAGATCGGTGTCGATCCAGCCCGGCAGGATCGCATTGGCCTGGATGTTGTCGCCCGCCCACGCGCAGGCACAGGCGCGCGTGAACTGCACGATGCCGCCCTTGCTCGCGGCATAGGCCGGGGCAAAGCTCGCGCCGAAGATCGACATCATCGAGCCGATATTGATGACCTTGCCGCCACCGGCGGCCTTCATCGCCGGGTAGGCCGCCTTCGAGCAGAGGAACGCGCTGGTGAGGTTGGTGTCGATGACGCTGCCCCATTCCTCGAGTTCGAGCGCGTGCGGGGGCTTGCGGATATTGATGCCGGCATTGTTGACGAGAATGTCGATGCGGCCGAGTTCGTCCTTGACCCGCCCGATCATGCGGTCCACCGCGGCCTTGTCGGTGACGTCGGTCGCGACCGCGATCGCGCGAACGCCGCGCTTTGCGATGTCTGCGACCGCCGCCTTCGACTTCTCCTCGTTGCGGCCGACGACCGCGATATCGGCGCCGGCATCGGCAAGGCCGCGCGCCATGCCGAGCCCGATGCCGCCATTGCCGCCGGTGACGATGGCAACCTTGCCTTTCAGGTTGAACAATTCCGATGTCATTTGCACTTTCCCAAATTCAGCGTTGGCTTTGCCAGATGAAGATCAGGCCGACGGCCGACAGCATCGCGCCATAGAGGGCCCAATGGATTTCGTTGATCATGAAGCTTGTCTTCGGCCAGACCACGACGCCGGTGCCCTGGCCGATCCAGAGCAGGCCCATGGCCAGCGCGAGAAAGCCGACGATCAATAACCCTCTGCGCATGCGCTTTCCCCAATTTCCCCGATAGGCCAGGGTACAGTCCGAGCCTTGAACGGAAACCGCGGCAAGGAACCGTAGCTTTCGATCGGCGCGAACGCCAGCGAAGCCGCGCAGAGGTCACGCAGCGCGTGAATATGGGAAGACCCGCCGCGGCCGTCGCCGTGATCGGATTGGTTCGATATCGAGAGACGGTTACGTGGCGCTTACGCGCGGCTGCGAACCGGCATCGGCAGCTAAACCGGGTCGGTTATCCACAGCCAACAAAAAAAGCCCCGGCAGGTTGCCGGGGCTTTTGAGTTCCACAGGGAGGAGATCAGTACTTGGCAACCACCGGGCCGGTCCAGTTGAAGCGATAGACCAGCGAGGTGCTGATGGTCTGGACCCAGGGCTTGAAGTTGATGTCGCGACCAACGAGGGCGTTGGCGCCATCGGTCAGCTCGTTGATGGCCTTCTTGTCGAAGTAGGCGCCGCGGTATTCGGTCTTCATGAACCAGCCGGGAGCCGAGATGCCGAAGATGTTGAGGTTGTTCTCGACGCCGCCGCCGATGAACCAGCCATTGCGGTTGAACGAATTGGTGTGGTCACCCACGGGCACGCCGGTGAAGCTGCTGTAGAGGCCCGAGCCAGACCAATGCGAACCAGTGTAACCGCCGTTCACGTAGGAGAGGACGTTCGGAGCCACGAGGTAGCCGACGCGCACGCCCGCCGCCCAGGAGTCTTCCATCTTGATGCGGCCGGTCCAGCCAGCCACCGGATCCTGGATCGTGCCGCGCAGGCTGCCGAACTGGCCATCGCCGAACACGCCGACGACCCAGCCCGGATTGACCTGCCAGTCGTAGCCGGCGCCGACGGTGCCGAACCAGCCATCGCCGCCCTGGGTCTGGTGGATGCTGAGCGGAGCGCCCGTGGCGGTCACGCTGGTATAGGTGTCAGCACTCCAGAGGCCGCCGCCCACGCCACCGAAGATGTAGAAGCCGGTCCAGCTCGGAGCCATGATCGGCGGCGCAGCCTTGGTATAGGTGCGGGCCGGGAGGTCGGCGGCAAACGCCGATCCCGAGAAAGCCGCCGCGGCGGTCAGAGCGAGCAAGAGCTTCTTCATTTTCAATTCCTCAGTATCCCAGCGTTCAAAAGGTGGCCGCGTTGCGGGGGTCCTTGGGATCAGCGATTCCCTAACCCGTTGACCCAACTATAGATGGTTCCGGCCGAAATGCTGTTGCAGCACAAGCACACTCGCCCGAAAACAATCGTCCGCGAGTTCCTGTGCAGAATTTCCAAGTATCTGAAAATTAATGCAAATCGCCAATCTCGCCGGGGTCGCGGCGGAGGATGGACTCTGTGGCAAAATGGTGGCCGGCGCCTACACGTCGAGCAGGTCTTCGCTGGCAAACTCGGCTCTGTCGGAGATGAAGGCGAAACGCGCCTCCGCCTTGGTCCCCATCAGCCGCTCCACCGAATCGGCCGTGCCCTCGCGGTCTTCGGTCAAAAGCACAACGCGCAGCAGGCTGCGCTTGGCCGGGTCCATGGTGGTTTCCTTGAGCTGCGCCGGCATCATTTCGCCCAACCCCTTGAAGCGGCCGACATCGACCTTGGCGTTGGCGTTGAACTCGCTCTTCAAGAGCGCGTCCTTGTGCGCGTCGTCGCGGGCATAGATCGTCTTGCTGCCATGGGTGAGGCGATAGAGCGGCGGCACGGCAAGGTAGAGGTGGCCCTGGTCGATCATCGGCTGCATGGTCCGGTAGAAGAATGTGATCAGCAACGAGGCGATATGCGCGCCGTCGACGTCGGCATCGGTCATGATGATGATGCGCGAATAGCGCAGATCTTCCTCGCGATAATGTGCCCCGGTGCCGCAGCCGATGGCCTGCATGAGATCGGCGAGCTGCGCATTGGCGGTCAGCTTGTCCTTGCCGGCGGACGCGACGTTGAGGATCTTGCCGCGCAAGGGCAACACGGCCTGGGTCTTGCGGTCACGCGCCTGTTTTGCGCTGCCGCCGGCCGAGTCGCCCTCGACGATGAAGAGCTCGGAGCCTTCCTGCGCGGAGTTGGTGCAGTCGGAGAGCTTGCCGGGCAGGCGCAGCTTTTTCACCGCGGTCTTGCGCGAGACTTCCTTTTCCTGCCGGCGGCGGATGCGCTCCTCGGCGCGCTCGACCACGAAGTCCAGGAGCTTGTTGGCCTGCAGCGGATTGCCGGACAGCCAGTGATCGAAGGGATCCTTGATCGCCTGTTCGACGATGCGCTGGGCCTCCGCGGTGGCAAGGCGATCCTTGGTCTGGCCCTGGAATTCCGGCTCACGGACGAACACGGAAAGCATGATGGCGGCGCCCGCCATCACGTCTTCCGAGGTGATGCCGGCGGCGCGCTTGCCCTGGCCAACGCGCTCGGCGTGATCCTTCAGGCCGCGCAGCAGCGCGCTGCGCATGCCCGATTCATGCGTGCCGCCGTCCGGCGTCGGCACCGTGTTGCAATAGGAAGAAAGGAAGCCGTCGGCGTCTGCGGTCCAGGCGACCGCCCATTCGCAGGCGCCATGCGCGCCGTTGCGCCCGGATTTGCCGGCGAAGATATCGGGATGCACCAGCGTGTCGGCGTGAATCGCGGCGGCGAGATAATCCTTCAGGCCGCCGGGGAAATGGAAGCTGTCCTCGGCGGGCACATCCTCGATGCCCTTGAGCAGTTCCGGCGCACAGCGCCAGCGGATTTCGACACCGCCGAACAGGTACGCCTTCGAGCGCGCCATCTTGAACAGTCGCTGCGGCTTGAACGTCGCCTTCGCGCCGAAAATGTCGGTGTCGGGCCTGAAGCGGATTTTGGTGCCGCGGCGGTTGTTGATCTTGCCGAGGTCCTCGAGCTTGCCCTTGGGATGGCCGCGCTCGAAATTCATCCGATAGAGTTTCTGGCTGCGCGCAACTTCGACTTCGAGCCGCGACGACAGCGCATTGACGACCGAGACGCCGACGCCGTGCAGGCCGCCCGAGGTCTCGTAGACCTTGGAGTCGAATTTGCCGCCGGAATGCAGCGTGCACATGATGACTTCGAGCGCCGATTTCTTCGGAAATTTCGGGTGCGGGTCGACCGGGATGCCGCGGCCGTTGTCGGTGACGGTCAGAAAGCCGTCGGATTCCAGCTCGACCTCGATGAAGGTGGCGTGGCCCGCCAGCGCCTCGTCCATCGAGTTGTCGATGACTTCGGCGAACAGGTGATGCAGCGCCTTTTCGTCGGTCCCGCCGATATACATGCCCGGGCGGCGCCGGACCGGCTCCAGCCCTTCCAGGACCTCGATGTCGCGCGCGGTATAGCCGGCTTCTGCACCACCACTGGCGCCGCGGGAGGCGACTTTCAGGGAAGCACGGCCCTTCGGGCCGGCAGCGGCAAAGAGATCGTCGGATTTGGCTTTTGCTGAAGATTTCAAGGCTTTAGGCATATTTCTTCACGTGTTTCGCGCCAATTGGCGCGGGCGAATTGGCTCCCCTGACTATGCCATGGATAAGCCCGGAAATGTGACGAGGTCCGGGATTTGGCCTCAGGCTTTGCTGGTCCGGAACACGATCGCCGCGAACAGACCACAGCCCGCTCACGACCAGCGAACCCAGGATGGGGCACGCTGACCAGTTTTTCGCCCTGCGTCGTGACCAGCGCGATGCCAATCGGAAAGGCGATCGCACCGATGATGTGGAGCCAGCCGCTTGCGCCTTCGCAAGAGCGCTCGCGCCAGCGTCCGGAACGAGGTGGTAGTAGCGCCCAAGCGGGAGCAGCAATACGCCGCCGATCAGGTTGAGCAAGCGGCCGAGGGCACGATCGGTCACGATCACGTGGTGCTTTGTGACTTGATGTCACGCAACCTGCTGGCTTACCTGCTGTTGGGCACTGGAACCGCAACAAGGTTCAAGTCTTGGACTGGGCGAGGAAGGCCGTCAGGAATGGAAGATCATGCGCACGCTCTCGCCAATTTCGTGCGCGACCATCAGGCTTGGGCGGTTCCGATCGTGCTGCTGCTGGCGTTCGGTGAATCGCTCGCCTTCATCTCGCTTTTGATCCCGGCCTGGGGCGCGCTGGTGGCGATCGGCGCGCTGATCGGCGCCAGCGGCCTCAACTTCTGGCCGATCTGCATTGCTGGCGGCCTTGGCGCAGCACTCGGCGACTGGGTCTCGTACTGGTTCGGCTACAAATACAAGGAGCAGGTGGCGCAGATCTGGCCGCTGTCGCGCTATCCCGACATCCTGCCGCGCGGCGAAGCCTTCGTGCGCCGCTGGGGCGTGCCGAGCATTTTCATCGGCCGTTTCTTCGGACCGTTGCGGGCCTCGGTGCCGCTCGCCGCCGGCATTTTCGAGATGCCCTATTGGTCGTTTCAGATCGCCAATTTCGTCTCGGCGCTGATCTGGGCGGCGGCGCTCCTGCTGTTCGGCGACGTGATCGCGCAGATCATGGAATGGCTGTGGCGCGTCATCTGACCGCGCTGGAATAGGCCGAAGGCTGCGCAGGTAATGTTCGTGAACCGGCAAAAATGCTGGTAGACTGGCCATACAAGAAGCGGGCGAACCGCTCTGGATTTTCTCTGCGGGGAGGAAATTTCATGGACCCGTCCCGACGTAATGCCATCCTGGGGACGGCTGCGGTCGCGGCCGCACCCCTCCTGACATCAACGCAAATTCGCGCGGAGGCGCCCGCCGCAGACAAGCAGGCGCCGAGCTTTTATCGCTACAAGGTCGGCGACATCATCGTCACTGTCGTCTCCGACGGCAAGAACGTGTTTCCGCTGACGGACGCGTTCATCCCCAACGCGAAAAAGGACGACATCAACGCCGCGCTCGAGAAGGCCTTCATGCCGCGCGATATGGTGACGATCTGGTTTGCGCCGCTGGTGATCCAGAGCGGCGGCAAGGTGATCGTGATCGATACCGGCACCGGTCCCGTGGCGAAGGCCAACAGCAAGGGCGCCAACGGCCTTTTCGTGGACAACATGATCGCGGCCGGCTTCGACCCCAAGGCGGTCGACATGGTCGTGATCTCGCATTTCCACACCGACCACGTGAACGGACTTCTCGCCGCGGACGGCACGCCGGCCTTTGCGAACGCCGAAGTGCTGGTGCCCGCCGCCGAATGGAAGTTCTGGTCGGATGACGGCGAGATGAGCCGCGCCAAGGGCGACCGCATGGTTGGTCTCTTCAAGAGCAACCGCAACGTCTTCGAGAACGGCCTGAAGAAGAAGGTGACGCCGTACGAATGGAACAAGGAGATCGCGCCCGGCCTGACCGCGGTCGAGACCACCGGCCATACGCCGGGCCACACCTCCTACCTGCTGTCGTCGGGCTCGGGCAAGGTGTTCATCCAGTCGGATGTCACCAACAATCCGAACCTGTTCGCGGCAAATCCGGGCTGGCGCGGGGCGTTCGACCAGGATGGCGAGATGGCGGAGAAGACACGCCGTCGGGTCTACGACATGGTGGTGGCGGAGAAGCTGCAGGTGCAGGGCTTCCACTATCCGTTCCCCGGGCTCGGCAATGTGGTGAAGGACGGCGACGGCTACCGTGTCATTCCGACGCCCTGGAATCCGGTGATCTGACACGCCGTCATTCCGGGGCGCGCATTGGCGCGAACTGTGGTGCGCAATTGCGCATCTGGTGCTTGCGCACCATCCCGGAATCACGCTGTCATAACTTGACGCCAGCCGGCCGCGGCTTTATAGCCCGCCCCATGATCCACCTTGCGACCAGCTCCATGGCCCGCCGCCGCCGTAGCTCTGCTGCGGTATGGGCGATCGCTCGCGTCTAACGATCACCCCTGCCGCTGGATCAAGTCCGCGGCATTCTTTTCCTCGCAGCGTAAACTGATCCGGCGGCTCCTACGTCAAGCAGGAGTTACCCGATGTATACGCCTCCGCCCTTCAAGTCCGATCGCGCTGCGAGCCTGGCTTTTGCCGAAGCGCGCGGCTTCGGCACGATCTGCGTCTTCGACGGCAGGAAGCCGATCGCGTCGCAGCTGCCGTTCTATCTGACCTCCGCCGACGATGGTACGCCGCGCGCGCTGTTTCATGTCGCGCGCGGCAATCCGCTGGCGCAGTTGGCGGACGGCGCGTCATCCTGGCTGCTCGCCGTCAACGGCGCCGACGCCTATGTGTCGGCCGACTGGTACGTATCGGCGGATCAGGTGCCGACGTGGCTTTATCAGTCCGTGCACCTGACGGGCATGGTGCGGAAGCTGAGCGAGGACGAGCTTGCCGCCCAGATCGATGCACTCAGTGCGAAATTCGAGGGCTGGCTGGCGCCGAAGCAGCCGTGGACCTCGGCCAAGGTGACGTCGGCGCGGCTTGAGATGCTGAAGAAGGCCATTGTCGGCTTTGTCATGACCATCGAGGAGGTCGAGGGCAGCTTCAAGCTCAACCAGCACAAATCCGACGCCGACTACACGGCGATCGCCAACGCGCTATCAGCGCAGCCCGACGCGGGCTCGCGGCAGATCGCAGGCCTGATGCGCGAGACGCGGCCGCAGGCATTTGCGGCCCAGGCCGAGGGGGCCAAGGCATGACCGCGAAGAAGATCGCCGTGCTCGGCGCTTCCGGCTACACCGGCGCCGACGCCGTACGGCTGCTGGCGCGGCATCCGCATGCCGAGATCGCGGCGCTCACCGCCAACACCCATGCCGGCAAGGCGATGGCCGAGGTGTTTCCGCATTTCTTCCCGCTCGACCTGCCGGTGCTGACCGAGTGGGAAAAGGTCGACTGGACGGCACTCGATGCGGTGGTCTGCGCCTTGCCGCACGGCACGACGCAGGAGATCATCGCCGCCGTGCTGAAGGCCAATCCCGCGATCAAGGTGTTGGACATGTCCGCGGATTTCCGGCTGCGCGATGGGGATACCTACGCGCAGTGGTACGGCCACGAGCATCGCGCACCGGAACTTCAGGACGAGGCCGTCTATGGGCTGACCGAGTTCTATCGCGAAAGGGTGCGGGCGGCACGGCTGATCGCCTGTCCCGGCTGTTATCCGACGGCGGCGCTGCTTGCGCTGGTGCCGCTGGTGAAGGCCGGCCTCATCGATGCGCACGACCTCGTCATCGACGCCAAATCCGGCGTCACCGGCTCGGGCCGAGGGCTGAAGCAGAACTCGCTGTTCTCGGAAGCGGGCGAGGGGCTGTCGCCCTATTCGATCGGCACGCATCGCCATGCGCCGGAGATCGAGCAGGAAATCGGTGTTGCCGCGGGTGCTGCGGTGACCGTGAATTTCACGCCGCATCTGATCCCGATGGCGCGCGGCGAGCTCTGCACCTGCTATGTCAGGCTCGATGGCGCGACCGTCGACGATTTGCATGCGACGCTCGAAGAGGCCTATCGCGGCGAGCCGTTCGTGCATGTGGCGAAAAGGGGCGTGCTGCCGCAGACCCAGAACGTGCGCGGCTCGAACTACGTCCAGATCGGTGTGTTTCCGGACCGCATCAAGGGACGCGCCATCGTGATTGCAACGCTCGACAATCTCGTGAAAGGTTCGGCGGGGCAGGCGATCCAGAACATGAACCTGATGTTCGGCTGGCCTGAAACGACGGGACTGGAACAGATCGCATTGTTTCCGTGAGGAGGCGAAGTGGACGACGATACGCTGCAATTCTACCGCGAGAACGCCGAGGCCTATGCCGGCTGGGCCAAGGCGCCATCGACGCGCCTGACCGGCTTTCTCGCGCTCTTGCCGCCGCGCGGTGCGATCCTCGAGCTTGGCTGCGGCGCCGGCAACCATTCGGCGGTGATGCTCGCCGAAGGTTTTCGCGTGCGCGCTACCGACGGCTCGCCCGAAATGGCTGCGATCGCCGCGCGCCGGCTCAACCATCCGGTCGAAGCGATGTTGTTCAATGAGCTCGAGGAGACGGCCGCCTATGACGGCGTCTGGGCCAGCGCTTGCCTGTTGCACGTGCCGCGGGACGAACTCGCCGGCATTCTGGCGCGCGTCCATCGCGCGCTGAAGCCGTCAGGCGTGTTCTATGCGAGCTACAAGGTGGGCCATGGCGACGGCCGCGACTCGCTCGGCCGCTACTACAACTATCCGTCGCCCGAATGGCTCGAGGCGACCTACGCCGGCGCGGGCCAATGGGACGCCATCAAATCCGACACCAGCGTCATCAAGAGTTTTGACGAAGCGCCGGCGACGATGCTGCATGTGGTGGTGCGCAAGCCCGCGGCGTGAAAATTACACCACCCTGAACACCGCGAGCGCCAGCACGGCCTGTGCGAGGAAGCCGACCGTGAAGGCCAGCGTGCGGAACACCGGCAGTCCCAGCGTATAGACGATCAGATGCGCGACGCGGGCCCAGAAATAGACCGCGCAGGCCCAGACGGTCCACTTCGTCGAATAGTCGATCTGCGCGAGGATCAAGACCAGCGGCGCGAAGATCACGAGGTTCTCGACGGCATTGTCATGCGCGAACATCAGCCGGTTGGCCCAGGGGGCATGCGGCTTGTCGTTGCGGGACGGATTGGCCATGGCGCCGGTCAGGCCACGCACCATGGAGCGATTGAGGATGTAGGGGACCCACAGCAATCCCGTCAAAATCACCGTCAGCGTCAACCAGAACAATTCGGGCGTCAATAATGCGGGCGTCATTGGTGTCCCCCTTACTCGATTCGAAAATCCCTGCGGGCTGAGAGCTTATACAAGAGCGCGCGGCGTTGCGCTATGCGCGCACGCGCACATAACTGCCGGGCGCGTCCTCGATCGGCGGCAGCGCTTCGCTGCCGACGTGCCGCGCCGGCACTTTCTCGGCGTCGATCGTGCCGAGCCACTCGCGCCAGTTCGGCCACCACGATCCCTTGTGCTCCTCGGCGCCCTTGATCCAGTCGGCGAGCGACACATCCTTGATGTTGTCGTTGAGCCAGTACTGATACTTGCCTCCCGAAGGCGGGTTGACCACGCCCGCGATATGGCCGGAACCGGACAGCACATATTTCACCGGACCGCCAAAGAACTGCGACCCGTACAGCACGGAATCGGCCGGCGCGATGTGATCCTCGCGGGTGGCGAGATTGTACACGGGCACCTTCACCTTGGAGAGATCGAGCAGCGTGTTGTCGAGCACCATGCTGCCGGTGGACAGCCGGTTCTCGAGATAGCAGTTGCGCAGATAATAGGAATGGTTGGCGGCCGGCATCCGCGTTGCATCCGAATTCCAGTGCAACAGGTCGAAGGCGGTGGGCGGTTGTCCCTTCAAATAATTGCTGACGACATAGGACCAGATCAGGTCGTTCGAGCGCAGCATGTTGAATGCCATCGCCATCTTCGCGCCTTCCAGCACGCCGGATTCCTGCATGTCGCGCTCCAGCGCCGAGATCTGCCCCTCGTCGACGAACACGAGCAGGTCGCCGGCATGGGTGAAATCGACCTGGGCGGCGAGGAACGTCGCCGAGGTCACGCGCTGGCGCCGCTTTTCGGCAAGCCAGGCCAGCGTCGTGGCGAGCAGCGTGCCGCCGACGCAATAGCCCATGGTGTGTACCTTCAATTCGCCGGTGGCGCGCTCGATGACGTCCATCGCGGCGAGCGGCCCTTGCTTCATGTAGTCTTCCCAGGTCTTGGCACCCAAATCCTTGTCGGGATTGACCCAGGAGATCACGAACACGGTAACGCCCTGGTCGACGCACCATTTGATGAAGGATTTTTCCGGCCTGAGATCCAGAATATAGAACTTGTTGATCCAGGGCGGCACAATCAACAGCGGCGTGCGCAGCACGTTCTCCGTGGCCGGCTGATACTGGATGAGCTGCATCAGCTCATTCTGGTAGATGACCTTGCCCGGCGTCGTTGCCATGTTGACGCCGACCACGAGGTTGGCGGGGTCCGATTGGCGGATGCGGAGCGTGCCCTTGCCGGACTCGATATCCTCCGCCAGCATTGTCATGCCGCGAACCAGATTGTCGCCGCTTTGCGCCAGCGTCTCGCGCAGCACTTCCGGATTGGTCAGCACGAAATTCGACGGCGCCAGCGCGTTGGCAATCTGGTTGACGTAGAACTCTGCCTTCTTGCGGGTATGCGGATCGATGCCCTCGGCGTTGCGCACAAGGTCCTGCGCCCACTGGGTCGTGAGCAGATAGGCCTGCATCACGAAATCGAAAAACTGGTTCGACTTCCATTCGGGATCGGCGAAGCGCTTGTCGCGCGGGGAGGGCGCAATCGCCGGCATCGCCTCTTCGCCGGCAAGGCGGCGCATCGCCGAGCCCCAGAGGTCGAGATAGCCCTTGGCCATCCTGGTCTGCAGGTCGGACGCGCGCTCGTTGTCGGAGAGCCAGTATTCGGCGACGGTCGTCAGCGTCTTGACGACCTCCGTCATCTCTTCCGGCGATTTGTCCTTCATCTCGCCGCTCTCGCGCGGCTTGAGATAGGCCGTAAGCGCCCGGCCGCCGCTTTCCATCGCGCGCGCGATGTTCCTTGCGAACGCTTCGGCGTCGAATTTCGTCTCTTGCTTGGCTTCGGTCGTGACATCGGTCATGACAACAACCCTAACGCTTCCATTCGTCTTCGTCACCGCGGCAGATCAGAGCTAATGCGCAGAGATTAATCTTTGTTCAGATGTGTGTTGCACTGCGACAAACGAACTTGGTCCTGTCATATTGCGGCCCCAGCGGTACAATTACCTGTTTGGGCTTTGATCGTTTTGGGCGAGACTGATTGAAGCGGAAACGGGTGCCGGTGGGCCTGGCTGATGGCCGGCCACGTGGTTTGCGTTTTTCAAGCGGGGACTTCCTCAGGTAATGCTCGCCTATCGGTATCGGCAGAAAAGGACGTTGGCCTTGGCCGCGCTGTTTTGCGCGGGGCTGGCGCTCGCCGGCTGCACCAGCCAGATCGCCGATTTGCCGCTGGTTGGAACGCCTGCCGACGCTCCGCCGCGGCCGAAGGAGGCCGGTGCCTATCTACCAGTCAACGATCTGCCGCCCGATCGCGACGAGGCCGCCATGGACCCGAAGGAACGCGCCAGGATCCAGGCCGAGCTGATTGCCGCGCGCGACCGTCAGGCCGTCGTTAACTCCGGCAAGGATGCCGGCGCCACCGCCAAATAGGGCCGCGTGCCCACCTAATCGCTGGCGCCATCATGCGTCCGTGGTAAAAGAGCCAATTCAACCGTCAGGGCGATTTAAGGAGTTGTCCCTGAATTCGTGCTAAATCATTGATTTGGCGTGATTTTAGGGCAGGGCCGCCGCCGCTTCGCGAGGCGCGGCGAAGGCTGATTCTTATTTCCCCTGGGGTGCTGGAGCCCGAGGACCATGGAAGATTTTTACCGCATTCGCCGCCTGCCGCCTTACGTGTTCGAAAAGGTCAACCAGGCCAAGGCGGCCGCGCGAAATGCCGGCGCCGATATCATCGACCTCGGCATGGGCAATCCGGACCTGCCGGCGCCGCCGCATGTGCTGGAGAAGCTGAAAGAGACTCTCGGCAAGCCGCGAACCGATCGCTATTCGGCTTCGCGCGGCATTCCCGGTTTGCGCAAGGCGCAGGCGGCTTACTATGGCCGCCGCTTCGGCGTGAAACTCAATCCGGACACACAGATCGTCGCTACGCTCGGCTCGAAAGAGGGCTTTGCCAACGTGGCACAGGCCATCACCGCGCCGGGCGACGTGATCCTGTGCCCGAACCCGAGCTACCCGATCCATGCTTTCGGGTTCCTGATGGCGGGCGGCGTAATCCGCTCGGTGCCGTCGGAACCGACGCCGCAATTCTTCGAGGCGGTGGAGCGTGCGATCATCCATTCGATTCCGAAGCCGATCGCCCTGGTCGTCTGCTACCCCTCCAATCCGACCGCCTACGTCGCGGAGCTCGATTTCTACAAGGACCTCGTCGCGTTCGCGAAGAAGCACGAGATCTTCATTTTGTCCGACCTCGCCTATGCCGAGGTCTATTTCGACGACAAGAATCCGCCGCCATCGGTGCTGCAGGTTCCCGGCGCGATGGACGTCACCGTCGAGTTCACCTCGATGTCGAAGACGTTCTCGATGGCCGGCTGGCGCATGGGGTTTGCCGTCGGCAACGAGCGCATCATCGCGGCCCTGTCGCGGGTGAAATCCTATCTCGATTACGGTGCGTTCACGCCGGTGCAGGTGGCGGCCACCGCCGCGCTGAACGGCCCCGAGGATTGCATCCGCGAGATGCGCGAAACCTATCGCAAGCGCCGCGATGCGCTGGTCGAATCCTTCGGCCGCGCCGGCTGGGACATCCCGCCGCCGAGCGCCTCGATGTTCGCCTGGGCGCCGCTGCCGAAGGCCTTCGAGACCCTCGGCAGCATGCAGTTCGCGACCCTGATGGTGGAGAAATCCGGTGTCGTGGTCTCGCCGGGCGTCGCCTTCGGCGAACATGGCGAGGGCTTTGTCCGCATCGCGCTGGTGGAAAACGAGCAGCGTATCCGCCAGGCCGCCCGCGGAGTGCGCCGCTTCCTTGAAAGCGGGATCGAAACGTTGCACAACGTGGTTCCTCTCGCCAACCGGCGATAATTCTTTCCGCAGGTTCCTGACAGATGGCTCCCCTGAAAGTGGGCATCGCGGGGCTTGGCACCGTGGGTGCCGAAGTCGTCCGCCTCATCGAGAACGAGAGCAGGACATTGTCTGCGCGCTGCGGCCGCGGCGTGCGCGTCGTTGCCGTGACCGCGCGTTCGAAAGCCAAGAAGCGCTCCCTCGACCTGAGCGGCGTCGCCTGGGCGAAAGACCCGGTGTCGCTGGCATCGAGTTCCGGACATCGACTGCTTCGTCGAATTGATGGGCGGCTCGGGCGAGCCGGCGCTGTCGGCGGTCGAGACGGCGTTGAAGGCCGGCAAGTCCGTCGTCACGGCCAACAAGGCGCTGATCGCCAAGCACGGCATTCGGCTGGCGCAAGCCGCCGAGAAGCACGGCGGCGCGCTGAATTTCGAGGCCGCGGTGGGTGCGGCGATCCCCGTCATCAAGACCCTGCGCGAGGGCCTCCCCGCCACCGGAGTCAACCGCGTCTATGGCATCCTGAACGGCACCTGCAATTACATCCTGACGCGGATGGAGCAGGAGGGGCTGTCTTTTGCCGAATGCCTGAAAGATGCGCAGCGGCTCGGCTATGCCGAGGCCAATCCGTCCTTCGACGTCGACGGCCATGACACCGCGCAGAAGCTCGCCATCCTCGCCAGTCTCGCTTTCGGCACCAGGGTCGCGCAGAGCGCGGTCTATGTCGAAGGCATCTCCTCGATTGCGCCGGAGGACCTGCGCGCTGCGTCCGATCTTGGCTATCGTGTGAAACTGCTCGGCGTCGCCGTGAAGACCGCCAAGGGTATCGAGCAGCGCGTGCATCCGACCATGGTGCCGAAATCATCTTCCATCGCGCAGGTGATGGGCGTGACCAACGCGGTCACCATCGACGGCGAGGGCATTCCGCCGATCACGCTGGTCGGTCCCGGCGCCGGCGGCGCTGCGACGGCCTCAGCCGTGCTCGCCGACATCGCCGATGTCGCGCGCGGCGTCCGCGTCAATCCGTTCGGCCGTCCCGTGGATCGCCTGCGCGCCACCGTGAAGGCGCCGATGGAGCGGCATGAAGGCGGCTATTACATCCGTTTGATGGCGCGCGATCTCCCGGGGACCGCAGCCACCATCGCAACGCGGCTGGCCGAGCAGAAGATTTCAATCGAGTCTATCGTGCAGCGGCATCCCAATGGCACAGATGCCGAAAAGGGCTCGCCGGTGCCGGTGCTCCTGATCACCTATGCCACCCACGAGGACGCCGTTCATCGTGCGCTCGCGGCCGTGCAGAAGGACAAGGTGATCAGCGGCCGGCCGCAGGTGATCCGGATCGAAAAGAATTGATGCGCCGGCCGACCCTGTGGCGCATCAGGGAATTGTTGGCGGGCCCATGGTCCGTCCGAGAAGGGCTTGAGGGAGTGCGCTGATGTCGACCCATATTTCCGTTCCGCCGCAACTGTTGCTGGAGCGCATTCTCACGCTCGAAATCGTGCGCGTGACCGAGCGCGCCGCGGTGTCGGCGGCGCGGCTGCGTGGCCATGGCAATGAAAAGGCGGCCGACCAGGCCGCGGTAGATGCGATGCGCCGTGAGCTCAACAAGCTGCCGATCGAGGGCACCGTCGTCATCGGCGAGGGCGAGCGCGACGAGGCGCCGATGCTGTTCATCGGCGAGAAGGTCGGCATGAATGCCGGTCCTCAGGTCGATATCGCCGTCGATCCGCTCGAAGGCACCACGCTGTGCGCCAAGAACATGCCGGGCGCGATCGCGACCATGGCGATGGCCGACGGCGGCACGCTGCTGCACGCCCCCGACGTCTACATGCAGAAGATCGCGGTCGGCCCGGGCTACAAGAAAGGCGTGGTCGAGCTGGACGCGTCGCCGGCGGATAACGTCAAGCGGCTCGCCAAGGCCAAGGGCGTCGAGCCCTCGGCCATCACGGTGCTGGTGCTGGACCGTCCACGCCACGCCGAGATCATCCAAAGCGTGCGCAGCACGGGCGCGGCGGTACGGCTCATCACCGACGGCGACGTCGCCGGCGTGATCCACTGCGCCTCCCCCGAGGAGACCGGGGTCGATATGTATATCGGCACCGGCGGTGCGCCGGAGGGCGTCTTGGCCGCGGTGGCGCTGCGCTGCATCGGCGGCCAGATGCAGTGCCGCCTCATCCTCGACACCGAGGAGAAGCGCGAACGCTCGCACAAGATGGGCATCACCGATCCCCGGAAGATCTACGGCATCGAGGACATGGCGCGCGGCGACTGCCTGTTTGCGGCGACCGGCGTCACCACGGGGTCGCTGCTGTCGGGCGTCAAGTTCAGGAAGGACGTGATCGAGACGGAGACGGTTGTGATGCGCTCCGTCACCGGTACCGTGCGCACCATCAAGGCGCAACATAGGCAGCTCGACAAGTTCCATCTGGATTAAAACAAATCGGTGTCATTCCGGGGCGCGCAAAGCGCGAGCCCGGAATCCATAACCACAAATCTCAAAAATGGATTCCGGGCCCGGCCCGTCCAAGTCGGCTTTAGCCGACTTGGACGATCGAAAAAGACCGAACTCGAGTGAACCGAGTTCGGGCGGGGCCATCCCGGAACGACGAAAAAAGAAAAAGGGAGCGAGCATGTCCGACATTTCCGGAGTGAAAGCGCTGGTGTTCGACGTGTTCGGCACCGTGGTCGATTGGCGCACCAGCCTGATCAACGACTTCACCAAATGGGGCGATGCCAACGGCAAGAAGGCCGACTGGACCGCGCTGGTCGATGGCTGGCGCGCGGTCTACGCCGCCTCGATGGACGTCGTGCGCAAGAACCCGCAGGATGGTTATGTCATTCTCGACGTGCTGCACCGCCGCTCGCTGGAGAAGCTGGTCGAGCAGCTCGCCGTCAAGGGTCTGAGCGATTCCGATCTGCACCACCTGACCTTGGGCTGGCACCGGCTGCACGGCTGGCCGGACAGCGTCGCGGGCCTGACGCGGCTGAAGAAGAAATACATCATCTCGCCGCTGTCGAACGGCAATGTCGCGCTGCTCACCAACATGGCGAAGTTTGCCGGTCTCCCCTGGGACCTCATCATGTCCGCGGAACTATTCGAGCACTACAAGCCCGACCCCGAGACCTATCTCGGTGCGGCAAAACTGCTCTGCCTGCAGCCCGAACAGGTAATGATGGTGGCTGCGCACAACCACGATCTCAAGGCCGCGCAAAAACTTGGCCTGAAGACCGCCTTCGTGGCGCGTCCGACCGAATATGGTCCGTTGCAGAAGTACGATTTCGAAGCCAAGGGCGATTGGGACATCGTCGCCAGGGATTTTGGCGGCATCGCCGACAGGATGGGCTGTTAGCGCATGATCCGGAAAAATGTGCAGCGGTTTTCCCTCGCGACAAACGCGTAGCGTTTGCGCGGAGATCATGCGCAAATAAGCATCTAACTCGTCTCTTTTTCTCGCTTGTAGCGGAAGTCGCAGTGGCTCGCGCCCTCCATGATGGTCTGCGTGCGCGTCAGCTTGACGTCGGGACCAAATCCCTCGGCGGTAGGGAAATCCGCGGTGCAGACCAAAAGGAAGCCGAGCTCCGGCTCGCCCAGCGCCTTGTAGAATTCGGCGTAGCGGCATGCCGTCACGTCGATCCCGTAAGTGTCCTCGGACTGCTCGACCACCTTGTAATCGAGCGCATTGTCGCGCGAGTAGGTTGCGAACGCCGACTCCATGAACTTGCCGAGGTTCTTTTCTTTCTTTGCCCGCCAGAACGTCTCGCCGTGACGGCGATAGATGTCGCCCAGCGCGTTGCGGACGATGGCGTTAGCGCGCTCTTCGCCCAATTCGGCCTGCAGGGCTTTCACCAGCGGCACCAGCACCTGGGCCTGGATCTTGGCTTGTTCGATGACGGAAGTGCTCACGATCAATCCCTCGTTCCGGTGCCTCCATACCTAATGGCGCGGCACATCGTTGCCAAGGGTTTCGGCAAGGACGCGGTCAAGGATGTGGTCAAGGATTTTGGCGGCCGATGCGCGCGAATCTTATCCCGCGGCGCCGAGGATGACGCCGAACCAGCCGAGCCCCTTGTAGGTCTCGTAACCGGGCGTGGCATGATAGGCCACCAGCCGCCCGTCGCGCTCCTGGTAGAAGCCGCTGCGCCCGCCCTTCATCGAGAGCTGCACGCGTTCGCTGAGCAGGCCCTGGCCGTCGGAGGCCGCGATGACGCGGAAATTGGAGTCGACCAGCAGCACGCGGGCCTTGTCGCTGGCGCCGACCCGCACGCCCTGGACGATGGCGCGGGCCTGCGGCTCCCAGTCGAAATGAATGGCGAGCACGCCGATCGGCTCGCCGTTGGCCTTGCCTTCGGCGCGCACGCTGGCGCAATAGGTCGCGACCTGCGCGCCTCCGAGCAGCGGCTGGCATTCGACATCGCTCGCCACATAGTCGTCGCCCGAGCGCAGATCGCGTGCCTCGCGGAACCACTTCGTGGAGCCGACGTCCTGGCCGACGACGCGGAAGCGGTCGGCGCGGCCGTTGGCGATCACCTTGCCCTCGAGATCGCAGAGCCAGAGATCGAGATAGACGGTGTAGGCGCCGAGGATGACGGCGAGCCGCTCCGACGCGTAATTTGCCGTCGCCGCGGCCGGCGAGGCCGCGCAGTCCACGACCGCGGAATCGGTCGCCCACCAGCGCACGTCGCAGGTGCGCTCGTAGAGATTGCGGTCGATCAGCTCGATGGCGTTGAGCGACAAATCCACCATGCGTTCGCCGCGCGACCGCTCGGCCATGCGCTCGATCGAGCTCATCAGGTTCCCGGTGCGGCTGGTGAGCTGGCCTTCCAGCTCGCGCGCGATCGTCTCGACCTGCTGGCCCACCGCGCGCACTTCCTGCGCCACCACCGCAAAGCCGGCGCCCTGCACGCCGGCGCGCGAGCTTTCGATCAGCGCGTTCAACGCCAGCATCTTCATCTGGTTGGTGATCTGCTGGATCGACCTCGTCTTCTCGCAGGCGATCTGGTTGACCTCGGCGGTGAGGCGGCCGATCAATGCGGAGATGTCCGATTCGTCCTCGGCGGTCTGGGGCTGGACCGGCGTATTGGCGGTCGGTCTTGCTCGACGAAGATCAAGCGCGACTGACATTTGCGTCATTCCTTGCTGGACCCACGAGGATTCGTCGCCGCGAGTCGTCGAAATTGCGTCGCAGCATGATTGTGGAATTGCGCTAATGACTGGTTTAATTTCCAGTGCCGAGCGCGTATTTACACAAGTGAGGCTGCATCTTGTTTCGGCAGTCCGCCGCTTTTTTCGGCGGTTGCCGTCCAGTGTGTGTTCCCACCCAGCCGCGGATCATCATGTCGTTTGCCGCCTCGCAGCTCCCGATCGAATTGCAGCCTGCCTTCCTCGGCGTGCAGCATTCGCTGACGGGAAAGCTCTGGCGCGACCGGCTCGATGCGCGCGGTGTGGCGCGGGCGCTTGCCATCACGCAACGGTATCAACTGCCCGAGATGCTGGCACGCGTGCTCGCCGGGCGCGATGTCGGGATCGATCAGGTCGCCGACTTCCTCGATCCGACCATCCGCAAATTGATGCCGGATCCCTATACAGTGACCGACATGGAAGCGGCGGCGAAGCGCATCGCGGACGCCGCCGTGCGCGGCGAGAAGGTTGCGATCTTCGGCGACTACGATGTCGACGGCGCGACTTCCGCCGCGCTGCTCGGCTGGCATCTGCGCCATTGCAGCCTCGATCCCCTGATCCACATTCCGGACCGGCTCTTCGAAGGATATGGGCCGAACACGGAAGCCGTCCGTGCGCTGGCCGCAAAGGGCGCGACGCTGCTGATCGCGGTGGATTGCGGCACCACCAGCATCGAGCCGCTGGCGGAAGCCAAGCGCCTCGGCATGTCGGTCGTCGTGATCGATCACCACCAGCCCGGCGACGTACTGCCTGAAGTCGATGCGCTGGTGAACCCGAACCGGCTGGATGACCTCTCTGGCCTCGGCTATCTCGCCGCGGTCGGGCTCACGCTGGTGACGCTGGTTGCCGTCAATCGCGAGCTGCGCAGCCGCGGCTTCTGGACGGCGGAGATGCCCGAGCCCGACCTGCTCGGCATGCTGCATCACGTCGCGCTCGGAACGGTCGCCGACGTCGCGCCGCTGATCGGGCTCAATCGCGCCTTCGTGGCCAAGGGCCTGATCGCGATGCGCCGCCGCGACCATGTCGGCCACACCGCGCTGATGGATGTGTCGCGGCTGAACAGCCCGCCGGAGGCCTGGCATCTCGGCTTCATGCTGGGGCCTCGCATCAATGCGGGCGGCCGCATCGGCCGCGCCGATCTCGGCGTGCGGCTTTTGCTGGAGGGCGATGTCTCCGAGGCCGCGCGGATCGCGGCCGAGCTCGACCGGTTGAACAACGAGCGCCGCGTCATCGAGCAGGCCGCCGAAGCGCAGGCCGAGGCCGAAGCGCTGGCGTCGCTCGGGCTCGAGGACAAGGGCTCTGTGATCGTGACGGCTTCCGAGGGCTGGCATCCCGGCGTGGTCGGGCTTGTGGCCGCGCGGCTGAAGGAGAAATTCGCGCGGCCGGCTTTTGCGATTGCGCTGGAGCCCGGCGGCATCGGCACCGGCTCGGGCCGTTCGATCGGCGGCGTCGACCTCGGCAAGGCGGTGCGCCAGGCGGTCGCCGACGGCTTGCTGACGAAGGGCGGTGGCCACGCCATGGCGGCGGGCGTCACCTTGCGCAAGGAGAAGCTCGCGGAGTTTCGCGCCTATATGGAAAATGCGCTCGCCCACGATGTCGCGCAATCGCGCCATGTCAACGAGCTCTTCATCGACGGGGCGATCAGCGCGCGCGGCGCGACCCCCGAATTGGTCGCGACCCTGAACCGCGCAGGTCCGTTCGGCAGCGGCAACCCCGAGCCGGTGCTGGCGCTGCCGTCGCACCAACTCGTGTTCGCCGACGAGGTCGGGCAGGCGCATTTGCGGCTGCGCTTCAAGTCCGGCGACGGCGCCATCGTCAACGGCATCGCCTTCCGCTCGATCGGCCAGAAGCTCGGCAACGCGCTGCTGGCGCAGCGCGGCCAGGTCGTGCATATCGCGGGATCGCTCGCCGTCGACCGCTACCAGGGATCGGAGCGGGTGCAGCTGCGCGTACTCGATATCGCCGTACCCGATCAGGGACCGGCGGTGATCAGATAAGTTCAAGAAAAGTAGGGAGTGGAGATGGCAGGGCAGGTTGCGGGCAAGGTCGCGTTGGTCACGGGCGGGGCATCGGGTATTGGGGAGGCAGTCGCCGAACTGCTGGCACGGGAAGGCGCTACCGTTGTCGTGACCGATATCGACGAGCTCAGGGGCCCCGAGGTCGTCACGCGCATCACCAAGGCCGGCGGCAAGGCGGTCTTTCTGGAGCAGGATGTGACCAGCGAATCCCGTTGGGCGGAGATTGTCGCCGAAATCGAACGGCGCTTCGGCCGGCTCGACATCCTGGTATCGAACGCCGGCATCGGCATTGCCGTGCCGTCCATCGTCGACATGTCGCTGGCGGATTGGCGCAAGCAGACCGCGATCAATCTCGACGGCGTGTTCCTGTCCGTCAAATACTAGCCTGCCGCTGATGCGCAAGGGTGGCGGCGGCTCCATCATCATGATGTCGTCGCTCGCGGGCCTTCGCGGCGCGGCGGGCCTTGCGGGCTACTCCGCCACCAAGGGCGGCGTGCGGCTGTTCGCCAAGGCGGTCGCGATGGAATGCGCCGGGGCCGGCGACGGCGTCCGCGTCAATTCGGTGCATCCCGGCATCATCGACACCCCGATCTGGGGCAAGATTCCAACCGGAGCTTCCGGCAACATGGGCAATGCGCCGATCGATCCGGAGGAGCGCGCGAAGCTGGCGACGCCGCTGGGGCATGCCGGTCAGGCACAGGACATCGCCAACGGCGTGCTTTATCTTGCCTCCGATGCGTCGAGCTATATGACGGGGGCCGAACTCGTCATCGACGGCGGAATGTTCGCGGGCGGCGTGGCACGGCGAAATTGAGCCGGTTTGGATCAGCTCCCGCGACGTTTCGAACCAAGTACGCGGTCGACCATTTGCGGCGCAAGGCCGAGATAGTTGCCCGGCGAGGTCAATCGTTCGATGGTCGCAGCATCGATGCGTGAAGTAACCTGCGGGTCGGATGAAAGCGCATCCTTGAGCGAAATATGTTCCTCGTTGGCGCGACGGCAGGCGTCGTAGACGACGTCGTGCGCCTCTTGCCGGCCGAGCTGAGGCGCAAGACCCATCATGACAGCTTCGGCCACGATCAGCCCGCGGCTGATGTCGAGGTTTTTTGCCATCTGCGCGTCGTCGACAATCAAGCCGCCAAGCGCGAATTTGGCCTGATGCAAGGCGCCGGCCGTCAGCACGAAACTCTCGGGGATCGCGATCCATTCGGCGTGCCACGGGCCGGTCGCGCGCTCGAAATCCTGGACCTGCGCATCGAGCATCAGCCCCGCATGCTGGCGCACGGCCTTTGCCGCGGCGAGCATCAGCTCGGAGGAAATGGGGTTGCGCTTCTGCGGCATGGTTGACGACGCGCCGCGCCCCTTCACGAAGGGCTCATAAACTTCCGCGAATTCCGTCGAGGCCATGATCATGATGTCGAGCGCGATCTTGCCGAGCGAGCCCGTCACCAGCGCCAGGAAATTGACGGCTTCGGCAAATCCGTCGCGGGCGACATGCCAGGTGGAGACGGGCACGCCCAAGCCCAGCTCCTCGCACAGCGCCTGCTGCACCTCAAAACCCTTAGGCCCGAGGGAAGCGAGCGTGCCGGCCGCGCCTGCAAACTGGCCGACCAAGACACGCGGCTTCAATTGCTCGAGGCGCTCGGCATGGCGGTCGAACATCGCAAGCCAGATCGAGGTCTTGTAGCCGAAGGTGACCGGAAGCGCCTGCTGCAGATGCGTGCGCCCGGCCATCGGCGTGTCGCGGTAGCGCTTCGAGAGATCGGCGAGGATGCCGCGCAACGCCGAGATGTCCTCCTCGATCAACCTCAAGCCTTCCCGCAATTGCAGGACCACGGCGGTATCCATGATGTCCTGCGTGGTCGCGCCCCAATGCACATAGCGGCCGGCCTCGCCGCATTGCTTCGCCATCTGATGCACCAACGGCAGGATCGGATAACCGACATTGTCGGTCTCCTCGCGCAAGAGATCGAAATCGAACGCCGAAACGTCGGTATGATCAGCGATGGCTTCGGCCGCATCAGCGGGAATGACGCCGCATTTCGCCTCGGCCTTCGCCAGCGCGATCTCGACCTCGGCGTAGCGGCCAACCAGCGCGTAGTCGGAAAACACCTCGCGCATGCGCGGTGTACCGAAGGCGTCGCGGAACAGGATTGAGTCGATAACGGTGGTGGCCGTGGCGGCGGGACGCATTGGGGGGCTCCAACAGGACGGGATATCGCGCGATCGACTGCGCGTGGTGGCGGTGGGCTAGCTTCCTTGCCGCAATCGCGCCAGCACTTTCAAGCCGCCATAGCCATCGGCGGGCGTGAGCCCCGCCTTGATCTGGAAATCCTTGATTGCCTTCATGGTGTCGTTGCCGACGCGGCCGTCGGTGCCGCCGGTATCGAAACCGGCCTTGGTGAGGCGCGTCTGCATCTCCTGCACTTCGGCAAGCGTCAGCGCGCGTTCCGAGCCGGGGAATGGCTGTATGAAGGGCGGCCCGCCCAGGATGCGGTCGCCGAGATGGACGATCGCGAGCGCATAATTCATCGACGGGTTGTAGCTCTTCACCGAATAGAAGTTCGGCCCCAACAGGAATGACGGTCCGCCCGGCACCGGCGTCCAGAGCTGCGCGCTCGCATTCGGCTGCGGGAACGGCTGGCCATCGGCGCGGGTGACGCCGGCGCTCGCCCAGGCCGCATAGGTGCGGCTGCCGCTGTTGCCGCCGCCGCTCGCACGCACCTCATAGCCCCAATGCTCGCTGCGGTGATATTTGCCGCGATTGACCAGATATTTCGCGGTCGAGCCGAGCGCGTCGTCGGGCTTGCCGAAGGGCGAAATCTTGCCGTCGCCGTCATAGTCGATGCCGACATTGAGCCAGACTTCCGGCATCCACTGGGTGTGGCCCATCGCGCCGGCCCAGGAGCCGTTCATTTCCTGCGGCGTGCTCCAGCCTTTGTCGACGATGCGCAGCGCATTGATGAGCTCGGCCTCCCAATAGGCCTTGCGCCGCGGCTCGTTCCAGGCGAGCGCGGCGAGGGAAGGAAACACGGGGGTCATGTGGTTCTGCTGCACCAGGGGATCACCGAAAGCGGACTCGACGCCCCACAGCGCGAGCAGCGTGCCGCGTTCGACGCCAAAGTCCCGCTCGATCCTCGCAAACAGCGCCTCGTTGTTCTTCAGCGCGATCTTGCCGTTGATGATGCGCCAGTCGGAGACGCGGCGGTTGATGTATTGCCAGGTCTGCTCGGTGAACTCCGGCTGGCTGCGGATCTGCTTGAACACGCTCATGTCGGGTTCGACGCGGCCCATGGCGCGGTTCCAGGTGGCTTCCGAGATGCCCTTGGCGAGCGCGCGCGCACGGAAGCCGTCACGCCATTGATCAAAGCCGGCCGGCGCGGCGCGGGCGGCCAGGGTGGGCGCGAGAAGGGCCGTTGCGCCCAGGCCCGCGCGAAGGAAGGTGCGGCGGTTCAAGGTAACCAGAGAATCAGCAGGTTTCATGGAGCCAATCTAGCGCCGCCAACGCGATGGGGCCAAAACAACACTTGCGGCCTGATGCCGCCTCATTGCTGCAATTCTACGGCTATTTTGGCGAGCCAGCGCCGGACCGTCACCTGCGCCGCGGGGTTCAATCCCGCACCCAGCCGCCGTTCCAGTGCAATGGCATGCTTTCGGCACTTCTCCAGGAGCGTGAGGCCGCGCCGGGTCAGCGTCCATTGCAGCACCCGCCCATGCACGGGATGTGGCGTCATCTTGATGGCGCCGTCGCGTTCCAGGTTCCGGATGATGACGCCGACGGTCTGCGGCGTGAGCAGGGCCACGCGGGCAAGGTCGGCGCCCGAGAGCCCCGGATAGGCCTTCAGCATGGTCAGCACAAGGAATTGCGGTGGCGTGGCGCCCAGTTCCGAGAGCGCGCGTTCCAGCGTCAGCCTCGCGGCGGCTGCGGCCTGCCGCAGAAGATAGCCGAAATAGCCCTGTTCGCCACGCTTGCCCTGGCCCGGTCGTGGCGGCTCGATCGCCGGGAGTGCGGCCGATTTCCGGCCGTGCGATTTGCTTGCGGAACCGGCCTTTGGCCGTGCGGCAGGCCTCGCGGATCGCCGCGATATGATCGGGGTGGAATTCTTGCGCATCATATAAGGGCTCTTATAATAAATCAGGGTTCTTATAATAGAGGAGTATTCAGCATGTCGCATGCCCGCCAGGAAAACAGCCAGTTCAAGCAGCTCGCGCCCGACATCTACGACGCCGTGCTGGCCATGGCCAGGCTTGCCGGCAAGGTGGGCCTCGACAAGCAGCTGCTCGAGCTGGTGAAGATACGCGCCTCGCAGATCAACGGTTGCGCCTTCTGCGTTCAATATCACATCCTCGAGGCGGAAAGGCTCGGCATTCCCCAGGACAAGATCAATCTGGTGGTGGTGTGGCGCGAGGCGCCGCAATTCTCCAAACGCGAGCGCGCGGCGCTGGCCTGGACCGAAGCGTTGACGGTGCTCGGCAACGGTGTCAGCGACGAGGTCTATGCCGAGGCGAGTTCGGAATTTTCCGAGAAGGAACTGCTCTATCTCACCTCGGCGGTTTCCGTCATCAATGTCTGGAACCGCTACGGCGTGGCCTATCGCTGGACCCCGCCGGCCCGGCCGAATTCCGCCAGCGCGGCGGCGTCTTAGGCAGAGGCGCGAGGCCGAGCGCCCCGGAGTGCCCGACCACGAGGTCTAGTTCTCCGCGCCTTCCGTCATGTCCGGGTGCACCACCACGTTTTCCGGCTTGGCGCGCGCGACCTCGGGCGCTGCTGCGATCTCCGGCCCGATCTCGCGGCCGCGGCCATGGATCAGCCGCTCATAGGCCGACACCAGGGTGACGTAGGGACTGACCCAGATCCAGCCGTCGCGGGTGAACACCTGCACGTCGAAATGCAGGTGGCGCGTGGTGCCGTTCGGATGGTCGAGATAATTCGAGACCACGCCGATCTTCTCGCCTTCGGCGACCCGCCGTCCGTTCAGCACGCCGTCGGCATCCATGGCCGACGGATTCATGTGCATGTAGCGGAAGCGGATATGTTCGGTGCGGGTATTGATCTGAAGCGTTGCGGCCTCCTGCTTCTGCGAGCGGATCACGACGCCGTCGCGCACCGCGAAGACCGGCTGCTGCCTGGGATCGCAGCCGCCCTCGACGCGGGCAGGACAGGCGCCGGGTCGGACGTCTTCGCCCTGATGGCCGTAGCCGTTGGCGCATTGGCCGACGCTGAAGCTGCGGGCCTCGCAGAAATTGTCCCGCCAGGGATAGTGGCTGTTGGGCGCATCCGACTTGTCGCCGGAGCGGCGCTTTTGCGAATGGATGAAGGCGGGTGCTTCCAGCGGGAAGCGGATCTGCGAATAGGCGTTGAAATCCGCGCGGCCGCTTTGGCGGTGATAGCCGGTGCCGGTGATGATGTCGCCGGGCGGACGATAGGTGAACTCGGCCGAGCGCTCCCCTGGCCGGTCCGCCACCGTGGCGGGAATGTCGAAGCGTGGCCGGGCGGGCCGGCCGCCCGCGATGCGCAGGGCTTTGAGGAAGCGTTCGGCTACCGGATAGGCTTCGCGGCAGGCCAGCCGCCGCGCCCGCGGGGCGGAGTCGAGGCACTGGATCGAAACCACATAGGGCACGCCGAAACGGGTGAAGGCGTAGCGCACATAGCCTTCGCGGATGAACCTGCGGATATCAGGATATTGTGCGGCCAGCGCTTTGACCGGCTCGCCCTTGCCACCCTGCGGGTCGGCGATGTCGTAGGTCAGAAGCGAACCCGTGATTTGCACCTCGATCGGCCTGGCAAAGGTCCGTGAAGGCAGGCCGCTTCCAGCTCCAGGCTCGAGCGAAAACACCGCGTCGTACCCGGACGGTCCGGCATCGAAGAGATCGACGGAGCGGAAATCTGCCTGGTAGCGCGTGAGCGGCGCGGGAGACGCCATGCCGTTCAGCCTGGCGTCGAGATAGGAGGCGGTGTCGAAAGGCAGGAGCACCGGCACGGGGCTCCGTCCGATGCCGTTGAAAATCTGCGAGGTAACGCCGTTGAGTTGTACCAGCGCAGGCATCGATCTGGGGTCGAAGGCGCTGACGTGGCGCCGGCTGGCGAAGGCAAAGTTAGAGGCAGCGGCTGGCGCGGCATCAAGCTCCGAACGGAGCTGGTCGATCACCGCACGCCATTCGACGCGGACTGCCGAGATCGAGGGGGTCTGGAACGTCTGAGCCGAAACTGGCGCGGCGCCGGCTGGAGCCAGAGCGGTGGCCACCAGTAGGCGCAAAACGAGTCCGACAGCTTTCCCAGCCACTGCGTCGCCCCTCGGCGCAAAGAAAATCCCCGGAGGACAGCTTAATCTTTTGCGCGCTCGACGTAAGACCCGTCTTCCGTCATCACTACAATCCGTGTCCCCACGGCAACATGCGGTGGTACGGCTGTGCGGACTCCGTTCGAAAGCACCGCGGGCTTATAGGAGGAGGAGGCGGTCTGGCCCTTGGTGACCGGCTCCGTGTCCACGACTTCCAGGGTAGCGCGCTGCGGCAGCGACACTGCGATCGGGTTCATGTCGTGGAGCGACAGCTTCACGACCATGTTTTCCTGCAGGTAAGCCGCAGCATCGCCGACGATGGCCTTGGACACCTGGACCTGATCGTAGTTCTCGGGATTCATGAAGTGGAAGCCGTCGCCATCTTCGTAGAGATAGTTGAAATTGCGCTCTTCCACCGTAGCCTTCTCGACCTGGTCGGTGGTCTTGTAGCGCTCGGAGATCTTTACCCCGTCGCTGATTCGACGCATTTCGATCTGACTGACGGGCGTTCCCTTGCCGGGATGGATATTCTCGGCGCTGACAACAACGTAAAGCTTGCCGTCTTGCTCGATAATGTTGCCCTTGCGAATAGAACTGGCGATGACTCTCAAAGCTGTTTTTCCTGATGTTTTGACCCTGCGCCCGGCAGGAGGAGGGTGCCCGGCGGGCACCAAAGCGGTTTCGGGGCGCAACATACTGATTTTGACTGCTTGCGCCAGCTTTTTACTGGTCTTTGGGGCGGCCGGTTAATGGCCGCGGACGACGCCCTTTCGCCTTGGTGGTCGGCCGAGCGGCATGCCGATGTCAGGCCGTTCCTGAACGCCCGGGGCGCGGTGACCCGGGCGGTCCGGGCCTGGTTCGCCGAACAGGGTTTCGTCGAAGTCGAGACCGGGATTTTGCAGGTTTCGCCGGGCAATGAGACTCATCTGCACGCGCCGCGCACCGAGCTTTGGCGGGCCGATGGGAGCCGTGCCACGCGCTATTTGCGGACCTCGCCGGAATTCGCCTGCAAGAAGCTGCTCGCGGCTGGCGAAAGCAGGATATTCGAGTTCGCGCGGGTATTTCGCGACCGCGAGCGCGGCGACCTTCATCTGCCCGAGTTCACCATGCTGGAATGGTATCGCGCCGACAGCGGTTACGACGCCATCATGGCCGATACCATCGTGGTGACGGCCCATGCTGCGCAGGCGACCGGCATCCGGCAGTTCAGCTTTCGCGGCAAGGTCTGCGACCCCTTTGCCGAGCCGGAACTGCTCACGGTGGCGGATGCATTCGAGCGCCTTGCCGGTGTCGAGCTGCTCGCAACCGTCGAGGGCGGCGAAGGCGACCGCGCCGCGCTTGCCGCGGCCGCGCGCGGCAAGGTGCGGGTAGCCGATGACGACACCTGGTCCGATATCTTCAGCAAGCTGTTGGTCGAGCATATCGAACCCAATCTTGGGCAGGGGCGCTTGACCGTCCTGTTCGAATACCCAATTCCCGAAGCAGCCCTGGCGCGCGCCAAGGCGTCGGACCCGCGCGTGGCCGAACGGTTCGAGGTCTATGCCTGCGGGGTCGAGCTTGCCAACGGCTTTGGCGAACTGACCGACGCAGGCGAACAACGCCGCCGCTTTGCGCGGGCGATGGAAGAAAAGTCGCGGCGCTACGGCGAACGCTACCCGCTGGACGAGGAATTTCTGGCCGCGGTCGGAAAAATGCCGGAGGCGAGCGGGGTCGCGCTCGGCTTTGACCGGCTGGTGATGCTGGCGAGCGGGGCTTTGCGGATCGATCAGGTGGTATGGACACCACCGGCAGGTGAAAGATGAGCGGGATCAATCCGGCACGGACGCTGCGCGAGCCGAAAGAGCTTGTCGCCCACGGCCTTGCGCGCGCTGCCGATCTCGCCGCGCTCGAGAAGGTCGCCGCGCGCTATGCGGTCGCGGTGACGCCTGACATCGCAGCGCTCATCGACGCCGGCGATCCCAACGATCCCATCGCGCGGCAGTTCGTGCCAAGCACGGACGAACTGGTGTCGCAACCCTCCGAGCGCGCCGATCCGATCGGCGATGACGTCCATTCGCCCGTGGCCGGCATCGTCCACCGCTACCCCGATCGCGTGCTGTTCAAGCTCGTGCATGTCTGCGCGGTCTATTGCCGGTTCTGCTTCCGCCGCGAGATGGTCGGACCGGGCAAGGAGAGCGCGCTGTCGGATCAGGCCTATACGGCCGCGCTCGACTATATCCGCGCGCACAACGAGATATGGGAGGTCATCCTGACCGGCGGCGATCCCTTGATGCTGTCGCCGCGCCGCCTTGCCGAAATCATGGCCGACCTCGCCGCCATCGATCATGTCAGAATCATCCGCCTTCACACCCGCGTGCCGGTTGCCGATCCCGCGCGCACCGGTCCCGAGATGGTTGCAGCGCTCAGGGTCGAGGGGGCCACCACCTGGATCGCGCTGCACGCCAATCATGCCCGCGAATTTTCGCCAAGCGCCCGCGCCGCCATCGCGCAGTTGGCCGACGCCGGCATTCCCATGGTCAGCCAGTCGGTGCTTTTGGCCGGCGTCAACGACGATCCGGCCGCGCTCGAGGAACTGATGCGCGCTTTCGTTGAATGCCGCATCAAGCCCTATTATCTTCACCACGGCGACCTCGCGCCGGGCACCGCGCATCTGCGCACCACCATCGCCCGTGGCCAGGAATTGATGCGAACCCTGCGGGGCAGGGTGTCCGGATTGTGTCAGCCGGATTACGTGCTTGATATTCCGGGCGGGGCGGGCAAGTCGCCGGTCGGCCCAAGCTACCTTTCGCCACAGGATTCTCTTGCCGGCTCAGGTGAAGAAAGTGCAGAAACGCGCTATCGTGTCACCGACTACTGCGGTGACGTGCATCTCTACCCGCCACAATCCTGACAAAGCTGGCAGGGGTAGCATTTTTTGAGACTGGAGGAGCAACATGAAGAAAACAATGATCGCAATGGCGCTCCTGATGGCTATCGGCACGCCCTCGGCCATGGCGCAGGGCGGAAGTTCGAGCATGTCGAAAAATAGCGGCGGCCCGCCGCCGGCGCCTGTCGGCCACCGTCAGCCGCGTGCGGGCGACGTGCCGAACGAGAAGAACCTCTCCGACCCGAACAATCCCGTGAACAAGGAAGACGCGCTCCTCGACAAGAAGATCAAGAGCATCTGCCGGGGCTGCTAGGGCATGATCGGGAAAAGTGTGAAGCGGTTTTCCTGAAAGATCGTGCCCAAACAAAGAGCTAAAGCGCGATGACGATTCATCCTAAACTCATCGCGCTTTAGCGCATTGGTTCTGGCGCGGGGCACGCATGTACGCGCCCCGCTGCCATCGGTTCACGCGGAAATTTCCTTGAAATTGCCGGGCTTCGCCTGCCGCCTTGCCGCGACCGAGTCCGCCAATTGCTCGAGCACGGGCACGGTCGTGTCCCAGTCGATGCAACCGTCGGTGATGCTCTGCCCGTAGGTGAGCGCGACGCCCGGCACGACATCCTGGCGTCCGGCGACAAGGTGGCTCTCGATCATGACGCCCATGATGCGCCGCTCTCCGCCCGCGACCTGACCGGCGATGTCGGCTGCAACCTTCGGCTGGTTTTCCGGCTTCTTGCCGCTGTTGGCGTGACTGGCGTCGATCATCAGGCGCGGGTTGACACCGGCGCGATGCAACTCGCTTGACGCAGCGTCGACGCTGGCGGCGTCGTAATTCGGGGCGCGGCCGCCGCGCAGGATCACGTGGCAGTCCTCGTTGCCCGAGGTCGAGGCGATCGCCGAGCGCCCGCCCTTGGTCACCGCCATGAAATGATGCGGATGCGAGGCGGACTTCACGGCTTCGGCTGCGATGCGCACGTTGCCGTCGGTGCCGTTCTTGAAGCCGACCGGGCACGACAGCCCGGAAGCGAGTTCGCGATGGATCTGGCTTTCGGTGGTGCGCGCGCCGATAGCGGCCCAGGCCACGAGATCGGCGAGGTATTGCGGCGTGGTCATATCGAGGAATTCGGCGCCGGCCGGCAGGCCGAGATTGTTGACGGCCGAGAGCACGCTGCGGGCGAGCCGCAGGCCCTTGTTGATGTTGAAGCTGCCGTCGAGATCGGGATCGTTGATCAGCCCCTTCCAGCCGACGGTGGTCCGCGGCTTCTCGAAATAGACCCGCATGACGATCTCGAGCCGGTCGGCGAGGCGCTCGCGCAGCCCGGCGAGACGGGTGGCATAGTCGATAGCGGCGTCGGGATCGTGGACCGAGCAGGGGCCGACGATGACGAGCAGGCGGTCGTCGGTTCCGCCCAGGATCGCGTGGATGGCGTTGCGCGCGCCCATCGTGACGCGGGTGGCGGTCAAGGTGCGCGGAATTTCACGCATGACCTCCTCCGGCGTACTCAGTTCCTTCAGTTCACGGATGCGTAGGTCGTCTGTGGTGCTCAACACGGCGGGCTCCTGTTTTTTAACGAACCTGCCGGCCAAACAAAAAGCCGCCAGGATCTGGCGGCTTGTTCGGACTTCTTGCTGCAATTCTTCAGATTGAGCGCGATCCTCCCACCGCCAGCGAGCTGTCGTAGCCAAAATACCAAAAATAGCTGGTGGCGCGGTTGATCATGGGCGCTCTCTTAGCGCAGGGCTTCGGCCTTGTCACCCCAAAAGCGCGATGATTTTCATCGTCGCGCTTTAGCCTGTTGTTTGCGAATACTATTCAGGGCGCGGCGTTGCGGGCCGCGAGCGCCATGCCGATCAGGGTCGCGCCGCCGAACAGCAAATTGATGCCGACCAGAAGCCCGATCGCCCATTCCGCCGAGCCGGGCAGGCCGGCGATGATGAAGAAGGCGATCAGGATGTCCATCAGGCCAGCGACCAGCAGCCACGACCACCGCTCCGACAATTCGCGGCGGTGCTCCAGCGCGTACATGATGGTGGTGACGCCTTCGGCGAGGAAATAGGCGCCGACGACGATGGTCAGCGTGAGCACGCCCTGCATCGGGCGCGCCAGCAGGATGCCGCCGGCCAGCACCGCCAGCGCTGCCGAGATCAGGGACCACCAGAAGCCCGGCATCGCGCGCGCCCAGAACGAGAGCACCAGCCCGGCGATACCGGTGACCAGGAACATCCAGCCGAGGAAGATCGTGACCGCAAGGCTCGCCAGCGGCGGCACGATCATGGCGGCGAGGCCGAGGATCGCCAGCAGGATGCCCTCGAACAGGAAGGCCTTCCAATGCTCGCGCACCGCAGCACTCATCTTCGATTGCAGTTTGTTCAACTCGTCAGGAAGGGTCATGGGAGTTCTCCCGCTGCCGGCACGCCGGATCGGGTCGATCTTAGCCGCGACCGGGCACCGACGAAAAGCCCTCTGTCGTGGTCCGCATCCGGTTGCGGCCGGCAACGTAGATCGCTGTGGTGACAACCAAGAGGGCGCAGCCGAGCCCGATCGAGGCGAGTCCGATCGGTATCAGCACGAAGGCGAGGTTGCGGTCGGGATTGAGCAGCCAGTGGTGCACCGAGGTCAGCACGAAGACGAGGCCGATGAAGCCCGCGCCGCCGCCGCCGACCAGCACCGCCCACATCTTGCGGAGCTGGCTCAACCGCTCGCGGTCGAGATCGGTGCGCGGGGCATGGTGGCGCGCGACGCGCCGCACCAGCCGCATCGCAAAGCCGATCGAGGAGAAGCCGATCAGGATGCTGGCCAGTCCGAGCCAGAGCCGCGCGTTCGGATCGAGGCCGGGGTCCTTCTGCAGCATCAGCAGCGGAAAGTCGAAGCCCGCATGCAGCGCGACGGGACCGGCGACCAGCAGGGCATAACTGGAGATGCGGGCCCAATCGCGGTGCAAGCGATGCGCGCCGAGCGCAGTGCCGCTGCGGGCGATCGCAAGATAGGCGCCGGCGATGACGCCGAGCGCGCCGTGAAACGGCACGGTCAGCACGCTGCGTAGCGCCGCTAGCGAACGCCACATTTCGGCATGCTGGACGAGATAAGCGAGGTTTTCGTAAGCGGCAAAACCGAGGCCTGCGGCGGCGCCATAGACCACAGTGTCCATGGGATCGGCGAACGGGCGGCGACGCATCGAGACGCCGGCGATGACCAGGATCTTCACGATCTCTTCCGGCAGGGCGACGCCAAACACCGAATGCTGCGCTTGTGCGAGCCACAGATTGGCCGGAGCGCCGAACAGGCTGGCGAACGGCGCGCGGATCAGGCCGAGCAGGAGGATGCTCGCCGCGCCAAGCGCAAACGCTGTCCAGACTTTCAGCGGCGGGCCGGGACGCTCGCCCGCGGCGACCACAAGCCACAGGATCAGCAGCGCGGGGGCGACCGCGGCCGTACCGAGCACGGTGGGAAGGGATTCAAGCAGGTTCATCCGAATTGCAGATAGACCATTTTTCGAACCAGACTACGTCTTGCGCGCGACGACGTTTCGTCGCACATGCGCCGCGCTCCGATCAATGGCTGTCTCGCCCAAAACAGCCCGGCGAACAAAGCTCAAAACCAGGCGAGCGGGCGCGCATCAGCAACCGCGGCAGATGCCGTTCATCCTGGCGCTCACCATCGCGTCATCGCCGCTGTCCGAACCGCCGGTGCTGCCGGGCGTTCCATCGGGCCGCGTCAGCGGAATGTTGTGTGCCGGCCTCGGCAACGGGATCGGATAGGTCGCGATCGGCGGATTGATCTTGTCATAACAAGTCAGACGTGCGGCCGGGTCCGTGAGCGTCTTGCAATCCTGACTTTCCGCATACGCAGTCCCGGTCATCGCGCAAATGGCCGCCATGGCGGCAAGGAATCTCATCTCAGGTCCTTTCGCAGAAAAAAAGCGGGACCAAAGCCCCCGCTGGCAGCGAATCCAGTGATTGGTCAGTCAAATCAACTGCTTTTCCGGAGTTTCTCAAGGTCAAAATGCATGTATCCGGTTCCCCTGTCCATCGAGCGGGATTATGACAAGCGGAACGGGAAGGTCGGTTCGTGCTTGTTGAGAAGCCACCGTGTCCAGCAGGGAGGCACTCCGGGTGATTTTGTTTCAGGGGGCAGAAACCCATTCCAGATCGGTACTGAAGGCCGTTAGCTGGCGCGCCTTGGGCACCATCGACACCTTTGCCATCAGCTGGTTCATGACCGGCCGGGTCGCGGTCGCAGGCTCGATCGCGGGACTCGAGATCATCACCAAGGTGGCCTGGTATTATCTGCACGAGCGAATCTGGTCGATCGTCCCGTGGGGGCGTCGGCACTTCAATCGCATCGCGTAAGGGGAGCGCCGCGGAGCGCTCACTGGGGCTTGGCTTCGGCGCTGCCGGCTTTGGCTTCGGCGCTGCCAGTCTTGGCCTTGGATTTGGCAGTTTTGGTCGCCGTCGCCGCGGGCTTCGGCGCGTCGGTGCTGCGCACGGTTCCCCAGGGATCGCTTGGCCCCTTGTCGGGAATGGCGCTGAGCGAGCGCTTGTAGGCCTCGGCGGCAGCCTTGTCGGCCGCCTTCTGGGAAGCGGTCTTATCCTTGTCCGTCTCGCCATATTGAGGCATGTGGGACTGCTGTGCGAACGCAGGCACAGCCAGCGAGGCGACGATTGCCGCCGCCAGAACAACACGCATAGGTCAGCTCCTCCATTTACGCGGAAGATAGCCTAAAGCGGCTTTGCGTCGAAACCAAAAAAACCTTCAGGAACCCGCGTTCGGACGCTCCGCGCGTCGCAGCAGGAGACGGCAGGTCTCGACGAACACCTCCGCGCCGGTGACGATGTCGGCATCGGCGGTGTTTTCCGTCCAGTGATGGCTGATGCCGCCGATCGAGGGCACGAACATCATGCCTGCCGGCATGATGGCGGAGAGCACCTGGGCGTCATGGCCGGCGCCGCTCGGCATGCGCGCCGACTTGCGGCCGGCGCGAGTCCTGGCAGCGGCTTCTATCGCGTCCTGGAAGGCGCCGTTCATCAGCGCAGGCGCCCCGATGCGGATGCATTCGACTACGACGCCGACCCGGCCCTGAGCGGTGATGTCGGCGGCCATGCCGTGGAGCTCGTCTTCCAGCCGCTCGATCACGGCAGAATTGTCGTCGCGGATCTGGAACAGCATTTCCGCGCCGCCGGGAATGATGCTGGGGGCGCCGGGATCGAGGGTGATGCGGCCGGTGGTCCAGACCGTGCGCGGTCCGCAGAGCTTTGGAAAGCTCTCGTCGATGGCGACGCAGAATTTCGCCAGCGCAAGCCCCGCGTCCTTGCGGATTTCCATCCGCGTGGTGCCGGCGTGGTTTTGTTCGCCGGTGAAGGTGACGCGGTATTGCCAGATGCCGACGATCGACGTGACGATGCCGATCTTCAGCCCACCGGTTTCCAGCCGCTCGCCCTGCTCGATATGGGCCTCGAGATAGCCGATGTGCCGGCCGCTGGCCGTGATGCGTGGTTTGCCGGCAAGACCCACGGCCGCCAGCGCCTGCCGCATCGACCGATCGGCGTTGCGGTCGCGCGCGGCGTCGATGTCGGCCTCCGTGACGGCGCCGACAAACGACCGGCTGCCGAGGAAGGTGCCGAAATGACCTTCCTCGTCGCACCATGAGGCGACCTCGACCGCGCCGTCGATGCCAGGATCGCCGTTGAGCACGCGCGCGGCTTCGAGCGCATAGACGACGCCGAGCGGTCCGTCGAGCCAGCCGGCATGGTTCTGGCTTTCGAGGTGCGAGCCGGCGAGCAGCTTTGGGCCGGCCTTGGTGCTTGTGCCGAGCACATTACCGATGCCGTCGATTTCAGCCGTGAGATGTGCATCGGGCAATTGAGCGGCCAGCCATTCCAGGGAGCGCATGTGGGCGTCGGAAAAAGTCGGCTTGTGCACGCCGGTCTTGTAGGTGCCGATGGCACGGAGCGCGTTGAGATCGGCAAGGACACGGGCGCCGTCGGCGCGGGGGCCAGGGTCAGACATCGGGCCGCAGCTTTCATGAACGGAAACGCGACGGTGTTTTGGTGCGATCGGCGCGTCCGGCTCAAGCAAAATCGCAGCGGGATTTGGGAGGCCAGCCGCCCGCGACAAGCATATCGCCGCCCGGTGGCGGAGGGGGCCTTTCCCCGCGTTTCCACCCGAAAACCGCAAAAGAAGCCCGCCATTTGCGGCGGGCGCCAAGTTAAGGGAGGAAACGCCGCCCAAGGACGGCAGCCCAAACCTACCGTGAGTCGCGTTGTGCCGGTGTGCTTCAATTCACACAACGCCAGAATAAACCCGCGCGGCGGCCTTTAGGTCCCTTCCTTGCCGCCGAGCCCGGCCGCGATCGCAGCCTCTACCTCGGTGGCCAGGATGCTCAGGTGTTCTGCCAGTCGGGTGAAGAGCTCTCGCTTCCGGGGATCGGTCGCCAGGTCCCTGATAAGCGCACACTCGGCGGCGTCGGCGCGCAGCTTCTCGAGATGTGTCTTCATGTCCTGCATGATGGGGTCCCCCCGATCGGGAACTTAGCCACCTCGCGAAGGTCGAACCCCAACAAATGTTAAGTCCGGCCCGGGTCGCCATGTGCGGCCGAGGGCGTGTCCGTTCGACGTCTCACGGCACATCGAATCGTGAAGGTGTCGGCCGGCTTCGGCAGATACAAGGCCGGGCTACTGACGGACTCGTTTCTTGCGCGCCGTCTTGGCCTTGGGCGCGTCGGCAGTCATTTCGATCTCTTGCGCATTTGCTTCTTTCGCTTCTCTCAAAGCGCGCAAACGCGCCATGTTCGCGCGGACGGCAGTCGCCTGCAGTTCGACATCTGCCATCGCCTTTCGCCCCTCCTCATGAGCGACCCTTTGTCGGTTGGCTCGGGCGATGCTTTCGGGAGAAGGGACACCTGACTTCTTGCTGACCATGTTCTCTCCCGCGCTGACACGACGAAAACCCGCTCAACCTCAGGGGTCGAGCGGGCATTGCACCTTTCCAGTACATCCGTGGAAAGGCGCGACGGGCCTTAGGCGAGCGCGAGATTCTCCGCGCTGCTCTTGCCCCGCATCTTGTCTTGCTTGATTTCGAACGTAACCTTCTGGCCTTCGGCTAGTCCCGAAAGACCTGCCCGTTCGACCGCGCTGATGTGCACGAACACGTCATTGCCGCCGTCATTTGGCTGGATAAATCCGAAGCCCTTCTGGCCATTGAACCACTTCACCGTACCTGTCGCCATTCTCTATCTCCAAAGCGCATTTGCGCATCTCGCGTGGCAGTCACACGAGCCAAATTCAACTTCGTCGATGTCTTTGGAAGAGGAGCCCGCGGGCCCATTCAACAAGGCACAGCGGCTAAGCGAACCACGCCTATATATAGAGCCCGGGTGGTATTTGCAAGGCGCGGGGCAACTTTATTGCTTCAGGCAGGGCGCTCTTGCGGGGCGCGCGCGCGACCGGATGGCGCTTGTACTGGTCGCTCAGAACGATCCGGTTTGATCCTTTCTGACGACGGGATCGCGCTTTCGGAATTTCATCGGCGCGGTGGAATTCCAAGAGTTAAGGCAAAGGCAACCTTGCGGGAAATGCCGAAAGAACGAGGTGTTTCCGGGGATTTTGGCGCTCCCTAGCGGAGCCGATCCGCAATTTTCGTTCGATTTTGATATTAGATTTCAATCACTTAAAAATTTGGCGTGGATCGATGTAGAACGTTTTGTAGAACGTTTTTGCGTCTAGACTAGGTCAGCTTGCGCCGAAAATTCACTCAACCGAGTACCAGGTGCGATCCGAAAAGACCCTCGCCGGGGTGCCGGGCCGACCGATTTGAACGCGCCGCGCAGCCACCATCCTCTCCGCCGCGATCCTTCGCGGCGTGTCGTATCCGGAACACCCTGGTCCGGTTTCGAACCACATATCGCGTTTTCGTGGTTTCCGAATCCGGATAGGCCTTCGGCATGCCTCCCAACCGCCGCATGATGCACAAGGGTGTAGCCTTCGTAATCGGGCCGACCGACGACCCGGGCCTGTACCGTTTCCAATTCCAGATCGGCGGAAAGGACATACAAGGGCGAGTGAAGACGCGTCTCCCCGGCATGGCCGTAAAGCGCGCCAGGTCAGTAATTGACCGAAAGCTCAGAGAGCAGCCCGCAAATGGCGCTCCGTCGCGCCCAGGACTGGCTGTTGCCGATCAAAGTTCCGCGTCCCAAGGGATTGATGATCTGCGCTGACGATCGGCCTGCGGAATCATGGGGCATGCCCGACCGGCCCCAGAAGATCACCTTTGCCCAGATGCGCACCTCCGGCGTGCCCGGTCTGCTCATCTATTGCGCCGACTATCGGTGTAGCCATTCGATCGCGATCAGCGCGACCCATGGCCTGACGATGCGAGGCTGTCCGACATCGAGCCGCAGTTCACCTGCTCCGCGTGCGGCAAGTGCGGGGCCGACGTACCGCCCGCGCGGCTAAGCATCTGAATCCACAAGTCAACAAAAAAGCCCCGGCTTGCGCCGAGGCTTTCAGGTTTTGAGTACAGGAAGGAGATCAGTACTTGGCGACCGCCGGGCCGCTCCAGTTGAAGCGATAGACCATTGAGGTGCTGATAGTCTGCACGAAAGGCTTGAAGCTTGTGCTAATGCCAGCCAGCGTGTTCGTGCCGTCGTTAAGCCAATCGGAATTCTTACTTTGGTAATAGGCACCGCGATATTCGGTCTTCATGAACCAGCCTGGAGCCGTGATACCGAAGATATCCAGATTGTTCTCGACGCCGCCGCCCAAGAACCATCCCTGGGTGCTGAAGCTGTTAGTGTGGGCACCAAACGGCGCACCGTTGAGCGCACCAACAATCGTCGCACCCGACCAATTGGCCCCGGTGTAACCGCCATTAACGTACGAAAGCACATTCGGCGCTACCAAGTAGCCGAGGCGAGCGCCTACTGCCCAGGTATCCTCAAGCTTCTGGCTGAAGACCACTCCGCCTACGCCCACTGCGCCTACGCTTTCGCTTCCCTTGAGGCTGCCAAATTGGCCATCGGCCAAAACACCAAAAACCCACCGGCTATTGAACTGCCAATCATAGCCTGCACCGACTGTACCGAACCAACCGTCGCCACCCTGCTTGTTGTTAATGCAGACAAGGCAAGTACCTGTCGCGGTGTTGAATGCCCCGGTATTCGCATCCCAGAGCCCGCCGCCGACACCGCCGAAGATGTAAAAACCAGTCCAGCTCGGAGCCATTACTGGGGGAGGAGCCTTGGCATACGGGCGTGCCGCGAGGTCCGCCGCAGACGCAGAGACGGTCATTGCCGCCACGGTAGCGATTGCGAGTATAACCTTCTTCATAGACTTCATTCCCTTGCGGCCACGTAATTTGATAGCCGCAGTATAGCGAGATTCCCTCAAATGGCTGTTACCCACAAGCCACACGCTCACGAAACATCGATGGAGGTCGAGGTCCCAGCGGGCGGCGATTCAAAAAAGATGTTTAGAGATAATGAGCTAGCTATCGCGACATACCTGACGCATGCGTTTGCCAACGGTGATTTTGCTGAAATTCTATCAGCGATAAAAACGGTCGTACGAGCGCAAAATGTTCAGGCTCTAGCGAGGGACGCCGACTTACGCCGGGACCGGCTTTATCACACGTTCAACGGCGAGGTTGACCCCCAGCTTAGTCGTCTGTTCAAGGTCTTTAAAGCCTTGAACGTCCAGCTCACGGTCGTCGCTTTAGATCCTCAAGATCGCCCCCCTCGGCCAAAGCTGGGCCGTCCGAAAAGCAGATGAGGGATCACGCATGACGGTCTGGATTTATGTGAACACCGCCGCCGACGTCGGCGACGTCGACCATCTGAAGGTCTTCGCCGACGCCGACGCTGCCGATCGCTGGTTTGCCGAGCACGATCCGGAGGGCGTGGCGTTCGAGTATCCGGTGATCGATTGAATCAAAGGTGTGATGGGGATTTGTCGTGGCTGAATTAGTGAGCAATTGCCCCCGTTGCGGCTCGAACTTGGATGACTTTTGATGTCTTGAGCACCTTGCCAACGACGACTCAGTACAACTGGCAACGCTGGTATGAGGCCTTTTCGATTTGCAGAAACTGCCATCGATCAACTGTTTTCGTCATTGCGCAAAAGGAGTACGAGGAGGGGGATTTTCTGAGAAGCAATCCGCCCACCAAGTTCCCAGATTCCCTCAACAATCATTTTGAGATCGAAGGTTATGTAAATCTGATCGACAAAGCGCGTGCCCAAGCGCCCGAGTTCACCAAGCCTGAGGTTGCGGCGGCGTTCAACGAGGCCGCAGCATGCATGACCGTTCGAGCTTGGAATGCTGCAGCCGCAATGCTGCGCCTTGCAATTGACCTTGCAACAAAGCCTCTCCTACCAGAACAATTCACCCCAGGCTTAAATCGCAGAACACGACGCGACCTGGCTCCAAGGTTGGAATGGCTGTTCAACAACGGGCTGCTCGCGATCGAGCTTCAACAGCTCTCAGATTGTATTCGTGAAGACGGAAACGATGGTGCTCACGCCGGTACTCTCGAACAGAAGGATGCGGAGGAACTGGTGGACTTCGCTGAGGCGATGTTCGAAAGGCTTTACACCGAACCTGAGCGCCTTCGCTTGGCAGTCGAAAGGCGGAAAAAACGTAGGGATTCTTAGGTCTAATGCGCCGCCAGCCGCCATGGCGAAGACCGGACGTTTGCAGTTCTTGCTCATGAGCGCGCCAACGCCGCACGGTACGCGGTGAGATAGGTCTGCAGCGGCTCGCCGACCTCGACGGCTGCACCATCGCAGAGCAGGCGGATCGCACGGCAGTCGGCATCCGACAGCACGGTGAGCCGCCCGTTGCCGCTGCGGGCTCTACAGTGCTCCTCGATCCATCGGATCGCTCGATCGGCCGGACTATAGCGGTGCATGATCAACCCACCATCGCGAACATCAAAAGCAGAACCACCGTAACGATCAGCGCGACCACGATCTCGATGGCAATTCGTCGTCGGGTTTCGATGTCATCGCAGCTCGTATCCCGCTGCTTCCGCGAGCGCGCGATACACGTCCTGTGCGGTCGGCCACCAGATCGCGCCGCCGCTGTTCGGTGTGCAGGGGCAAGCCTCGTCAGGATGGACGAGGGTGGGAAATTGATACGGCTTGGTGAGGCCCAACTCGGCGCGCAATTCTTGTTCCAGATAGAGCCGATCGATGCAGACCGTGCATTTCGTGTTGAGCATCAGGTAGCAGCCGCAACCGTCTTCATCGGCAGTCTGCAGGTGGTCAAAGATTTCGACGGCGCGCGGCGTGATGCGGAATTTGCCGGAGGGTCGGCGTGGTGTGCGGTTAGTGACCATCGGGCTTCCAGCCAACAGGCCGTCCCGGCCGCCCCGGCGACTTCAGCGGCTCGACGTTGATGCCCAAGCGCTGCAAGTTGCGTGTGATGAAACTGCGCAGACCAAGCTCAATCTTCAGCAACGGGTGCTCTTTCGGGCCGCTCTTCGTGCGTATTGTCAACCCCTCCTCACTGATCTGCCTGCCGATCTCCTCGACACGGTCCGCCGCCTCGCAAATTTGCATCAGCGTCTCGACGCCGCCCGCGTCCGCGATGTCGTACTGGTCGAGCACGGCGGCCCACAGGCTGGCACCGGGTTGGCGCAATTGACGTGGCGGTGTGCCGGTTGCTGCCGATCCGACCAGGGTGAAATTTGGTTTTTTCGTCACGAATGTTTTTCTCGCGTGAATGTATTTCTTGGTTGCAACAATCGAAGATCATGGCGCGGGACCGTCGCCGTCCGTAAGTAATTCTTGCGATGTCCCCGCCACCCCGAGAAGCTCTTGATCACTTCCTCGACGCTTTCCTCTTCCGGAAAAGCGGAGCCCGACGATGCAAGCAAGGCGGCATCATCGGGCTCCATCGTCACCAGCGGGTTGGCACGCCTCCTGATGATTTCACTTGACCCACTCAATAACCGGCTGCTTCAGCCGCTCGATTCCATCGGCCGCTGTTCGCATGCGCTCCGCAATCGCATATCGATTTTCCAGCGACATGCCTTTTGCCATGATCGCGGCCAACCTGACCACGGCCGCAACGACGGGCAGCGCGTCTTGTCGGTTCTCGATCGCGGCCATGATCAGCAGCGCCATCCGTTCCTTATGCGGTAGCGCCATCACCAGCTCGCGAACGTCTTGCACTTCAACTTTCATCGGCGGCGCAGTCCTTGAGATTGGCGGTTATGACGTTCACGTAGTCTCGTTCATGTCCGAAAAAATTTCGGCAACTCGATCACATCGGCCGCGGCATGGTGTCGAGCCTGCCTCGCGGGTCTGCTGCCGCTCGCGGCGTTCATCCTCCTCGCGGAAACGCGCCTCCGCCTCCGCGCACAACGCATTCCCTGCGGCGAGATCGTAGCCGAGAAAGATAATAGCTGATCGGTTTTGTCCATCGGCTGCTGTTGCGCGACTGCCGCGCAGCGGTCTCGGCTGCAAGTTCATCCTGCCGGATCTTGATGCGGTCGAGTAGTGCTTGCTTGTCGCTGCTCATCGGCGTCACCATGTAATCCCACTCGTGATGCAACTGACGGCACCGCTTGCCGCCCTCAGCGACCAACTCAAGTCAACAACAATTCATGACGATAGAATCCGTTTGAACGGGCTGGAAATTGGCGCGGCCACGATCGCGGCGAACCCGGCGTTGAAAGTGCCGTTGGTGATGTGTCCTCGAAATGCACCGCGCCCTGATTGCTACGCTCAACCCGGATCGGCGAATTGCTACCGACCACCGCGAGCGCATCGACGGCGACACAAGATGATGCCGCCCGCTGCCAAGCCACCGGTCGGGA
>CAWHQY010000012.1:10000-20544 GCA_963831505.1 uncultured Alphaproteobacteria bacterium | reverse complement strand
CTCGCGCGGTAATGCCGAACCGCAGATCAATGTGCGCACGCTGACCAGCAAGACAATCACGATCTACGGCATGCAGCTGCCGCTGACGCCAATGCCGCTGCAGCGCAAGGCGCAGCAGGGCATGCTGGAATGGCTTGCCGGCGGACGGCGCATCCACAACGTCTCGGCGCAGTTTCCGCTGGCCAGGACCGTGGACGCGCATCTTGCGGTCGAGGCCGGCACCAAGATGGGGACCGTGATCGTCGACTGCGCGAAGTAGGCGCAATTCAGCAAGATCGGTCAAATCGGATTATGCTAGGTGTCTCGTCGTGAACTGACGAGACACCCATGACCGCAAACAACGGCCGCGCCGCCTACGAAGTCCGCTTCAACCGGGTGACGGCGCATATCTACGATCACCTCGACGACGACATCGACCTCAACAGGCTCGCCGAAATCGCCTGTCTCTCGCCCTATCACTGGCACCGCATCTATCATGCGATGTACGGCGAGACCATCGCCGCAACCGTGAAACGATTGCGATTGCATCGCGCCGCAGGCTTCCTCGCGCAGACAGCAATGCCGGTCGCCGAGGTCGCGGAACGATCGGGCTACAAGAGCCTGCACTCGTTCACGCGCGTCTTTGCCGCGGTCTACGGCATGCCGCCGGCGCAATACCGCAAGCAGGGCAGCCACACGCAGTTTCAACCAGATCAAACGAAGGAGAGACGAGCGATGTATGACGTCGTCATCAAGGACATGCCGCGCACGGAGATCGTCAGCGTCGATCACGCCGGCTCCTACATGCAGATCGGCAGGGCGTTCGACACGCTCTATAGCTGGCTTGGCGGGCGCAACCTGCTGGTGCCCGAGATGCGTTCGCTCGGCGTGTTCTTCGATGACCCGGATTCGGTTGCGGAGGCCGAGCTGCAATCGCGCGCCGGCGTCATCCTGCCGGGCAGCTTCGCGCTCGAAGCACCATTGAAGCGCACCGAGATCGCTGCCGGCCCTTACGCCGTGCTGCGCCACAAGGGCCCCTACGCCGACATGCGCGCGGCCTACCAGTGGCTCTACGGCGACTGGCTGATGCGCTCGGGACGCGAGCCCGCGGATGCACCGGTGTTCGAGGAATATCTCAACAGCCCGCGCGACACCGCGCCGACCGAACTGCTGTCCGATATTTGCCTGCCGTTGATCTAGACTCTCGCGCGGAGGAACCATGGCGAACAAAAGCTGGACCGACCGTCTCAACGATCCACGGCCGCATGAGGTCAAGCCGGCGCCGATCAACATCGCCGGCATGAAGGCCGGCGAGATCATGCTGGTGCCGACGGCGCGCATCGTCGACGCCTTCATCCGCGCCATTCCCGCGGGCCGAAGCATTGACGTGAAGACGCTGCGCCAAAAGCTCGCACGAAAATACAAGGCCGAGGTGACCTGCCCGATCACGACGGGCTATCATCTCCGCACCGTCGCCGAAGCTGCCTGGGAAGCTCACCAGGGCGGCGCGAAGCTCAGCGAGATCACGCCGTTCTGGCGGGTGCTGGATGAAGCGACACCGACGACCTCGCGGCTCGCCTGCGGCGCGGATTTCGTGATCCGCCAGCGCAGGAAGGAGAAGGTTGCCGCGCCGGCAAGATAGGCTTGCTGAAACCGCAATGCGCTCGTCGCCCGGCAGGCTTGCGCGGGTGAGACAAACCCCGCATCCTGCGGCCAACGAAAAGCAATGGAGCGGCGCATGAGCTGGAAGGTCGGCAACGTCAAGATCACAAAAATCGTCGAGCTCGAGGCCGTCGGCGGCTCGCGCTTCCTGCTGCCGCAGGCGACCTATGACGAGGTCAGGAAGCTGCCCTGGCTGGCCCCGAAGTTCGCCACTGAGGATGGCAAGCTGATCCTTTCAATCCACTCGCTGATCCTGGAGACGCCGAAGCAGCGCATCGTGGTCGACACCTGCATCGGCAACGACAAGCAAGGCCGCAACATCCCGACCTGGAACAATCTGCAGAAACCGTTCCTCGAGGACATGACAGAAGCCGGCTATCCGCCAGACAGCATCGACATGGTGCTGTGCACGCATTTGCATGTCGATCACGTCGGCTGGAACACGAAGCTGGTCGGCGGCAAATGGGTGCCGACCTTCAAGAACGCGCGCTACGTGTTCGGCAAGACCGAATACGACTACTGGAAGGCCAATGCGCCGACCCGACGCACGCCGCAGTGTTCGAGGATTCCGTGAAGCCGGTGGCTGATGCTGGCCTCGTCGACCTGATCCCGAGCGATCACAAGCTCACTGACGAGATCACCATGATCCCGACGCCGGGACACAGCCCCGGCCATATGAGCATCCACATCAAGTCAGCCGGTGAAGAGGGGTTGCTGACCGGCGACGTTGCCCACCACCCCGTTCAGATGTTCCACCTCGGCTGGTCGTCACTCGCCGACTCCGACGGCGTGCAGGCCGCGAAGACACGCCAGCAACTGTTTTCGCGCTTCGCCGACAAGCCGGTGCTGACCATCGGCGGCCATTTTGCCGCCGGCCACATCATGCGCGAGGGCGATAGCTTCAAGTACATGGCGGCGTGAGCGGCGGCAGGCCGGCTCCATGGACCTTTGGAGCGGTTGAAATCGGCAAGATCCTGTTCCACAACACTCCCCTCAACAAGCGGAGGCGACGCCCATGAAGCTCCTGAGGTTCGGTGAAATTGGCCGCGAAAAGCCCGGTCTGCTCGACAAGGACGGCCACGTCCGCGACCTCTCGGCGCAGGTAAACGACATCACCGGCGACATTCTCTCGCCTGACGGCCTGAAGCGGCTCGCCGCGATCAATGCGAGCGAGCTGCCGCGCGTCCCGTCGGGCGTTCGCATGGGTGCGCCGGTCGCAGGCGTCAACAAGCTGGTCGCGATCGGGCTGAATTATGCCGATCACGCCGCCGAGGCCGGCATGCAGCTTCCGACCGAACCGATCTTCTTCATGAAGGCGCTGACCTCGATCTGCGGGCCTGACGACAATGTCGAGAAGCCACGCGGTTCGACCAAACTCGATTGGGAAGTCGAGTTGGGCTTCGTGATCGGCACCCGGGCCAAGTATGTCAGCGAGGCCGACGCGATGAATCACGTTGCCGGCTACTGCATCGGCAACGACGTCTCCGAGCGCAACTACCAGCTCGAACGCGGCGGCACCTGGACCAAGGGCAAATCGCACGACACTTTTGGGCCGCTTGGGCCCTGGCTGGTCACCAAGGACGAGGTCCCGGACCCGCATAACCTGAAGATGTGGCTCGATGTCAACGGCGAACGCCAGCAGAGCGGCTCGACCGCGACCATGGTCTTCAAGCTGCCGAAGCTGATTTCCTACGTCTCGCAGTTCCTGACGCTGCTGCCCGGCGATGTGGTCGTGACTGGCACGCCGCCCGGCGTCGGCTCCGGCAAGAAGCCGCCGCGCTTCCTCAACGTCGGCGATGTCATGACGCTCGGCATCGACGGCCTCGGTACACAGCGGCAGCATATCGTCGCGGCGTAGTTTTTCGTCCTTGCGAGCGAAGCGAAGCAATCCGGGAGTCGCAAACGCAGACTGGATTGCTTCGGCGCCATAGCAGGCGCAGCCTGCGTACACTTGGCTGTGTTGCGCCTCGCAATGACGACCATACAGGAAACAACAATATGAAGCTAACCTTCTCTCCCGCCTCGCCCTACGCGCGCAAAGTCCGCATCGTCGCAATCGAGCTCGGCCTGATCGACAGAATAGCCTTCGTGCCGACCGCGGTGCAGCCCGGCAAGTTCAACGAGGACTATTCGCAGACCATCAACCCGCTGCGGAAGCTGCCGGCGCTGATCCTGGATGACGGCTCGACCATCGTCGACTCATTCGTGATCGCCGAATACCTCGACGAACTCGCCGGCGGCGGCAAGCTGTTTCCGGCTTCCGGCCCCGACAAGTGGAAGCGCAAGACCGAGCACTCGATCCTGCAAGGCATGCTGGAGGCGATGCTGCTGTGCCGCTACGAGAAGATGCTGCGGCCCGAGGAGAAGCGCTGGCAGACCTGGTATGACGACCAGTGGGACCGCGCCTGGCACGGTTTCACACTGTTCGAGGCCAAGCCGGAGACGTTCACCCGATCGCTCGACATCACCCAGATCGCGCTGGTTTGCACGCTTGGCTATGCCGACTTCCGCTTCCCCGACTGCGGCTGGCGCAAGGCATTCCCCAAGACCGCCGCGTTCCACGAGAAGATGATGCAGCGCCCGTCGATCAAGGACACCGTGCCGCCGCCGGCGTAGAGCGACTGAGTCTACAACAAGAAGGACACGCCCATGAGCCTCACCTTCAAAGCCGGCGACATGACCATCCACCGCGTCATCGAGGACGAAACCACGTTTCGGACGGTGTCGCAGTTCTTCGGCGATGTGCCGGCCGACTTGCTCACTGAAAATCGCGCCTGGCTGCAGCAGATCAACGCGCTGGACGCCGATGACGTCCTGAGAATCTGCTTTCAGTCCTACGTAGTCCGCACGCCGCATCACACCATCCTGATCGATACTTGCATCGGCAACGACAAGTCGCGCTCGCAATTTCCGGCCTGGCACATGCGCAAGAGCGACACCTACATGCGCGCGCTGGCCGCCCAGGGGTTCTCCGTCAACGACATCGACTATGTGATGTGCACGCACCTGCATGTCGATCACGTCGGCTGGAATACGAAGCTCGAGAACGGGCGCTGGGTGCCGACCTTTCCGAAAGCGCGCTATGTGTTCGCGAAGCAGGAATACGACTACTGGGCGGGCCTGCACGCCCAGAAGCGGATCACGGTGTTCGAGGACAGCGTGCTGCCGGTGGCGGAAGCCGGCCGGGCCGAACTCGTGTCAAATGAATATCAACTCGGCGATCACGTCCGGCTGTTGCCGACCCCCGGCCACACGCCCGGGCATGTCGCGATCCGCTTCGGCAAGGGACGCGATGAGGCCGTGATGTCCGGCGACCTCATGCACTCGCCGCTGCAGACGCGCTATCCGGACATCTCGCCGGTGGTCGACGTCGACCCCGTGCAATCGGCCAAGACGCGACGCAGCTTCATGGAGCGTTATTGCGACACTGCGACGCTGTGCTGCACGGCGCATTTCCCTCACCCTCGGTCGGCCGCATCAAGCGGCGCGGCAGCGGGTTCGAGTGCGAGTTGGTGGCGGGCTGAGGATCACGGCTGGAATATCGCGTCGCAGCGTGCAATGACCTGTCATGCCCCGCTTCAAGCGGGGCATCCAGGAATCCGCGTTGTCAGTTCATTCATGCCAACGTCTGCTGGGGAGTACTGGATCGCTCGGTCAAGCCGCGCGATGACGCTTCGATTTGACGGCTGAACCTACTTCAAACACACCGCCTCGACATTGTTGCCGTCGGGATCAATGAGGAAAGCGGCGTAGTAGGTCGGGCTGTAGTCGGCCCTCAGCCCCGGCTTGCCATTGTCCTTGCCGCCCGCCTTCAGGCCCTCGGCGTGAAAGCGATCGACCGCGGCGCGGTCGGGGGCGTTGAAAGCGACGTGGGCTCCGGCGCCTTTGTCCTTGCTGAGATGCAGCCACAGCGCGGAAGCCCCCTTCGGTCCGATGCCGGCGCCATTGGCGTCGCGTGAGTTGACGACGTGACCGAGGCTCGTCAGCGCGGCTTCGTAGAAGCGCGCACTCTTCTCGACATCCTGAACACGCAATCCGATGTGATCGTACATGATCTTCTCCATGGTTGATGGAGAAGGACTAGGTGAGTTAGCGGGGAGCGACTTGGCGAAAATTGCTGTGGTAGCGAGACACGCTTACGTCAAACCCTCATGGTGAGGAGTCGTGCGCGAACGCGCGGCGTCTCGGACCATGAGGCCACAGGGTTCTGCTGTTTCTTGGGCCTCATCCTTCGAGATGCGCTGCAAGCGCAGCACTCCTCAGGATGAGGTTCGACGTCCGTTACTTCGCTTAATGCCGCGCCTCGCGCGCCGGCACCCCATCGAACAGCGACGGTGTATGGTTGACGTAGGCGCCTTCGATCGCCAGCATCTTGAGCTTGGTCGCGGTGCCGCCACGTGCGGAGAAACCTCCGGGCTTGGCGCCGGCAGCGAGCACGCGATGACACGGCACGATGATCGGGAATGGGTTCTTGCCCATCGCCTGGCCGACATCGCGCGACAGCTGCAGGCCGCCGAGCTGCCGTGCGATCTCGCCATAGGTGACGGTCGCGCCGGGCGGAATCTTTCGCGCGATCGCGTAGACCGCGCGATTGAACTCCGGCAGCCGGTTCATATCGAGGGCAACGTCGGTGAAGTCGTCTCCCCTGGCGCCATCGAGCAGCGCAACGATCCGGGCGATGACGGCTTGCACTTGGTGGGACGGCGGAGCCTCGCGCGCACCGGGAACGCGCTGCAGGAACCGCGCCCGCGAACGCGCCTCGTCCCCTTCAGGCAGCTGGGAGCAAAAGATGCCGGCATCGTTCCAGGCGATACCGCACAGGCCGATTTTGGTCTCGAACAACGTAAAATCCGGGGTCATCGGGTCGATCCTATCACGGCCGCACCGTCGCGCGACTTGGAGATTATTGCTCTCCAGATAGGAGCAACCGGAGCCCTCCGCGACCCGATTCCGGACAACCTATTCCTGCGCGCGCAGGGCGTCGTTGAGCTTGTCGTAATATTTCGCGACGACGTCGACGTTGGCCGGAAACTGGATTTTCGGCGTGTTCTTCAGGGAATTGTTGAGCTCGTCCAAAGCTTCCTGCTTGTCCTTGACCGGCATCTTGGCGTCGGCCTGGATCAGTGCGATCTGCTGCTTCAACGACGCCTCGATGCCGACGAACTTCTTGGTCTTCGGATCGAAACCGTCGAGCAGCATGTCGACATTCGCGGCAACATTGCCGTATTCGGCGTAGCTGGCGAAGCCGTATTTTTTGGCGACCGCGTCGAGCTGCGCCATCGTCTTGGCATCCGGCGGCTTCGACGGGTCGTCCGGCAGCTTCGAGGTGATGGCGTCCATCTCGTGCTGTGAATCGAGCAGTCCCTGCACCTGCTTGTCGGTGAGCGCGACCTGCTGCAATTGCGCGGGTTGCGGCGCGGCCGGCTGGGCCGCTGGAGGCTGCTGAGCGGAGGCGCCGGGACAGGCGGCGAACAAGGCCATGCCCGCGGCGAACATTGTCGCGGCAAAGCGATGCGAACGGATCATCAAATTCTCCTTGGAACAGGGGCCATGAGCCCCAGGGCCTGGCGATTCGGTCGAGGTCAGCCTCGTCAATGAACCCGTATCATGTCGGCAGCATTGCGGCGTAGCGGAGCGCGGCCTGTATCTCCCGCCCGCATGGCTTTGTCAAAACGGGATTTTTGCTGTTTCGGGAAAGTCACCAGCTTGTTATCAAGTGCACAATCCGGCCCCCCAGGCCAACGCAACCAGATCAATCCCTCCTGTCATCGCCATGAGCCTCGACTCCGTTCGCGCGTATTTCAAGGAGCACGCGCCCGACATCACCGTGATGGTCACCGAAACGAGTTCGGCGACCGTCGACGAAGCCGCGAGCACCCACGGCGTCGAGCCGGCGCGGATCGCGAAGACGCTGTCGCTGCGCGTCGGCGACCGCGTCGTGCTGGTGGTGGCGAGCGGCACCGCGCGCCTCGACAACCGCAAGGTCAAGGACACCTTTGGCGGGCGGGCTTCGATGCTGGGCGGCGATGAGGTCGAAGCGATCACCGGCCATCCGGTCGGCGGTGTCTGCCCGTTCGGGCTGAAGAGCCCGCTGTCCGTCTATTGCGACGTTACCCTCAAGGCATTCGACGAGGTCGTGCCGGCGGCCGGCGCGCGCAACAGCGCGGTTCGCATCAACACCATGCGGATGGCGCAGCTGCTCGGCGCCGAATGGGTCGACGTCTGCAAGGATCCGCTGGCGATCGCCGCGCAGTAACGTTTCTTATTTGAGCATGATCTTTTCGAAAAACCGGCACCCACTTTTCCGGCTCTAGACCCGATACAGCGGCACGGCGCCGGCAACGCCCTTCAACTCGGCTTCGCTCCGTTGTACGGCAAGCGGCGCGAGGACCGTGTCGACACCGGGCGCAGCATGAACCTCTGCGGTCATCCAGATCTCGTCACCGCCGGCCAGGTTCTGCACGCGCGCGGCGATGTTGACGGTCTGGCCGAAATAATCGAGGCGCTCGTTGAGCGTTACCGCAATCGCCGCACCGCGATGCAGGCCGATCTTCAGCACAAAGTCGCGCTGCGCGCGGTCATGGTTCAGGCGCTCAATGGCGTCGCGCATCTCGAGCGCGGCCCGCACCGCGTCCGCCGGGTCCAGGAAGGCGGCCATCACGGCGTCGCCAATGGTCTTGGTGACCGCGCCATGGTGCTTGACCGTGACCACCTGCAGCTCCTCGAAATGCCGCTGCACCAGCATGTAGGCGTTGAGGTCGCCGATCCGCTCGTAGAGCGCGGTCGAGCCTTTGAGGTCGGTGAACAGCAGCGTGATTTCGCGCACCGCAATGCCTTCGGTGGCTCGGACGATTTCGGCGCGAAAGAAATCGCGGAACGTCTGCGTTACCAGCAGCCGGCTGCCCGAGAGGTGAGGTGCGAATTTAAGCGAGACCCCGCTCTGGGCAAGTTCAGGTGGAAATTCGAGAATCCCGAACACCGAGGGTCGATTCGATGTGTTGGCAAGAGCGAACACCGCGCTGCCGCTCGCGAGCTTACCTTGCGTCGGATTCCAGGCACCGCCATCGATCACGACGGGGACGTGCTGCGGCGCTGATGCTGTTTCGTCCGACACGGAAAAGCCGAAGCTGGCGTCGGTCATCATATCGAAGCCGACCAGCACGCTCGGCCTGGCGTTGACCGCGAGCTCGGCGGTCTCGCCTGGCTTCAGCCGGGTGATCCCACGCAGAACTCGACTTGATCATCTCGACCCACGGCACGCCATCCGGCGTCAGACCGACCGGGGTGCCGCGATAGGTGACAGCGTAATCCCACGCCGACAGCGAGTCCGGATCATGGAAGCGGATGCGCCGCACCGCGGGCGACACCGTGAACGTCACCATGATGCAATCGTCGAGCGCGGCTTCGTAGTCGGCGTGGCACAGCGTGCAATGGAAATGATTGTGCAGCGTGGTCAGGCTGCGGAAGCTTTCGACCACGTCCGAGCACAGCGGGCAGACCAGCGCCCAATCCATCTCCACGAGGCCGGCGAGCGTCGCATGCAGGAACAGGTCGACCGCCTCACCTTCGGCGATGCCCTTCTCGTTCGCAAACTGGATCGGATTGACACGGAAGACGGCTTCCTCGGCCTCGGAGCGCAGCAAGGTCTCGATGCGCGAAACCACGCGCGGCGACCACGATCGCGCCGCCTCGAGTTTTGCCAGCCGCTCTTCCAGCACCTGTTCGTTGAGCATTTGCGGCGCCTCCGCGCGCTTTGCCGGGCAGAGGCTAGCATTTCAGCATGGATCAAAGAAGATCGGCTGACCGTGCAGGCCTCTATGTCGGCTTGCCGGCCTCCGGGCAATCGCCGGTCCGGCGCATCATGGTCAGGATCGACGATGACGCCGACGGGGCGCTCCTGATGAAGTTCTCGATCGTCATGGCGACGAGATCCTTCGAGAAGCGATAGGTGATGACGGTCTTGACGCCGGGACAAGCCATCGCCAGCGCAAAGCCATTGGCAAGCTGCTCGGTCTGGCTGAGCGCACAGGTCTTGGCGAACTGCGGCGCGGCGCGATACTGCGCCATGGTGTCCGCGAGGAAGTGATCGTAGTTGGCGGAGGCGATGCAAGCCTTCGATTTGATCGGCTCGCCCTGGAAATGGCTATTGCGGCTCTCGCTCTCGTACATGCCGGGCACGAACACCGGCTTCGGGCCGAGCAGCGGCGCCGATTGTGGCTTGTCTTGTGCGAGCGCGCTGGTGGCAAGGCAGAGCAAAGCGAAAGTCAGTGCAATTCTCATTGTGCGCCAGTGATGCGGGTATTGGTCATCAGACGCTGGCCATCCGGTTCACGGATCGAGCTTTCATTGTCAAGCCGTACAAATTGGCGCTTCGGCCATCTAATCAGGTAAAATAATCATAGCATCATCGGGATGCAGAGATGTCCTTCGAGAACGACTTCTGACCGCCCCGCTAGGTCTGGCCGAACGCCGGCCCATCCCTGGGGGCCCCCAAGCGCCGGACCGTCGGTTGACGCGCCACGATCGCCGTCTGAACCGGCTGGCCGCCGGAAGATGCCGCTGCGCTCGATTGCGTTCTTCGTGCTGATGCTCGGGCTCGTCGGTGGCCGTGCCTACCAGGAACTGTCGAGGCCGCAAGCGTGGGCTTACTGGAAGGAACTCGTATCTTTCACCCAGCATGACCGCGTCACCCGTTAAACCCGCAGCGTTTGGGGTCGACTCTCGCCTCGTTCTCGCTGTGAGTGGCGAGATCGGTCCGGCCGCGGCTGCCTGGTTTCGCGGCCAGCTTGACGACGCCAAACTTCAAAGGGGAGATACGGTGGCCTTCTCGTCGCCAGGAGGCGACATCGGCCAAGCCATCATCATGGGCGAGGTGATCCGGTCCCGCGGCCTGAAGTCGGCGG
>CAWHQY010000012.1:0-2500 GCA_963831505.1 uncultured Alphaproteobacteria bacterium | reverse complement strand
AGCCGGACGCCGAAGTCTCGTTCGTCATGCGCGATCTCGCGAGCGTCCTGCCGAAGGCCAAGATCGCAACGGTCGTGCCGATGGACGATGTGATCATGCGGGTGCGTGACGCTTCGAACTGGCGCGGCAACGGCAACACCACCGAGCCGGTGCGTTACGCCTCGGCGAGCACGCGGACCGACGTCGAAGTTGGCTTATGCCGCCGAGAGCGGTTCGGACCCCTATGCCGGCTTCGAGGCCCGCGTCGTTCCGGAAAACGTCACGCTCCTTGCCAAGACCAAGGATCAGGTAACCGGCGGCAATCCGTCGGGCGAGCGCATTCACGTCGTCAAGAAAGGCGATAGCGTCGCTGCGATCCTGCGCGATCTTGGCGCAACCTCGGATGACGCAAGGCAGATCGCCGCGAGCCTCGGCGCGCGCGGCCGCGACAACGGCCTGAAAGAAGGCGAGAAGCTCCGCATCCTGATGGCGCCGGCCGGACCCGGGCAGCGGCTGCAGCCGATCCGCGTCATCGTCGCCAACGACTCCGCGGTGGAAGCGCTCGTCGCGCTGTCCGACTTCGGCAAATACGTCAACGTCGACGTCTCAAGCCTGAACACACCGGGCGATACGGCGAGCAACGCCGCCAGCGACGACGACGACGACGATGATGACGGCAGCGGCGTCCGCCTCTACCAGAGCATTTACGAGACCGCGCTGCGCAACAAGATCCCGGCGCAAGTCATCGAGGACATGATCCGCGTCTACTCGTACGACGTCGACTTCCAGCGCAAGGTTCAGGCCGGCAACTCCTTCGAGGTGTTCTATGCCGGCGAGGATGAGACGCCGAACCCGGACGTCAAGAACGACATCCTGTTCGCGGCGCTGACCGTCGGCGGCGAGACCAAGAAGTACTACCGCTTCCAGACCCCCGATGATGCGGTCGTCGACTACTACGACGAGAGCGGCAAGAGCGCGAAAAAATTCCTGGTACGCAAGCCGGTCGCCAATGCAATCATGCGCTCGGGCTTCGGTTCACGGCACCATCCGATTCTCGGCTACACCGCCATGCATACCGGCGTCGACTGGGCCACCGCCTACGGCACGCCGATCTTCGCCTCGGGTAACGGCGTGATCGAGAAGGAAGGCTGGGAAGGCGGCTACGGCAAGTACATCCGCGTCAAGCATCCGAACGGCTACGAGACCGCCTATGGCCACATGTCGGCGTTCGCCAAGGGCATGGAGATCGGCAAGCGCGTTCGCCAGGGACAGGTCATCGGCTTCGTCGGCTCGACCGGCCGCTCGACCGGTCCGCACGTGCACTACGAAATTCTCGTCAACGGTCGCTTCGTCGATCCGATGCGCGTGAAGCTGCCGCGCGGCCGTTCGCTGGAAGGCACGATCCTGACCGCCTTCGAGCAGGAGCGCGATCGCCTCAACGGCATGATGAGCAAGGGCCCGATGGCGCAGGGCATGCCGGGCAAGACCGCCGACGCGAGCCGGTAATCAGCAATCGGTTAAGAGACTTAAAAGATAAAGGCCCCGCTTCAATCGAAGCAGGGTCCTTCGTTTTGGCTATCGCATCAAGCCGCCTGCGCGATCTTGCCGTTGAAGGTCAGTCCGTCATAGGCCGCCGCAACATGCACGGCCTCGCCGTCATGCACCTGGCCTGACAGGATCATCTCGGCGAGCGGGTCCTGCACGTGACGCTGGATCACGCGCTTCAGGGGACGCGCGCCATAAGCCGGATCCCAGCCCTTGGCGGCGAGCCAGTCGCGCGCTTTCGCATCGACGTCGAGCTTGATCTTGCGATCGTCGAGCAGGCGCTGCAGCCGCTGCAGCTGGATATCGACGATGCGGCCCATCTCCGTCTTCTGCAGACGGTGAAACAGAATGATCTCGTCGACGCGGTTCAGGAACTCCGGCCGGAAGCTCGCGCGCACCACTGCCATCACCTGATCGCGCACCGCATCGGTGTCCTGTCCCTCGGGCTGGCTCACCAGGAAATCGGCGCCCAGATTCGAGGTCATCACGATCAGCGTGTTGCGGAAGTCGACGGTGCGGCCTTGACCGTCGGTCAGGCGGCCGTCGTCGAGCACCTGCAACAGCACGTTGAACACATCGGGGTGCGCCTTTTCGATCTCGTCGAACAGGATCACCTGGTAGGGCCGGCGCCGCACCGCTTCGGTGAGCGCGCCGCCCTCGTCATAGCCGACATAGCCCGGAGGCGCGCCGATCAGGCGCGAGACCGAGTGCTTCTCCATGTATTCCGACATGTCCATGCGGACCATGGCGGTCTCGTCGTCGAACAGATATTCGGCGAGCGCCTTGGTCAGCTCGGTCTTGCCGACGCCGGTGGGGCCTAAGAACATGAACGAGCCCATCGGCCGGTTCGGGTCCTGCAGCCCCGCGCGCGCACGGCGCACCGCGGTCGACACGGCTTTCACCGCCTCGGCCTGGCCGACGACGCGCTTGCCGATCTGCTCTTCCATTTTGAGCAGTTTCTGCCGTTCGCCTTCGA
>CAWHQY010000011.1:0-149339 GCA_963831505.1 uncultured Alphaproteobacteria bacterium | reverse complement strand
TGATTGGCCGCCCAGAAGAGAAATGCCACTGCCAGCATGATGGCCTTCACCAGTTCTCGAAAGGGTGGCCGGTGTGCGGTTTGATAGACGAGGTAGGCAACGCGATCATCGCCAGTGGCAATGCGCCCAGTAGATCATGAGCTTTTGCGGGAAAAGATCCTGGGAGCGCATCCCATGCAAATAGCACAACGACGGCGGCAAGCGTGACGACCCCCATGATCACCGGTAACGCCCGGTGGATGCGATCGAGCCGAATGTACATTCAGCAAGAGTACCGCGAAGGCGGCCCCGAGCGGATCCCCATGTTGAACTGGGCTCTAACGCATGTTCCATCTCGTAATTCTTGGAATAGACAATTTCGATTGGGCCCATAAGAGAATATGCTTGGAGACCCATAAAGCGCCTGCGTGATACTAGAGGGGTGGATGGACGCTTAAATCGAGGGGCTGGCGCCATGTCCGGCAGTCCGAAGACGCTCCAATCGAGCGTCGCGTGGCGGACCATCGAAGCGGACTTCTTGGCGGAAGGCCAGGCATTACCGGCGCAGGATGCCCTAACGCTGGCTGTGGATAAGTTGGTGGTGGAAGCCTACCGCACAGTGATTGAACCGGTCTTTAAGGGATCGTTGGCGATGTTGGCGGGCGGCATTTACGGGCTGCGACGTACCTTCCCCTACTCTGAGTTGGACATGGTGTTCCTCCTCGAATCGGGAAAGCGGTCTGACGAACTCAAAGAGCGGCTGCCGGAGATGGTGCGTGTACTTTGGAACGCCGGTTTGCGGGTGAACTCGGCGGTCCTTACAGTTGCCGAGTCTCTCGAAGCCATCGAGCGTGCGAGCGTGACCGGGTTTAGTCTGCTGGATCGACGTCTTTTAGCCGGCGACACTGAGGTACTCGGAAAGTTCGAGGCCAAACTGCCGGCCGCGTTGGCGTTGCACGGCCAGAAGATGTGCCAGCGCCTCTGTGAATTGGTGCGTGCACGCCATGCCAGGTTTCAAAATACACCTCACCACGCCGAACCCGACGTCAAAGAAGGCCCCGGCGGTCTGCTGGATGTCCGCTTGTTCGATTGGCTCGCGATTCTCAAACCGGAGTACGAAGGACGAAGCGAAGGGTTGAGCCAGGCGGCCGCGTTCGTCTCCTCTGCGCGCTGCTTTCTGCATTATCGTGCCGGGTGCGACCACAACATTCTGGATTTCGAAGCTCAGGAGGCCGTGGCGCTCCAACCGTTCGCGCGCGGCAAGTCTACGTCCCAGTGGATGACCGGGTATTACCAAAGCGCGCGCATCGTCTTCAACGAAGCTCGGAGGGCCATCGAGGCGGCCGAGAAGAGCCAGAGTTCGCTGCTGGAGAACTTTCGCGAGTACCGTTCACGGCTCTCGAATCAGGAGTTCACGGTATCGCGCGAGAGATTGCTTTTGCGCAACCCTGCGCAACTCGCCACAGACCCGATGCTGGTGTTCCGCATGCTCGAGTTCATCGGCCGCCACGGCGTTATGCCGGCATCGGAAACAGAGCGGAGGCTGGAAGCCTCGCGTGAGTTCTTCGAACGCTTCTGTGCCCAGCCGCAACCGCTTTGGACCACACTCAAGACTACCCTCCGCTGCCCGCACGCCGGAATGGTGCTGCGTTCGCTGGAAGCCACCGGTCTATTGCGGAGCCTGTTTCCCGAATGGGGCACCATCGAACATTTGGCATCGAGGGACTTAGCCTACCGTTACACCGTAGGAGAGCAGGTCCTGCGCACCATCGAGCGCGTGATCGAACTGGGCACTGGCGCCAGCCCGGAACGCCAGCGCTTCGCTGGGTTGCTTTCTGAAATCGATGACGCCACACTCCTCCTTTATGCGCTTCTGTTGTCCGAGACGGGGGAGCGGTGACCCCAATCCAGCAGAGCTCGCGGCCGAGAGAGCTCGTGGAGCGCTCGCCCGGATTCAGTTGCCGGACGAGGCGCAGGGCACCGTGGAATTCCTGATCCGGCATCAGTCCGATCTTTCGGATGCCCTAAGTGGACGCGACCTGGACGACCCCGCCACACCGCGCCTTCTGGCGGACCGGGCTGGCACCATCGAGCGACTGAAGCTGCTTGCAGTCATGACTTACGCCCGAATTGTGGCGACCACGGAGGAGGCTAAACTTCCGTGGCGCCTGGAGCAGTTGTGGCGCGCGTACACGGTTACGCATCACGAGCTGACGCGTGAACTGGAAACCGAACGAATCCAGCAGTTGCCTGAGGACCTGCCAGGCAATGCGGAGTTCATTAGAGGATTCCCGTTGCGCTATCTCCGGGCACACTCTGCGGCGGAGATTGCGGAACATGTCCAACTCTTCGACCTTAGCCGGCCGACGGGCGTGGCGGTACGACTGCAACCGATGGAGGGAGCATACCGGCTCACCGTTGTCGCGCGGGATAAGCCGTCCCTGTTTGCCTCGTTCGCCGGAGCCATTTCCAGCTTTGGAATGGACATTCTAAAAGCCGAAGCGTTCTCGAACGCCAGGGGAGTGATCCTGGATACGTTCGTTTTCGGCGACCCGAAGCGCATGCTTCAGCAAAACCCGAGCGAAGCCGACCGGCTGACAGACCTGTTGCAGCGTATCGCGCTCGGCAAGACTGACGCGCAGCGCCTAATGAGAGGTCTTGAGCTGCCGAACGCTAGTAAGCGGGCTACCCCTCCGCAGGTGCAGTTCGATTCCGAAGCATGCCCCGGAGCAACACTAGTGGAGATCGAAACGGAAGACCGGCCAGGGCTGCTGTATCGTCTGGCTATGGTGTTCTCGTCGCACTCCTGCAACATCGATGTGGTTCTGGTGGATACCAAAGGCCACCGCGCGATCGATGTGTTCTATGTGGCACAGGCGGGCCAGAAGCTCTCGCCGGAGATGGAAGCCACCCTGAGGGACAAGCTTCTGGCGGCGTGCTAAAGCCTTTATGCCAGCTTGTACGGACGCCCGCGGTACATTCCAATGCGCTCCACGCTGCGAACTCGAATCAACTGGACGCTGATGTTGTCGCGGCCATCGCGTTCGTTTGCCGAGTCAATCAGTGCGCGGGCGGCCGCGTTGAGATCTTTGTTGCGCGCCACGATATCCGCCATCTCGTCGGCCGGGACCGCGCCGTGCAGGCCGTCGGAGCACAACAACAGCACATCGCCGCTCTGAACAAGGTGGTCGCTGGTGTCGACGCCGACAAACATTGCATTGCCTAAAGGAACGCGAGAGGATGTGACGCGTCTCGGCCACGGCCGCCCCTTTGGCGGACCTCAAGCCCAGACTCACCTGTTCGCGAACCACAGTATGGTCCTGCGTCAGAGCGTTCGCCCGCCCGTGCCGAATCGAGTAGCAACGGGAATCGCCAACATGCGAAATCACGACGCGATCGAACCGTAGGGCACAAGTTACCAATGTGGTCGACATGGCCAGGCCGCCCGATTTGCAGGCCAGGCCAGCCTCGAAGATCTGTTCATTAGCCGACTGGACCAGTCGAGGCAATAACCGTGTGGAGCGGCGCTTCCGCACAACGAACAAACGTAAACAGGGCAGGAACGGAATGTTTTCGCACATCATGATCGGGACCAACGACCTCGACAAGGCCAAGTCGTTTTATGATGCGCTGTTGGGCACGCTCGGCGTGAAGCCCGGCTTTGTCGATCGCCACCGCATCTTCTGGCGCACCAAGACCGGAACGTTCTCGGCATCGAAGCCGATCGACGGCAAGGCCGCGACCTTTGCCAATGGCGGCACCATCGGTTTTACGGCCGCTTCTACCGCGGAGGTCGACGCCTTCCATGCGGCCGGCTGCGCCCATGGCGGCAAGACCTGCGAGGACCCGCCGGGCCTGCGCGAGGGGCCGGGCATGAAGCTCTACATCGCCTATTTGCGCGATCCCGACGGCAACAAGCTCTGCGCCGTGCACCGGCTGCCGTCGTGATCAGCAGGTAACCGCAGCGACATGTGGACGACAAAATCCCCGGCTGTCGCGTCGCCCATCCGGGCTTCACGCGTCATTAACCCGCTGGCCGCTTCCGATGCGCGGCTTCGCGCTACGGCTGGCCGCAAAGCTCGACGCCCGTTGCCGGCTTCTACTTCGGCTTGGCGGCGCCGAAGCTCGGCTGCCATGCCTGGTCCTTTCGGCTTGGCGCGGCGGCGATCACCTTGATCTTGTCCTTCTTGGGCTTCTTGGCTTCCCGATTGCCTTTTTGCTGGCCTTTTGCCACGTGCATCTCCCTGGGGTTTGAGAACAGCGCGAATGGAATGCAGAGACGGCAAGATCAGAGAACCAGGTCAGACAAACCCGGTCAAAAAATATCGTTGGCCCTCGGCAGGCGAGGTGCGTCCAGATCGTATCTGCTCCTGAGTGCGGCGATCAGATCCAGCGTGCAGGTGCGATAGAAATCATCTGCCTCCGAAACCGGGCGGCTGATGCTTGCGGTCCAGCCATAGGCATCGTCGAATACGAAGAGCGTCATTCCCGCGGGCCACGGTCCGTGGAGGGCCCTTGCGCGGTTGACGATCATGTCCCGGAGATCATACGCCGTCTTCAAGGGCTTTGAGTTCATTGCCGGTCTCGCACGTCTCGCCATGTTGGCTTGCGCGTTTGTCTAAAGCGCGATGAGATTAGGTTAAATCGTCATCGCGCTTTAGCTCCTTGTTTGAGCATGATCTTTTCGGAAAACCGCTACACACTTTTCCGGATCATGCTCTAGTTTGCGCATGATCTCCGCGTAAACGCTACGCGTTTGTCGCGAGGGAAAACCGCCACACACTTTGCGCTAGCGCGGCTCTTCGGGTCCGGATCATGCGCTATTCCTCGAGCCGATCGAACTCATCGGGCATCAGGATCTGGCCTCGCGGCGTGCATATCCGCACGTCCAGATAACCCTGCTCCATGAGCTCCCTTGCCTTCTTCACGGCGGCAACCGCCGTGGGACGGCCAAGATTGACCCTGGCGGATTGATCGTTTCCGCTGACCAGGTATTGCAATTTGGTCGCGCTATCCATGCAACAGCGCGGCCGCGGCGACCAACATCAGAAGAAACAACGGCACGATGACTGGCGGGACGATCCAGTCGGCCACGCGAAATTGGGACAAGACAGGCTCCTCTTTGCCGGCGGGAGCGTACGTGACCCTCAGTCACCGATGGAAGCCGTTGGAAGGATCGGTGATGGCGGACGGTACGCCTGCGCCCCGGCAATAGCCAGCGGTAAAGCATGGAACCCTCTCGAAACGACCTGGCGCAGGCGTCCAGGGACATCATTCCGCGAGAAACCGATGGCTTACCGCTCCGAAAGAGCGCATGCTGCGTCGATGGATGAAGTCGGCACCGGCGGAGCGCTGTTTGCAGCGGCACTGCCCGCAGAAGGCACGCAGCCATGACTATCCGGTCACGCACGGAAGTCGTCACCTTCAAACATCCGTTCCAGATCAGGGGCGTCGATCGCCTGCTGCCTGCGGGACCCTACGAGATCGTCACGGACGAGGAGATGATCGAAGGACTTTCGTTCGCATCCTATCGCCGCGTGGCGACCATGATCATCGTGCCGGCGGCAGCCTCGCGCGGCACCGAGATGATCTCCATCGGCTCGGTCGATCTGGCGGACGCGCAACGCATCGACGCAAGCACACCTAATGACTGACGAACCGCTCGATCTCGACAAGCATCGCGGCATGGCGGCGCAGAAGGCCACGCGCCTGCGTCGCGTCCTGGCCGAGATCGAGAAGAACGCAAGGGAGATGCGCGACCGGCAGGCCGCGCTCGAAAATGAGCTGCTGTCGGTTCCCGCCATGTCATGGCCGGACGCAGCCGCCAAGGCGCGCTATGTCCTGAATCTATATGCCGCGGGACTGTCGCCGGACGACGCCCGCCATCGTGACCTCGTCGCGGCGATCTTCGAGGACTTTGCGCGGCTCTCGCAGGAGGATTGACCGCGGACGCCTCGCTCATCCGCCTTACGCCTGCTGCCGCTTCCTGATGCGCAGCTTCGCGCGGCCACGCGCGACGATGGTACCATCGGCGCCGAGCACCTCGGCCTCGACCGTCGCATCGCGGTCGTCTTTCGCCACGACGCGGGCCTCGACGGTGAGAACGCCAGTGCGCGCGGGATTTTCAAACCTCGTGTCGAGACTGATCGTCACCGCGGTCAGTTCCTTCGGCAGCGTCGCCAGCAGCGTGATGCCCGTCGCCGAATCCAGCATGGCCGCGAGAAAGCCGCCCTGCACGGTGCCGTGCCGGTTGGCGAATTCGGGTTTCGCGAGGAAACGCAGCGTGGCCGATCCGGTCGCGGGATCGAAGCTCACCCATTCGCGGCCCAACGTCGCCGCGCCCGGGGTGGTTTCAAGCAGATGCGCCGGCGGCGGCGATGTCATGCTGGTCCTTGGGGGTGAAGCCCGCATGAGCGAAAGCGATATGCGGGGACAAACCCGGATGTCGCTTTCGCTCATCCGGGCTACGCCACACCGACGCGGTTGCCCTACTCCGCCGCCTGCTGTACCGGCGCGTCGAGCACCGCGCTCACCTTGGGCGGCGACATCGGCAGGCTGTAGAAGCGTTTGCCGAGCGCGTTGTAGACGGCGTTGGCGACGGCCGCCATCACTGGCACGAGCGGCACCTCGCCGACGCCCTTCACGCCCTGCGGATGTTTCGGGTTCGGCACCTCGACCAGCCCGCAGTCGATCATCGGCATGTCGGAGCAGACCGGCATGCGATAGTCCAGGAAGCCGGGATTATCGACCTTGCCGTCCTTGTTGTAGATGTACTCCTCGTTCAGCGCCCAGCCGATGCCCTGCACCACGCCGCCCTGGAGCTGGCCCTCGACATAGCCGGGGTGGATGGCGCGGCCGACGTCCTGGATCGCGGTGTAGCGGATCACGCGCACGATGCCGAGATCGGTATCGACCTCGACGTCGCAGATATGCGTGCCGAAGCCGCCGTCGGCGCCTTGGGTGTTGAGCTGCACGCCGGCGCCGATCGGGCCGCCCATCGCGGGCGCCTTCTCGGCAAGTTCGGCAAGCGTGATCGGCTCGAACTGGCCGGCGTTCGGGCTCACCGGATGCGCCGCGCCGTTCTCCCACTTCACCGCCTCGGGATCGATCTCCCAGATCTTTGCCGCACGCTCGCGCAGCGTCTGGATGATCTTCTCGGTTGACTGCGTCACCACCATCGAGGAGGCGAACAGCACGCGGCTGCCGCCGGTCAGGTTGGAGAAGCCGATCGTCTGGGTGTCGCCGATGATGACGGAGACGCGCTTGTAGTCGATGCCGAGCAGCTCGGCGCAGATGTTGGCGATGCCGGCGCGCGAGCCACCAATGTCGGGATGGCCCGTGGTAACGACGACGTTGCCGTCCTCGGTGATGTTGACCTGCGCGGAGGATTCGCCGCCGGCATTGAACCAGAAACCGGAAGCGACGCCGCGGCCTCTCAGCGCTCCCTGCGATTTGCCGAGCGGCGCGTGATAGTGCGGATGGTTCTTCGCCATCTCCAGCGTCTCGATATAGCCGATGCGCGGGAAGACCGGGCCGTGCGCGGCCTTGGTGCCCTCCTTCGCCGCGTTCTTCAGGCGGAAGTCGAGCGGGTCCATCTTCAGCGCGGAGGCCACTTCGTCGAGCACGCATTCCACCGCATAGGCGCCGATCGGCGCGCCGGGCGCGCGATAGGCCGCGACCTTGGAGCGGTTGGAGCAGACGTCAAAACCCTGCGAGAGGATGTGCGGGATGTCGTAGGGCGCAAAGGAGCAGCCGACCGCGCCGCGGATCGGCGAGCCGGGGAAGGCGCCGGCCTGCAGATAGAAGATGCCGTGCGCGGCGACGATCCTGCCGTCCCTTGTCGCGCCGATCTTGACCGTGCTCTTCGAGCCCGACGTCGGGCCCGTCGCCCGCATCACTTCCTCGCGGGTCATCACCATCTTCACCGGACGGCCGGACTTTTTCGCCAGCAGCGTGGCGAGCGGCTCCAGATAAACAATCGTCTTGCCGCCAAAACCGCCGCCGATCTCGGCGGGAATCGCGCGGATATCGCTCTGCGGGATGCCGGTGAGATAGGAGGTCATGGCGCGGACCATGAACTGGCCCTGGCTCGAGCTCCAGATCGTGGTCTTGCCGTCGGCGGCGACGCTGATCAGGCAGGCGTGCGGCTCGATATAGCCCTGGTGCACAGGGCGCGTGGTGAAGGAGCGTTCGATGACGATATCGGCCTTGGCAAAGCCCTCGGCGATGTCGCCCTTCTTGCTTTCGAGCTTGCCCATGATGTTGGACGGCTTGCCGTCGAACTTGTTCCACTCATGCAGGATCGGCGCGCCGTCTTTCAGAGCATCGTCGATCTCGATCGCCCATGGCAGGACCTCGTAATCGACCTCGATCAGCTTGCAGGCCTCGGTCGCGATCGCTTCCGTGGTGGCGGCAACGGCCGCGACGGGGTGGCCGGGGAACAGCGCCTTGTCGCGCGCCATCACGTTGCGGCACATCCAGCGCATGTCCTGGATGCCGAGCATGACGGACTTGTCGAGCGGGAAGTCGACGATGTCGCGCGCGGTGACGACCGCCTTCACGCCGGGCAGCTTCTCCGCCTTCGAGGTGTCGATCTTCCTGATGCGCGCATGCGGATGCGGGCTGCGCAACACCTTGCCCCAGATCATGCCGGGCATGTTGGTGTCGGCGGCAAAGGCCGCGCGGCCGGTGACCTTGTCGACGCCGTCAGGGCGAATGGTTCGCTGGCCGATCCACTTGTTGTTGGTGACGATATTCATCGCAAAGACTCCCTAATCCCCTGCTCCCGCATTTCAGCCGCGGCGTCCATCACCGCGCGGACGATCTTGTCATAACCGGTGCACCGGCAGAGATTGCCGGCGAGCCAGAAGCGAATTTCCTCCTCGGTCGGATCGGGATTCTTGTTCAGCAGCGCCTCGGAGGCGACCAGCATGCCCGAGGTGCAGATGCCGCATTGAAGCGCGGCGTGCTCGAGGAACTTCTGCTGCAGGGGATGCAACTGCTCGCCATGGGCCATGCCCTCGATGGTGCGGATCTCATGGCCTTCGGCTTCGGCCGCCAGCATCAGGCAGGAGCAGACCAGACGGCCGTCGAGCGTGATCGAGCAGGCGCCGCAGTCGCCCGACGAGCAGCCTTCCTTCGAGCCGGTCAGACCGAGCGAGCCGCGCAAGGCGTCGAGCATGGTCTCGTACGGCTCGCACAGGAATTCCATCGGCTCGCCGTTGATGGTGGTGGTGACGTGTACCTTCGCCATAATCCTACTTCCCTCCCGCACGCCCAGCGGCGATCGCAACCGTGCGCCTCAGGAGAACGCCGGCGGTTTTTACTCGATAGGCAATGGTGCCGCGCTTGTCGTCGATCGGACGGCAGGCGGCGCGGCAGGCCTCAGAGGCTTTCTCGACCGCGTCATCGTCGAGCTTCGAGCCGATCAGCGCCTTGGCGGCTGGTTCGACGAGAAGCGCGGTCGGCGCCACCGCGCCGAGACCGACGCGGGCGGCGGTGCAGACGCCGTCCTTCAGCGTCAGGCTGACGCCGAGGCCGACGACGGCGATGTCCATCTCGGTGCGCGGGATCATGCGCAGGTAAGCGTCGCTCGAGCCCGGCGGACGCGGCGGTAGCGTAAAGCTGACGAGAATTTCGCCGGGCTTGAGGTTGGTGCGGCCGGGACCGGCCGGGAATTGCTCGACCGGCAGTTCGCGGCGGCCGCTCGGGCCCTGGATGGTGCAGATCGCACCGGCCGCGATCAAGGCGGGCACGCTGTCGCCGGCCGGCGAGCCGTTGCAGAGATTGCCGCCCGCGGACGCCCGGCCCTGCACCTGCTTGGAGCCGATCAGGTTTACCGCCTCCAGCACGCCGGGCCATACCTTGCCGAAGCGCGGGTGCTCGGCCAGCGCCATGCCGGAGACGGCGGCGCCGACACGGAAGCCGCCACCGGCGGTTTCCTCGATCTTCATCATCTCGTCGATCTTCTTGATGTCGACGATCAGTCCCGGCTGCACCATGCCGGATCGCATCTGCACCAATAGGTCCGTGCCTCCCGCCATAATGCGTGCGGCACTTCCCGCGGCAGCGAATGCGCCAATCGCTTCATCAAGCGTGCGCGGCGCCACGTATCGGATATCGGTCATGTCGGTTCCCGCGTCTCCCCTGCTCTTCCCTTGATAATGGGTGAATTTGTTGTGTTCTGGTCTTGCGGATAGTAGAGCCTACACGGCCCGGAGCGATTGGAACAGCCTCCGCGGACTGGACAATTTGGCCGTCTCCTATGCACAGACGGCGCTTGTCCGCGTCATTCCGGGGCGCGCGAAGCGAGAACCCGGAAATGACGGCGGCATGACGAGGCGCGTCCGGGACACGAGAGCCAGCCCCTAACCCCGCAACCGCCGCGCGAGCGCCGCCACAAACCGGTCCGCATCGGCCTCGTCATTATAGACATGCGGCGAGATGCGCATGCGGCCGAGCCGGGGCGCGACATAGATGCCCTCGCCGGCCAGCCCCTCGACCAGCCCGGCCGGCATGCCGCCCCGGAAGCCGAGGCTCAGAATATGCGGCGCGCGGAACCTGGACTCCGCCATCTGCACGCCGGTATCTTGCATCCCGTCCGCGATCCGCTCCGTCAGCTTGTTGAGCCGCCGCACCACGGCGGAAGCGCCCCACTCCGCCATCATCTCCATGCTGACGGCAGCCATTTCCATCGAGATGAAATGGTCGCGCTCGCCCATGTCGAAGCGCCGCGCATTGGCGACATAACCGGTATCGGCGAAATAGACATCGCGCTCGGAATTGATGTTGCGGCGGCCGTAGGCGGTCTGCTCCAGGGGAATGCCGTTCTGGTGGCGCTTCGCGACATAGATAAAGGCGCGGCCATAGGGCCCGAGCAGCCATTTATAGGTCGGGAAGACCACGAAATCCGGATCGAGCGCCTTCACGTCCATCGCCAGCACGCCAACGCCATGCGTTGCATCGACGAGGAACATCGCGCCCTGCCGTCTCAGCGCCGCGCCGACCTTCTCGACATCGATCAGGCCGCCATCCGACCAGTGCACCGAGGAGATCGACGCAAGCCCGACCGGCGCCGCGCCCGGCCGCTCGATCGCAGCCAGCACCGCCGAGGTCCAGTCGCCGTCTTCCGGCTGGCGGACGGGTTCGACGACAAAGCCTTGCGCGTCGGCGCGCGACTGCCATTCCAAAACCGGCGAGGAATGGTCGTTCTCCAGCACGAGCACGCGGGCGCCGCGCGGAATGGTCAGCAGTTTCGCGGCGGTCGCGACGCCATAGCCGACGGAGGAGATCAGCGCGATGTCGTCGGCGTCCGCATTGATCAGCCGCGCCGCGGCAGCGCGGGTCCGCTCATGCATCTCGTTGGCGAAACTGCCGGGAAGCTTCCACGGCTGGCCCTTGCGCCCGACGGCGGCGCGCCCGGCCTCCAGCGTCTTCCGCGGCAACGGGCTCCAGGATGCGGCGTTGAGAAAGCAAATCTCGCGCGGCATCTCGAAATGCTCGCGCTGGGAGGGAAGCATGGCGTCGTTCATGTCACTGCGGGCTCTTGGCTTGTGCATCGTTTCGGGCGAGAGCCCTGCAGAATGCAGCCTAAACGGCGCAGCGCGATCGGAACAGCCTCCCGGTGCGGTGGAAAGCGACAACTCCTATGCAGGAAGCGGCCTTGCCGGCTGCCGGCGGTGGATTGCACCGCCGGCAGCCGCGCTGCACAGTCAATCACGAACCGTTGGTCCGGCGCCCGGCGTTCGGCGCCTCGTCCTTCAGCCTTTCCAGGGCGCCGGGCATCATCTGGCCGAACATCGAGCTCAACATCGCGGTCGGGATCAGGCCGGCATTGTTGCTCTCGCTGCCCTGGCTGCCGGACATCAGGAACTGCGGCACCAGGGGTTGATTGATCTTGGTCAGGGCTTCCGCGAACTTCGCAAAGTTCTGCTCCGCGAGACGGAATTCGGGCCCGCCATAGGCATCGACCGCAAGCTTGGTCGCCTGCGCATTGGCGGCGCCGACCGCCAGCACCCGATCGGCCTCGCCCTGTCCTTCGAGGCGCGACTGCTCGCCGACGGCCGCGGCCGTCACCTTTCGCGTCTCGGCATCCTTTTGCGCGCGCGCAAGGGCAGCGGAGCCCTCGTTCTCGTTGACCTTGACCTGAATGAGCGACTGCGTCAGCGCCGTCTGCGCGGCCGCCGTCGCCTTGGCTTCGTTGAGGGCGCGCTCCTGGATCGCGGCCTTCTCCTGCTCCTGGTAGGTCTCGATCTGCTCGCGCGCGACCTGGCGCGAGCGGAGCTGGATCAGGATGTTCTCGATCGTGTGGTCGCCCGCCGGCGCCCGCGGCGTGCCGATCAGGACTTCCTGGAGATCGAGCGAATAGCCCTCGAATTTCGCCTTCATCTGGGCCGCGGATTCTTCCTGGATCGCGGCGCGGTTCTGCAGCAATTCGATCAGCGTCATCTTTTGCGCGATGTTCTTGAAGAACGCGCTGACCATGGGGTCGAGTGTCTGCTCGACCAGCTTCTTCACGTCGCCGAAGCGCTGGATGATCATCGGCGCCTTCTTGTAGTCGATATGCATCACCACCGAGAGCGGCAGCGTCGGCTCGAACGCGTCCTTGGTGATCAGCGAAATCTCCGACAGGTTCTCGTCGAGCTTCATCGCGCCGACCTCGCCGCGCACCCATTTCAGGATGAAATTGACCGTCGGAATGACCTCTATCTTGCCGGCGAAGGTGTTGAAGGCGTATTTGCCCGGCAGCAGCGGATCCTTCCAGACGCCGCGACTGCCGTTGAGGACCAGTTCGCCGTGGCGATATTGTTCGCCCGACACGTCGTCGGTTCTCGGCCCGGTATAGAAGATGACGACGCCGACATTGCCGACCGGAATCACCGTTTTCGGCACGGCCTCCACCGTCGCGAACAACCGGTTGATGTACCAGGTGCCCTCGACGATGACCTGCAACTGCCGGCCGCGATAGCCACCGGCGCTGAGGAATTTCTCAGGCTCCTGGAAATTGTTGTGAAAGGTTTCGCTGTCGCGCAGGTCGATCCCGACTTCGGGCGCGATGATTTCACCGGGAGGCAGCGACGGACCGTCGTGCACGGTAACGATCCCGACCAGATCCTGGTCGGTCGCGAGCACCAAGGGCGAAAAGCCCCATCGCTCGGAGATCGTGAGCTGCATGCCCTCGAGGACGTCGCGCTCGCGTTCACTCAGCGCATGACCATACACGCGCTCGTCGGTGATGATGGCGAACTGGGTCGTGTTGATCGCATAGGTGCCCTCGCGCAGCACTTTGCGTTGCGGCCCCTTCTGGCCGCCACCCAGAAGAAAGCGTCGCGCGTCCTGGAAGTCCGACTTGTCCTCGGTGTCGTTGGCGCCGAGCACCTGCGACGCGCCAAGCGGCGCGCCGTCGCGCGCGAACACATAGGCGATCTTGCCCTGCCCGACGGTCACGAGATCGGATTTGTGAATCCGGTACATGAAGGGAAAGAAGACGTGCAGGCCGCCGCGCAGCACTTCCGGCTCGTAACCGGCCTCGCCGTTCAGCGCGATGAACCCGTCGTCGATCGAACCTTTCGTCGTCCAGAGCTTTTCGACGATGCCGACCTGGTTGTTCGGGATGTAACGAAAAATGTTGGATATGCGCAGCAGCACGATGATGACAGCGACTGCTACGGCCCAAATTGCCGGCTGGATCCAGCCTGAACCATTAAGAAAACCGTTGAAGTCCATATTCCATCTCCACAATTCGCAACTGGGTGGTTCGGCAACCCGAACCTGCACCCCCAAATTGCGGAGCGGAAATGTGGTACGCCGCAAGGTCCACGCAAGACGCCGACGGCGGTTCGCCTCGCCAATCTTTTTTTCTTCGCAGATTGACAAGCGGACAAATTCGGCGGCGTGACGATACGCTTGTCGTTGTTACATTGTAACAAATTGAGCCGGCGCCTCGGCGAGGCTCCCGCACTTCGAGAAACGAATCTGAACAGCTTTCGAATTAGAGTTGCCTTCTTCCATACATTCGCGCGCGGTAATATGCTGATCTCCGCTCTTCGCGTTTTTGGGCACTGGCTTTGGTCGACTTCAAGCCGCTATACACGACATCCCGAGCAGACGCCGTGGCGCAATTCGTAGCCGAGCGTTACGCACTTGCCCGTCCACTAGATTGCCGGATGGTCAATCGAGGCTTTAATGACGCTTATCTACTCGTCACAGCGACCGGCGAGCGCTACATCTTTCGTCTTTCGCATCGTCGCGCGCGCGGAGCCGCTGACGTCGAGACCGAAACGGGTTTCCTGACACACCTCGATCGATCGGGAGTGCCGATCGCCACACCAATCGTGACGCGCGAAGGCGGTCTGTTCGTTCGTGGGCAGTCGCCGGAGGGTTTTCGGGAAGGCGTGCTCTTTCGCGACCTTGGCGGGCGCGCGCCCGACGCGGCGTCCATCGCCGATGCACATGCGAATGGGGTGACACTCGCGATGTTGCACAACGCCGCTGACTCCTACACTGCTGCTGCGCCGCTCTACAGGCTCGATCTCGACCATCTATTGCACCGGCCGCTTGCACGGATACGCGACAGTGGAATCGTGGACGATGCGGGCGCAAGCGCCGACCTTGAAACTATCGCCGTGAGAACCGCCCGCGCGATCGAGGCATTCGATCATCTCACGTGGACGCATTGTCACGGCGATTGCCATGGCTTTAATGCCCGCATAGTCGAGGGCGGCAAAGCGGCATTCTTCGATTTTGATGACGGCGGTCCCGGCTACTTGGCGTACGACCTGTCCGTTTACCTGTGGGCAAAGGTTTCCTTTGGCCGAAAATTGTTTGCCATGTGGGACGCCTTTGTCGACGGCTACCGAACGGTCCGATCCATTACGCCAAATGACCTCGATGCCGCGCACTGGTTCGTGATCGTTCGACATATTTGGATAATGGGCGAATATGCGAGCCGCGCTCCGGAATGGGGCAGTGAACCGGTCAAATGGATTGCCCGCGAAGCTGAATTCCTCAAGACATGGGAGGCGGAGCGCATGACCGACCGGCTGTTCTGAAATACCAGTCCCGTTTCGGCTTCGCGCAACACCGGCTTGGGCCCAATCCTATCCACCCGCGACACCGCTTTCACCAGGTATATAGCGGACATCGAACGACCACATGCCTCAGCCGACCAGCTCCGGCCACGGCACGATCGTCGACTTCACCGTCTTCATCGCCATCGCGTCCGCGACCGCCCGGCCTACGCCCTCCTCCGTGAACGGATAGATCGTCTGCATGTCGAGCCAGGGATATTTGTCGCGGGTGCGGTAGAGCATTTCGACGCCGAGCGGCAAATCGTTGGCGGTAAAGCCCCAGGAGCCGAGCACATTGAGGTCCTTGGTGCAGATGCGATGCCAGGACGTCTCGATCGAGCCGGCATCGGTGAACTGGCCCATCTCGACATAGGTGCCGCCGTCGCGCAGCATCTCGATGCCTTCGGGCCCGGCGGTCGGATGACCCGAGCAATCCATCACGAGGTCGGCGCCAAACCCGCCGACGATGTCGCGGACCTTTCGGATGCGTTCCTCCGGCGTCTTCAGCTCCTCGATGTTCACCGTCGCCTCCGCGCCGAATTTTCGCGCGAGCTTCAACCGCGGCTCCTCCGGCGCACCGACGCAGATCACGCGTCCCGCGCCCATCTCCTGCGCGGCCGCGACCGCGAGAATGCCGATCGGGCCGGAGCCCTGGATCACCACCGTGTCGCTCCAGGTGAATCCGCCGGCGCGCATGGCGCGGTTGAACGCGCGGATGCAGGAGGTGAGCGGCTCCGACAGCGCGCCCAGCCGCAGCGACATGTCGTCGGGCAGCTTGTAGATTTTCGTCCCCGGCAACATTTCGAGATCGACATAGACATATTCGGCCCAGCCGCCCCACAGATGCGGCGCCTTGTCGAAGCCGAGATAGCGACCGTAATAGACCGGCGTCAGGCACTTGTTCGCGCTCTGTGGGTAGTGAATGCAATAGTAGCAATGGCCGCACGGCATCAGCGGCGGGATCATCACCTTCGAGCCCACCTTGAGCGGCTTGCTCATGAAGTCCTCGTTGAACTCGCTCCCGCATTCGACGATGACGCCGCCGAGCTCATGGCCGAGCGTGAACGGCCATGGCAGCGGCTTCGGCCAGTGCCCTTTCAGGATGTGCAGATCGGTGCCGCAGACGCCGCAGGCGCCGATCTTGATCAATGCGGCCTTCTTGCCGACCTTCGGCCACGGCACGGTGCGGATGATCGGTTGCGCGCCCGGTCCGTCATAGGTGCAAACCCGAATTTCCTGCATGCGATCTTCTCCAGAGCATGATCGGTTCCGATTGAATCAGAACCTGGTGTCCAGAATCCGAAGTTCGACGAACCCTGTCGCACCCGCCTGAGCGAACTTCGGGATTGGAAAGGCACCAGAAAACCTAAGATTCCGGCGTGGCTTGGTCCAGAAGTTCTCTTCGAGGACTCTTCGAGAACTCTTCGAGAACTCTTGGGGGACGCTTGGGGGACGCACCGACAATAAAGAGAACTTGTGGACCTTTTCGTCGTCATTGGCGTGATCTCGCAAGGCTTTGGCGGAGTATATCAAGACCGCCTTCCCTTTGCCGACTACCTCAATCGGCGGACCCGGTCGCCGCGCTTCAGGCGTTCTCGATAAAAAATCCAGCCCGCCTCAAGGCAAACCGGACACCTCCTTCGAGTCTTCATCCACCGTGACCGGTACTTCGATCAGATCAGACTGAGGAGACAACTTCCGCTTCCAGCCTTAATGAGGGAGAAAAGACGCTTGCGCAATCGCTGGGGCATTCTTGCCATCCTGTTCCTTGTTCGCCTCGCCATGCCCTTGCAATTCCAAAGCGTCGGGGCGGTGGCGCCACTGCTCGGCTCGAACTTCGGCATGAGCCTCGCCGACATCGGCCTGCTGATCGGGTTATACTTCACGCCAGGCGTCGCGCTGGCGCTTGCGGGCGGCGGACTTGGGCAGCGATTCGGTGACAAGCAAACCGTACTTGCCGGGCTGATGTTGATGCTGATCGGTGAGCTTGCCATGGCGTCCTCGGCCGCCTGGGGTCTTCAGGTCGCGGGGCGACTGGTCTCCGGCGCCGGTGGCGTGCTGCTGACTGTGCAGATGACCAAGATGGTGACCGACTGGTTTGCCGGGCGCGAGATCGCTACCGCCATGGCGATCTTTATAAATTCATGGCCGGTCGGCCTCGCACTGTCGCTGCTGATACTGCCCGTGATCGGCACGACGTTCGGGGTGCCCACTGCCTATGTCGCGGTGGCGGCCCTGATCGGCTCGGCGTTCCTCCTTCTTCTGGTCTGTTATCGATCGCCGGAGACCGCGAGCCGCGCTACCGGGAAAGCAGAGCGGCTCGATCGCCGCACGACGCTTGCGCTGATCGTGGCGGGCCTGATCTGGGGCCTCTACAATCTCGGCCCCGCCACGATCTTCAGTTTCGGCCCCACTCTATTGGTCGAGCGCGGCTGGTCGATTGCGGCTGCGGGATCGACGATCAGCATGGTGTTATGGATATCGTTGCCCTTCGTTCCCTTGGCCGGATATCTGGCGGATCGGCTCAAGCGTCCCCAAGCCATTTTCATCGCCGGCGGGTGTTTCGTGTTCGCCGCGCTGATGGCGGCGCTGGCGCACTCCGATGGAGTGCCGTTCATTATCGTTGGGCTCGGAGTATTTATCGGCCTGCCCGCCGGATCGATCATGAGCCTTCCTGCCCGTATGCTGGCGCCGGCGACACGGGCGATCGGGATGGGCGTATTCTTCACGATCTATTATATCGCAATGATGCTCGGCCCGGTGATCGGCGGCGCCTGCGCCAAATGGACCGGCAGCACCGCGGCGGCATTTGATTTCGGTGTCGTCGCGCTTCTCGCCTGTCCGCTGCTGTTGTGGACGTTCAACCGCATTGGCGCACAAAGCCGGAAACTTGAATACAATCCCGCTCGGCTCTGATCGGATCAGAACCGGGCTCAACTTATTTGTCTGGACGCGTTTTCCTGGCGCGAGCCGGCACCCACCCTCGGGACAAACTGCGTTGAGGCGGCGCGTTCGGCCGCCGTTGACAGGCAGGCGCGATCCCCGCACCGTGAACGCCGAAATCGGGGGGAGAAAACGCGTTGCACAATCGCTGGGGGATTCTGGCCGTCCTGTTCACGGTGCGGCTTGTCATGGCGTTCCAGTTTCAGAGCGTGCCGTCAGTGGCGCCGCTCCTGCAAACGCAATTCGGCGTCGGGCTTGCCGAGATCGGATTCCTGATCGGGCTGTTTTTCACGCCGGGGGTGGCGCTGGCGCTGCCGGGCGGCGCGATCGGGAAATGGCTCGGCGACAGGCGCACCGTGCTCGCGGCGCTGGCGCTGATGCTCGCAGGCAGTTGCGCGATGGCGTTCGGCGGAAGCTGGAGCTGGCAGGTCGCCGGACGGCTGATGGCCGGCACCGGCGGCGTGCTGCTCAATGTGCAGATGACCAAGATGGTCGCCGACTGGTTCGCCGGCAAGGAGATCGCAACCGCGATGGCGATCTTCGTCAATTCCTGGCCCGCCGGCGTCGCGCTCTCGCTGGTGACGCTGCCCTCGATCGCCACCGGTTATGGCCTCAACGCGGTCCATCTCTTCGTTGCCGCACTGACGGCGGCCGGGATCGTGCTGACCTTCGCCTATCAGCCGCCGCCGAATGCGGCCGCGGCCGCGACATCCTCCGCGCGACTCGATCTCAAGACGCTGATGGCCGTGATGGTCGCGGGCACCATCTGGGGCCTGTTCAATGTCGGCTTTGCCGTGATCTTCTCGTTCGGCCCGACCATGCTGGTCGAGCGGGGCTGGACCATCGCAAAAGCCGGCTCGGTGATCTCCATCGTGCTGTGGATCGCCGTGATCAGCGTGCCCATGGGCGGCATCGTCGCCGACCGCCTGAAGCGGCCGCAGAGCATCCTGGTCGCGGGCTCGATCGTGTTCGCGGGCCTCATGCTGTGCCTGGCACACACCGACGCGATCATCCTCAGCGTGATCCTGCTCGGATTGGTCAGCGGCCAGCCTGCCGGTCCCGTGATGAGCCTGCCCTCGCGCGTGCTCGAGCCCGCGAACCGCGCGATCGGCATGGGCGTGTTCTACACCCTCTATTACGCGACCATGATGCTCGGGCCGATCATCGGTGGCGCCGCCGCCAAATGGACCGGCAGCGCGGCGGCCGCCTTCGATGTCGGCGCGTTGGTGCTGGTGATCTGCCCGCTCTTGCTCTGGGCGTTCAACGCCATTGCGAGGAAGGCTCATCCCGAGGGAACCCGATCCCCCTCTCAACCCGCGGTAACCCCCCGTTAACCTTGCCGGACGTAGGGTTTTGCGACGCCGAGTGAGCGGCTGTCGGGTAGCGAGATGAGCTTCGCGCAAAAAAAATCTACTGTTCCGGCCGCCGAAGAGCGCCGGCGCTTTCAGCGCGTCAAGGTGCATCTGCTCGGACGCTACATGCTTCCCGACCGGCGCGAATTTCCCTGCCAGATTATCAACATGTCGCCGGGCGGGCTCGCCTTGCTCGCGCCCGGCATCGGCAATGTCGGCGACCGCGTGATCGCCTATCTCGACCATATCGGCCGCGTCGAAGGCAAGATCACCCGCATCATCGACAACGGCTTTGCCATGACCATCGGCGCGACCGCGCGCAAGCGCGACAAGCTCGCAGCCCAGCTCACCTGGCTCGCCAACCGCGACATCCTCAATTTGCCGGAAGACCGCCGCCACGACCGCATCATCCCGCGCAACCCGATCGCGATGATGACGCTCGAGGACGGCACCAAGATGACCTGCCGCATCATCGACCTCTCGCTGTCCGGCGCGGCCATTGCGGCCGAGCACAGGCCGCCGCTGAAATCGCAGGTCATGCTCGGTGTCGTGCAAGCGCGCGTGGTGCGCAACCTCGAGGAAGGCTTTGCCATCGAGTTCGTGCACGCGCAGCTCGCCGAGAACATCGAGGAAGCGGTTACCGCGCGTTGAGATGCGTGATCGGATGGGGCGTGGGCTCATTAGCGGAGGGCGTGAACTCACTAGCCTGCAACCAAATTCGGATTGATGAGTTTGACCCATTCCAGATAGTTGGCTGCGAGCTTGTCATATCGGGTTGCGACACGCCGACATTGCTTGATCTTGTTGAAGAACCGTTCGATCAAATTCCGCGCGCGATAAAGATACGGGCTAGAGCAGATTGGGTCTTTCCGATTTCGTTTCGGCGGATGTCCGCCCATGCTCCTTGCTGGCCAGCCCCACGGCGGACAGCACGAGAACCGGCGATCGCAATGACCCGCGACGAAGAGGCGTCGAGACCTGCGTCTTTTATGAGACCTGTTTCACACCGGGTGGCTGCCATGTCCCTTCGCCCGCCGGCAGGATCGAAGGTGGCGTAGGCTTCGGCCAGTACAGGCGCATCACGAGATAGATTTTGTCATCCGGAGCCGGAAGCCAATTTGCTTCCTTGTCCGTACCGGGGCTGTCTTTTTGAATGAACAGCGTCAGCGAGCCGTCCGCGTCCTTCTTCATCGCCGACAACATCGGAGAGTTGATGAGGTAGCGATTGATCGGGTTCTTGATCAGGAACTGGCTCTTGCCGTCGTACATCGTAACGGACCAAAACGCATTCACTGGCGGCAACTCGCCGGGTGCGAAGGTGATGGTGTACTTGTGCTTGCTGCCGTCGAGCGGCTCACCGGTCGCATCCGTTCGGGTATAGGGGTACATGGCTTCTACGGCATCGTTGCCCATAGAGACCGCCCTTGGCAGCCCCGGCCCGCATCAACCAATTGCCGTTGTAGAAGGCCTCGTCGCCAAAGAACGCGCCGACGTTCCAGCCGTTGATGTTTTTGTTTCCGCTGGCCAGCCATTTGTCGACCTTGTCGTCACCCTGCTTCATGGCCACCAGGATTTCGGCTTTGTGTTCGAGCGACAGATCCTTGAACTCGAAGGTCTTGCCGGGACCGATGCCAATCTTCGCAAGTTTCGCGCGGATCGCCTTGTCCCTCGGCGTCTCAGGGACGAATTGCAGGGCCGCGTCGAGATACTGGAAGAAGTTATCCTTGATCCCGGCAGTGGTGGCAGGAACGAACTCGATCATCGGCGCGGCGGGCGGGGTCGGGTTGTTTAAGGAAGGCGGAAAGCGGCTGCGCTTTGTAGCCGGCCTGAATTTTCTCGACGTTCGGCATGTCGCCGGGGTTGAAGAGTTGAGTGCGGATAAGCGCGAGCGTGAACGGCGTCGTCGATTGGAAGACCTTCTTGATCCCGGTGGGCGTTTCACCTTTCCAGTCGGGGCCGACCACCAGATAGTCGCCCGGCTCGGTCCCCGTGGCGCGAGTGCCGATGTAGCCAAAATTGTAGGTGTTGCCGTCGATGAACTGGACCGAGTAGTAGCGGTCCTTTTCGATCATCGGCACCGAGATCACCATCGGTTCAGCGCGCAAATCCAGCCAGAGCATCGAGTAAGGGGTGTCGCTGTTCGGCGTGATGACCGCCGTATCCTCCGGGGTAGCGACGTGGTGCTGGTTGTTGATTTCGTTGAACGGCGCCTTGAACTGCCCCGAGTTCTTGTCCACGGCAAACTCTTGCATGACCGCATAATTCATCACGAGCGGCAGGCCGTAGATGAAGCCTTCTTCGGCGATGTCCTTGGCCTCCAACAGGTTGGGCCATTCGGCTTTGTTCTGCGCAACTACCGGGGTGGACTTCGCCGTCGTGACGGCGAGCGCGGTCATCGCAGCAGAGCGAGCAGATCGCGTTCGTAAACATCCGAGATCTCCGGTTCGCAGCTTGCGGTCAAGCGCGTGTGGGAAAAGGTTAGGCGCCTGTGCGAGTGCAATGCAAACGGTCAATCCAGACCGCCTGGTCCGCCTTGCGATGAGCTCGCCGCGACTAGCGAGCCGCTGACCGGCGGATTATGGGTTCACGACCAAGCTTCTTGCTGGCCTGAGCTGCGGTTTGTCACGAGGGAAAACCGCTGCCTCTTCCGGATCATGACGCGGACTGCGCGTCGCTCGCTTCATTCCCCCTTCTGCCGCCGGCTTTGACAGATAATCCTTCGACTGCTCTTCGCTCTTGAGCGGCGTCACCTTGTCCGGGTCGATCCGCACCATCAGGTAGTCGATGTGGTCGTCGATCTTGGTGAACCAGTGGCCGGTGCCGGCCGGGATCACGACGACGTCGCCCGCCTTGATCTGATAGACCACGCCGCCCTTGATGTCGGATCCGTTGTTGCCGGGGCCATTGAACTCCCTCACCGTGCGCATGGTCGCCGGCCGCCGCTGCCGGTTGACGATGTCGGGCCCGAGCACCAGCGTCCCGGCCCCGGAGATCACGTGATAGACCTCGCTGATCTGATCGTGCTCGGCGACCGAGTCCGGCGCCGGCTTGTCCAATTTGCCGCGGTGGACCATGCCGATGCCGATGCGCGCTTTGCCGATGTCGATGTCGCGGACCTGCTGGTCCAGGAGCTTTTCGGCGAGCGCCTTTTGCGCGTAGGCCTCCAGCTCGGTTAACGGAACGTAAGTGCCGGGGCACATCGGGCAGGTCGGCTGCGGATCGGTCGGATTGATTTCGGCCTGATCCCGCGCCACGGCCGGCGCCAGCATCAGTCCAAGCGCGGCGGCAAAGCCCCAAACGGCGGGTTTCATGTGTGTCTCCCTGTTTTTCCAGCCACGATGCATGGAGGCGCGGGGGTTGCCAAGCTTCGCCTTTTACGGGGTCTGCGAAGACAGCGTTAGCGGACGGTAAATCGAAAGACCCGCCAGAGACTGGCTTTTTCAGGGCCCGGGGGCCCTTTGCGGGGTTCAAGCCATCCCTTAGGCAGGCCGGGGCGCTGCCGAAATCAGGTTAATCCGGCCCGCCGCTTGGCCCGAAAGCCGCGGAACCGCAGCGTCAAAACGCTTAATCGATAAAATTTGAATCAATTGCAGTTGTTTCAAATTTTAGTCGAATTCGATTTCAAGTATAAATCGATATCGCCGCTAGTTTTACTTTCATTCGCTTCAAATGTACTTGCTCTACTTAGCGGCGGCGCAAATCCTTTGTGCGAAACGTGGTCCCAACAAGAAAAACGGGGGCCACGATGTTCAAGCGAAAGGGACGGGAGCTGGCAGTTATTGCCATCTTGCTGGGGATGTGTGCGCAGGCGACAGGCCGGCGACGAACGGGTTCTTTACGCGAGCCTCGGCGACACCACGCGCGCGCCGATCGGCTGGGTCGAGTTCTGCGCCGACAATCCCGGCGAATGCCGGGGCGGCACCACGCAGCCGCGCGACATCGTGATGTCGCAGACCGCGTGGCGCGATCTCAACAAGGTCAACCACTGGGTCAACGAGACCGTCAAGCCGATGACCGACATGGATCATTGGGGCGTGATCGAGAAATGGTCGCTGCCGACCGACGGCTACGGCGATTGCGAGGACTACGTGCTGATGAAGCGCAAGATGCTGATCGATGCGGGCTGGCCGCGTGAGGCCCTCCTGATCACGGTCGTGCGCGACAAGAAGGGCGAAGGCCACGCGGTGCTGACCGTGAAGTCGGACAAGGGCGAGTTCGTGCTCGACAACCAGAACGAAAGCGTCGTGGCCTGGACCGAGACCGGCTACCGCTTCGTCAAGCGTCAATCCCAGAGCGATCCCAATGTGTGGGTTGCGCTCGGCGACAACAACCGCCCGGCGGTCTCGACCGCCAGCTCTCGCTGACAAGGAATTATTGAAAACGCGACCCGGTCACATCCCCACCCCTCCCCGTCCCAGACCGGTTCGCGCGCGGCCAGCTCTCCCCCAAGAGCTGGCCGCACCTTTTTGGGGGAACGCGACGACGGCGTACGTTGTTAGCACTACTTTGGCACTTTAGGCTTCGCGATATCTGCAAGGAGCATATCACAGTGGTGACATCGTCGGGGTGGAGGTCGTGCGAAGATGTCGAGGATCGCTTGCCTGATGGCCGGCATGCTTGGTTGTGGTGGCGGTCCTGAGAATTCTTTTTTTTCCGTCCCGCTGCTTTGAGGCGGCGGGATTGGAGGAAGGCGTAGGCGATCATCGTCATCAACGCGTGTCGATGTAATCCCGTCCAGGATCTACCTTCGAAGTGGTCGAGCCCAAGCTCCTCCTTGAGCTGCTGGTGGGCCTGTTCACAGACCCACCTGGCCTTGATCGTGGCAGCGAGCGTCTTGATGGTGGCATCGGCGGGCAGGTTCGACACATAGTATTTTTGCTCCCCGGTCGACCGCCGCTCGCCGACGAGCCAGACCTCGTCGCCCGGCATGCACTGCATACGGTTATTGAGCATCCGGTGCTTATGGCCATCCGCAACGCGGACACGGCGGGCCGTGAAGAGACATGTCAGCCGACCTTTGGTGCCCCGCCGCCAGCTGACCCTTTGCCATTTGCCTTCGGCCAATAACGCTTCAGCAGAGACCGGTGGCTGATCAGGGATGTGGTATTTGCGGGGCTTTCCGGTCTTCGCGATGGGGAAAATCAGGGCAATGTCGGCGGGGTAGACGTTCTGGCGCCGCGACAGACCCACCGCCCACAGCAGACCGCGCTCGCTCAAAGCCTGACGGAAAGGCCCGCTGGAGCCGTACCCTAAATCGGCAAGCACACAGCCGAAACGCGCACCGGAGGCGATGACGCGGTCGATCTCCTCGATCGCAATCTCCGGCTTTGTCAGAGCAGTCTGTTTATCCTTCGGCACACGGGCCCGCGCCATGCGCTCAGGATCATTTGTCCAGCTCTCGGGCAGGAACAGCCGCAGGCCCACCATCACCGGCACCTCCCGCGACGCCAACGTTAGCGAGACTAGCGACTGACAGTTGGCAGTCTTTCCGAGCGACGAGGCATATTGTGGCGCGACGCCAATCGAGTGACGTCCCTTCTTTGGCAACGCCGTATCATCGATGACAAGAAAACCCGCATCATCGCCAACCAATCTATCTGCCTTCTTCAGCAGGGCAGCCTCGAGTGGAGCACTGTCCCAAACTCCGGCAGTGACGAAATGATGGAGCTGATCGTAACCGACCCCGCTGGCGCGCGCCGCCATCGGTTGAACGCTCTTGCGGTCTCCTGGACCAATCAAACCCGCGACATAGAGAGGGCACATCCGGGCCCGCGTCTTGTGCCGTAGCGCCGTGACAAACGGCGCAAGCCAGCGATCCAGATCGGCTTGCCAGTCCACGTCCATCGATCGGCCCCCCATAAGCCGACCTCTCATAAATCACGCAAATCCTCTCTTGGGAATCTCAAAAACTCGCCGCCGTTAAAAATTTGCCAAAGTAGTGCTAGGGCGCGGACTTCATTAGAGCGCAACACGGCTCAGAATGAGGACCACCGGTAGCGGCGAACGGCGCTGAAATCTTCTGCGATGCCGGAGGTCGGGGGCGCCGCAATCATCGGTTCTGCCGAAGGCGGCACTATAATCGCCGTGAAGCGCTGGCTGGCGCCGGGCTCACCCAACAGCGTTGCGTGGACGACGAATTCGGACCTGATGAATTGCGGAGTTGGCGCCGCGACCTTCTCCATTGCGGCAATACAGGCAGCATCTTCGCCAAAGCATAACGCAGCCCACCCGCGCTCAAGAACCGCGTTATCCGCCAATCTCTTCCTGGCCGGATTGACAAGGCGTTTCTCGTAGAGCGGATGATCCGGGCTGTAGAAGGCGAGCGCGAAGGCAAGATCATCGTCACCGCCGACTGTTGGTAGCGCGGCATCGGATTGCGCGCGCCACTGCCGGGTCAACTCCTCGGCGGCCAGTCGATAGAAGTTGCGGCCTTCGTGCAACGGGTAGTTATTTCGATAGAGAGCATGAACAGGCGCCACCACAATGACTGCCAGTACCGCTATGCCGATGACGGCGACTGTCAGATTGAAGGAACGAAAGCGCTCGATCGGATAGCTGGCGCCGCAGACAACCAAAATCGCGATCAGAAAAAGGCCCTGCAAAGCCCAAATCGGTTGCATGTCGGTTCTGAGCACTACCGCTGTGATTGGAGGAAACACCATTGTCCCGATGCTGACGAGAAGCAGCAGCCATAAGCCAGGATTCAGCGCCCGGAAATCCCGAGAAAACCTCTTAAGCCGCTCTCCTGCGATCAAAATCCATGCCGCCGCAGGCAGCACAAGGACCATCGCAACGCCCGGGATGAAGAGAAGCGCCTCCAGCAGCGATTGACCAAAGGCCTTGCCTGCATGCGTCGCAAGCGCATAGGCGCACGGCTTCGCTCCTGTCGTCGCTAGCCAGTGCAAGTGTGGTCCGAGTGCCGCAAGGCCTATCATCAAGGAAACCCAGGGAGCCGTCGAACCAAAATAGGTGCGACGTTGTGGATGGACGATCGCGGCGAAAGCAAAACTCGCGATCAAGAACAACGAATAGTACTTGCCAAGCATTGCAAGCGCGGCTGTTGCGCCTGCCGCAACAGCCCATCCGAGCTGGCGAGTTTCAAATGACCTGAGGAAGCAATAGGTCGCAAACGGCCAAGTCGCCAGCAGAACCGCGTTGGCATTGAAGCGTTGGGCGTGAAATTGGTAGGTCGGCAGCAGCATAAGAAGACACAATACGACCAGCCTCTTGTCGCCTCTTACGAAGTGGCGCGAAATGAGATCGACTATCCACAACGCGATCGCCGAATTGGTCAACGCCATCAATTGAAACGACCAATTGCTGAGCGGAAAGACCGACGTCCAGGCCCGTGCAACCCATCCCATCAGTGGCGGATGCTTGGAGTACCCCCATTCGATGCTGCGTCCGAGCGTCCATGTTTCCAGCACATCGGGATGCAGATCGCCCCCAATATACGCGATGGACAGATAGGCCTGCCAAACCGCCACGAAACCGATTAGCAGGAGCGGAATTGCCCAACCCGTTTCCACACCGTCCATCCAGCCCAGAAATGGCTGTCGCCAACGCACCGAGGAAATTTCTGAGCGCGCAGCCGCGGCCAAGGACGGCACAAACTCTTCGTGTGCAGCAGGGCAAGACAACTTCGTTCGTCCTCCACTGCCGCTGCGACGCCGGGGTGACAACCATCGTGGCGCTGCCAGACAGCGCGTTTGTGCTCGTTAAGAAATGTTCATGTCCCAAATCGAAAGTCTTGATGAAGAAAATGAGATCATATGTGTTCAAAAGAATGCTTCCATAGACCGGGTGATTGGCTGCAGTTAGTCCGATATTGGCCGACGCCGACCGGGCGGGAACGTCACGGGTGTCTCCATTCTCACTTCGGAATTGAATTTCAAGCGGCGCGAGCTGCTTCACGAGTTGGTACCGGCAGCAAAGTCTATTGCGTTCCTCCACACTCAAACCGACATCAGATCGGAAGGTACTTTCCGAAAGGAATAGGAACGCGCGGCGGAAGCCGTTGGCCTGAAATTACTCATTGTCAGCGTAAGCAGCGCCGGCGACATTGATGAGAGTTTTGCGAGGGCTGAGGGCGCAAATGCTGACGCACTGCTGGTCAATAGCGACGCCGTATTTACGAATAACCGTCAGTTGGTCATCGCGCTGGCGGCGCGCCACAAGATCCCGGTGATGTATCCCATTCGCGAATTCGCTGCCGCGGGCGGCTTGATGAGCTACGGGACGAGCTACGCCGACGCGTATCGCCAGGTCGGAGAGCTTGTTGCGCGCGTACTGAAGGGTGACAAACCAAAGGCGCTCGGCCTTGCGGTTCCGCTTGCGCTTCTTGGTCGCGCGGACGAAGTGATTGAATGAACTCGCTCACGCGGGCTCCGCCGCGGCGGCCGAACGCTTTACTGCCTCTTCAGGGTATTGGAGACTTGATCCTCGCGGCCTTGCGCAGCACTTCGTCAATCCGCGATTGCCAGCCCCGTCCTTGCGACCTGAAATGATCGATGACGTCCCGGCTCAGACGAAGCGACACCAGCTTCTTGGTCGGCGCCTTGTTCGGGCCGCGCCCTTTGCGGATCGATCTGGCCAATTCGGTAAGCGCTTCGGCAAACGGCCTTGCCCGCGCAAAATCTGCGTTCGTCAATTCAGGGCTATCGCTGACCTCAGCCAGATCAGGGACGCTTTGGTTCTTCTTGCTGGTCTTCATATTATTTTGTAGCTACAATTTCATCTCCAAATCAAGCCAAGCATTGTCGCATGGGATGTATTCCCTTGGACAATCGCAGCTTTTCGGTCTTCTCAGCCTCGTTTTTGTCAGAATCATTACCAGATAATTACCGATCCGCCGGCAGTAAGCCGTGCGCCCTCAGGCTCAGCGGCCCCGAAAGAAGGCTCCAAGCCTGGACATAGTGTTTTCTCGCGTTTCCTTTGCGACCGCCGCAAATGCCGGTGGCAACCAGAAATTCTTCAATTTCGTTTGGACCTTGCGAACCCTGATGCTCACCGAAGCCAACAACGCCAGCCCCAGTTCCGGCCTCGCCCGCATCGGCGCGCAGCCGATCGCGCTGACGGCTGCGGCTCTTTTCCTTATTGTGGCCGGTGCCGCCTCGATTGCGATCTGGCGCGCCTATACGGGTCACTCGCCGGAGACCACCGACCGCGCGCTCGTGGCCCGCGCGCTCCAGGCCCGCGCCACGCAGGTTTCCGAGCAACTGTTCCAAACCACCAAGGGGCTCGAGCAAACCCAGCAGGAATCGATCGACCAGCTCCAGGTGATGCAGGACCAGTTGCAGACGGTCCGTCGCCAGCTTGCTGCCCAGCAGGCCGAAAACAAGCGGCTGTCCGAGCAGGTCGCGGGCCTCAATGAGGCGGTCGATGGGCTGCGACAATCCTTCGCCAGCACCCAGGCCAACGAGCCGGCCCCGGCCGCCCGACACCGCGCGTACCGGACCCGGGAGCACGCGGTCCGGACCTCGCACCGGCGGGCGAAATCGCGCAGCTAGGGCATGATCCGCAAAAGTGTGAAGCGGTTTGCCGGCGCGTTCAATTCCCCCTTCGGCGCCTGCCTGTAATTTTCGTGGCTGTTTGTGAACTGGCTCACATTTGCCCGGGCAAATCCGGGGCATCGTGTAGTTCACCGGAAGGCGTGAGCCGATTTTAATTTCCGGGGCTGGCAAGGTCGTTGACGGTATACTACGTCGGCGGCCTTGTTTTTATTTCCCTGTCGTTCGACAAATTATTCGCCGCTGTCGCGCCCTAGTGACTTGCGCTCCCCGCCTCCTTGCCGATCAAGACCGACGCCGAGGGCCTCGATGCCGACGATATCGTGATCAAGGTCGCCGATGGTCGGATGCCCGGCTACCAGGCGCGGCCGAAGGGCAAGGCCAATGCGCCGGTCGTGCTCGCAGGACGGATCTTCTCGTCGAGCAATTGTGCCGCGAAGGAGAGCAGACGGTCGGCGCCCTGACGGTTCGGGCCGGGGTCTCTCAACCGGCCGTCTCAAAGCATCTCGGGGTCCTGAAGCTGGCCGGGCTGGTGCGTGACCGCCACGAAGGCCGCCAGACGCACTATAGCGCGCAGCTCGGCGCGCTGGCCCCGCTGATCGACTGGACAAGCCGGATGGCCGGCTTCTGGCAGAGCCGGTTCGACCACCTCGAAGATCTCCTCAAAAGGATGGACCAATGAGCAATACCGCGACCGAAGCACGCTCTGTCGTCGTCGAACGCGAGTTTCCTTTTCCGCCGGAAAAGCTCTGGCGCGCGCTCACGCAACCGCACCTGATCGAGGAGTGGCTGATGAAGAACGACTTCAAGCCCGTCGTGGGTCACAGCTTCAATCTTCGCGGAGAATGGGGCGGCGTATTGGATTGCGATGTCCTTGCCGTCGAGCCGAACAGGACGCTGTCCTATACCTGGAATTTCGCGCACGACGATGCGGCGTACAATCTAAGGAGCCTGGTGACCTTCACGCTCACGCCGACGAGCACGGGAACTCTTCTGCGCATGGAGCAGTCGGGCTTCGGGCCCGATCAGAAGCAGGCCTACGGCGGCGCGCATGCCGGCTGGAAGCAGTTCTTCGCAAACCTGGAACAGGTCCTGGCACAGACGGCTTGACGTCTGCCGCGTTGCGTATCAGCTCGTCTTGAAGGGAGGTCTCATTGAATTGGAACAAGTGGATTCGGGAAACCCATCGCTGGCTGTCGATGGCCTTCACCGTGGCCGTTATCGTCAACGTCGCCGCCCTGATAAAAGGGGAACAGGCCGTCTCGGTGGGCCTCCTGGCGCTGCTCCCGCTCGTCTTGCTGCTGCTCTCCGGCCTTTACTTGTTCGTGCTGCCCTATGCCGCCAAATGGCGCAGCGGGGCTGACGGACGAGCGTGAGCGGAGCGACATCAACCATGAAGAAAGCGACAACGATCGTGAAGAAGAGCGGCTCGAACGCGGGAAAAGGCGGAGACTCTCCCTCCCGGCTGATCGATGCGAAAATCAAGGAGCTGGACGATTGGCGCGGCGAGACGCTCGCCCGGATTCGGGCTCTCATCAAGCAGGCGGACCCGGAGGTGGTCGAGGAGTGGAAGTGGCGAGGCGTTCCGGTGTGGGAGCACGACGGAATCATCTGCACCGGCGAGACATACAAGAATTGCGTGAAGACGACCTTCGCCAACGGCGCCTCGTTGGAGGACCCGTCGGGTCTCTTCAACTCCAGCCTCGAGGGCAACATGAGGCGCGCGATCGACTTTTTCGAAGCCGGCAAGATCGATGAAAAGGCATTGAAGGCGCTCATTCGCGCCGCCGTTGAATACAATCGGAACAAATCGAAGCAGACGCCCGCGGCCAGACTTGCGAAAGTCCGCAAAAGCGCAAAGGCGTGAGGCTGACGCCGCCTCTCGCTCACGCCCGTTCCGCGACGGCGCGAAGCCATCGCGCTCCGCTGCTTTCATGAGGTCACTGGCAGACCTGAACCGTCCGGTAACGCCAGCCATGGCGCGTGTGCACGCGGTGTCGCACGAGCGAACAGCTGCTCTCGACGTTGCCTTCGTCGTAATAGACCTGATCCGGATAATCGGAATACGGGTAATAGTCGTCATAGTACGGTCCGACGAAGCCGGCGCCCGCGATAAAGATCCGACGGTGGTGGAAGCCGTGATGGAAGCCGGGAGCGAAATGCGGCCCGGCCATTCCGGCGTGACGATAGGCCATGCCACCACCCATCGGCGCGGCATGAAATGCGGCGACACTTCCCATCGGCGCGGCGTGGAATGCGGCAGCACCGCCGTGCCAGCCACCGCCTCCCATCCCGCCGTGCCAGCCTCCGCCGCCACCGCCGCCATGGAATCCACCGAAGCCACCACCGCCACCATGACCCCCGCCTCCGCCGCCGCGCGCCAGAGCGGCGCCGGGCACCAGCAGGCACAGCGCTGCGGTTGCCAGCAGCGCGATCATCATTTTGCGTAACATGACCATTCCCTCCTCCGATCGCCATCATCACCACCCTGGCGATCGCGGCGGGAACCTAGATGGCCTTTGCGGCCGCAGCCGGATCAATCTCGCTCAATTCTCTGCGACTGCCCTCAGCAGCCGCGGCAGATGCTCTTGAGCTTGCGGTCGATGGTGGCGTTCTCGTCCTTGATCGCGGCTTCCGGGCTGGCGGAGGGAGAGATGGCTGCCTTGCCGCTGCCCATCCCGGCCGAACCGGTCGTCATGCCGAAATCCCGGCTTGACGCGGCTCCCGACGATTGCGCCGTGCCGGCGCTGTTGGTGCCCGGCGGACGCGCGCTCGCGCCACCCTGCGCCCGCGACACGGCCGGTGCGGCGAGCATGAGGATCGCCGCAAGCATGGCGATGGCTGATGTTCTGGTCATCGGCAAATCTCCCTTTATTGTTCAACGGCGCGATGCGGGACCGGGTTCCTGCGCCGGCTGGCCGCCAGAGAGACAAGAGAGAGACGTCGCCATGCGCAAATTGATCGCCTTTGACGACGACACCGCCGCCAAGCTCAAGCAATTGGCGCGCGACCGGATGGCGACCTTCCAGGAACTGGCGGATGAGGCCTTCGCCGATCTCCTGAAGAAGCACGGCATCCCGATCGACCTGAAGGACGCGCTGCGCAAGAGTGCGCGCGAAAGCGGCGCCAGCGCCAAGGTGATCCCGCTGTCGAAGCCGCCGAAGAAACGCTGAGACGGAAGGGTGTTGGTTTGCGCATGATCTCCGCGCAAACGCTTCGCGTTTGTCGCGTGGGAAAACCGCTGTGTGAGGCGATCCTGTTCAGGCCCTTTTTGAAGCGCGGGCCGAGGCGCTGGCAGGACAGCGCCAGGCGGGCCGCCCTCCGGGCCTGTTCGGCATCGTTGCTCAGCTCCGGGCCAATAGCGCCAGAACGCATGGCTCGGCTGAGCGTAGAGCACTTTCGCGACCCTGCCATCCATGCATAATCTCGCGTCCAAAGATCAATAAATCGCAAGGGGGGAAACATGAGCGAAGTCGATGGCGCTACCCTGATCGCGAGGAGCCTCAAGCAGCAAGGCATCCATCACCTGTTCGGGATCGTCGGGTTTCCTGTCACCGCGATTGCCGTGGCGGCGCAGAAGGAAGGCGTCGCCTATCTCGGGATGCGCAACGAACAGAGCGCCGCCTATGCGGCAGGGGCCTACGGCTATCTCACCGGCCGCCCCGGCGCCTGCCTTACCGTCACCGGCCCTGGCGTGGTGCACGGACTCGCGGGTCTCGCCAATGCCCAGCAGAATTGCTGGCCCATGATCCTGATCGGCGGCGCATCGGAGACCAATCGGGGCGGCATGGGCGCGTTTCAGGAAGAGCGGCAGGTGCTGATCGCCTCTCCGTTCTGCAAGTTCGCGCACGGCATCGAGAGCGTGCAACGCATTCCCTACTATGTCGAGATGGCAACCCGGCACGCGATCTATGGTCGCCCCGGCGCCACCTATCTCGACATGCCCGACGACATCATCAGGGGCAAATGCGACCTCGATAAAGTCGTTGAGGTCGAAAGTGTGGGCGAACCGCCGCGCATGGTGGCGCCGACGGAGAACGTCGAGGCGGCGCTGAACCTGCTTGAGAGGGCCGAGCGGCCGCTCGTCCTCCTCGGCAAGGGCATGGCGTGGTCGCGCGCCGAGGACGAGGTCCGCGCCTTCATTGAGCGCACGCAACTGCCGTTCGTGCGCTCACCGATGGGCAAGGGCGTGATGCCGGACGACCATCCTCTGTCGGCCGGCGCGGCGCGCACGCTCGCGCTGCAACAGGCCGACGTCATTTTCCTGATGGGCGCGCGGTTCAATTGGATCTTTCATTTCGGCCAACCGCCGCGCTATGCGAAGGACGTCAAGATCATCCAGCTCGACATCGCGCCCGAGGAGATCGGCCACAACAAGGCGACGCAAGTAGCGCTGGTCGGTGACGGCAAGGCCATCGTCAGCCAGCTCAACAAGGCGCTCGACAATCGCCAGTGGTTCCATGCCAAGGACTCGGCGTGGCGGCAGGCGATTGCCAAGAAGACCGCCGATAATGCCGCGCAGATCCGGCCGCAGATCGATGACGATTCTGCGCCGGCCGGCTACTATCGGGCGCTGCGCGACGTCGCCGCCTGGATGCCGCGAGACGCGATCCTGAGCGCCGAGGGTGCTGGCACGATGGATATCGGCCTCACGCAATTGCCGAGCTTCAACGCCCGTTCCTGCCTCAATGCCGGCACCTACGGTACAATGGGTGTCGGTCTCGGCCAGGTCATCGCCGCCTGCGTGGCGCACCCCGACCGGCCGGTCATCCACCTCTCGGGCGACTCGGCGATCGGCTTTTCCGGCATGGAGATGGAGACGCTGGTCCGCTACAACCTCCCGGCCAAGATCGTCGTCCTGAACAATGGCGGCATCGGCGCCGGGATGCCGCAGATCCCGGACGACCCGATGTTCAATCTGAAGCCCAACGCGCTGATCTATGGCGCGCGCTATGACCGGGTGATGGAGGCTTTCGGCGGCAAGGGTTTCCTGGTCGAGGAGCCGAAGGACCTGCGCGCTGCCCTCGACGAGGCGATGAACTTCCGCGGTCCCGCCCTGGTCAACGTCGTGATCTCACAGGGCTCCGCCCGCAAGGCGCAGGAGTTCGCCTGGCATAGCTGATCGAGTGACATATCAAGGGACCGCGGCGATTGCCGGCGCGGCTCGATATTGGGAGGGTCGCCATGCAGGAACAGGTAGTGCATCCAGAGGTCGCGACTGGAACCGAGCCGGCGCTCAAGGGCATCAAGGTGCTCGACCTCACCCAGTTCGAGGCGGGACCGTCCTGCACCGAGGCGCTGGCCTGGTTCGGCGCTGACGTCGTCAAGGTGGAGGAACCCAATCGCGGCGAGCCGGGACGCTGGGGATTGAGCGAACGCGCCGACGCCGATTCCACCTATTTCATCTACTACAACCTCAACAAGCGCAGCGTGACCTGCAATCTCAAGAGCGACGCGGGAAAGGCGCTGCTCGCGCGCATGATTGCCAAGGCTGATGTGCTGGTTGAGAACATGGCGCCCGGCACCTTCGCGCGACTTGGCTTCGACTATCCGCGGCTGAGCGCGCTCAATCCGCGATTGATCTTCGCCCAGGTCAAAGGCTTCGCGCCGGAGAGCGAGCACGCGAACTACCTCGCCTTCGACATGATCGCCCAGGCGATGGGTGGCACGATGGGAGTGAACGGCTTTCCCGACGAGCCGCCGGTCCGGCCAGGCTCGACCGTCGGCGATACCGGCACAGGCATGCTTTGCGCCATGGGCATCCTTGCTGCGCTCTACCAGCGCATGGCAACCGGCCGCGGCCAGCACATCCAGATCGCCATGCGCGACGCGATGCTGAACTATTGCCGCACGCCGATGAGCCGCCAGGCCGCCCGCGAGGACCAATTGCCGCGCGGCGGCAACAGGGTGTTCGGGACCGCGCCGGGTGACCTCTACAAATGCTCGCCCGGGGGGCTCGACGACTGGTGCTACATCTTTGCCTCGCGGGGCAACGAGGACCATTGGCGCCGCCTGGTGAAAGCGATTGGCCGGGAGGACCTGCTCAACGATCCGCGCATGGCCGACGGCGGCATCCGCGCCCAGAACCGGGAGGCTGTGGATGCGGCCATCACCGAATGGACGTCGAAGCGCACCAAGCAGGAGGTAACCCGGATCGTCGCCGGCGCCGGCGTTCCCTGCGGTGCCGTCCTCACCACGCTCGAACTCCTGCATGACCCGGATCTGCACAAGCGCGGGATGATGCAGACAATCGAGCATCCGGTTCGCGGGCCTGTCATCGTGGCGGGTTGGCCGCTGCGGATGTCGGACACCAGGGTCCCGTTGAAGAGCGCCCCGATTCTCGGCGCGGATTGCGAGGCGATCTATGGCGAATGGCTTGGCTGCTCGCCCGACGAGGTCAGGAACATGCGGCAAGACAAAGTGATCTGAGGACTGCAAGAAGAGCCGCTTTTCCGGATCACGCCCAAACAAGAAGCTGAGGCGCGATGACGATTTACCCTACCATCATCGCGCTTTAGTCGATCCTTTTAAGGCCCTTTTTGAAGCGCGGACCGTTCTGCTGATAGGATTCCGCGTCGCGAATGCTAATCTGATCGGGCGCGAGCGCACGGATCACCCGCGCCGGCGAACCGATGATCAGTGAGTTTTCCGGAAACTGCTTGCCTCCCGTGACGACGGAATTGGCGCCGACGATGCTGCCCCGACCGATCCTCGCGCCGTTCAGCACGATCGAGCCCATGCCGATCAGCGCGCCATCCTCGATGATGCAGCCGTGCAGGATTGCGTTGTGGCCGATAGTGCAGTTCTTTCCGATCGTGAGCGGAAAGCCGGCATCGGTGTGGCAGGTCGAATTGTCCTGCACGTTCGAGCCTTCGCCGATCTCGATCCACTCATTGTCGCCGCGCAGCACCGCGCCGAACCAGACGCTCGCATGGGCCTTCAGGCGCACCTTGCCGATGACCGTCGCGGTGTCGGCGATGAAGTAATTGCCGTCAGCGGGAAGATCGGGCGCCTGCCCGTCAAGCTCATATGTCGCCATGCGCAAAAAGTCTCCTGTTGCGGAGACCTTGGCACAGCGAAAACGCTTAGGCCAGTACTCCGGCCGCGCGCAGCGTCATCATGAAAAAAGTGCCGGACATCAGGCTCCAGAAGCCCGCGATGACGGTCGCCATCATCACGAATTCAACACGGCGGCGTTCGACCTGAACGCCGCGCAGCGTATTGCGCATGATGATGAAGGGTGCGGCGAACACCAGGAACGGCACCGCGGCAAAGCGCCTTGGCGTCACCCCTTCCTGCAACAGGCCGAAGCCCGCAGGCCGTTCGGCGAACGCCTGATAGCCGCTGGCACAGGCGCCTGCGAGCGCAAAACCGATGCAGAGGGAGAACAGCGAATTCAACGCTTCCGGCGACATCGTCTCTTCCCCACTCCACCCGACCAAACGCGCGCCCTTGCTTCGCAAAATCGAGCGCCGGCCGCCACAGCATCGTTAAAGAAAGGTTAATGGCGGAAGTCCGGGGCGCGGCCCGCGCATGGCTCGAACAGATTGCCTCTCGCGGGAAATCCTTAAGGGAACCGGGCTGCGGTGGCATAGTGCCTCCCCATGATTCGCCCTTACCTTCCGATGTCCCGCCCATGACCGTGTTTTCGCTCGAGCGCTTTGCCGCGCGCGACCGGCACGGACGCGGTCATCTGCTTCCAATCGCGCTGGGATCGGCCGTTGCCGCAGGCGCCATCGCCCTCGTCGCCTATCTGCTATGGCCGACCTGGGGGACCAACGGCTCGAACGGGCCGGAACGGCTGCCGGTCAGCGTCGGCAACACGCTGTTCAACGTGCCCGTCGCGGCGATCCGCATGAAGATCCAGCGTCACTCGGGACCGCAGGAGCGCATCGATCTCAATTTCAGCTATCCTTCGCTGGAGCCGCCGGATGCACCGAGGCACGTCAGCGCCGACACGGTGGAAGAGGAGATGACACAGCCGATCGACCGCATCTTCCTGTCGATCGCTGCACACCAGAATTCGCTGTCACCGGAACTGCGGGTGCAGAACATCTATCCGCGCTATCTCGAACAGGCTGAATCCCCGGGCCCCGACGGGCTTGCGATGCGCGCATTCCGCGACGGCACACCGTATGCCGGCGAGGACCTGTTTTCCGGCAATCAGCCGCTGCTCCACGCGCGCTGCACGCGCGACGTCGGGATCCCCGGCACATGCCTGAGCGAGCGCCGCATCGACGGCGCCGACCTCACCTTCCGCTTTCCGCGAGGCTGGCTTGCGCAATGGCGCGATGTCGCCGGCGCCATGGACCGGCTGACACTACAATTGCACGGCGCGAGATAGGTAGCCCGGGAGAGCGGAAGCGATACCCGGGAAACCCGCATGTCGCTACGCTCATGCGGGCAACGCAAGTCGGGCGTCTCAGCCCTGCTCGACCAGGTCGTCCTCGAGGATCGCCATCTGGAACTGGAACGAGCGGTCGTCGTCCTCGTCATCGACGAACAGCACGCCGATGAACTCTTCGCCGATATAGACCTCGGCGGAATCGTCCTTCTTCGGCCGCGGCACCACGCGGATCTTGGGATTGCCGAACACGCGCTTGAGATAGGCGTCGAGCTTTCTGACTTCCTGAACGTCCACGGCGGTCTCCAATGCGCTTGCTGATCGCGGGGTTTTAGGACGAGACGAGGCAAACGGCTAGTGTTTTGGGGCACACTTTGCGGCGGATTGCGGCGTCTTCGCGCCGCTCGGAGCGGGCCCGAAAAAGCCTAGGCAAATGCATGATTTCAATGCGGTTTTGAACCTCCCGCGGCCTTCCTCGCGGGAACCGCGGCCAATCGCACAACAATTGCGCAAAAGCGCGCGAGGGTCCAGCGCCTCAGAGCCCGATCGCCGAGATCATCTGGTCCATGGTGCGTGACGGCTCGGCGCAGCCGGCCTCGCCCACGATCCTGGCTGGCACGCCCGCCACCGTCACATTATGCGGTACCGGCTTCACCACGACCGAGCCGGCGGCGATGCGCGCGCAATGGCCGATCTCGATATTGCCGAGAATTTTTGCGCCCGCCCCGATCAGGACGCCGTGGCGGATCTTGGGATGACGGTCCTCGTTCTCCTTGCCGGTGCCGCCGAGCGTCACCCCATGGAGAATGGAGACGTCGTCATCGATGACCGCGGTCTCGCCGCAGACGAATCCGGTAGCATGGTCGAGGAAGATGCCGCGGCCGATTTTCGCGGCCGGATTGATGTCGGTCTGGAACACCGCCGACGAGCGGCTCTGCAGGTAATAGGCGAAGTCCTTGCGGCCCTTCAAATAGAGCCAGTGCGCCAGCCGATGCGTCTGCAGCGCGTGGAATCCCTTGAAGTAGAGCAGCGGATCGATGAAGCGGGAAGTTGCAGGGTCGCGGTCGTAGACGGCGACGAGATCTGCGCGGAAGATGTTGCCGAGATCGGGCTCGTCGCGCAGCGCCTCCTCATAGGTCTGGCGGATCAGATCGCCCGAAAGCGCGGCATGATCGAGCCGCTCGGCGAGACGGTGGATCACCGATTCCTCGAGACGATTGTGGTGCAGCACTGTGGAATAAATGAAGGTCGCAAGCTCGGGCTCGCGATGCACGATGTCTTCCGCCTCGGAGCGGATGCGTTCCCAGATCGGGTCGAGCGCGGCGACCTTGCCTTGCGGATTGATCTGATGCATCGCCATGGGTCGCTCCCGCCTTTATCGCTGGCCAAACTTTATAACACGGCCACAAGACCAAGTCCCGCCAGCGCATTCTTCACGGTGAACACCCTCCGGGACCACAGAGGTGGTCAGTAATCCGCGAAAATCAAGCGCTTCCCGGGCATTCATGAGCGCATATCATGGCTCGCGTGAGAGAAAATCATTCTCCTCCGGCCAGTGCGGACGGCCGAAATCGCGGTCCTGGTTAGCGTCGGGTTAGCGGAATTCGATCGCCGCTAAGTGCGATACCAAAGTCCAACCAATGGAGCATATCGCTGCTTGCCGCGGCGCGGTTCTTCGGCGATGACGATGAACCCGAAGTGGACGACGCCCTATTTTCGCCGTGACAGGAAATCCAGCACGCCGGTCTTGTAGACCTTGTCGCCGACCGCGCGCATGTGGTCGCGGCCCGGGATGTCCAGCACCTCCGACCGCGGAATGATGCGTCCCAGCGCCTGCGCCGAGCCTGCGACCTCGTCGTTGGTGCCGACCGCGATCAACACGGGGACGCCGATGCCGGCGGCCTCTTCCCTGGTCATCACACCACGCGAGCCGCGCAGGCAAGCGGCGAGCGCCAGCCGGTCGGACCGGGTCTGATCGGCGAAGGCGCGGAAGGTCCGCCCCATCGGATCGGCGACGTCGTCGAGCGACGGCACTTCCAGCGCCCGCGCGACATTCTCGCCGGGGCCGCCGCCCTCGACCATGGCAATGCCGATGCCACCAAGGATGGCGGAGCGCAGCCGCGCCGGCGCATTCAGCCCGAGCCATGCCGCCATGCGTCCGCCCAGCGAATAACCCATGATGTCGGCGCGATCGATGTTGAGGTGATCCATCAGCGCGACGATGTCGCCCGACATGATGGGAATCGAATATTCCGCGGCGTCGTAGAGCTTGGCGGACTCGCCATGGCCGCGATTGTCGAGCGCGACGACGCGGCGGCCGTCCTTCCTCAACTCCGAGACCCAGGTCGGATAGACCCAGTTGACGTTCTTGGTCGACGCAAAGCCGTGCACGAGCACAATCGGATCACCCTCGCCTTCATCGAGATAGGCGATTTCAACATCGCCGTGGTGGAAGCTCGGCATCGGCGGTTCCATGTTTGGGAGAAGATCGGTGACGAAAAGGCCAAAGCCTAGCTTCAGGCGGCGGTGGCCGCCACTGTGACGGCCTTTGCCGCGGCCATCTGCCGTCGCAATCGGCGCGCCCGTTTGTTGTCGAGCCAGGCCTGCGTCGCCCGCTCGGTGGTGGACTTGATCCAGCACAGCACGCTGAACAGCGTGAACAGCGCGCCGAACAGCCACAGCGCGATATCAAGCATGCCGGTCACGAGCAGCAGCGCGCCGCGGCCGAGAATTTTCAGGATCGCGCGGGTCTGGCCGCCCTTGGCCTCTGCAAGCCGCACGGCGCGGGCTATGTCCTTCGGGCCTTCGGCAATCTTCAGCGTGTCCAGCGCGCCGCGCGTGCCGGCCTTTTCGGTGACGCGTCCGACATCCTTGGCAAGGCGGACCAGTCCGCCCGCCTTCTCGGCGCGGAACGCCGCCCTGATCGCGCCGACGCTCTCGCCCGGCCGCAAGACCGAGCTGGAAGCGACCGCCTTTTGCAGCGCCGGGGCGTCGACGACCTCGCGCGCCGAACGTCCGGCCCATTCGGCCAGCCCTTCTCCGAGCCGGCCGACCTTGCGCGCATCCTTCACCAGCGACATACCGGCACGAAGCGGGGTGGCGCCGCCGACCGAGACATAGGTCGCCGCCGTCACCACAAGGCCCGCGGTCGCAAGCCCCAGCACCAGGCGGTCGGTCGCCTCGCCCATCGCCAGATGCTTGCCCTCGCGGACCACGTCCCTGATATCGCCGAACACGAAGAGATCGCCGGTGACCGTGCCCGAGAGGCTCGCCACATCGTCGGCATTGCCGGTCACGAGGCCGGTGGCGAAGCGCCTGGCGAAATGCGAGGTGGAACTTTCCTCGGCGACCGCCTCGGCCACCCGCCGCGACATTTCCTCCGATACCGGAACGTTCTTGTCGCGCGCCAGTTCGACAAAGCTGCTCGCCAGATCGGCGTCGCCACCGGCAAGCGCCCGCTCGATATTCTCGGCGACGATTTTCTGGTTATTCCGCAAAGCAGAATTGATCCCGGCATCGGCGACCGCTGCCGGATCGTCCTGCGACGAAAGCAGCACACCGGCGTCGCGTGCATGCGGCCATATCGCAGCAGCCATCGCGCAGCTCACCGCTACGCCTGCCAGGGCCGTACTGATCCGCCGCCGTTTCATTCGGAACCAGGGTTTTCGCGCTCGCCTTGAGATAGTGTGCCGAATTTAAGACACAACGTCCCCGACGAAAGAAGGGCTTCTCAGACGACACGATTGTGTCGAATTTATACGGGCAGATAGTGCCCCCGGGGCTATAGGAATCAGCTGAATCCGTCGGTATGGTGCGCGGCCTTTACGACTGCGTGCGATTGCGTTGATTGCGTTTGCTTCCATTTGCCGCTGAAGGTGAAGTACCAATGGCCGATTCCGTCGTTCCGCACTTCCACAACGATGCCGGTGTTCCCGTCATCGAGATCGGCTCGCAGGAATTCATGTGCGTCGGCGCCAACCCGCCGTTCGACCATCCGCATGTGTTTCTCGATCTCGGCAACGACAACGAGATCATCTGCCCCTACTGCTCGACGCTGTACCGCTTTGCGCCCGACCTCGGCGCCGGCGAGGCGCGCCCGCCGGAATGCGTGCTGAAGGACGTCGCCTGATCCAGCGACGGCGCGCGATGATTTTTGGATGAACCTTCAGGTCATCGTTTACGCATGATCTTTTCGGAAAGTCGCTGCACACTCCGCATCAAGTGCGGGGCGGGCTTTTTCCGGATCATGCGCTAGTGGCGGCAACACGCACCATCTTCATCGCCGGAGCCGGGATCGGAGGCCTGACCGCAGCCCTTTCGCTCGCCGCGCGCGGCTTTCGCGTGGTGGTGCTGGAGAAGGCCGAGCGGCTTGAAGAGACCGGTGCCGGGATTCAGCTCTCCCCCAATGCCAGCCACGTGCTGGCCGCCCTCGGGATCAAGGAGCGGCTCGGCTCGCGCGCGGTCATTCCCGACGCCGTCTGCATCCTGAGCGCGCGGGCCGGCGGCGAGATTTCCCGCCTGCCCCTCGGCGAAGCGGCAAGCTCCGCGGCAGGCGCGCCCTATTGGGTGGTGCATCGCGCCGACCTGCAGGCGGCGCTGGCGGCTGCCGTCAACGACCATCCCGACATCGACCTGCGGCTCGGCTGCCAGTTCGAGGACGTCGCCACGCACGCCAAGGGCATGACCGTGGTGCATCGCCGCGGCAATACACGCCAGCAGGATCTGGCGCTCGCCCTGATCGGCGCCGACGGCATCTGGTCCAGCGTCCGGCATCATTTGTTCCCGGAGGTGCAGCCGCAATTCTCCGGGCTGATCGCCTGGCGCGGCACGCTCGACGACACGCAATTGCCGCGCGAATACACCGCACGGCGGGTGCAGCTCTGGATGGGACCGGGTGCGCATCTCGTCGCCTATCCGATTTCGGGCGCGCGCCAGATCAACATCGTGGCCGTCGTGCAGGGAACCTGGAACAGGCCGGGCTGGAGCGCGCCCGGCGACGGGCTCGAACTGAAGCGCGACTTCGACGCGGCGCACTGGCCGGGGCCGGCGCGGATGATGATCGGCGCGGTCGACGTCTGGCGCAAATGGGCGTTGTTCACCCTGCCCGAGGGCGGCGAATGGACCAGCGGCACGATCGGTCTTTTGGGAGATGCCGCGCATGCGATGCTGCCCTTCGCGGCACAGGGCGCCGGGATGGCGATCGAGGATGCCGCGGTGCTGGCCAGGGTATTCAGCGAAGGAACGCTGGAGACGGCCGCGCAGGTGACGGCGGCGCTCAAGCGTTATGCCAGGCTGCGGCGCGCGCGCGTCGCGCAAGTGCAACGGGCCGCGCGTCAGCAGGGCAACATCTATCATTTTGGCGGGCCGCTCGCGCTCGCGCGCGATCTCGCCATCAAGGCGATGGGACCCCGCCGGATGCTGGCGCGTCAGGACTGGATCTATCGCTGGCGGATGTAAGCTTCGCGTAAGAAACGAGGCGCAAAAAACCTGACCGGCTAATACGAACGGCTCTTCGGTCGCGCGGATGGGAGCGACTTTAGCAAGGTGACCGACGGGTCGAATGTGAGCGGCATCACCGTGCAGCAACGTGCGACTAGTACACTGCTCCGCCGGACCGCGAGGGCGGCACGGGCTTGAAGTCCGGGCGCACCGGCGGTGCCGGTGTCGACGATACCGCGCCCTCACGGCACCTGTTCTTGCGCCACGCCTCGTCGGCAAACTTCATGTTGCCGCGCACGGAAATATAGTCGTTGCGATAGGCGAGCTCCGACACGACCGCCCCGCCGACGCCGGTCTCCGCCTTGGCCATCAGCCCCTGCAGTTCGGCCGCGCGATTGGCGAGAGACTTGCGTTCGGTCTCGAGCTGCTTGCAATCATAGAGCTCGTATCTGGCGGGATCGGCGAAGGCCGTGGTCATGCCGTCGCTCATGTCGGCGCAGCCCGACAGCGAGATGCCGAGCGCAAGCAACGCCAGCACGGCTGCGGCGCGCGGCAAGGCTGTCACGACGGATGCGCTCACGTTCATAATGCGTTGCTATTCCCACAAGATTGAAATTGGCTAAAGCAGGCGCTCTTGTCCGGATTGAGGCTTTGCTTTGGCCGCCCTCCGCTTTAAGGAAGGGTTCTCGCCTTTCCGCGCATAATAACCTCATTCCATCTGGCCGGAAAAGACGATAAGTATTTGATCTGATTGCAAAAGCGGACGTGGCGGAACTGGTAGACGCAAGGGACTTAAAATCCCTCGATGGCAACGTCGTGTGGGTTCGAGTCCCACCGCCCGCACCAAGATCGGCCGAGGCTCCGCGCTGCACCACCTGTGGCCACCGCCGATTCATTTTCGGGCCTGATCCGAACCAACCTCGCCGCGCCGCTCAAGGCCCGATGTTGAGCTCGTGCCTTGCCGGCGCGCCCTCGTCGACATTGTCGTAGTTCACCACCACGACTGCGCTCTTCCCGCGCTGCTCGATGATCGTCAGCGATTCCGCCTTCGGTGTTTCCTCTTTACCCTTCTCATCCCTGCCCTTCGCCTTTGTCTTCACAACGACAAGCGCTGTCGGCTCACTGGTCCAGACCGGATTCGGCAAATGCCAGATCTTGTAGTCGACATCCTGGTTCAGACTTGGTCCCGACAGGATGAGAAGGCTGCCGTCCGCCAGCGCAGCGAGATCGCGCACGCCTGTATCTTCACCTAGCGTCAGGCTGCGGGTCTTGACCAGATCGCCGGATAGCGGCTCCGTGCCGGGTGCAAAGAGCGCATCGACGGGCGCCCTGATCAGGAACGCCGAGGAACCGTCAACCGGCGTCCGCAGCCCGGCATAGAGATACTCCCCGACCACGGCGATGCCTTCGATGTTGGTCCCAACCTTCTTCGGCTCTCCGAAAGCGGCGCCCGCGTCCGAATGGAAAAGCATGTCGGCGCCTCGCCAGGACCGCTCCACCACGGCCGACTTCCCGTGCGGAAATTCTCCGGGGCCGACGAGCTTCGCCCGCGACAGCAGATAGCTCGAGGGCTTGTATTTCCCGCCACCGGAACAGGAATGCGATCCCGCGATGTAGACATAGCCTTGAGAGACGGCGATGCCCTCTCCATCGACTTCCGAAAACTTCCCGCCTTTTGAAGGTTTTCCGTCGCCGCCGCATCCGGCAATGCGCTGAGCGCCGAGGATACCGTCACCGGATTCGCCGGGTTCGACGATGCGCAGCTTCTTTCCGGTTGGCTTCAGGCTCTCGTCCTCGAGGGTCGCAATTTCCGCGAACGTCTCCTCGTCATTGATGACAAGGCATTGACGCTTTTCAGCTCCGGCGGCGCCGAGACAGGCCATGCCGCTGATGCCGCGAGCCTTCTTGCCCGAGTCCGGTGCAGCATATTCTCCTTTGACGTCAATCGGCTTTCCATCGGAGACCGCCTGCGCAAGACACAAGTCGATATTCAACAGAGCCACTGCGGCCGCCGCAAACGCCGCCGGCAATGACGAAATGAAGCACTTGGGACGCATCATGACTGCCTGGCTCCCGCAATCCTGCCGCCGATGACGGCGGTTGTTCCGACGCCACAATACTCGTGCAACGGATATCATTCGCAAGAGCTAAAATTGTCACAACGGACATGGACGCAGGACCGATCGCCTCGCCATCGCCTCCCGACCCGGCAGGGAGAAGAGCCGACTGTCTCCTCCGGTTCGAGCCTTGTTTTCGTCCGAATGATTCCGATTAAATGAAGTTGCATGGCCTCCCTCATCCAAATCACCATCGCCCCTCACCTCACCTTCGACGCGCTGGCCGCGGGCGACGAGGCTGCGCCGCTGGTGCTGCTGCTGCACGGCTTTGCGGAATCGATGCATTGCTGGCGCGCGCAAGTCGCTGCGCTGGCCGACATGGGATATCGCGCCATCGCGCCGAGCCAGCGCGGCTATTCGCCGGGTGCGCGGCCCGACCCGCACGATTTTCCGAGCTATCACATCGACCGCCTGATGGACGATGCGATGGCGATCGTCGCGGCCTGCGCCTATGCCGACCAGCGCTTTCATCTGGCCGGCCATGATTGGGGCGGCAGCATTGCCTGGGCGCTCGCCGATCGCCACGCCGACCGGATCGCCTCGCTCACGGTCTTGTCGCGGCCGCATCCGAATGCCTTCAACCGGGCGCTCGAGATGAACGACGGCGAGCAGGCGCGCCGCTCGCGCCATCACAGGGCTTTCCTCGAGCCCGACGCCGCCGGCATCGTGCTTACGGACGACTGCAAATGGCTGCGCGACCGCTGGGCCGCCAATGGCGTGCCGCCGTCCGCGATGGAGGAACATCTCTCCGTGCTCGGCAACAAGGACGCGATGGAAGCGGCGCTCGCCTGGTATCGTGCCCGCGGCGCGATCCGCGGTCCGCTCGGCCCGATCCGCGTGCCGACGCTGTTCATCTGGGGAGATGCCGACGACACCGTCGGCCGCGTCGCCGCCGAAGGCACGGTGGATTTCATTGCCGCGCCCTACCGTTTCGAGGTGCTGGCGGGCGCGGGCCACTTCGCCGCCGACCAGATGCCCGCGCGCGTCAGCGAATTGATGCTGGAGCACGTCAGGGCGCATCCGGTGTAGCTGACAGCAGTTCTCCGCCGGCAAACAGGCTGCTGCCTCGCGCCCCAATACCCCTCTGGCCGGGTATTCTATCGATATCACTATCTTTCCATTAATGTTTCGTCCCTAGATTGCATCCGCAAAAATCAGGGTGCCGAGGACGGTTTTGCAGATATTCCGGGGTGTGCAGGCCTTGCGCGGTCTGGCCGCGCTGTCGGTCGTCGGCGGACACGCGGTCTCCGCTCGTCCCGATATGGTGGGACCGGGCGTCGCCGAAGGCGCGCTCACGATCCTCGCAAGCGGCGTCGATATCTTCTTCGTCATCTCCGGATTCATCATTGCGAGCACCGCCGTCTCCAGAGCCAATCCACTGGAATTCGTCTTCAGGCGAGCCGTTCGAAATCTATCCGGTGTACTGGCTCGTGCTGCTTGCGGCATTCGTCAGCGGATACTGGATCGCATTGTCGCCGGAAGATCGTCCTGCGCTCGACCTTGGCCTCATCTTCGCGTGGACCTACCCGAACTGGTACATCGCGCCCGCCTGGTCGATCGCCTTTGAAATGCACTTCTATGCCGCCGTCGCAGTGATCCTTGCGATTGCGCCGGAGCGACTGTTCAAACTGCTGTTCGCCGCGCTTGCCGTGGTCGCGATCGCCGTGACTTTCCGCTTGCCGCTCGGCATTTATGCGCATCCCCTGACCCTGGAGTTCGGCGCAGGCGTCGCCATCGCCTATCTGGTCCAGAGAGATGGCAAGCTGCCCTCTTCGCCCCTCATCCCGGCAATCGCAGCGAGCCTGTTCGCCGCCGGCTGGTATTGGATCTTCGTGCGGGGAGCCGTCGATGCGCAGCTCGCGCGCGTGCCGACCTACGGGCTGGGTGGGGCATTCCTCGTCTATGCCATCGTATCGGCGGAGCTCAACGGCGCTCGATTTCCCAACGTCCTGCAATGGCTCGGCGACATTTCCTACTCGCTCTACGTCGTTCACTATTTGCTGATGAAATGGGCCGCGAGCTTCACCGAGCTCTGGCGGATTTCCCCGTCAGGCGTCATCCTGGCCAGCATCCTGCTATCGATCGGCCTCGCGGCGGTCTTGCATGCGCTCGTCGAAGTGCCGACGCTCAATTGGGGCCGCAAGTTTCGTTTGCGACGCCCGGCCAGCGCAGTCCCGCCTACGCTCCTCTCCCAAGCGCAAGGTGCCGAGGCGACCGAGTAGAATCGGGAACTTGGTGCTGCGAAAAATGTTGTCATGCAGCAAAGGAGTATGACGACATGGCCAATGAAGGCGCAGAAGACCGCCGCAAGAAAAACCAGCGGGAACCGCGCCGCGATTCCCGCTCGCCGGAACCTCAATCCGAGCCGATCAGCCCGCCGCTCATTGTCGACGGGCCCGAGTTGATACGCGACAGCCGTTGCTGACGCCCATGCCTCATATCTGTTGAATACGCGCCTTGCTAAGCCGCCTTGGCGAGTTCCGAGACGCGCTCCCAGGTGGTCGCCTTCAGGCTCGGCCGGTCCTGCATGCGCTTCATCCATGAAACCAGATTGGCGTGCGGCGCGCCGAGGACGGACCATTCCGGAATGATCGTGAAGAACTCGACCGCCGGCGCCAGCATGAGATCGGCGAGCGAGACCGCTTCTCCGGCAAAATAAGGCTGCGCGCCGAGCAGTTTTGCGAGTTCATCGTACACCGCGTGGGCCTTGGGCATCGCCGCCTTGATGGCCTCCTCGTCCGGCGCAAGTCCCAGCAATTGCGGGCCGATCACGCGATGGAAGATGATGACATTGCCGACGTCGTGAAACAGGTACCAGTCGTTGACGTTCATCGCCTGGTCCATGCGCGCGGCGCGCTGGACATCGGAAGGCGTCAACGCCGGCTGCGGCAGCACGCGGTCGAGATAGCGCAGGATGGCCTGGGTCTCGTAGAGGCGGAAGCCGTCATGCTCCAGCACCGGCACGCGGCCGAACGGATGCAGCGCCAGATATTCCGGCGTCTTTAGCGACCCCGGCGCGAGCGGCGCCAGGCGATACGGCGCCCGCTTCTCTTCCAGCGTGGCCAGCACCGAACGGCCGAACGGGCTGCCCGGAATGGAGTGAACAATAAACTCCGACATGATGGTCCTCCCTGACTTGTAGTTGACGCTTACTTTTGTTGGCGCATGATCTCCGCGCAAACGCTACGCGTTTGTCGCGAGGGAAAACCGGTCCCCACTTTTCCGGATCATGCGGGCCTTCGCTCCGCTTCCTCGACAAAGCGCTGCAGCAGGCCCGGCCAGCCGCCGTCGACGTCCTTGCGCATCGACGCACCCGCTTCCGCACCCATGGTCTCGAACTTGTGGTGCACGAGCTCGACGTTCGTGGCCTCGCGGCCATCGGCGGTGAAGCGCACGTCGACTTCCGACTTCATCGCGAGGTCCGGCTTCCATTGCGCATTGACCTGCCACAGCATCACGAAGCGATGCGGCGGCTCCCACAGGATGATGGTGGCGGCGCTGGTCTCGGTGCCATCCTCGGCGATCTCGATCCAGCGGCCGCCGAGCCGCGGCTCCATCAGGACCTTCTGGATCGGCTTCTTGCCGATGCCGTGATTGTGCGGCCACCACCGCGTCAATCCGGAGGTGAAGACCTCGAAGGCATGCGCGATCGGCACCCTGACGTGAACGGTCTTGCGCACCGGCGCAATGGCAACTCGCTCGTTCATTTGTTCCTCTTCCTCGCGTTGTAGGATCGCTCCGCCTCGAGCTTGAATGCGTCCAGCGCATCTCCCCAGAAGCTGTCGAGCCATTCGCGCAATTCCATCAGCCCCTCGCGCCGCAAGGAATAGATCCGCCGCACGCCTTCGCTGCGTTCCTCGACGAGGCCCGCTTCCTTCAAGACCTTCAGATGCTGCGACACTGCCGGCCGCGACACCGGCAGACCCTGCGCGAGCTTGTTGACCGGCCGCGGCCCGCCGCGCAGGCGTTCAAACACCCGACGTCGCGTCGGGTCCGCGAGGACCGCCAATGCCGTTCCGTAAGCCATAGCTAACGGTAAGTCCTGGCTTACATCGAGTCAAGCAGCCGACAAAGAAAAAGCGGCGCGATGGCGCCGCTTTCTAACTGCAAGACGATGACAGCCAGACCGGCTCAGCCTGCGCGCCGCCCAAACTCCGGCGATTGATGCCACCAGCTGCCGGCGATCACGACGCCGTCCGAGGCGATCTTGCGATCGCCGATCAGATGCTCGCCGACCACATCGACGTAGTCGAACCGCCCTTCCCTGACCGAGATGATGGTGGCATCTCCGGCGCTGCCCGGCTTGAGGCTGCCAAGCTCGGGGCGGCGCAGCGCCATCGCTGCATTTACGGTCGACCGCGCGACCACATCCGGCAGCGGCATGCCCATGCAGAGAAACTTCGACATGGTCGTCACCTGGTCGAACGCCGGACCGTTGATGCAGAGCGCATGGACATCCGAGGAGATGGTGTCGGGATAGAATCCATTGGCGAGCAGCGCGCGTGCGGTCTTGAATGCGAACGAGCCCTTGCCGTGGCCGATATCGAACAGCACGCCGCGCGCGCGGGCCTCGAGCACGGCCTTCTTCACCGTGCCTTGCGCGGTCGCGGCCGAATTGGGAAACGGCCGGAAGGCGTGGGTAAGGACATCGCCGGGACGGAGCCGCGCGACCACCTCCTCATAGCTCGGCGGCGGATGGTCGATATGCGCCATCAAGGGCATGCCGACCTGTTCGGCGACCTCGAGCCCGATCTCGAGCGGCACGATCCCCGAGGTGCCCGAAGCATGGAGGCCGACCCGCACCTTGATGCCGACGATGAGGTCGCGGTTGGCGTCCGCCACTTCGGCGGCGCTGATCGGGTCCATCAGCCGCAATTCCTCGCTCTCGCCCACCATCACGCGATTGGAGAAGCCGAAGATGCCGGCATGCGAGACATGCAGGTAGGCGAGGATGCGGACCTGGCTTGGCTCGATCACATGCTTGCGGAAGCCCGCGAAATTTCCGGGGCCCGCGCTGCCGGTATCGACCGCGGTGGTGACGCCGGAGGTGCGGCAAAATTCCTCGGCGTCGATGCCGAGCGAGGTCCCGCCCCAATAGACATGGGTATGCAGGTCGATCAGCCCCGGCGTGACGATATGGCCGGAGACATCGCGGACATCGGTGCCGGCGTCAGGTTTCAGTCCTTGCCCGACCGCGGCCACCTTGCCGCCCGCGAAGGCGACGTCGGCTGTCGCATCAAGCTTTTGGGACGGGTCGATCACCCGTCCCCCGCGCAGGATCAGATCGAAGGGCATGGCCGCCTCCGGCGTCATTGCGAGCCAACGGGTCCGCGCGAAGCGCGGCCCGATGACAGGCTCCGCGAAGCAATCCAGAGCTACACGAACAGTCTGGATTGCTTCGTCGCTTACGCTCCTCGCAATGACGAAAGCAAGGGGATGCTCGCCTCTACTCGCCCTTCTCGATGTTCCAGAAGATCGGCGTCGCGGGACCGTCGAGCACGCCGGTGATCGATTTGCGCCAGGCGCTCGGCTGCGAGATATTGCCCGAGCGGAATATAGATCACCTGGTCGTAGGCTTCCTGCTGGATCTCGGCCGCGAGCTTCTTCTGCTCTTCCGGCGAGGAAGAGCGCGCGAACTGATCCTTCAGCTTCTCGATCTTGGCGTCTTCCGCCCAGCCGAACCAGCCGCCGTTCTTGCCGCGTCCGCCGACCGAGAAATTGACAAGCGGGTTCATCACGTCGGCAGCGACCCAGTTGGTGAAGAACATGTTCCAGCCGCCCTCGCTGACAGGCTTCTGGCTGGCGCGGCGGCTCACCACCGTCTGCCAGTCGGTCGCCTGCAGGTCGACCTTGAAGCCCGCCTGACGCAGCAATTGCGCGGCGACCACCGGTTGCGCCTTCAGCGTCGTGACATCGCCCGGCGCCATGATGGCAATGGGCGTGCCGTCATAGCCGGATTCCGCCAGCGCCTTTTTCGCCGCCTCCATGTTGCCGCCCTTGGTCAGGGCGCCCACGCCGATGTCGCTCTCCAGCGGAGTACCGCAGATAAAGAATGCGCCGCAGGTCTGGTAATATTTGGGATTGCCGATGAGGGCGTCGAGCACGTCCTTCTGGTTGATGGCGAGCAATGCGGCGCGCCGGACCTTCGGATTGTCGAACGGCGGCAGCAGGAAGTTCATGCGGCCCAGCGTCTGGAACCCGAACTTGTTCAGCACCTCCATCTTGATGTCCGGATTGCCCTCCAGCACCGGCAGCAGATCGAACGGCGGATCCTCGATGAAGTCGAGGTCGCCGGACTGCAACGCGTTCACCGCGGTCTGCGAGTCCGCCATGGTCAGCCACTCGACGCGATCGACCTTCACCACCTTGCCGCCGGAGGTCCAGCTTGGCGGTTCCTTGCGCGGCACGTAATCGGCGTTCTTCTCATAGACCGCCTTCACGCCCGGCTGAAATTCAGCCTTGACGAACTTGAACGGCCCGGAGCCGATCTGCTCCGGAATCTGCTGGCCCGCCGGGGTCTCCGCGAGCCGCTTCGGCATCATGAAGGGCACATAGGATGACGGCTTTGCGATCGACTCCAGCACGAGGCCGTAGGGCTCCTTCAGCTTCAGCACGATCGTCTTGGCATCCGCGGCCTCGATGCTGGCCGTGAAGTCCATCAGCTTCTGGCCCATATTGTCGACGCGGCCCCATCGCTTCAGCGAGGCGACGCAATCTTCCGCCGTGACCGGCGCGCCGTCATGCCACTTAAGGCCGTCGCGCAGCGTGAAGGTGTAGGTCAGCTTGTCGTCGGAGACTTTCCAGTCCGCCATCTGCGGCTGGACCTTGAAGCTGGAATCGGTCGCGAGCAGCGTGTCATAGACCATGTAGCCATGGTCGCGCGTGATGTAGGCGGTGGTGAAGCCGGGATCGATGACGCGCAAGTCGGAATGCATCTTCACAAGGAGGGTCTTGCCTGCGGCCAGGGCCGGTGTCGCGATGGCGGTCGACAGCGCAAGGGCCGCGAGAGCGAGGCTCAGCGTTACCCCAGAAAATTTCCGGCGCGAGATGTCCAACATTCGTTCGTCTCCTGATACGAAACTGGTCAAAGTCCGATGAGCAAGTGTGCAGATCGTCCGTTCTTTAGGCGGACTAACGCGCTGTAAATCCTTGTCATTTGAGACTTGCACCAAGCAGCCTGCGCGTCAATCGCGATTTGGCGGATGCGTCGCTTGGGCGCGAGCTTGCACTTTACAAATACTTCGCGGACCATTCTCGTAAGCGCGCGCCCCAACGGTTCGTTTGAAAACGCGAGAGAAGATCCATGAACCCCGCCAACCTTCCCTTCGATTCCGAGGTCATGCTCGCCGGCTTGCGCACATGGGTCGAGTGCGAGAGCCCGACCTGGGATGCAGCCGCGGTCGAGCGCATGCTTGATATCGCTGCGCGCGACATGGCGATCATGGGTGCAAGCATCGAGCGCATCGCCGGAAGACAGGGTTTTGCCGGTTGCGTCCGCGCGCGCTTTCCCCATCCGAGACAGGGCGAGCCGGGCATCCTGATTGCCGGGCATTTCGACACCGTCCATCCCGTCGGCACGCTGAAGAAGCTGCCGTTTCGCCGAGATGGCGACAAATGCTGGGGCCCCGGCATCTACGATATGAAGGGCGGCAGCTACCTCACCCTCGAAGCGATCCGGCAACTGGCGCGCGCGTCCTTCACGACGCCGTTGCCGATTACCGTGCTGTTCACCCCGGACGAAGAGGTCGGCACGCCCTCGGTGCGGGACATCATCGAGGCCGAAGCCGCGCGCAACAAATATGTGCTGGTGCCCGAGCCCGGCCGCACCAATAACGGCGTCGTCACCGGCCGCTACGCGATCGCGCGCTTCAACCTGGAAGCCACCGGCAAGCCGAGCCATGCCGGCGCCAACCTTTCATCCGGCCGCTCGGCGATCCGCGAGATGGCGCGGCGCATCATCGAGATCGACGGCATGACGACGGAGGACTGCACCTTCTCGGTCGGCATCGTGCATGGTGGCGAATGGGTCAATTGCGTCGCCACCACCTGCACCGGCGAGGCGCTGAGCATGGCCAAACGCCAGGCCGATCTCGACCGCGGCGTGGAGCGGATGCTCAAGCTGTCTGGCACGTCCAATGACGTGACCTTCACCGTGACGCGCGGTGTGACGCGGCCGGTCTGGGAGCCGAATGCCGGCACCATGGCGCTGTACGAGAAGGCCAAGGATATCGCCAAGCAACTCGGCATGGAGCTGCCGCATGGCTCCGCTGGCGGCGGCTCGGACGCGAATTTCACCGGCGCAATGGGAATCCCCACGCTCGATGGCCTCGGTCCGCGCGGCGCCGATCCGCATACGCACAATGAGCACATCATTGTCGAAAGCTTGGCCCAGCGCGGCCGCCTGATGGCCGGGCTGCTCGCGACACTGGAATAGAGGCGATGGCGAAGACCGTTTCCTTCAAGACCATCCTGGCCCGCGCCGAGAAGCGCAAGGGCGGGCCGGCCGGCTTGAAAAAATTGCTGCCGGCCAAACCGAACGCCAAGGCGCTCGAGAAGCTTGGCGACGACCGCATTCTCGCGGAGATGACCAAACGCGTGTTCTCCGCGGGCTTTGCCTGGAGCGTGATCGAGCAGAAATGGCCGGGTTTCGAGCAGGCCTTCCTTGGATTCAAGCCGGCCAAGCTGACGTTCCAGCCCGACGATTTCTGGCACGACCTGCTCTCCGATACCGGGATTGTCCGCAACGGCGCCAAGATCAATTCGGTGCGCGACAATGCCGCCTTCGTGCAGGAGATCGCCAGGGAACATGGCAGTTTCGGCAAGTTCCTGGCGAGATGGCCCTCGTCCGACGAAATCGGACTCCTTAACCTGCTCAACAAGCGCGGTAGCCGTCTCGGCGGCAATACCGGAATGATGTTTCTGCGCTTCATCGGCTGGGATGGTTTCGTCACCTCGCAGGATGTCGTGGCCTGTCTGCGCGACGCAGGCCTCGATATATCGGCGGAGGTCAAATCCAAGGGCGACCTCGCCAAGGTGCAGGCGCAGTTCAACGCCTGGGCCGGGGAAACCGGGCTTCCTTACGTTCATCTGTCGCGGATCTGCGCGATGTCGATCGGCGAAAACCACACGCCGCGCTGACGGTCCGGATGGCACGGGGATTGCAGCGCAGGGGCGGTCGTAGATGTGCGAGACTGCGCTAAATGGCGGATTGCAAAAAATGGGCAAACGCCTTCACAGTGTTAAGAGCGGTGTAGAGGCTTAAGACGCCAAATGCTCGGATATCTGCTTCGCCGCGTGCTGGCCGCCATCCCCGTGATGGGCGTGGTTGCACTCGTCGTGTTCCTGCTGTTGCGGCTGACGCCCGGCGATCCCGCGGCGATCCTGGCCGGCGACAATGCGACGCCGGCGCAGCTCGAGCGGATCCGCACCTCGCTCGGACTCAACGAGCCGCTCTACGTCCAGTTCGTCACCTGGATCGGCAAGCTCCTGCACGGCGATCTCGGCGTGTCGCTGATCTCCAATGTGCCGGTGCTGAAGATGATCAGCCAGCGTATCGAGCCGTCGATCTCGATTGCGGTTGCGACCATCATCCTGTCGGTCCTCATCGCTGTCCCGCTCGGCGTGATCGCGGCCTGGAAACAGGGCACCTGGATCGACCGCTTCGTGATGGGCCTGTCCGTGCTCGGCTTTTCGGTACCGGTCTTCGTGATCGGCTATGTCCTGATCCAGCTGTTCGCGATCGACCTGCGCTGGCTGCCGGTGCAGGGCTTCAAGAGCATCACGGGAGGCCTCGGACCCTTCCTCGAGCGCCTCGCGCTGCCGACGCTGGCGCTGTCCTTCATCTATGTCGCGCTGATCGCGCGCATGACGCGGGCCTCGATGCTGGACGTGCTGGGCGAGGACTATGTCCGCACGGCCCGCGCGAAAGGCATCGGCGAGATCGCGGTCTTGTTCCGCCATGCGTTGCGCAACGCCGCGGTGCCCGTCATCACCGTGATCGGCACCGGCTTTGCGCTTCTCATCTCCGGCGTCGTCGTCACCGAGAGCGTGTTCAACATTCCCGGCATCGGGCGGCTGACCGTCGATGCCGTGCTGGCGCGCGACTATCCCGTGATCCAGGCGATGATCCTGCTGACCTCGCTGCTCTATGTCACCATCAATCTCCTGATCGACGTCGCCTACACGGTGCTTGACCCGAGGATCAGGTACTGATGGCGATCGAAACCCTCCCCGAGCCCACCATTGCGATGCCGGTCGCGGCGCGGCCGCGATTCGGCTTCCTGACGTCGACGCCGATCATCGCGATCGCGACCATCTGCCTGCTGCTCATCATCGTGATGTCGATCCTCGCGCCATGGATCGCGCCGCACGATCCGATGCAGCTTCTGCCGGCGCAGCGGCTGAAACCGCCCAACGAAAAGTTCCTGCTCGGCACGGACGGCTATGGCCGCGATCTCCTATCGCGCATCATCTATGGCGGCCGTATCTCGCTTCTGATCGGCTTCGGCGCCGCCGTGGTTTCGATCGCGTGCGGGCTGGTGATCGGCCTGTTCGCAGGCTTCTTCAAATGGGTGGACGCCATTCTGATGCGGATCATGGATGGCGTGATGGCGATCCCCGCGATCCTGCTCGCGATCGCCGTGGTGTCGCTGTCGGGCGCCAGCATCACGACCGTGCTGATTGCGATCACGATCCCGGAAATCCCTCGCGTGGCGCGGCTGGTGCGCTCGGTTGTGCTGTCGGCGCGCGAGGAACCCTATGTCGAAGCCGCGATCTCGGTCGGCTCGGCCCTGCCAAAGATCATGTGGCGGCATCTGTTGCCGAACACGGTCGCGCCCCTGATCGTGCAGGGCACGAGTTTCTGCGCCACGGCGATCCTCACCGAAGCGATCCTGTCCTTCCTCGGCGCCGGCATCTCGCCGGAAACGCCGACCTGGGGCAACATCATGGCCGAGGGCCGCGCGTATTTTCAGGTGAAACCGTCGTTGATCTTCTGGCCCGGGCTTTTGCTCTCGATCGCGATCCTCAGCGTGAACCTGATCGGAGATGCCGCGCGCGACGCGCTCGATCCCCGCATGAAGCAGCGGGAGGGGAAATGAACAAGGCATCGTCATTGCGAGCGAAGCGAAGCAATCCATGCTGTGTCCCAAGGGGAATCTGGATTGCTTCGTCGCTTCGCTCCTCGCAATGACGGTGGAGTAGCCAGATGACCACCCCCGCCCTCGATATCGACAATCTCGTCGTCGCCCTCGGCCCCGACGGCAAGGGACCGCGCATCATCGACGGCGTCTCGCTGCAGGTCCATGAGCGGGAGACGCTGTGCCTGGTAGGCGAAAGCGGCTCGGGCAAGTCGGTGACGTCGCTGACGGTGATGGGCCTGTTGCAGAAGAACGCGCTCACGCCGACCGGCGGCAGCGTGAAGCTCGTGGGCGAAGAACTGTTCACCGCGAGCGACCGGCGCTTGCGGCAATTGCGCGCCACGCGCATGGCGATGATCTTCCAGGAACCCATGACGGCGCTCAATCCGGTGGTGCCGGTCGGCCGCCAGATCGACGAGGTGCTGCGCGCCCATACCTCCCTCGACGCCCGCGCACGGAAGCAGCGCATCCTCGACATGATGGAGCAGGTGCGCCTGCCCCAGGTCGAGCGTATCTTCGCCTCCTACCCTCACCGCCTGTCCGGCGGCCAGCGCCAGCGCATCATGATCGCGATGGCGCTGGTGCTGGAACCGAAGCTCCTGATCGCGGACGAGCCGACCACCGCGCTCGACGTCACCACGCAGAAGCAGATCCTGACCCTGATCCGCGACCTGCAGCGGGATCACGGCACGGCGGTGCTCTTCATCACCCATGACATGGGCGTGGTCGCGGAGATCGCCGACCGCGTCGCGGTGATGCGCAACGGACGCCTGGTCGAGACGGGCTCGCTCGACACCATTTTGCGCACGCCCGCCATGGAGTACACCCGCAACCTGCTTTCGGCGGTGCCGAGCCTCGTGCCGCGCGCGCCGCGCCCGGACACGACGGAACCCGTGGTGCTGGAAGCGATCGAGCTCGGCAAGGTCTATCGCGAACGCTCCTTCCTCGGCGGGACGCGCGAGGTCGCGGCCGCCGACAACGTCACGCTGACGCTGCGCAAGGGCCGCACGCTCGGCATTGTCGGCGAGAGCGGCTCCGGCAAGTCGACGGTGGCGCGCTGCATCGTGCGGCTGATCGATCCGACCTCCGGCGGCATCCGCCTCGCCGGCCGCGAGATCTCGAACCTCTCGCGCCGGCTGCTGCAGCCGCACCGCAAGCGCATCCAGATCGTGTTCCAGGATCCCTATCGCTCGCTCAATCCGCGCGTCACGGTCGGCGAAAGCATCGCGGAGGGTCCGATCAATTATGGCGTGCCGCGCGCGGAGGCTCTGGCAAAGGCCCGCGAACTCCTGGAACTGGTCGACCTGCCGGCGGACGCGATCTCGCGCTATCCGCATCAATTTTCCGGCGGCCAGCGCCAGCGCATCGCGATTGCGCGCGCGCTGGCGCTCGATCCCGATGTGCTGGTCGCCGATGAAGCGGTCTCTGCCCTCGACGTGTCGGTCCAGGCTCAGGTTCTGGAACTGTTCGACGAAATCCAGAAGCGGCTTGGCATCGCATTGTTGTTCATCACCCATGATTTGCGCGTTGCCGCGCAGATCTGCGACGACGTTGCCGTCATGCAGCATGGCCGCATCGTCGAACAGGGCCCGGCGGCAGGAGTGCTGACCCATCCGCAACAGGCCTATACCCGCTCCCTCCTCGAGGCCGCCCCGGGCCGCGGCTGGGATTTCGCGAATTTCAGGCCGGTGGCGGCGGCAATCTGACGCATTCTTTCTTCGTCATTGCGAGCCAACGGGTCCGCGCGAAGCGCGGCCCGATGACAGGCTCCGCGAAGCAATCCAGACTTTTGTCGGGTGGGCACGATGGATTGCTTCGGAGCTTCCGCTCCTCGCAATGACGGCGGGCTTGCGGGTCATGCAAACCAGCATTGCTTGATGCCTTGCACTTTCCAACGGCGCAGGGATAACGTCGCGCCTCCAGACCATTTGCCGAGACCGTATCGATGACCCGCATAGCCGTCGGCGGCTTCCTGCACGAGACCAACACCTTTGCGCCGACGAAAGCGACCTACGACGCTTTCGTGCATGGCGGCGGCTGGCCGCGGATGGAGCTTGGCGACGATATCCTTAGAGTCGTTCGCAACGTCAATGTCGGCCTCGCCGGCTTTATCGACGCGGCCCTCTCCGAAGGCTGGGAGCTGGTCCCGACCATCTTCGCCGCGGCGACGCCGTCGGCGCATGTGACCAAAGACGCCTATGAACGCATCGCCAAGGTCCTCGTCGACGGCATCGCGTCTTCAGGCGCGATCGACGCCGTCTATCTCGACCTGCACGGCGCGATGGTCGCCGAGCATCTCGACGACGGCGAAGGCGAAATCCTGGCGCGCGTGCGCCGCGTCGTCGGCAAGGAGCTGCCGCTGGTCGTCAGCCTCGACCTGCATGCCAATGTCACGCCCGAGATGGTGGAGCACGCCGACGCGCTGATCGCCTACCGCACCTATCCGCATGTCGACATGGCCGACACCGGCCGCGCCTGCGCCCGACATCTCGCGCTGCTGTTGAAGACGAAGCGGCGTTTTGCAAAAGCCTTCCGGCAATTGCCGTTCCTGATCCCGATCAGTTGGCAATGCACCAACGACCAGCCAACCAAAGGCATCTATGAGAAGCTCGCGGCGCTGCAGGGCGATACCGTGCCGACGCTGTCCTTTGCCCCGGGTTTTCCTGCCGCCGATTTCGCCGACTGCGGGGCGAGCGTGTTCGCCTACGGCAAGACGCAGGCCGATGCGGATGCGGCGGCCGACAAGATCGCCAAAATTATCGAAGGCCACGAGGACGATTTCGACGGCAAGATCTATTCGCCCGACGAAGGCGTGCAGCTTGCGATGAAACTTTCGAAGGGCGCGAAGAAGCCGATCATCATCGCCGACACCCAGGACAATCCCGGCGCCGGCGGCGATTCCGACACGACCGGCATGCTGCGCGCACTGGTGCGCAACAAGGCGGAGCGTGCCGCGACCGGCGTGATCTACGACCCGGAGTCGGCCAGGGCGGCGCATGAGGCGGGCGAAGGCGCGACCGTGACGCTTTCGCTTGGCGGCAAGTCGGGCATTCCCGGCGACGCGCCCTACAAGGAGACGTTCGTCGTCGAGAAGCTGTCCGACGGGAATTTCATCGCGCCCGGTCCCTATTTCGGCGGCCGGCAGATGGAGATGGGGCCGTCGGCCTGCCTTCGCATCAATGGCGTCCGCGTGGTCGTCGCCTCGCACAAGTCGCAGCTCGCGGACCAGGCGCTCTATCGCTATGTCGGCATCGAGCCGACCGAGCAGGCGATCCTGGTCAACAAGAGCTCGGTGCATTTCCGCGCCGATTTCGAGCCGATCGCCGAGAAACTCCTGATCTGCGCCGCGCCCGGCGCCATGCCGGCCGATCCGGCCCGGCTACCCTGGACGCGGCTCCGTCCCGGCGTCCGCATCAAGCCGAACGGCCCCGCTTTCGCGCCCCACGCCAAATCACGCTCAACCGGATAGGAAACATGCCCACCATCGATCGCATCGACGCCTTTGCCGACGAACTCACCGCCATCCGGCGCGACCTGCACGCGCATCCCGAGATCGGATTCGAGGAGGTCCGCACATCAGGCATTGTCGCCGACAAGCTGAAATCATGGGGCGTCGAGGTGCATCGCGGCCTCGGCGGCACCGGCGTGGTCGGCGTGATCAAGGGCAAGGGCTCGAGCCCAAAACGCATCGGGCTGCGCGCCGACATGGACGCGCTGCCGATGGAGGAAAACACCAACCTGAAATGGCGCTCGACCATTCCCGGCCGCTTCCATGGCTGCGGCCATGACGGCCATACCACCATGCTGCTCGGCACCGCGCGCTACCTCGCGGAGACGCGCAATTTCGACGGCACCGTGCATTTGATCTTCCAGCCGGCGGAAGAAGGCCTCGGCGGCGCCCGCGCCATGATCAAGGACGGCCTGTTCCAGAAATTCCCCTGCGATGAAATCTATGGACTGCACAACGCGCCCGATATGAACCATGGCGAGATCGGAATCATGGCGGGCCCGGCGATGGCCGGCGCCGATTTCTTCGACATCAAGATCCACGGCTACGGCGCGCATGGGGCCACGCCGGAGCGTTCCAAGGATGCCGTCGTCATTGCGATGACACTGGGTCAGGCGTTGCAGACCGTCGTCAGCCGCAATGTCGATCCGCTCGTCGGCGCGGTACTGTCGATCACCCAAATCCACGCCGGCTCCGCTTATAACGTTATCCCGGACGAGGCCAGGCTCTGCGGCACGGTTCGCGCCATGTCCGACCAAGTCCGCGCGCTGGTCCGTGAGCGCATCCGCACCATCTCGGCCGGCGTGGCGGCGGCGTTCGAGTGCGAGATCGAAGCCGACGTCCGCGACACGTTCAGTGTGCTGGTGAACCAGGAAGAGCAGACGCGCGTGATCGAAGAAGTCGCGCGCAGCGTGGTCGAGCCGGCCAAGGTATTGAAGCGCACCCGGCCCAAGATGGGCAGCGAGGACTTTGCCGACATGATGCACGAGGTGCCCGGCGGCTATTTCTGGGTCGGCCACGACGGCTCGGTGCCTTTGCACAATCCAGGCTATGTGCTTGACGACAAGATTTTGCCAATCGGCGCCAGCATGTTCGCGCGCATTATCGAAACCCGCATGCCGGTGGGCTCCCATGCATAAGACAGCGCCGCAAGAGGCGGTCACCTCGCTCCATGACCTCAGCGCAACCGATTTGATCGCGGGCTACAAGGCGAGGCAATTCTCGCCTTCGGAAGTGCTGGAGGACGTGCTCGCGCATATCGAGGCGTGGGAGCCGCACATCAAGGCGCTGTATCTGTTTGACCCCGAGGGCGCGCGGGCGGTCGCGAAGGCCTCCACCGACCGCTGGCAGAACGGCGAACTGAGCCATGCGCTCGATGGCATTCCCGTCACGATCAAGGACAATATCGCCACCAAAGACCAGCCGGTGCCGCTCGGCGCCGCCAGCGTGCCGCTCGTGCCCGCAGCGAAGGACGCGCCGCCCGTCGCGCGGCTGCGCGAAGCGGGCGCGGTGATCTTCTCCAAGACCACCATGCCGGATTACGGCATGCTGTCGTCGGGCCTTTCCAGCTTCCATCCGCTGACCCGCAATCCCTGGGATCTCTCGAAGAATCCCGGCGGCTCGAGCGCCGGCGCGGGCGCGGCCGGTGCGGCCGGTTACGGTCCGTTGCATCTCGGCACCGATATCGGCGGCTCGGTGCGGCTGCCGGCGTGCTGGTGCGGCCTGGTGGCGCTCAAGCCGAGCCTCGGGCGCATCCCGATCGATCCGCCCTATGTCGGACGCGTCGCGGGCCCGATGACCCGCACCGTCGATGACGCCGCGCTGATGATGGGCGTGCTGTCAAAGCCCGACCGTCGCGACGGCATGAGCCTGCCGCCGACCGAAATGAGCTGGAAGGTGGCGGAAAAATCGCCTCGCAAGCTGCGGATCGGCCTGATGCTCGATCTCGGCGTTGGGCAAACGCTGGAAAGGCCGGTGCGCGAGACCGCGGTGAAGGCCGCAAAAGCGTTCGAATCCGCCGGCGCCGTCGTCACCGAGGTCGACGGCATCCTCACCCGGGAGATGCTGGACGGGCTCGACAATTTCTGGCGCGCGCGGATGTGGGACGACCTGTCGAAACTACCCGTCTCCGAGCGTATCAAGTGCCTGCCCTACATCCATCAATGGGCGGAGAAAGGCGCAAAACTTTCGGGCGTCGATGTCATCCGCGGCTTCAACGTCACCATGGCGATCCGCGCCGCGGCGGCAAAGCTGTTCTGCGAGCTGGATTACCTGATCTCGCCGGTATCGCCTGTGGTCAAGTTCAACGCCGAGCTGGCCTCGCCCATCAACGATCCCGACAAGCCGTTCGAGCACATCGGCTACACCGTGCCCTGGAACATGGCGGAGAATCCGGCGCTCTCGATCAATGGCGGTTACGACGACAAGGGATTCCCGATCGGCGTGCAGATCGTCGGCCGCCGCTTCGACGATCTCGGCGTGCTCGCGTTGGCCAAGACGTTCGAGGGCTTGCGTGGCGCGCAGAAGCCGTGGCCGGCCCCGCCGAAGAAGTAAATTTTCATACCCCGTCATTCCGGGGCGATGCGAAGCATCGAACTCCGGTGCGCAATTGCGCACCTGAGAATCTTCGAAGATTCCGGGTCTGGCGCTTGCGCGCCATCCCGGAATGACGGCCAAAAAATCCAGGAAGGAATCCCCATGGCTTACGAAACCATCAAATACGAGGTCGAGGACCGGATCCTCACCCTCACGCTGAACCGGCCCGACAAGCTCAACGCCTTCACCGGCACCATGCAGCGGGAGATGATCGAAGCTTTCGACGCGGCCGACAAGGACGACAACATCCGCGCCATCATCGTCACCGGCGCGGGCCGCGGCTTCTGCGCCGGTGCGGACCTCTCCTCCGGCGCCGACACCTTCGATCGCGACGCCCGGCGCGGGCCGGTCAAGCGCTTGGCCTCCGGCAAGGTCGATTACAGCGACCCGCAGGTGCGCGACGGCGGCGGCCAGGTGACGCTGCGTATCTTCAAATGCCTGAAGCCCGTGATCGCGGCGGTGAACGGGCCGGCGGTCGGCATCGGCGTCACCATGCAGCTTGCGATGGATATCCGCATCGCTTCCGAAGCCGCGCGGTTCGGCTTCGTGTTCTCCCAGCGCGGCATCGTGCCGGAAGCCGCCTCGAGCTGGTTTTTGCCGCGCATCGTCGGCATCTCGCAGGCGCTGGAATGGTGCTACACCGGCCGCGTGTTTCCGGCAGAGGAAGCGCTCGCCGGCCGGCTCGTCAGCAAGGTGGTGCCGCCGGATCAACTGCTGCCGACCGCCCGCGCGCTCGCAAAGGAGATCGCGGAGAAGACCGCGCCGGTGTCGGTGGCGCTGATCCGGCAGATGATGTGGCGCATGATGGGCGCCGACGATCCCATGGAAGCGCACAAGGTCGATAGCCGCGGCATCTACGCCCGCGGACGCTCCGGCGACGTGAAGGAGGGCGTGGTGTCGTTCCTGGAAAAGCGCCCGGCGCAGTTCAAGAACAAGGTGTCGAGCGACATGCCCGATTATTTCCCGTGGTGGGAGGAGAGAGAATATAAGTGAACGCGAAGGCGGAACCGTCATTGCGAGGAGCGAAGCGACGAAGCAATCCATAGCGCCACTTGCGGAGAGATGGATTGCTTCGCTTCGCTCGCAATGACGAGTCACTCCATCATCAACGCCACCCTTCCGATCGCCTTGCGGTCGACCAGGAGCTGCATCGCCGCAGCAAAATCCGCCAGCGGCAGGCGATGCGAGACGTTGGGGCGAATCTTCCCCTGCTCCGCCCATGCCAACAATTGCCGGATCCTGACCTCGCCGAGCGCCGGATTCCTCCGCACCGCCTCGCCCGCGCGCACGCCGAGCACGCTCGCGCCCTTGATGAGCAGCAGATTGGTTCGCGCGAGCCCGATGCCGCCGGTGAAGCCGACGACGAGCAGCCGGGCGCCCCAGGCGATGCAGCGCATGCTCTCTTCAAAGACCGGCCCGCCAACGGGATCGTAGACCACGTCCGCGCCGCGGCCGTCGGTGATGCGCTTGACGGCGTCGCGGAACGGCTCGCGGGAATAAAGCACGAGATGATCGGCGCCCCTCGCCTTCGCGACTTCCAGCTTCTCCTCCGATGAGGCCGCCGCGATCACGGTCGCGCCGAGCAGCTTGCCCATCTCGACGGCGGCGAGGCCCACGCCGCCGCCCGCGCCGTGCACCAGCAGCACCTCGCCGGGCTGCACCCGCCCGCGATCGAACAGGCCGTGATAGGCCGTGCCATGCGCGGCAAGGAAGGTCGCGCCTTCCGCATAATCGAAGGTCGAAGGCATCGGCGTGAGCTGCGAGGGCGCGACTATGACCTCATCGGCATAGGCGCCATGGCGCATCTTGACGATGACCCGGTCCCCTACCGTGACGCCGACGCCGCCGTTCACCTCGGCAACATCGCCGGCGGCCTCGACGCCCGGCGTGAACGGTAGCTCGGGCTTGAGCTGATATTCGCCGGCCGCCATCAATATGTCGGGAAAATTGATCCCTGCCGCCCGGATGGCGACACGCACTTGCCCCGGCGCAAGCGGCGCAGGCTCAAACATTTCCAGCCGCAGCCGCCCGGGCGGGCCGAGCTCGCGGCAGACGACCTTCCTCGGCATCAGGCCGCGCGCTCCTTCCGCCGCGCCAGCGCTTCGCGCACCAGCGGCAGCCGGTCATTACCGAAATACATATCGGTCTTGTCGATGAAGATGGTCGGCGAGCCGAAGCCGCCGCGCGCCATCACTTCATCGGTGTTGGCCTTGAGCTGGTCCTTGATCGCCTGCTGGCCGATGCCGGCAAAGAACTTTTGCGGATCGACGCCGACACGCTTGCAGACTTCGGTCAACACCGCGTCCTGCGAGATGTCCTGATCCTCACCCCAGTAGATCTCGAACACCGCGCGCGCGAACGGCACCATCTCGGCGCCGAGGAAGATGCAGCCGCGCATCGCCTTGACGCTGTTCACCGGAAACACCGTCGGCCGCATCTTGATCGCGAGCCCCGCCGAGCGCGCCCAGTCCGCCATGTCCTTTTTCTGGTAGGCGAGCTTGGCCGGCACCGGATTTTCCCGCGTGGCGTAGACGCTCGGGTTGATGGTGTTGAAGATGCCGCCGACCAGGATCGGCCGCCAGGTGATCTCCTCGCCGAACTCCTTCGCCAGCGGCTGGATGTTGTGGAAGGCGAGATAGGTCCAGGGACTGGAGCAGTCGAAGAAGAATTCGATCATGGCGTTTCCTTTTGTTTTGTCGTTCTAGTTTACACCGTCATTGCGAGCGAAGCGAAGCAATCCATAGCCCTCTTCGTGGAAAGATGGATTGCTTCGTCGCTTTCGCTCCTCGCAATGACGGTGGTCGCTATTTCTTCCCCACCAATTCCTTCGCCCGCGCGCCGAACATGTTCTTCCTTGCCTCCTCGTCGAACGGCTCCTTCACGAACTTGCCGATCGCAAGGCCCGCCTGCACCTTGGGCCGCGCGCGGACCTCGGCGTACCAGCGCTTCACATTGGGATAATCGTCGAGCGTAAAGCCCTGCGCCTTATGGGTCATGGTCCAGGGAAAGCAGGCGATGTCGGCGATGGAATAATCGCCGGCGACATAGCTTCCGGTCTTGCCGAGCTGGCGGTCGAGCACGCCATAGAGGCGCGCCGCTTCGTCGCGGTAGCGCTCGATGGCGTAGGGAATCTTCTCCGCCGCATAAAGCGCGAAATGGCCGTGCTGGCCGAGCATCGGACCCAGGCCTCCCATCTGCCACATCACCCACTGGATGACGCGCGAGCGTCCACGCATGTCCTGCGGGAGAAAGCGGCCGGTCTTCTCCGCGAGATAGATCAGGATCGCGCCGGTCTCGAAGGCCGAGAACGGCTCGCCGCCGTCGGCGGGATCATGGTCGACGACGGCGGGGATCCGGTTGTTCGGGCTGATCGCCAGAAACTCGGGACGAAACTGTTCGCCGGCGCGGATGTTGACCGGGATGACCTGATAGGGGAGCCCCAGCTCTTCCAGCATGATCGAGACTTTCCAGCCGTTCGGCGTTGGCGCGTAATGGAGGTCGATCATGCTTCCCTATTCCCGGTCACAAAGACTTTTGTTGTCCTGTACCCGAACACGATACCATTGAAAACATTGGATTATTTAGGCTATTTTGATCATACCCATACATGTTACCCACCGGGAAAGCGCCTCTGCGAGGGGTTTTCCTGAGGGTAACCGGCTCCCCTATGTTGTACAGCGGGCACCCCCTCAAAACTCACGTGCACTCATTTACTCGAAGGGTAGCCGGGTCCTGAGAGGCGTCATTTAGAGCCTCGCAAAAACCTTGGCGGCTTTCGCGTATGGCCAAATTGGACTAGCCTGCTGAGCAGAGTTTGTCGGAGGGCGCGCATGTGAACTCCACCCTTAAAATTCAAACGCCAGAGGCAACCCTGATCGAAAAGATCGAGGCCGAACTCAAAAAGCGTGCCGAGGCAAAGGCCACGCGGATGTGGCTGAGAAAGCCCAAAAGGCTGGCGAGACGTTGGGGGCTTAGTCGATCAGCTCTTCGTTATCGACGGTCTCTTTGAAAAGCGTCCTCAGCAACCGCCATAGCTCACGGTGCCCAGCGGTTTGACCGCCTTGCTTGAGGTAATCCGCGATATCCATTGTCGCTGTTTGGATTTCAAACGCGCCCTCGACGCTCATGTCGAGATGCGCCACTTCGCGCTCGACATACAAAGTCTTTGCGTCGGTATCGAAAACGAGCGTGCAACGATCCGCGTGGGTAACTTCTGGGCCTTTCACCTGACGATATAATTCGCGTTTTAGGAGAGCCATACTCTACTCCTGTCAGAAGTGCTGACTCAATTTGCCCGACTCAATCATACCAATCCTTCCGATCACGCGGCAGCGTCTTAGCCACCTCATGCAACTTTCCGCGCGCATAGCCCATCGAGGCCGCCGCCTTAAGCTTCTCCAGATCGGTTTCGAGAAACTGGTTGGCGCCGTACGTTTAGGACAGCAGCACTGACTTGATCGGCATCGCCGCCATCCACACGTAACAACGATCGGGGATCGTTGGCCCGACACACCGGCAACGCACCCGCCGCCTAAATTGAGGTAGTGCGTCCTAACAAGAAGAGGCACCGCGTTCAATTACAGATTGACGCAGCGCACCTCCACGTAAAAACGCAACGCACAAGCCGTCGAGGGAAACCTTGGCGGCTCTTGCGTATGGACAGATTTGGCGCACAAAAACGGCCCCGGCGCCGCCCGAGGCCGTTCGTGTCGAAACTGCCTGCCGGCGGGGACTGATTCGCCAGGTCTGCAGTTCAGGCGGCCTTTTTGCCGCGATCTCTCTTGATCTTTGGCGGGCGCTTAGGCTCAGGCTGTGCGGTATTGCGGACCGCCTGAGCCAGCATCTCGTACAACTCCGCCTTGGTCTTTGCGGGTTCGCGCTTGGATGGTTGCCATTGGGCCATGCGTCTTATGTGGGGATGCTAAGGCAGATTTACACCCCAACTGCGGCTGCCCCACGCGGATACTGCCCCCGGGTGTCCGAAGTTGAATTTAGAAGCGTCCTAATTAATGAGGATGAACAATCTGGCAGTTCGACCGTCTCTTACTGAACAGGGCTCGCGCCAATACGGAACTGCCAATGTGTGAGACGTGCAACGAACTCGACAGGAAGATCAAGCATTACGATAAAATAGCGTTCTCACTGAATGATCAACTAACAGTTGATCGGATCAAGGGGCTCGTCGCCGAACTAGCAGCGCGGAAAAAGGCCCTTCACCCGGAACACCAGTAAGGCTCCCCACCCTGTCCGCATTTCACCGGACCTGAACGGTACTGCCCTATTTGAGGGCAATTGTCGTAATTTGAATCCACTTTCGTTAATTCTCTGTGATTCATTTTTGAAAGCGAGCAAAACGGAACAGCGGTGGAACGTCGGCGGTTCCAAGCTGTCCCCATCACCGGCCCTTCACGGGCATCTACCCGGTGACTGAGAGTATCGCGCTCCCGCCTGATGCGAGGGACTGCATCATGAGCACGTTTTACAGACCACCATGTCCGAAGTGCAAAACGATGACGATGCTGGCACGGATTACACCTGGCCCGTCCGGCTTTGACATCCGAACATTCGAATGTCCCGCGTGCGATCACGTTCATCAGCGCGTGGTCGATCTTGTCGATCCGATGAAATCTCGGAAACAGCGGGCTGGCTCCGGGGCGAATTGCGAGCGCCGACGTAAGGCCGCCTCGATGTTCTTTCCATCTGATCGAGCACAAATGCAGTGACTGATGGCGCCGGGGACCGTTATAATACGAGGCGCGCTCGTCATCGGAGCGAAGGGAGGCTCCTGTGGGAAAGCCAGCCAATAACGGGTTCGATCCCAAAGCCTTTCTCGCCAAGGTAGGGGCTGGCAAAACAATCTTGAAATTTGAGAGAAGTCAGCACGTCTTCAAGCAAGGAGACGTGGCGGATGCGGTTTTTTACATTCAAAAAGGTAGGGTCAAGCTCACTGTCCTATCCGAGCAAGGCAAGGAAGCGGTCGTCGGGATTTTGGAACCGGGCCAATTCTTCGGCGAGGGCTGCCTCAATGGCCATCCGTTGCGTATCGCGACCACAACGGCGATGGAAGAATGCGTGATCACCTCAATAACCAAAGAAGCGATGATCGCCACCCTTCATACCGAACCGAAATTTTCCGAGCTGTTCATGGCGTATCTCTTGACACGGAACAGCCGAGTTGAAGAGGATTTGATCGACCAGCTCTTTAATTCAAGCGAGAAGCGACTCGCGCGCCTTCTTCTTCTGCTCGCGCATTTCGGAAAAGAAGGCACACCTCAGCCTATTTTAGTGGATATCAGTCAGGAAACACTGGCAGAGATGATTGGAACGACCCGATCCCGGGTGAGCTTCTTCATGAACAAATTCCGCAAACTTGGACTCATCAGCTACAATGGAAAGATAGAAGTTCACAATTCGCTGTTGAACGCCGTTTTGCATGAAAAGCCCGAGATAGAGCGGGATGATCCATCAAGCAAAGTCTAACCCACAGTTGCTCGATGAGCAGATTTTCTCAGAGCGGCTTGCGTCCGCGATTTCTGCTATTGGCACAAGCTTGGCCGGTCTCGCGATGTCCGTTGATCGGGTAGACTGGAAGTGGCGTTAGATGTAGGCCGCAAATTCATCGCGGTCGACACATCATCCAAGTAAACACCTGATCGCCTTGCCACGAGCCCGCTGACAGCGAAACCTATGTCGGCTTCTTGGCGTAGACCATGCACCAGCCCTGCGGAGAAATAGTGCCATCAACAGTCTTGCAGGACGACGGGGCTTCAAACAACGCACAATTTTCGCAACGTTGCTCACCCTTCGGCGTGTCCTGATATTTCACCGCTTTCTGTGGCGCCTTCGCTGCCAGCGCCGGCGTCGACGAGCCAATGACGACTGCTGCGCCAGCAATCGATGCCCCGGTAGCGCCAGCCGCAATGGTCAGTACACGCCGCCGAGAAATTCGGTTTGATCTAGTCATTTTCCGTTGTCCCTTCGTGTGCGAGCTGGTCAAGAATCAGCTTAGAAAGCCGCTTTCATCTGGAACAACTGGGCCGGTCGCGGAGCCTCGCACGGCCGAAAAGGCTAGGCGCGAGCTTGTTTGTAAATCAACGCCAAATCATGATCTCGTGCTGGCATGGAAGAACCTTCCATTGCATTCACTAAGCGGTCTGCGATGGTTATAAGCGTTATCGCACTGTCTTTGCCAAGCAGTTCTTCAATTTGGGCTTGGGCCGCAACCCATGTTGGCTGCCCATTTCGCAGCAACTCTTTGCCCGCAGCAGCTAACGCTATCGGTCTGCTTCGACCATCGGCATTATCGCGCACTTCTTCTACCCATCCTTCAGACAATAATTTCTTCAGGTTCCGCGTTAAAGTCGACCTGTCCAAATGCTGTATACGCGCAATTTGCGCACGCGTGGTTGGTCCCGTTTGATGGATCACTGAAAGCAAGACGAATTGCGCCGAACTGATGCCCAAAGGTCGAAGCGTATCGTCAAAAATTTCTGTAACCGACCTGGATAGAAGGCGCGCTTGCATCAAAACGCTATAGCCTATCCGGGCGGTTAGACCATTGGTCAGCGCCGATCTCTCGCTGAGATTTCTCAAGAGCGCGCTCCTCAGCAACGCGAGCGCCGCGATCAGCAGCATGCAGATGCCGTGAGCGGCCCCAGTTCCGGGGGTGAGAGGGCCGCCATTTCATGGGATGCCCCAGGGGCGGCCCGGAATCACCCAGTGTTAAACGTAGCACATCCCGTTCGCCGCCGCTGTTCAATATTGCTCAGGGGCAGCGGCTTCCAGCCGCCCAGACGCGCTTGAGCCGGCGCTTAGACCGCGACCAGGCTGCACGGCTCCCGACGTTTTTCGGCAGGAGGGCGGACGTCGAACCGGGAGGGCTAATGTCCTATGGACCAAACTTTCCAGATTTGTTCCGGCGCGCGCCGGCGGTATGCTCGACAAAATTCTGCGCGGGACGAAGCCGGCGCAGCCGACAAAGTTCGAAATGGTGATCAATCTCAAGACCGCCAAGGCAATTGGCACCGTTCCGCTAACCCTGCTCACCACAGCCGACAAGGTGATCAAGTGAGGGCCGACCACTTCCGTTAATGTGTAGGTTTTTGGACGCCGGAATGACGATGCGTTCGTCGGGCTGAGCTGGCCGGCGTCCAAAAAGCGCCAAGGCACGAAGTCGCGGGGGTTGGGCACCGGCGGGGCAGCGAGCACTACGGGAATTTGTAGGAGGTGCTCGACTTAGGAAATTCGAACAGTGGCGACCTCGAATGCGTGCACAACTTAAGCGACTTGGCACGAGTGTTGCTAAATAGGGGATTTAATCTTCTTGGCCTGTGCAATGCCGGATGCCGCTCGGGCCGTATCAGGCATCCCCCGAGCTGATCCCGGAGGAAGGGTCACCCCCCGGTTTTGACATCGCCTAATCCGCTTTCGACACTCCATCGACGGTTTGCTTGCGCTCGCCTCTCTCGACCTTGCCGTCTGGACTTCCTGCCCAGACTTGACTGCAACGCTCACCACCACGGCTCTTGACCGCAGCAGCTTGCAGTGGCTTGGGATCAGCACCTGATTGCCGAACCCGAAGGGCCCTCCTTCATCTCTCGTACAGTTGCGCGTTGCCGTTTGGACCGGCTACGCTCGTGACACACGACCCTTTGCGGACGGACGCCCAGATTATTTCTTTTTGCCGGATGATTCGAGGGTTGGCTGCCACGCTGCGGCCTTTTGATTTGGCGCGGCGGCGATCAACTTGGCTTTCTCCTTCTTAGGTTTCTTGGCTTCCCGATTGCTTCTTTGCTGGCGGTTGGCCATGTCAATCTCCCTTGGGTTCGATTGCAGCCGCAGGCAACGTATCACCCGGCAGCGGACCGTAAAGCTCTCGATTGCTCGACGACGTTATCGGCCCATCGCGCCATATTGCGGTGCCGCGCGATTAGTGTCGCCTTCAAAGCCAAAGCCCGCTCCGCCCTAGGCGCGCCGCTGTGCGTGATACCTGCCATTGGCTTCGACCTCGCCACCTTTTCCGTACATGTTGCGTGGCCGCGCCCGTCGGTCAACGAATGATTGGGACCGGTCTCGTTCCGGCCCTTCGGCATGGAGTCGAGAATTCCATAAATTCCCAATACTTCTTCACCGCCCCGGCCATAGGCCGAATATGTGTGGAAGAGGTCACCAGCGTCATTCTTGTAGAAAACGCTTCGGCCTGAAAGGTCTTGGATGTCTCGCGTCCAATCCGGAGCTTGCTGAAAATTATATTGCGCGCGCCCCGCGGCGACGTCGTCCGGTCGGAACGAGACGTCGAAATCATAGTTGAAATCGCTGTGGAACGAAGAGACCCACAGGAATTTCCATCCCATTCGTTCGCGAACGACTTCGATTTCTTTGATCGGAGCGCGAGCGACGACCGCGAAGCTTACGTCGTGGTTTTCAAGGTGCGGTAGTAGGTCGGTCATGTGATCTACCTGAAGCGAGCATCCAACGCATTGATGCTGCGCACCAGGCGCCATCATGAAATGCTTGATGTAAAGCTGGCTCCGACCCTGGAACAGATCGGACAGACTTAGCTTTCCGACCGGAGCATCGAAGATATACTCTTCTCGACGCGAACCCATGGTAGGCGCGATCGCTCGGCAGACACAAGATCACGATGCTTAGTGAGGGCTTTTTCATGCTTGAGCAGCAAAACTCGCCGCTTGAGCCATTCCTCGCGGGACAGGACTTCATGTTCCATTTTGACCTCCGTTCGTTGCGCACATAGGACGTGTGAAAACTCACCAATCCGACGAACCTGCGAAACTTTTCCCACGCCGTTCCACCCGGATTCTGGCCAATTGCCGCTTCTGTGAATGACCCGAAGCCGCCGTCGGCACCTGGGTCTACTCTCCCTCGACCATCGGCCCGTCTTTTCCTATCCGGATCACACGCGTTTCGGTCCCAAACAAGGTCGGAAGGCTGCGGTACAATGTAGCGATCCAAGCCATGCCCACCAGGAGGACGATGCCCAAGACGCTGACGAGCATCTGGGCGACGATGCCACCTGCAACCTGCACCAGGATCCAGTGAGCAGCGAACGACAGCAAAACGCCGAAGCAGAACACGGGGAGCGAGCGTTGACCACACAGGATCAGCGGGCGCAGCCATTTTGACGTGAAGCCCGGCAAATCCGGCGGGAGAACACGCAGCAGTACGACCATCAGTGCGAGGAAATGCGTGAGGCGCAAAGGGTCGAGATTGGTTTTGTCGATTGGATACATCGCGTGAATTAACGCCTGCGGCACAAATCGCTCCAAGGTTGGAACGTGCCATGTCATCACGATCAGGAACGCAAAGACGAGCCATGCCGCTGCGACTATTGTGACCGGGCGGGATAGTGCTGCAGTCCTTACTGTGGGACCGCCACCAAAGCCACACCAAATGCCGAAGACGAACAAGAACTGCCAGGCGAAGGGATTGAAGTACCATTTACCGCCTGGAAATGAAGGCAAGTTCCAATCAAAATGCCGAGCAGCGAAGTAGAGAACCGCAGAGCAGACCAGCGTCCAGTTCGGCCGACGTAGCAGGCCCCACAATACCGCTGGCGCCGCAAGCATCAGCACGATGTAGAGAGGCAGGACATCGAGGTCGACTGGCTTATACCTCAGCAAAAGGGCCTGCCCGATCATTATATCGGGACGGTCGAGAAACTGCGCGACATTGAACTCGTCCTTGTACATCGGGTTGTCAAACCGAGCTGCGGTGCGAGCAACCTGAGCTATTAGAAGCAAACATAAGAAAATTTGGGCGACGTAGAGTTGCGATGCGCGCGTCCAAAGGCGCTTGGCCCCGGCTACAAACTTGCCGGCTTTGATCGCTGGCCCGTATGCAAATCCAATCGAATAGCCGGAAATGAAAACGAATATTTCGGTTGCGTCACTGAAGCCGTAGTTCTTGATGGTGAACCAGTTCAGGAAGTCGTTCGGAACATGGTCTAGGAAGACCATCCACTGGCCGATGCCCCGCAATAGGTCAAGCCGCAGGTCACGTTTGCCGGGGCCTGCTAGAACAACGGTGCGGGCCTCTCCAAAGTTCCCCAGCATGCTCTGAACCTTTCGCAGAAGCACATAGGCAAAAGTGGACCACGCAAAACCGACAGCTACTTCGTAACTGCGATTGAGCAAATAGGGCCTTCTTTGATCCTACATTGATGCAGATCAAAGATGCCGCCGCGACGCTAGAATGAAACGGGGCACGTCCGATATTGGAACGCTTGAGACATGCCAACTGCACCGAGCGATGTCCGGTTTCAGGGGTGACCCGGACGACATGTGCTCATGCTGAGTTCTTCTCAGTTTGACCCGTAGCGACCGTTTGCTGATAGGCTTGCTGCGACGCATCACGGGCAACCTAAAACACTCCCAACTTGTAAATGCTCAATCCATTGATCTCGGGAGGATGGGTGTTATGTATCGCGATATACGGCAGTGGCGTGCAAATCCGACGACGCATTTTAGAGAAAGGGGCACCGAAAAAGCGGGTCTCCGCCGAGACTGGGATCAGCCGGAAAACGATCAATAAGATGCTCGCCCATGAGCAACCTCCGGGTTACCGCCGCAGGCGGAGCAGATACCCAAAATTGGCACCACACATTCACACGATTGATCGACTTCTGAACGCTAACGATTCAATTCCGCTTGCGGTAAATATGACAATCCAGGACATCGTCCAGCACCTACGCCGTGAGGAGGGGTTTGCTGGCAGTTACGATTCCGTATGGAATTACATCCGCCGCCGAGCACATGATGACGAGAACGCATGGGGCCGCGCGTATGATCTGATCATTCATCTCCCAAAACCTCGTGCGCTCGACCTCATCCGGCGCTTGTCGCGAGGCCGCCCACCAGCATTTGCGTCTGCTCAGCTTCGATCATTCATACGCGAGGCCGCTTGTCCCCGAATGCCGCCAGCGCGATCTGGCCGCAAAGGGCAGCGCCTCCTGCACATTGAATGGATGCGACGAGTGCTTCAGAAAGAGTCAAACGAGGACGCTCTCCATCACGAGTTGGGCGATATTCCAGACCTTTCCATTTTGCTTCATCACCTCCACAACGGCCGCTTGTCGAAGCGCAACCGCGCCATGGTAGTCCTAGCAAGCCGCAGAAAAATTCCAAGTCGGACGATTTGCGCATTTCTTGGCGTCGGTAAAGCCTTTGTCCGCAAATATCGGGACATGTTCGATAGCAAAGGTGCCGAACTTGTGTTTGCCCCCCAAACCAAATCGAACCGCAAAATCGACAACGAGGATTTGCGGAGGGCCGTTTTTAGCCTGCTTCACGAGCCGCCATCCAATCACGGCATCAATCGAACGTCCTGGACTATGGCGCTCCTGCGCCGAGTGTTGAAGGAGAATGGCACGCACGTCGGCACCGCGCTCGTCGCTAAAATGATCAAGGCAGCCGGCTACAAGTGGCGCAAAGCGAAGATCGTCCTGACGTCGAACGACCCGACCTACAAGGAGAAGCTCGCTCGCATTCGGTATATCCTTTCAAACCTGCAGCCCGACGAGGCATTCTTTTCGATTGACGAATAGCTTCTTCAAAGCGCTGGCGCGATTGGTACATAGCGTGCCGTTCAAGTGCCGCTTGTTGCCGATCGGTCATGACTTCCGCCTGATCGGCACGACGGCACCATCTTGCGGAGGCGTGGTGCAAAACTTGTCCCAAGCTTGCATCAGCAACCGGCGCTTGTTCAGCATGTCAGATCGCCGATAGGCGGCCTCGGTCGCGTCCGGTAGCGAATGTGCAAGCGATTGCTCCGCAACTTCGCGCGCAACGTTGGTTTGCTCAGCCGCCCAATCCCGAAACGTCGATCTAAAACCGTGTACCGTCGCGACCTTGTGCAGGGTGCGCAATAACGTCCATAACGTCATGCTGGAGAGGCTACCGTCACCCGCGTAGTTCGGAAACACAAAGTCCCCACGCCGGACCTTGGCCATCTCCTTGAGGATAGCAATCGCACGATCGCATAATGGTACACGATGCTCCTTGCCCGCCTTCATGCGATTGGCAGGCACGGTCCAGAGCTTCGCGTCGATATCAATCTCTGACCATGTTGCTTTGATCACCTCGTTGGTTCTAGCAGCCGTCAAAATCGTGAATTCCAATGCCCGTGCGGCTGATCCTGTCTTGATGCGCAATGCGATCAATAATGTTGGCAGCTCGACGTAGGGTAATGCCGCACGATGTTGATCTAATCCCAATCGTTCGCGCTTCGCCTTCTTTGCCTTCGCAACGGATTCATAAACGTGGTCCAAGTGGCCTTTCCAGCGCGCCGGATTTTCGCCCTTGCGATGTCCCCGCACCTTTGCCCAATCGAGGATGGCCTCGATACGTGTCCGTAACCGTGCCGCGACCTCGGGTGTTTTGCTCCAGACCGGGTCAAGTACCTTCGTGATATGCGTAGTATCAATGTTGTGCAGGGGCACCTTACCAATCAACGGACTGGCGTAGGTCGTAAAGCGCTGTTGATCACGCCTTAAACCACGCTCCGCGAAATATTTGGTAGCGGCTTCATCGAAGGTCAGGAGCTGATCGGTGTTACCCTGCTTGGTCCTGCGTTCGTCAATCGGGTCGATGCCATCCAACCTCTTCATGCGCAACGCGCGGGACCGTTCACGGGCTTCCGATAGACCAATCGTCGATAATGAACCAAGGCCCATGTCGCGGAGCTTGCCGTTGACACGATACCTGAAGATCCATGATCGGCTGGTGCCTTTCCCGTCCTTCGTCGTCGTGACCTGCAGATACAATCCGCCGCCGTCACAGTGCCGGCCGGGTCCTGCCGTCTGCACCCTCCTGGCCGATAGCGCGTGTTCAAGTTTGCGAGGCATCGTATTCGCTCCCTATTCTTTCCCCTACATCAGACACAGGTTTTAACGGGTGACAACAGGTGATGCAATGACGATAACTCGGTTAAGTGCATGATCCTAAACGCAATTCGTGCGACAACGGGCGATAGCAGAACGATCATTTTATTATGTACCTCGACCATAAGACATGGCAGACAGGCGCTCAATTAGAACCTGACCGGGAGGCCCTTGATGCTGTTTCCAACCACCATCGCTGGCTCGTTGCCCAAGCCGGAATGGCTGGCCGAGCCCAATACGCTGTGGGCGCCCTGGAAATCCAAGGGCGCGGAGCTGGCGCGGGCCAAGCGCGACGCCACCTTGCTCGCCGTGAAATTGCAGGAGGATTCCGGCATCGACATCGTCACCGAGGGCGAGCAGGCGCGGCAGCATTTCGTGCACGGATTCCTGGAGAAGATCGAGGGCATCGACTTCGCCCACAAGGTCGAGATGGGAATCCGCAACGACCGCTACAAGGCGATGGTGCCGCAGGTGGTGGCGCCGCTGAAATTGAGGGGCCGCGTCCATGCCGACGAGGCGCGCGTCGCCCGTACGCACACCACGAGAAACGTGAAGTTCACCCTGCCCGGCCCGATGACCATCATCGACACCATCGCTGACAAATATTACGGCGATCGCGTCAAGATGGCCTTCGCCTTCGCAGAGCTGCTGAACGAGGAGGCCAAGGCGCTGCAGGCCGACGGCATCGACGTGATCCAGTTCGACGAGCCCGCCTTCAACGTCTACATGGACCAGGTCCGCGACTGGGGCATCAAGGCGCTCGAGCGCGCCGCCGAAGGGCTGTTCTGCACCACCGCCGTACACATCTGCTACGGCTACGGCATCAAGGCCAATACCGACTGGAAAAAGACGCTGGGCGGCGAATGGCGGCAATATGAAGAGACGTTCCCGGCGATCGACAAGAGCTCGATCAAGCAGGTCGCGATCGAATGCCGCAATTCCAGGGTGCCGCTTGAACTGCTCGCAGCTCTGCCAAACAAGGTGGTGCAGGCCGGCGTGATCGATGTCGCGAGCGATGAGGTGGAGACCGCCGAGGACGTGGTCAAGGTGATCGAGGACGTCGCCAAATTCGTGCCGAAGGCCAACATCGTCGCGACGACCAATTGCGGCATGGCGCCGATGCGGCGCGAGATCGCCGAAGCCAAGCTGATGGCGCTCGGCGCCGGCGCCAAGCTCGCGCGGCAGAAGCTGGCATGAGGTTGCTGTTCGCTGTTGGCGCGGTCACATCGATCGCGCTTGTGTTGCTGGCATCCGCAGCACAGGCCCGGCCCGGCGAGCGCGACCAGCTCAATGCGTGCAAGGCCATGGTCGCGCGCGCGGAACAGGCGCAGCCTCCGAATGCGCAGGCCGCGCCAGATGCCGAGTTGCAGAAATGCCGCCAGATCATCAAGGAATGGACGCTCCGCGACTCCCGAATGAGCATCGACGAAAACGGCCAGCCGATGAAGTGATCTGTTGTAGCCCGCCTAAGCGAAGCGCCATGCGGACGGACGGCCCCGCGTGTCGCTATCGCTCACGCGGGCTTCTAGAAGCCAGCGCTTGGATGCAGGACCGGACGATATCCCGCCTCAAACGCGCGCACGGTTGATGGCGGCGTCAGCAGCATCGCGTTGTCGAGCGCATGCTTAGACCTGATGTAGCCTGCCGGCGACCACTTCAGCGCCCTGGCGTGTTCGATCAGAAAACCGTCGTCGCCGTCCTGCACCATCGTGCCGTCGGGCAGCCTGTCAATCTTCATCGGCAGCGGATGCAGCTTCTTGCCGCTTGAAAACCGCTCCCGGTGCAGCACCGCGTCGATCTCGGGCGCCAGCACGTCTTTCACGCCATTGCCCGCCTCCCATGCCGCGCGAAAACGGTTGGCATCGTCGCGCCGGCAGTAAAAGCACGGGCGGTGCCCGGCGGCAAAGGCCGTCGCTTCGTCGAGAAAGAACAGCTCGGTCCAGCTCCTTCCGCCCATCACCTTGCGCCGCCGCCCGCGGAATTCCGTGACGCAGATCAGCCAGGCCGGGCACGACCAGCGTTTCTTCAAAAGCGTTTTGGTGGCGGGGTCGTGGATGATGCCGCGGTTGCCGGTGAACAGCCCGCGATATGGCGTGGCGATGATTTCTCCGGTCGGCGTGACGCGGTTTTGCAGGGGCATGGGCGCTCCAACTCGTCATTGCGAGCCAACGGGTCCGCGCAACGCGCGGCCCGATGACAGGCTCCGCGAAGCAATCCATTTCGCCGCTTGCGGAGACATGGATTGCTTCGTCGCTACGCTCCTTGCAATGACGGCAACCCTCACGCCGCCCCGTCCCGGAGCGGCGGGGCGAACGACAGCGCGGTGTCCCAGGGGAAGAAGATCCAGGTGTCCTGCGACACTTCGGTGATGAAGGTGTCGACGAGCGGCTTGCCCTTCGGCTTGGCGTAGACGGTCGCGAAATGCGCCTCTGGCAGCATCGCGCGCACCAGCCGGCCGGTCTTGCCGGTGTCGACGAGGTCGTCGACGATCAAAAGTCCCTTGCCGGTGCCGCCGCCCAGCTTCGCGACGTCAGGCGAGACACCCTTGAGCACTTTTAGGTCGCCCTGTTTGTCGTGATCGTAGCTCGCGATGCAGACGGTATCGATCACACGCACGCCGAGCTCCCGCGCCACGATCGCGGCCGGCACCAGGCCGCCGCGGGTAATGGCGATCACCGCATGGAACGGGCCGACCTCGTTCAGCCGCCAGGTCAGCGCCCGGCAATCCCGGTGAAACTGATCCCACGAGACCGGAAAGGCCTTTCCAGCCCGCTCCTGCGCGATGAGGTCTGCGCTTTTCTCTGCCATGTCGCTCCCGCCCTGCCGCCGATCGAACCGTTACCGTGCCACGTTCAATCCCGCCAGCATCTCCTTCACCGCGCTCATCGCCGCGTTGAGCTTTTCCGGGTCGCGCGAGCGTACCACGAGATTGGTGTTCGGCTTCTGGTTCTCGTCCATGAAGGGATAGCTGCCGATGACGGTGCCGGGATGCGCGTTGGCGATCTCCCGCAAGGGGCCGCCGATATCGCCTTCCCTGGCATTGGCACGCACCGTATCCGACAGCATCTTCACGCCGGATTTCAGTTTGGGCGCGACGATGTCCATCATCGCCTGCATGATCGAGGGCACGCCCGCCATCACGATCACGTTGCCGATCTTGAAGCCGGGCGCCAGGATGGTCGCGCTCTGGATCAGCTCGGCTCCATCGGGGATCCGCGCCATGCGCAGCCGCGCCTCGTTCAGATCCTGCGCGCCCCAGCGCTCCCGGAATCGCGCGACCACCTCGGGATGGTGATCGATGCCGACGCCGAAGGCTTTCGCCACGCTATCGGCGGTGATGTCGTCATGGGTCGGCCCGATGCCGCCGGTGGTAAATACGTACGCATAGCGCTTCCGCAGCGCGTCGAGGGCTGCGATGATGTCCGCCTCCTCGTCGGCGACGACGCGCACCTCCTTCAAATCGATCCCGATATTGGTGAGGTACTCGGCGATAAAGCCGATGTTCTTGTCCTTGGTCCGTCCGGACAGGATCTCGTCGCCGATGACCAATATTCCCGCGGTGACGATCTCGCTCATGCGCACTCCCTAGGCCTTCCCCGTTTTCCCCGCCGGCTTTCTCGAACTTGCCGGGGCAACAGCTTGAAGTCACGGGCTTTTGCTGCCGAAATAAGCACCCGTGAGTCATTTTTTCAGGCAGACCCGAAAACGTCCATACCAAATGCCGCCAGCCAATGCATATCCCGCTGGCCCGGGCCTTGCTACCACCCCTTCAGGTCATGCACTGTTGTGCCGGCCGGAAACAAACAATCGGGTTCGATGGCAGCTGCGTTTGATGAGATGAACGGCCCCGGGGGCGACCTCCGCGCGGCCTACCAGGAGCTCTCCCGCTGGCTCAAGGAGACGCCCGCGGATGCCCTCGAATATCGTCGCCAGGAAGCCGAGCTCTTGTTCCGCCGGATCGGCATCACGTTTGCCGTCTATGGCGATTCCGAAGCCCAGGAGCGGCTGATCCCCTTCGACGTCATCCCCCGCATCCTCTCGGGCAAGGAATGGGGCATCCTGGAAAAGGGCCTGCGCCAGCGCGTGAAAGCGCTGAACATGTTCCTGCGCGACATCTATCATGGCCGCGACATCCTCCGCGCCGGGATCATCCCGGAGGACCTGATCTTCCAGAATCCGGTATTCCGGCCCGAGATGAACGGCCAGAACGTGCCGCACGACGTCTATGTCCACATCGCCGGGATCGACATCGTCCGGGTCGACGCCAATGATTTCATCGTGCTGGAGGACAATGCGCGCACGCCATCCGGCGTATCCTACATGCTGGAAAACCGCGAGATCATGATGCGGCTGTTTCCGGACCTGTTCGCCCGCCACCGTGTCGCGCCGGTGGAACGCTATCCGGACGAGCTCCTGTCGGCGCTGCGCTCGGTGGCGCCGGGCAGCGCCTCGTCGGAGCCGACGGTCGCGCTGATGACGCCGGGCATCTACAATTCCGCCTATTACGAGCACTCCTTCCTCGCCGACAAGCTCGGCATCGAGCTCGTCGAAGGCCGCGACCTCATCGTCAAGAACGATGAGGTGTTCATGCGCACCACCGAGGGGCTGAAGCGGGTCGACGTGATCTACCGCCGGGTCGACGACGATTTCCTCGACCCCCTCACCTTCCGCCCGGATTCCGCGCTCGGCGTGCCCGGGCTGATGTCGGCCTATGCGGCCGGCAACATCACGCTCGCCAACGCCGTCGGCACCGGCATTGCCGACGACAAGGCGATCTATTCCTACATGCCCGATGTCGTGAAATTCTATCTCGGCGAGGAGCCGATCCTCAAGAACGTTCAGACCTGGCGCTGCCGCGAGCCGAAAGACCTTTCCTATGTGCTCGACAATCTCGCCGACCTCGTCGTGAAGGAAGTGCACGGCTCCGGAGGCTACGGCATGCTGATCGGCCCCGCCGCAACCAAGGCCACCATCGAAGCCTTCCGCGACAAGCTCAAGCGCGAGCCCGAAGGTTTTATCGCCCAGCCGACGCTGGCGCTGTCGACCTGCCCGACCTGCACCGCCTCCGGCCTCGCCCCACGCCACGTCGATCTGCGGCCCTTTGTGCTCACCGGAAGCCAACGCACCACCATCGTGCCCGGTGGGCTCACCCGCGTGGCGCTGAAGGAAGGCTCGCTTGTCGTCAATTCGAGCCAGGGCGGCGGCACCAAGGACACCTGGATACTGGACGAGTAGCATGCTGTCGCGCACCGCCGAAAACCTCTATTGGCTGGCCCGCTATGTCGAGCGGGCCGAATATATCGCGCGCACGATCGATGCGACGCTGCGCGTCACCGCACTTCCCGCCGCCTATATCGGCAAGACCAATGAGTGGGAGTCGGCGCTATTGACCGCCGGCGTCAGCGAGAGCTTTTTCGAGACCTACGAGGAAGCCAACGAGAAAAACGTCGTCGAATATCTGTCCTTTGCGCCGTCGAACTCCTCCTCGATCCGCAACTGCATCGAGGCGGCGCGGCTCAACTCGCGCTCGGTGCGCACCGCGCTCACCAGCGAGATGTGGGACACCATCAACGGCGCGTGGCTCGAATTGCAGGAGGTCTGGAGCAAGGGCACGTCCACCCGCGAGGAACTGGCAAAATTCCTGCGCTTCGTACAGGAGACATCGCTCCGGTTCGACGGCTCGGCCTACCGCACCATGCTGCGCAACGATGCCTACTGGTTCTCGCGGCTGGGCGTGCATCTCGAGCGCGCCGACAACACCGCGCGCATCCTCGACGTCAAATATCACGTGCTGCTTCCCGAAGAGGAGCATGTCGGCGGCCCGCTCGACTTCTATCAATGGAGCTCGATCCTGCGTTCGGTCTCGGCGCTCACCGCCTATCACTGGGTCTATCGCGAGACGCTGAAGCCGTGGCTGATCGCGGACCTCCTCATCCTCAACAACTCGCTGCCGCGCTCGCTTGCGAGCTGCTACGGCAACCTCGTGCGCAATCTCGACCAGATCGGCGTCGCCTATGGCCGCCAGGGCGCGGCGCAGCGCCATGCGCGCGGCATCCGCAACCGGCTCGATCACTCGAACATGAACGACATCTTCCAGCACGGCGTGCACGAATTCATCCAGGAATTCATCACGGACAACTCGCGGCTCGGCGAAATCGTCACCCGGCAGTATTTGATTTGATGTCCTCGTCGATGCTGATCATGTTACATCGTCATTCCGGGGCGATGCGAAGCATCGGGCCCGGAATGACGCGGTAAATCGGACACACCCATGCGCCTGCGAATTTCCCACTCGACCAGCTATCGCTACGAGCCGGCCGCGACCGGCGTCATCCAGATCTTGCGGCTGACGCCCGGCAGCCATGACGGCCAGTACGTCGCGGAATGGCAGATCGACGTCTCGACCGACTCTCGGCTCGACATGCACGAGGACGCCTTCGGCAACGTCACCCATGTGATGACGCACGGCGCGATCGAGGACCTCACCATCACCGTAGGCGGCCTGATCGAGACCCACGACACCGGCGGCGTGCTGCGCGGCACCGACGAGCGCTTTCCGCCGAGCCTGTTCCTGCGTTCGACCATGATGACGACGGTCAATCCGGCGATGGAAGCCTTTGCCCGCGCGCTCCGCGCGGAGTCCGAGGACGACACGCTCGGCTTCCTGCACACGCTGATGACCCAGGTCAACGAGCACATGACCTTCGACGAGGACCCGACCAACAGCGGCACCTCGGCGGTGGAAGCCTTCGCCCTGAAGCGCGGCGTCTGCCAGGACTACGCCCATGTCTTCATCGCCTGCGCCCGCTCCGGCGGCGTGCCCGCGCGCTTCGTCTCCGGGCACTTCTTGCGATCCGACGGCACCGTCAACCAGGCGGCCGGACACGCCTGGGCGGAAGCCTTCGTTCCCGGCCTCGGCTGGGTCGGCTTCGACCCTGCCAACTGCATCTGCATCACCGAAGCGCACGCCCGCGTCGCCATCGGCCTCGACTATCTCGGCGCCGCCCCCGTGCGCGGCACCCGCTACGGCGGCGGCACGGAGACGCTGACGGTCTCGGTCAAGGTCGATCAGGCCGGGCGGCCGGGGCAATCGCAGTGGCAGTCGCAGTCGTAGCTGCTACTACGTCATTGCGAGCGAAGCGAAGCAATCCAGAATTCCGCGCAAGACTCTGGATTGCTTCGTCGCGATGCTCCTCGCAATGACGAGGGTGCTGCAAGCCCACACCGTTGAACCTCCCGCTCAAAGGTCCCTTCCACCCGGCGGATTTGCTCCGCGAAACGCGGCTTTCGCCTGTTTCATGATCGCGGTGATGTGCTCGATCACCATGCGGACGGCGGGCGTTCGTCCGACATCGCGCTGGAACAGGAGCCACAATTCCTGGGTCAGAGGTGATAATGGCGTCGGCACGCTGACGAGCTCGGGAACGGCACGCGCCATGACGCAGGGCAGAACGGCAAGCCCCACGCCCGCGCGGGCGGCCGTCACAAGGTTGGCGAGATCGTTGGATCGGAGCACAAGGCCGCTATCGCCCGCCAACATTTTCAGCCAACGCTGTTGCGGCAGATGGTCGAGGCTGTCGTCGTAGCCGAGAAAATCATGGGGATTTGCACCACGACGGGCCAGATAATCGCGCGACCCATAGAGCCCGTAGGTAATGACGGCGAGTTTTCGCGCGATCAGCCCTTTCTCGACAGGCGTCCCCATCCGGAGCGCCAGATCGGCTTCGCCCTTGCCAAGGCTGACTTGGCGCGCTTCGCCGACAAGTTCGATACGCAGGCCGGGATGCTGTCCCTGAACGGTCGCCAGGCGCGGCGCGAGAAAATGGGACAACAATGTCGGAGGTCCGCTGACCCGCACGACCCGTGACGATTGGCCCGTGCCGTTCGCAAACCGCGCAAGGTCGGCAATGCGATCCTCGATCTCCCTGGCGCGATCGCGCACCTGCTCGCCTTCGGCAGTCAACCGATAAGACCGCGACAGGCGTTCGACGACGCGGATGCCGAGCTCATTTTCGAGCATGTCGATCCGGCGCGCCACCGTGGAATGGTCAACCCGGAGTTTTTCAGACGCACGGGACAGGCTGCCGCTTTCGGCCAACGCGAGAAAGAATTTCAGGTTATCCCAGTCCATGTTCGCTTGCGAATAAACGCCCATTCGGTGTGCAGCAATTCGCGTTTCGACGACGCGAACGATGTGAGCAGATGCTTTCCAAGCTCGCCGTCACAGCGAACTGCGCTCGACAGTGCGCCTCGACAGTACGGGTCAAATAAATTGGAGTTACCATGAACAATTTCGTCGCCGCATCGGTCGCCATCTCGACCCTTGCCTTGGCCGCATCCTCAGCCTCGGCCGAAATGACCGAGCAATCAGTCCGCGCCAGCCTCGCTCCGTTTTACCTGGCCCTCAACGCCGCGAACGCCAAGGACGCTCCCGAACTCATCAGGCAATCCACCACGCCGGACTGGCTCACCTGCCGCGGCAACGATCTCTGCAACACCCGCGAAGAGGTCATGGCCGCGATCGGACAACGGCTTAGAGCGATCCCGGATTTGAAATGGGAAATCAAGGAGATCCTGATCTCCGGCAATCACGTCATCGTGCGCGGCGAGGCGACCGGCACGCCGGCGGGCGAACTCATGGGGACGCCGACCAACGGCAGGTCCTTCAAGCTCATGTCGCTCGATGTCCATACCATCGACGGCGGCAAGATCGCCCGCACCTATCATGTCGAAGACTGGCAAGGCGCCTTCCGTCAAGTGTCGCAGAAGTAAGCCCTCCCCTATGCCGTCTTGGAATGGAGCGCGATAGATGGCCCAGCACACGAGCGTCTCGCGCGCGGCAATCGCCCTCATGGCGTTGCTGACCTGGTGGCAGGTGATCGCGGCAGGCGGAGCGCGGGCCGAGCAGATATCGCTGGAGGCAGCGGCCACGGCGGCCGGGCTTGCCGTTCAAACCGATACCGCAATGGTCAATGGCGTGACGATCTACTACCGCGACATAGGCCCACGAAGCGAGCCGGTGCTGCTGCTGCACGGCTTTCCCGAAACCGGTGACGCATTCGCAAAGGCCGCGGTTCGGCTGGGCAAGCGCTATCGGGTGATCGTGCCCGACCTGCGCGGCGCCGGCCTGTCCCAGCGCGCGGCCTCGGGCTACGAAAAGAAGGCGCTGGCGACCGACATCAAGGAGGTGATGGATCGCCTCGGAATCGATCGCGCCCATGTTGTCGGTCACGATATCGGAGCCCGCGTAGCATATGCCTTTGCTGTCCAGTATCCCGAGCGATTGCTGAGCCTCACCTTGGCCGAGGCGTTCATCGAGGGCCTCGCCGGGACCGCCGAATTCAAGCGGCTGGCGCCGGGCAATCCGCGAACCCAGCACTTCGCCCGCTTCGCAAACGTCGATCAATCCGTCGAGGATTACCGCGGCAAGGAGCAGGACCTCGTGCTCTCCTTCATGAACTCACGCTCGAAAAGCCGTCGTTTCGTCGCCGATGACGTCACGCGCTATACCGCATCCCTCGAGCGCGATGGCGGCCTGAGGACCGCGTTCATGAACTATGAGGCCTTTGACAGGGACGCGGCATTCGCCGCGGCGGCCGATACGTCCCGGCTTTCCGGAATCCCGACTTTGGCGATTGTCTGCCAGAACCCGTTCGGCAACACGCTGCAACGCCAGCTCGTCGCCGCCGGCCTGAAGCACGCGAAAGGGGTGAGCCTGGACGACTGCGCCCATTGGATTTTCGAGGAGAACCCCGACGAAACGCTGGCAGCGATCACCGAATTTCTTGGCGCCGCCAACGACGGCCGGTAGCGCATAAGGCAAGGCGCGAGATTGGCCTTCGCGGCCGGCCTGTGGAGCTGCAGCTCCTCATTTATCCAGCCACACGTCCTCGAAGCGCAAATTGTTGTACTGGCTGTTGTCGTGCGGCTTGAAGTTCTTCACGTAAGGTTGCCAGCAATTGCCGGCGGAACTGTGCAGGATCACCGGCCGTGCGGCGTCCTCGACCAGGATGCGCTCGACATCCCAGACGATCTTCTTGCGCTTCTCCCTGTCGAGCTCGCGCGACTGGGCCGCCAGGAGCTTGTCTACCTCGGCGTTGCAGTACTGCGTGTAATTGCGCTCGGAATTGCACAGATAATTCTCGACGATATTGCCGTCGGGATCGTCGACGCTGACCCCGGTGACGTTGAGGCCGATCGTGTATTCCTTGCGCGAGAGCTTGGAGTACCATCGTGGCGTGTCGAGAATGTCCAATTCGCTGACGATATGAATCTTCTTGAGCTGATCGGAAACGATCACGGCAGGATCGCGATAGGTCGGAAGATTGCGTGTCTGGATCTTGATCTGCAATGGCTTGGCGTCGCTATAGCCAAGCTTCTCCATGATGCCTTGCGCTTCGGCGATGTTCTTTTCGGCATCGGGACCATAGCCGCTCAACGCATTGACCATCTCGACCGGCATGCCCCATTCGCCTGTCGGCCTCGGCAGCATGGCGCCGCCCAGCCGGGCATTGCCTTCCATCAGGATGGTGTTGAAGGGCTTCCGGTCGAGCGCGAGCGACATCGCCTTCCTTATATCCGGATTGTCGAACGGCGGATTGGCGCGGTTGACCATCAGGTTGATGAGCACGCCGGTCGTCGTCATTTCGCACACCGCGCCCGGCGCCCGCTCCCTGATGTCCTTCAGCAGAGGTATGCTGACGTCGGAGGGAAAGGTGATGTCGAAGTCGCCGGCCGAGAAGGCCAGCATCCGGGTGGCGCGGCTGTCGATGGTCCTGACCGCGATCTCGTCGAGATAGGGCCGGTCTTTCTTGAAGTAGTCGGGATTGCGGACCAGGCGGATCGTATCGCCGCGCTTGAACTCGACGAATTTGAACGGTCCGGTGCCGACCGGCCTGGTGCGCATCACCTGCTGCGGGACGTGACAGGGATAGACCGGCGAGAAAGCGCTGGCGAGCAGCACCGGCAGGCTTGGCTGCGGCTCCGAGAGCTCGAAAGTCGCCTCATAATCGCCGTTGATCGAGATGTCCTGCAATTTCGTGTACCAGACCTTTCGCGGGTTGCGCTTGAAGTCCTGGGTGTCGCCCTTGCCGATCAGCATCCGCCAGGTGCATTGCACGTCCTTGGCGGTGAAGGGCTGGCCATCGTGCCATTTCACGCCCTGCCGGAGCTTGAAGGTGAGCTTGGTGTTGGTCGCATCCCACGCCCAGCTTTCAGCGAGATCGGGGATTACGGTCTCCAGGCTCTCATGCGGCTTGGCCGGATCGAACACGACGAGATTGTTGAACACCGCCGCGAACGGCATCACGGAAGCGATGGTCGACTCCTCCAGGAGCGAGGTCGAGGGCGGATTGTCGTTGTGATAGAGGCGAAGCGTGCCGCCGCGCTTTTGTGCCAGCGCGGGAGTTGCGGCCGACAGGATCGCGGCCAACAGGACGATGGATGCGGCAAGTTTCCCCGGCATTTCGACTCCCGTAAATTTTGTTCTTATGGCCGACAGTCGAGCATAAGACCGCTCCTCCCGCAATCGTCGACGCACATGCGTTCGCCCGCGACCATCGGTTACGCTCGGCATAACCTGATCATGGCGGCCGCCTCGTCCATGCTATAACCCGGGGCGCAGCAACAACCCGGGGTAAGGACATGGCGACGGTAAAACTGCTTTCCGACGAAGAACTCTCGCCGGAAGCGCGCGCCGTATTCGCGGACATTCGCAAGACGCGGCAATCGGACTTCGTCAACAATTTCTGGCGGGCGCTGGCGCATGATCCAAAAACCCTCCGCAGGACCTGGGAGAGCATCAAGGAAGTGATGGCGCCGGGGGCGCTCGATCCGAAGATCAAGGAAATGCTCTACGTCGCGGTGTCGGTTGCGCATGGATGCAGCTACTGCATCCATTCGCACACCGCGGGCGCCCGCGCCAAGGGCATGACGGAGGCAGAATACCGCGAGATGCTTGCCATCGTCGGCATGGCCGCCGAAACCAACCGACTGGTCACCGCCCTTGGGGTGCCGGTCGACGACGCGTTCCTCGTCGGCGGGTCTCCGAGCCGGGAATTATAGGCTTCGCCTTCTTACGCGCCGAAAGACGGCCACGCCTGCGGGAATTGGGGTTGGACGGTGCACCGAAATTGGCTAGTAATTTTCCGCACACGGCGCGTAGGCGTTTGGGGATCGCGGAAATGACCTATTGTTGCGGGATTCTGGTACGGGACGGGCTCGTCATGATCGCCGACACCCGCACCAATGCCGGCCTCGACAACGTCTCGACCTTCCGCAAGCTCCACATCTTCACCAAGCCCGGCGACCGCATCATGGCGATCGCAAGCGCCGGCAACCTCGCGATCAGCCAGTCCGTGCTCTCCACCCTGACCGAAGGCCTCGAAGATCCCACCACCGGCGAGGTCGAAACGCTGATGAACGCGCCGACCATGTTCCAGGCGGCGCAGCGCATCGGGCGCGCGATCCGCGCGGTGCATGCGACCGAGGGGCCGGCGCTGAAATCGGAGGACGTGTCTTTCGACGTTTCCTTCCTGTTCGGCGGCCAGATCAAGGGCGCGCGGATGCGCCTTTTCATGGTCTACACCGCCGGCAATTTCATCGAATGCACCACCGACACGCCCTATTTGCAGATCGGCGAGCACAAATACGGCAAGCCGGTGCTCGACCGCGCCATGCATTACGACGTCGAGCTCTACGAGGCGCTGAAGACCGGCCTGATCTCGATGGATTCGACCATGCGCTCCAATCTCGGCGTGGGCCTGCCGATCGACGTGCTGGTGGTGCGCGCCGACACCTACGACGCCGATCTCAATCACCGCATCGAGGCGGGCGAGCCCTATTTCCACGATTTGCGCTCGCGCTGGTCGGCGGCGCTGCGCGCGGCGCACCGGAACATTCCACGTCCGCCCTACAAGTCCGAAGCAGAAGCAAAAAAGTAGGCAACGAAAGCAAGAAGGTGAGGAAGCGATGACGGAAGCAACAGACAAGATCGCCGTGGTGACCGGCGCGGGCACCGGTGTCGGACGCGCGGCGTCGCTGGCCTTGATGCGGGCCGGCTTCACCGTCGTGCTCGCCGGCCGCCGCAAGGAAATGCTCGAGGAAACCTCGATGCTCGGCGACAATGTCGGCAAGAGCCTGCCGGTCACCGCGGACATGACCAGTCCGGAGTCGATCGCCTCGCTGTTCAAGAAGGTGCAGGACACCTATGGCAGGCTCGACGTGCTCTTCAACAATGCCGGCATGGGCGCGCCTCCCGTGAATTTCGAGGACCTCACGCTGCAGCAGTGGCAGTCGGTGGTGAACACCAACCTCACCGGACCCTTCCTGTGCACGCAGCACGCCTTCCGCATCATGAAGGACCAGAAGCCGCGCGGCGGACGCATCATCAACAACGGCTCGATCTCCGCGCATGCGCCGCGGCCGTTCTCGTCGGCCTATACCTCGACCAAGCATGCCATCACCGGCCTGACGAAAGCCACCAACCTCGACGGCCGCATGTACGACATCGCGGTCGGCCAGGTCGACATCGGCAATGCCGCGACGCCAATGACCGACCGCATGGTCAACGGCCCCGGCGTGATGCAGCCCGACGGCACGATGAAACAAGAACCGCGCATGGACGCGAAGGCCGTCGGCGATGCCGTGGCCTACATGGCAACGCTGCCGCTCGATGCCAACGTGCTGTTCATGACGGTGATGGCATCGAAGATGCCTTTCGTCGGCAGAGGCTAGCGGCACGCCGGCACGCAATTTGATCTGAATCAGAAAGCCTCAGGAACGACACGGCTACTCTGCTCTCCGGACAATGTCTGGAGAGCATCGATGCCAACGCCTGCGCTGCATGTCGGCTTTCATCAACTCAATTCCGATACCAGCCTGAACTTCCAGCTCAACCGCTGGCTCGGCTACAGCGCCGAAGCGCTGCTGCCGGACATGCGGCGCGTGGCAGCGAATCTCACGGACTATCCGGCCTGGATCGCGACTTTTCTCGACCTCGCGGCACGCGCGCTGGCCGAGCGGCGCCGGCTCGATGCCGCCTATCTGACGCGCTGCGCCGAATTCTTCATGCTCCCCACAGACCCGCGCCGACCGGCCTGCCGCCAGCGCTTCATCGACCTCATCCGTGAGGGATTTGGCATCACGGCCGCGCAAACGGCCAAAATACCCTACGCCGGCGTATCCCTGCCCGGCTATCGCTTCACGCCGGCCAATCCGCGCGAGACGATCGTGATCTTCGGTGGGTTCGATAGCTATATCGAGGAGTTCATACCGATCCTTATGGCGCTGCGAGACGACGGCTTTGACGTGGTGGCGTTCGAGGGGCCCGGGCAAGGCGGCGCGATCGAGACTCTCGGTCTGTCGATGACGCCCGACTGGCATCTGCCGGTCGCTGCCGTCCTTGACCATTTCGAGCTGAGCGGCGTTACACTGGTCGGCATCTCGCTGGGTGGATGTCTTGCCATCCGAGCGGCTGTGCGCGAACCGCGGGTCGTTCGCGTCGTGGCGTTCGACGTGCTCACCGATTTCCTCGAATGCCTGCTGCGACAGACGCCGCCCGCCGCGCGATCGCTGCTGCGGGGCTTGCTTTCGATCGGCGCCGGGGCGCCGGTCGACGCTGCCGTCGCGTTCGCGGCGCGCCGGAGGCCGGTTGTCGAATGGGGCCTGACCCAGGCCCAGCATATTTTCGGCGTCGAGACGCCGCATGCGGCGCTGGTGGCTGCGGCGCAGTACCAGACCCGCGACGTGTCGGCCGCGATCACCCAGGACGTGCTGTTATGCGCGGGCGCCGAAGATCACTATGTGCCGCTGCATCAACTCTACGATCAGGCCAGTTGGCTGACCGGCGCGCGGTCGGTGACGACACGGCTCTTCACCCGGTTCGAGCAGGCGCAAAATCATTGCCAGATCGGCAATCTGCCACTCGCCATCCACACCATCGGCACATGGATCGACACGATTTCGGCGACGCCCGCCTCGGCGCAAGCGGCGAACGCCGGGGCGCCGCCGTTAAATGGCGACGCTGCCGCTTGATGCCAACGTGCTGTTCATGACGGTGATGGCCTCGAAGATGCCGTTCGTGGGACGCGGCTAGCGCATGATCCGGAAAAGCGGCTACCGGTTTTCCGACAAGATCATGCGCCAACAATAAGCCCTTACGCCTTGCGGCGGGCAGGTTCGTCCTTCTCGCCGCCGGCGTCCGCGACATCGGCCTTTTCGGACTCGCTCGCTTTCGGCAGCCATCCCTTCATCAGGAACGGATGCAGCGGCTCGCGCGGGCTGGCGCTGATGTCGTAGTTGAGGAACGACAGCACGAGCTGGAAGCCGATCAAAAACGTCAGCGCCGCGATCATGATGGTGCCGGTCGGCACCAATTGGTCCGGCGGCGCCACCCACCAGTGGTAGAGGCCGAATACCAGGCCAAACAGAAACAGCGCGCTGCCGGCGACGAGCTGCAGCGAGGCCAGCGAGAAATCGCGAAAGAAATAGCGGTAGAGAATCCGGCGCGTGGTGTTGCGCAGGTGGCCGGCGAGGAACGGCCCGAGCTGGTGCGACACCCGCAGGTTCGAGACCTCGTTGCCGTAGGACGCGCGCATCGGAAATTCCACGACCTTGGCGCGGATCAGGCCGAGGTGAAACAGCAAATCCGTCTCGAAGAAGAAGCGCTTGGCGATCCGCTCGTCATCGAGCAATTCAGCGACGCGCGCATGGATCGCGAAGAAGCCGTTGGTCGGATCCATGATGGTCCAGTAGCCGCTCGACAGCTTGGCGAGGAACGACAGCGCGAGATTGCCGAAGCGGCGCACCGGCGGCATCGACGCAGCATTGGTGAGGAAGAAGAAGCGGTCGCCCTTGACGTAGTCGGCCTGCCCGCTCGCGATTCCGTGGATCAGCGCCGGCACCTGCGCGGGGTTCATCTGCCCGTCGGCATCGACCTTGATGATGATGTCGGCGCCGCGCCGGATGGCGTAGCGCATGCCCGTGAGGAAGGCAGCCCCGACGCCCCGGTTGAAGCCGTGCATCAGCGTGACCACGCGCGGGTCGCCGCATTTGTTCGCGACCTTGACGCCGGTGCCCTCGGGGCAGCCGTCATCGACCACCACGATCAGCCCGATCTCGGGGCCGATGGCTTCGATCACCGACAGGATGCTGACGGCCGCCCGGTACGCTGGGATGACGACGCAATTCATGGAAAAGCCCGCTGCCGTGCCGCCGCAAGAAAAATGCGCGCTTAAGGCACAGTCTCGTTGAGCATTGCGGCTTTCCCCCTAAGAATATCTTAATCCGCGGTTCCTAAGCTGCCCGCTCGGCTCGCCTGCTACCCCGTTTTAACGACCGGTTTACGCGAGGTAGCCCCGAGGGACATCATGTCAGACCTCAGCCTCAAGCACGACACAGCCGCAGCGAGCGGCCTTCGCCGCCTTGTCCGGAATTGCGCGCCCCCGACGCGCGACGACGCGAACGCGGAATTCCTGCGCGCACTGTGCCTGCTCGGCGGCGCGCTGTTCGTGCTGACACTGGCCGCCTATCTCTTCACGACCAATTGGGCCGGCACATTTCCGCGCGACAAGACGACGCTGGTGCTCGGCCGCGATTTCCTGAATCTTTGGATGTACGGCGTTGCGTCGTTCGCGCCTGATCCCGCGCGCTTCTATGATGTCCCGACCTATAACGCCGCGCTCGCCACTTTGCTCGGCCCCGGCTATCCCGGCCAGAACTGGCCGAACCCGCCGACCGCGCTGGTCGTGATGGCGCCGTTCGGCCTGCTCGCTTATTTCCCGGCGCTGCTCGCCTGGTTTGCGGTGAGCGGGCTTGCCTTCTATCTCGCCGGCCGCCGGGAGGTCGCAGACTGGCGCACGCTGGTCATCGTCCTGATCTCGCCCGCGGCGCTGCTCTGCGTGCTGTCCGGGCAGAGCTCGCTGCTCACGACCGCGGCGCTGCTCGCGATCTTCGCTTGTCTCGACGAACGGCCGATCGCGGCCGGCGTGCTGATCGGGCTTTTGACGGTCAAGCCGCAGCTCGGCATCCTCTTCCCCTTCGCGCTGGTCGCGTCGGGACGATGGAAAGTGTTCTTCACGGCGGCTTTGACCGCGGTAGCGCTGTTGCTGGCAAGCGTCGCGATCGGCGGCATCGAGAGCTGGCAGGACTACCTTGTGAAGGCGTTGCCGCTACAGCGCGAAGTGCTGCAGGACGCAGCCGGCACGGCGATGCCGTTCCATCCGACCATCTTCATGAACATCCGCGGCGTGGTCGGCAACCACATCGGCGAGATCACCCAGCTTGCCTTCACGGCCGCGGCCGTCGCCGCGGTCACCGCCGCTTTCCGCTGGCGGCGCGACGGCGATCCGCGGATGCTGCAGGCGCTGTTCTTTGCCTGCACCGTATCCGCCTCGCCCTATATGGGCGCCTATGATCTGTTGCCGCTGACCTTTTGTGCGGTCGCGCTGATCGCCGGGGAGAAGCTCGATCGTCTGGGCCGCCGGCTGGCGCAGCTCGTATTCTGGGCGCCGGCACTGCAACTCCTGTTCGGCAATCTGCAACTGCCCGGACCCGGCTTCATCGCGCCGGTGTTTGCGGCCTACTTGCTGCACAGGCTGTTCAAGCCGGCCGCGGTCGCCGTTGCCGGCGTAGCTACTCCAGCCGCTCGACGTCGCGCAGCGACGGAAACAGCTTCATCCACAATAACGCGATCGCGATGGTCGCGACGCCGCCGAGCGCGGCGGCCGGCACGGCGCCGAACAGCGCCGCGGTGATGCCGCTCTCGAACTGACCGAGCTGGTTGGAGGCGTTGATGAAGAGAAAGTTCACCGCGCCGACCCGGCCGCGCATCTCGTCGGGCGTGCGGAGTTGCACCAGCGAAAAACGTATCACCACGCTGACGGTGTCGGCCGCGCCGAGGACCGCGAGCGCCACCGCCGACAGCCACATCCAGTGCGACAGCGAAAACACCACCGTCGCTGCGCCAAAGATGATCACCGCCTGGAACATGCGCATGCCCACGCGGCGGTTGATCGTATGGCGCGCCAGAAGCGCCGTCATCAGCAGCGCGCCGACCGCGGGCGCGGCACGCAGCACGCCGAGCCCGAACGGGCCAGTTTGCAAGATGTCGCGCGCGTAGATCGGCAGCAGCGCCACCACGCCGCCGAACAGCACCGCGAACAGATCGAGCGAGATGGTGCCGAGGATGGCGGGATCGCTGCGGATGAATTTCACCCCGGCAAAGAGATCGTCGGACGACGCCGGATCCTTCGGCGGCGCCTGCGCAACCTGGATCGCGCCGGTGAAGAGCATGCCGAGCAACCAGAACAAGAGCATGATGCCATAGGGCAGGCCCGGCGATGCCGCATAGGCGAGCCCGCCGAGCGCGGGACCCGTAATGGTCGCGATCTGCGTCGCGCCGCTCGAGATCGCGGTGGCACGCTGCAGCGTGCCCTGCGGCGCGATCAGCGGCAGCAGCGCCGCGGTCGCCGGGCTTTCGAATGCGCCCGCCGTGCCGAGCACGAAGGTCGCGATGAAGATGTGGGCCTCGGTGAGCCAGCCGGAATAGGAGCCCCAACCGAGAAACAGCGCGGTCAACGCTTCCGCCACCTGGCAGACCTGCACCACGCGCTTGCGCTCGAATCGATCAGCGGCGTGACCCGCGACAAACACCAGCAGCGCAGTCGGCAGAAACTGCACGAGGCCGACCATGCCGAGATCGAAGGCGCTGCCGGAGAGGTCGTAGACCTGCCAGCCGATCGCGACCGCGCCGATCTGGCTCGAGAATCGCGACAGGCTTCGCGACAGCAGGAAGAAGATCAGGGAGGGCTGCCGGAGCAGAGTGCCCGCGCCCGCCGGGGCCAGCGACGACATGCATGATCGGTGGCGGAGAGGAGCGGCGTTGTCAACGTCCATCCCATGCGCATGGCATTTCCCTTTGAACATGGCCATACTTGGTGCGACGGTGGGGGAAATCATGCTGCAACTGCAATCGGCATTCGGCATTGTCGCGCTGCTCGCGATCGCCTGGGTGCTCAGCGAGGACCGCCGCGCGGTATCGCTGAGGCAGGCCGCCATCGGGCTGGTCGTCACGCTCGCTACCGCAGTGATCCTGATCAAGCTGCCGGTCGTCGCGCACGCCTTCGGCGCTATCAACGACGCCGTCGGCGCCATCGCCGCCGCCTCGCGCGCCGGCAGCGCCTTCGTGTTCGGCTATGTCGGCGGCGGCCCGCTGCCGTTCGACCTGAAAGCGCCCGGCGCGGATTTCATCCTGGCGTTCCAGGCGCTGCCGATCGTGCTGGTCATGAGCGTGCTGACGACGCTGCTGTTCTACTGGCGCGTGCTGCCGCCGATCGTGCGCGGCATGGCCTGGCTCCTGGAGCGAACGCTCGGCGTCGGCGGCGCGGTGGGCTTGTCCACCGCCGCCAACATTTTCCTCGGCATGGTGGAAGCGCCGCTCTTCGTTCGGCCGTATCTCGCGCAGATGACGCGCAGCGAATTGTTCCTGGTCATGACCGGCGGCATGGCCGGCATCGCCGGCACCGTGCTGGTGCTTTACGCGACGCTGCTGGCGCCGCTCATCCCGGACGCGGCCGCGCACTTCGTGATTGCGTCCGTGCTCGGCGCGCCGGCCGCGATCGTGGTCAGCCTGGTCATGGTGCCGGAAACGACGGAGCAGCGCACCGGCGGCACGCTTGAAGATCCCGATATGAAGGTGTCCGGCACCATGGACGCCATCGTCAAGGGCACCTCCTCGGGCCTCGAGCTCCTGCTCAACATCGTCGCGATGCTGCTGGTGCTGGTCGCACTGGTCTATCTCGCCAACGCGATCCTCGGCCTGCTGCCCGAGATCGGCGGCGCGAAAATCTCGCTGCAGCGGATGCTGGGATATCTCATGGCGCCGGTGTGCTGGCTCATGGGCCTGCCCTGGCCTCAGGCGGTGACGGCTGGCAGCCTGATGGGCACCAAGACGGTGCTGAACGAATTGATCGCCTATGTCGATCTCTCGAAGCTCGCAGCCGAAGCGCTCGATCCGCGCTCGAAACTCATCATGCTCTATGCGATGTGCGGCTTCGCCAATTTCGCCAGCCTCGGCATCATGATCGGCGGCCTCGGCACCATGGCCCCAACGCGCCGCGACGAGATCAATTCGTTGGGGCTGAAGTCGATCGTGTCGGGCACGCTGACGACGTGTTTGATGGGCGCGATCGTGGGGGTTTTAACGTAGCGAAGCCCAATGCGTCGTCATTGCGAGCGAAGCGAAGCAATCCATATCGCCGCACGCGGAGGCATGGATTGGCATCGTCGCCTTGCTCCTCGCAATGACGATGCGGCGCCGGCGGCGCCCTACGCCGTCAATTCCTTCGTCTCGAAATCCGCCGGCAGGATCACTTCCAGCAATTCGACGTCGTCGGAATAGTCCATGATCAGGTGCTTGATCTTCGGCGGCTGGGTCCAGGAACTGCCGACCTGGAACGTCGTCTCACCAACGCCATCCATGTAACTCTTCACCCAACCCTTGAGCACATAGACCATCTGGAATTCGACGTCGTGGTAGTGAAGCTTTGACACTTCGTCCGGGTTACACGGCCCGATCAGACGGATCACATGGGCGCGCGCCAGGCCATGGGTCGCATCCGCAATGCCGAGGTCGCGGTAATGCGCATAGGCGCGAAGCCCGTCGGCCTTGAAGTCCTCGTCGCGGTGATGGCTGATGGCGATCCGCTGCTTGGGACGCGCACGCTTCACCGGAGCGGGCGCCCTGCCCTTGCTCTTCAGTTTGCGGCGCGCGGTCGGCTTGGCGGCCGCAACCTTGCGGGCCGGCGATTTCTTTTGCGCGGCCGATTTCGCAGCGGCGCGCGCGGCCGGCTTCCTGGATTTTTTCGTCGGCTTCTTCCTGGCCATGGTGCTCTCCCCTTTGTTTCCGTGAACGAAGGTTAGCACAAATGACGGCTCGTAGGGTGGGTTAGCGAAGCGTAACCCACCAGCTTCGTCGCCAAGAATTGGTGGGTTACGCTTCCACGTTCGCTCGTTGAGCCACCGAGGACGTAGTCGCTAACCCACCCTGCCGATCCCTATTCAATGCAGCCGGAACACGCCGTCGACGGCGCGCAGCTCGGCGGGCTTGATCAGCTTGGAGTGAGCGACGCGGACCGAGTACAGCGGCCCCTCGAGCTTCTCCTGCCAGAAGTGCAGGAAGTCCCGCAGCGCCGGGAATTTCGGAAACAGATCGTAGTTCTGCCAGACGTAGGTCTGCAGCAGCGAGGGATGATCCGGCAGCCGATAGAGGATCTCGGCCGTGGTCAGCCCGTATCCCAGCGCAAGTTTCCGAAAGTCCTCGGAAACCCCAACCCGCGAAACCATGCGAACCTCCTGTTTAGGGAGCGCATCGCAAGGGGTAGCTACCTGCCGGAGCCACCCCGGCTAAAGATGCGCTCACATGAGAGAATTGTGACGCACGCAACCAATGCATCACAAGCCCAAATGGTTAACGATTTGTTGAAAATTGTCGCGTTAGCAGCAGCTTACCGCATGTGCTAATACCGGTATCCGGCCTCATTCGGCACGTTAACGATCCCTGCTAACTTTTGGCAGGAGCATCATTTGAGTGCCAAATTTTCTGCTAGAAGCCCTTGCCCGCACCCAAACTCTGGCTTATCTCCGGTGTATTCGGGCTGGCACTCGCCGGCAGCGATTGCTAACATTCAAAAACTCTACAACAATTCCAGGATCTTAGGAGGACTGCATGAAATTCCGTCCGCTTCACGACCGCGTCGTGGTCAAGCGCATCGACGCCGAAGAGAAGACCGCCGGCGGCATCATCATTCCCGACACTGCCAAGGAAAAGCCCTCCCAGGGCGAAGTCATCGCCGTCGGCCCCGGCGGCCGCGACGAGAGCGGCAAGCTGATCCCGATCGACATCCAGGTCGGCGACCGCGTGCTGTTCGGCAAGTGGTCGGGCACCGAAGTCAAGATCGACGGCCAGGAGCTGCTGATCATGAAGGAGAGCGACATCATGGGCGTCCTCACCGACGTTCCCGCCTCCAAGAAGAAAGCCGCCTAAGCGCGAACCCCCATCCGCTCACCCTGAGGAGCGCCTGAGGGCGCCGATCAAAGGGTGAGACAGCATTCAACTCAGGGAAACCAATAATGTCAGCCAAAGAAGTCAAATTCGGCGTCGACGCGCGCGATCGCATGCTGCGCGGTGTCGACATCCTCAACAACGCCGTGAAGGTCACGCTCGGCCCGAAGGGCCGCAACGTCGTGCTCGACAAGTCGTTCGGCGCACCCCGCGTCACCAAGGACGGCGTCACCGTCGCCAAGGAAATCGAGCTCGACGACAAGTTCGAGAACATGGGCGCGCAGATGGTGCGCGAAGTCGCCTCCAAGTCCGCGGATGCTGCCGGCGACGGCACCACCACCGCGACGGTGCTCGCGGCTGCGATCGTTCGTGAAGGCGCGAAGTCCGTTGCCGCCGGCATGAACCCGATGGATCTCAAGCGCGGTATCGACCTCGCGGTCGAGGCCGTCGTCGCCGACCTCGTCAAGAACTCCAAGAAGGTCACCTCGAACGAGGAGATCGCCCAGGTCGGCACCATCTCCGCCAACGGCGATGCCGAAATCGGCAAGTTCCTCGCCGACGCCATGAAGAAGGTCGGCAATGAGGGCGTGATCACGGTCGAGGAAGCCAAGTCGCTCGAGACCGAGCTCGACGTCGTCGAGGGCATGCAGTTCGACCGCGGCTACATCTCGCCCTACTTCGTCACCAACGCCGACAAGATGCGCGTCGAATTCGATGACGCCTACATCCTGATCAACGAGAAGAAGCTCTCGAACCTGAACGAACTGCTTCCGCTGCTGGAAGCCGTCGTGCAGACCGGCAAGCCGCTCGTCATCGTCGCGGAAGACGTCGAAGGCGAGGCTTTGGCCACGCTGGTCGTGAACCGTCTGCGCGGCGGCCTGAAGGTCGCCGCCGTCAAGGCGCCGGGCTTCGGCGATCGCCGCAAGGCCATGCTGCAGGACATCGCGATCCTGACCGGCGGCCAGGCGATCTCGGAAGATCTCGGCATCAAGATGGAGAGCGTCACGCTCGCCATGCTCGGCCGCGCCAAGAAGGTGATGATCGACAAGGAGAACACCACCATCGTCAACGGCGCCGGCAAGAAGGCCGACATCGAGGCGCGCGTCAATCAGATCAAGGCGCAGATCGAGGAGACCACCTCGGACTACGACCGTGAGAAGCTGCAGGAGCGTCTGGCCAAGCTCGCGGGCGGCGTCGCGGTGATCCGCGTCGGCGGCGCGACCGAAGTCGAGGTGAAGGAGCGCAAGGATCGCGTTGATGACGCGATGCATGCGACCCGCGCGGCTGTCGAGGAAGGCATCGTTCCCGGCGGCGGCGTCGCCCTGCTCCGTGCTTCCGAGCAGCTCAAGGGCATCCGCACCAAGAACGACGACCAGAAGACCGGCGTCGAGATCGTGCGCAAGGCGCTCTCCTGGCCCGCCCGCCAGATCGCGATCAACGCGGGCGAAGACGGCTCCGTCATCGTCGGCAAGATCCTCGAGAAGGATCAGTACGGCTACGGCTTCGACAGCCAGACCGGCGAGTACGGCAACCTGATCTCCAAGGGCATCATCGACCCGACCAAGGTCGTTCGTGCGGCGATCCAGAACGCAGCCTCCGTGGCCGCGCTCCTGATCACCACCGAAGCCATGATCGCCGAACTGCCGAAGAAGAACGCCGGCGGCGGTGGCGGCATGCCCCCGGGCGGCGGCATGGGCGGCATGGATTTCTGAGAAGTCCCTGCTCTATCCAGGACACGAAGGGCGCGGCGCAAACCGCGCCCTTTTTGTTTTCGGAATGTCACCATTCCAGGCAATTGGCAGGAACCGGTCCCCCATGCTTTGATGGCATTGCCGAGGTCGGTGAAAGGGACCGGGGCCCGTGACGAGTGGACGCGTAGAACGGCGATTGGTGGCAATCCTGGCGGCCGACGTCGCCGGGTACTCCCGGCTGATGGGAGCCGACGAGGTCGGCACCCTGACCGCCCTCAAGTCGCACCGGCGCGAACTCGTCGATCCCGCCATCGCGGCGCATGGCGGCCGCATCGTCAAGACGACCGGCGATGGAATGCTGGTCGAGTTCGCGAGCGCCGTGGACGCCGTCACCTGCGCGATGACCGTCCAGAGCAAGATGACCGAGCGGAACGCCGGCGTCGCGCACAAGATCGTCTTCCGGATCGGAATCAATATCGGCGACATCATCATCGATGGCGACGACATCTTCGGCGATGGCGTCAACGTCGCTGCCCGGGTCGAGAGCGAATGTGAGCCCGGCGGCGTCTATGTTTCCGAAGACGCCTTCAGGCAGGTTCGCGGAAAGACCCCTTTCGAATTCGAGAACCTCGGCGAGCGTTCCCTGAAGAATATCGAACAGGCGGTCAGGATCTACGCGACCCGAACCGCTACCGATGCAAAGCCCGCGGCCGCCGCCGCCAAAATGGAGATTCTGCCCGACGACTTCAGCCAGCGCCTCACTCTGCCTGACAAACCATCCATCGCGGTCCTTCCGTTCCAGAACATGAGCGGCGATCCTGAGCAAGACTACTTCGCAGACGGCACGGTCGAGGAGATCATCACGGCATTGTCGCGGTTCAAATCGCTGTTCGTGATCGCGCGAAATTCCAGCTTTACATACAAGGGCAGAGCGGTCGACATCAAGCAGGTCGGGCGTGAGCTTGGCGTTCGCTATGTTCTTGAAGGAAGCGTTCGGAAAGCCGGCGGACGGGTCAGGATCACGGGCCAGTTGATCGAATGCGCCACGGGTGCGCACCTCTGGGCGGACAAATTCGATGGGGACATGGCCGATGTGTTCGAGCTTCAGGATAGTGTGACACGGAGCGTCGTCGGCGCCATCGCCCCGAGGCTGCTTCGAGCCGAGATAGAGTTCACGCAACGCAAGAAGCCGGATAGCTGGACCAGCTACGACCACTTCATGCGCGGCATGGCGTTGTTCATTCAACATACGGCCGTGTCCAACAAGGAAGCGATCTCGGAATTTCGAAAAGTATTGGCGCTCGATCCGGGCTTTGGACCCGCCTATGCAAGAGTAGCGATGTGCATCTTCCACCTTCGGAATGTGTTTCTGGTCCCGGTGACCGAGGAAGAACGTCTAGAAGCACTGCAGATGGCTGCCAAAGCGGGCGAGCTCGAGCCCGATGATGCGCATGTCCTCGCGATCACATCGATCGTGTTCGGCAGCCTCAACGACGAATTCGAGAGGGGTGCTGCCTGCGCGGAGCGAGCGGTGGCGGTCAATCCCAACCTTGCTGCCGCCTGGAACGCAAGGGGGTGGATGAGCCTTCATCTCGGTGAGCCGGAGGTTGCAGTGGACGCATTCGGCCAAAGTCTTCGGCTGAACCCCCTGGATCCCGTGATGGTGCCCCGCATACTTTCAGGACTGGCCACCGCGTGCCTCATGAGCGGCAAGTGCGACGACGGTGTCAGATGGAGCCAGCAGGCGCTTGTCCAGCAACCTCATAATCTTGTCGCGCTTATCATGCTGGCCGGGAATGCGCGCCGGGCCGGACGAAAGGCCGACGCGGAGAATGCCGCGGCACGAATCCGGACGCTCGCCCCCAAGCTTCGCGTTTCCGATTTGCGTTTGATGCTGCGCGTGAGGAAACCTGAACACCGCGACCTGATCGAGGAACTGATCGGTGACCTCGGATTGAAGGGGTGAGATACCCTCCCTCCTCTCGTCATTCCGGGTCGCCGCGAAGCGGTGAGGCCGGAATCCATAACCACATGCGTCAGTCAGATGCCGGATCAGTTGGATATACCGCGATAGTGGGTCAGCCCACTCCGGGTTCTGCTCCTCGATCAGCCGGACTTTCCAATCCCGCCGCCATTTCTTCAGCTCCTTCCCCGTGCAATAGCGGTCACCGACTATCACTGAGGAGGCACCAAATGGCGCGGCTACGGACACACCCCGGTGAAGTATTGCGGGAAGAATATCTCGTCCCGCTCGGCCTGTCGGCACGCGCACTGGCCAAAGAGTTGAGCGTTCCGCCCAACCGGTTGACCGAGATCATGCGCGGTACGCGCGATGTCACCGCGGACACTGCGATCCGGCTGGGTCGCTATTTTGGCACCGATCCGCGCTTCTGGCTCAACCTGCAGGCCGCCCACGATCTTTCGAAAGCGGAGAAGACCCACAGCTACAAGAAGATCATACCGCGCAAGGTGGCGTGAGGGAGCCAGTGACTTCAAACTGCACCGCCCCCTCCGCTAATCCCCCGGCCTCGCCTGCGGCGTCTTGGTGCGGTCCTTTGCGGGCCACTGCTCCGACATCGGCGGCATCGCCGTCTCCTTGCCGGTCAGGCGTTCGACTGCGATTTCAAAGACGGCAATCAGGTCGAGACGGGGAAAGAAGTTTTCTGGCCGGTCGCGGCCGGGCTTGCCGTATTTGCAGAGCAGCGCCTCGCAGAAGGCCTGCTTCACGGCGCGCTCGGTGACGACCTTGATCGTCCCGAACACGACGACGCTGCGGAAGGCGAGGCCCGAGTCGCATTCGAAGCGGCCGTAGTCGAAAACCCCGTCCTGCTCGTCGAGCTGAAAGCAAACGCGCGGCTCGCGATCGATATTGGTCCGGAAATGCCCCGCCGCGCTCGTCGAGTGAACATACAGATGTCCGTTCATCCCGACGTAGAGAAACGGCGTGCAATAAGGCGCGCCGTCGGCGCCGACGGTAGCAAGACGGCAGCTATATCCGCGCTCGATCGACTTCCAGCGCCTTTTCCGCACTCATGACGCGATCGCCGCGGCGCATTGAAAATGCGCTCATTACAACCCTCGAATCGTCGTTTGGCTGCGCGAGAAAGCGCAACCCGTGTCAGGCCACCAGCGCGCGACTGCCTTGCTGATAGCGCTGCTTGTCGATCTCGAACACGACATGGGGAACGGGACCTGACAGCTCCCGGGTAAAAAACCCCTCGCGCCTGACGCCGCCGATCTTTGTCATCGCGCCCTGCGAGCGGAAATTCTTCTCGCCGACCCAGAACACGACGGTGTCGACGAAGGTGAAGGCGTGATCGAGCATCAGCCGCTTGACCTCGCGATTGGCCGCGCCGCCCCAATGGCTGCGGACGATGAACGTCCAGCCGATCTCGATCTCGCTCAGCGCGGCATCATGGCCAAAATAGCGGCTCGAGCCGATCAGGCGATGGTCCGTGCGGTCGACGAACACGAACGCCATCTGCGAGTCGATGCCGCTGTCGAAATATTTCCTGAACGCGGGCTCGGTGTAGCGGTCGCTGCGCGGATGCAGCTTCCAGATTTCCGGATCGGAAGCGGCGTGAAACAGCTCGGGCCAGTCGGAAACCGACATCGGCCTGATGGTGACAGTGGAGCCGGTCAGGGTCGGCTGAAAATCGGGCTTTGGGCTCTGCTTTGACATGCGCCGTTGATAGCGCCGAGAGTGGTATGATAGAAATATCCATTATGGTAAAATCGATCATACCACTTTCCGGGACCGGAGTTTTAGGATGAAGCAACCCGGGCGCAGCTTCGCCGACCTCAACGACTGGCAGGTCGTCCGCCACTCCCCGACGCCGCTGTTCAGGCAGGTCTACCTTCAAATACGTTCCGCGATCCTGTCTCAGACGCTCAAGCCCGGCACCAAGCTGCCTTCCACGCGCGAGCTCGCAGCACAACTGTCGGTCTCGCGTTCGGCGGTCGTCGCGGCCTTCGACCAGCTCATCGCCGAAGGGTATGTCGGCGGCAAGACCGGATCAGGGACCTATGTCGCCGCCGACCTGTTTCAAAGCAGAGCGGTGCAAAAAGCCGGCTTCCGCAAGGCAAAGCCCGCCTCGCTCGATGTCTTCGTAGGCGACCTCGTCGACGTCACCGCGCGCAACGACTCGCGGCCCTTCAACCTCGGCCGGACGCTGATCGATGCGCGCACTCACAGCGCCTGGCGCAAGCTGACGGCGCGCGCCTTCCGCGCGATCGATCCCGTGCATCTCGGCTATTCCGATCCCCGCGGCCTGCCCGCGCTGCGCCAGGCCGTCAGCGACTATCTCAGGGTCGCGCGCGGCGTGCGCTGCGACGCGGACCAGGTCGTCATCACGACCGGGACCCAGCACGCCGTCGATCTCGTCATCCGCGTGCTGAAGCTCGCCGGCGAAAAAGTCTGGGTCGAGGATCCCGGCTATCCCCTGACGGTCCGCGCGCTCGTCGCGGCCGGCGCCGTGGCGCATCCCGTTCCCGTCGACGAGCACGGCATCGATGTTCGCGCCGGCATCGCCAGAGCAAGGTCCGCCCGCGCTGTGTTCATCACACCTTCCCATCAATTTCCGACCGGCGTCGTGCTCTCGATGTCGCGCCGGCTTGCGCTGCTCGCCTGGGCCCGCGAGTCCAAAAGCTGGATCGTCGAGGATGATTATTCGAGCGAGTTCCGCTACGGCGGCCGGCCGCTTGCAGCCCTGCAGGGACTGGACGATGCGGAGCGCGTCATCTATGTCGGCACGCTGAACAAGGCGCTGTTTCCGGGCTTGCGGCTAGGCTATGCCGTCGTGCCGGCGACGCTGCTGCCGGCGTTCGTGCGAACGCGCTATCTCGCCGACCGGCAGCCGTCGAGCCTGCATCAGGGCATCACTGCCGACTTCATGGAAGACGGCCACTTCGCCGCGCATATCAGGCGGATGCGCGCTGTGTATGCCGGGCAGCGCGACCTGCTCGTGAAGAGCCTGCGGCGACGTCTTGCGGACTATGCCACGGTCGAGCCGCCCGATCAGGGCATGCACCTCGTGCTCCATCTCGCCAAAGGCTTGAGCGACGTCGCGATCCAGCGCGCGGCGTTCGGGCAGCGCGTGGTCACCCGCGCCATGAGCGAGCTCTACCTCGCGGCCCCGCCGCGCTCGGCGCTGATGCTTGGATTCAGCGGGCACCCGCCGAGCTCGATCCCGTCCGCCGTCGCCCGCCTCGCGGAGGTCATCGAGGCTGCGGCAGGACGAGGCCGGGCACGGACCGCCCTCACCGCACCACCGTCCCGATCCGTTCCGAGCGAACCTCGCCCGAACCGGGCATGAGCGAGAAGTAGATCATGTCGACGCGGCCGATCAGGTTCTCGAGCGGGATATAGCCCACCGATGACAGCACGCGGCTGTCGGTCGAGTTGTCGCGGTTGTCGCCGAGCATGAAGGTGCTGCCTGCCGGCACGGTGTAGACACTGGTGTTGTCGTAGAAACCGTTGGGCACGCAATCGAGCGTCTCATAGGTCACGCCGTTCGGCAGCGTCTCGCGCCAGCGCTTCACCTTGGCGGCCGTATCCGTGCCGCAGGCGTCGCCGACAAAGTCGGCGAGCGGCTCGCGCTTCACCGGCACGTCGTTGATGTAAAGCAGCCCCTCTTTCATCTGGATGCGGTCGCCGGGCAGCCCCACCACGCGCTTGACGTAATCGGTCCGCTCGTCCTTTGGCAGGCGGAATACGACGACATCGCCGCGCTGCGGCTCGGCGCCGAGCACGCGCCCCGAAAACAGCGGCGGCGAGAACGGCAGCGAAAAACGGCTGTAGCCGTAGGCGAATTTCGAGGCGAAGACATTGTCGCCGACAAGCAGGGTCGGGATCATCGACGAAGCCGGTATGCTGAATGGTTGATAGAGCAAGGTACGAACGGCCATCGCGACCAGCAGTGCCAGGAGAAAGCTGTTCAGGAACCAGGCCAGGATCGTCCGCCAAAATCCGAACTGCTCGACGCGCGCCAGCATCAGGAGAAAGACGACCGTCGTCCAAAGGCCGATCGCGATCCCGAGCCATGACAGGCCGCTTGCGACAAGGGTGTTCCCGCCGCCTGCGGCCTTCAGCCCCAGCGTGAGCGCGAGGATGACGGCGGCGCCGGGGATGGCCGGCACCGCGCTCCAGGCGAACACCGCGCGCAATTGGCGTGCGGTAGCTTCGCCGCCGAGCAGCATGCCGATCCAGCTCAGCACCAGCGCCCCCAGATAAAGCCAGACGATGCCGAGGATCGCGCCGAGGACCATAAAACCGAGCGCGAGCCGCCAGTCGGTCAACATCCCTTCGAAACCCGTGCCGGCCACTTGCGTATAAAGGCCGGCGATGGTGCCCAGCGCTGCGAGCGGCAGCACCAGATAGCTCGGCCGCGTCGCCACGATCCGCTCGATGGTCTGCCGCGGGCTCAGCCACAGCGTGGCCCACGGCGACGCAAAGCCGGTTTGCTCGATCTCGGTCATCAAAAGCCCCGAATGGAAAAAGGCGGAGGGAATCACTTAGCACATGCTCCATGACGCCGGGGTGGAGCACGTCACAGTCAGCGAGAAAATGCCTCTTTGGCAAATCCCTGGAAAGAGCCGCGAATCCAGTCGATGACGACGCGGGCGGCGGCATCGCGCCGCAAATGGTTTTGCACCAGGAGCCAGACATCCCGGCGCCGCGGCAGGAGCGTCGCGCGCAGGCGGCGGTCGGCGAGCAATTCGCCGCAGAGATAATCGGGCAGCACGCCGATCGCCTGATGTTCCTGGATCAGTGTCCGGACGACCCGGATGTTGTCGCTCACGAAGCGCGCCTTTTCGCGCAATCCCCTCGCCTTCAGGTATTGCGTCTCCGGAATCGGGCCGAGGTCGTCGGGATAGGCGCACACCACGGGCTCGGCCTCGCCGCCGGCGGCAGGCTCGATCAGATACAGCGCCATCTCGCCCAGTTTTGAGATCGTGAAATCGCCCCTGTCCGGCTTGCGCAGGCGCACGGCAAAATCGGCCTGCCAGCGCGAGAACTTCACGTTCTCGCTGGAAGTGAGGAATTGCAACGCAAGCCCGGGATGCCGCACGAGCAGCGCGGACACGCGCGGCGACAGCATCTCCTCGGCGACCGCGTTGGTGGCCGCGATGCGAAACCTCCCGGTCAGCCCCGGCAGGCTGTCGCCGAGACGCGAAATCTCGGCGACATGGCCAGCCATCGCCTCGACATGGGCCAGCACCCGTTCGCATGGCGCCGTCGGCTTGCGCAGGCCATCGGTGGCCTCGAACAGGCGCACGCCGAGCGTCCGCTCGATCCGCCGCAGCCTGCGCCCGACGGTGGTCTCGTCGATGCGCAGCCGCGCGCCGGCGCCGGCAAACGTGCCCTCGTCCCGGATCGCCGCAACGATGCGCAGATCGTCCCAGTTCATGGGCGTGGTCTATCATGGCGCACGCCTTGCCTGCAATATTGCAGCCATGGGCTGCAAACTCCCTGCATGGAAGCAGGAGCTCGACCGCTTTATCCTGGCGGCAAACGCGCGGGAGACGATCATGCTGCAGCTCTATTTCTACCCGATGGCCTGCTCGCTCGCGAGCCGCATCGCGCTGATGGAGGCCGGTATCGAGGCGCGCTACCATCTCGTGAATATCTGGGACAAGAAAGTCATCGAGGACGGCGGCGACTTCCGGGCGGTCTCGCCCAAGGGCGCGGTGCCGGTGCTGGTGAAGGAGAATGGCGAGCGGCTGACGGAAAGCGCCGCCGTGCTGCAATACATCGCCGACCTCAAGCCGGAGCTTGGGCTGGCTCCCCCGCCCGGCGACGCCGACCGCTACCGCCTGCAGGAGTGGCTGAGCTTCATAGGCTGCGAGATCCACAAGGCGTTTCTGTTTCCGACCTTCTGGTACAAGGACGATGCCGCCAAGGCGGCCGGGCGCGAGCGCATCGGCAAGAGCGTGTCGGTCGCGGCCGACCATCTGGCGGAGAGGTCTTATCTCGTCGGCGATCGCTTCACCGTCGCCGACGGCTATCTCACCTGGTCGCTGCTGCTGCTCAGGCACGGCGGCGTCGACGTCGCCACCTGGCCGTCACTGGTCGACTATCTCGCACGCATGCGCGCGCGCCCGCAGTTGAAGGCCGCGATCGATCACGAGACGAATTTGTGGAAGAGGATGGCGGCCTAGATCAATCGACCCTGGCGAGCACCGCGAGCTTGCGGATGCCCTTGTTGTGGTAGGCGTCGAGGAAGGCATAGTAGTCGCGGAACGACACGCAGCCGTTGGAATTGCCGTTCGGCCCGAGCATGAAGGAGTGCGCGAGCAGGCCGTCGCGGCCATAGATCGCGTCCTCGCCGCCCACCGGCGTCAGCCGCAGCGCCGGCACGCCATGGAACAGCGCCTCGCGCGGCTTGAGCTCGTAGATATGCGGTGGCGTGACGCCGCGCATGCGGATCTTCGCCGAGCTCGGATCGTCGAGATTGGAGCCGAGGCCGGAATGCGCCTCGAGCTTGGTGCCGTCGGGCAGGTAAACCATATGCGCGGTGATGTCGTAGACCGCGGTGTCCTTGTCGTAAGGCGCCTGGCCGCCCATCAGCGGGTTCTGCTCGCGGCCGATGCTGCTGGTGATGCTGGCGTCAGCCGAAGCGTAGGCGAGCAGCGAGCCCTGCGCGGCCGGCTTGCCCCATAGCTTCTCGACCATGCGGCTCCTGTCGGTCGTGGTGATCGACATCACCGCGGCCTTGGCGCGTTCGGCCATGTCGCGAACGGAGAGGCCAGAGGATTGCGGCGGCACCGGCGGCGGCACGTTCAGCGCGACCTGCTGCGGCGCCGGGGCTGGCCTCCCCTTCGCGGCTTCCGCTTGCTTCGGCGTCTCGACCGGCTTGGCCTCGGCGAGTTTCGGTGCGGCGACGGGCTTGGGCGCTTCGGCAAGCCTGGGTGCTGCTGCCTGCGGCGGCGCGGCACTCGCCGCATTCGAGGCGACGCTTTCCGGCGCTGACGCCGCAAACCGTTCGTTAAACATGTCCGGCGAGATCGCAGCGACGGTTTCGGGTTTCGCGATCGACGGCGCGCCTTCCGGCAGCGCGGCGAACGCGTCGCTGATGATCTGTGCGGTGGAACGCGACGCGACCTTCGGCCTGACGACGGGCTCGTCATAGCTCGCGGTCCCGAGTGTCGGATAGACGCTCGCAGCGATGATGTTGTTGTAGACGGTGAAGCCGGCGCCGATCACGATACACGCGATCGCGGCCCCACCGAACAAGCGGTTGGAGGCCTTCCCCGATGACTTGCTGCGGACCCGCCCCGCCACTAACGCAACGCTACTCTTACTCATCCACCCGCGCCCAGGACGACCCCACTTGTTCCCCTCGATACTGTGCCCAACATGACTCAGGGCGCAGCATCTCGCAGAGGGGCGGAGCGTCATTAAGGCGACTTTTCGTTAAATGGGAATTAAGTTCGGGCGGATGTAAGGCAGCGGAATATGGCCTGAAATGTGGTTTCATTTCGGCACAAGTTTCCCGTAGTGTTCCGGGGTAAGCGGGACGTGCAGCGAACTTTCACCGAATGTCGCCGCGCTGTTGATCGCGATTTTACAGCGTTTCGCGCATCAATAGTTGAGGCTCGGATACCAGTCCCTGCCGCGGCCTTCGGGCGTCGTGTCGAGGATGGTCCAGAGCGGATCGAAATCCGGCGCACCGCGCGGATCCTGGCCGGGATCGGCGGTGCCCGGCCCCATCTCGCCGGACCAGAAATGACGGATCGCGCCGTCGCGGCGCGCGAACACGCTGTAGCCCGGCATGTCCGCATCGTCCTTGCTGACATAGTCGCGCGTGTAGTCGCCCAGGACATCCGAATAGATCTTGTGCTGGGTCCAGCCGCGCGCCTTCTTCGCGGCGATCAGCCGCGCGATCGGCGAGCGCGCGACGAAGACGATGGAAACACGGCGCTCGATGTCCTGCAGCTTCGTCTCCCACGTGCCCATGAACGACGTGCACATCGGGCAGGGTTTCTCGCGCTGCGGACCGAACATGTAGCTGTAGATAATGAGCGTCGGCTTGTCGCCGAACAGGTCGGCGAGGCTGGCCTTGCCGTTCTCGCCATCGAACGAATAGGTCTTCGTCACTTCGCCGCCCGGCGGCAGGCTGCGGCGCAGTTCGGCGACGCGTTCGATATGACGACGCAGCTCGATTTCTTCCGCGAGCAGCGCCTCGCGGGCGCGACGATATTCCGCGCTTTCGTTGGGGTGACGGACGGCGCTGGTGCGGGCCAGCTCGGTGGCGGGTTTCAGGGTGGAACGATCCATGGTGTCCTCGCTCTCTGCTGATCTGAATACAAGACGTTCGGGGCCATGCCGATCCGACATCACCGCCGATTATTTTCTGCCGTAGTTCCACGGGCTTGCGGGAAGCTCCTAAAGCCGAATCAGGCCGGCGCCATGGCTCCCGTCGGCAAGTCGCAGTAAGCTCCGCCGAAGCGATTCGTTTGCAGTCCCTCGCTCAAATCCCAAGCCATCAGGAGATCCCGATGCAGAGCGTGGGGCGCAAGCTCGCCTTTGTCCTTGCTTCATCCAATCACGGCACCCTGATCGTGAACCGGTTCGACTACCGGATGGTCGATCAGAACCGGGGCTATGGCGTCGGCTTCCAGATCCTGGAAACCTCGTCCTTTGATCCCGGCGAGGTCAAGCTCGCGCTCGACCTGCTCACGCTGCGCCGCAAGCACCACGGCGACGGCGTCATCGGCATCGATTGCGGCGCCAATATCGGCGTGCACACCATCGAATGGGCGAAGATGATGACGGGCTGGGGATCGGTGCTCTCGATCGAGGCGCAGGAGCGCATCTACTATGCGCTGGCCGGCAACATCGCCATCAACAACTGCTTCAACGCGCTCGCGGTGCATGGCGCAGTCTCTTCCGAAAGCGGGGTCATGCAGATCCCGAATCCGAATTATTTCGTGCCTTCCAGTTTCGGCAGCCTGGAACTGCGCCAGCGCAGCAACAATGAGTTCATCGGCCAGCCGATCGACTATCAAAACATGGTCAACGTCCGCAAGCTGACGCTCGACGAGTTCGGCCTGCCGCGCGTCGACCTGATCAAGATCGATGTCGAGGGGATGGAGCTCGAGGCCCTGGAAGGCGGGGCGAAGATGATCGAGCGCAGCCGCCCGATCATGCTGATCGAGAAGATCAAGACCGACGCCGTTCAGTTGCACCAATGGCTGCAGGCGCGCGGCTACACGCTGATCGAGGCCGGGATCAATTTGCTGGCGGTCCACTCCAGCGACAAGACGCTCGCCGACCTCCTGGCCGCGATCCGGCCCGCCGGTCAGACCGCGGCCTGAAGCGCTAAAACGCGATGATTTCAGGCTGAAACGTCATCGCGCTTTAGCTTCTTTTTTTGGGCATGATCTCCGCGCAAACGCCAGGCGTTTGTCGCGAGGGAAAACCGCTTCACACTTTTCCGGATCATGCCTCACGGCAGCAGTTCCGGCGGCGGCGAGCGGTCGAACACGTCGCCCTGGGGATCGCTAAGCAGCGTGATGGTGTAGGTCTCAATTACCAGCGGTCCGCGTTTGCGCGCCAGCTCGGCTACCTGCTCGATTCGTCCAAAATTGTCTTTCAGGAAAAGTTGCGCCCGCGGCTTGACCTCGTCGACATAGAGCAAGGGGCCGGCGAGTTCTGCCGCGGTCGGCTCACCCATGTTGATCCAGCGGATGCGCTGCGTCTGCTGCGCGACGCAGGTGCCCTTCGGCAGATAGAAAGCGAGCCAGCTCGTGGTGCCGTAGTCCGGCGCGAGCACGCAAGTGGCGCCGGTCCACTTGCGCGCGATCTCGATTCCGTTAGCGAGCTCACGCCAGCCGACGCCGACGCTGCGCACGGTCGCGTCGCGGCGGTAGCCGGAGAGCCAGCCGGTGTTGGCCTGCACGATCAGAGCCACGAACATCAAGATGCCGACGGGCGCAGCCCAATGCAGGCAGAAATCGGCGACACGCTGCCAGCGCGGCTCCCATCGCACGAGATGGGCCGCGACAGCAGCCGCGATCGCAAGGGCCGGATAGACCGGTGCGAACCAGTCCGCTTCGACGCGCGCGTGCAGGGAATGCCAGACGAAATAGACGGTGGTCGTCCAGAACATCGCGTTGACCAGCACGCGCGTCGGCATCGCGCCTGCCTTGCGCCGCGCGAGCGCGTGCAGCCCCATCGCGGCGAGGATGAAAACGGGCGGCGTCGCGAATGCGATCTGGGTCGGGATCAACTCGCCGATATAGGCCAGCCGGAATTCCTCGATGCGTACACGTCCCTTGATCTGCTTGAGGAACGACACCCAGTCGTGCTCGGCATTCCAGATGATGACGGGCGAAAAAATCGCAAACGCGACGATCGCTCCGAGATAAGGCCATGGCGTCAAGAGCCAGCGCCGCTGCCTTGGCACAACCAGAAGCCAGATCAGGATAGCCGGTCCAAAAAACAGCGAGGTGTATTTCGACAAAAGCGCGCAGCCGACGGCCGCGCCGACCGCAAGCCACCATACGCCCCGTCCCGTCTCCAGCACCTTGGCGAGAAAGAACAGCACGAAGCTCGCGGCAACCAGCGATGGCGAATCCGGCGTTACGATGATGGTGCCGACCGCCGCCATCAGCGTGATGTTGAGCAGGATGGTGGCGGTCGCCGCCACGCGCTGGCCACCGAACAGGATCACCGCCGTCCGGTACACGGCGTAACTCATGGGTATCGCCAGCAGGATCGACACCAGCCGCACGCCGAGCTCGGTGTCGCCCGCGATCATGGTGCCGGCGCGGATCACCAGCGCCACCATCGGCGGGTGGTCGTAATAGCCGCCGGCCAGATGCTTCGACCACATCCAGTAATAGGCCTCGTCGAAGGTGATCGGCGTCCAGGCGGCCGCGACCAGCCGCAACGCCACCAGCGCCAGGATCGTAAGAGAAGTATTGCGGACGAGACCAGTGCCCACTTTCCGAAGTTCGTGATCCATTGCAGCACCCACCTTTCACGAACTTCGGAAAGCCATGGGCACTGGCAAATTCATTACTCTGGTGCCATTTTTCGATTTGAAGCTCCTGGAACGAATTCGCCGCTTGCGCCGCAGGAGCTTCAAATCGGTGGCACCAGTGTCGCCGGGACTCATTCAGGGCTTCATCGCTTGCGCCAGACGAACAGTCCGGACATCGCGTAGTTCCACACCACGCCCATCAATGCGCCGGCCGCGCCCGCGAGCCACCAGATCGGCTCCTGGTCGTAAACCGAGAACGCAACGCCGACATTGGCGAACAGGCCTACGCTGCAGACGAGATAGAAGGCGAGCAGACCGCCCAGGATGGCAAAACCCTTCAGCCGCTGGTCGCGATAGGTCAGAAAATTGTTCAGGATGAAATTCGAGGTCATGGCGATGAAGGCGCCGGCGGCCTGTGCTTCCGGGAAAGGCCAGTTCAGCACCGTCAATGCGATGAACAGGGTGCCGAGATGAACAAAGAGGCCGGTGCCGCCGACCATCGCGAACAAGAGGAAGCGCAGCGAGATCACGTCATTGGTGAATTTCGCGAGCACGAGCCCGAGGAAATCCAGCGCCACCATGGAATCGAGCTTGCTCTCGCCATGCAGCCGCGCGCCGAAGGTGAAGGGAACCTCGACCGTCTTGAGCTCGCCATGGGCGGTGGCGACGATGTCGAGCAGGATCTTGAAGCCCTGGGTCGAAAGCCGCGGCGCGAGCTGCTCGAACTTGTCGCGGCGGATCATGAAGAAGCCGCTCATGGGATCGGCGACGGCGACGGCGAGCACGCGCTTGGCAATGGAGGTCGCGAACGCGCTGAAGCCCGCGCGCTGCTTGTCAAAACTGTCGGCGCTGCCGCCTTCGACGTAGCGGCTGCCGATCACGAGCTCCGCCTGCCCGCTCTCGAGCAGCGACAGCATTTTCGGCAATTGCGTCTCGTCATGCTGGAGGTCGGCGTCCATGACGGCGGCATAGGGCGCGCTGGAGGCCAGGATGCCCTCGATGCAGGCGCCCGACAGGCCCCGCCGCCCGATCCGCCGGATGCAGCGAACACGGCTGTCCTGCCGCGCGAGATCGCGTACGACCTCCCAGGTCCTGTCGGGCGAATTGTCGTCGACGAACACGACTTCCCAGGCAACTCCCGTCAGCGTCGCGTCCAGCTTACGGTAGAGCTTGGCGACGTTGTCGCGCTCATTGAATGTCGGGACGACAACGGAAAGCACCGGCAAACCCGTGGTCTGCTGAGGATTTTCGGGGGCCGGCCGGATCGCTTCGTTCATGGGCAAGCGTATATCCGCCGCCTCCCGCCGTGCCAAGGCGGAAGCATCGGGAACAACCGCCGAATGAGGTGCAAAACCCGTCAAAACCGGGCCCAAAATGCCAACGACCACGAACAACAGGCGCGCGTACATCCGGCGCTGCCTTGCTATTGCGTGGTCGTCTCGACGACGGAGCTTTGGAAAGCATCAGCATCGCCTTGTTTCAACAAATAGGGATTCTTGCAGCGTTCCGCAAGGGTCCGGACACGGCTAGTTCGGCACTTCCTTGATCACCGGCCCCCTCGGGGCCGGGGCTACGGGAGCGGCAGGTTGCGCCGGCTGCACGACCTTGGCCGACGGCGGCTTTCCCAACTGGCCGAGCGGCCCGTAAAACACCGCGGCCGCCAATACGACCACCAGCACGAGCCAGCCCAACACATTGGCGAGGGAGTGCGACGTCATACTGGTATTCCCATAAGTTCGGCCCCGGCGATGGATATCATGGAAGATCGGGTCGCGGGAATAGGCAAGCAGGTTCGGACAAATCAGGCGTGAATGCCTTACCTACATGAGGCGCCGCCGAGGTGTTTGCCGCATGTCCGCCTGGTGGCCTGGCGTTGTGGCTAGTGTGCATGTCCCCTTCTGATGACCCGAAAGAAGAACTGTTTGCACCTCGGCGCCAAGTGACAGCCCGTGGCAACCGTCGCGACGTCAGTTCCAACGTCTCTCACAAACTCGGCAGATTCGTGAGCTGTCTCTTTCGTGACATGCCACACGTTGCCAAACCAGTCCGTCCAGGTCTCTTCCTGTGGCGGAGCGATCGCCTTCTTCGACGAATCGATTTCCGATCGTGTCCTATCCTGATGTGAATGCTGTGCAGCTAGAGCCTGCGTTGCGGGGCATCCGGTGATGCACAGCACTACTGCCAACGCCGAGCCAAATGCTTTGAACATTACGACCCTCCTCTGGCCTATACTTTTGATTGCGCAAATGTATAAGACACAACCAAAACGCCAAGTGATCCAAATCACAAAGACGAACTTTCCAAATCGCTCGACGACTCCTTCCCGTGACTTTCGCTCAGATTTTCGGGTGCCTCTGATCGGCCAGCCTTGGGGTTGGCAATCGCAGCAGCCAGAGGTCGGGTGATCTACGGCGCCCGCAGGAAGAACGGCGTATGAGGCGCCTCGCCTTGCATCAGCAGGGGCTGGCGCCGGCGCAAGGTCACGTTTTGCGAACCGTTGGCTAATTCGCCGCCTTGTGCTTGACGAAGGCGGTGATGATGTCCTTTTGCGCCAGCTCGATGGCGCGGTTGGCGGTGGACAGATGGGAGCCGGACTCCGCATTCGGATATTGCAGCGAGAGATAATCGATCAGCGTCACCCGGAAATTCTGCCGCTCGGACGGACAGACGCTCTCGATGTCGGCGGTGAAATCCTTCGCCGACATGCCCTTGGTGCCGTCGCTTTGATATTCCCGGGCGAGACAATTCCAGTAGGAATCGCGGCCCTGCAGCGCCAGCCGGTGGGCATCGTCGACCTCGTCGGCCAGCGCGCCCGTGGCCGTCACGGCCAGCGCCGCCGTTAACATCATCCGCATGCGGTTCTCCTCTCTGCACTATCCTGCCCGAACAAGGGGATGGGTTAAGCGCATCACAGGTTCTGGCGAATATGTGAGAGGAACAGAGCCGAAAATGTGGTGTTCTACCCAGAGGGGACCTACGGAGACCGGTCATGATCAGATATGCAGTAATGAGCGCGGTGCTGGTGGCGGCGGCATGCGCAGGGCCAGCACATGCCCAGGCCGTGGTGGAAGACCCCGGCTATTGCGCGCAATATTATCCCAACGCCAATTGCACCAATTACGGTCCGGGCAACCCGCTTTATTCCGGCAGCTTCAGGTCATCGGGGCCGCCCGCCGCCTATCGCGGCCCCTATGCTGCGACGGCCCCCGTCGTGGTGCGCCACCGGCATCGGCACCCCCATTACCAATGAGGCATCGGCACGGGCGCCGCTGCCTTTGGCGAACTGGCCTATCCTGCGCGATTTGACTAGTCTTGGTCCGAAGTCATCCCCGCCTTCGGACCAAGAGATAATTGCGTGACCAAAGCCCCCACATCCGCTTCGAAGAAATCAGGCCATATCTATATCGGCGTCGGCGGCTGGACCTTTGCGCCCTGGCGCGGGGTGTTTTACCCGGAGAAGCTCGCGCAAGCGAAAGAGCTGCAATACGCCGCCTCGAAGCTGACCTCGATCGAGATCAACGGGACCTACTACGGCTCGCAGAAGCCGGAGAGCTTCCGCAAATGGGCGCGCGAGGTGCCGGACGGCTTCGTGTTCTCGCTCAAGGGCCCGCGCTTCACGACCAACCGCCGCGTGCTCGCGGAAGCCGGCGATTCCATCAAGCACTTCTACAACACCGGCGTGCTCGAGCTCGGCGACCGGCTCGGCCCGGTACTCTGGCAATTCGCGCCGACGAAAAAATTCGACGAGGCCGATTTCGGCAAGTTCCTCGAGCTGCTGCCGCGCGAGATGGACGGCCGCAAGCTGCGCCATGTCGTCGAGGTCAGGAACGACAGCTTCTGCACGCCGGCCTTTGTCGCGCTGCTGCGGCAATTCGAAACGCCGGTCGTGTTCGCCGAACACGGCACCTATCCGGCGATCGCCGATGTCGCCGCCGATTTCGTCTATGCGCGGCTGCAAAAGGGCGATGACAATCTCAAGACCTGCTATCCGCCGAAGCAGCTCGATGCCTGGGCCAGGCGCCTGCAGCTCTGGGCCGACGGCGGCGAACCGGACGACCTGCCGCGGGTCGACAAGACCAGGCCGAAGAAGGCGCCGCGCGACGTGTTCGCCTATGTCATCCACGAAGGAAAAATCCGCGCGCCGGCGGGCGCGATGGAGCTGATCGAGCGCGTGAAGTGACCGGGTAAGCCGACACGCGTGTCGTCATCGTCGCGTAGCCGCTATCGGGGAAAAGCGAACATCAACCAGCCGACAATCTCGCTGAATCGGTCGAAGATGATCCGAAGCAGACTCCGCAATTCTTAAAAGCTGGATGCACAATTCCAATTCCGAGATGTCCTTCCCGCCCGACGCGGGAGAGGATGATCCGGGAGGCTTAGCGCGGTCGAGCCTCAATCACGTTGTGCATGCCCGCCGGAAAAACCACCGTCAACTCGAAGCCGGACTTGGCGAACAGGTCTGAAAATTCCTCGCGCGTTCGCTCTCGCCCGCCCGGCGTGACCAGCATATTCAGATCGCTAAACTTGGTTGCCGGCATTTCATTTGGGGGCGCGACGAGCCGCTCGATCAGAAGTAACTTTGCAGTTTGTCCCATCGCACGCCGGCACACCTTCAGTATAGCGATGGCTTCGTCGTCCTCCCAATCGTGGATGACCACCCGCATCAAATAAGCGTCACCGCCATCGGGCACCGCTTCGAAGAAACTTCCGCCCACGATATTGCACCGGTCGATTACGCCGCGTTCCACCAATACAGCCTTTGCCCCCGCTACAACGTCCGACTGATCGAACAGCGTGCCGCGCATGTGAGGGTGAGCGCGCAGGATCGCGGCCAACATCAAACCTTGCCCGCCGCCGACGTCCACGATGTGGTGAAACGAGGAGAAATCATAAGCACGGATCACCGCTTCGGCGCTGCCGCGTGAAAGTTGCGTCATCGCCCGATCGAACGTTGCGCCGTATTCGGGGTGCTCGGCGCGGAATTGCCAAACGTCCTTGCCATTCAGATTCTGAAATGCGTTCTCGCCGGTTTGGACACTGTGCAACAGATGGCCCCAGGTTTGCCAAAAATAGGGACTTCCGACGACTTCCGCCCACGCCCCGAGCGGCGTCGCGGAATCCGTACGCAAACAATCGCCCATGGGAGTGAGCGCAAACTTTCGGCCTCCATCTTCCCGGAAAACACCCACTGCAGCGAGCGCGCGCAACAGCCGGTACAGCGAATCAGGATGGCTTTTTGTCAGCGCCGCGAGTTCGCTGGCCGAACGAGCCCCGTCATTTAAATGGTCAGCGACTCGCAGGGTTGACGCGACACGGATTGCCTGCGTGATCTGAAAACCATTGATCAGGCCCAGCAGATTCAGCCAAGGGTCGGATGTCACTTGACGGGCCTCCGTGAACGAGTTGTCCAGCACAGTCGCACGCGATCACTGGGTCGCTCTAAGATCGATTGTTTTCGCGAGGTCAGCAAGGCGTCGACGGTATTCATCCAGCAAAGCGGCGAACTCGGTCGCGGTGCCTGGACGAGCGGCCTGTCCAACGGCGGCCAGTTTTTCACGAATGCCAGGTTCGTTCGCGATCGCGCTTACATCCGATGCAATCCGGTCACGCAACGCGTCGGGCATCCCGTGTTTTCCGAAAAACCCTACCACGCCGTCCATGCGAAGCTCGGGAAATCCAGCTTCGATAACCGTCGGCACATCAGGAGCAAGCGGCGCGCGAACGTCGCTCGCGATTGCAAGGAGTCGCGCCCGGCCTGATTGCACCTGCGGCATAATTACACCCAGCGAGCCAACGTAGATATCTATGCGGCCTTCGCCCAGATCTTGGAGAACGGGAGCAATGTCCCGATAGGAAACCAAAGCGAGATCCAGCTTCGAATTTTTCAAGAACCCTCCTACAACGAAGGGGGGAAGACCAGGCGAACTGGCCCAGTTTAGCTTGCCCGGCTGAGCGAGCGCCGTTTGAACCAAGCCGCCGAGCGAGCGAATCGAGCTTTTGGCTGGGGCCGCTATTGCTAGGACGACGTCCGAGGTTGGGGCGATCGGGACCAGCTCACGAGCCGGATCATAGGGCAGCTTCGTGTTCGTAATCGGATGAACGGTAAATACGGCCGAGATTGCATACAGCAGCGTGTGATCGTCGTTGGTTCCGAGAAAGGCAGAAACGCCGATGACCCCATCTGCTCCCGGCCGATTCTCTACGATCACGGCCTGTCCCCAGCGTTGGGAAAGTCGGTCCGCAAAGAGCCTCGCGCTAAAATCTGGTGCTGTCCCCGCTGGCAGGGGTACGATCAAACGGACAGTCCGATGCGGCCAGTCGGCGGCAAAGACTGCAGACCCCCAGCAAGAGATGATGCCCAGGAGGAGACCGACCATAGCAACGGAGCGATTGAAAATGCTCATGGCATGCTCCTTCAGCAATACTCCTGGTCTAAAGCGCGATGAGATCAGGTTAAATCGTCATCGCGCTTTGGCTCTTTGTTTGAGCATGATCTCTTCGGAAAACCGCTACACACTTTTCCGGATCATGCTCTAGCGTGATTTTGGTTTTCGGCGACCGGCCCCTGGCCGGGCGTATTTTTCATTCGCCGTAACCACGCGCGACATCAAATCAATAAAGAACTCGCGCTCTGCCGGTTCGAGGCACGACAGCAGTCTTTCTTGCGTCGCGAGTGCTCGCGGGCGTAACCGTTTTCGGACCTTGTGCCCAAGCGGGGTGCAGCGAAGCATCCATACCCGCCGATCTGAATCATTGGGGCGCCGTTCGACGAGGCCCTTCGCTTCGAGCTGATCCACCATACGGCCCGTATTCGTCTTGTCGATACTGACGACACCGGCAAGGCGGCTCTGATCGATCTCGGGATTGGTATCGATGATGGTCAGCACCGCCCACTGCGACACCGGCATATCCTCACCTTCAAATTCCTCCGCAACGACGGCCGTCGAAATCATTTGCAACCGACGGATTAAGTAAGCCGGAACGCGACGATAGGGCGGAAGCGCCGCTTCAGCCTCGACTCGAGATGACCGATCTACCGAAGCGATCTCTTTTGTTATTGTCATAATTGTTACTATCTCAATAGTTACTAAGTGTCAAGACCGGACACCAAATTTAAGGGCCGTATCGGACCGGCATTGGGTTGGGCCGCAGCCGATGGCTGCTAGTGGCCTTCGGGACATATTGCGCCACCGCAACGATCTCGTTCGCTTGGTGAGCAAAGCGGACATGGCATCGTGGCGTCACGCCGCGAAGCTTGTGGGTACACGGCTAGTCAAGCCTGATGCCGGCCTCGCGGATCACCTTGGTCCAGTGGGCGTGTTCGGAAGCGACAAATCCGTCGAGCTTGTCGCTCGGCAGGTCCCATACTTCGCCGCCGCTCGTCTCGAACCGCTCCTTCAGGTCGGGCAGCGAGGCGCGGATATCAGCGCGCAGCTTCGCCATGATCTCCGGCGGCGTTTTCGCCGGTGCAAAGATGCCGAGCCAGGAATCGACGTCGAGGCCTGTGACGCCCGCCTCCGCCATGGTCGGCACGTCAGGTGCAAGCGCACTGCGCTTCGATGACAGCACGGCAATGCCCCTCGCCTGCCCCGATTGGATATAGGGCAGGCCGGCCGCAATCGAATCGAAGAACAGATCGACGCGGCCTGCGAGCAGATCGGTGAAGGCCGGCGGCGACCCCTTGTAGGGCACTTCCAGAAGCCTGACGTCAGCGGCCTTCATGAAGGCGGCGGCGACCAGCTGCTGGCCGGTTCCGACACCTGCGGTCGCGACCGTGATCGATCCGGGCTTCGCCTTGGCGGCTGCGATGATGTCGGAAAGCCTCGTCTGCGGCAAATCCTTGCGGCCGACCATGACATAGCCGAACCGGTACACCAGCGCGATCGGCACAAAGTCCTTCAGCGGGTCGTAGGACAGCTTCGAATACAGCGCCGAATTGAAGGCCATGTTCGAGAGCCCGCCGACCATCAGGGTGTAACCGTCCGGCTCGCTCTGGGCCGCCGCCTGCGTGCCGACCACCGTTCCGGCGCCGGGTCTGTTCTCCACGAAGAACGTTTGCCCCATTCGCTTCGACAGCCCATCGGCGAGAAGCCGCCCAACGAGGTCATAGCTGCCACCGGGACCGATCGGGACGATGATCTTGACGGGGTGATCGGGATAGCCGGCCTGCGCGTTGGCCGTCGCGATGCCGGCAAGCGCTGCACCGATCAACGCTGCCGCACGGCAAAATCCCTTCATGGTCGTTCTCCCCGGCGCCAACTATGCGCCATACGCCAAGTCGCGGCAACGACGTTCTGGAAATCCGTCCAATGGTGCCATACCCTCAAACGCCCGGCGCGCGAACCCGAGACACCGAGATGGCACGCAAATCCACCCGTCTCTTCACCATCGGCTATGAGCAGACGCCGTCGAAGGCGGTGCTCGATGAACTGGAAGCCGCGGGCGTAAAGCTGCTGGTCGACGTACGCGCCGTCACGTCGTCGCGCCGGCCGGGCTTTTCCAAGAACCAGCTTGCAGCGGGGTTGGATGAGCGCGGCATCGCCTATCTGCATCTCAAGGGCCTCGGCACGCCGAAAGAGGGCCGGCTCGCCGCCCGCAGCGGCCAGTATGACGTGCTGCAGAAGATCTACAGCAAGCATTTGAAGACGGCGCAGGCCAAGGAAGAGCTCGACGAGCTGTCGGCGCTGGTGAAGCAGGCGGGCCCGGTCTGCCTGCTCTGCTACGAACGCAACCACGAGCACTGCCACCGCCGCTGGATCGCTGACATCATCGAGGAGCGCGATGGGGTGAAAGTGGAGAACCTGGAAGCGCCGCAGCTATAGCCAGCGCCGTGGCGGTCGTCGATGTACAGCACGATGCAGAAGTGCGGTCTGGTCTCAAAGCTTACCGGTTAGTGGATGCAGCAATGTCTGCTTATCGGAGCATCTCGGACTTTCATCGCGCAGCGTGCGAGGTCCGATAAGTGCCCACTTTCGGACTCATGCACCGCAACAAGAGTGAGCACTATTCGATCACCTCATCGGCGCGGGCGAGCAATGTCGGCGGCATGGCGATGCCGAGCGCCCTGGCGGTCTTGAGATTGACCGCTAGCCAAAAGCCGGTCGGAAATTCGATCGGAAGGTTGCCTGGCGCGGTGCCGCGCAGGATTTTGTCGATGAAATAGGCGGCGGGCGATAAAGCCCACGTTGTTCCTCAAGCAAGCTCTGGACGCCGATGTCGTATTTGGGTCTTGGCTGTGTAAAAATGCGAAGCGATCCGTAAACACGTCCACCGTCACATAGCGCCGTTGCATCACACACCTATCCCAATTGCCAAATCGCCATCGGCTGTTCGTAGCCGCGGATCGGCACCTCGCCAAGCGAGACTGCGTCGGGGCAATCCTTGCCCAGCACATCGCGCACGGCCGATGAGATCAGAAGCTGAGAGCCGAATTCCTTGTTCAGCGCCTCGAGCCGCGAGGCGAAATTCACGGTATCGCCGATCACGGTATATTCCTTCCGGCGCGGCGAGCCGATATTGCCGGCGACCACCTCGCCGAAATGAATGCCGATCCCGATCCTGAGCGGCCAGCTCGAGCCCTCGTTGATGCGCTCCATCGCATCGAGCATTTCGCGCGCGGCTGCGACCGCGCGGTGCGCGGGGTCCTCCGCCTCGAACGGCGCGCCGAACAGCGCGAGAAACCCGTCGCCCAGGAACTTGTTCACGATGCCCCCGTGACGATCGAGGATCTCGACCAGCACGGCGAACGCGCCGTCGAGCCGGTCGACGACATCCTGCGGCGAGCGTTCGCGCGCGCCTGCGGTAAAGCTGCGGAAATCGACGAACATCACGGCGACCTGCCGGATGTCGCTCTGCGTACTGGCGCCTTCGAGCAGCAGCCGTTCCACCACCTGCGGCGAGACGTGCTGGCCGAACAGATTGGTGACGCGGTCGCGCGCGGTGGCGGCGCGGATGCTCGCGGAAAAACTACGCCGGAGCTGCTGGCCGACCGCGCCCGCGAGCAAACCGCAGGAAAACAGAACCAGGCTGCGCGTAAGGTGATAGTAGAGCTCCGGCTCGGGATCGGGATTGACCAGCGGCTTGTAGTGCATCGCCATCGCGAATAGCTCGGCGGCCGCGACGAAGCCGGTGAAGGCCGACAGCCAGAAATCAAGCCGCAGCGTCGAAAGAATGATGAAGATGAAATAGACCAGCGGCATCGCAAAGCCGAGCGCCCGCACCGGCCCCATGCTTTCGACTTGCAACGACAGGATGAGCGTCGGCACGCTGGTTTCGATCAGCGCGCCGATATAGCGCCGGTATACCGGCAGGTCCCGATCGAGCTTCAGATGATGGTTGATGGTGCGGTAGACCACCAGTTCGAACAGGATGAAGCCGGTCAGGATCGGGTAGATCAGGTTCGGGTTGGCGCCGCGCCAGATGTGCTCGACCACGCCCGGAAACGCGACGTGGACGAACGAAACGATGAGCATGATGACGAAGGCGACGATGATCAGCGCCCTGACCCGGACGAGTTCCGTGCGCATCACCTCCCGCATCAGCATGTGCTCGAAATCCTTCGACACTGCTTCCTGCGGCCCGAACATGTCGCGCCAGTATTGACTGATTGCCGTCATCGCCGCGGACCCGTGGTTGCAGCGCGGCCAGCAGCCCGCGCTGCCGGCAATCATGCCTCAATCGAGCGTGCGGCGGAAGCGCGTCACGGCGATCGTCATCGCGAGCAGCATCAGGGCGAGCAGCGCCAAAGTGTCATATTGCAGGTTCGGCAGGCTCGCGCCTTTCAGCATGATGGCGCGCACGATGCGGACATAATGCGTCAGCGGCAGCCCCTCGCCGATATATTGCGCCCAGACCGGCATGCCCGCGAAGGGGAACATGAACCCGGACAGCAGGATGCTCGGCAGGAAGAACATCATCGACATCTGCATCGCCTGGAGCTGGTTCTGCACGATGGTCGAAAACGTATAGCCGATCGAAAGATTGGTGGTGATGAACAGCGTCGTGAGCAGCGCCAGCAGCGCCATGCTGCCGAGCACCGGCACGCCGAACAGGAACACGCCGATACCGAGGATCAGCACGGCCTGGACGAAACCGACCAGCACATAAGGGATGATCTTGCCGAACATCACCTCGACCGGCTTGATCGGCATCGACAGCAGGTTCTCCATGGTGCCGCGCTCGATCTCGCGCGTCACCGACAGCGCGGTGAAGATCAGCATGGTCATGGTCAGGATGGTGCCGACCAGGCCCGGCACGATGTTGAGCCGCGAGGACGCCGCGGGATTGTAGCGCGCATGCGCCCTGATCTCGAACGGCAGCGACGGCGGATCGCCGGTGAAGAGATCATGCTCGAGCGCGGTCTGCACCACGACCGAGAGCGATCCCAGCGCGGCAGACGCCGCGACCGGATCGGTGGCGTCGGCCGCAACCAGAAGCGCAGGTTTGTCGCCGCGCCTGACCGCGCGCTCGAAGCCGCGCGGGATTTCGACGCCGAACAGCACCTTGCCCGATTTGAGGAGATCGTCGAATTCCTGGACGTTATGCACCTCGCGGGTGAACCTGAAATAGGCGGTGTTCTCCAGCGCCTTCAGGATCGAGCGGCCGAGATCGGTATCCTCCTGCAGCAGCACCGCGGTCGGCAGGTTGTGCGGCGTGGTGTTGATGGCATAGCCGAACAGCAGAAGCTGCATCACCGGGATCATCACGATCATCGCAAACGACACACGGTCGCGCCGGAGCTGGATGAACTCCTTCACCACCATCGCGTAGGAGCGCCGCCAGAAGCCGAACCGGGACTCCGGCGCCTGCGCTCGCTGTTCGCCTGCTGCCACTGCCATGCTCATTGGAAATTGTCCTTCGAGCGGCCCATCAGTTCGATGAACACGTCTTCCAGCGAAGGGGCGGCCTTCTGCCAGTGCAGGCCGGGGCGGTCGCGCCAGTGCGCGATGGTCGCCTCCAGCGCCTCTTTGTCGCGGCCGGAGACGTGCAGCGAGGTGCCGAACGGCGCCACCATGTCGATGCCGGACTTGCCGGTAAGTTGTTCCGCCAGTGACTGCAGATCGTCGCCGGTGACGGTGAAGGTGGTCAGCGCCGATTTCGCGATGACCTCGTCGACGGTGCCGTGCGCGAGCAGATGGCCGTAGGCGATGTAGGCGATCTCGTGGCAGCGCTCGGCCTCGTCCATGTAATGGGTCGAGACCAGCACGGTCAGCCCCTGGCCGGCGAGTGCGTGGATCTCGTTCCAGAAGTCGCGCCGCGCCTTCGGGTCGACGCCGGCGGTCGGCTCGTCGAGCAGCAGCAGTTGCGGATTGGGCAGCGTGCAGGCGCCCAGCGCCAGCCGCTGCTTCCAGCCGCCGGAGAGATCGCCGGCAAGCTGCTCCTCGCGGCCGGAAAGTCCGAGCCGCTTGATCATCTCGCGCGCGGTGCCGCGCGCGTCGTGCACGCCATAGAGCCGCGCCACGAACTCCAGGTTCTCGCGCACCGAGAGGTCCTGATAGAGGGAAAAGCGCTGGGTCATGTAGCCGACCTGGCGCTTGATCTTGTCGGCCTCGCGGCGGATGTCATAGCCGAGGCAGGTGCCCTCGCCGCTGTCGGGCGTCAGCAATCCGCAGAGCATTCGGATGGTCGTGGTCTTGCCGCTGCCGTTCGGGCCGAGGAAGCCGTAGATGGTGCCGCGCTTCACCTGCATCGACAGATCCTGCACGACCTTGCGGCCATCGAAGGATTTGGTGAGGCCCTTCACCTCGATCGCGATGGGAGACGCGCCGTTCATCGCTTTTCCGCCACGGGTGTCTTGGGATTGAGGTAGACCGAGATCGGCTGGCCGACACGCATCGCGTCGGGCCGCGAGGGCCGCGCCTGGATCAGATAGACGAGCTTGTTGCGCTCCTCGAGGCTGTAGATCACCGGCGGGGTATATTCGGCCGTGGTGGCGATGAAATAGATTTTTGCGGTCAGATCCGCCGAGCAATTGTCGCAGGTGACCTTGACCTCGTCGCCGATCGCAAGCTTCGGCAACTCGGCCTCCGGCACGAAGAATCGGACCTTCATGTTGCCGGGCGGCATGATCGACAGCACCGGGCGCTTCTCCGGCACCATCTCGCCCTCGCGGAAATAGATCTGCTGGATGGTGCCCGCGACCGGGGCAAAGCCCTGCCGTCGCGCAAGCCGCGTCTCCGACGTATTGACCCGCGCCTCCGCGACCCGCAACGACGACACCGCCGAGTTGAGCGTGGCCTGCGTGCCCGAGCCGGTCTTGCTCAGCGACGCCGCGCGGTCATAGGTCTGCTGCGCATTGGCAAGTGTCGCCTTGTTCTGGTTGAGGTCGGCGTTCTGCAGGTCGTCGTCGACCGAGTAGAGCTGCTCGCCGCGCTTGACCTCGTCGCCCTCGCGCACGTTGAGCTTGATCACCCGCCCGGTCTCGTCCGGGCTGACGAAGATCATGTCGGCCTCGACCCAGCCCTGGAAACCGGGATCGCGTTTCTCGTTGCAGCCGGCGAGCGTCGCGGCCAATGCAGCCACTGCAAGCATTCGCAATATGAGCGACGATGTCATGGCTTGCTCCGTTCCGAAAAAATCAAATCAAGATGGACGCGAAACATCTCGATCGCGTCCAGCGGGGAATGGCGTTCGAACAGGCTCTTCCAGACCACCGCGACGATCGCGGGCGCGACCAGTATCTGGGGGAAGCGCGCCAGCTCCGCGTTGCGGATCTCGCCGCGCGCGATCGCGAGCTCGATCAGTGCGCGCATGCCGGCGAGCCCGCGCGAGATCACCTCGCGGTAATAGAAGTCGGCAATGGCCGGAAAGCGCGGCCCCTCGGCGATGATGAGGCGCACGATGTCGCCCCGCCGCGTGGTCGCGACTTCCTGGATGAACACCCGCGCAAACCCTTCGAGCGCGTCGCGGATCGATCCGCTCGGCGGCGGCGGCGCGTGGAGCCGGCCGACCAGCGGCACGATCGCGGTGCGGATCAGCTCCTCGAACATCGATTCCTTGTCCTTGAAGTGCAGGTAGATCGTGCCCTTGGCGACGCCGGCGCGCCTCGCGACGTCGTCGATCCGCGTGGCGGCAAAGCCGCGTGCGACGAACTCCTCCATGGCCGCTTCAACGATGGCTGCACGTCGCTCCGCCGCCCGCTCGGCGCGGTTCGAGGCCGTCGCGGTGCTGCCGCCGCCTGCCCCGCCTCTGCTAGCCCCCGCCGGGGCCAATGTTTTGGATGCCTTTGTCATGACCTCATCATATGACTGACTAGTCAGTCATAATCAAGAAGCAAGACCGAACCCTTGGCTCACATCGGCGTGACGGAACCTTTCGGCGCTGTTCTAAAGGGTCTGAGACGTCTTCGAGGGGCTTCTGAGGTGCCCGGCGGCCCGGCCTAGCTGTGGAACTTCAGCCCATCGACGATCTTGTCGATCACCTTGCGCTCCGCCCGCATGGCGAGGCCGACCAGATTGAGGTCGGCACGGGCGACCGCCTTCACCACCTCGCGGTTGGCGGCGTCGTGGGTCGTCTTGAACATGTCCTCGGTGTAGAGCGCGGGCGTCACATTGCGCGCCAGCGCACGTTCGAGCGCGCGCGACAGGGCCGGCCCGTCCGCGCCATAGATCAGGATCGGCTGGCCGATCAGCGAGAGATATTTGGTGCCGGAGCCGTCTTCGTAGGCCTCGCCGATGCAGGCAGGAAACGCCGCCGCGATGCCGCCGGCGAGAAAGGCCGCGACATTCAGCTTCTGCCACGGTTCGAGGTCGGACCGGACCACGACCGCGATCTTGGTGTCGAATTGCATGGCGCAAGTCTAACGGTTGCGCACCCGGCACGGCTAGGGTCTGCGTGCTCGTTTCATCAAGCAACATCATGATATGGCTAGCCAAGCATCTTGGGATTTTGACATGCGAACGTTGATGGTGCTGCTCCTGTCATTCGTCACGGTTGCGCATGCCGAAGACCGCGGACTGTTGCCCGGGCTGATCAGCGCTCCAATGCTTTTGCCTGTCAGCATTGCCGGCAAGGATTTGACGCTGGACAGCTATGTCGTTCGCCCCGATCGTCCCGGCCGATTTCCGCTGGTAATCGTAACTCATGGCACCCCGAGTGAAGGCGAAGGGTTCTTCGCCAAGATTGTCAGCCGTGCTCCGACCAATTTCAACACGGCGGCTGTTGCCCTGGCCCAGCGTGGTTACGCGGTCTTATCCATCATGCGCCGCGGCTTCGGCCTGTCCGGAGGAGGTTATTCCGAGAGATTTCAAACGCCCTGTGACTATCTTTCAGCCGTGCGCGTTGGGGCGGATGATATCGTGGCGGCAATCGCGGCGGCTCGACGTGAGCCCTGGGTCGACCCTGACCACGTCCTGCTGCTTGGCCACTCAACGGGCGGATTGGCCGTGCTCGCCGTCGGTGAGCGAAATCCGGCCGGGGTCGTGGGCATTCTGAACTTCGATGGCGGTTACCACGCTTCGGCCAAGCCGGGCGAGCCTTGCGGTTCTGATCGTCTGGTCAGCACCGTGGCGGCACTCGGCCGCTCCGCCCGCGTGCCCGCGCTCTGGCTCTATGCCGAAAACGACCAATCATATGGTCCCGACCTTGCACGCCAGATGCTCGCCGCGTACACGGCTGGCGGCGCGCCAGCGCGATTGCAGGTCCTGCCGCCCTTTGGAACGAATGGCCATGACCTCATCACAGGCGCGGCCTCTGACATATGGCTCCCTGCCGTCGAGTCGTTCCTTGCGGAGCTTGGACTACCAACCGCGGTCATGATCGATTTGCCGGAGCCTGCCCGGCTTCCGCCACCGCCAAGTCTTTCGCCCGGCTGCCAAAAGGTGTTTGCCGGCTACGTTGCCTATCGCAACGACGCCAAGGCTTTTGCCGTCAACGACAAGGGAGGCTGTGGCTCGGCCGCCGGCCGAACGGCTGCGGAAGCACGCGACAACGCAGTCGCGGATTGTCCAAACAGGGGTACATCCTGCCACGTCTATGCCGTCGGCCAGCGCATTGTCGAGAACTGAGGCGCTACCCCTTGGCGTCGCAGGCCCAGGCGCGGATCACGCATTCCTTGCCGCCGAACTTGTAGCATTCCCGCGTGGCTTCGTTGAGCGAGCTCGAAATATGCCGGCGCACCGCGTAGCCGTGGGGGCCGCAGGGATTTTTCATGTCGACGGCGAGCGCCGCACAGGCGCGCTTCATGGTGATCGCCGTGCAGTCGCCCTTGCACTGCTTCAGTGCCGCGGCGCGCGCCGCGCCCTCGCCGGCATAATCATAGGCGTGGCCATAGGAGCCGCATTTGCCGACCGCAAACGCGCCGGCCGCCCAGGATTCCGTGACGAAACGCGTCCCCGCAATGGTCAACGTCAAGGCAAGCACAAACAGCGCGCGGCGTTGCGCAGCAACCGTCGATACGATCAAAAGCCCCTCCCCAGTCCAGCGACGCGGAATTTATCCGAGAGGCCGTTGAGACTTGGTGAACGGGAATTTGAAAATGGCGATGTCAGAATGAAGTACGATCTCTTCCTTCGTCGTCACGGCGAAAGCCGGAACCCGGACCCTGGGAGGAGTGGTCGAAGCGCGGCGCTAAAGCGCGATGAGTTTAGGATGAATTGTCATCGCGCTTTAGCGCTTTGTTTGGGCATGATCTTTTCGGAAAACCGCTTCACACTTTTCCGGATCATGCTCTAACAGCGAACGAAATAAAGAGATCGCGCGGTGTGGGTCCCGGCTTTCGCCGGGACGACAGCGCGGGCAGAAAGCGCTCTTATCCCCGCCTTGCCGCTTCCAGCGCCTGCGGCGTGTCGATGTCGAGGAAGGCGCCGTTGCCCTCGACCGGGACTTCCACGACCGCCTCGCTGTGCCTGGCGATCAGATGCCGCGCACCGATATCGCCGTCGAGCGTCATCAATTCGTTGAAGAAGCGCCGCGACCACAGCACCGGATTGCCCCGGCGGCCGTCGGCGACCGGCACCACGATCAGGTTGCCGCGATCCGGCGCAAAGGCCTCGATCAGCCGGTCGATCAGATGGGCGTCGATCAGGGGCATGTCGCCGAGGCAGATCACCGCGCCGTCGGCATTCGCACGCACCGCCGCGACGCCGGCCTTGACCGAGCTTGCCAGACCGCCAGCGAAATCGGGGTTGCGCACGAACTTCACTTTCAAACCCTCGAGCGCCTGCTCGACCAGCTCGGCCTGATGGCCGGTGACGACAATGACCTCGCCGGCCTTCGAGGCCAGCGCCTGCTCGGTCGCGATCCGCACCAGTTTCTTGCCGTCGAGTTCGGCGAGCAGCTTGTTGGGGCCGCCCATCCGGGTCGAACGCCCGGCCGCGAGGATGATGGCGGCGATGTTGCGGTTGTCTTCCTTCTCGGGTTTTTCGCGCGGCTGCGGCCGCGTCACGATTTCCATCAACAGACCGCCGACGCCCATGCCCGTCAGCTCGGCGCGGGTGACCTTCAGCCCCGCAAGCAGGCGCATCAGCACCCAGTCAAAGCCGTTTTCCACCGGCGAGCGCGCGCAGCCGGGCGCGCCCAGCACCGGAATGCCCCGGGCCGTGCCGATCAGGAGCAGATTGCCGGGATCGACCGGCATGCCGAAATGCTCGATGGCGCCGCCGATGCCCGTAATCGCCGCCGGAATCACGTCGCGCCGGTCGGCAATCGCCGAAGCGCCGAACACGATCACGAGCTCCGCGCCGAGCGCGAGCAATTCGTTGATGGAGGTTGCGAGCAGCTTCTCGTCATGCGGCACGCGGCGCTCGGCGATGATGGTGGCGCCCGCCGGCGCCAGCCGCTCGGCGGTGACGCGCAGCGTCTTGTCGATGACTTTCGACGCAAGCCCCGGCAGCAGGGTCGAGACGATGCCGACGCGCTTGATGACATAGGGTGCGATCCGCATCGCGCCGCCACCTGCGGCCTTCACCGCGGCATCGCGCAGCTTGCCCTCGACGCCGAACGGAATGAGCTTCACGGTCGCGATCATCTCGCCTTCGACCACCGGCTTGAAGGCCGGCAGGGTGGCGAAGGTGATCGCCTCGTCGACGCCGTTGATGCGGTCAACCGCGGCGCGATCAATCACCAGCACGCCCGCGCGGGCGGCAAAGAGGTTGGCGCGGCCGGTGAAGGCGCGCTCGACCGTGATGCCTTCGCCGGTGACGGCCTGCGCGATCGAGGCGGCGGCGACGTCCTCGGAGACATCGCCCTCCTCCAGCCGCACCACGACGATTTCCGCAACACCGGCCTTCTTCAGCGCCTCGGCCTCGGCCGGACCGACGGTCGTGCCCTTCTTCAGGACCAGGGATCCCTGGCGCAAGGTGTGGACGGTCACCCCGCCAATCGCTTCCGCCGGACTGGCAGGACCGAACTTCATGCCGCTTCTTCTTTTTCTTTGGGCGGGAGCCGCAACTGCGCGGTGATCTCAGCCATGATGGACACCGCGATCTCCGACGGCGATACCGCGCCGATCGGCAGGCCAATGGGCGCGTGGATGCGCGAGATATCGGTTTCCTTCGCGCCTTGCGCCCGCAGGCGCTCGGCGCGCTTGGCATGCGTCTTCCGCGATCCCAGCGCGCCGATATAGAAGCAGTTGCGCTCGAATGCGTGCAGCAGCGCGGGATCGTCGATCTTCGGATCATGCGTCACCGCGACGAAGGCCGTGTAGTGGTCGACATTGAGCGGCGGCAGCGCGACGTCGGGCCATTCCGCGACCAGCGGCACGTCGGGAAAGCGCTCCGGGCTCGCAAAGGCCGTGCGGGGATCGACGACGGTGACATCGTAGCCCAGCGACCGCGCCATCGGCGCCAGCGCCTGGCTGATGTGGACCGCGCCGACGATCACCATCTTGGCGGTCGGCGCGTAGACATTCAGGAACAGCTTCTTGCCGGCGACCTCGATGTTGCCGCTCTTGCCCATGCGCAGCGCCTTGTCGAGCTCGGCGCGCAAGGGGTCGGCGGCGAAATCGCTGGCCTTCACCAGCCGCTGCTCGCCGCTGGCGGTGTCGGTGACGACGATCGCCGGCCGCCTCGCGGCGCGCTCGGCATTGAGTTCTGCAAGCGTCGCGAGTTTCACGGCTACCCCACCTTCTCGACAAAGACGCGGATGGTGCCGCCGCAGGACAGGCCGACATTCCAGGCGGTCTCGTCGGCGACGCCGAATTCCAGCATCTTGGGCTTGCCGGTTTCGATCACGTCCAGCGCCTCGGTGACCACGGCGCCCTCGACACAGCCGCCGGAGACCGAGCCCAGGAAGGTGCCGTCATCATTGATGACCAGGCTCGAGCCCGCCGGGCGCGGCGCCGAGCCCCAGGTCTCGACCACGGTCGCCAGCGCCACGCCGTGGCCGGCCTTCTGCCAGTCTTCGGCCGCTTTCAGGATATCCTCGTCGCGATTGAGCATGGGGGCCTCTCTCTCAAGCTGCGGAGCGGATCAGGCTGCGGTGGTGCACCGGCAATGGCGAGGACAGCGCCTTGATCAGCCCCTCGATCGAACTCAAATTATGCACCGGGCGAAATTCGTCAACGTGCGGCAGCATCATTTTGATGCCTTGCGCCTTGGGTTCGAAGCCGCCAAACCGCAATAGCGGGTTGAGCCAGATCAGCCGGCGGCAGGACCGGTGCAGCCGGTCCATCTCGAAGGCGAGCTTGGCGTCCGCCTCGCGCTCCAGCCCGTCCGAGATCAGGAGCACGATCGCCCCCTGCCCCAGCACCCGCCGTGCCCACAATTTGTTGAAGCTATGCAGCGAGGTCGCGATCCTCGTGCCGCCGGCCCAATCCTCGACCGAGGCCGAGCAGCTTGCCAGCGCCTCGTCGGGGTCGCGCTGCCGCAACGCACGCGTCACATTGGTGAGCCGCGTGCCGAACAGGAACACCGAGACGCGCTTGCGGGCGTCGGTGATGGCATGCAGGAAATGCAGGAACAGGCGGGTATATTCGCTCATGGACCCGGATATATCGAGCAGCGCCACGATCGGCGCCGGCTTCTCGATCCGCCCGAGCCTGCGGATATCGATGATCTCGCCGCCGGTGCGCAAGGATGCGCGCAGGGTGCGGCGCATGTCGAGCCGCAGGCCCCGCGCATCCGGCCGGTAGCGGCGGGTTTGCAGCTCGGCCTGCGGCAGCCGCATCTTCGCGATCGCGCGCGTCACCTCGGCGATCTCGGCTGCGCTCATCTGCGCAAAGTCCTTTTTCTGCAAAATTTCCTTGTCGGACACCGCCAGCCGCAGATCCTGCTCCTGGGCCTGCGGCTCCTCATGCATGGTGGGCTGCGACATCGCCTCCTGCACCCGGCGCGAGGCCGGCGGCGGCTTCTTCCGGGCGTGGGCGGGCAACGGCACGGAGTCCAGCATATGCTTCCACTCCTCCGCGGCGCGGAAGAACAGGTTGAACGCCTGCCTGAAGATCAGCGCATGCTCATGGCGCTTGACGAAGATCGATTCCAGCGTGGTGAAGACGTCGCTGCGGTTGCCGATCTCGATCAGTTGCAGCGCGTTCATGGCGTCGATCACGGCGCCCGGGCCGACCGGCAGGCCGGCCACGCGCAGCGCGCGGGCAAAGCCGACAATATTGTCGGCGATGTTGCCGGTCGGAGGTGCAAGATGATTGATGGCCATGCGCACCACTCCATCCACGTCGTCATTCCGGGATGCGCCGTAAGGCGCAGGCCCGGAATCCATAACCACAGCCGGTGGATATGGATTCCGGGCTCACCGCTTCGCGGTGCCCCGGAATGACGAGCGCTATCATTGCGACCGTTCGGTCAAATCTCGCTCGTCGCTTCCTTCAAAACCTTCTGCAGCGCGTCGCCCTGCATCCGCGCGATGTCGTCCTGATACTTCAGGAGCGCACCCAGCGTATCGCCGACCATCTGCGGCGTCAGCGAGCGTGCGTCGAGCTCGGAAAGCGCGGTCGCCCAGTCGATGGTCTCGGCGACGCCCGGCGATTTGTAGAAATCCTGGTCGCGCAGCGCCTGCACGAAGCGCACCACCTGCTGCGACAGTTTCGCCGAGATCCCCGGCACGCGGTTCCTGATGATCGCAAGCTCGCGCTCGGCCGAGGGATAATCGACCCAGTGATAGAGACAGCGGCGCTTCAGCGCGTCGTGGATCTCGCGGGTGCGGTTCGAGGTGATGATGACGATCGGCGGATGCGGCGCCTTCACCGTGCCGAACTCGGGGATCGTGATCTGGAAGTCGGAGAGGATTTCGAGCAGATAGGCCTCGAACGCTTCATCGGCACGATCGAGCTCATCGATCAACAGCACCGGCGCGCCCGCGACATCGGGCTCCAGCGCCTGCAACAGCGGCCGCTTGATCAGGTAGCGGTCGGCGAAGATGTCGGAGGAAATCTGCTCGCGATCGTGCTCGCCGGCGGCTTCCGCCAGCCGGATCGCGATCATCTGCGCCGCGCTGTTCCACTCGTAGACCGCCGAGGCGACATCGAGGCCTTCATAGCATTGCAGGCGGATCAGTTTCCGCCCCAGCGCCGCCGCCAGCACCTTGGCGATCTCGGTCTTGCCGACACCGGCCTCGCCTTCCAGGAACAGCGGCCGGCCCATGCGCAGCGACAGATAGGTCACGGTCGCGAGCGATCGCTCGGCGAGATAGCCGCGCGAGGTCAATAATTCGAGCAGCGCATCGACGGATGCAGGCAGTGCCGATGCAGTCATGAAGAACCTGGTCTTGCTACGCCGGGAATGGCGTTCTTACTCTACTCTTTCGCCGTCGCGGCCTCGACCGCGCGTCGCGCCAGCACGGCAACCAGATGCGCGCGATATTCCGCGCTGCCGTGCAGGTCGCTGTTGAGGCCGTCGGCCGGCACCGTCATGCCGTCGAGCACCTTGTGCGAGAAGCGCTTCTTCAAGGCTTCCTCGAACGAAGTGACGCGGAATACGCCGCCCGAGCCCGCGCCCGTGACGGCGACACGCACATCCGACGGCCGCTTGGCGACGAACACGCCGACCAGCGCATAGCGCGAGGCCTGGTTGCGGAACTTCACATAGGCCGCCTTCTTCGGCAGCGGGAACATCACCTTGGTGATGATTTCGTCGGCCTCGAGCGTGGTCGTGAACAGGCCCTGGAAAAACTCCTCCGGCTTCAGCTTGCGCTTGTTGGTGACGATGGTGGCGCCCAGCGCCATCACGGCGGCCGGATAGTCCGCGGTCGGATCGTTGTTGGCGAGCGAGCCGCCGATCGTGCCCTTGTGGCGCACGGCCGGATCGCCGATCAGGCCGGCGAGTTCGGCAAGCGCCGGGATCGCTTCGCCGACGATGGCGGAATTGGCGACGTCGGCATGTTTGGCGGTGGCGCCGATCACCAGCGAGCGGCCCTTCATTTCGATGGTGTCGAGGCCTTCGACGTGGGAGAGGTCGACGAGGTGCGGCGGGCTCGCGAGCCGCTGCTTCATGACCGGCACCAGCGTATGCCCGCCCGCGATCAGCTTGGCGTCCTCGTTCTTGGCGAGCAGATTGGCGGCCTGCCGCACCGTGCCCGGACGATGATATTTGAATTCGTACATCTCAGATTTCCTCGCGCGCGGGTAGGCGGCGTTATCGGTTATGCAAGATCGGACTTCGCCATCGCCTTGGCGCCGGCGGCGATCGACTGGACGATGTTCTGGTAACCGGTGCAGCGGCAGAGATTGCCTTCGAGCTCTTCCCGGATCACCTGCTCGGAGAGGTCGTGGCCCTTGCGGTGGACCAGGTCGACCGCGGTCATGATCATGCCGGGCGTGCAGAAGCCGCATTGCAGGCCGTGATGCTCGCGGAAGGCCTCCTGCATCGGATGCAGCGGCGCGCCGTCGGCCGCCAGCCCCTCGATGGTCTTCACCTCGTGCCCATCCGCCATCACAGTGAGGGTGGTGCAGGACTTCACCGCCTTGCCGTCGAGATGCACGACGCAGGCGCCGCACTGCGAGGTGTCGCAGCCGACATGGGTGCCGGTCAGGCGCAGATGCTCGCGCAGGAACTGCACCAGCAGGGTGCGGGGGTCGACATTCGCGGTGACGGGATTGCCGTTAACGATCAGGGAAACCTTGGCCATCAGCACTCTCTTGATCTGCGCGCCGCATATCGGCGACGCAGCGATTAAAGTCATTCCAGAACCATAATATGGGCCCGTCCGGCAATGAGCAACCTCACCCGGAACCGGCCCCTCATGACCCGCTAACCCTCTACCGCCTTGGCGAAATTGGCGAAGAACTCGTCGGCCAGTTTCTTGGCTGCGCCGTTGATGAGGCGCTGGCCGAGCTGGGCGAGCTTGCCGCCGATCTGCGCCTCGACGTTGTAGCTCAGCAGCGTGCCGCCGTCCTTGTCGGCGAGCGCCACGGTGGCGCCGCCCTTGGCAAAGCCGGCGACGCCGCCCTCGCCCTCGCCCGAGATCTTGTAGCCGTTCGGCGGGTCGAGATCGCTCAAGGTGACCTTGCCCTTGAAGCGGGCGGACACCGGCCCGACCTTCATCTTGGCGACCGCGCGAAAGCCATGGTCGTCGGTCTTCTCCAATTCCTCGCAGCCGGGGATGCAAGCCTTCAGCACTCCCGGATCGTTCAGCTTCTCCCACACCGCCTGGCGGCTCGCCGGAAGCTGAACCTCGCCGCTCATTGTCATCGCCATGGGGGCCTCCCGAACACCTTGATTTGTTACCCCCAGTTAAAGCACGGGAAGCCGAAAAGAAAGGGCCGCCGAAAGACCATGTGGGATGCATATTCGCAGGCGCGAAAGGCCTTGGACCGCAACGCTTTGGGATTGGCAGGGACGAGCGGGAATGGTTAGGTCGCGCGCACCATGAGCACCTCCCTCCCGCCCCTGCTCGCCCCCATGCTGTCGAGCGGTCCGATGCGCACCGTCTGCGACGACGCAACGACGCTTCAGCACATGCTCGATTTCGAAGCGGCGCTGGCGCGCGCCGAGGCCGCGACCGGAGTGATTCCCAAGGACGCGGTCGAGCCGATCGCAACAGCCTGCAAGGCCGAAACGTTAGACATCGCAGAGCTTGCGGAAGCGGCGACCCGTTCCGGCAATCTCGCCATTCCCCTGGTGAAGGCGCTCACCGCGCAGGTGGCCAGGCTGGATGCGGAGGCCGCGCGCTACGTGCATTGGGGCGCGACCAGCCAGGACGTGATCGATACGGCCGCCATGCTGAGCCTGCGCGCCGGTATCGACGTGCTGCTTGCCGACCTCGACCGCGCGATCAAGGGATTTGCGGCGCTTGCGCAACAGCATCGCCACACGGCAGTGGTCGCGCGCACCTGGCTGCAACACGCATTGCCGATGCCGTTCGGGCTGAAGCTTGCGGAATATGCCGCGGCGCTGCATCGCTCGAAATTGCGGCTGAAGCGATTGCGCGAGGAGACGCTGGCGCTGCAATTCGGCGGCGCCGCCGGCACGCTTGCAGCCCTCGGCGACAAGGGGCTCGCGGTGTCGGAGGCCCTTGCCCGCGAGCTCAGGCTGCCCCTGCCCGAAGCGCCCTGGCACACCCATCGCGACCGCATCGCGGAAGCGGCCTCGGTGCTCGCGATCATCGCCGGAAGCTGCGGCAAGATAGCGCGCGACATTTCGCTGATGATGCAGACCGATGTCGGCGAAGCCTTCGAGCCTGCGGGCGAAGGCCGCGGCGGCTCCTCGACCATGCCGCACAAGCGCAATCCGGTTGCGGCCGCGAGCGCGCTTGCTGCCGCCACCATGGCGCCCAACCTCGCCGCGACGATCTTTGCCGCGCAGGTGCAGGATCACGAGCGCAGCGCCGGCCCCTGGCATGCGGAATGGCCGACCTTGCCGGCCTTGATGCTGGTCACCTCAGGCGCGCTGGCCGCGATCGTCGATCTCGCCGAGGGGCTGGAGGTCGATGCCGCGCGCATGCGCCGGAATCTCGACGCCACGCATGGGCTCATCATGGCGGAAGCCGTCAGCTTTGCCTTGGCGGAAAAGATCGGCAAGGCCGATGCGCATCATCTGGTCGAGGCCGCCAGCAAGAAGGCGGTCGCGGATAAAAAACATCTGCGCGACGTGCTAACAAGCGATTCGAAAGTGACGGCGCAGCTCGACGCCAAAAAGCTCGCCGAGCTGTTCGAGCCGATGGCCTATCAGGGCGCGTCGCAGGCCCTGATCGACCGCCTGCTCGCGTCGCTGGATGACTAACACTCTGGTGTCATTGCCCGGCTTGACCCGGCAATCCATCGGAAAGAGTTCTTTTTTGATGGATGCGCGGGTCACTCGAGGTTAAGACGCGCTTCGCGCTTTTGCCCGCGCCTGACGAGGATTAAAAAGACATGCCGATGATCGATGCCGACGGTTGCCTGCTCAACGTCTCCGTCGAGGGCCGCCAGGCCGGACCGACGCTGATGCTGTCCAACTCGCTCGGCGCCAATATGCAGATGTGGGAGCCGCAGATGAAGGCGCTCACGCAGGTATTCCGCGTCATCCGCTACGACCGCCGCGGCCACGGCAAATCAGGCGTGCCGGCGGGGCCCTATTCGATGGAGCGCTTCGGCCGGGACGTGCTCGCGATCCTCGACGATCTCAACATCGACAAGGTGCATTGGTGCGGGCTGTCGATGGGCGGCATGGTCGGACAGTGGCTGGGCGCCAACGCCCCCGAGCGGATCGGCAAGATCATCCTCGCCAATACCGCCTGCTACTATGCCGACCCGACCAACTGGTTGAACCGCATCAAGGCAGTAAACGAAGGCGGCATCGCCGCCGTCGCCGACGCCGTCATCGCGACCTGGCTCTCCGCGGATTTCCGCGAGCGCGAGCCGCAGATCACCGCGAACCTGAAGGCGATGCTGCTGGCGTCGCCCGTGCAGGGCTACCTCGCCTGCTGCGAGGCGCTGTCGACGCTGGACCAGCGCGAGCTGTTGCCGCAGATCAAGAGCCCGACGCTCGTCATCGCCGGCCGCCACGACATGGCAACGCCGATTGCCGCCGGCGAACTGATCCGCAGCAAAATTCCCGGCGCGAGCCTCACCATCCTCGACGCCGCCCACATTTCCAATGTCGAGCAATCGCACGCCTTCACCGACGCGGTGGTGGGCTTTCTGACGCAACGGTAACAAGAACGTCGTCATTGCGAGCGAAGCGAAGCAATCCAGAAATCTCACTGCGGAGACAGTCTGGATTGCTTCGTCGCTTCGCTCCTCGCAATGACGAAAGGAGACATCACATGGACGATCAACAGCGCCGCGACGGCGGCATGGTCCAGCGCCGAAAAGTCCTCGGCAACGCCTGGGTCGACAAATCGATTGCGAACCGCAACGCCTTCAACACCGACTTCCAGGACCTGATCACGCGCTATGCGTGGGGCGAGATCTGGACCCGGCCGCATTTCGACGAGCGCACCCGCCGCGTGCTTGTCATCGGTACCATGGTCGCGCTCGGCCAGTGGGACGAATTCCGCCTGCATGTCCGCGCTGCGCTCGCCGAAGGCGGTTTCACGCCCGACGACATCAAGGAAATCCTGTTGCAGCAGGCAATCTATTGCGGCGTGCCCGCCGCCAATCATGCGGTGAAGGAAGCGTCAGCGATTGTGGAGGAGCTGGGGCTCGCCAAGCGCTAGCGCCTCGGCGCTCTCCGTGGCTTGCGGCTTCGCCGGCCCCTCGACCATCAGCACGATGGTCGTGCCGAGCAGCATCAGGAGTTCGGTCGCGTGAAGCCTCATGGCTTCGACCTCGTGCACGAGCGAGGCCATGATCATCATCGCAAAGCAGATCGCGCTGCCGATGCCGAGCGCCACGCAAAGCGCCTCGTCGCAGCCGCCGGTCTTGCGGATCGCAGAGCGCGTCAGCAGCAGCACGAACACGGCGAAGAACGCCACGACAATCAGCCGGCCCAGCGCCAGCAGCCAGGCGGTGCGCACCATTCCGGTCGCGGCCAGCTGCAGGTAGTCGCTGGCGAAGAACGCCATCGACACGTTCGGCCGCTCGTAGAAGGAATGGATCGGCGAGAGCACGATCCTGTAGGCGATGATGGCCCAGGTCGGGATGAAATACGCCGCCAGCAGCGCGCCGTTGAATGAGCTGATCCGCCAGTTCGTGGACATTGTCGCTTCCCGCAATTGCCGGGCGCGCCGCACCGGGCGCACCGCTTTGCGGCGACGTAACGCGCTTAAATTGCGAGCGGCAATGTAAAGCCTTTGTTTACCTTAATGCGGCCGACCCTGGCCCGACGCGCCAAGGAAAAGTCCCGCCTTTCGGCGGGACTTTTCCTTTATTGCCTCTATTCCAGTCGCCCGAACTAGCGTCCCTGGTCGGGGTTTTGCGTCTGCTGGCCAGGCTTCGGCTGGCCGCCACCCTGCTGCTGGCCGGGCTTCTGGCCCGGCTTCTGAGTCTGCTGACCAGGGTTCTGGTTGGGGTTGTTCATTCGGGATCTCCCTTGTTGAACCTAACTGGAGACAACCCGCCTCGCGACGGATTGGTTGCTCGAGAACACCGGTTCCCGGAAGGTTTTAATGTGACGGCCGCCTGTCACGACCGGGGCAAAGGAACCTCTCGGGAAAACAACCCTGTACAAGCCCTTTGGATGAGGGCCAGTACTGTTGCCGCTCGGGGTTCCCGCCTGTTAGAAAATGGCATGATGCGGCGTCCAAGGCTGCCCGGGGGCCGGCGCCGCGTCGTTGCACACTATTGGCAGCCATGGATTATTTCGCCCAGCAACTCATCAACGGCCTCGTGCTCGGCTCGATCTATGGGCTGATCGCGATCGGCTACACCATGGTCTACGGCATCGTCGGCATGATCAATTTCGCCCATGGCGACATCTTCATGATCGGCGGCTTCATCGCGTTGATCACCTTCCTGGTGCTGGTCTCGTTCGGGCTGACGACGATCCCCCTGATCCTCCTGATCGTGCTGCTGGTCTCGATGGCGATCACCGCGCTCTATGGCTGGACGGTGGAACGCATCGCCTACCGGCCATTGCGCCATTCCTTCCGCCTCGCGCCGATGCTGTCGGCGATCGGCATGTCCTTTGTGCTGACGAACTATTCGCAGGTCGCGCAGGGCGCGCGCGTGAAACCGGTGCCGCCGATCATCACCGGCGGCTACATGCTGCACGAGGGCGCCGGCGGCTTCATCGTGCAGCTCTCCAACATCCAGATCGTCGTGGTGATCACCACCGTCGTGCTGCTCGCGATCTTCACCTGGCTTGTGGCGCGCACGCGGCTCGGGCGCGACATGCGCGCCTGCGAGCAGGACCAGACCATGGCGGCACTGCTCGGCGTGGATGTCGACCGCACCATCTCCATGACCTTCGTGATCGGTGCAGCGCTGGCCGCCGTCGCCGGCATGATGTACCTGCTCTATTATGGCCTCGTCGATTTCTTCATGGGCTTCGTGGCCGGCATCAAGGCGTTCACCGCCGCAGTCCTCGGCGGCATCGGCTCGCTGCCCGGGCGCGATGCTGGGCGGGCTCGCCATCGGCCTGATCGAGACGTTGTGGTCGGCCTATTTTTCGGTCGAATACAAGGACGTCGCCGCGTTTTCCATTCTCATCGTGGTCCTTATCTTCCTTCCGACCGGCCTGCTCGGCCGGCCCGAAGTCGAAAAAGTCTAGAGCGGCCGTGAGCGTAACCGCGCCCGACTCCAGCCCGGCCACCTCCTCGCCCGGCATTCCCTTCATCCTGAAGAAGGCGCTGATCAGCGCGGCCGTCGCACTCGTGCTGTTTTCGCTGATGATCGGCATCCGCACCGAGGCCGGCCCGACCGGGCAACTGATCTACTGGACGCGGTTCGGCGACCTCGCTTCTCTCGTCGGCGCCGTGTTCGGCGGCAGCATCGTGATCGAGCTGTTGCGGCAGTGGATCGGGCCGTCGGATACGCGCCAGCTCATTCCGCCATCGGTGCAGGGTGGGCTAGCCGTCGCCGGGCGCCTGGTCGGACCGGCGCTGTTGATCTTCACGCTGCTGGTGCCGGTGATCTTCTATGACCAGCGCTACATCCTGGACCTCGGCATCCTCGTGCTCACCTATGTGATGCTGGGCTGGGGGTTGAATGTCGTGGTCGGCCTCGCCGGCCTGCTCGACCTCGGCTATGTCGCCTTCTACGCGGTCGGCGCCTATTCCTACGCGCTGCTGGCGACGAATTTCGGCCTCTCCTTCTGGGTCTGCCTGCCGCTCGCCGGCATCCTCGCCTCTTTCTGGGGCGTGCTGCTCGGCTTTCCGGTGTTGCGGCTGCGCGGCGACTATCTCGCCATCGTCACGCTCGCCTTCGGCGAGATCATCCGCCTCGTCATCATCAACTGGCAGAGTCTGACCGGCGGCCCGAACGGCGTCTCCGGCATCCCGCGGCCGAGCTTTTTCGGCATCCCGCTGACGCCGGGCGAAGACGGGCTCGCGGCAAGACTCGGCATCGAGTTCTCGCCGACCCACCGCATCGTGTTCCTGTTCTACTTGATCCTGGCCCTCGCGCTCCTCACCAACTGGGTGACGATCCGGCTGCGGCGGCTGCCGATCGGACGGGCCTGGGAGGCGCTGCGCGAGGACGAGGTCGCCTGCCGCGCGCTCGGCATCAACACCACCACGACCAAGCTCACGGCGTTCGCGACCGGTGCGATGTTCGGCGGCTTTGCCGGCGCGTTCTTTGCGACACGGCAGGGCTTCATCAGCCCGGAATCCTTCACCTTCCAGGAATTGGCGCTGGTGCTCGCCATCGTCGTGCTCGGCGGCATGGGCTCGCAGCTCGGCGTGGCGCTTGCCGCGCTTGCCATGATCGGCGGCTTCGAACTGTTCCGCGGCCTCGACCAATACCGCATGCTGGTGTTCGGCGTCGCCATGGTGCTCCTGATGATCTGGCGGCCGCGCGGCCTGATCGGCCACCGCGCGCCCACCGTGTACCTGAAGCAGTCGCAGGCGATCTCCTCCGACCTCGTCAAGGAGGGACACGGATGAGCGGCGGCAACATCCTCACCGTCGAGCACCTGACCATGCGCTTCGGCGGCATCGTCGCCGTCAACGATCTCTCCTTCGCCGCGGGCCGCCGCAACATCACCGCGCTGATCGGACCGAACGGCGCCGGCAAGACCACCGTGTTCAACTGCATCACCGGCTTCTACAAGCCGACCGGCGGCACCATGCGGCTGACGCGCGACGATGCGGGGGGAATCGCGCTGGAGCGGCTGAAGGATTTCCGCATCTCCAAGCAGGCGAAGGTCGCGCGCACCTTCCAGAACATCCGCCTGTTTCCGGGCATGACCGCGCTGGAGAACCTTATGGTGGCCCAGCACAACGCGCTGATGCTGGCCTCGGGGCTGACCTTTCTCGGCCTGATCGGCGCGCCCGGCTATCGAGCGGCCGAGAAACGCGCGATCGACCTCTCCAAGTTCTGGCTCGAACGGATCGGCTTGCTCGAGCGCGCCGACGACGCCGCCGGCAATCTGCCCTATGGCGACCAGCGCCGGCTCGAGATCGCACGCGCGATGTGCACCGAACCCGCGCTGCTCTGCCTGGATGAACCCGCCGCCGGGTTGAATGCGCGCGAAAGCGCCGCGTTGAGCGAATTGCTGCGCTCGATCCGCAACGAGCAAGGCACCTCCGTGCTCCTGATCGAGCACGACATGAGCGTGGTGATGGAAATCTCCGACCACATCGTGGTGATGGATTATGGCGTCAAGATCGCCGAGGGCTCGCCGCAACAGGTGCGCGACGATCCCAAGGTGATCGCGGCCTATCTCGGCGCCGACGAAGAGGAAGCCATCGCCGTCATGGAGAGCGGCACGTGATGGCGGCATTCCCATTCACCGTCATTCCGGGATGGTGCGAAGCACCAGGCCCGGAATCTCGAGATTCTCAGGTGCGCAATTGCACACCGGAGTTCGATGCTTCGCATCGCCCCGGAATGACGAGCAATAACGTTGACGACGGAGAGCGGTGGTCATGACCGCGCCCTTCTCGCCCCTGCTCGCGATCCGCAATCTCCGCGCGGCCTACGGCAAGATCGAGGCGCTGAAGGGCGTCGATCTCGAGATCGATGCGGGCGAGATCGTCGCCCTGATCGGCGCCAACGGCGCCGGCAAGTCGACGCTGATGATGACGATCTTCGGCCGGCCGCGCGCCCGCTCGGGCCAGATCCTGTTCGAGGGCCGCGACATCACCGCTGTCGCCACCCACGAGATCGCGCGGCTGCGGATCGCGCAAGCGCCGGAGGGCCGCCGGATTTTCCCGCGCATGAGCGTCGCCGAAAACCTGCAGATGGGCGCGGACGCGACCGCCTCCAGCGAGGCGGAGCGCACCAGCGGTCTGGAGCGCGTGTTCGCCCTGTTCCCGCGCCTGAAGGAGCGCCTCGCCCAGCGCGGTGGCACGCTGTCCGGCGGCGAGCAGCAGATGCTGGCCATCGGCCGCGCCCTGATGAGCCGCCCCCGCCTCCTGCTGCTCGACGAGCCGTCGCTGGGGCTCGCCCCCCTGATCGCGCGCCAGATCTTCGATGCCATCCGCACCCTCAATCGTCAGGACGGGCTGACCGTGCTGATCGTCGAGCAGAACGCCAACCATGCCCTGAAGCTCGCCCATCGCGGCTATGTCATGGTCAACGGCCTGATCACGCTGAAAGGAACCGGGGCCGAGCTCTTGCAGCGCCCGGAAATCCGCGCTGCCTATCTGGAGGGCGGCCGCCGGGGATAGCCGCCAAGCCCTTGCGGCAACATGCTGCGAAGCGACCCCTGATTTGCCTGAAAATTGCCGATGACTTCACGGCAAAATCAGCCGACAATAGGTTCGATTACCCGGCGTGTCCGGGGACAGACCCAAGGTGATCGCGAGGACCCCTCATGAAATCAGTAAAACTCATCGGCCTGGCATTTGGCGCAACGCTCGCTGCTGTCGACGGCAGCACTTGCGCAAGACATACCCGTCGCCGTCGCAGGCCCGATGACGGGCGGCGAATCCGCGTTCGGCCGGCAGATGAAGAACGGCGCCGAGATGGCGGTGGCCGACCTCAACGCCGCCGGCGGCGTGCTCGGCAAGAAGCTCGCGCTCAGCGTCGAGGACGATGCCTGCGATCCCAAGCAGGCGCGCTCGATCGCCGAAAAGATCGGCAGCGCCAAAGTCCCGTTCGTCGCCGGCCATTACTGCTCGTCGTCGTCGATCCCCGCCTCCGAGGCCTATGCCGACGGCAACGTCCTGCAGATCACGCCGGCCTCGACCAACCCGCTCTTCACCGAGCGCAAGCTCTGGAACGTGGCGCGCGTCTGCGGCCGCGACGACCAGCAGGGCGCCGTCGCCGGCAATTACATCGCCAAGAACTACAAGGGCAAGAACATCGCGATCCTGAACGACAAGACCACCTACGGCAAAGGCCTTGCCGACGAGACCAAGAAGGCGCTCAACAAGGCCGGCGTCACCGAAAAGCTGTACGAATCCTACAACAAGGGCGACAAGGACTTTAACGCCATCGTCTCGCGCCTGAAGCGCGAGAACATCGATCTCGTCTATGTCGGCGGCTACCATCAGGAATCCGGCCTGATCATCCGTCAGATGCGCGACCAGGGCCTGAAGACCGTGCTGATGGCGGGAGATGCGCTGGCCGACAAGGAGTTCGCCTCGATCACCGGCCCGGCCGCCGAAGGGACGCTGTTCACCTTCGGGCCCGATCCGCGCAAGAAGCCGACCGCGAAGGCGATCGTCGACAAGTTCAAGGCCAAGAACATCGACCCCGAAGGCTACACCCTCTACACCTACGCCGCGTTCCAGGTATGGTCGAAGGCCGTCGCGAAGGCCGGCACCACCGACCCGAAGAAGGTGATGGACACGATCAAGGCGCGGCATCGTGGGACACCGTGATCGGCACGATAGAGTTCGACGCCAAGGGCGACATCAAGCAGATCGACTATGTCGTCTACAAATGGGATGACAAGGGCGGCTACACCGAGATCAATCCGAAGGGTTCCTGAACGCTCGCGACTATCTCGCGATCAAACGCCCCGGTTCGCCGGGGCGTTTTGTTTTGACGGGTCAGCCCGTCATCCGCGCAGCCCCGCCTTGCTGCCCGACCGATGCCCGTGCGGTTTCGATGGCGCGGATCAAGTCGACCGGCCGGAACGGTTTCTGCAGGCACACGACGTTGGACAATTCCGACGTCCGCGCAACCGAATCGAGCGTGGTCATTCCGGAGACTGCGACGACCGGCAGATTGGGCGCGCGCTCGCGCATCGCAACCATCAGGTCAAAGCCGTTTTCGTCCTTCAGGAAGATGTCGACGACCACGGCGTCGTAGTCCTGCTCGACAAATGCCCGCAACCCCGACTTGATGCTGTCGGCCTCGGTGACATCGAAGCGGTTGACGCGCAGCACCATGCAGAGCATCGCGCGCACGTCCTTCTGGTCATCGACAACGAGAATGCGGGGCATTGCTCACTCCGGGATCATCGCATGGCAACCCTACCATGGAACCACTGGATTTCGACGAAGCGCCGGTGCAATTTTCGGCTCGTCAGTTAAAGGGACGATTACCTGGAACTAAGGTCGGTTTTGGCCCTTGGACTAGTTCGGTGATATGTAACTCTGGGTTGATTCCCTGAAATCGATAATAGGGTCATAGTGATACCGCGTTCGGTTCCGTTCGCGGGAGGCGCGCATGCAGATGGTCGGCGACCGCAACATCTTTCTGTCGACCCTGCCTGCCAGCGGGGTCGACCGCACTGCAGCATCGGCGGTCGTCGGCGTCTCCGCCGCGCTGTTCGCGATTGCGGTTCCCTTTGCCGGTGTTCCGCTTGCCCCCGTGCCGGCCTTTGTCGCGAGTTACCAGTCGGCGCTTGCGATCAACGATATCATCACCGCGGTGCTGCTGCTGTCGCAGTTTGCGATCCTGCGCTCGCGGGCGCTCCTGTTCCTCGCCAGCGGCTATCTCTTCACGGCCGCCGCCGCTGTCGTCCATGCCCTGACCTTTCCCGGCCTGTTCACGCCGGCGGGGTTGTTCGACGCCGGCCCCCAAACCACCGTCTGGCTCTACATGATCTGGCACGGCGGCTTTCCGCTGCTTGTCATCGGTTACGGCCTCAACAAGGCGCGCGACGGCGGGCCCAAGGTCAAGTTGTCCACGCCCCGCGCAATCCTCGCCTGTATCGGCGCGGTCGGCGTCGCCATCGTCGCCTTCAGCTGGATCGTCACCGGCGGCCATGACTTCCTGCCGACGCTGCTGAGCCAGGGCCGCTACACGCCCACCATGATCGGCGTCGTGTCGGCGGTATGGGCGCTGAGCCTCGCGGCGCTGTTCGTCCTGTGGTTTCGCCGTCCGCACTCGGTGATCGACATCTGGCTGATGGTCGTGCTCTGCGCCTGGCTGTTCGACATCGCGCTTTCGGCGATCCTCAACGTCGCGCGCTTCGATCTCGGCTTCTATGCCGGGCGTATTTACGGGCTCTGCGCGGCAAGTTTCGTGCTGGCGGTCTTGCTGATCGACAACGTCGCCCTGCAGGCCCAGATGTCGCGCCTGGTCCGGTCGATGCGGCGCGAGGCGGCTTTCGTGCGCGACCAGCACACCGTGCGCGAACGGCTGTTCAGCGCGGTGGTCGAGTCCTCCAACGACGCCATCATCACCACGGCGCTCGACGGCACCATCACGGCCTGGAATCGTGCCGCCGAGCGCCTGTTCGGCTATTCCGCGACTGAAGCCGTCGGCGAGCATATTGCCCTGATCGTTCCGCCGCATCGGCGCGAGGAAGCCGACAGGATTCTCGGGCAGGTCAACCGCGGCGAACGGATCGAGCAGTTCGAGACGGTCCGTGTGCACAAGGACGGCCAAAGCGTCGACGTGTCGCTCACCTTCTCTCCGATCCGGTCGGCCGCAGGCCACATCACCGGCGCCTCGAAGATCGCCCGCGACATCACCGAGAGCAAGCGAACCGAGACGGCGTTGAACCGCGAGACCGAGGAGCGGCAGCGCATCTTCGAAACGTCGCAGGACCTGATCCTGGTGACGGACGGCATCGGAAATTTCATCCAGGTCAGCCCCAGTGTGGCGAACATCCTGGGTTACCGGCCCGAAGAGATGGTCGGGCGCAGCGCGGTCGACTTCATCCATCCCGACGATCTCGAGAGCACGCGGCAGGAAATGCGCGCCGCGCGGCGCGGGTTGCAGGTGCGCAGTTTCGAGGCGCGGTATCCGCACAGGGATGGACAACACATCGTGACGCTGAACTGGATGGGGAGCTGGTCCGAGCCGGTGCGGCGGCATTTCTTCATCGGCCGCGATGTCTCCGAGAAACGCGCCGCCGAAGCCCAGCTCCGGCAGGCCCAGAAGATGGACGCGATCGGCCAGCTCACCGGCGGCGTCGCCCACGACTTCAACAACATTCTCACGGTCATCACCGGCACGATCGGCATCCTGACCGAGGCGGTGGCCGACAAGCCCGAATTCGTCTCGATCGCCAAGCTGATCGACGATGCCGCCGAACGCGGCGCGCAGCTCACCAAGCATCTGCTTGCATTTGCGCGCAGGCAGCCGCTGCAGCCGGTCGAGATCGACGTCAACTCCCTGATCGTCGAGGCCGCCAAATTGCTGCATCCGACGCTTGGCGAGCAGATCGAGATTTCACCGAAGCTTGCGGATGAAGCCTGGCCGACACTGGTCGATCCCAACCAGCTCACCACCGCGGTCCTCAATCTTGCCCTGAATGCGCGCGATGCGATGCCGCGCGGCGGCAAGCTCACCCTCGAGACGCGCAACGTCCATCTCGACGAGGACTATGCGCGCCTGAACTCCGAGGTCGGACCGGGCGACTACGTGATGATCGCCGTCAGCGACACCGGCACCGGAATTGCCGCCGATCTGATCGAGAAAGTGTTCGATCCCTTCTTCACCACCAAGGAGGTCGGCAAGGGCACCGGCCTCGGGCTCAGCATGGTGTTCGGCTTCGTCAAGCAGTCCGGCGGACACATCAAGATCTACAGCGAGGAAGGCCACGGCACTACCGTGAGGATTTACCTGCCGCGCTCGACCGGACAGGGTCAGGCCATCGTGGACACGGCTGCGTCCGCGTCGATCGAGCGAGGCAGCGAGACGGTGCTCATCGTCGAGGACGACGCGCTGGTGCGCACATATGTCATGGCGCAGGTCGCAAGCCTCGGCTATGCAACGCTGGAAGCCGCCAACGCGGCGGAGGCCTTGAAGATCATCGACAACGGCGCGGATGTCGATCTCCTGTTCACCGACGTCATCATGCCCGGCGGCATGAATGGACGCCAGTTGGTCGACCAGGCGCTAAAGCGCCGGCCTTCGCTGAAGACCTTGTTTACATCAGGCTATACCGAGAACGCGATCCTGCATCACGGCCGGCTCGACGAAGGCGTGCTCTTGCTCGCCAAACCCTATCGCAAGCCGGAGCTGGCCCGGATGATCCGGGTGGCGTTGAGGAGTTGAGGCCGATATTGCCGGCGACGATGAGTGCTGGCTGCTCCTCATCCCCCTATCGAAACATCACCGCTTCCACGGCGATGATGTCCTGCTGCTCGCCATAAACGGCCCTCACGGAGATCCGGACCTTCATGGTCGTCCCGGTCTTGTGAACGGCCTGTGTCGTCGAGACTTCCGGCAAGGCGCTGATGCCCGTCTCGGTGAACCGCCGGAAGCCGGCATGATGCCGTCCGCGCAGATGCGGCGGGATGATCAGCTCGATCGACTGCCCGACCGCCTCCTGCTCGGAATAGCCGAGCAGCTCTTCGGCGTCCCGGCTCCACGAAAGAATGTGGCCATCCCTGTCGACGGAGAGAGTTGAGCCCATCACTTGGCTCCGGAGGAGAAGAACCCGGCACGC